>NZ_JBEAAJ010000002.1:0-919031 GCF_040446465.1 Streptomyces sp. RG80 | reverse complement strand
CAACCTGTGCCGCGTCAAACTCCGCGACCAGCAACGCCTGGCCCACGGACCACTGCCCGAATACCCCGGCGACGACTTCACCGACGAAGTCCCCCGCTCCGGCAACGCCTCCGGCGGCGGCCAACCCGGCTGGGCCGTCAAATGCGCACCCGGCGGACCCAACGACTACGTCTACATCATCGTCCAGCCCACCGGCTGGCCACCCCTGGCCCACCTCATCGGCCGGCCCGAACTCGCCACCGACCCCGAATGGGCCACCCCCGAAGCCCGCCTGCCCAAACTCACCAAAATGTTCCAGCTCATCGAGGAATGGACCACCACCCAACCCAAATGGCAGGTCCTCCAACGCCTCAACACCCACAACATCCCCTGCGGACCCATCCTGTCCACCAAAGAAATCATCGAAGACCCCTCCCTCGCCGCCAACGACATCGTCGTCACCGTCGACCACCCCCAACGCGGCACCTACACCACCGTCGGCAACCCCCTCAAACTCTCCGACTCCCCCACCCACATCACCCCCTCCCCCCTCCTGGGCCAACACACCGAAGAAATCCTCATCGGCGAACTCGGCCTGGAAGAAGCGGAGTTGCCGCTCCTGAAGGCGCAGGGCGTGATCTGAGCGACGGCGGCCGACGCCGCTTCCACCCCGTCCCGGGCGCGCCACGAGCGCTGCCCGGGACGGTGTCCGTGAGTACCCGACCGGATCGAGGTAGCCCAGCATGTCGACGCACACACCCCGTATCGCACAGACCGCCGGCGACACCGTCATCGACCGGCTCGTGGAGGCCAACCGCAGCTACGCCGCCGGCTTCGTGGACCCGGGCATGGGCGCCCGCCCGGTCCTGCGCGTGGCGGTGGTGGCCTGTATGGACGCCCGCATCGATCTGCACGCCGCGCTCGGCCTGCAACTCGGCGACTGCCACACCGTCCGCAACGCCGGCGGAGTGGTCACCGATGACACCATCCGCTCCCTGACGATCAGTCAGCGCGCTTTGGGCACCCGCAGTGTCGTCCTCATCCACCACACCGGCTGCGGTCTTCAGACGCTGACCGAGGAGTTCCGGCACGAGCTGGAGATGGAGGTCGGCCAGCGCCCCGCCTGGGCGGTGGAGGCCTTCCGGGACGTCGACCAGGACGTACGGCAGTCCATGCGGCGGGTGCGCACCTCCCCGTTCCTGCCGCACACCGACGACGTGCGCGGCTTCGTCTTCGACGTGACGTCGGGGCTGCTGCGGGAGATAGACCCGCAGCCCTGAGCCCGGGGCGAGCGCGATCGTCTACGGCGTCCGGGGCGCCCGCCGGTCCGTCACGCGCGCCGGCCGGTCATCGCGGCGATCTGCCGGCAGTAGAAGTCGGCGGTGTTCGAGGTGTGGCGGCGCATGAGCTCCTCGGCGCTCTCGGGGTCGCCGTCGGCGATCGCCCCGATGATCAGGGCGTGCTCGCTCCAGGCGTCGGTGCCGCGGGGCTTGGCGATGGGCATGTAGTACCAGCGCACGCGTCGGTCGACCTGGGGGATGAGTTCGGCGAGGACCGCGTTGCGCGAGAGGTGGGTGATGTGGGTGTGGAGGGCGGCGTTCGCCTCCACGATGGCCCGGGCGTCGCCGGCCGCGAGCGCGGTGAGGCCGGTCTGCTGGAGCTCCCACAGCCGGGCGACGTCGGCGGGGGTGGCGTGCTGGGCGGCGCCGCGCGCGGAGTGGGTCTCCAGGACGGCCCGGACGCTGAGGAGTTGGGAGCACTCCTCGGCGGTGGGGGAGTGGACGAAGGCGCCCTGTGAGGGGCGCAGGTCGACCCAGCCGGCGGTGTGGAGCCGTTGGAGGGCTTCGCGTATCGGCTGGCGGCTGACGCCGAGATGCTCGGCGAGGTCGGCCTCGACGAGGTGCTGGCCGGGCTTGAGCGAGCCGTTGATGATCAGCTCGGTCAGGGCGTCGTAGACCGCCTGGCGCAGGGGTGCGGGCCGGGCGATCGGGCCGCGGGCCGCCACGGTGGGTGTGTCGGGCATGAACCCTCTCCCTCGTTCGACTGCTGCTGACGGCGAACATCGACTACGGGATACTGAGTTTAGTATGCAATAGCCATTCTTGTGTGGCCTGCGATGCGGAGTATCCCGAAATTGCCGTGGCCGACGTCTGGTGTCGACCGACTCAGGGATGCAGAATACTGTATGCAATCATCGCGGCCGCCTGACAGCGGACCGGACACCGCTCCCGAGGGGGTCACTCCGTGTCGTACCGCACCGTTCTCGCAGAAGTCCTGACCCGGGCCGTCGCGCCCGGCGCCGAACTGACCGGCGCCGAGGGCAGGTTCCCCCGTGGCGCCGTGACGGCCCTCGGGGCCACTGGGCTGCTGGGGCTCACCGTCTCCACCGAGTTCGGCGGTGCCGGCCTCGGGCTGCCTGAAGCCGCCGAGGTGGTGGCACGGACCGCGCGCGTCTGCCCGGCCACGGCGGCCGTCCTCCAGGCGCACTACACGGCGGTCGCCGTCATCGAGTCCTGTGGCAGCCCGTGGGTACGTGCCGAGATAGCCGCCGGACGTCATCTCAGCAGCCTCGCCCTCGCCGAGGACGCCACGGGTGGGCACGGGGAGGAGGCCCAACTCCTCGTGCCGCGCGGCACCGCGGTCCGCTCCGGCGGCGTGGTCGCGCTGCGCGGACGTAAACGCCGGGTGGTGGCGGCGGGGGAGGCCGACAGCTACGTCTGGTCCTCACGCCCCCTGGGTGTACCGGACGGTCTGAGCCTGTGGGGGGTGCCGGCGCACGCCCCGGACCTGTTCGTCCCGGCCCGGCCGGACCCCGTCGGGCCGTCCGGCAGTGCGACGTCCACCGTGCTCGCCGACCCGGTGCTGGTGCCCGCCGACGCGATGCTGGGCGAGGACGGCGGCGGACTCGACATCGTGCTGCGCACGGTCCTGCCCTGGCTCCTGGAACTGCGAGCGGCGGCCGGTGCGGAGGGCCTCCGCACCGCGGCCGCCGACGTGGTGCGCAGGCCCGCCGACTCCCTCGCGCCGTCCTGAACTCGCCTCCGTCGACGGCTCGTTCGGGGCGGCCCGCTCGGTCAGCCCTGGCTCGAGCCGGACCCGATCTGCTTGCGGTAGAAGTCGGCCGTGCGCTCGGTGTGCTTGCGCATGACCTCGCCCGCACGGTCCGCGTCCCCCTTGGCGATGGCCTTGATGAGCTGGGTGTGCTCGTTCCAGGCCTCCTTGCCGCGGGGCTTGGCGATGGGGGTGTAGTACCAGCGCACCTTCTGGCCCACCTGGGCGAGCAGTTCGGCCAGGACGTCGTTGGCGGCCAGGGAGGTGACGAAGGCGTGCAGGGCGGTGTTGGCCGCGACGAGGCGTTCGACGTCGCCCTCGGCGAGTGCGTCGACACCCTCCCGCTGAAGCTCCTGGAGCCGTTCGACGTCCTCGGGCTGCGCGTTGCGGGCGGCGAGCTGGGCCGAGTAGGTCTCCAACACGGAGCGGACACCGAGGAGTTGGGCGGCCTCCTCCTCCGTGGGGGAGTGCACGAAGGCTCCCTGGGCGGGGCGCAGATCGACCCAGCCGGCGGTCTGGAGCCGCTGGAGGGCCTCGCGGACCGGCTGACGGCTGACCCCGAGGTGCTCGGCGAGCTCGGCCTCGACCAAATGCTGGCCGGGCTTGAGGGAGCCGTTGACGATCAACTCGGTCAGGGCGTCGTACACGGCCTGCCGCAGTGGTGCCGGGCGGGCGACGCGCCGGGACGCAGCGGCCGTGAGTGCCTCGCGCATGGTTGTCCCGTTCTGCCGCCGGGTCGGCGGCTTTGCCAAGTGGTGCCCGCCGAGAGGGTTGCCGACGGCGGCGTCAGCATACAGGTTTTGGTATGCAACATGGCGTCGGCGGTCGGCGCCGGTCCGCGTGGGCGGCCCCGGAATCAGGCCGCTCGGTGCACGCCCCTTTACGACTGTCGTCTGTATACAGAAGCCTGTATGGGGTATTGTCTCAGTCTCCTGCAACCCTCGCCGGGGACCCGTGTGACGGAAGGCGAAGCGATCATGACGACCAGCGGGAGCGATGTGACGGTCGAGAGCGTGGTGCGCAGGGTGGTGGCCGACCACCGGGGAGAGCGCGGCGCGCTGTTGCCCGTACTCCACGCCGTACAGGCCGAGTTGGGTCATGTGCCGCAGGAGGCGGTACCGGTGCTCGCCGACGAGCTCAACCTCTCCCGGGCGGACGTCCACGGAGTGGTGACCTTCTACCACGACTTCCGCCGCGAACCCGCGGGCCGGACCACGGTCCGCATCTGCCGCGCCGAGGCCTGCCAGGCGCTCGGCGCGGACCGACTGGTCAGCTACACGCGCGAGGCCGGACTGGCCCTGGGGGAGACGTCCGCCGACGGGTCGGTCACCGTCGAGCAGGTCTTCTGCCTGGGCAACTGCGCACTGGGGCCGGCGGTGGAGGCGAACGGACGGCTGTACGGACGCGTGGGCCCGGCCCGACTGGGCTCGATCCTCAACGGGACGGTCTGACCATGAACAACGCATCCCCGAACGGCACTTCTGCGCATCCCACCGCGACGGTCTACGTCCCCCGCGACTCGGCGGCCCGTTCCGTGGGCGCCGACGAGGTCGCCGGAGCCCTCCAACGGGCCGCCACTCGTGGGGACTTCGCCATCGACGTCGTACGCAACGGATCACGCGGCATGCTCTGGCTGGAGCCGATGGTCGAGGTCGTCACTCCACAGGGCCGGGTCGGCTACGGACCGGTGGCCCCCGAGGACGTGGACGGGCTCCTGGCCGCCGGCCTGCTCGGCGGAGCGGACCACCCGCTGCGGCTCGGCCTCGTCGACGAACTGCCCTGGCTGGCCCGCCAGAACCGCGTCACCTTCGAACGAGTCGGCGTCATCGACCCCCTGTCCCCGCGGGACTACGTCGAGCACGGCGGCCTCGCCGGACTGCGCGCCGCCCTCGACCTCGCCCCCGCGGACGTGGTCGCCGAGGTCACCGAGTCCGGGCTGCGCGGCCGAGGCGGCGCCGGATTCCCGGCCGGTATCAAGTGGAAGACGGTGCTGGACTGCGTCGACGAGCTGAAGTTCGTCTGTTGCAACGCCGACGAGGGCGACAGCGGGACCTTCGCGGACCGGATGGTCATGGAAGGCGACCCGTTCCTGCTCATCGAGGGCATGACCATCGCGGCGCACGCGGTCGGCGCGAGCGAGGGGTACCTCTACATCCGCTCCGAGTACCCGGCCGCGATCGCCACGATGCGCGAGGCCATCGAACTCGCCCGCGAACAGGGCTGGTTGGGCAGGAACATCCTCGGCTCCGCGCTCGACTTCGACCTGCATGTGCGGGTCGGCGCGGGCGCGTACATCTGCGGCGAGGAGACCTCCATGCTGGAAAGCCTGGAGGGCAAGCGGGGCATGGTCCGCGCCAAGCCGCCGATCCCCGCGATCGAGGGACTGTTCGGCAAACCGACCGTGGTCAACAACGTGCTGACCCTCACCACCGTGCCGACGGTCCTCGCAAACGGCGCCAAGGCGTACCAGGACCTCGGTGTGGGCCGCTCCCGCGGCACCCAGGTCTTCCAGCTCGGCGGCAACATCGCCCGCGGCGGCATCGTCGAGACCGCCTTCGGCATCACCCTGCGCGAGCTGATCGAGGAGTACGGCGGCGGCACCCGCACCGGGCGTCCGGTGCGCACCGTGCAGGTGGGCGGCCCGTTGGGGGCGTACCTGCCGGAGTCGCAGTTCGACCTGCCGATGGACTACGAGGCGTTCGCGGAGGCCGGGGCGATGCTCGGGCACGGCGGGATCGTGGTCTTCGACGACACCGTCGACATGGCGGCACAGGCCCGCTTCGCGATGGAGTTCTGCGCCGAGGAGTCCTGCGGCAAGTGCACACCGTGCAGGGTCGGTTCGGTGCGCGGCGTCGAGGTGATCGACAAAATCGTCGCCGGCACGCACCGGGACGAGAACCTGGCACTGCTCGAAGACCTCTGTGACCTGATGACCGACGGCTCCCTGTGCGCGATGGGCGGGTTGACCCCGATGCCCGTGCGCAGCGCCCTCACGCACTTCCCCGACGACTTCCTCGGCGGTCGCCGGCTCCTGGAGATCCAACCGATCCAACCCGTACAAGCCACCGGCGTGAGGACGGAGGGCTCGGCATGAGCCTGCTCAAGGAACCCGACTTCGGAACCCCCGAACGGCCCGGCCCCGCCACGGTGTCGGTGGAGGTCGACGGCCTGCCCGTGACCGTCCCCGAGGGCACCTCGGTGATGCGCGCGGCTGCTCAAGCGGGCGTCGACATACCGAAGTTGTGTGCCACCGACAGCCTGGAGGCCTTCGGGTCCTGCCGGTTGTGCGTGGTGGAGATCGACGGCCGACGAGGCACTCCGGCGTCCTGCACCACCCCGTGCTCCGACGGGATGAAAGTGAGTACCCAGACGCCCAAGGTGGAGAAGCTGCGCCAGGGCGTCATGGAGCTCTACATCTCCGACCACCCCCTGGACTGTCTGACCTGCCCGGCCAACGGAGACTGTGAACTCCAGGACATGGCAGGGGTGGTGGGCCTGAGGCAGGTCCGCTACGGCTACGAGGGCGAGAACCACCTCGGCGCCGAGAAGGACACCTCCAACCCCTACTTCGACTTCGACCCGGCCAAGTGCATCGCCTGCTCCCGCTGTGTGCGTGCCTGCGGCGAGGTCCAGGGCACCTTCGCGCTCACCATCGAGGGCCGTGGCTTCGACTCCAAGGTCTCGCCGGGCGCGGGGGAGTCCTTCATGGACTCCGAGTGCGTCTCCTGCGGCGCCTGCGTGCAGGCCTGCCCGACGTCCACGCTCCAGGAGCGTTCCGTCGTCGAACTCGGCATGCCCACCAGGTCCGTTGTGACCACGTGCGCCTACTGCGGGGTCGGCTGTTCCTTCAAGGCCGAGCTGCGCGGCGACGAACTCGTGCGGATGGTGCCGTACAAGGACGGCGGGGCGAACGAGGGCCACTCCTGTGTGAAGGGCCGGTTCGCCTTCGGCTACGCCACCCACCCCGACCGGCAGCTCAAGCCCATGGTCCGCGAGCGGATCACCGACCCCTGGCGCGAGGTCGAGTGGGACGAGGCGATCGGTACCGTCGCCCGCCGGATGCGCGAACTCCAGGACCGGTACGGCAAGGGCTCGGTCGGCGCCATCACCTCCTCGCGCTGCACCAACGAAGAGGTGTACGTCGTCCAGAAGATGGTCCGCGCGGCCTTCGGCAACAACAACGTCGACACCTGCGCCCGCGTCTGCCACTCCCCGACGGGCTACGGCCTCAAGCAGACCTTCGGCGAGTCCGCGGGCACCCAGGACTTCCGCTCGGTCGCCGAGGCCGACGTCATCATGGTGATCGGCGCCAACCCCACCGACGGACACCCGGTGTTCGCCTCCCGGATGAAGCGCCGGCTGCGCGAGGGCGCCGAGCTCATCGTCGTCGACCCGCGCCGCATCGACCTCGTGCGCTCCCCGCACGTCGAGGCCCGGCACCACCTCCAGCTGCGGCCCAGCACCAACGTCGCCGTCGTCAACGCCATGGCGCACGTCGTCGTCACCGAGGACCTGGTGGACCGGGCCTTCGTGGACCAGCGATGCGAAGGCTTCGACGACTGGGCGGAGTTCGTCGCCCGCCCCGAGAACAGCCCGGAGGCGGTCGAGGAGATCACCGGCGTCCCGGCCGCCGAACTGCGGGCCGCGGCACGGCTGTACGCGAGCGCGCCCAACGGCGCCATCTATTACGGTCTCGGCGTCACCGAGCACAGCCAGGGCTCCACCATGGTGATGGGCATGGCCAACCTGGCGATGGCGTGCGGCAACATCGGCCGCGACGGCGTCGGCGTGAACCCGTTGCGCGGCCAGAACAACGTCCAAGGGTCCTGCGACATGGGTTCGTTCCCGCACGAACTGCCCGGCTACCGGCATGTCTCGGACGACGCGGTACGCACCGTCTTCGAGAATCTCTGGGGCGGAACTCTCCTCGCGGAGCCCGGACTTCGCATCCCCAACATGTTCGACGCGGCCATCGACGGCACCTTCCGGGGCCTGTTCGTGCACGGCGAGGACATCGCGCAGTCCGACCCGAACCTCCAGCACGTCACCGCCGCCCTGGAGGCGATGGAACTGGTCGTCGTACAGGACCTGTTCCTCAACGAGACGGCCAAGTTCGCGCACGTCTTCCTGCCCGGGGCGTCCTTCCTCGAGAAGGACGGCACGTTCACCAACGCCGAGCGCCGCATCAACCGGGTCCGCGCGGTCATGAAGCCCAAGACGGGCAAGCACGAGTGGCAGATCGTCAGCGAGATAGCCACCGCGATGGGTTATCCGATGGCGTACGTCCATCCGAGCGAGATCATGGACGAGATCGCGTCGGTCACCCCGACGTTCACGGGTGTCTCCTTCGACCTTCTCGACAAGCTCGGCAGTGTCCAGTGGCCGTGCAACGAGCAGGCGCCCGAGGGCACGCCCATCATGCACATCGACGAATTCGTGCGCGGCAAGGGCCGGTTCGTGGTCACCTCCTACGTGCCGACCAACGAACGCAGCACGCGGCGCTTCCCGTTGGTCCTCACCACCGGACGGATCCTCAGCCAGTACAACGTGGGCGCCCAGACCCGTCGTACCGGCAATGTCGCCTGGCACCCCGAGGACATCCTGGAACTGCATCCGCATGACGCGGAGGTCCGCGGTATCAAGGACGGCGACATGGTCACCCTGGCCAGCCGCGTAGGGGCGACGACTCTCCGGGCGGAGATCTCCGACCGGATGCCGACCGGGGTCGTGTACACCACCTTCCATCACCCCGTCACCGGGGCCAACGTGGTGACCACGGAGAACTCCGACTGGGCCACCAACTGCCCCGAGTACAAGGTGACCGCCGTCCAGGTCGGGCTCGCGCGACCGGACCGGACCGGCGAGGGCGAAGTCGCCGAGAACGACCTCGTGACGGTGGTGGACTGAGATGACCGCCACCGTGCCGTCCGAGCTCAGGATGGCGAACGACATCGCCCGCAACCTCTCCCACCTGCCCGGGGAGCGGGCCGCCGAGGAGATCGCGGGGCACATCGGCAGGTTCTGGGACCCGCGGATGCGCGCCCGGCTCCACGACTTCGTCGACGCCGGCGCAGACGGCCTGGACCCCCTGGTCGTGGCGGCCGTGAAGCTGCTGCGCTGACCGAGCCGCGCCTGCGACCGCTGCGGGGACGTGCAGCGGTCGCAGGCGCTTCCCTGCCGGTGCCGACCGGCGTCAGCCGACTGCCGACTGCCGGCCGGAGTCAGCCGCCGATCGCGGACATCGGGCGCTCGGGCTGGACGAAGGAGGCCTCGTCCAGCCCGGCGCCCGCCTTCTTGCCCCACATCGCGGTGCGCCAGAGCCGGGCGATCTCCTCGTCACCGGCGCCGGAGCGCAGGGCCGTGCGCAGGTCGGACTCCTCGCGGGCGAAGAGACAGGCGCGGACCTGTCCGTCGGCGGTGAGCCGGGTGCGGTCGCAGACGCGGCAGAACGGTCGGGTGACCGAGGCGATCACCCCGACCCGCGCCGGGCCGCCGTCGACCAGCCAGCGCTCGGCGGGCGCGGAGCCGCGTACCGTCGACGGCTCGGGCGTGAGGGAGAAGCGGGCCCGGAGCGCCTCGAGGATCTCCGCGGCCGTCACCATGTCGGCGCGCTGCCAGCCGTGTTGGGCGTCCAGCGGCATCTGCTCGATGAACCGGAGTTCGTAGCCGTGGCGCAGGGCCCAGTCGAGCAGCTCGGGGGCCTCGTCGTCGTTGACGCCTCGCATGAGCACCGAGTTCACCTTCACGGGGAGGAGCCCCGCGGTGCGGGCCGCGTCGAGGCCGGCGATGACGTCGTGGTGCCGGTCCCGGCGGGTGAGGGCGCGGAAGACCGCGGGGCGCAGGGTGTCGAGGGAGACGTTGACCCGGTCCAGGCCCGCCGCGCGCAGCGCCCGCGCGGTACGGGCCAGACCGATGCCGTTGCTGGTCAGTGAGAGCCGGGGACGTGGGGCGAGGGCGGCGCAGCGGGCCACGATGCCCGCCAGCCCGGGGCGCAGCAGCGGCTCGCCACCGGTGAAGCGGACCTCGGTGACGCCCAGTTCGGTGACCGCGACGGAGACCAGCCGGACGATCTCGTCGTCGGTGAGCAGTTCCGGTCTGGCCAGCCAGCGCAGGCCTTCCTCCGGCATGCAGTACGTGCACCGGAGATTGCACCGGTCGGTCAGTGAGACCCGTAGATCGCGGGCGATCCTGCCATGGGTGTCGAGCAGCACGACTACCTCCCCTGTACATATCCCAAATACTGCATACAGTATGGAGCTATGCGGGGCGGTCCGGGAGGCCGCGGGCAGAGAGGAGTCGTTCATGCTGTTCCGGCAGCTTGAGTACTTCGTGGCGGTGGCGAGGGAACGTCACTTCGCCCGGGCGGCGGAATCCTGCTACGTGTCCCAGCCCGCGCTCTCCGCGGCGATCGCCAAGCTGGAGCGGGAGCTGAACGTCACGCTCATCAACCGCGGGCACAACTACCAGGGCCTCACCCCGGAGGGCGAGCGGCTCGTCGTATGGGCCAAACGGATCCTCGCCGAACAGGACGCGTTCAAGGCCGAGGTGGCCGCCGTGCAGTCCGGCATCACTGGCACCCTGCGGCTCGGCACCGACCCCACGGCGTCGACGACCCTCGCGCTACCGGTGGCCGCGTTCTGCGCCGCCCACCCGCTGGCCAAGGTGCAGGTACGGTCCCGGCTGTCCACCAAGGAGCTCCATCGCCAGCTGCGCGACTACGAACTCGACGTCGCCATCGCCCACTTCGACCCTGGAGACCAGGAGGGCCTCCAGGTCGTACCCCTCTACCAGGAGCGCTACATGCTGCTGGTGTCGGACGACCATCTGGCGGCCCAGTCCTCGACCGTGACCTGGGCGGACGCGGCGCAACTGCCGCTCGCGCTGCTGACGCCCGACATGCGGATCCGGCAGATCGTCGACACGGTGTTCGCGGAGAAGGGGTTCGTGGTCACCCCGCAGGTGGAGACCGACTCGATCGCCTCCCTCTACGCACACGTGGGCGGCGGCGAGTGGGCCAGCATCGTGCCGCACACCTGGCTGCGCGCCATGCCGGTCATCGGCCGCACCCGCGCGCTGCCTCTGGTCGACCCGGAGGCCGGCGCCCAGGTCTCGGTGGCCATCCACGCGGCGACCCCCGGCTCGGTCGCCGCCCGGGCCTTCGTCAACGCCGCCACGGGCCTGTCCCTCGACGACTTCTTCGCCCGGCCGCTCCCCGCCGGACACGTTGTGCGCTGACCCCTTCGTCAGGGCGCGTAGCGCGCCTGCACCGCCTTCCGGTCCAGTGCGCCCTTCGCGGTGTACGGCAGAGCGGCGACCAGCTCGAGCCGGTCCGGTACCTCGAACGCGGCCAGCCGGTCACGGCAGTACCGCAGGATCTCGCCCGTCCCGACGCTCTCGCCGTCCCGCACCACCACGGCGGCGCCCACCCGCTGCCCGTACACCGGGTCGGGTACGGCGAACACGGCCGCCTCCGCCACGCCCGGGCAGCCGGCGAGGATGTCCTCGACATGCTCGGGCGAGATCTTCTCGCCCCCGCGGTTGATGAGGTTCTTGATCCGCCCGGTCAGCGACAGATACCCGTCCTCGTCCAGCACGCCCAGGTCGCCGGTGCGCAGCCAGCCGTCGACGAAGGTGGACGCCGTCTCGTCCCGGTCGCCGAGATAGCCGCGCGCGACGGTGGGACCGTGCACCCACAACTCGCCCTCGACGCCCACCGGACACGCCCGCCCGCCACGGTCCAGGACCCGGACCTCGACCCCGGTCGGCCGGCCGACGGAACCGTGCTTCAACGCCCCCCGCCCGGGCAGCGGTTCGCTGGCCGCCTGATGCGAGGACTCGGTCATCCCGTACGCCGACAGCAGCGGCACGCCGAACGTGCGCTCCAGTGCCCGCTGCGTGGCCGGGTTGAGCGGGGCGCTGCCACTGCGTACGAACTTGAGGGGCGGCGCCTGCGGGCCCGGGTACTCGCGCTCCGAACGGTCCAGCAGGATCTCGTGGATGGCCGGGGCCGCGGTGAACCAGGTGGCGCCCACAGCCCGCATGTCGTCCCAGAAGGAACCCGCCGCGAACCGCCCCCGCTCCGGCAACAGCACACAGCCTCCGCTCGCCAGGGTGGCCAGCAGCGCGGCGAAGAGCCCGTGCCCGTGGAAGAAGGGCATCAC
Source organism: Streptomyces sp. RG80 (assembly GCF_040446465.1). Taxonomy (NCBI): domain Bacteria; kingdom Bacillati; phylum Actinomycetota; class Actinomycetes; order Kitasatosporales; family Streptomycetaceae; genus Streptomyces; species Streptomyces sp. RG80. The sequence continues at coordinate 906,840 of NZ_JBEAAJ010000002.1, read as the reverse complement.
CGCGACGGTCGCGTCCTCCGGCCCCAACTCGTAGGTGGCGCAGAGGGTTCGGACCGAGGCGGCCACGTTGGCGTGGGTGAGGGGGACCATCCTGGCCCGCTCGGAGGTGCCGGCGGTGAACAGCACGAGCGCGTCCCGTACCGACAACTCGCTTGCCGCACCCATGGCTTCGGGGGCGGGAGCCGCGCCGGGCGTGAACGTGAGGGCCGCCGTCCCCGCCCGGGACACGTCCACGCGCAACGGCCACGTGGGTACGGGCAGCGAGGCGCCGTTCGCCACGGGCTGCGGGGCGCCGGCCGCAGACCGACCCAGCAGGACCGCGCGCGCTCCCAACGCAGCGACACGAGCGGAGAGTTGGGTGAGCGGCAGGGCCGGGTCCAAGGGGGCCACCATCAACCCGGCCCGCGCCGCGCCGAGCAACGCCACAACGAACTCAGCGGTGTTGGCGCCGATCAGGCCGATCGCGTCGCCGCGGCTGAGCCCCGTCGCTCCAAGCCGGGTCGCCACACCGTCCGCCAGGGCCGACAGACCCCGGTAGGACAGGTGCACCCGCTCGCCGGTGACGACCAGCGCCCGGGCGTACGGGCGTTCACGGACCTGGACGTCGATGAGGTCGACGAGGCCCGTCACCGTCGCGGGCCGGTACCGGTTCGCGTCGCGCACGGATGCCGTGGCCGGAACGGCCATGACCCCACCCCCTCGCGCCAGGTCCCGATGCATCAGTCCTCTGCGAGCCTGCGGTGACCTGGGTCGCGCGTCCAATACCTACTGGCGAACGGCCGATAGCAGGCGTCTATCAAGGGAGTTGCGAGGACCCCCACCAGCCGTCGATAGACGCTGTTTATCGGCTGGTCGCCGATGGGTCTTGGACGCGGACGGACGCGCTGCGGATGGTGAGAGGAGTAGCCGCTCCGGCAGGACCTGCCCAAGGAGGACCTCGGACCATGACCGCCCCCTCGCCACTGGAGACCGCGGCAGCAGCCGACGTTCCGACCGAGCTCACCGACGGGTACCACCTGGTCGTCGACGCGCTCAAGATGAACGACGTCGAGACCATCTACGGAGTGGTCGGCATCCCGATCACCGACCTGGCCCGCCTCGCCCAGGCCCAGGGCATCCGCTACATCGGCTTCCGTCACGAGAGCAACGCCGGACACGCGGCGGCCATCGCCGGCTACCTCAACAAGAAGCCGGGCGTGGCGCTGACCGTGTCCGCGCCGGGCTTCCTCAACGGCCTGGTCGCGCTGGCGAACGCGACCACCAACTGCTTCCCCATGGTCCAGATCTCCGGCTCCAGCGAGCGCCACCTCGTCGACCTCAAGCAGGGCGACTACGAGGAGATGGACCAACTCGCCGCCGCGCAGCCCTTCGTGAAGGCCGCCTACCGGGTCAGCCGCATCGAGGACATCGGCCGCGGCATCGCCCGCGCCCTGCGCACCGCGATCTCCGGGCGCCCCGGCGGCGTCTACCTCGACATCCCCGCCGCGGTGCTCGGCGCCATCATGCCCAAGGCGGAGGGCGACCGGACGCTGAGCCGGCTCGTCGACCCCGCCCCGCGCCAGCTTCCGGCACCGGAGGCCGTGGACCGCGCGATCGAGCTGCTGGCCTCCGCCGAACGCCCGCTGATCGTGCTCGGCAAGGGCGCGGCGTACGCCCAAGCAGACGCGAAGGTACGGGAGTTCATCGAGTCCACCGGCATCCCCTACGTACCGATGTCGATGGCGAAGGGTCTGCTGCCCGACGACCACCCGCAGTCGGCCGCCACCGCCCGCTCCCTGGCGCTGAAGAAGGCCGACGTCGTGATGCTCATCGGCGCCCGCCTCAACTGGCTGCTGGGACACGGCCAGGCGGGCTGGAACCCCGACGCCAAGTTCGTCCAGATCGACATCGACCCCAAGGAGATGGACAGCAACCAGCCCATCTCCGCCCCCCTCGTCGGCGACATCGAGTCCGTGCTCGACGCCCTCGCCGAACGCACCAAGCCCGGCCAGATCGCGGCCCCTTCGGCCTGGCGCGAGGAACTCGGGGCGCGCTCGGCACAGAACGTCGCCAAGATGGCCAAGCGCCTGGAGGCCGACCCGCACCCCATGCAGTTCATGGGCGCCCTGAAGGCCGTACGCGACGTCGTGCACGCCCACCCGGAGACGTACATCGTCAACGAGGGCGCCAACGCCCTGGACATCGCGCGCAACGTCATCGACATGCACGTCCCCCGCCACCGCCTCGACAGCGGCACCTGGGGCGTCATGGGCATCGGCATGGGATACGCCATCGCCGCCGCCGTCGAGAGCGGCGCCCCGGTCGTCGCCATCGAGGGCGACAGCGCCTTCGGGTTCAGCGGCATCGAGATCGAGACGATCTGCCGCTACCAACTCCCCGTGGTCACGGTGATCATGAACAACGGTGGCGTCTACCGCGGCGACGACGTCAACCCGTACGACGACGCCCCCGCGCCCACCACCCTCATGTCGGCGGCCCGACACGACCTGCTCATCGAGGCGTTCGGCGGCAAGGGCTACCGCGCCACCACCCCCGCCGAGGTCACGGCCGCCCTCACCGAGGCCCTCGCCTCAGGCGGTCCGGCGCTCATCGACTGCGTCATCGACCCCTCGGCCGGCACCGAGAGCGGCCACATCTCGCACCTCAACCCCAAGGGCATCACCGTCGGCAACATCACGCCGGCCAAGAAGTGACCGCCCGCGGACACCTCCCGTACCTCGAACTCCCGCTCCGTACGCGTACGTTCACGAAAAGGAAGCTGACATGAGTGAAAAGCCGCTCGCCGGAATCAAGGTGATCGACTTCACCGGGGTCCAGGCCGGCCCCGCCTGCACACAGATGCTCGCCTGGTTCGGCGCCGACGTCCTGAAGGTGGAGCGCCCCAACGGCGGCGATGTGACGCGCCGTCAGCTCCGGGACATCGAGGACCTGGACGCGCTCTACTTCACGATGCTCAACAGCAACAAGCGCTCCCTCGCCATCAACACCAAGACCGAGGAGGGCAAGGAGGTCCTGGAGAAGCTCATCCGCGACGCCGACGTCCTGGTCGAGAACTTCGCCCCCGGCGCCCTGGACCGCATGGGCTTCTCCTGGGAGCGCATCCAGGAGCTCAACCCCCGCCTGATCTTCGGCTCGGTGAAGGGCTTCAACGACCAGTCCTCCTGGAACGACCTCAAGGTCTACGAGAACGTCGCCCAGTGCGCGGGCGGCGCCGCCTCCACCACCGGCTTCTGGGACGGCCCGCCGACCATCTCCGGCGCCGCCCTCGGCGACACCAACACCGGTATGCACCTGGCGATCGGCATCCTCACCGCGATCATCGACCGCGGCAAGACCGGCCGGGGCCAGAAGGTCTCCGTCTCCATGCAGGACGCCGTCCTCAACCTCTGCCGCGTCAAGCTGCGCGACCAGCAGCGACTGGAGCGGGTCGGCCACCTGGAGGAGTACCCGCAGTACCCCAACGGCGAGTTCACCGACGTTGTCCCGCGCGGCGGCAACGCGGGCGGCGGCGGCCAGCCCGGCTGGGTCCTCAAGTGCAAGGGCTGGGAGACCGACCCGAACGCGTACATCTACTTCACCGTCCAGGAGCAGAACTGGAAGCGCACCGCCGAGGCGATCGGCCACCCCGAGTGGGCCGAGGACCCGGAGTACGCCACCGCGCGCGCCCGCCAGTCGCACATCTTCGAGATCTTCGAGGAGATCGAGAAGTGGCTCGCGGACAAGACCAAGTACGAGGCGGTCGACATCCTGCGTGAGTGGGAGGTGCCCTGCGCCCCGGTGATGAGCATGAAGGAGATCGCCTACGACGAGGACCTGCGCAAGAGCGGCACCGTCGTCGAGGTCGAGCAGAAGGAGCGCGGCACGTACCTGACCGTCGGCAGCCCGGTGAAGTTCTCCTCCTTCAAGCCGGACGTCACCGGCGCCCCGCTGCTGGGCGAGCACAGCTCCGAGGTGCTGGTCGAACTCGGCTACGACGAGGAGACCATCGGACGGCTCAAGGAGAGCGGCGTCATCGTCTGAGCGAACTGCTGAAGGGGCCGTGACCTTGTGGGTCACGGCCCCTTCGATGTGCTCCGGCACTGCTCAGACAGAGGCCTCGGAGCGCCGTCGCATCAACTCCCGCTCCCGCTCACGGCGCGCGGTCACGTCCCGGATGACCGCGCCGACGTAGGTACTGCCGTCAGGGCCGGGCAGCAGCGCAACGCTGAACTCGATGGACAGCTTGCGGCCGTCCGCGGCCAGCGCGGGCACGTTCAGCAGGTCCGCGTCCCCGTACTTGCTGTACCCCCGCTCCATGGCCTCGTCGAAGCCCTGCTGGTGCCGCTTGCGGTGCCGCTCGGGGATGATGACGTCCAGACTGCGCCCGGCCACCTCGGCCGCAGGGAACCCGAAGATGCGCTCAGCGCCCCGGTTCCAGTAGCGGATCAGCCCTTCGCCGTCGACGATCACGATGCCGTCGGGAGCCTGGGCGGCCATTCCCAGCACCACTTCGGGATTCAGATCTTCCATGTCGCCTCCGAGCCGGGGCCGTTGGATGCCGAACGAAATCACTGGGCGACAGTATACAGAGAATCGTATACAGGATTCCAGAGTCGGGATACGGCCCGGAAACGACCGAGGCGGGACCTCTCCGGCGCAGGGGGCGCTCCCCGCCGGTAGAGGTCCCGCCGTCGTGCAGCGGGGGGCCGGTCAGCCCTGGGTGGCCGCGCCCCGCAGGGTGAGGCGGTCCGCTCCCGCGTGCACGTTCCTGGAAGTGCCGTCCTTCGGCGGCGACTCGGGCCGGCTCACGCGGCGGTCCGGTGGGCGAGGAGGTCGCTGAGGGCGTGGACGGTGCGCAGGGTCGGCACGTCGACGCCGGTGATGTCGGCGAGTTCGATGACGGCGGCGAGGAGGACGTCGAGTTCGAGGGGTTTGCCGGCTTCGAGGTCCTGAAGGGTGGAGGTGCGGTGGTCGCCGACGCGTTCGGCGCCGGCCAGGCGGCGTTCGATGGAGATCCCGACCTCACATCCCAGTGCCTCGGCCACGGACAGGGTCTCCCGCATCATGGTCTCGATGACGTGGCGGGTGCCGCCGTGGTGGCACATCTGGCGCATGGTGGCGCGGGCCAGGGCGCTGATGGGGTTGAAGCTGATGTTGCCGAGCAGCTTGAGCCAGATGTCGTTGCGCAGGTCCTTCTCCACGGGGCACTTCAGTCCGCCGGCCTGCATGGCCTCGCTGAAGGCCAGGCAACGGTCGCTGATCGTCCGGTCGGGTTCGCCGATGGAGAAGCGGGTGCCTTCCAGGTGTCGCACCACACCCGGTCCTTCGAGTTCGGTGGCCGCGTAGACCACGCAGCCGATCGCGCGTTCGGGGGCGAGGACCGCGCTGACCGCGCCGCCGGGATCGACGCTGTGGATGCGGTGGCCGTCGTGGGGTCCGCCGTGGTGGTGGAAGTACCACCAGGGGATGCCGTTCTGGGCGGCGATGACGGCGGTGGTCTGGTGGAGCAGGGGCTCGATGAGCGGCCCGCACGCCGCGTACGAGTGGGCTTTGAGTCCGAGCAGGACGTAGTCGGCGGGGCCGATGTCGGCGGGGTTGTCGGTGGCGTGGGGGTGGGCGGTGAAGTCGCCGCGGGGGCTGTGGACTTGTACGCCGTGGTGCCTCATGGCCGCGAGGTGCGGTCCACGGGCGATGAGGTGGACGTCGGCGCCTGCGCGGTGCAGGGCTGCGCCGACGTAGGCGCCGATGGCTCCGGCGCCGAGGATGGCGACTTTCACTGTGTGGAGCTCCGTTCGGTCGAGGGTGTACCGCGGAACTGTCGAAAACTGTCGACGAAATATTGTCTACAGGATGGAGCAGATGCCAGCAAGAGTTTGGGATGACCCCCGACAGGCACCCGAACCACTCGCGAACGACCACTCGTGGCGCGCGAGAGGCGCGGACCGTTTGCTCGGCCGCGTCCGTGAGCTGGTGCTACGGGCCGGTCGCGACGGGCCCAAGTCCCAGGGGTTCAGGCCTTTGTGCGCCGTAGACTGTAGGCGAAAGCCAATCCATACTTGGCTCTCGCATACAGCGATGACGCTGCTGAGGAGGGGCCGTGATGTTGTCGACGCCAGGACTGCCGCAGGGTGCGGTGCCCAAGCTCGAGCGCCCCGGTCCGTTGCGTGATCGTGTGTATGAGGCGTTGCTGGAGTTGATCACGACGCGTGCTCTGCAGCCTGGTCAGCATTTGGTGGAGAGTGAGTTGGCGGGTCATCTGGGGGTGTCGCGGCAGCCGGTGCGGGAGGCGTTGCAGCGGTTGAACACCGAGGGGTGGGTGGATCTGCGGCCTGCTCAGGGTGCGTTCGTGCATGAGCCGACGGAGGAGGAGGCGGACCAACTCCTCACGGTGCGTACGTTGTTGGAGGCGGAGGCTGCCCGACTCGCCGCGGCCAACGCGGGCAAGCCGGCCATCGCCGTGCTCGAGGAACTGTGCGCGGAAGGTGAGCGCGCGGTCGCCGCCGACGACGTGGACGCCGCCGTCACGCTGAACGCCCGGCTGCACGCGAAGATCATGGAGCTCGCGGGCAACGCGGTGCTCGCCGAGCTGGCCGCGCAGGTCGACCGTCGGGTGCGCTGGTACTACACGCCGGTCGCCCGGCAGCGGGGCCGCCAGTCCTGGATCGAGCACCGAGAGCTCATCGCGGCGATCTCGGACCGCGACGAACAGCGCGCCACGGCGGTCATGCGGGCCCATACGGAACAGACGCGGAAGATGTACCACGAGCGGGAGAAGTAGACCCCGGCCACCGCACCGCACCGCCCCGCCCCGAGCCCCGGCCGCCCCGGGTCCCGGCCGCCCCGGGTCCCGGCCGCCCCGGACGTCGGCGCGTCCCGGGCACCGTCTCGCACCCGCCCGGGTCGGCTCCGTACGGCCTCTCCCTGGTCGGCACGCTTTGTCGGTCATGTCGGTGATCGGCCCTGGGCACAGTCGCCGCATGCCCGACCATGACAGACCCTCGCTGCCCGAGGACCGGCTCGGCCAGCTCCTGAAGCGGGCGCAGGCCAAGCTGGCCAGGGCGTCCGCCGAGGCCCTCGCGCCGCATGGCGTGGACGGTCATGAGCTGACGGTGCTCGCGGTGCTCTCCGACGCGGCGTCGCTGTCCCAGGTGGAGATGGCCGGCCGGATCGGCGTGGACCGAACGACGATGGTGGCGCTCATAGACGGCCTGGAGGACCAGGGGCTGGTCGCTCGGCGGCGCAGTCCGTGGGACCGCCGTAAGAACATCGTCGAGCTGACGGTCGCGGGACAGGACTGTCTGAGCCGCGCCGAACAGGCGCGGCGCGGTGCCGAGCGCCGCTTCCTCGCGCCGCTGGGGGAGGAGACGGCGGCCTCGCTCGTACGCGCTCTTCGGGTGCTGGCCGGGGAGGAGCGCGCCCACGGATGACATCGTCTGAGTAATCGTTCCGTCGCGTGCCGTGAAGCCTCCGGCGGGCTTCGCCCGGAGGGCCGCAGGTGCTGCCCGAGGCACGGATATGCAGGTGAAAGGCGCTCCGAAAGCTTGGTATTGTTGTCCATGTCGCCGCGGGGAACACCCCCGGCAAGGCGGCAGACACCTGGTCCGGGTGGCGGAATGGCAGACGCGCTAGCTTGAGGTGCTAGTGCCCTTTATCGGGCGTGGGGGTTCAAGTCCCCCCTCGGACACCAGCTCCAGCTGAGACCCCTGTTCATCAGGGGTCTTTTGCTTTTGTACGACGTCTTGCGGCGGCTGTCGGCCCTCGCTGCGCACCGCGCCCATCCCGGCGACCGTGACCAGGACGATGCCGGACGCCTGCGCCCACGAGGGTTCTTCGGCCAGGAGTACGAATCCGACGACCGTACCGATGGCGGGTTCCAGGCTCATCAGGATGCCGAACACCGTGGTGGTCAGGTTGCGCAGGGCGACCATCTCGGCGGCGTACGGCAGGATCGGCAGCAGCAGTGCCGCCAGGGCGGACAGGGCGAGGGCCCGCGCGTCCATATGGCCGACGATGTGACCGACGCTGGCGAACGGCAGGGTCACCACGGAGGCCGCCACCATGGAGACGGCCAGGCCGCCGAGGCCGGTGAACTGGGCGCCGACCCGTTTGGTGAGCAGGATGTAGCCGGCCCAGCCCGCCGCCGCCCCGAGCGCGAAACCGACTCCGGCCAGATCCACCTCGCCGCTCCAGGGCCGGGTCAGGGCGAGGACGCCGACCGCCGCCGTCAGTGGCCACAGCACGTCGATCCGGCGCCGCAGCCCCGCCACGGCCACCCCCAGCGGGCCGAGGAACTCCAGGGCGGTCGCGGTGCCGAGGGGGATGCGGACGACGGCCTCGAAGTACAGCAGGGTGAGCAGCCCACTGACCGCGCCGAGCAGCAGGGCGGTGCCCACCTCGCGCCGGGCGCGGCCGCGGACGCGGGGCCGGGCGATGAGCCACAGGACGACTGCCGCCCAGGTCAGCCGCAGCCAGGCGGTGCCGGCGGGGGTGAACCTCTCGAAGAGATAGCTGGAGGCGCCGGCCCCGGTCTGCACGCTGGCCATGGCCACCAGGGCGAGCGCCATGCCGCGGTAGCGCGGACCCGCGTCCGGGCCGGGGGAGAGCGTCGGGCCGTTCGTCATGAGGCGCGCACCCCGCCGGCCGCGAGGCTGCCCGCCGGAACGACCGGGTCAGGGCCGGCGACGACGAGTGCGGCGACCGGGTGTGCCGTCGCTTGCCCGGCATCCTCCGCGGCCGCCTCGTAGCGGCCCTCGGCGAGGGCGAGCAGCCACCGGCCCACCTCGGGTTCCCAAGCCACGCCCAGGAGCTCGGCGTCCCGGAGCACGCGCTCGGGGTGGGCGGCCGCCTGCCGGGCGAGGTAGAGCTGTGCGCGGTCGCGGTAGAGCTGCTGTGTGCGGTCCGGGTCGACGGTGGGCAGCGTGGTCAGCCGGGCGGCGACGAAGTCGATCCAGCGGTCGTCGCCGTCCTCCAGCGCGTCACCCAGCAGCGCCGCCGCGTCCTCGGCGCGCAACGGCACCCCGCCCCGCTCGCACGCCAGCTCGACCAGGGAGCGGTCGCCGACCGAGACGGCCAACGCGTAGGCATCCGGGGCCTGTTGGGCAAGCACGACAGCGTCGTCGTAGCGCTCGAAGGCGAAGCGGACGGCGGGGGCGCTGCCCGAGGACAGCAGCCGTCGCCAGGTGGGGGCGTCGAGGGCGCGCCAGTCGGCGTCGGCGAACACCGTGAACAGGGCGGGGAGTTCGGCGAAGCGGTCCTCGGACACCAGACGCCGGAACACCTCGGTGAAGCCCTCGATGCGGGGCGACGGACGCAGACAGACGAGGGCCGTGACCAGCTCGTGCAGGGTGCCGTCGGTCACGGCCTCGGCGACGGCACGGTGGATCTCCCGTGCGTCCAGGCGGACTTCGACGTCGGCGAGGCGGGCCAGTTTGCGCAGCGCCCCGTGACGGCCGCTCGCCAGCAGGGCGCGGATACCGGCGGTCGCGGCGTCCGCGCCGAACCGCACGGGTACGCCGGAGAGTTGACGCATGTAGTCCACGGCACCGAGACGGCCGGCGGCCACCAGGACGTTGTAGGACCGCAGGACCGTCTCCTCGTCGAGGGCGGGACGCACCCCGGTCGCGGCGATGATCTGCTCGATGCCGCCGGCGTTGCCGCGGCGCGCGAGGCGGACACAGGCTCGGTCGATGCGGGCGGGGGTCGGCCGCCCGTCGGCCGGCAGGTGCGCGTACAGGAAGCAGAAGTCGTCGACCACCCCTCGCTCCAGAGCGCGTTCGGTCGCGTCGGTCAGCGCGTCGACAGGAAGTCCGGCCATGACGGGGACGTATTTGTTCACCTGCTCGAGGACGTATATCTCATCCTTCTCGAGCAGTCGGCGCGTCTGTTCGGCGAGGAACTCCGCGGGCATTCGGGTGAGCTTCTCGGGTGCGTCCTCGGACAGTTGCTTGAACAGGTTTCGGTACGCGCGCACGGCCCTATCCTGCCAGCGCCAGCGGTGCCTTGACGAAAGGCAGCAGATGGCCGAAGTCGTGGTCGCGGTTGAAACGCACCATGGCCTTGCGCAGTTCGGGGTCGTAACCCTCGCGGCCGCGGAAGTCGGTGCTCTCGTCGGCGAGTTCCTCGCTCCACAGACCCGTGTAGACGGGAAGTCCCATGGCGTGTCCTGCCAGTACGACGTCGAAGATTCCCTGAATGGTGGGCGGCGTCCAGTCGCCGGGCTCCGTGGTCTGCTGGAGATGCGAGCCCTCGGCGATATAGGTGGGCGTCAGATAGATGACCAACTCCGTGCCGTGGCGGTCGCAGAGGTCCTTCAGATACTCCATCGTGGCGACGGCCTCGCGCACCCCGTGCTCGTCCGACATCCGCGGCGCCGGCTTGATCAGGACGTACGACGTGAGCCGGATCCCCAGGGCGCCGAGCAGCGCGACCCGGTCCTCCATCACCCGGCGGGAGATCTTCTTCTTCAGCACCGTCTGCCGGATGAAGTCGTCCTGCGTCTCGAAGCCGACCGTCACATCGAGCCGGGGCGCGTGGGTGGTCCGCGCGATGTGCTCCAGGTACTCACGCTTGACATACTCGGGACGCGTCTCGATGGACAGGACCTCGAGGTTCTCCATCTCCCGGGCGCGGTGCAGCAGATGGTCCACGGACTCCCGGTGAAAGCGCCGCGGGTCCAGAGCCGAGCCCTCGTTGCCGAAGCACAACTGGCGATACTGGTCCAGTTCACCGGCTTTGCTGTCGAAGACGTGGTCGATCTGGTTGTTGATCTGCTCGGCCGTCACCTCGAACGTCGCCGAGCGGGTCGGCAGAGCGCAGTACGTGCACTGGAACTGGCACTTCGTCGTGTAGAACGACAGAACGAGATCGCGCTTTCCGAGAAACTTCCGGGTGCCGACGTAGAGCGGCGTGTTCGGATCGTGGGTCTCGATGCTCTCAGACATGGTGTGGCTGCCTTCCGTCGGTGTACGGCCGTTCTTTCGGAGGTCGTTCGTGCGTCAGCGCCACGGAAACAGAATGATCTTTCCGCATTCCCTGGTGAGCTGGAGTTTCCAGGCCTGCTCGATCTCGTCGAGTGAAAAGGTGTGCGTGATGAACCGGTCGATCAGCGGGCCCGTGCGGGAAATGACGTCGAGCATTCCCGGGGCGTGCTGGAGATACAGGTCGAGGCTGCCGTAGAGGGTGACACCCTTCTGGATCAGATCCCGGTCGACGTGGAGGGACAGTTCGCCGGACTCGCCGAGGAACGTGACCCGCCCGCCGCGCGCCGCCGCGTCCAGGCCGAACCGCTGGTGGCCGGCCTGCGCCGAACAGTCGATGACATGGTCGACACCCCTGCCCCCGGTGAACTCCCGTACGGCGGACAGGGCGTCCGACGCGCTCAGGTCGACGATCGACTCGGCGCCCAACTGCCGTGCCAGCGCCCGGCGATACGGGCTGCGTCCGGCGCAGATCACCCGGGCTCCACGGGCCCGGCCGTTGATCACGGCACCGAGTCCCACCTGGCCGAGCCCCGTCACCAGGACCGTGTCGTCTGCGGCGACACCCATGTTCTCCATCGCGGTGTACGTGGCGCCCATCCCGCAACAGGCCATCGCCGCATGCTCGTACGGCATCCCGTCGGGGATCCGGAGCAGCAGACGTTCCCGCTTGACCATGTACTGCGCGAAGCCGCACTCACCCGACTCGCCGCCGCACACCGCGAGGGGGTCCTCGGTGTCGGCGCAGTGCGCGTACCGCCCGGAGGCGCACATCGCGCAGTGCCCGCACGGATAGCCGCTGAGCACCACCACCCGGTCTCCCGGCCGGAAAGGGCTGCCGGGGCGGGCCTCGACGACTTCGCCGGCAGCCTCGTGCCCGAGGGAGTCCCAGCGGTTGCGGTCCCGGAAGTCCCAGTGCTCGTACGCCAGATGCTCGTTGCACATCGGCGCCGCGATCACCTTCACCAGGACGTAGTCCTCGGCGATCCGCGGCAACGGCTTGTCGATGATCCGGCTGACGCCGGGTCCGTCCAGTGCGGCGACTTTCATACGTGCCTCTTCGGCCATGGTCGGTGCTCCAGGAGGTCGGGGAGGGCTTCGGTCCGGTTCCGGGGGCACGTCGAACCGCCCGTGTGGCGTGCCTGATCGGTGAACCGGGGACGGCGCGCATCGTGTGCCGCTCGTGGCCGGCCTGCGCACCGTGAGGGGTGGCGGTGCGGCCGGCGATCGCCGCCGCGGACCTGCACGGCACACGGACCCCGCCGCCCTGCTGGACGTCGGCTCGTGCGGGGCTGCATCGCCTCGCCAGATCCGCTGGAACGATCGCTTAGAGTCTCTGCGGATCCGCTAGGGCTCGACTCGACCGGCGGCGGAGCGGGCGCCTTCGTACGCCGTCACGGGGCCTTTGCGGAGCCGTCGCGGAGCTGTTCGAGGAGGAGTTGGCCGCGGAGTCTTTGAGGGGCCGTCGTGGAGCCCTTCGACAGCGGCCACGCCGAGCCTTTCGGGAGCCGGTCGCGGAGTCTTCGCAGGGCCTCGCCGAGGCGACGGCAGGGACCGGATGGGCAAGGGCGTGGCCGCACGTCCTGGGGCAGGATGGCACCCATGGGACAGCCCCCGAACCCTGGTGAGAGCCCTGTCGATGTCCTCGTGGTCGGTGCCGGAGCTGCCGGAGCGGTGCTCGCGGCGCGGCTCAGCGAGGACCCGGACCGGAGCGTGCTGCTGATCGACTCCGGTGAAATGCCGCGCGGCGAGGCTGAGTTCGGCCCCGACCTGCTGGACGCACGGCTCGTCCCCGGTGCCCGGCCCGACCATCCCGCCACGACCTGGTACCCGGTGCACCTGACACCAAGGCGCCCCTGGCGGGTCCCGCGCGGGCGAGGCCTGGGGGGCTCCACCACCGTCAACGGCGGCTACTTCGTACGGGCCCGGCGCGCGGACTTCGATCGATGGGCCGCCGCCGGCAATCCCGCCTGGGCCTACGACCAAGTCCTGCCGTTCCTACGGGACTTGGAGAACGACTTGGACTTCGGCGAGGCCGGAGACGCAGGTGAGGCCAGAGACGCAGGCGAGTCCAGTGAGGACGCTGCCCGACTGCACGGCCGATCCGGCCCGATCCCGATCCGCCGCAGCTCCCTTTCCCACCCCGCGGCAGAAGCCTTCCGTGCCGCCGCCCGGCAGCTCGGATTCCCCGACGAGCCCGACAAGAACGACCAGGCCCCGCCCGGATTCGGCCCCGTGCCCTCCAACTCCGTTGCCGGAGTACGCCACAACGTCGGCCTCAGCTGTCTGCCGGCCGAGGTTCTCGACCGCCCGAACCTCCACACCCTCGGCGGCACCCGAGCCCTGCGGATCGTCGTCGAGCGCGGCCGCGCCACCGGCGTCGTGGTGGAGCACGAGGGAGCGCGCCGCACGCTGGACGCGAGGACCGTCGTCCTCAGCGCGGGCGCGTTCGCCACCCCGCACCTGCTACTGCGCTCCGGTATCGGCCCCGCCGCCGAACTCGCACGTCACGGCGTCCCGGTCGTGCGGGACCTTCCCGCCATCGGCGCCCGGCTCGGCGACCACCCACAGCTCGTCCTGGACTGGGCGCCGCGCGAAGACCTCGGCGAACCTGTCGACACCTGGCTCGGCGGCTGTCTGCACCTGGCCTCCGCGGTCGAGGCCGGCGGACCGGGTGACATCGAGATCCTCCAGTCCCTGGTCCCCATGGCCGGGCTGGTCGGCGGTGCGGTGCGGGTACCGGGCGCCCCCCTGTCCTTCCTCGTCTCCGTGCAGCGGTCCCGGCCGAGCGGCCGACTGCGCCTGGGCTCCGCCGCGGCTGGCGTGGCCGACACTGCTGCCCACGCCCACGCCCACGCTCATGCCCCTGCCCGTGCCAAAGCCCACGCCCATGCCCGCGCCGACGGCATGCCGGATATCGCATACGGTTTCCTGGACATGGTCGACGACTACCGTCGGCTGCGCGAAGCCGTCCGCACGACCGCCGCCCTGCTCGCCGCCCCGGCGCTATCGGCGCTCTCCGAAGGACTCCTGGACCCCAACCCCCGAACCCTCGACGACGACCGCGCGCTGGACCGCTGGATCTCCGACCATCTGATGACCAGTCAGCACACCTGCGGCACCGTCCCGATGGGACCCGCCGACGACCTCAGGCGGGCGGCGGTCGACCAGTTCGGCCGCGTCCACGGCGTCCCGGGCCTGCGCGTCGCCGACACCTCCATCCTCCCGGACACGCCCCACCGGGGCCCGGCGGCGACCGCGGTACTCATCGGCGAGCTCGTCGCCGACGCGATCCGCCGACAGTCGGCCTGACCAACGGAAAGCTGACCAACGGCAAGCTGAGCGGCGGAAGCCTGACCAGCCGAATCCTGACCGACGGAAAATTCGAGTGCCCCGTCCCCGCCCACCTCCCTACACTCGCCACGCACCCCCACTCCGGGACGGTGCCTGCCATGACGAGGACCGACGAGTGAGGGGAGACCGGCCGTGCGAAATCGCGCCGCTGTCGTCGTTCCCCCGTCGTCGTACGACGTGATCCTCGTGTCCTTCGCCGTCCGGTACCCGCTGCGCGGCCGGTACCGGATGCCCCGGACAGACGCCTGATCATCACCAACTGACAGTCCATGCAACGTCGATGACGTGCTGTCAGAAGCCTCTCGCTGTCGTCCGGGAATCGCGCCGCCCTGTCACACCGCACCCGAAAGGCCATGGGCCGTGCGCACCAACCTCAACACCCTCGCCGTCGTCCGCAACCTGGGCATCCTCGCCCACGTCGACGCCGGCAAGACCACCGTCACCGAGCGGATCCTCTTCGCCACCGGCACCACCCACCGACGCGGTGAGGTCCACGACGGTACGACCGTCACCGACTTCGACCCGCAGGAGCGCGACCGTGGTATCACGATCTTCGCGGCGGCCGTCAGCTGTGCCTGGGACGGTCACCGGATCAACCTGATCGACACGCCAGGGCACGTCGACTTCGCCGACGAGGTGGAGCGCGCGTTGCGGGTGCTCGACGGGGCGGTCGCGGTCTTCGACGCCGTCGCGGGGGTCGAACCGCAGAGCGAGTCGGTCTGGCGGCAGGCGGACCGGTACGGCGTACCGCGGATCGCCTTCGTCAACAAGCTGGACCGCGCGGGCGCCGACCTCGACACCGCCGTCGAGTCGATCCGTGAGCGACTGCATCCGGCACCGCTGGTCGTGCAGCTGCCCATCGGTACGGAGGACGGGTTCCGCGGCGTCGTGGACCTCGTGCGCATGCGGGCGCTGACCTGGACCGACGGCGGCGACATGGTCGTAGCGGAAGTCCCTGACGAACTGCGTGAGGAGGCGGCGCGGCGGCGTCGGCTTCTGGAGGAGGCGGTGGCCGAACGGCATCCGGCCGCGTTGGAGGAATTCTGTATGCGGTCGACACTCGACACGCGGACGCTCGTCGACGCCCTGCGCGACCTGACCCGCACCGGCGACGGAGTCGTCGTGCTGTGCGGCTCGGCCTACCGCAACCGCGGGATCGAGCCGCTGCTGGACGCGGTCGTGGCGTATCTGCCGTCGCCGCTCGACGTGCCGCCCGTACGCGGCACCCTCGGCGACACCCCGCAGGAACGGGCCGCCGATCCGGCGGCGCCCTTCGCGGCGCTGGTGTTCAAGGTGAACGCCACCCCCACCGGGCGGCTCACCTACCTGCGGGTCTACTCCGGAACGATCGAGAAGGGAGACGCGGTGATGGACACCGGTGCGCGGCGCGCCGAGCGGATCGGTCGCATCCTGCGCGTTCAGGCCGACCGGCACGCCCAGTTGGAGCGGGCGGTCGCCGGCGACATCGTGGCCGTGGTGGGGCTGAAGTCGGCGCGGGCCGGGGCGACCCTGTGCGCGCCGGACGCCCCGCTCGTCCTCGAACCGCCGAGTGTCGCCGAACCGGTCGTCTCCGTGGCCGTCGAGGCCGTCCGCTCCACCGACACCGACCGGCTGGCCACGGCGCTGGCCAGGCTCGCCGAGGAGGACCCGTCGCTGGTCGTGCGGACCGACCCGGAGACCGGGCAGACCGTGCTGTCCGGCATGGGCGAACTGCATCTGGAGGTCGCGCTGGAGAAAGTGCGGCGGGACCACGGTCTGGACGTCAACGCCGGTCGGCCGAGGGTCGCGCATCGCGAGACCGTTGTGCGCGGCGTGTCCGGGCATGTCTTCCGGCACGTCAAACAGGACGGCGGCGCGGGGCAGTTCGCGCATGTCGTCCTCGACGTGGAGCCGTGGGACGGTGACGCCGGGTTCGAGTTCCGGTCGGTCGTCGTCGGCGGGCGCGTGCCGCAGGAGTACGTCCGCGCGGTCGAGGCCGGTTGCCGGGACGCGTTGGCCGAGGGGCCGATCGGCGGTCACCCCGTGACCGGGCTGCGGGTCACCCTCACCGACGGGGCGACGCATGTGAAGGACTCCTCCGACACGGCGTTCCGTACGGCGGGCCGGCTCGGGCTCCGGCAGGCACTGCGCGCCTGTGCGACGGTCCTGCTGGAACCGGTTGCCGAGGTCACGGTCACCGTGCCGGAGGCCGCTGTCGGGGGAGTGCTCGGCGACCTGGCGGCGCGCCGCGGCCGGGTCACCGCGTCGGTCGCGCGCGGCGGCTCGGCGGTCGTCACCGCCACCGTGCCGCTGGCCGAACTCTTCGGCTACGCGACCCGGTTGCGCAGCCGGACCCAGGGCCGCGGCACCTTCACGGCACGCCCCACGGGGTACGCCCCGGCACCGGCGGCCGTGACACCGGCCCAGCGATAGAGGCACCAGGGGCGGCCCTCCCGTAGACGACACGGGAGGGTCGCCCCGACTGCCGACTGCCGACTGCCGACTGCCGACTGCCGACTGCCGACCGCCGGCCGCCGCCCGCCCGACCTCCCCCGCGCCCCTCGCTCGGTTCGCCCACCTTCTTCAGGAAGTGAACGCCCCAAGACAGAACGCGCTTTCCCCTCGAACTGCCCTCGCGCAACCCCTTGACGTCCTGAACCCGTGCCATTTAACTCACGTCCTAAATTAAGCCGTGAGTGCATTCCCTGAAGGGACACCAGGAGCCATGCGCAGCATCCGAGCCGCGGCCGTAGGCGCCGTCACCATGTCTCTCGCCCTGGCCACGTCGGCCTGCGGAGGCGGTTCGTCCACGGACGGCGGGTCCAACGACTCGCCCAAGACGCTGACCTACTGGGCCTCCAACCAGGGGGCGAGCATCGAGGTCGACAAGAAGGTCCTCCAGCCCGAACTCGACAAGTTCGAGAAGCAGACCGGCATCAAGGTGAAACTGGAGGTCGTGCCCTGGTCGGACCTGCTGAACCGCATCCTCACCGCCACCACCTCCGGCCAGGGCCCCGACGTCCTCAACATCGGCAACACCTGGAGCGCCTCGCTTCAGGCCACCGGCGCACTCCAGCCGTGGAACGCCGAGAACTTCGCGAAGATCGGCGGCAAGGACCGCTTCGTCGACTCCGCGCTCGGTTCGACGGGCGCCGAGGGCAAGGACCCGGCCGCGGTACCGCTGTACTCGATGGCGTACGCCCTCTACTACAACAAGAAGCTCTTCGCCGACGCCGGCATATCCGGGCCGCCCGCCACCTGGGCCGAGTTGGTCGCCGACGGCAAGAAGCTCTCCAAGGACGGCAAGTGGGGCCTGGGAGCGGAGGGTTCGAACCCGTCGGAGAACATCCACCACGCGTTCGTCTTCGCCAAGCAGCACGGCGCCGACTTCTTCACCGCGGACGGCAAGGCCGACTTCACCAATGACGGAGTGGTGGCCGCGGTCCAGCAGTACGTCGGTCTGATGGCCAAGGACAAGGTCATCGCACCCGGCAACGCCGAGTACGCGCAGAACCAGTCCGTCAGCGACTTCGCCAAGGGCAAGACGGCGATGCTCCTTTGGCAGTCCGCCTCCGCCAACCTCAAGTCGCAGGGCATGAGCGAGGACGACTACGGCATCGCCCCCGTGCCCGTGCGGTCCGGCACCCCGGGCACCGGCGCACAGGTCAACTCGATGGTCGCCGGCATCAACCTGGCCGTGTTCAAGAACACCGACAACCTCGACGGCGCGACCGAGTTCGTGAAGTTCATGACCAGCGACGCGGAGCAGAAGATCCTCAACACCGCGTACAGCTCGATCCCGCCGGTGAAGACGGCACAGGCCGACGCCGCCTTCAACAGCCCGGCCAACGCGGTCCTCAAGGACACCCTCGCCAAGAGTGCCGCCGCGTTGCCGCAGGTCGCCGACGAGTCGCAGTTCGAGACGGCGGTCGGTACGGCGATCAAGGGACTGTTCGCCGACGCGGCCGCCGGACGCGACATCACCGCCGACTCGGTGAAGGCGGCGCTGGAGAAGGCCCAGCAGCAGATGCCGGGCGCGTGATGACCACGACCCTGGAACGCGCCGCACCGAAGGCGCCGCCCGGCGAGAAGCGGCCGGCCCGTCCCGGCCGCATCCGCCGGATCGGACTGCCGTATCTGCTTCTGCTGCCCGCCCTGCTTCTCGAACTCCTCGTCCATCTGGTGCCGATGGGCGTCGGCATCGTGATGAGCTTCAAGGAGCTCACCCAGTTCTACATCCGCGACTGGGGCGCCGCGCCCTGGTCCGGGCTCGACAACTTCAAGGTGTCGGTGGACTTCGACGCCCCCGTCGGCGAGGCGCTGCTGCACTCCTTCCTCGTCACCGTCGCCTTCACCTTGCTGTCGGTCGCCCTGTGCTGGCTGATCGGCACCGCGGCCGCGGTGTTCATGCAGGACACCTTCCGCGGCCGGGGCCTGCTGCGGGCACTGTTCCTGGTGCCGTACGCACTGCCGGTCTACGCGGCCGTCATCACCTGGGTGTTCATGTTCCAGCACGACAACGGCCTGGTGAACCACGTCCTGCACGACCAGCTCGGCCTCACCGACAAGCCGTCGTTCTGGCTCATCGGCGACAACAGCTTCGTCGCGCTGCTGACCGTGTCGGTGTGGAAGGGCTGGCCGTTCGCCTTCCTCATCGTCATGGCCGGACTCCAGAACATCCCAAGGGAGTTGTACGAGGCGGCCGCCCTCGACGGCGCCGGCGTGTGGCAGCAGATCCGCCGGATCACCCTGCCGTCACTGGGCGCTGTCAACCAGGTGCTGATCCTGGTGCTGTTCCTGTGGACGTTCAACGACTTCAACACCCCGTACGTCCTGTTCGGCAGGACCGCCCCCGAGGCCGCCGACCTGATCTCGGTCCACATCTACCAAGCCTCCTTCGTCACCTGGAACTTCGGCACCGGCTCCGCCATGTCCGTACTCCTGCTGCTGTTCCTGCTGCTCGTGACGGGCGCCTACCTGGCACTCACCTCGCGCGGACGGAGGACCTCACGTGCGTGACTCCCAGATGGCGGCGCGACACAACTCGCCGATGGCGCCACCGAGTTCGTTTCTCTGGGCCCGGCGGATCTTCCTCACCCTGCTCGGCGCCTTCGTGCTGGTTCCGGTGTACGTCATGGTCTCCAGCTCGCTGAAGCCCCTCGCCGACGTCACCGGCAAGTTCCGCTGGATACCGAGCGAGTTGACGATCCGCCCGTACATCGACATCTGGTCGACGGTGCCGCTCGCCCGCTACTTCGTGAACTCGCTGATCGTGGCGGGCGCGGCGACGGTCTGCTCGGTGGTGATCGCAGTGTTCTCCGCGTACGCGGTCAGCCGTTACGACTTCCGCGGCAAGCGCGTCTTCACGGTCACCGTCCTGTCGACGCAGATGTTCCCGGGCATCCTCTTCCTGCTCCCGCTGTTCCTGATCTACGTCAACATCGGCAACGCCACCGGCATCGCCCTGTTCGGCTCGCGCGGCGGGCTGATCCTGACGTATCTCACCTTCTCGCTGCCGTTCTCGATCTGGATGCTGATCGGGTACTTCGACTCCGTGCCGCGCGACCTGGACGAGGCGGCGCTGGTGGACGGCTGCGGCCCGCTCAGGGCGCTGTTCCGGGTCGTCGTGCCGGCCGCGATCCCCGGCATCGTCGCGGTCGCCGTCTACGCCTTCATGACCGCCTGGGGCGAGGTGCTGTTCGCGTCGGTGATGACCAACGACACCACCCGCACCCTCGCCGTCGGCCTCCAGGGCTACTCCACGCTCAACGACGTGTACTGGAACCAGATCATGGCCGCCTCGCTGGTCGTGAGCGTTCCGGTGGTCGCGGGCTTCCTCCTTCTCCAGCGCTATCTCGTCGCCGGGTTGACGGCGGGCGCCGTCAAATGACCGACCCCGAAAGGACTTACGTGACCATCGACCTCGCAGCCCTTCCGCCCGACTTCCTGTGGGGCACGGCCACCTCGGCGTACCAGATCGAGGGAGCCGTGGCGGAGGACGGCCGTGCGCCGTCGATCTGGGACACCTTCGCGCACACCCCCGGGAAGATCGCGGGCAACGACCACGGCGACGTCGCCTGCGACCACTACCACCGCTGGCGCGAGGACATCGCGCTCATGCGACAACTCGGCGCCGACGCCTACCGCTTGTCGATCGCCTGGCCGCGCGTCCTGCCGGGCGGCGACGGTCCGGTCAACGCCAAGGGCCTGGACTTCTACGACGAGTTGGTCGACGGACTGCTGGCGGCGGGTATCACCCCGTCCGTCACCCTCTACCACTGGGACCTGCCGCAGGCGCTCCAGGACCGGGGCGGCTGGCCCGAGCGGGAGACCGCCGAGCACTTCGCCGCGTACGCCTCGGTCGTGGCCGCGCGACTGGGCGACCGGGTCGGCCACTGGGCCACGCTCAACGAACCCCTGTGCTCCGCCTGGATCGGCCACCTCGAAGGCAGGATGGCCCCCGGCCTCACCGACCTGACCGCCGCCGTCCGCGCCTCCTACCACCTGCTCCTGGGGCACGGTCTCGCCGTACAGGCCATCCGGGACGCCGTCCCGGACGCCCAGGTCGGCATCGTCAACAACCTCTCCACCGTGCACCCCGCCACCGACCGCCCGGAAGACGTCGAAGCCGCCCGCCGCACGGACGGCCACACCAACCGCTGGTGGCTGGACCCGATCCACGGCCGCGGATTCCCGGAGGGCATGCGGAAGGTCTACGGCGTCGAACTCCCCGAGCGGGCAGGCGACTTGGAGGTGATCGCGGCGCCGCTCGACTGGCTGGGCCTGAACTACTACTTCCCGCAGACCGTCGCCGACGATCCCAGCGGCCCGGCCCCGTACGCCCGTTCCGTTCGCCGCCTCGGCGTGCCCCGCACCGGCATGGACTGGGAGATCGACGCGAGCGGCATCGAGACCCTGCTGCTCCGCCTCACCGAGGAGTACGGCGCCCGCAAGCTGTACGTCACCGAGAACGGGTCCGCCTACCCGGACGCGGTACGCCCCGACGGCACCGTCGACGACCCGGAGCGGCAGGACTACCTGGTCCGGCATCTCGCCGCCTGCGCCTCCGCCGCCCGCCGGGGCGCCCCGCTGGCCGGCTACTTCGCCTGGTCGCTGCTGGACAACTTCGAATGGGCCTACGGCTACGACAAGCGCTTCGGCCTGGTCCACGTCGACTACAAGACCCAGGCCCGCACGATCAAGGGCTCCGGGCACCGGTACGCCGAGATCATCCGGGCGCACCGTGCCCGGGCGCGCCGCGCGGCCTGAGACGGGGCCGGAAGGCCCCGGTGAACGGGGTCCTGGGGCAGGTCGCGGTCCCGCCCCAGGACTCCGCTCTCCTCCTTGC
This sequence comes from Streptomyces sp. RG80, assembly GCF_040446465.1. NCBI lineage: Bacteria > Bacillati > Actinomycetota > Actinomycetes > Kitasatosporales > Streptomycetaceae > Streptomyces > Streptomyces sp. RG80. The sequence goes on along the minus strand of NZ_JBEAAJ010000002.1, from coordinate 885,204 downwards.
CGCGGGATGAGGCCCAAGGAGCGAGTACCTCCTCGTTCAAATTTGTGTTGCCGCAGGCCAGACGTGCTGAAAGCCTCACCTCATGCCCACCTTCAACGCCCCCGACGGCACCCTCCTCGCCTACCACGCCACCGGCGACGGCCCACCCCTGGTCTGCCTCCCCGGCGGCCCCATGCAGGACTCCGTCTACCTCGGCGACCTGGGCGGCCTCACCGCTCACCGCACCCTGATCCGGCTGGACCTGAGGGGCACCGGCGACTCGGAGACCCCGGCGGACCCGGCGTCGTACCGCTGCGACCGCCAGGTCGACGACGTCGAGGCGCTGCGCAAGGAACTGGGCCTGGACCGCCTGGACCTGCTCGCCCACAGTGCCGGCGCCAACCTGGCTGCCCTCTACACCGCCCGCCACCCCGACCGCGTCGCCCGCCTGGCCCTGATCACGCCGAGCGTGTACGCGGTCGGCGTCGGCATCACCGCCGAGGACCGTCTGAGCACCGCGCGGCTGCGCCGGGACGAGGAGTGGTACGCCCCGGCGTACGCGGCCCTGGAGGCGATCACCGAAGGGAGGGCGGCTCCGGACGACTGGCAGGCCGTCGCACCCTTCTGGTTCGCGCGCTGGAACGAGGAGGCCAGGGAGTTCCGGGCGGCGGAGGAGGAGCAGCGCAACGACGAGGCGGCGGGGATCTACGGCTCCGAGGGGGCCTTCGACCCGGACGCCACGCGCGCGGCGCTGGCCGGATTCCCCGGGCGGGTGCTCGTGCTGGCCGGGGAGGTCGACTTGGCGGGGCCCCAGCGGGCCATCACCGAGTACGCCGGGCTGTTCGCGGACGCCGAACTGGTGGTGCAGGACGGGGCGGCGCATTTCCCCTGGCTGGACGACGCCCGGCGGTTCGTGGCGCACACCGCGAGGTTCTTCGCGTAGGTCGCGGGAGGCCCGTCCGGGCCGCGTTGTCAGTGGCGGCTGTCATGATCCGACGCATGCTCTACGACGATGTGCTCCGGGCGTTGACCGACCCCACCCACGTGCTCGACGTGCGGGTCGGCGACCTGGCCGGGCTGTCCGACGAGGAACTCGGCGGGCTGCTCGCGGCGGCGTACCGCGCGCGCCCCGGGGCCACGGACGCGATGCTCAGGACACGCGTCGCGGTCCACGGGGAGGCCAGGGACCGGGAACCGCGCTACACGCCCGAGGCGTGCCGCCGGATGTTCGAGGCGGTCGCCGCCTGCGCCGAGGACCCCGACGACGTGGTGAGCCTCCGGCCGGCCATGGAGGCACTGGAGCGCTGCACCGGGCCGCGGCCAGAACTCTCCGGCCCCGCCCGCACGCTGACCGAGTACCTGGTGGAGCGGGGGGACGCGACCAACCCGGACTCGCTCCTCACGGTCGCGTCCCTCGCGGACCCCGGAACGCTGGAGAAGGCGGCCGACCTAGTGCGCCGCGACCAGGGAGCCATCGTCATGGACGGCATCGACGTCGCCCTCGCCCTCACCCCCGCCGAGCAAGCACTGCTCGTCCAGGTCGACGGGCTCAACTCCTACCAGCCGCCGCCGAACGCGCCGGATGTCTGGCGGCAGGTGGCCGGGATCCCGGCCTTCGTCGCCTACGCCCGCCGAGCGCTGGAAGCGGCGGCCGACCGTGCCGACGCCATCGGGCGCGGCGAGATCCCCTACCGGGCCGACAAGGCGTTCACGGCCCGCGAGGTCGACCTGCTCGGACAGGCCGCGCGGGTGGCACTGCTGCGCGACGAGCCGTGGCTGCCCGCCGTCTTCGACCGGCTCCTGCCCGGCATCGCGGTCGCGCCGACGGCCGCCAAGACCCTGCCGTCACAGGCCCTGCTGCACGAACTGAGCCGCGCCGCACGGGACTTCCCCACTCCGGAGCTGGTCACCGCGATCCGCACCGCGCGCTCGGTCACCCGGCACGCCGCGGTACCCAAACAGCTCGACAAGCTCCTCAAGCAGATCGAGGCGGCCCTGGCCGAGCGGACCGAGGTGGCGCTGCGGCTGTCGAGGTCCGGGTTCGACGACGACGGTGTCCTGCGCCGCGAGGTGGGTGGCGGCTACACGGCCGTCGTCACGGTCACCGAGAGCGCCGAGCTGACCTGGGAGAAGGACGGCCGCCCGCTCAAGACCGTCCCCGCCCCGGTCCGCCGCGACCACGCAGGCCTGGTCAAGGAGCTGCGCGACCTCGTCAAGCGGGTCGGCATCCAACTCGGCACGCTCGCCCGGGCGTTGGAAGGCGGCTTCACCGTCGACACCGTCCACCCGTACGGCCGATGGCGGACCGAACTGGCCGGACATCCGCTCGCCCGGGCGGTCGTACGGCGGCTGATCTGGGAGGTCGAGGTCGCACCGAGCCAGTGGCGGGCGTTCCTGCCGGCGATCGAGGACCTCCACGACACACCCGACGACACACCCGACGAGGCGCCTGGGGAAGTGCCCGACGACGCCCGCGTGCGCCTGTGGCATCCGATCCGCTCGGACGCCGACACCGTACGGGCCTGGCGGGACCGGCTCGTCGACGGGCGGATACGGCAGCCGTTCAAGCAGGCGTTCCGCGAGATCTACCGCCTCACCCCGGCCGAGGAGGAGACCCGCGTCCACTCCCTGCGCTTCGCCGCCCATCTCGTGCACTACCAGCGGATGGCCGCGCTCTTCCGGGCCCGAGGATGGCGGAGCCGGCTGCTCGGCCCGTGGGACTGCGGGGACGGGGACGCGGCCCTGCGCACCCTGGGTGCGGGGGAGTGGCGGGCCGCCTTCGCGCACACCTACGTGGACTGGGGGGACGGTGGCGGAGTGGCCTCGACGGACCGGGTGAGCTTCGAGCGCCGGGTCGGCGGCGCCTGGCGACAGGCACCGCTCGCCGAGATACCGCCGATGGTGTTCAGCGAGGCGATGCGCGACGTGGACCTCTTCGTCGGCGTGACCTCGATCGCCGCCGACCCCGACTGGACCGAACAGGGGCCGGCCCGCGCCTACTGGGAGCGGGCCGGGTTCGCCGAACTGACCGAGAGCGCCGAGGCCCGCCGCGACGCCCTCCGGCGGATCCTGCCCCGCCTGAAGATCGCCGACCGGTGCACGCTCGACGGCCGCTTCCTGGTCGTCCGGGGCGACCTGCGCACGTACCGGATCCATCTCGGCTCGTCGAACATCCTGATGGAGCCGGACCACTCCTATCTGTGCATCGTCCCTTCGCGTTCCCTGGTCGGCGGCAAGGTCTTCCTGCCCTTCGAGGACGACCGGCTCACCGTGATCCTCAGCAAGGCCCTGCTGCTCGCCGCCGACAGCGAGATAACCGACCCGTCCATCCTCCAACAGATCAGGAGAGCCGCCTGACCCGACGGCTACCGGCCCCGCGACGCCGCATCTCGGCCGCCGTACAACCGAATTCGTCCCGCAGCGCGCGGGCCAGGTGCGTCGGATCCAGCACACCCCAGTGGGCCGCGACGGCGGCGATCGTCCGGTGCGCGAACGCCGGGTCCGACAGTTCACGGCGGATGCGCTTCAGCCGCTCGTACCGCACCCACGCGGTGAAGGGGCGCTCACGGCCCTTGAACAACTGGTGCAGCCAGCGCACCGAGATGCCGTGCCGGGCGGCGACGGACGCCGCGCACAGGTCCGGGTCGGCCAGATTGGCGAGGGTGTAGGCGACGATCCGGTCGACGACGGCGGCGGACTGCGTCTCGACGCGCTCGGCCGGGACCTCGGCCAGGGCGCTGATCAGCAACCCGGTCACGGCGTCGAGCAGATACTCCGAGTGCGGCGCGCCGAGCGTGTCGACGTGGTCGCCGAGCCCCGTCAGCAGCGCCGCGCAGAGGGCACCCATCCCGGCGTCGGTGGGCACCGGCTCCCCGCTGCGGCGGGCCGGCGTCCTCGCGTGCGGGCCGAGCAGCCAGCGGGGCAGGCCGACGACCACGACATCGCAGGGTTCGGGGAGGGCGAGGGTGTAGGGGCGGGTGGTGTCCAGGGCGAGCAGATCGCCGGTGCGCACCGGATGCTGCCGGCCGCCCTGGCTCGCCCATCCGCTGCCGCGCCGGTGCAGGGTGACCTTGAACAGGTCGGGGTCGGTGGAGGACATCGACCGTGACTCGCGCAGCACGCTGTGCGGGGTGCAGCGCACCCGCCCGGCGCTCAGCCGTGTCGTCCCGGCGGACTCGACGACGGCCCGGAAGTCCTGGCTGTCCGGCGCGGTCACTCTGAGCGGGACGAGGAAGCGCGAGACGGTCGTCTGTAATTCCTCGGCCCGCTCCAACCGCGGCAGCCCTGCCGCGTGCCCGTCGTCCATCGGGCCGCTCCCTTCACCGTCGCCTGGCGGCGGCTTCCAGTGAAGCAGCAACCCGGCGCCGACGAGGTGCGCTCAGTGGCGAATCAGCCTGCGCGGCACGGCGGTTGCCTCCCGTGTCCGGCTCCTAGCGTGGAGGGCGACCGAAGGAGGACGGAACGTGGCGGAGTCGGACCGGTTGACGCTCGCCGACGAGCACGGCGTGGGGGCGGACCGGGTGCGTGGGGGCATGGGGGTGGCCCGTGCGGGGGTTGAACCGGGGGGACCGGAGAGTTGGTGTCTGCGGATCCACCCCGAGCGGGCCGACCACGTCCGGGGCGCGGGCTTCCTCGTCGCGCCGGACCTCGCCCTCACCTGCGTCGGTTTCGTGACGGGCGACGATCAGGTCCACGTCCGCACCGCAGGACCGGGTGGAACGGAACACCGCGGCCGGGTCATGGAGGTCCTCCCCGACGCCGACCTCGCCGTACTGCACCTGCCCGACCTCCCCGAGCGCGTCCCACCGGCCCCGCTCGCCCCACCCGGACCCGTACTCCCGGGCACGGCACTGATGACCTACGGGTATCCCGCCGAGTCCGCCGAGTCCGCCGAGTCCGCCGAGTCCGCCGAGTCCGCCGGGCACGGCGATGAGTCCGACCGGCACGGAGCGTGGACGCCGCTCGTCGCCCGCGGAGGCGACATGTCCGGTACGTGTGTCCGGGCCGACGTGCAGGGCCCGGACCCCGCCCCGCTCCACCCGGGATTCCGCGGCGGCCCGGTCGTGGATCTGGGCAACGGACGCGTCGTAGGGATGTCCCGGTCGGTGGAGGCGGCGCACGGCGTCGTCTGGTTCCTGCCGCTGACGGCCATCGCCGCGCACTGGCCGCGGCTCAGGTCGTATCTGCCCGATCCGCTCGACATCGACCCCGACTACCGGCGCGGGAGGGCCGCGCTCGCCGACGGCGACTACCCGGGCGCCGATCGCGCGCTCGCCGCGGCCGCCCGACGTCACCCCCGGGCGCCGGTCCACTACCGGCTCGCGCTCGCGAGACTCGCCCGCCGGTCCCCGCGCACCCTGCGCACCGAGCAACTGGCCGACATCGAAAGCCTCGTACGACGTGCGCTGTGCGCCAATCCCGCCTACGCGCCCGCGGCCGCGCTGCTCGCCGTCCTCAAGGAGGAGGCCCACCGGCCGCCGGATCCACCCGACGAGCCGCCCTACGTCACGGAACTCCACGCCCGCGCCGTCCACTGCGGCCGGGAGGAACTGACCGAACTGCGCACCCACTGCCCGGCCGCCGCTGGGTCCGTGACGTGGTATCTGCTCATCGGGAGGAAGGAACGCGCCTCGTGACCGTGAACGACCGCCGCGGGGAGGGGCCGCCACGCCTGGGGGGAGCGTGGCCGGGGCACGGAACCGTCGTCAGGGGAGGAGGCGACGGTTCCGTGCCCCGACGGGTCAGCAGTCCCTGAACTCCGGCGACTGGTTCAGGATCTGCGAGCGCACCGACGTGAAGCGCGCGTAGGTCTCACTGTCCTGCGAGCCCGGGCGGAAGGCCGCCACCCGGTGGCAGTTCTGGAAGGCCAGGGTCACCCCGAAGTGGCGCTCCAGGCTGCCGCGGATCGCGTCGCTGGCCAGGGCGCGCAGCAGCTGGCCGCGCTCCTTCTCGGACGGCGGGGGCGTCTGGTTGTCGGTGAACTCGGCCTTGCCGTCGTGGAGTTCGCCGGCGAGGGAGGCGACGAGGTCGTAGGCGTAGGGGAGGGACGTACGGACGGTGTCCACGAAGTCCTCCTCGCGGACGGCGCCGTTCTCGGCTTCGGCGAGGAGCTTCGGGGAGACGTCGAGAGACATGAAGGTGCTTGTCCTGTCTGTGCGTTGGGGGTTGAGAGGGTGGGGGGTGAGGGGGTGTCAGACGAGGGCGTCGGGGCCGGGTACGTAGTCGGGGTCGACCTGGGACGCCAGGTCCTCGCCCGCCCAGGCCCGGGCGTTGCGGAGATGGAACTCGACGGCGTGGCGGTGCAGCGTCGCCCAGTCGCGGGGGCAGGCGTCCACGGTCTCGCGCAGGACGTTCAGGGCGTGCCGGTTGTGGGACTCCAGCGACTCCAGGCCGCCCTGTTCCCGGCCCTGTTCGGCAGCGCGGACGAACGGTGAGTGGACCAGGTGGGTCAGCAGGTCGTCGCCCACCTCCTCCTTGAGGAAGAGCAGGTCGTCCTCGCCGGTCACCTTGTTGCCGACCACGGCGATCCGGATGCCGAACTCGGCCGCGTGGTCGCGGTACTGGCGGTAGACCGAGACGCCCTTGCGGGTGGGTTCGGCCACCAGGAACGTCAGGTCGAAGCGGGTGAACAGGCCGGAGGCGAAGGCGTCCGCGCCCGCCGTCATGTCCATCACCACATACTCGCCGGGTCCGTCGACGAGGTGGTTGAGGTAGAGCTCCACACCGCCGAGCTTGGAGTGGTAGCAGGCCACCCCGAGGTCGCTCTCCTCGAACTCGCCCGTCACCATCAGCGGCACGTCGCCCACCCGCCGGACGTGCCGGGTGTGCAGTTCGTCGTCGCCGAGCAGGTTGAGCAGCCGGGAGCCGCGACCGGGCGGCGTGGTCTTGATCATGGCCTCGGGGGAGGCGATGCGCGGGTTGGTGCCGCGCAGGAAGTCCTTGATGTCGTTCAGGTGCGCGCCCAGGGGAGGGGCGGCCGGCGGATCACCGTCGTGGCCCAGCGCCTCGGCCAGGTGCTGGTTGATGTCCCCGTCCACGGCGAGCACGGGAGCGCCGGACTGCGCGAGATGGCGGGAGAAGAGCGCCGACAGGGTGGTCTTGCCGCTGCCACCCTTGCCGACGAAAGCGACGCGCATCAGCATCCCGCCCTTGCCGCACCTAATGCGGTTTTGAAAATGGATGTCATGTCGGTACGTTTTATGCGTGTCGTCGATCACTGTCAAATCGCAAGGTGATCAAGGGGTTCCGCTTAATGCATATGATGTGCAAGTGCGTGAATACAGCATCAGGGCCGCGGGCCCGGACGACCTCGACGGTGCCCGAGCGGTGATGCTCGACACCGTCTACCGCGACTTCGGGACCGGGTACGTGCCCCGCTGGCACGGCGACATCATCGACCCGGCCGCCGCCTACCTCGCCCCGGCCCGCCACACCCTCCTCGTGGCGACCGCCCCGGCCGACGGCCAGGTCGTCGCCACCGGCGCCCTCGACTCCCGCGGCCCGGCCCACCCGCCGAACCCGCGCCACGTCGCCGAGCGCTACCCCTCCGGTGAGACCGCACAGCTGCGCCGCATCTACGTCCGCCCCGAACACCGTCGGCGCGGCCTCGCCCGACGGCTGGTCACGGAGCTGATGGCGTTCGCCGCCGCCGACGGGGGCTACCGCTCCGTCTATCTGCACACCGACCCGGCCGTACCCGGCGCCGAGGCCTTCTGGCGGTCGCTCGGCAAGCTCGTGCACGACGAGCGCGAGGACCCCGAGGGCGCGCACGGCGTCCTGCACTTCGAGATCCCGATGGGGCGATGACCGAATGACCCGACCGCGCTCGCGCTTCCTGCCCGCCCTGCTGCTCGCCCCCGCGCTGACCGGCTGCTTCGCCTCCGACGGCACCGGCGGTTCGTCCGACGGCGCGGCCGACGCCACCCGGTTGCGCGTCGCCCTCGCCTTCCCGCCGGCCGAGAACCTCTCGCCGTACGGCGCCGACGCCACCCTCCTGAGCCGCCTCGGCGTCACCGAGGGACTGACCGCCCTCGACGCCAACGGCGCCGCCGCCCCCGCGCTCGCCGCGTCCTGGACCCGCGAGAACGACCGCACCTGGCTGTTCACCCTGCGCGAGGCCACCTTCCAGGACGGCACCGACGTCACCCCCGCCACCGTCGCCGCCGCCCTCACCCACGCCACCGAGGCCAAGCCGGCCCCCGCCGCCCTCTCCGGCGTGACCCTCACCGCCAAGGCCGCGGGCAGCACCGGAGTACGGGTCACCACCAAGGACCCCGACCCCGCCCTGCCGCTGCGCCTGTCCAGCCCGAGCCTCGCCGTCCTCTCCGCGAAGGCGTACGAGGGCACCGAGCGCGTCGACCCGGTCGGCCACGCCACCGGGCCCTTCGAACTCACCAAGGTCATGGGCGCCGGCGCCGCCACCCTGGACCGCTACGACGACTACTGGGGCGGCCGCGCCCAGGCCTCCGGCATCGACGTGAAGTTCGTCGCCGACGGCACCGCCCGCGCCAGTGCGCTCCGCACCGACCAGGTCGACCTCGCCGAGGCGATCCCCGTCTCGCAGGCCGTCACCCTCGACAAGGGCCTGCGCAAGGCGACCGCCACGACCCGCACCACGAGCCTGCTCCTCAACACCGAGTCGGACGTGTTCAAGGACGCGGGCCTCAGGGCCGCGGCCCGGCAGGCGGTCGACACCTCCGCACTCACCAAGGGCGTCTACGAGGGCTACGCCGACGCCGGCGCCGGTCTCTACGGACCCGCCGTGACCTGGGCCGAGGGCAAGCGCACCGCGCCGGCCGGCCGGGCGAAGGGCACCGACCCGGACGGGGCGAGGATCACCCTCGCCACCTACGACAACCGGCCCGAACTCCCCGAGGTCGCCCAGGTGTTGAAGCAGCAGCTGGAGAAGGCCGGGTTCGAGGTCCAGCTGGAGGTGCGTGAGTACTCGCGGCTGGAGAGCGACGCGCTGGCGGGGAAGTTCGACGCCTTCGTCGGCGCCCGCAACAGCCTCCTCGACACCGGCGACCCCGTCTCCGTCCTCGCCAGCGACTTCACCTGCGACGGCAGCTACAACCTGGCGCTGCTGTGCGACAAGGACGTCGACCAGGCCGTGAAGAAGGCCGAGGGCATCGCCGACACCGCGAAGCGACAGGACGCGGCGATGGCCGCCGAGGCAAGGATCCTCGGCACCGACGCCGTCGTCCCGCTGATCCACCAGCGCGTCATCACCGGCGTCGGCCCCAAGGTCAGCGGCGCGCTCCTCGACCCGTACGAGCGCACCCTCGTCGGCATCGGCACCCGGCGCTGACGCGTGCGGCAGCAAGCGGCCACGCTCCTGTGGCGGGCCGGAATCGCCGCCGCCCTCGTGTGCGCCATCGGCCTGCTGCCCTGGCTGACGCGCACCGACCCGGCGCTGACCGTCCTCAAGGCCCGGTCGGCCGAACGCGACCCCGATCCCCGGGTGCTGGCCGACATCCGGGACCGACTCGGCCTGGACGACGGCCCGTTCCACCTCCTCGGACAGTGGCTCGGCGGGCTGTGGCGCGGCGACACGGGACAGTCCTGGATCTCCGGGAGCGACGTCACCCCCGCCGTGCTCCAGGCCCTCGGCGCCTCCCTGCTGCTGATGGCGGTGGCCCTCGCGGTCGCCGCCGGCACCGCCGCGCTGATCTGCGCCCGCACCCTGTGGCTCGGCGCGCACCACCGGCTCGACGGGCGCCGCGCGGGCGGCAGCGGCTCCGCGGTCCTCGCCGCGCTGCCCGAGTTCCTCACCGCGTCCGTGCTCGCCACCGTCGTCGGCGTCCAGCTCGGCTGGCTGCCCGCCCTCGGCTGGTACGGGCCGCGGTGGACGATCCTGCCCGCGCTCGCCCTCGGCCTGCCCGCCGGAGCGATCCTCGGCCGGCTCCTCGACGACCTGCTGCCCGGCGCCTTCGCCGAACCCTGGGCGCTGGCCGCCGCCGCGCGCGGACTGCCCGGCCGCACCATCGCCCGCCAAGCGCTGCGCCGCGCGCTGCCCGGACTCCTGCCGAACACCGGCCTGTTCGCGGTCGGCCTCACCGGCGGCGCGGTCGCCGTCGAGCAGATCTACGACATACCCGGCCTCGGCCGCACCACCCTGCAGGCCGCCCTCGCCCAGGACCTCCCCGTCCTCCAGGCCGGCACCCTAGCCCTCGTCCTCCTCGCGGCGGCCTTCGCCGGCCTCGCCACCCTCACCGCCCGCCTGCTCATCGGCACCGCCCTGCGCGACGGCGCCCTGCCCTCACTGCACGGTCCGAAGTCGACGGTCCGCGGTGTACAGCCTTTCGCATACGGTGGACTGCTGGCGGTCGTCATCGCGCTCGGCCTGCCCCGCGACCCCCTCGCCCTCGACACCGAACAGCGCCTCCGAGCGCCCTCCCCGGCTCACCCCTTCGGCACCGACGCACTCGGCCGTGACCTCCTCGCCCGCGTCGGCCACGGCGCCCTCGAAACCCTGCTGCTCGCCCTCGCGATCAGCGCCGCCGCACTCCTCACCGGTGTGCTCCTCGGCCTGCTGCCCCGGCTGTCCGGACCGCTCGTCGACACGGTCACCGCCCTGCCGCCGGTCCTCGTCGCCCTCCTCGTCACCGCCGTCGCCGGCAGCGGCCCCGCCACCCCCGCGCTCGCCGTCGCCGCCGTCGCCTGGGCACCGCTCGCCGCACACACCTCCGCACTGCTGAGCCAGGAACGCGCCGCCCCGCACATCACCGCCACCCTCGGCCTGGGCGCCGGCCCCTGGCACCTGCTCCGGCACGAACTGCTGCCCGCCGTCCTGCCGCCCGTCACCCGCCACGCCCTGCTGCGCCTCCCCGGCGTCGCCCTCGCCCTCGCCTCCCTCGCCTTCCTCGGCCTCGGCGCCCAACCACCCTCCCCGGAATGGGGATTGCTCCTCGCCGAGAACCAGCCCTACGCCGAACGCGCCCCCTGGGCCGTCCTCGCCCCCGCCGCCGCCCTCGCCCTGCTCGGCGCACTGGCGGTGACCGCGGCGGGAGGAGTGCGCCGCCCCCGACGCACACCGCGCCCGGCCGCCCCGGAACCCGAACAGCGGCCCCGTAGCCGGGAATTGGTGGGAAGCCGATGAGCTCGATCGCGACCGCGCTGCGCAAGGATCGGGGCCGGGTCCGGCTCTCGCCGCTGCTGCGGCTGCTGATCCTCACCCAACTCGCCTTCAACATCGGCTTCTTCGCCGTGCTGCCGTTCCTGTCCGAGCACCTCGGCACCGCGGTGGGCATGGCGGGCTGGCTGGTCGGATTCGTGCTGGGCCTGAGGACCTTCAGCCAGCAGGGGCTGTTCGTGGTGGGCGGGGCGCTGGCCGACCGGTACGGCATCCGGCCCGTCGTGCTCGCGGGATGCGCGCTGCGGATCGCCGGGTTCGGCTGGCTCGGGTACGCGGAGGAGACCTGGGCGGTCATCGGGGCCGTCCTGCTGATCGGGTTCGCCGCCGCGCTGTTCTCCCCCGCCGTCGAGTCCGAGGTGGCCCGGCAGGCCGTCGTCCACGAGGAGGAGGGCGGCGGATCCCGGACCCGGGTGCTCGCGCTGTTCACCGTGGCCGGACAGGCCGGGGCGTTCGTCGGGCCGCTGCTCGGCGCGCTGCTGCTGTCGGTGGACTTCCGGTCCGTGTGTCTCGCCGGCGCCGGGGTCTTCGTGCTCGTCCTCGCCGGCCACGCCTGGCTGCTGCCGCAGCACATCCCCGGCCGGCAGCGGGTCCACGTCCGGGGCGGTATACGGGTGTTGGTGCGCAACCGGCGCTTCCTCGCGCTGGCCTGCGCGTACGGCGCCTATCTGCTCGCCTACAACCAGCTCTACCTCGCCCTGCCCGCCGAGGTGGAGCGCGCCACCGGCTCCCAGTCCGCGCTGGCCTGGCTGTTCGCCCTGTCCTCGCTGCTGGTGGTGACCGCCCAGCTGCCCGTCACCCGCCGGGTGGGGGACCGGCTCGACCTGCGCCGCTCGATGACGGCCGGACTGCTGCTCATCGCCGCCGGGTTCGCGGTCGTGGCGCTCGCCCGGCCGGCCGGCTGGACCGGGACGGCGGGGCTGCTGCCCGCGGCCGCCTTCGTCGTGCTGCTCACCTTCGGCCAGATGCTCGTCGCACCGGTCGCCCGCGCCTGGGTCCCCGACCTCGCCGAGGAGGGCCGGCTCGGCCTCTACACCGGCGCGCTGTCCTCGGTGTCCGGCCTGATCGTGCTGGTCGGCAGCTCCGCGACCGGCACCCTTCTCGACAGCGGACTGCCGGCGGCCGTGCCGTGGCTGGTGCTGGCCGCCGTACCGGCTGCGGCGGTGGCGCTGCTGCCGCGTCGGACGTAAGGCCCTGTTCCGGGCCCAGGTCAGCCGGCGACCAGCTCGCGCACGTCCTCCAGCTGGACTTCCTGGATGCGGGAGGTGCGGTACAGCCACAGGACGTCACGGCCGAACGACCACACCAGCGCGCCCAGCGCCGTCGCGACGACCCCGAACTCCAGGGCGTACGGCAGCAGACCGGAGGCGGCCAGGAGGAGGAACACGCCCTGGAGGGCGGCCACCGTCTTGCGGGCCGTGCTCGGCGGGAGCGGGGCGTTCAGCCACGGCCGGACACGGGCGGCGGCGACGAAGGCGTAGCGCATGCCGCCGATCAGCAGCACCCACGGGCCGTGCGACATCGACACGTACACGCTGAGCACCAGGATCAGGAACGCGTCGACCTCCATGTCGAAGCGCGCGCCGAGCGGGGTGGAGGTGCCGGTGGCGCGGGCGACCTTGCCGTCCACGCCGTCGAGGATGAGCGCGATCGCCGTCAGACCGACGAAGACGGTGATGGGCGGCGAGCTCTGGAAGGAGTCGGCGACGAGCGCCGTCACCCCGCCCACCAGGATCGAACGGCCGAGGGTCACCCGGTTGGCCGGGCCGAAGGAGCGGGGCCGGGAGCGGTGCAGGGCCCGTGAGAGCACCGCCCAGGTGGCGACGGCGAAGACGAGACCGGTCAGCCAGCCCGCCGGTCCCATCCCGATCGCCGTACCGAGCAGAGCCAGCAACAGGATCTGTACGCCCGCTCCGACAGCGGTCTCCTGCTGGACCAGCCTTGCCTCGTAAGTGTTGTTCAGGGCCACCGAACATCCTCCGGCCGTGTGACAGAGTCGATCAACGCCGCGTACTGTGCGCGACCTGTGCACACCTCGGTACGTGAACCACTTCCCAAGCGTTCAGGAGGAGGCCGATGAAGCGCACCGCGAGCGCGTTCTGGCTCAACAGTCCCGGTGAGGGTGGGATACGTGAGGTCACTCTTGTGGCCCCCTCCGAGGGGGAAGTGCTGGTCCGTGCCCTGTACTCCGGAGTCAGCCGCGGCACCGAGACCCTGGTCTTCGGCGGCAAGGTCCCCGAGAGCCAGCACGCGGCCATGCGGGCGCCCTTTCAGGAGGGCGACTTCCCGGCGCCCGTCAAGTACGGCTACCTCAGCGTCGGCGAGGTCGAGGAGGGCCCCGCGGACCTCGTCGGCCGTACGGTCTTCTGCCTCTACCCGCACCAGACGCGCTACGTCGTCCCGGTGACCGCGGTGACCCGGGTACCCGAGAACGTGCCCGCCGAACGGGCGATCCTCGCCGGCACCGTCGAGACCGCCGTCAACGCGCTCTGGGACGCCGCACCGCTGATCGGCGACCGGATCGCCGTGGTCGGCGGCGGGATGGTCGGCTGCTCGGTCGCCGCCCTGCTGGCCCGCTTCCCGGGGGTGCGTATCCAGTTGGTCGACGCCGATCCGGCCCGGGCGAAGGTCGCGGAGGCGCTCGGCGTCGACTTCGCGCTGCCGCCGGACGCGCTCGGGGAGTGCGACCTCGTCGTCCACGCCAGCGCCACCCAACAGGGCCTGACCCGCGCGCTGGAACTGCTCAGGCCCGAGGGCACGGTCCTCGAACTGAGCTGGTACGGGGACCGGCAGGTCGCCCTGCCGCTCGGCGAGGCCTTCCACTCCCGGCGGCTCGTCGTCCGCAGCAGCCAGGTCGGCACCGTCTCCCCGGCCCGCAGCTCCAGCCGTTCCTACGCCGACCGGCTCGCCCTCGCCCTCGAACTCCTCGCCGACCCGGCGCTCGACGCCCTCATCACAGGGGAAAGTGCGTTCGAGGAGCTGCCACGGGTGATGCCACAGCTCGCTTCCGGGGAGATTGCGGCGCTGTGTCACCGCGTGCGGTACGACAAGAGCGCCTGACCTGAGAAAAGAGTGAGAGACGGCTGAACACGGGGAAGCGAAGAGCCGTACTACTCGGCATCCCCGCCAGCGATCAGGGCCGGGGGATCGAAGGCGCCGCACCTGGAGGGTCGTCCGTTGTTCAGTGTCACCGTCCGCGATCACATCATGATCGCCCACAGCTTCCGTGGCGAGGTCTTCGGACCCGCGCAGCGCCTGCACGGGGCGACGTTCCTCGTGGACGCCACGTTCCGGCGGGAGCAGCTGGACGACGACAACATCGTCGTCGACATCGGGCTGGCCACGCAGGAACTCGGTGCCGTCGTCAGCGAGCTGAACTACCGCAACCTCGACAACGAGCCCGACTTCGCCGGGATCAACACCTCGACGGAGTTCCTGGCCAAGGTCATCGCGGACCGGCTCGCCGAGCGCATCGACAAGGGCGCGCTCGGCGAAGGCGCCCGGGGCATCGCCGCGATCGGCGTCACCCTGCACGAGTCGCATGTCGCCTGGGCGAGTTACGAGCGTGCGCTGTGACCGACGTGACCCTGGAGAAGACCCCTGAGGCCGCGCTCGGCTATGTGCCCGTGCAGCACTCCGTACTGAAGAACGCGGACATCGTCCCCATGTCTTTGCGCTCCGTGCACTTCGTCATGCCGGGCGGTGTCGACGACCCGGCCGCGCCGAGCGGCGGCAACGCCTATGACCGGCGCGTGAGTCTGGACCTGCCGGGCTTCGGCTGGCAGGTCCACAAGCACGCGGTGGCCGGCGAGTGGCCGCGGCCCGGCGTCGAGGCCCGCACGGAACTCGCCCGTACGCTGCGGCAGTTCCCGGACGACACCGTCGTACTGATGGACGGCCTGGTCGCCTGCGGGGTGCCCGAGATCGTCGTACCGGAGGCGGAGCGCCTCAGACTCGCCGTCCTCGTGCACCTCCCGCTCGGCGACGAGACCGGCCTCGACCCGGTCCTGGCCGCCGAACTGGACGCCAGGGAACGCGCGGTGCTCCGCGCGGTGCCCGCGGTGATCGCCACCAGCGACTGGGCGGTGCGCCGCCTCGTCTCCCACCACGGCCTCGCGCCCGACCGGGTCCATGTCGCCGCCCCCGGCGCCGACATCGCCCCCCTCGCCTCCGGCACCGACGGTGTCTCCCGCCTGCTGTGCGTCGCCGCGGTGACACCGCGCAAGGGCCAGCACCGGCTGGTGGAGGCCCTCGCGACGGTCCGGGACCTGCCGTGGAGCTGCGTGTGCGTGGGCGGCCTCGGCCACGACCCGGAGTACGTGGCCGACCTGCGGTCCCTGATCGCGAAGCACGGTCTGGAGCACCGGCTGGAACTGGCCGGACCGCGGGCCGGCGCCGCACTCGACGCCAGCTACGCCGCCGCCGACCTGATGGTCCTCACCTCCTACGCCGAGACCTACGGCATGGCGGTCACCGAGGCCCTCGCCCGCGGCATCCCGGTCCTGGCCACCGACGTCGGCGGCCTCCCCGAGGCGGTCGGCCGCGCCCCCGACGGCGGTGTGCCCGGCATCCTCGTCCCGCCGGAGGACCCCGCCGCCCTCGCCGCGGAACTGCGCGGCTGGTTCGGCGAGGCGGACGTACGACGCCGTCTGAAGGCGGCAGCCCGGGGCCGGCGGGCCGCCCTGGACGGCTGGGCGACCACGGCCCGCAGCCTGGCCGGAGTACTGGGCCGACTGCCGAGCGAACCCTGGAGGGCGGCATGAGGAAGACGGCTGTGACAGCGCAGCGCACCGGGATGATCCCGGCGCAGGCGGGACCGCGGGACAGGGCGGAGACGGAGTCCGAGGTGACCAGGGACACCCCGACGGCGCCCGAGCCCACCGGCTCCGGCGCGGACGCGCACTTCGTCATCCCGGGCGCCGGCCCCGCCGTACGCCCCGGTGAGCGGCCCACCGTAAGGCTGCGGGAGGACGGGCCCGAGGAGCAGCCCCGGTACGCGCCCGAGTGGCTGGAGCTGCGCGAGCCCGCCGACGCCGGGGCGCGGGCGCTCGACCTGCTCGACCCGCTGCGGATCCGGCTCGCCAACCTGCCGGGCAAGGCCGGGGTCGTCATCCACGACCTCGGCTGCGGCACCGGCTCGATGGGCCGCTGGCTCGCGCCCCGCCTCGACGGCGCCCAGCACTGGGTGCTGCACGACCGCGACCCCTACCTGCTGCACTTCGCCGCCGTCGCCTCCCCGCGCGTCGCCGCCGACGGCAGCCGGGTCACCGTCGAGACCCGGCGCGGCGACGTCGCCCGGCTGACCTCGGACGCCCTCGCCGGCGCGTCCCTGGTGACCGCCTCCGCCCTCCTCGACGTCCTCACCCGCGAGGAGATCGACACCCTCGCCGCCGCCTGCACGGGCGCGGGCTGCCCGGCCCTGCTCACGCTGTCCGTCGCCGGGCGCGTCGACATCGGCCCGGCCGACCCGATGGACGACGAGATCGCCGAGGCGTTCAACGAACACCAGCGGCGCGGCGGACTGCTCGGCCCGGACGCGATCACGGCCGCCTGCGAGGCCTTCTCCGAGCGCGGCGCGACCGTACGGCTCAACCCGAGCCCATGGCGCCTGGGCCCCGCCGAGGCCGCGCTCACCGCCCAGTGGCTGCGCGGCTGGGTCGGCGCCGCCGTGGAGCAGCGCCCCGAACTGCGCGAGCGCGCCGACCGCTACCTGCGCGAGCGCCTCGCGGCCTGCGAGGCGGGCGAGCTGAACGTCGTCGTCCACCACACCGACCTGCTGGCGCTGTCCCGGCCGACGGGCGGGCCGGCATGAGCGTGGAGACGGTACGGGCGGCCCACGCGGGCCGACGGGGGCCCGCCCGGCGCCGGCGGTGGGCCGTGCGGGCCGCCGGGGTGACGCGGGGGCGCGGCCGCGTGGCGGTGCGGCCGTCGGCCGTGACGCCGGTGGCCGCGACCGTGTCGGTGACGGGCGTGGCCGAGTTCGCGGCCGGTACGAGGCTGGCGGAACGGTACGCCGCGACGCTGATCGGGGAGCGGCTCCCCGAGGCCGCCGCCGTCGCCCTCCCGCCCGTCAAGGCCGTCCCCCCGCCGCCGGTCGCCGTCTCCCGTGACCGTATCGGCGTGATCGTCACCGCACCCCGGCCCCAGGCCGCGGACGCCGACGACGCCCCCCACGCCGCCTCCTGGTGGCGAAACGTTCTGGCCCGTCTCAAGTCCCCTGCCGTACGCACCCACTTGGGCAGCGTCGTCGGCGTGCTCATCCTCGCCGTGCTGCTCTGGCGGCTCGGCACCGGCGTCTTCCTCGACGGGCTGCGCCGCATCGACGGCGCGACACTGCTCGCCGCGCTCGCCATCGGGGCGGTGACCACCGTCTTCAGCGCCTGGCGCTGGCAGTTGGTCGCCCGCAGCCTGAACATCCGGCTGCCGCTCGGCCCGGCCGTGGCCTCCTACTACCGGGCCCTGTTCCTCAACGCCGCCCTCCCCGGCGGCGTCCTCGGCGATGTGCACCGCGCGGTGCGGCACGGCCGCAGCACCCAGGAGCTCGGCCGCTGTGTGCGGGCCGTCGTCCTCGAACGGGTCGCCGGGCAGCTCGCGTTGGCCGTGATCGGCGCCGCGGTGCTGCTGACCATGCCGTCACCGGTGTTCTCGCAGGCCCGCCATCTCGCGCCGCTGCTCCTGTTCGCCGCGCTGGGCGCGCTGGCCGTCGTGCTCGCCGTGCGGATGAACCGGGCGGACCGGGCGCCCTCACGGGCCGGCAAGGCCCTGCGCGAGGCACGCGAGGGGCTGCTGTCGCGCCGCAACGGGCCCGGCGTCGCCCTGTCCTCCGTCGTCGTCCTCGCCGGACACATCGGGATGTTCGTGCTCGCCGCCCGCGTCGCCGGATCCGCCGCCTCGGTCGCCGTGCTGCTGCCGATCGCCGTGCTCGCGCTGCTCGCCATGGGCCTGCCCCTGAACGTCGGCGGCTGGGGCCCCCGGGAGGGCGTCACCGCCTGGGCGTTCGGCGCGGCGGGCCTGGGTGCCGGCAGCGGGCTGGCCGTAGCCGTCGTCTACGGCGTGCTCTCGCTCGCGGCCAGCCTGCCCGGCGTCCTCGTCCTGCTCGCCCGCTACCCGCGCGTCGAATCCCCGTCGGAGGTGAGCAGTGAGAAATACGCGCCGAACGAATCCGCCAGGCTCGCCAGCACCATTTTGCCCTTTTCCGCCGAACCCAGCGAAGGACGGCCGATGACACCGGAATCGGTATAGGCGGACATACCGAGGGTGAGCAGATGACGTCGGTCGTCGGCGACGAAATCGCCGGACTCATAACCGGGTCGGACGAATTCCGGAGACGTGTGCAGAAGGATGGAGGTCTCGATTTCCCCCGCGTGCATGTCGGTGAGCAGCGAGGTGGCCACCCCGGCCCGCTCCCGCGCCGTCTCCCAGTCCTCCGCGGCCGGGAACAGCGCCATCTTCTCGCCGCGGGCGGAGGATTCCTGAACGACGTTGCCCAGGACGTAGTTTCCGCCGTGCCCGTTGACCACGACCAGGGTCTCGACGCCGGACCGGCGCAGCGAAGAGGCTATGTCACGTATCACCGAGTGAAGGGTCACCGAGGAGATGCTGACGGTCCCCGGCCACGCCGCGTGCTCGTGCGAGCAGGAGATCGTCACCGGAGGGAGGAGATGGACCGGGTATGCCGCGGCGATCTCCCGGGCGACGGCGCAGGCGACGAGCGTGTCGGTCGCCAGCGGAAGGAACGGGCCGTGCTGTTCGAAGCTCCCGACGGGAAGGACGGCGACCTGTCGTGAGACACCCGCGCCTCGCGTCCGTACGTCTTCCGTGGTGTCCGTCGGCAACGTACCGTGCCCCGCCGACCGCGTTTGCGAACCACTCATTCTTTCACGGCCTTTCGTCTCTGCTTAGGAACTCGAGAATCATGACAGACACAGTTGGCGTACTCGGCAAGAAGTCCCCCAAGCGCACGGGTGTGGAACGCGTCGTGAATGCGCCGCTGCCCACGGTGTACGGTGAATTCCGGGCGGTCGGCTACCTCGACCACGATCGCGGTGACGAACAAGTGGCCCTGGTCTACGGGGAGATCGGCACCGACGAGGTCCTGACCCGGCTGCACTCGGAATGCCTGACCGGTGACGCCTTCGGCTCCCGGCACTGCGAGTGCGGCGAGCAGCTCGACTCGGCTCTCAAGGCCGTCGTCGCCGAGGGCAGCGGCATCGTCGTCTATCTGCGGGGCCACGAGGGCCGCGGCATCGGACTGCTCGCCAAGCTGCGCGCGATGGCCCTCCAGGCGGAGGGCCTGGACACCGTCGAGGCGAACCTCGCCCTCGGTCTGCCGGTGGACGCCCGCGACTACGGGGTCGCCGCCGGGATGCTGCACGACCTCGGGGTGCGCTCGGTGCGGCTGATGTCCAACAACCCCGACAAGCGGGAGGCGCTGGTGCGGCACGGCATCGAGGTCGCCGAGACGGTGCCGCTGCTGATAGCGCCGTGCGAGAGCAACATCACCTATCTGCGCACCAAGCGGGAACGCCTCGACCACCACCTGCCCCACCTGGACGCGGTCGCACACCTGTCCTGATTACGGGCACCCGAGTCCGGACAGGAAGAGGGGACCGGCCCCGACATCCCGGCCCCGACCCCCTGGGAGGCTCGCCCGTGAGAACGCAGGCAAACGCCGTCGTGATCGGCGGTGGAGTGATGGGCGCGAGCATCGCCTACCACCTCGCCGCCGCAGGGGTCCGCGACGTCGTCCTCGTCGAACGGGACGAACTGGCCTCCGGGTCCACCTCGAAGGCGGCGGGCGGCGTGCGGGCCCAGTTCTCCGACGGACTGAACGTGCTGCTGGGCGCGCGCAGCCTGGAGGCGTTCGGCCGCTTCGGTGAGGAGATCGGGTACGACATCGGCCTGCACCGCGTCGGCTATCTGTTCCTGCTCTCCACACCCGAGGACGTGGCCTCCTTCGAGGCGGGCGTGCGGCTGCAGAACTCCCTCGGCGTGCCCAGCCGCATGCTCACCCCGAAGGAGGCCCGCAGGCTCTCCCCACTGATCAGCGCCGACGGGCTGCTCGCCGCCGCGTTCTCGCCGGACGACGGCCACTGCACGCCCGAGGCCGTCGTCCACGGCTACGCCTCCGCCGCCCGCGCCCTGGGCGCCCGCGTCCTGCGGCACACCGAGGTCACCGGCATCACCGTGCGCGGCGACACCATCAGGGCCGTCGAGACGAGCCTCGGCACCATCGCCACCGACACCGTGATCTGCGCGGCCGGCGCCTGGTCGCGCGCGGTCGGGCGGATGGTCGGCGTGGAACTGCCCGTGGAGCCGCTGCGCCGCCAGATCGCGGTCACCGAGCCGGTCCAGGGACTGCCGCCGGGCCTGCCGATGACGATCGACTTCTCCAGCACCCTGTACTTCCACCGCGAGGGCCCCGGCCTCCTGGTCGGCATGTCCGACCCCGACGAACGCCCCGGCTTCGCCACCGACACCCACGACCGCTGGATCCCGCGCCTCGCCGCCGCGATGGAACACCGCGCCCCGTCCCTGCTGGACCTGCGGCGCACCGGCGGCTGGGCGGGCCTGTACGAGGTCACCCCGGACCACAACGCCCTGATCGGCGAGGCGACGACGGTATCCCGTTTTCTGTATGCGACCGGCTTCTCCGGTCACGGCTTCCTTCAAGGACCGGCCGTCGGCGAGGTCGTCCGTGACCTGTGCCTGGGCCGCGTACCCTTCGTGGACGTCAGCCCGTTGAACGCCGGCCGGTTCGCGGCCGACGCCCCGCGCCCGGAGGCCAACTGCGTATGACCGAGCTCCACTTGTGGCTGCGCCACGAGGTCCGCACCACCGAACGGCGCACCCCGGTCGTGCCGTCCGACGCCCGCCGGCTCGTCGAGAGCGGGGTGACGCTGACCGTGGAGGAGTCCCCGCAGCGGATCTTCCCCATGGACGAGTACGAGGCGGTCGGCGCCCGTGTCGCGGCCGCGGGCTCCTGGGTGTCGGCGCCGGCCGACGCGGTGATCCTCGGTCTGAAGGAACTCCCGGGCGAACCCGCCGAGTTGCCGCACCGGCACATCTTCTTCGGGCACGCCTACAAGCAGCAACCCGGCGCCACCGACCTGCTGCGCCGGTTCGCCGCCGGGTCAGGGGCGCTGCTGGATCTGGAGTACCTGGTCGACGACCACGGGCGACGGCTGGCCGCCTTCGGGTACTGGGCCGGCTATCTGGGCGCGGCCCTGGCAGTCCTCCAGCACCGGGGGCGGCTCGTCGCGCCGCTCACGCCCACCTCGAAGGAGGAACTCGACGAGATCCTTCGCCCCGCCCCCGGCGACGAGGAGTTCACCGCGCTCGTGATCGGCGCCCTGGGCCGCAGCGGACGCGGCGCCCGCGTCGCCCTTCAGGCCGCCGGTCTCGACCCCACCTGCTGGGACCTCCCGGAGACCCGCGCCCTGGACCGCCGGGCCCTGCTGGCGCACGACGTCATGGTGAACTGCGTCCTGGCCACCACGCCCGTCCCGCCCTTCCTCCGGGAGGCCGACCTCGACGACCCGGCCCGCCGGCTGCGCACCCTGTGTGACGTCACCTGCGACGTCGGCTCGCCCCTGAACGTCCTGCCGGTCTACGACCGCACCACCGAGTGGACCGATCCGGTCCGCCGGCTGCACAAGGAGCCCCCGCTCGACCTGATCGCCATCGACAACCTGCCCTCGCTGCTGCCGAGGGAGTCCAGCATCGACTTCTCGGGGCAACTGCTGCCCCTGCTGCTGGAGTTCGGGACCGACGGACCGTGGGGCCGCTGTCTGGAACGGTTCCGGGACACCGCCCGGGAACTGGGCATCGTGGAAGGGGAGTCGAGGGATGTCTGACCTGGTTCCGGCGAGCGGCACCGTCCACTGGATCGGCACGGGCCTGTCCACGGGCAGCGGTCTGGCCCGGCTGTGCGGGACGGCCGGACGGGTGCGCGTGTGGCACCGCACCGAGGAGCGCGCGGCCGAGGCCCTGGACCGGCTGGGGCTCACGGGCCGGGCCGAGCCCCGTGCGTACACCCTTGCCGCGCTGACGGCCGAGCTCGCGCCCGGCGACGTCGTGGTGTCGATGCTGCCCGCGCCGGAGCACGCTCGGATCCTGGCCGCCTGTGTGACGCGCGAGGCGCACTTCGCGTGCTCCAGCTATGTGTCGGACGCGGTCCTGGAGCAGGTGCCCGCGGCCCGCGCGGCCGGGGTCGTGGTCCTCACCGAGGCCGGGCTCGACCCGGGCATCGACCACCTCTTCGCGCACAGCCTCGTCGCCCGCGCCAGGGAGGCGATCGGTGACGGCACGGCGGCCTCGTACCGTCTCACGTCCTACTGCGGTGGCATCCCCGCGGTGCCGAACGACTTCCGGTACCGGTTCAGCTGGGCGCCCCTCGGGGTGCTGGGCGCTCTGCGCTCGCCCGCCCGTTACATCGAGGACGGTGCCGAGACGACCGCCGGGCGGCCGTGGGAGGCGACCCGGCGGCATGTCGTCGACGGGGAGGCCTTCGAGGTGTACCCGAACCGCGACAGCGTCCCGTTCGTCGAGCAGTACGGGATGCCGGGCGCCTGGAAGCCGCGGACCTTCGTGCGGGGCACCCTGCGGCTGGAGGGCTGGCTGCGGGCCTGGGAGGGCGTCTTCGAGGAGCTCAAGGGCGGGGACGACGCCCGGATCGGCGCGCTGGCACGGGAGTTGGCGGCGACCTACCCGACCACGGACGCCGACCGCGACCGGGTCGTTCTCGCGGTCTCGCTGGACGTCGACGGCCCGGCGGGGCGGACGTGGTCGGGCGGGTATCTGCTGGACCTGGTGGGGGACGAGGAGGAGAGCGCGATGGCGCGTTGCGTCTCGCGCACCCTCGCCCTCGGTGTGGGGCACATCCTGGACGGTTCGCTGCCGCCCGGCCTGAACCGGGCCGCCGAGACGGCGGCCCGGTCCGAGCGGTGGCTGCGCGAACTCGCCCTGGACGGAGTGGAGTTCACGCTGCGCGTGGACGCCTGATCAGTCGACGACGGCCTCGTGCACCAGCCGCCTGAGGTCGGGGTTGAGCTTCAGGGTCCTGGGGCGTACCTGGGTGTAGAACTGCACGGTCAGATCGCGGCGCGGATCGACCCAGAAGGTCGTGGACGCGGCCCCGCTCCAGCCGAACGTGCCCTGGCTCATGGGCGCGAGGGTGCGGGCGGGGTCGATCACGACGGAGACACCGAGACCGAAGCCGAGCCCGTCGTTGTTGGGTTCGTCGTGGGCGGGCCTGCTGCCGAAGGCACGCAGGTCGGCACCGCCGGGGAGATGGTTCCTGGTCATCAGGTCCACCGTTTCGGGGGCCAGCAGACGGGTGCCGTCGAGGGTGCCACGACATCGCAGCAGCTCCATGAACCGGTGGATGTCGTGGGCGGAGGCCGCCATGCCGCCGCTGCCGGACAGGAAGCGGGGCCGGCCGGACAGCGGCAGGCCGGGGATCGGCTCGATGCGGCCGTCGTCCTGCTCGCCGTACAACTCCGAGAGCCTGTCCGCCTGTTCGTCCGGCACCTGGAAGCCGGCGTCGCCCATGCCGAGGGGGCCGAAGATCCGCTCGGCGAAGAACGTGTCGAGGGGCTGCCCGGACACCACCTCGATGACCCGGCCCAGCACGTTGGAGGCGACCGAGTAGTTCCACTGCGTGCCCGGCTCGAACTGGAGCGGCAGGCTCGCGTAGACGTCGACCGTCTCGGCGAGGGTCGTGCCCGGCACCACGGACGAGTCCAGACGGGCCTCGCGGTAGAGGGCGTCGACCGGATGGCAGTGGTAGAAGGCGAAGGTCAGGCCTGCCGTGTGGGTCATCAAGTGCCGTATGAGAAGCGGCTGTTCGGCGGGACGGGTGACCATGTCGGCGCCGGAGCCGCTCTCGTGGACCCGCGCGTCGGCGAAGGCCGGCAGATGCCGGGCGACCGGGTCGTCCAGCGACAGCCGGCCCTCCTCCACCAGGGTCAGCGCGGCCACCGCCGTGACCGGCTTGGTCATCGAGTAGATCCGCCACAACGTGTCGGCCTCGACGGGGAGTCCGGCGGCGAGGTCGCGGTGTCCGTGCGCCGTGAGATGGGCGACGCGGCCGCCGCGGGCGACGGACACGAGGAAGCCGGGCATGCGCCCCTCGTCGACGTAGTGGGCGAAGTGCTGGTCGAGGCGGTCCAGCGCCTTCCCGTCCAGCCCGACCTCACCCGGGTCGACCTCTTGCCGCAAGCGTGCCATCGCTCTCCTCCGATCGCGTTCGTCGAGGTGCGATCCGGCATACCCCGCCGCACCGACCTCAGACCTCATCGTCGCGCAGGAACGGCCGGACGGTCGCCCGGTTGACCTTGACCGGCCGTAACGACGTGGAAACGTGTGGCCAGGACCGCGCCCGTCAGCGCGACGAGGGCGAGGACCGTGAGCGCAGCCGCCTGCCCCATGAGCGGGGTCACGACGGCCACCCCCAGCGTCGGCCCCACGTTCATCGTGGTCTGCTGGAGCCCGCCCGCCACCCCGGCCGCCTCGAGGGGACTCTGTCGGACGACGGCGTGGGTGGCCGCGACCATGACGGTGCCGAACCCGGCCCCGAGCAGGGCGAATCCGGTGCCCAGCGCGAGCGTGCCGGACGCCTGCGAGAGCACCAGGATCCCGGCGGCCAGCACGGTCATCGCGGTCGCCGTCGTGCGCCGGGTTCCCGCCCGGCGCAGCAGCACCGGGCACAGCGCGGCGGCGGCCACCATCAGCACCGCCAACGGCAGGCAGCGCAGGGCGCTCTGGAAGGGGTCGAGGCCGAGCGTGTGCTGCAGGACGAACGTGCCGACGAACAGCGTGCCCGACAGGGCGGCCGACGCGGCGAGCAGCACGCCGAGCGGTGCGCCGGGGACGGCGCGCGGTATCAGCGGGCTCGCGGCGCGCCGCTCATGGCGTACGAAGGCGGCCCCCGTGACGGCGGCCACCGCCAGACCGGCCCACCGCGTCGAGGCGAGCGCGTCGACGAGGAACCCCAGGGTCACCGCGAGCAGGACGGCACCGGGCAGGTCCAGCGGGACCCTGCCGACCCGCTCGGGCTCCCGGACGGCGAGGGCGAGGGCGCCGAGGACGAGGGCGGGCACGACGTTGAGGAAGAACACCGCCCGCCACCCGGACCCGGCGACCAGCACCCCGCCCACCAGCGGCCCGACCGCGGCGGAGACCCCGATCGCGGCGGTGCGCAGCGCGATCGGCCCCCGCAGCCGGTCCGGCGGGTAGGCGGACCGCAGCATGCCGAGGGTGGCGGGTTGCAGCAGCGCCCCGAACACCCCCTGGACGACCCGCAGTCCGATCACCCAGTCGACTCCGGGCGCCAGCCCGATCCCGGCCGACGTCGCCCCGAAGCCGAGCATGCCGACGCCGAACAGCCGCCGGTGCCCGTACCGGTCGCCGAGCCGCCCCGCGAACACCAACAGGCTCGCCACCGCGACGAGATAGCCGGTGCTGGTCCACTGCACCTGGCCGAGGGACGCGCCCAGATCCTCCTGGAGGGTGGGCTGGGCGATGGTCAGGACGGTGCCGTCGAGGGCGACGATCACGGCCCCGGTCACGCTGCCCGCGAGGACGAGACGAGGGTTCACGCCGCCTCCGGGCCGAGGTGCGCCTCCAGCGCCGACCGCAGCAGGGGTACGAAGTCGTCGGCGCCCGTGGCCAGTTGGAGGCTGCCCCAGCCCCACAGCTGGGCGATGCCGTGCAGGTTCGCCCACAACGCCCCCGCGACCGGACGGGCGTCCACGTCCGGGCGGGCCAGGGCGACCAGCTCCACCAGGCGCCCGAAGAGCGGCAGACTGGTGTCCCTGAGGCCCAGATGCCCGCTCTCCAGCAGATCGTGACGGAACATCAGCTCGTACATGCCGCGGTGGTCCAGCGCGAACTCCAGATAGACCCGCGCGAGCGATTCCAGCTGGGCGCGCGGGTTCGCCGTACCGTCACCGGCCGCCGCCACCGCCGCCCGCTCCGCAAGCTCGGCGAAGCCGTGGCGGGCGATGGCCGACAGCAGCTCCAGGTGGGTGGGGAAGTGCCGGCGCGGGGCGCCGTGCGAGACCCCCGCCCGGCGGGCGATCTCCCGCAGGGTCAGCGCCTGCACACCCTCCCGGGCGACCAGCTCCACCCCGACCTCGACCAGCCGGGCCCGCAGCCCGGGCCCGGGTTCATCCGTAGACATGGCCACTGTCTACCAGGCGTGCGTAGACACTGTCTACGCCCGGTCGGATCCCGCGTAGACAGCGTCTGCCCCGGCATCCGCCCCGGGAATGCGCGCGACCCGTACGCCGGTTGACCCAGGCATGACTCAGGACGCGACGCAGAACGCACTGCTCGGGCTGCTCTCCGAGGGCCACGGCGGGGTGCTGGTCACCCTCAAACGCGACGGTCGGCCCCAGCTGTCGAACGTCAGCCACGCCTACTACCCGGACGAGCGGATCATCCGCATCTCGATCACCGACGGCCGCGCCAAGACCCGCAACCTGCGGCGCGACCCGAGGGCGTCGTACCACGTCACGGGCGCCGACCGCCGCGCGTACA
This sequence comes from Streptomyces sp. RG80, assembly GCF_040446465.1. Taxonomy (NCBI): domain Bacteria; kingdom Bacillati; phylum Actinomycetota; class Actinomycetes; order Kitasatosporales; family Streptomycetaceae; genus Streptomyces; species Streptomyces sp. RG80. The sequence continues at coordinate 858,551 of NZ_JBEAAJ010000002.1, read as the reverse complement.
CCGTCGCCGAGGGGACGGCCGAGCTCTCCCCGGTCGCACAGGACCCCTACGACGAGACGGTCGAGGAACTCGTCCGGCTCTACCGCGACGTCCAGGGCGAACACCCCGACTGGGACGACTACCGGTCCGCGATGGTCCGGGACCGGCGGATCGTGCTGCGGGTGAAGGTGGAACGGGCCTACGGGATTCCGGCGGGGACGAACCGGGGCTGACGGCGCGGAGCGCGACCGGCCGACGACGAGCGGCGGCCACTCCGCGCGTACCGGCCGCCCCTGAATCCGGCCGGTACGCGCGGAGCCCTCCCTCCCCGGTCCTGCGGTACGCGTGACGGGTCTGTTCTTTTCCGCTCTGTTCTTTTCTGCTCGTTCCGGCCGATGTTCTTGCTGAAAACGTCAGCTGTCAACGGGGACGACAGGTTTCGCACGGTCCTAGGACCCGGGGCGCAGGGCCCACGACCGATGGCCCCGCGATCACCCGCTGCCTAGGCTGACGGGGACGTCGCCGCAGCTCAGGAAGAGGTCACGATGCCCGTCAACGGCCGCAGCCACATCCGTCTCGCCCGCCCGTCCCGCGACCTCGCGGCGGCCGAGCGATTCTGGACCGACGGACTCGGTCTCGCCGTCGTATGGCGGGCCGAGGGCGGTACCGAACCGGGCCACCACGATCTGCTCATGCTCGGCTGGCCCGACGCCGACTGGCATCTGGAACTCGTCCACGAGGCCGCCCACCCCGTCGAGCCCCGGCCCACCGAGGAGGACCTCCTGGTGCTCTACGTCGACGGGCCCGTGCCCGAGGACCTGGTCGACCGGCTCGCACGGCACGGCGGCAAGCGGGTCGCCTCGCCCAACCCCTACTGGAACGAGTGGGGCGTGACGATCGAGGACCCGGACGGCTACCGGCTGGTGCTGTGCGAGCGGGCCTGGTCGAACACCTAGCGGGCCGGCCCCGGCGTAAGACAGGACCGGCCCCACTCCGCGGCGCGCTCAGGCGCCGACGTACTCCGCGAGGTGCTCGCCCGTGAGGGTGGAGCGGTCCGCGATCAGGTCGGCCGGGGTGCCCTCGAAGACGATCCGGCCGCCGTCGTGGCCCGCGCCGGGGCCGAGGTCGATGATCCAGTCGGCGTGCGCCATGACCGCCTGGTGGTGCTCGATGACGACGACCGACTTGCCGGAGTCCACCAACCGGTCGAGCAGGCCCAGCAGTTGCTGCACATCGGCGAGATGCAGTCCGGTGGTCGGCTCGTCGAGGATGTAGACCCCGCCCTTCTCGCCCATGTGGGTGGCCAGCTTCAGCCGCTGCCGCTCTCCGCCGGACAGGGTCGTCAGCGGCTGCCCGAGGGTGAGATAGCCGAGCCCGACGTCCGCGAGCCGCTCCAGGATCCGGTGCGCGGCCGGCGTACGCGCCTCGCCCGCCCCGAAGAACTCCACCGCCTCCGACACCGGCATCGCGAGCACCTCGCTGATGTCACGGCCGCCGAGGTGGTACTCCAGGACCGCCGCCTGGAACCGCTTGCCCTCGCACTCCTCACAGGTCGAGGCGACCCCGGCCATCATCGCCAGGTCGGTGTAGACGACCCCGGCGCCGTTGCACGTGGGGCAGGCGCCCTCGGAGTTGGCGCTGAACAGGGCCGGCTTCACCCCGTTGGCCTTGGCGAACGCCTTGCGGATCGGCTCCAACAGCCCTGTGTACGTCGCCGGGTTGCTGCGCCGCGAGCCGCGGATCCCCGTCTGGTCGACCGTGACCACCCCGTCCTGCCCGGACACCGAGCCGTGGATCAGGGAGCTCTTGCCGGACCCGGCGACCCCGGTGACGACGACCAGCGTGCCGAGCGGGATGTCGACGTCGACGTCCTGGAGGTTGTTGGTCCCGGCGCCGCGCACCGCCAGCACGCCCGAGGGCTCGCGCACCGACTTCTTCAGCGAGGCCCGGTCGTCCAGGTGCCGTCCGGTGAGCGTGTCGCTCGCCCGCAGTCCCTCGACGGTGCCCTCGAAGACCACCTCGCCGCCCGCGGTACCGGCGTGCGGACCGAGGTCCACGACATGGTCGGCGATCTCGATGGCCTCCGGCTTGTGCTCGACGACCAGCACGGTGTTGCCCTTGTCGCGCAGTTGGAGGAGCAGTTCGTTCATCCGGCGGATGTCGTGCGGGTGCAGCCCGATCGTCGGCTCGTCGAAGACGTACGTCACATCGGTGAGGGAGGAGCCGAGATGGCGGATCATCTTGGTGCGCTGGGCCTCGCCGCCCGAGAGGGTGCCCGAGGGGCGGTCGAGGCTGAGGTAGCCGAGGCCGATCTCCACGAACGAGTCCAGCGAGTGCCCGAGCGAGGCCAGCAGCGGCGCCACGGACGCGTCCTTCAACTCGCCCACCCAGGCGGCCAGATCGTCGATCTGCATCGCGCAGACGTCGGCGATGTTCTTCCCCTTGATCTTCGACGAGCGCGCCTCCGCGCTGAGCCGGGTGCCCTCGCACTCGGGGCAGGTCTGGAAGGTCACCGCCCGCTCCACGAAGGCGCGGATGTGCGGCTGGAGGGCGTCGACGTCCTTGGAGAGGAACGACTTCTGGATCTTGGGGACCAGCCCCTCGTACGTCAGGTTGATCCCCTCGACCTTGATCTTGGTCGGCTCCTTGTAGAGCAGGTCGTGCAGTTCCCGCTTGTTGAACCTGCGGATCGGCTTGTCCGGGTCGAAGAAGCCGCAGCCGCGGTAGATGCGGCCGTACCAGCCGTCCATGCTGTAGCCCGGGATGGTCAGCGCGCCCTCGTTGAGCGACAGGCTCTCGTCGTACAGCGCCGTGAGGTCGAAGTCGCTGACCGAGCCCATGCCCTCGCAGCGCGGACACATGCCGCCGAGCCGGTGGAAGGTGGCCTTCTCCGCCTTGGTCTTGCCGCCGCGCTCCACGGTGATCGCACCGCTCGCCGACACCGAGGGGACGTTGAAGGAGTACGCGTTGGGCGGGCCGATGTGCGGGCTGCCGAGCCGGCTGAAGAGGATCCGCAGCATCGCGTTGACGTCGGTGACGGTGCCGACGGTCGAGCGGGCGTTGGCGCCCATCCGCTCCTGGTCGACGATGATCGCCGTGGTCAGACCGTCCAGTACGTCGACCTCGGGCCGCGCCAGCGTCGGCATGAAGCCCTGTACGAAGGCGCTGTACGTCTCGTTGATCAGCCGCTGAGACTCGGCGGCGATCGTGTCGAACACCAGCGAGCTCTTGCCCGAGCCGGAGACGCCGGTGAACACCGTCAGCCTGCGTTTGGGGATCTCGATACTGACGTCTTTCAGATTGTTCTCGCGCGCGCCGTGCACGCGGATCAGATCGTGGCTGTCGGCGGGGTGCGACGCGGGCGACTGGGCGTTCGTCCTCTTGCTGGCCATGCTGACTGTTCTCCATCGTTCGGTTCGATCTCACCGGCTGGGAGCATTAGGTCTGATTTCGCCGCGGGAACAAAGCGTTCCGCCTCGTTTCGGGCCCGGTCAGTCGCGTTCCCGGATGCGGACGAGGTTTCCGGCGGGGTCACGGAAGGCGCAGTCCCGCACGCCCCAGGGCCGCAGAATCGGCTCCTGCACCACATCGGCGGCCGCCTGGAGCCGGTCGAAGACGGCGTCGAGGTCGTCGGTGGCGAGCACGATGCCCGCGTAGGTGCCCTTGGCCATCATCGCGGAGATCGTGCGGCGCTCGTCGTCGGTGAGGTCGCCGTCGACGCCCGGCGGATGCAGCACGACCGAGGTGTCCGGACTGCCGACGGGACCGACCGTGAGCCGGCGCACCGAGCCCTCGCCGACTTCGCCGCGCACCTCGAAACCGAGCAGATCGCGGTAGAAGGCCAGCGCCGCGTCCGGGTCGTCCTGCGGGAGGAAGCTCGCGTGAAGGGTGAGGTCCATGGACTTCACGCTAGGCGCGGTCCCCGGGCGGCCGCTTCTCGAAAACTGACGGTTCCCCGGCGGCCAGGTCGTGGCAGAGTCGGCCCATGGAACGGACGCCACTGCTGACCGCCGAGGAGTACGACGCCGTACGCACCGCCGTCCTGGCCGGGGCCGACGGACGGTCCACTCTCAACTCCCTGCTCGCCGGATGGGACGACCTGGTGTCGGACGTGGAGGAGGGTTACGGCTGGAGCAGGCCGGAGCTGTCGAACGACCTGTGGTGTCGAGGCGCACTGGCCCGCGTCTGGCCACGGCTGCCCGAGCGGGTACGAGCGCTGCGGCAGCCCGAGCTCGACGCCTGCGACGACCGCTTCCGTGCCGCGACCGTCCCCTGGCCCGACCGCGCCGAGGGCGGGCGGTGGTGGGACCGGCGTATTCCGAGGAGGCTCGAGACCGAGGCGGGGCAGCCCCGGCGGCAGGGCTGGCCGATGGGCTGGGACATGATGCCGTTCCCCAAGCCGGACGAGGTCGACGTGGTCGAGTGACGCCCTTGCGCCCGCCGGTCGTCGGCCTGCCCGAGCGACGCCCCTGCGCGCACCGGACGCCGACATGCCCGAGTCCCCGGAGCCCTTGCGGCGTCCGGGGACTCGGGAGTCCGGCAAGGGGGTTCAGGCGGTGACGGTCTCCCGCTCCGCCGTCGTCTTCGGCGCGCGCTCGCCGAGCAGCTCCGTCGGGATGCTGTGGGTCTCGCGGGCGGTGAGGGCGGCGATGACCGGCGGGACGCACAGGGCGGCCGTGAACAGGGCGACCGCCGACCAGTCGTCGCCGTCGGGACCCGCGATCTGCGCGGCGAAGGTGACCGCGAAACCGGCCACGGCGAAGCCGATCTGGGTGCCGATCGCCATGCCCGACAGCCGGACCCGGGTCGAGAACATCTCGCCGTAGAAGGACGGCCAGACACCGTTCGCGGCGCTGTAGACGACACCGAAGGCGACGATGCCGAGCACCAGGATCAGCGGGTAGTTGCCCGTGGAGATCGCCCAGAGGTACACGAACATCGCGATCGCGCTGCCGACCGCGCCGATCAGATAGACGGGACGGCGGCCGATGCGGTCCGAGAGCGTGGCCCAGGCCGGGATCGCGCCGAGGGCGACCAGGTTGGCCAGCGCGCCCACCCACAGCATCGAGGACCGGCTCATCCCGACCGAGTCGCTGGTCGCGTACGCCAGCGCCCACACCGTGAAGATCGTCGAGACCGAGGCGATCAGCGCGCCCGCGACCACCCGCAGAACGTCCGCCCAGTGGTTGCGGGCGAGGATCGCGAGCGGCATCTTCACGACGCCCTCGGTGGCGTTCTGCTGCTCGAAGGCCGGAGTCTCCTCCAGCTTGCGGCGGATGACATAGCCGACGACCGCGACGGCGATGCTCAGGAAGAACGGGATCCGCCAGCCCCAGGAGAGCAGCTGGTCCTCGGGGAGCGCGGCGATCGGGATGAAGGCCAGCGTGGCGAGGAGCTGACCGCCCTGGGTGCCGCTGAGGGTGAAGCTGGTGAAGAAGCCGCGCCGGTTCGGCGGCGCGTGTTCCAGCGTCATGGAATTCGCGCTCGCCTGCTCACCGGCGGCGGAGATGCCCTGCAGGACACGGCACAGCACCAGCAGCACCGGGGCGAGGGTGCCGACCTGGTCGCGGGTGGGCAGACAGCCGATGAGGAACGTCGACAGGCCCATCAGGATCAGCGTGAAGACCATGATCTTCTTGCGGCCGACCTTGTCGCCGAAGTGGCCGAGGAACAGCGCGCCGATCGGCCGGGCGGCGTAGGCCACACCGAACGTGGCCAGGGACAGCAGGGTCGCGGTGGCCGGGTCGGACTCGTCGAAGAAGACCTTCGGGAAGATCAGCGCGGCTGCGGATCCGTAGATGAAGAAGTCGTAGTACTCCAGCGCGCTGCCGATCCAGGCAGCGGTCGCCGCCTTTTTCGGCTGCCCGACGGCTTCGGCGGGGACGGACACGGGCGTGCTCCTTCGAGGGAACTCCAACGTAGGCGGAGTGAGCGGCGGGGAGGAAGTGCCGATTCCCGGGGGGTGACGGGGTCGGCCGGGCCGGGTGTGCAGATCGATCGCTGCCCGGTTAATTAACCCACTGGATAGTTAGTAGCGGTTGGCTACGGATGTTGCGCGCACATTTCCCGCCTGTCAAGAGGTCCCGTCGGACGACCTCGGGCGCCGCTCAGTGAGTCGCGCGGTCTGCCGTGAGGTAGGCGATCACCATGTCGCCCAGCATGTTCCGGTAGTGCTCGCGCTGCGCAGGGTCGATCAGGTCGCGGCCGAACAGGGCGCCGAAGGTGTGCCGGTTGGCGACCCGGAAGAAGCAGAAGGAGCTGATCATCGCGTGCAGGTCGACGGCGTCCACGTCGGCCGTGAACAGACCGGACTGCTGCCCCGACTCCAGGATCCGGCGGATCACGTCGAGGGCGGGGGAGCCCATCCTGCCGAGGCTCTCGGAGGCGGCGATGTGCTCGGCCTCGTGGATGTTCTCGATGCTGACCAGGCGGATGAAGTCGGGGTGCTGCTCGTGGTGGTCGAAGGTGACCTCGGCCAACTTGCGGATGGCCGCGACCGGGTCCAGGTGCTCGACGTCCAGCTCCTGCTCGGCCTCCCGGATCACGCCGTACGCCCGCTCCAGGACGGCCGTGAACAGCTGCTCCTTGCCGCCGAAGTAGTAGTAGATCATCCGCTTCGTGGTGCGTGTCCGCGCGGCGATGTCGTCGACGCGGGCCCCGGCGAAGCCGGCCCGGGCGAACTCGTGGGTCGCGACGTCCAGGATCTCGGCCTTGGTGCGCGCGGCGTCACGGATGCGCCCGCCGGGTCGTACCGGTTCTTCGACGCTGGTCATCGGGTTCCTTCGGGTGTGCGGCCAGTGCCGCGATTCTAGAAGCCTCTTCGCCGGGCGGGGCGCCGGTCGGGCGCCGGGCGGGCGTCGCTCGGGCGGGGAGGGCTTCCCAAGCGTGCTTTCCGGGTGCTATGACTAACTCACTAGTTCGTACATTAGTGAGCCGCTCAGGAGGTCCGCCGTGGCCAAGGACTCGTATCTCGTCGGGTTGATCGGCGCGGGCATCGGCCCCTCGCTCAGCCCGGCCCTGCACGAGCGGGAGGCCGACCGCCAGGGTCTGCGCTATCTGTACCGGCTCCTCGACATCGACGTCCTCGGCGTTCGCCCCGAGGCGGTCGGCGACCTGCTGCGGTCCGCCCGGGACACGGGCTACGACGGGCTCAACATCACCCACCCCTGCAAGCAGCTCGTCATCGAGCACCTCGACGCGCTCTCCCCGCAGGCCGAGGCGCTCGGCGCGGTCAACACGGTCGTGTTCGAGGACGGCAGGGCCATCGGCCACAACACCGACGTCACCGGCTTCGCCGCCTCCTTCGCCCGTGGCCTGCCCGACGTACCGCTGGAGCGGGTCGTCCAGCTCGGCGCGGGCGGCGCGGGCGCGGCCGTCGCACACGCCACGCTCACCCTGGGCGCCGGGCGGGTCACCGTGGTCGACGCGCTGGCCGACCGGGCCGCGGACCTCGCCGCCTCCCTGAACCGCCACTTCGGCGAGGGCCGGGCGGCCCACGCGAGCCCGGACCGGCTGCCGGAGCTGCTCGCGAGCGCCCACGGGACCGGCGGCCTGGTCCACGCGACCCCCACCGGAATGGCCGCCCATCCCGGCCTTCCCTTCCCGGCCGAACTCCTCCACCCGGACCTGTGGGTCGCCGAGGTCGTCTACCGTCCGCTGGACACGGAACTCCTGCGCACCGCCCGCGCGATCGGCTGCGCCACCCTGGACGGGGGCGGCATGGCCGTGTTCCAGGCCGTGGACGCGTTCCGTCTCTTCACCGGTCGCGAGCCCGACAGCGCGCGGATGCTCGCCGACATCGCCGAGCTGGCCGGCGCCGTCGGAACCCCGAAGTAGAGAGAGGTACCGCCGTGCGTACGTCCATCGCCACCGTCTCCCTCAGCGGATCCCTCACCGAGAAGCTCACCGCCGCCTCCCGGGCCGGCTTCGACGGAGTGGAGATCTTCGAGAACGACCTCCTGGCCAGCCCCCTCGCCCCCGAGGAGATCCGCGCCCGCTGCGCCGACCTCGGCCTCACCATCGACCTCTACCAGCCGATGCGGGACATGGAGGCGGTCCCCGAGGAGCAGTTCGCGCACAATCTGCGCCGCGCCCGCCACAAGTTCGAGCTGATGCGCCGGCTCGGCACCGACACGGTCCTGGTCTGCTCCAGCGTCCACCCCCTCGCCGTGGACGACGACGCGCTCGCCGCCGGGCAACTGGCCCGACTGGCCGATGTGGCAACGGAGTTCGGAATCAGGGTCGCCTACGAGGCACTCGCCTGGGGCCGGCACGTGAGCACGTACGACCACGCCTGGCAGATCGTCCGGGCGGCCGACCACCCGGCTCTCGGCACCTGCCTGGACAGTTTCCACATCCTCTCCAGAGACTCTGAACCGAAGAGCCTCGAAGGCATTGCGGACATCCCCGGCGAGAAGATCTTCTTCCTCCAGCTCGCCGACGCCCCGCTGCTCGCGATGGACGTCCTGCAGTGGAGCCGCCACTACCGCTGCTTCCCGGGCCAGGGTGGATTCGATGTGCCGGATCTCGTACGCCGTGTATTGCATACGGGCTACGACGGTCCGCTCTCCCTGGAGGTCTTCAACGACGTCTACCGCCAGGCCGAGGCCGGCCCGACCGCCGTCGACGCGCACCGCTCCCTCCTGCTGCTCCAGGAGACGGTCGGTGTGACGGCCCCGCCCGCCGCCGTCGTCCCCACCGGCGTCGCCTTCGCCGAGCTGGTCACGCCCGACGCCGAGCCGGTCTCCGCGCTGCTCGGCGCGCTGGGGTTCGCCCGTACGGCACGTCATCGCAGCAAGCCGGTGGACCTGTGGCAGCAGGGCGAGGCCCGGCTGCTGGTCAACACCGGACCGGCCGGCCGCCGCGACGGCACGGGACTGGCCGCGATCGGCCTGGAGTCCCCGGATCCGACCAGCGCAGCCCGCCGCGCCGAGGCCCTGCTGGCGCCGGTCCTGCCGCGCCGCCGCGCCGCCGACGACGCCCCGCTGGACGCGGTGGCGGCACCCGACGGCACCGAGCTCTTCTTCTGCGCCACGGACCGGGCCGAACTGCCCAACTGGCGCGCCGACTTCGCCGACGTACCGCACCAACCGGCCCCGGCCGGCGGTGTCCGGCGCATCGACCATCTCGCCCTCGTGCAGCCCTGGCACCAGTTCGACGAGGCGGCGCTGTTCCACCGCAGTGTGCTCGGGCTGCACGCCCAGGAGAGCGTGGACGTCGCCGACCCGTACGGTCTGATGCGCAGCCGGGCGGTCACCAACGCCGACGGCAGCGTCCGTATCGCGCTGAGCGTCGGCGCGGCACCCGCGGACGACACCGTGCACGCCCAGCACATCGCGTTCGCCACGGACGACGTGGTCGCGGCGGCCCGCCGCTTCCGGGACGCGGGCGGCCGGATGCTGCCGATCCCCGCCAACTACTACGACGACCTCGCCGCCCGCTTCGAGTTCACCGACGGCGAGCTGGAGACCTACCGCGACCTCGGCATTCTCTACGACCGTGACGCGTACGGCGAGTTCCGCCACTGCTACACCCGCACGGTCGGCCGGGTCTTCTTCGAACTGGTCCAGCGCGACGGCTACCGCGGCTACGGCGCCCAGAACGCGCCGGTGCGACTGGCGGCGATGCACTCGGTGCGGGCGGTCACTGGCGGCTGACGGTTCGCGTGATGCCGGCGAACACGGTGGTGGCCAGGATCCAGCCGGCGACGGTGAGGGCGTAGGCCAGGCCCTGGTACCAGCCGCGCGGGGCGAACGCCCCTTCCTGGCCGAACGAGATCACCGGCAGCAGCAGGTCGAGCGTGTAGAAGACGGGGTTGAAGCCGGGGTGCTCGGAGGCCTTGAGCGGGGGCGGCTCGTGGAGGGCGTACGCGGTGGAGCCGACGGCGAGCAGAGACAGCAGCCACACCCCGGCGAGCGTCGGGCGGAAGCCGTAGCCGACGGTCGCCTCTTGGAGGTGTCCCCAGATCCTGGCGTACCAGGGGAGGGTGCGGCGGTGTCTGCGGAGTTTGGCGAGTTGGACGACACGGGCCGCCCGGTCGTCGCCGGCAAGGCGGTAGGCGGCGGTCAACTGCTCGTAGGCGTGCGGGACATAGCCGTCATGGTCGTTCGCCAGCATCGGCAGTCGCCGCTCGGCCGGGTGGTGGGGGTTGAGTGTCGTGTAGGTGAGGTTGCCGAGACACACCTCACCCGGGAGCACCTCGGGTTCGAAGCTGAGGACGTCGATGTGGGAGCGCCGCAGGTTCAGGATGCCTTCGATCGGCGCGCTGCCGTACAACCACAGCTCTCCGATGGTGCTGCTGCTGGCCCGGAGCGCCGTGCCGCCGGGGTTCGACAGCCGGGAGCCCGACAGATCGAGCCGACCCGCGATGCGTGCGCCGCGCATTTCGATCCTGCCGCGTGCGCGCAGACCGCGTGCGTGGACATCGGCGTTGGCGTCGAGTGATTCCGCGCTGAGCGCGATGGCGCCGGGGTGGTGGAACTCGGCGGACTCGAGGTTGACCTTCCCGGCGATCACGGCCCCGGAGAGCCGTGTCTCGCCGTGCACACACAGGTGGGGGGCCCAGAAGTCATGGCCGATGGACGACTGGTTGAGCTGCAGCGCCGGTATCGCGGCGCTCGGGGCGTCGATGTCGGCGTGATCCAGGAAGACGGCACCGGCTATCTGCGTCCCTCCGAGTTTCACCGGGCCCCGTGACCGGCATCTCGTCAGGCGCAGCGCGGCGTCGATCCGGGAACTGCCGAGCGTCAGGGAGGGGAAGACCGAGCTGCTCAGATTGAGTTGGCGCAGCCGGGAGCTGTACAGGTCGAGGGCTTCGTCGAAGTAGCAGTGGCTCAGCCGGGCGGCGTGCTCGACCGTCGCGTAGATGAGGTCCAGCGCTCCTGTGATCCGGGCGCCCGCGAGCCGGAGGGCGGCCACCTTGCCCGGTTCCTGTGGCCCGTCGAGGAGGAGCGTCTTCAACACAGCGGCCCGGACCGTGCGTTCGGGCCCCCAGTCCGCCCCGGCCACGGCGTCCTCGTCGTCCCTTTCACGGAAGTCGACCGCCTCGCCGCGCGGGAACGCCTCCCGCACCCTCGTCTCGGCCGGCGTCAGATCGGTGATCTCCATCAACCCGGGACTCTAGTCCCACCACTCCGTGTGCACCTGCCGGGCTCGATGCCTCTACGCCAGTCGACCCGTTTCGTCCGGGCGGGATGGTCCGACTTTCGGGACGGGCGGATACGGCATCGGCGCACCGAACTTGACGGGGCGTCGGCCTGGCTCTGCACTGGCCGGAGACCGGGCGGACCGCCCGCGACGGGGGAGGAGCGAAGGTGAACCAGAGCACGCGCGCGCCACAGACGATCGGGGAACTGCGCAGACTGCTGCGGGAGTTGGGCGATCCCTGGACGGTCGATCCCGGGCTCCTGGACGACGATCCGCTGCCGGACCCGCCCCGAGGCGCCCTCACCGAGGACGAGGCACCGGAGGCCGTGCGGCTCACGACCCTGCCGCAGGAGGCGGACCTGCTCGACGTGTTGAGCGCGCAGCCGCCCGCCAACCCCGAACTCCGGGCCCGCTGGCGGGAACTCGGACTGCTGCCGCCGGAGGAGGGTGAGGCGTCATGACCAACGTCGACTGGCGCTCACGCTTCGGGCGCGGCTGGATCACCAGCGTCCGCGACCAGGGCGGTTCGCAGAACTGCTGGGCGTTCGCGACGACGGCCCTGTACGAGGCGATGATCCGTATCGAACACCTGCTGTGGACCCGGCGCTCCGAGGGAGACCTGGCGCGAGGCACCGGAAAGCAGGCGTGGGACCTGGGCAACATCGGCGAAGGCACGATCTTCGTCGAGCGGTACGGGCTGGCCGACCCGGATTGCTTCCCCTGGGGCGAGGCCGCGTCCCTGTACACGGCCAAGCCGCACGGCGGGGACCTGCGGGCCACCCCGCTCTCCACCACCCCGGACCGCTCGGGCCGGACCATGCGGATCGCTCCGGGCGCGACCGTGACGCTCGGCGACGCGGCGCAGAAGCGGCAGTGGATCGACCTGGTGGGCCCGATGGCCACCGTGGTGGTCCCGCCGGCCGACTTCGGCAGCCTGCGCGACGGCGTCTACCGGCCGACCACGAGCGTCCTCGGTGGCGCGCACGCCCTGCTCGTCGTCGGCTTCAACGACGACGAGCGGTACTGGATCGTCAAGAACTCCTGGGGCACCGGCTGGGGCGTCGACGGGTTCGGCCGGGTCTCCTACGACGCCGGACTGCTGGAGAACGCCGGGTTCACCGGCCTGCGCGGCACCAACCCGGACCCGTGGGCGAAACGGCGGCTGCGCAACGGCGTACTCGTCCAGGGCGGCAACGGGGCACTGCGCAACAACTTCGAGCTGTTCGTGAAGGCCGGCGCCGACATCGACCACTGGTACCGGGAGAACGCCGACTCCAAGGCACCCTGGGCGAGGGTCGGCCGGGTACGGTCGAGCGATGTGTGGCGGGACACCTTCCACGACGACGCGCTCGACTTCCCCGCCGCGGCGCAGAGCACCCTCAACCGGGACTTCGAGCTGGTCTACCGGTCCAGCTACCGCCAGCTGCGGCACGTCTACTACGACCAGTCCGGCGGCCTGTGGAACGACGCCACGCTCTTCGGCCCCCCGGACCCGATCGGCATCCCGGGGTTCATCCAGAGCAACCGCGGTGCCCCCGGTGACTTCGAGGTCGTCGCGGTCACCGGTGACGGCCGCGCCCATCACTGGACCAAGCACAACAGCGCTCCCTGGACCCGCAGCCCGGGCGAGTGGTACGAGCAGCAGACGTTCGGCTCCGGCATCGCCTTCAGCGGTCCCTCGCTCGTGCAGAGCAGGGCCGGTGCGACCGGATCGCCGGAGAACGGACAGGGCGAACTCCACTACGTCTGCACGGTGTCCGGCGGCCGGATGGCCCACTTCCGACGGGCCTCCACCGCCACGTCCGCGCAGTGGGCACAGACCGCCACCTTCGGCGACAACGTCACCGAGGCGCCCTGCCTGATCGAGGGGACGTACGGCGCCGGAAACGACGCGGGAGTCGGCAACTTCGAACTCTGCGTCCCGGTGGCCGGCGGGCGCATCGAGCACTGGTGGCGCCACAACGCCTCGCAGGGGGAATGGAACCGCTCGGCGGTCTTCGGCGCCGACGTCCGCAGAGTCCTCGGGCTGCTGCAGAGCACGTACGCGACCAACCTGGAGCTGATCGCGGAACGCGTCGACGGTCGCTGCCAGCACTACTGGAGGGACGGCGCCGGCTGGCACGCGGGCCCGGTCATCACATGACCGCACCCCGGTGACCTCGCACCGCTCTGGGCCGCGGACGATCGCCCGCGGCCCGGAGCGTCGGCTCGCGGGCCGACGCCGGCGTCGTCGCCCCGGCCACCACGGGCTACGCCCTGGTGTTCCACTCGGCGACCACCGGTCGGCCATGTTCCGTGGACAATCGGCTCACCGTGCCCGTCGCCAGCTGGAACAGTCGTCCGTCAGCCGGCTCCAGGCCCAGTCGGCGAGCCGTCAGCACCCGCAGGAAGTGGGCGTGGGCCACGAGGATCACGTCTCCGTCGGGCAGGGCCGTGTCCACTCGGGCCAGGACCCGGTCGGCGCGTGCTCCGACCTCGGTGGGTGACTCGCCGGGGTGTCCCTCGGGGCCGGGCGGGACGCCGTCGGTCCACAGGTACCAGTCGGGGCGGGTGCGGTGGATGTCGACGGTGGTGACGCCTTCGTAGCCGCCGTAGTCCCACTCGTGGAGGTCGTCGTAGGGCAACACCCCGGTCAGGCCCGCGAGTTCGGCGGTGCGTATCGCGCGGCTCAGCGGACTGCTGAGCGCGAGTGCGAAGGTCCGTCCGGAGAGGTACGGGGCGAGGGACTTGGCCTGTTCCTCGCCGTGTGCGGTGAGGGGCAGGTCGGTCCAGCTGGTGTGCTGTCCCGACACGCTCCACTCCGTCTCCCCGTGGCGGACCAGCAGGAGGTCCCCCACGACGTTCTACTCCTTCGACTCGACGGCGTGGCCGCCGAACTGGTTGCGCAGCGCCGCGATCATCTTCATCTGCGGTGAGTCGTCCTGTCGGGACGCGAACCGCGCGAAGAGGGAGGCGGTGATCGCCGGGAGCGGTACCGCGTTGTCGATGGCCGCCTCGACGGTCCACCGGCCCTCGCCGGAGTCCTCCGCGTAGCCGCGCAGCTTGTCCAGGTGCTCGTCCTCGCCCAGGGCGTTCACGGCCAGGTCCAGGAGCCAGGACCGGATGACCGTGCCCTCCTGCCAGGAGCGGAACACCTCGCGCACGTCCGTGACGGAGTCGACCTTCTCCAGGAGCTCCCAGCCCTCGGCGTAGGCCTGCATCATCGCGTACTCGATGCCGTTGTGGACCATCTTCGCGAAGTGTCCGGCGCCCACCTTGCCCGCGTGGACGAAGCCGAAGTCACCCTCCGGCTTCAGCGCGTCGAAGACGGGCTGCACCTTCGCGACGTGCTCGGCGTCGCCGCCGACCATGAGCGCGTAGCCGTTCTGCAGACCCCACACACCGCCGGAGACGCCCGCGTCGACGAAGCCGATGCCCTTGGCGCCGAGCTCCTCGGCGTGCTTCTCGTCGTCCGTCCAGCGGGAGTTGCCGCCGTCGACGACCGTGTCACCGGGGGAGAGGAGCTCGCCGAGCTCGTCCACGACCGACTGGGTCGCGGCGCCGGCCGGCACCATCACCCAGACCACGCGCGGTGCTTGGAGCTTGTCGACGAGCTCGGCCAGGCTCGCCACGTCGGAGACCTCGGGGTTGCGGTCGTAGCCGATGACGGTGTGGCCCGCGCGGCGGATCCGCTCGCGCATGTTGCCGCCCATCTTGCCGAGGCCGATCAGGCCGAGCTGCATCGCTGCCATCTCAGTGCACTTCCTTGAGTTCGCGGTAGGCGGCCACGAGGGCGGCCGTGGAGGGGTCCAGACCGGGGACGTCGGCCCCCTCGGTCAGCGCGGGCTCGACCCGCTTGGCGAGCACCTTGCCCAGCTCGACGCCCCACTGGTCGAAGGAGTCGATGTGCCAGACGGCGCCCTGCACGAACACCTTGTGCTCGTACAGCGCGATCAGCTGGCCGAGGACGGAGGGGGTGAGTTCCTTCGCCAGGATCGTCGTCGTGGGGTGGTTGCCCCGGAACGTCTTGTGCGCCACCAGCTCCTCGGGGACGCCCTCCGCGCGGACCTCGTCCGGCGTCTTGCCGAACGCGAGGGCCTGCCCCTGCGCGAACAGGTTGGCCATCAACAGGTCGTGCTGCGCCGCCAGTTCGTCGCTCAGTTCGTCCACGGGCCGGGCGAAGCCGATGAAGTCCGCCGGGATCAGCTTGGTGCCCTGGTGGATCAACTGGTAGTACGCGTGCTGCCCGTTGGTGCCGGGCGTGCCCCACACCACCGGCCCGGTCTGCCAGTCCACGGGCCGTCCGTCGCGCTGCACCGACTTGCCGTTGGACTCCATGTCGAGCTGCTGGAGGTAGGCGGTGAACTTCGACAGGTAGTGGCTGTACGGCAGCACCGCGTGCGACTGGGCGCCCAGGAAGTTGCCGTACCAGATGCCCAACAGGCCCAGCAGCAGCGGGGCGTTGGCCTCGGCGGGCGCGCTGCGGAAGTGCTCGTCGACGATGCGGAAGCCGTCGAGCATCTCGCGGAAGCGGTCCGGGCCGATGGCGATCATCAGGGAGAGACCGATCGCCGAGTCGTAGGAGTAGCGGCCGCCGACCCAGTCCCAGAACTCGAACATGTTGTCCGGGTCGATGCCGAACTCGGTGACCTTGCCGCCGTTCGTCGACAGCGCGACGAAGTGCTTCGCGACGGCCTTGTCCTCCCGCAGCCCGCCGGGGCCCTCCAGGAGCCACGACCGGGCCGAGGTGGCGTTGGTGATCGTCTCGATGGTCGTGAAGGTCTTGGAGGCGACGATGAACAGGGTTTCCGCCGGGTCCAGGTCGCGGACCGCCTCGTGGAGGTCGGAGCCGTCGACGTTGGAGACGAACCGGAAGGTCAACTCCCGTGCCGTGAAGGCGCGGAGCGCCTCGTACGCCATCGCGGGACCGAGGTCGGAGCCGCCGATGCCGATGTTGACGACGTTCCTGATGCGCTTGCCGGTGTGGCCGGTCCACTCGCCGGAACGGACCCGCTCGGCGAAGCGGCCCATCTTGTCCAGCACGGCGTGCACCTGCGGGACGACGTTCTCGCCGTCGACCTCGACGACCGCGTCGGCCGGGGCGCGCAGCGCGGTGTGCAGGACCGCCCGGTCCTCGGTGAGGTTGATCTTCTCACCGCGGAACATGGCGTCGCGCAGGCCGAACACATCGGTGGCGGTGGCCAGTTCCTGGAGCATGGCCAGCGTCTCGTCGGTGACCAGGTGCTTGGAGTAGTCGATCCGCAGATCGCCCACCCGCACGACGTACCGCTCCGCGCGCCCGGGGTCCGTCGCGAACAACTCGCGCAACTGCGCGAGCCCTTCGGCGCGGTGGTCCTCCAGGGCCGTCCACTCGGGGCGCCGCGTCAACAGGGGAGAGTCAGACATGAGCGGGGTTCTCCTTGGTGCCCTCGCCGCGCAGGGCGACGGCGTACATCTCGTCCGCGTCGAGGCGCCTGAGCTCCTCGGCGATGAGTTCGGAGGTGGTGCGGACCTTCAGCGCGAGGGTGCGCGAGGGCTGCCCGGGCAGGGACAGCGTGGCCAGCGGACCCTCGGGGCGGTCGATGACGATCTCGCCGTTCGCGGTGCCCAGCCGGACCGCCGTGACGACCGGACCCGCGGTCACCACCCGGTCCACGGTGACGCCGAGGCGGGCCTCCAGCCAGCGGGCCAGCAGTTCGGCGGCCGGGTTCTCCTCCTCGGCCTCCACGGCGGCCGAGGTGATCTCCGCCTTGGCCTGGTCGAGGGCGGCGGCGAGCATCGAGCGCCACGGGGTGAGACGGGTCCAGGCGAGGTCGGTGTCGCCGGGCGCGTAGGAGTTCACCCGGGTCCCCAGGACCTCCAGGGGGTTCTCGACGGCGTACAGATCGGTGATCCGGCGCTGCGCCAGGGCGCCGAGGGGGTCCTTGGCCGGGTTCTCCGGGGCCTCCACCGGCCACCACACCACGACCGGCGCGTCCGGCAGCAGCAGCGGCAGGACGACCGAGTCGGCGTGGTCGGACACCTCGCCGTAGGTGCGCAGGATCACCGTCTCGCCGGTGCCGGCGTCGGCGCCCACCCGGACCTCGGCGTCCAGCTTGGAGGACTGGCGGTCGCGCGGGGTGCGGGCGTGCCGCTTGATGACGACCAGGGTGCGCGAGGGGTGCTCGTGCGAGGCCTCCTCGGCCGCCTTGATCGCGTCGTAGGCGTTCTCCTCGTCCGTGACGATGACCATCGTCAGGACCATGCCCACGGCAGGAGTGCCGATGGCGCGGCGGCCCTGCACCAGCGCCTTGTTGATCTTGCTTGCCGTGGTGTCGGTCAGGTCGATCTTCATGGCCTGCGCCAGCTCCGTCCGTCTCGTGCGAGCATCTCGTCGGCTTCCCTCGGACCCCAGCTGCCCGACGCGTACTGCGCGGGCGTGCCGTGCCGTGCCCAGTACGCCTCGATCGGGTCGAGGATCTTCCAGGACTCTTCCACTTCCTGGTGACGCGGGAACAGGTTGGCGTCGCCCAGGAGGACATCCAGGATGAGCCGCTCGTACGCCTCCGGGCTGGACTCGGTGAACGACTCGCCGTAGGCGAAGTCCATCGACACGTCCCGGATCTCCATCGAGGTGCCCGGCACCTTGGATCCGAACCGGACCGTCATGCCCTCGTCGGGCTGGACCCGGATCACGATGGCGTTCTGGCCGAGCTCCTCGGTGGCGGTGGAGTCGAAGGGGGAGTGCGGGGCGCGCTTGAAGACGACCGCGATCTCCGTGACCCGGCGGCCCAGCCGCTTGCCGGTGCGCAGATAGAAGGGGATGCCCGCCCAGCGCCGGTTGTCGACCTCCAGCTTGATGGCCGCGTACGTGTCGGTCTTCGACTGCGGGTCGATGCCCTCCTCCTGGAGGTACCCGGCCACCTTCGCGCCGCCCTGCCAGCCCTCCGCGTACTGCGCCAGCACGGTGTGCTCGCCCAGCTTCTCCGGCAGCCGCACCGACTTGAGCACCTTGAGCTTCTCGGTGAGCAGCGACTCGGCGTCGAAGGCGATCGGCTCCTCCATGGCGGTCAGCGCCATGAGCTGGAGGAGGTGGTTCTGGATGACGTCACGGGCGGCGCCGATGCCGTCGTAGTAGCCGGCCCGGCCGCCGATCCCGATGTCCTCGGCCATCGTGATCTGTACGTGGTCGACGTACGAGCGGTTCCAGATGGGCTCGTACATCTGGTTGGCGAAGCGGAGCGCCAGGATGTTCTGGACGGTCTCCTTGCCGAGGTAGTGGTCGATCCGGAAGACCTGCTCCGGGTCGAACACGTCGTGCACGATCGCGTTGAGTTCCCGCGCGCTGGCGAGGTCGCTGCCGAACGGCTTCTCGATGACCGCACGCCGCCAGGAGCCCTCGGGGGCGTCCGCGAGCCCGTGCTTCTTGAGCTGCTGGACGACCTTGGGGAAGAACTTCGGCGGTACGGAGAGATAGAAGGCGTAGTTGCCGCTCGTACCCCGCGACGCGTCCAACTCGTCGACGGCCTGGCGCAGTTGCTTGAACGCCCGGTCGTCGTCGAAGTCGCCCGGGATGAACCGCATGCCCTCGGCGAGCTGCTGCCAGACCTCCTCACGGAACTCGGTGCGCGCGTGCTCGCGCACCGAGTCGTGCACGACCTGCGCGAAGTCCTGGTCCTCCCAGTCCCGCCGGGCGAACCCGACGAGCGAGAAGCCCGGCGGCAGCATGCCGCGGTTGGCCAGGTCGTACACGGCCGGCATCAGCTTCTTGCGGGACAGGTCACCGGTGACGCCGAAGATGACGAGCCCGGAGGGCCCGGCGATGCGGGGGAGCCGGCGGTCCTGGGGGTGGCGGAGCGGGTTCTCCCACTCGGCCACCTCTTCGGCCGTGATGATCTCGGAGGCCGCCGCGAGGGCCGCGGCGCCGGTCGAGGCGGTCTCCGCGCTTTCCGCGGTCTCTGCGATCTCAGTGGTCTCGGTGGCGGGTGTCTCGGTCATTCCGCGTCCACTCCCTTGCCGTCCAGCGACTTGGTGACGGCGCTCAGCAGGTCGTTCCAGGCCACCTCGAACTTGGCGACGCCCTCGTCCTCCAGCTGCCGCACGACCTCGTCGTAGGAGATCCCGAGAGTCTCTACGGCGGCCAGGTCCGCGCGCGCCTGGGCGTAGCCGCCGGTCACGGTGTCGCCGGTGATCTGGCCGTGGTCGGCGGTGGCGTTCAGCGTCGCCTCCGGCATCGTGTTGACCGTGCCCGGGGCGACCAGCTCGTCGACGTACAGCGTGTCCTTGTACGCGGGGTCCTTGACGCCGGTCGAGGCCCACAGCGGGCGCTGCCTGTTGGCCTTGGCACCGGCGAGGGCGGTGAAGCGCTCACCCGAGAAGATTTCTTCGTACGCCTCGTAGGCGAGCCGCGCGTTGGCGAGGGCCGCCCTGCCCTTGAGGGCGAGCGCCGCGTCCGTGCCGAGGACGGTGAGCCGCTTGTCGATCTCGGAGTCGACGCGGGAGACGAAGAAGGAGGCGACGGAGTGGATGCCGGCGAGGTCGACGCCGTTCGCGGCGGCCTTCTCCAGACCGGCCAGGTAGGCGTCCATGACCTCGCGGTAGCGCTCCAGCGAGAAGATCAGCGTGACGTTGACGCTGATGCCGAGGCCGATGACCTCGGTGATCGCCGGGAGGCCGGCCTTCGTCGCCGGGATCTTGATCATCACGTTGGGGCGGTCGACCAGCCAGGCGAGCTGCTTGGCCTCGGCGATCGTCGCCGCGGTGCGGTGGGCGAGACGGGGGTCGACCTCGATGGAGACCCGGCCGTCACGACCGGCGGTCGCCTCGTACACCGGACGAAGGACGTCGGCGGCGGCGCGGACATCGGCGGTCGTCATCATCCGTACGGCCTCGTCGACCGTCACCCCGCGCACGGCGAGGTCGGTCAGCTGCTCCTCGTACCCCTCTCCCGAGCCGATGGCGGCCTGGAAGATGGACGGGTTGGTGGTGACGCCGACGACGTTGTGGTGCGCGACGAGTTCGGCGAGGTTGCCGGACTCGATGCGCCCGCGCGACAGGTCGTCCAGCCAGATCGATACGCCCTCGGTGGAGAGGCGTTCGAGTGCTCCCGCGGTCGCGGTTGCTTCGGTCACTGTGATCATCTTCTTTCTGGCGATCGGATCAACCGCGCGCGGCGGCCAGGGATTCCTTGGCGGCCGCGGCGACGTTCTCGGCGGTGAAGCCGAACTCGGCGAAGAGGGTCCGGGCATCGGCGGAGGCGCCGAAGTGTTCGAGGGAGACGATGCGTCCTGCGTCACCTGTGAACCGGTACCACGTCAGGCCGATCCCGGCCTCGATCGTGACACGGGCTCGCACGGACGGCGGAAGGACACGGTCCCGGTACTCCCGAGGCTGCTCCTCGAACCACTCCACGGACGGCATCGACACCACGCGGGCGCCGATCCCCTCGGCCTCCAGCTGCTCCCGCGCGGCCATGGCGAGCTGCACCTCGGAGCCGGTGGCGATGAGGACGACGTCGGGGGTGGCCGTGGAGGACTCGGCGAGGACGTAACCGCCGCGCGCCGCGTCCGGGTTGGGCGTGTACGTCGGCACGCCCTGACGGGTGAGGGCCAG
Organism: Streptomyces sp. RG80; assembly: GCF_040446465.1. Lineage (NCBI taxonomy): Bacteria > Bacillati > Actinomycetota > Actinomycetes > Kitasatosporales > Streptomycetaceae > Streptomyces > Streptomyces sp. RG80. Next base: position 837,857 of record NZ_JBEAAJ010000002.1, on the reverse strand, counting down.
GCCGTGCGGGGCCGGCTTGGTGGCGTGCCGCTTGAGGATCTCGGCCCAGGCGATCGCGGTCTCGTTGGCGTCGGCGGGCCGGACGATGTTCAGGCCCGGGATCGCGCGCAGCGAGGCGAGGTGCTCGACCGGCTGATGGGTGGGACCGTCCTCGCCGAGACCGATGGAGTCGTGCGTCCAGACGTAGGTGACGGGCAGCTGCATCAGCGCCGACATCCGCACGGCGTTGCGCATGTAGTCGGAGAACACCAGGAAGGTGCCGCCGTAGATACGGGTGTTGCCGTGCAGCGCGATGCCGTTCATCTCCGCGGCCATCGAGAACTCGCGGATGCCGAAGTGGACCGTACGGCCGTACGGGTTCGCCTCGGGCAGCGGGTTGCCGCTCGGCAGGAAGGAGGAGGTTTTGTCGATGGTCGTGTTGTTGGAGCCGGCGAGGTCGGCGGAGCCGCCCCACAGCTCGGGCAGGACCGCGCCGAGCGCCTGGAGGACCTTGCCGGAGGCGGCACGGGTGGCGACCGATTTGCCGGGCTCGAAGACCGGGATCGAGGACTCCCAGCCCTCGGGGAGCTGACCGGCGACGATCCGGTCGAAGAGCTCGGCGCGCTCGCCCTCGGCGGCGCGCCACTGCTCGATCTGCTTGTCCCAGGCCGCGTGCGCCTCGGCGCCGCGGTCGAGGGCGCGACGGGCGTGGGCCAGCACCTCGGGCGCCACCTCGAAGGTCTGCTCGGGGTCGAAGCCGAGGACCCGCTTGGTCGCGGCGATCTCCTCGGCGCCGAGCGCGGAGCCGTGGGAGGCCTCGGTGTTCTGTGCGTTCGGGGCCGGCCAGGCGATGATCGTGCGCATCGCGATGATGGACGGCCGCCCGGTCTCGGCCTGCGCGGCCTTCAGCGCGGAGTGCAGGGCCGGTACGTCGACGTCGCCGTCGGCGGCGGGCTCGATGCGCTGGGTGTGCCAGCCGTAGGCCTCGTACCGCTTGAGGACGTTCTCGGAGAAGGCGGTCGCGGTGTCGCCCTCGATGGAGATGTGGTTGTCGTCGTAGAGGAGGACGAGGTTGCCGAGCCTCTGGTGGCCGGCGAGGGAGGAGGCCTCGGCGGAGACGCCCTCCTCCAGGTCGCCGTCGGAGACGATCGCCCAGACGGTGTGGTCGAAGGGGGACTCGCCCTCGGCGGCCTCGGGGTCGAACAGGCCGCGCTCGTAGCGGGCGGCCATCGCCATGCCCACCGCGTTGGCGAGGCCCTGTCCGAGCGGCCCGGTGGTGGTCTCGACGCCGGCGGTGTGCCCGTACTCGGGGTGGCCGGGGGTCTTGGAACCCTGGGTCCTGAAGGCCTTCAGATCCTCGAGCCCCACCTCGTACCCGGCGAGGAAGAGCTGGGTGTAGAGGGTGAGCGAGGTGTGGCCGGGGGAGAGGACGAACCGGTCACGGCCGGTCCACTCCGGGTCGGCCGGGTCGTGGCGCATCACCTTCTGAAAGATCGTGTACGCGGCGGGGGCCAGGCTCATCGCGGTGCCCGGGTGTCCGTTGCCGACCTTCTGCACGGCGTCGGCCGCCAGCAGACGGGCGGTGTCGACGGCACGCCGGTCGAGTTCGGTCCATTCGAAGCTGTCCGGTGTCTGCGTGCTCATCTTCAAGAAGTCCTCGGTTGGAGCGGAGAGCTGCTCTGACGCGTTCAAACTTAAAAGTCAGACTTATACGGGGGAAGGTCGGGGTGTGTCAGCCTGTGGTGAAAGTGGGACATGGATCAGTGCGACTGGGTGGCGCGAGAAGGACATGACGGACAGAACCTCTCAAGGTGTCGACGGTGACGCGATCAGAACGTTCCCCTTCCCCATCGAGCGGAGCGTCGGCGGCGTCGGCATGCAGGTCGGACCCATGGGCCCGCACCGCACCTGGCACGCCGACGCCCCGCTGCACCGCGTCCACCGCATCGACTTCCATCTCGTGATGCTCTTCGACCAGGGCCCCGTCCGCCACATGATCGACTTCGCCGACCACGAGGCGTACGCCGGCGACGTGCTGTGGATCCGCCCGGGCCAGGTCCACCGCTTCTCGCGCAGAAGCGGGTACCGCGGAACCGTCCTGACCATGCAACCGGGCTTTCTGCCGCGGGCCACGGTCGAGGCGACCGGGCTGTACCGCTACGACCTGCCGCCGCTGCTGCACCCCGACGCGGCGCAACTGGCGGGACTGGGCGCGGCGCTGGCCCAGCTGCGGCGCGAGTACAAGGACACGGCGACCCTCCCCCTGAGCCTGCACACGGCGGTCCTCCGCCACTCCCTGACCGCGTTCCTGCTCCGGCTGGCCCATCTCGCGGCGAGCTCGCAGGAGGGGGCCGCGGGGCGCTCGGACACCACGTTCACACTGTTCCGGGACGCGGTGGAGAAGGACTTCGCGACGAACCACAGTGTCAGCGCCTACGCCGACGCCCTCGGCTACTCACGCCGGACCCTGGTCCGCGCGGTGCGCGCCGCGACCGGACAGACGCCGAAGGGATTCATCGACAAGCGGGTCGTCCTGGAGGCCAAACGGCTGCTCGCGCACACGGACCTGCCGATCGGGCGGGTGGGGGCGGCGGTGGGGTTCCCGGACGCGGCGAACTTCTCGAAGTTCTTCCAGTTGCACGCGGGGCAGACACCGGTGGGGTTCCGCGCGGACGTGCGATGAGTGGACGCGCGCGATGAGGGGCCCCGGGCGCGCGGGACCCCTCATCAAAGGGCGTGTCAGTGCCCGAAGTTGAACCAGTTGACGTTCACGAAGTCCCCCGACTGACCGCTGGTGAAGGTCAGATACACATCGTGGGTGCCCGTCACCGAGCTCATGTTCGCCGGCACGGTCCGCCAGGTCTGCCAACCGCCGGTGTTGGCGAGGGAGAAGCTCCCTATGGGCGCGTTGGTGCGGCTGTCCAGCCGTACCTCGACCAGCCCGCTCACCCCTGACGCGGCGCCGCTCGCCACCCGCGCGACGAACTGGGTGGCCGCCGTGGAACCGAAGTTGACGTTCTGGTAGAGCGCCCAGTCGCCATTGGCGAGATAGCCGATGTTCTGACCCCCGCCGGTGTCCGTGGTGGTCTCGGTGCTCACACCGCTCTGACTGTTGTACGACTCGGCCTGGATCGCGGCGTACGCGTCGCGGGTGCCGGTCGGCGGCGGCGTGGTGCCGCCCCCGGTCGCCGACAGCACCTGGACGTAGTCGACGACCATGGGCACCCCGGACTGCGTACCGCTGTCTAGGCCGCCGCCGAACGCGTCCGGGAAGGCGCCGCCCATCGCCACGTTCAGGATGACGAAGAACCCGTGGTTCGTGGCGTTGGCCCAGGTCGTGGCGTCCATCTGGCTCGCGTTGACCGAGTGGAACTGGGTGCCGTCGACGAGGAAGCGGATCGTCTCCGGCGACACGGACCGGTCCCACTCCATCGTGTAGGTGTGGAACGCCGACTGGCAGGTCGAGCCGGGACACGCCGTGTAACTGCCGAGGCCCGTCGTCTCGTTGCACGGGCCGCCCGGGTTCGTACCGCAGTGCATGGTCGCCCACACGCGGTTCATGCCCTGGACGTTCTCCATGATGTCCAGCTCGCCGACGCTCGGCCAGTTCTGGTAGTTGCCCCGGTAGGGCGCGCCCAGCATCCAGAAGGCCGGCCAGTAGCCCTCGGCCGCCGTGCCCGTGACGTTGGGCATCTGGATCCGTGCCTCGACGCGCAGCTTCCCGCCGGACGGGGGCTGGAAGTCGGTGCGGTTGGTCTCGATACGCCCGGACGTCCATCTGCCCGCCGAGTCGCGCAGTGGGGTGATGCGCAGGTTGCCGTTGCCGTCGAGTGCCACGTTGCTCGTGCTCGACGTCATCGTCTCGACCTCGCCGGTGCCCCAGTTGGCGGGGCCGCCCGGGTAGCCGGTGCCGGTCGCGTACTGCCAGTTGGAGGTGTTGACGCCGGTGCCGGCGGCGCCGTTGAAGTCGTCGACGAAGACCTGCGTCCAACCGGACGGCGGTGTGGGGGCGTTGGCGTTCGCCGGCAGCGTGGCGGCCGTGGCGAGGGCGGCCGCCAGTCCCAGGGTGGACAGGACGGCGATCAGGGCGCGTCGGCGTCTGGGTGTTCCGGAGGGTGCACTCATGGGGTGTGCCTCTCGGGTACGGGGTGAGGTGCGCGGGTGCCCCCGGGAGGCTTTGAGAGCGCTCTCAGGGTGCGGCCAATGTGCTCCCCGGAACTCGGGTCGTCAAGAGTTGAAGCGGGTGAAGTCCTTGTGGGGCGGTCGAGTTCACCTGATTCTTGCGGGGATGCCCCGGCGTTCACGTCGGGGAGGAAGCGCATCCTGTGGCCGCGACGCGGAGCGTCGCCGTGTCTGGTCTTTTGGGGTGCGGAGCGCCCGCAGGGCGACCGGGGAAGCCGGGGAGGCGAACGCGTATTCCAGTGTTCGCTGGTTGTGGTGACGGTGGACAGATTTGGGTACGGGTGTGCGCGTCTCGTACATACGGTCTTGTCGTGGAAGCCGGAACGAGCGGGCGGGCCGTGTGAGGAGGGATGTCGTGCTGGAGGCCGGGGAGGGCGGGCATGCCCGGTACACGTACCGGTTGCGAGTGTCATCGACCGCCCGCACGCGGGTTCTGGCGGAGTGGGAGCGCTGTAGGTGGATCTGGAACGAGTGCGTGGCCAAGTCCCGGGCCGTACACGCGCGCAACAAGGCCACCGATGAGAAGGCGACCTGCGGTCCGGCCCAGCTCGACAGGATGCTGACCGCGGCCCGGCAGGCGACGTCGTGGCTTCGCGAGGGCAGCTCGGTGCCGCAGCAGCAGGTCATCCGCGACTTCGGCACGTCCCGCGCGAAGGCGCACAAGGACATCAAGAAACGCCTGCCACAGCGGCAGCGGGCCGGAATGCCGAAGTACAAGAAGAAACGCGAAGCCCTCCCCAGCCTGAACTACACCCGGCGCGGCTTCCGGCTCAGGGACGGGCGCCTGCACCTGGCGGGCGGGATCGTGTTCGGTGTGGTCTGGTCGCGGGACCTGCCCGCCGACCCGTCCTCGGTACGGATCTACCAGGACAGCCTGGGCCACTGGTACGCCTCCTTCGTCGTGCCCGCCCAGGCCGAACCTCTCCCCGCCACCGGCGCGGTGATCGGCATCGACTGGGGGGTGAGGGAGACCGCGACCACCACCTCCGACACGCACGACCTTGCGCACGCCCAGCACGGCCGAAAGGCCCAGGCGAAGTTGTCGCGCTACGACCGGATGATGGCCCGCCGCAAACCCGCCAGGGGCCGGTCCGGCTCGAAGGGTTACCGCGAGGCGAAGAAGTGGCGGGCCAAGACCTGCGCGAAGATCGCCCGGCAGCGCCAGGACACCGGCCGCAAGTGGGCCAAACGTGTCGTCCGGGACCATGATGCGATCGCCGTGGAGGACTTCCGCCCCAAGTTCCTCAGCCGAACCACCATGGCCCGCAAGGCGGCGGACGCCGCGATCGGCGCCACCAAACAGGCTCTGCTGGAGATGGGCCGCAAGCACGGCCGGGACGTACGCCTTGTCCATCCCGCGCACACCACCATGGACTGCGCGCAGTGCGGAGCGAGAATCAAGCACGCACTGCCGCTGTCGGAACGCACCTACAGCTGCACCGCCTGCGGAGCCGTGTCCCCCAGGGACAAGAACTCCGCCCGCGTGATGCTCCACCGGGCTGGTCTCAACCCGGCTGGTGCCGAGGGCGCAAGACCTCCTGGAGCGCTGCTCCAGGAGGCGGCCTGAGCCAGGAATCCCCTCCCTCTTCAGGGAGGGGAGGATTCAACCGATGAAGGCGTGTATGGGCCGTTCAGGGCAGGGCCTCCGTGGCTCTTCGGGCGGGCGTATGGTCGATGAGTCCGACGGGGGACCGGTCCGGATGCGGCAGGGGGCGCCATGAGCCGCCATACGATCACCGAACGCCATCTGCGGATGATGCTCGACGTCATCGACGAGGCACGCCACGACGACTCCGGCGGGTTCCCGCCGCCGTCCCTGCTCGACGGGCTCGGCCGACTGGTGCCCTGCGATCTGGCGGAGTTCAGCGAGGTCGACCTGCCCACCCGGCGGTCGCTGGGCTTCCAGGCGGTGGAGTACGGCGGCCACTACCCGGAGCCCGACGACGAGGTGTGGTGGCTCCACAAGCATGAGCATCCGCACTGCGCGGACGTGGAGCGCAGCCACGGGCACCTGGATGTCGGCCAGTTGACCGACTACATGGCGACCCGGGAGTTCCGTGACACGGCCCTCTACACCGACTACATGCGGCCCTTCCTCGCCATGATGGTCGTCGCCCTGCCGACGGCGCCCGGGCGCATCCGCATGTACTCCGTCTCCCGGGAGCGGGACCGGCCGTTCAGTGAACGCGACCGGCTGACACTGCAGTTGCTGCGTCCGCATCTCAACGCCGTGTACCACGAGGCCGCTCGACGGCGCCGCGATCCGGTACGTCTGACCCCGCGTGAACTCGACGTGCTCCGGGCCGTCGCGGTCGGGTGGGGGACCGAGGAGATCGCGGGCCAGTTCGTGGTCGCGCCGAGCACCATCCGCAAACACCTGGAGAACATCTTCCGCAAGCTCGGCGTCTCCAGCCGCACCGCGGCCGTCGCCCGCGTCTTTCCGGAGCCGGAGCCGGAACCGGAGCTGCCCTGAGGGCCGGGCCGCGGGCGCCCGGACCTTGCGGGGACCCGCTTCCCGACTTCCCGACTCCCGACTTCTCGACTTCTCGGCGAGGTGAGCGTCAGGGCTTCTGGATGCGGCGGGCCGTCGCCACGAGCTCGGCCGGGAGGCCGGGGCCGGCGCAGGCGTGGTCGATCAGCAGGCCGAGGTAGGAGTCGTTCGGCAACTTCGGTGCCAGGGCGAGCAGTTCGTCCAGTGCGGCGGGCGAGCCGGTGAGCCGTGCCCGGTAGGCGGCCCCGGCCGCGAGCAGGGTGGGCTCGGTCGGGGCGTGCCGCGCTCCCTGGTCGGTGAGCCGGACCGCCGCGGTGAAGTCGCCCTGCTCGGCGTGGACATCGGCCAGGTCGAGATGGAGCGACCAGTTGGCCGGGTCCAGCGCGAGAGCGCGCTCGAACGCCGCCACCGTCTGCCCGGGATCACCCAACCTGCGCCACGTACCCGCCCGTACGACCTCCGTCAGCATGATCCGTTCGACGGAGTCCGCCCGGTCGCAGAGCGCGAACGAGGCGTCGGTGCGACCGCAGGCCCGCAGCAGGATCGCCATCCTGGCCAACGCCTCCGGCTCGGGGCGGCGGGCGGTGACCGCGTCGATGGCGTCGAACCAGGGCCGGAACCGTTCCCGCATGCCCTCGGAGTCCAGGTCGTGGCCGTGGTCCATCGTCCGCATCGCGGCCTCGGCCAGCGCGTCGGCACTCACCGCGCCGAGAAAACGCTCGTCACCGAACCAGGGCGCCGTCGCCCACGCGATGTCCGGGCGCGCACCGGTGACCGACCCGATCGCCATCGCCGCGTCGTCCATGGCGCCGTCGAGGAAGTCGACGTACGACCGCGCCAGCACCGCGCTCAGGGAGTCGGAGCCACGGACGGCCTCGGTCAGCTCCGCCGGCTGATCCCGCCACAGCTCGGCGAGGACCGCGTAGGGCTCGGGGTCCTGTGGCGCGGAGGCGATGGCACCGACCAGATGACGCACGGCCGCCTCCGGGCTGCCCCCGCAGTGCGCCATGACCCGCGCGAGACCGACCCCGGCCGCCACTTCCCGATTCGTCACGGCCCGAGGGTATCCGCCCGGTCCGAGCGCGCCGCCGCAGGGGCGAGTGAGGCGGTAGCGTCCTAGGCATGGTGGAGGGTCCCGATGTGTCGGTGGTGCTGCGGGGCGGAGTGCGGTCCCGGTCCGAGGCCTGGGAGTTCGTGCGCTGGTTCGCCGACGCGTGGGCCGGCCGTCCGCTGCGGCCGGAGGACGGCTGCGACGAGGAGGAGCTCGCGGCCGCGGAGGCCGATCTGGGCTTCGAACTTCCCGCCGCCGTGCGTGAGGGGTACCGGCTCCTCGGTCGGCGGGACGACCTGACCCGGCAGCAGGATCCACTGGTGCCCGCCGGCGGGCTCCATGTGGCCGACGCCGAGGACGGCGTTCTGGTCTTTCGCCACGAGAACCAGGGCTGCGCCGCCTGGGGGATCCCCCTGGACCGCGTCGAGCTGGACGACCCACCGGTGCTGATGGAGTCGCACCGCGGCTGGATTCCCTTCCTCGACCGGATGTCCCTGGCCTGGGTGGAGCTCGTACTGGGTGAGTCGCTCCTCGCCTCGGACGGCCACTACGACGCCTGCGAGCTGCCGGACGCACTGTTGCCGACCCTCCGGGCTCGCTACGCGCGGGTCGAACTGCCGGACCATCCCTTGTGGGCGAGCGAGGGCGACTCGCCGCTGCGCTGGTACGCGGCTCCTGGTCGACTGGTGCGCCGGGACGGTCTCCACGAGGAGTCCTGGGTCCACGCACGCGGACGTACGGCCGCCGACCTCGACGTCGTCCGCGACGACCTGCCAGGTCCCTGGGTCTGCTGACGCCGGCGTCGGGCCCGGGGGTGCCGTCGAGTGCGGGTCCCCGGGCCGACAGGGCTAGAGCGCGCTGCCCGCCTTCCACTCCTCCCAGGACAGGTTCCAGCCGTTGAGGCCGTTGGCCGGATCGACCGTCTTCTCACCGGAGTTCTTCACGATCACCACGTCGCCGAGCATCGAGCTCTCGTAGAACTTGTAGCCCGCGACGGAGCTGTCGTTCGCGCCCTTCGCGTCGTGCAGGCCGATGCAGCCGTGGCTGGTGTTCCGGCTGCCGAACACCGAGGTGGACGCCCAGTAGTTGCCGTGGACGAAGGTGCCGGACGTGGTCAGGCGCTGGGCGTGCGGGACGTCGGAGATGTCGTACTCGTCGCCCAGGCCGACCGTGGAGGACTCCATCCGGGTCTGCTTGAAGCGCTCGCTGATCACCATGATCCCGGACCAGGTGGTGTGGTCGGAGTCGCCGCCGGAGACGGGGAAGGTGGCGTGCGTCGCGCCGTCCCGTTTCACCACCATCTCCTTGGCCGCCAGGTCGACCGTGGTGAACTGGGCGCGGCCGATGTGGAAGGTGACGTCCTTCGACTGTATACCGTAGACACCATCCTGTCCTTCGACGTCCTTCAACCGCAGCCCGAGCGTGATCTTCGTGCCCGCCGCCCAGTATGTCTCCGGCCGGAAGTCCAGCCGGGTGTCGCTGAACCAGTGCCCGACGACCTCCACGGCCGGCTCGGCGGTCACCGTGATCGCCTTCTCCACGGCGGCCTTGTCGGTCACGGCGTGCGTGAAGTTGATCGACACGGGCATGCCGACGCCGGAGGTGGAGTCCGCCTCCGGCGTGAAGTAGCCGACGAAGGTCTCACCGGGGGACCGGGTGGTGAAGGTCGCGCTCTTTGCGTCGGCGCCCTCGGCCTTCACCGTGACCGTGTACTTCGTCCCCGAGTACGGGTTCCCGGTCGAAGTCCACTTCGTCTTCGCGTCGTTGTACGTCCCGGCCAGCGAGGAGCCGTCGTTGCCGGTCACTTCGACGGAGGCGAGCGTGCCGTCGGTCACGGTGACTTCGACGGGGTCGGTGAACGCGGCTTTCCTGGTGCCGTCGGCGGGGCTGACCACCACGACCGGCTTCTTCGCCGCGGCGGCCCTCGCCGAGGCCGACGCCTTGGAGTCCTCCGAGGCGTCCGCCGACCCGCTGCACCCGGTGAGCACCGCGGCCGGCAGCACGCCCAGCACGGTGAGCATCCCGCGCCGCGACCACCTCTGCGACGGCTGGTCGGAACGGTTCGATATGTGCGAGACGCCCACAGCAGGCCTTCCTGAGATATCCGCCTTTGCGTCTGCATCCTGCGCCGCGCAGATTTGCTGACCCTTTGAATCCCCGGGCCGCTTCCTGAGATTCCCGTGAGGACCCGCTGCTCGGGGAAGGGGCCCGACCGTGTCGCGGCCGGGCCCCTCCCGGGGCACGTCAGGCGTTCGTCGGTACGTGCGGCTCGACCGGCTCCTCCTCGCTGAGCCCGAACCGGTCGTGCGCCCGCCGCAACGGCTTCGGCGCCCACCACGCCCGCCGCCCGAGCAGCGCCATCGTCGCCGGGACCAGCAGCATCCGTACGACGGTGGCGTCGATCAGCACCGCGAGGGTGAGGCCCAGTCCGATCTGGAGGATGGGGGAGAAGCCGCCCGTCATGAAGGCGCCGAAGACCACGGCGAGCAGCAGCGCGGCACAGGTGACGACCCGGCCGGACCTGCGCAGCCCGGTGACCACCGCCTCCTGGTCGTCACCGGTGCGGCGGCGGGCCTCGCGCATCCGGGCCAGGATGAACAGTTCGTAGTCCATGGCCAGTCCGAAGGCGATCGCGATGATCAGTGGCGGTGCCGTCAGACTCAGCGCGCCCAGGCCCTCCGCGCCCAACAGGCCCGCCAGATGGCCGTCCTGGAAGACCCACACCACCACGCCCAGCGCGGCACCGAGACTGAGCAGCGTCGTCGCGATGGTGCGCAACGGGATCAGCACCGACCCCGTGAACGCGAACAGCAGGACGAAGATGCCGGCCAGGACGGTCACCGCGGCCCAGGGTGCCCGCTCGGCGAGCATCTCGCGGAAGTCGACGAGCCGCGCCGCGGGTCCGGTGACCTCCACCGGGTCGTCGCCCCGCAGGTCCCGTACCCGCTGCACCAGGTCGGTGGCGCCGTCGCCGTCCACGCTGCCGGGCGGCGGCAGTTCCACGACGGTGGTGCCGCCCGGCAGGTCCCGGGTCTCGGCGCGGGGGGAGAGGTTCTGTATACGGTCGACGGTCGCCTGTCGGGTGCCCGGCTTCAGGACCACGGTCACCGGCGACACCCCGGTGCCCGGCGGGAAGTGGGCGTCGACGGTGTCGTACAGCTGCCGTGCCTCGGTGCTCGACGGCAGTTGCTGGGCGTCCCCGAGGTTGATCCGCATACCGGCGACCGGCAGGGCGAGCACCAGCAGGGCCGGGACGAGCACCGCGAGGACGGCGACCCGGTTGCGGGCGGAGAAGCGGGCCAGACGGGCGAAGACGCGGCCCTCCTCGCCCTCCGGTCGCACCTTCGCCGGCGGGATCTTCCCGCCGAACCGGGTCAGCAGGGCGGGCAGCAGCGTCAGCGCGGCCAGCATGTCGACGACCACCACGGCGGCCACCGCAAGCCCCATGCTGCGCAGGAACACGCTCGGGAACACCAGCAGCCCGGTCAGACTGACCGCCACGGTGAGCCCGGAGAACAGCACCGTCCGCCCGGCCGCGCCGACGGTGCGGTGCACGGCCTCGGCGACGTCGTCGGTGTGCCGGCGCTCCTCGCGGAAGCGCACCAGCATCAACAGGGCGTAGTCCACGGCGAGTCCGAGCCCCAGCATGGTGGTGACCTGGATCGCGTACACGGAGATGTCCGTGACCTCGCTGAACAGGAAGAGCGCGAGGAACGCGCCCGCGATGCCGCTGACCGCGATGAACAGCGGCAGGGCGGCCGAGCGCAGACCGCCGAACACCACCAGCAGCAGGGCGAGTACGACCGGCAGTGAGATCAACTCGGCGTTCTTGACGTCCTCCTGGGCCTTCTCGCCGATCTGGAGCCCCAGCAACGGGCCGCCGCTGACATGGACTTCGGGTGCCTCGATCAGCTTGATGCGGTCGGCCGCCGCGTTCACCGCCCGTTCCTCGGCGTCGTCGTCCAGGCCACCTTCCAGGGCGACCGGGATGATCAGCGCCCGCCCGTCCTCGGCGAGCAGTCCGGGTGTCCCGTACGGGTCCGGCACGGCGGCGACTCCGGCGATCTCCCGGACGGCGGCGACGGCCCGGTCGACCTGGGCTTTGAGGGCCGGGTCGGACACGGCGACGCCTTCGACGACCGCCGTGACGGAGTCGCCGGCGGGGTCGACACGGTCGAGGTACTCGGCGGCCGCCTCCGACTCGGTGCCGGGGACTTCGGGCACGTTGTCCGACAGGCGCCCGAAGACGCCCGTACCGAGCCCGAAGCCGAGCAGCAGGAAGACCACCCAGAACGCGATGACGGTGAGCGGACGGCGCGTGGCCGTCCGGGCGAGTGTGGAGAGCACGGTCCCTCCCGGCGAGACGTCGGTTGACATGCCCTTCAGGCTCGTGCCGCAGGGGGTGGCGCCGGATCACCGGAGCGAGCGGTTTCCGGGCCTCCGTCGTACGGGGGAGACTGCCGCCCCACTCCCTCCGCCGAGGGAGGAATGAACCGCACCGGTACGGGAGTTGATCACGTCACCAGCAGCGACCACGAGGAGCCGACATGTCCGACGCACCCGCCGTCAAGGAACTCCGTCTCGTCGTCACGGCCGAGGACTACGACGAGGCCCTGCGCTTCTACCGGGACGTCCTCGGCCTGCCCGAACGCGCCGCGTTCTCCTCGCCCGACGGCCGGGTCACCATCCTGGAGGCAGGCCGGGCCACGCTGGAGATCACCGACCCGAACCACGCCGCGTTCATCGACGAGGTCGAGGTAGGGCGCCGGGTGGCCGGACATCTCCGGGTCGCCTTCGAGGTCGACGACTCCACCGCCACCACGGCGAAGCTGGCCGAGGCCGGCGCCGAGGTGCTCGCCGAACCGACCCGCACGCCCTGGAACTCCCTCAACTCCCGCCTGGAGGCGCCGGGTTCACTCCAGCTGACCCTCTTCACCGAGCTGGGCGACCAGTCCTAGGGCGCACCCGGCGTCACCAGGCCGGTCTCGTAGGCGCAGATCACCGCCTGCACCCGGTCCCTGAGTCCCAACTTGCCCAGCACATTGCTGACATGGGTCTTCACGGTGTGCTCGCTCACGAACAGGGTCGTGGCGATCTCCGCGTTGGACAGACCGCGCGCCAGCATCCGCAGGGTCTCCACCTCGCGCGCGGTCAGGACGTCGAGCCGCTGCGGGGTGACCTCGGCGGCGGCCTGTTCCCGGCGGCGCCGCACGATGTCCGCGACCAGCCGCCGGGTCACCGCGGGCGCGAGCAGCGAGTCGCCGGCCGCCACCACCCGCACCGCGTGCACCAGGTCGTCCCGGCGCACGTCCTTGAGCAGAAAGCCGCTGGCGCCCGCGTACAGCGCCTCGTAGACGTACTCGTCCAGGTCGAACGTGGTCAGCATGACGACCTTGCACGCGGACTGTGCGCACACCCGCCGGGCCGCCTGGAGGCCGTCCATCACGGGCATCCGGATGTCGAGGAGCAGTACGTCGGGGGTGTGCCGCTGCACCGCGGCGACCGCCTCCGCCCCGTCGCCCGCCTCGGCGACCACCTCGATGTCCGCCTGCGCCTCCAGGATCATGCTGAAGCCGCTGCGGACCAGTTCCTGGTCGTCGGCGACGACCACGCGGATACTCACCCCGGCGCCACCTGACGGTCCGTCTGCCGGTCCGCCACCGGAAGGCGTACGACGACCCGGAAACCGCCGTCCGGTCCGCGTCCGGTGCGGGCGTCGCCGCCGCAGGCCGCGGCGCGCTCACGGATGCCGATCAGACCGTGCCCGCCGCCCGGGACCGAGGGACCCCGCCCGTCGTCCGTCACCTTCACCGTCAACGCCTCCTCGGTCCAGTCGAGTTCGACGGTCGCGCAGGAAGCGTACGCGTGCTTGACCGTGTTGGTGAGAGCCTCCTGGACCACACGGTAGGCCGCGATGTCGGTGTCCGGCGGCAGCGGACGGGGCTCGCCTCCGGTCGTCAACTCGACGCGCAGACCGGTGGATTCAGCGACCTGCCGGACCAGGGCGGGCAGCGCCCGGACGCCCGGCTGAGGCGAAGTCCCGTTGCGATTCTCCTCCTTGAGTACACCGAGGATCCGCCGCAGCTGCGACATGGCGTCCCGGCCCGCAGTCGCGATCGCGTCGAACGCTGCCTCCGCGCGCGCCGGATCACTGCGCACCACGACCGGACCGGCCTCCGCCTGCACCACCATCAGGCTCACCGCGTGGGCGAGGATGTCGTGCATGTCCCGGGCGATCCGGGCCCGTTCCTGCGCCGTCGCCCGCGCCGTGTCCGCGGCCCGCTCCCGCTCCAGACGCCGGGCCCGGTCCTCTAGTTCGGCGGTGTAGGCGCGCTGGACCCGGGAGAGCGCGCCGAGGGCGTAGGCGCACGCGACGCTCAGCAACTGGAAGGCGTACTCGAAGGGTTCGGTGTTGTCCTTGTGGTGCATGGTCAGCGAGACCCCGACCAGCCAGCCCACCAGCATGAACCGCCGCTGCCAGGGCTTGCCGCGGGCGGCCAGGGTGTAGAGGACGACGATGCCGCCGTACATCACATCCGGCGGCGGCGCGTGATGCACGGCCTGCGCGGGCGTCGTCACCGACACCACGCACGCCGTCACGAAGGGGGCGCGGCCACGCCACACCAGCGGCACGGCCGTGGCCGCACCGAGCAACCAGCCGACCAGGGACAGCGGATCGTCCCCCTCGTCGGGAAAGAGCCACTGGAGCGAGACGGCGAACAGCACGAGCGCGGCCAGCGCCGTGTCGACGACATACGGATGGGCCGAACGCAGCCGGGCGGCGACCGGCGTGAACCAGAACTGGGCGGACATGAGCGGCTCCTCGGGGCAAGGGCCGTACCAGTATCACGACGGGTGCGGGCGGCCGGCCTCGCCGGTGAGAGGGATATCCGCAGACCGCCTACCGCCTACGGTGGACCGGAGACCGTCGACCGCGGACTCCCTACCGCAGACTGTCTACCGTCACCCGTCACCCGTCACCCGTCGACCGACGGCTGCCACCCCAGCGCCCTGGATATCCCCCGCGCCGCCACCTGCACCGCAGGAATCAGCACCGGTACCTGTGCGTCGACCTGAGGCACCACGATCGATACGGCGGCCGTCACCGTCCCGCCCGGGCCGCGTACGGGGGCGGCGACCGAGAGCGCGTCGTCGGTGACCTGACGGTCGCTGACCGCCATCCCCGTACGCCGTACGTCGGCGAGGATCCGGCGCAGGCGGGCCGGGTCGGTGATGGTGTACGGGGTGAAGGCGGCCAACGGGCCCGCGCAGTAGCGTTCCTGGAACTCCGGGGTCTCGTGGGCGAGCAGGGCGAGGCCGACGCCGGTGGCGTGCAGGGGCCAGCGGGCGCCGACCCGGATGTGCACGCCGACCGACGAACGCCCCGAGAGCCACTCGATGTAGACGACCTCGGCGCCGTCCCGCACGGCCAACTGCACGTTTTCGTGCGTGGCTTCGTACAGGTCCTCCAGGTAGGGCAGGGCGATCTGGCGCAGTGCGAGCCCGCGCGGGGCGAGGGCTGCGACCTCCCAGAGCCGTAGCCCGACGTGGTAGACCCCCGACTCGTCCCGCTCCAGAGCGCCCCAGTCGGTGAGGGCGCCCACGAGCCGGTGCGCGGTGGTGAGGGTCAGCCCGGCCCGTCGGCTGATGTCCGTAAGGCTCAGCGCCGGGTGCTCGTGGTCGAAAGCCGCGAGCACGGACAGCAGCCGGTCGGGCGCGGAGCGGACGGTCATGACCGGGCGTCTCCCGGATGCGCGAGGTCGTACGGGCGGGGGTAGGCGGCGGGCCGGTAGCTCACATAGCGGGGAGCCGTCGTCGAATCCGCCTGTGTAGCACGGGAGTTGAGGGCGTCGGGTGAGGCGTCCCAGCGGCCCGTGTCCAGGCGGTGTTCCAGGGTGTGCAGGGCGCCGATCATCTCACCCGTGGTGAAGGTGCAGTGCCCGGGGCCCTCGACGTAGGCCTGGGTGAGGAGTCGGCCGGAGCCCGCCGCCGTGGCGGCCCGTCGGTAGGCGCTCTCGGCCTGGACGGGGATCAACGCGTCGCCGGTGGTGTGGATGTCGAGCTGGGGGTCGGTGAGGCGGCCCGAGAGCGCGCTGGTCCCGCGCATCCATCGTACGGCCGCGGGGTCCGCGGTGATCCGGGGGGCGCGGTTGAGGGACGTGAGGTCGCCGCGCAGGGACAGTCCCGCCTCCTTGTAGAGCGCCGTCACCTCTTTGTACAGCGGGGACCGGGCGAGCATCGACGGGTAGTCGACGCCCGTGTTCCAGGACATGTTGCCGCCGGCCCGGCTCTCGGCCTCCTGACGCCAGCTGAAGGCGGGGAACTGGAGGAGTCCCCTGACCGCCGCGTACTGGTTGGCCTGCCGCGCGGCCCAGTCGGTCGGGGCGGGCTCGGTCTGAGAGGGGTCGTTGTGGCCGGGGATGTTGTGCAGGGCGGCGGCCAGCGCGATACGGGCGCGGCCCTCGGGGGTCTGCTGGGCGTCGGCGACCTCGGCGGAGAGTGCGTTCGCGGCGCCGACGGCGGCCGACTGGTCGGCGAAACCGGTGAGTTGGATGTCCGCGCCCGGCGCGAGCAGCGTCTTCAGCGCGAACACCGGGTCCAGCGTGCTGTTCCAGTTCGCGACGCCGCCCTGCACCAGACCGCACATCGACAGCGAGCCGTCGAACCGGTCGGCGTGCCGTTCGGCCAGCGTCGTCGTGACGAAACCGCCGTAGGACGTGCCCCAGGCGATCGTCTGCTCGGCCGCGCCGAACTTGTCCGTGAACAGGTCCAGCGTGGCCAGTTGGTCCGGCACGGCGTCGGTGATCGCCCAGCCGTTCGTCGCGTACGAGGAGCCGATGAGCGCGTACCCCTCGCCGAGGAGCTTGGTCAGGGTGGCCGGACTCGGCGCGTTCTGCGCGGCGATGGGAGCCGCGGTGGGCCGGTAGCCGTGGCTGTAGAGCAGCACGGTGCCGTTCCAGTCGGCGGGGACGTCCATCAAGTACGCGGCGCCCGAGGGGAGTTGACCTTCGAGGTGGGTGTCCGTGGTGCTGTCGGCCTGTGCGGGCAGGGAGGTGGCGGCGCACAGGGTCGCGGTCAGCAAGGCGAGCGCGGTGGGGGTTCTCAACACGGGGTCCCTTCCGAGGCGGGGGGCGTGGTGCGGGACGCGAGTGAAGTTAGGCAGTGCACTTCCCGCCGTCAATCACTTGCACAACATCAGTTGAGACCGTCCTCCGCGATCCGCAGCAGCAATCCGTGCAGCGCCTCGCGCTCGGCGGCGTCCAGTGGGTCCAGGAGTTCGTTCGTCACGCGCAGGCCCGCCTCGTCGGTGCCGCGCAGGAAGGCCCGGCCGTCCTCGGTCAGGACGACGATCCGGCTGCGCCGGTCGTCGGGGGAGGGGCGGCGCTCGGCGAAGCCCAGCTTCTCCAGGTCGTCGACCAGGCCGACGATCGCGCTCGGGTCGTAGCCGAGCCGATTGCTCAGCTCGCGCTGGAGCGCGCCCTCGGAACCGGCGAGGAAACGCAGCACCGCGTAGTGCCGCAGCCGCAGCCCCGACTCCTGGAGGAACGTGTTGAACAACTGACCCGAGCGCAGTCCCAGGCGGTACAGCAGATACCCCGTGTCGGCGTGCAGCGCGCGCATCCACGGCTCGTCCGCGTCGATCGGGTTCGGGTTCGTGACGTGCTGGCGTGTGATGGCGGGCTCCCCGGGTCGGTCGGTCATGCAGATTCCAGCATGACTCACCCGTTGGACGTGAACAACTATTGACGTCAACAATTATTGCTCTTAGCTTCGATCTCGGCAGCGGAGCCGTACAGCGGCTGCCGTGCCACCCGCACGGCCCGCACCATCCGCTCCGCCCGTAGCACCCCGCATCAGCTCGTGAAGGGACTTCCCCCGTGCCCAGCATCGATCTCTCCGGCAAGGTCGCCGTCGTCACCGGCAGCGGCCGGGGCCTCGGCCTCGCCTATGCGCACGCCCTCGCCGCCCACGGCGCGTCCGTGGTCGTCAACGACGTCGACGAGGCGGTGGCCGAGGCGGCCGTGAAGTCCATCACCGAGGCCGGCGGCACCGCCGTCGCCGAGGTCGTCCCCGTCGGCACCACCGAGGCCGCCGAGCGGCTGGTCAACCGCGCGGTCGAGGAGTTCGGGCGGATCGACGTCCTGGTCACCAACGCGGGCATCCTGCGCGACAAGGTGCTGTGGAAGATGACCGACGACGACTTCGACGCGGTGATCACCACCCACCTCAAGGGCACCTTCACCTGCGCCCGCGCCGCCGCCGTGCGGATGCGCGAACAGGGCGAGGGCGGCTCGCTGATCCTCGTCGGCTCCCCGGCCGGGCAGCGCGGCAACTTCGGCCAGACCAACTACGCCGCCGCCAAGGCCGGCATCGCCGCCTTCGCCCGCACCTGGTCGATGGAGCTGGGCCGGGCCGGCATCACCGTCAACGCGATCGTGCCGGTCGCCGCGACCGCGATGACCGAGACGATCCCCGCCTTCGCCCCGTACATCGAGGCCATGCGGAGCGGCGAGCCGCTCCCCGACTTCCTCCGCAAGGGCGAGGGCTTCGGCACCCCCGAGGACTGCGCGGCCCTGGTCCCCTTCCTCGCCTCCGAGGCCGCCCGTTCCATCACCGGCCAGGCCATCGGCATCGGCGGCGACAAGGTGGCACTCTGGTCCCATCCGCAGGAGATCAGGACGGCCTACGCCGACGGCGGCTGGACCCCGGACACCCTGGCCGACGCCTTCCCGACGTCGGTCGGCGCCGAACTCCAGTCCGTCGGCATCCCGGCGCCGAAGCTTCCGGAGGCGTGATGACCCCCGCTGAGAAGGGTCCCTCGATGAACGTCGACGACCTGGTCGCCATCGACGTCCACACCCACGCGGAGGTCTCCTCCAAGGGCCACTCCTCCCTCGACGACGACCTGCACGACGCCTCCTCCGCCTACTTCAAGGTCGAGGGCAAGCGGAAGCCGACGATCGAGGAGACGGCCGCCTACTACCGCGAGCGGAAGATGGCCGCCGTGATCTTCACGGTGGACGCCGAGTCCGCGACCGGTACGGCGCCCGTCCCCAACGAGGAGGTGGCGGAAGCCGCCGCCGCGAACTCCGATGTCCTCATCCCCTTCGCCTCCATCGACCCCTTCCGCGGCAAGGCCGGGGTCAAGCAGGCCCGTCGGCTGGTCGAGGAGTACGGGGTGAAGGGCTTCAAGTTCCACCCCAGCATCCAGGGCTTCTTCCCCAACGACCGCTCGGTGGCGTACGACCTCTTCGAGGTGATCGAGGAGACGGGCACCATCGCCCTCTTCCACACCGGCCAGACGGGCATCGGGGCCGGGGTCCCGGGAGGTGGCGGCATCCGCCTGAAGTACTCCAATCCGCTCCACGTGGACGACGTCGCGGCCGACTTCCCGCACCTGAAGATCATCCTGGCGCATCCGTCCTTCCCCTGGCAGGACGAGGCCCTGGCCGTCGCCACACACAAGCCGGGCGTGCACATCGACCTGTCCGGATGGTCGCCGAAGTACTTCCCGCCGCAGCTCGTGCAGTACGCGAACACCCTGCTCAAGGACAAGGTGCTCTTCGGCTCCGACTTCCCCGTCCTCACCCCCGACCGCTGGCTCGCCGACTTCGAGAAGCTGTCGATCAAGGACGAGGTCAAGCCGAGGATCCTCAAGGAGAACGCCGCCCGTCTGCTCGGGCTGACCAAGCCGTAAGGGGTCTCGTAGATGCGCAACGAGGGACTGGGGTCGTGGCCCGCACGCCGGGCCCGCAAGACCCCGCACCGCACGGCACTGGTCCACGGCGAACAGTCGACCGACTACCGTACATTGCATACACGCATCACGCGCCTGGCCCACAGCCTGCGCGCGCGGGGCGTCCGCCGCGGCGACCGGATCGCTTACCTCGGCCCGAACCACCCCTCCTACCTGGAGACCCTGTTCGCGGCCGGCACCCTCGGCGCGGTCTTCGTCCCGCTCAACACCCGCCTCGCGGGCCCCGAGATCGCCTACCAGCTCGCCGACTCCGGCGCCAAGGCGCTCGTCTACGGCCCCTCGCACGCGGGCCTCGTCGCCGGACTGCCCGGCAGCACCGACGTACGGACCTACGTCGAGGTCGGCGCCGAGTACGAGGCGGCGCTGGCGGCGGCCTCCGCCGAGGCGATCGACGAACCGGTCACGCCCGACGACACCTGCATCATCATGTACACCTCGGGGACGACCGGCCGCCCCAAGGGCGCCATGCTCACCCACGGCAACCTGACCTGGAACGCGATCAACGTCCTCGTCGACACCGACCTGATCGCCGACGAACGCGCCCTGGTCTCCGCCCCGTTGTTCCACACGGCAGGGCTGAACATGCTGACGCTGCCCGTGCTCCTCAAGGGCGGCACCTGCGTCCTGGTCGAGGCCTTCGACCCGGCGGCCACCTTCGACCTGATCGAACGGCACCGGATCACCTTCATGTTCGGGGTGCCGACGATGTTCGAGCAACTGGCCCGGCATCCCCGCTGGGCCGGCGCCGACCTGTCGTCGCTGCGCATCCTCACCTGCGGCGGCTCCCCGGTGTCGACCCCGCTGATCGCCGCGTACCAGGAGCGCGACCTCACCTTCCTCCAGGGCTACGGCATGACGGAGGCGAGCCCCGGCACGCTGTTCCTGGACGCGGAACACGCGGTGACGAAGGCGGGTTCGGCGGGCGTACCGCACTTCTTCAGCGACGTACGGGTCGTCCGGCCCGACCTCACGCCCGCCGACGTCGGCGAGACCGGCGAGGTCCACGTGCGCGGACCGCATGTCATGCCCGGCTACTGGGGGCTGCCCGAGGAGAGCGCCGCCTCCTTCGCGGACGGTTGGTTCCGCAGCGGGGACGCCGCCCGGATCGACGACGACGGTTACGTGTACATCGTCGACCGTATAAAGGACATGATCATCTCGGGTGGCGAGAACGTCTACCCGGCCGAGATCGAGGACCTCCTCCTCGCCCACCCCGACATCGTCGAGTGCGCAGTCATCGGCGTACCGGACGACAAGTGGGGCGAGGTGCCGCGGGCGGTCGTCGTGCCCCGCGAGGGCGCCGCGCTCGACGCCGACGAGGTACTGGCCTCGCTGTCCGGCCGGCTCGCCAAGTACAAGATCCCCAAGTCGGTGGTGATAGCGGACGAGTTGCCGCGCACCGCCTCCGGCAAGCTCCTCAAGTCCCGTGTCCGTACCCGGTACGGCAACAGTTAAGGAACCCCATGAGCATCACCGTCAACGGCCTCGACGAACTGAAGAAGCTGGCCGGCAGCGACCTGGGTACCAGCGAGTGGATCGAGGTCACCCAGGAGCGCGTCAACACCTTCGCGGATGCCACCGGTGACCACCAGTGGATCCACGTGGACCCCGAGAAGGCGGCCGCGGGCCCCTTCGGCGCCCCGATCGCGCACGGCTATCTGACGCTCTCCCTCTTCATACCCCTGTTCACCGAGCTGCTCGACGTCCAGGGGGTGGCCACGAAGGTCAACTACGGCCTGAACAAGGTGCGTTTCCCCTCGCCGGTGAAGGTCGGCTCGCGCATCCGCCTGGTCGGGAAGCTGGCCGAGGTCGAGGACGTGCCCGGCGGCGTGCAGATCACCGTGGACGGCACGATCGAGATCGAGGGCGCGCCCAAGCCGGCGGCCGTGCTCCAGAGCCTGTCCCGCTTCTACGCCTGACCACGCTCAACTCGCCTGTGCCGCGGTGGCGTTGGCCGTCTCCTGCGGGTGCGTCCGGCCGAGCCAGACCACGATGGCCTCCGACTGCCGCCGGACCTGGAGCTTGTTGTAGATCCGGCTCAGATAGTTGCGGGTGGTCTTCTCGGTCGTCCCGAGACCGAGGGCGACCTCGCGTGTCGTCAGGCCCTGGACCAGCATGTCCATGGCCTGACGTTCGCGGGGCGACAGCAGCTTCGCGTAGCGGTCGGGCGGACCGTCGGCCCGGTGGCTGCGCACACGCTGGACCAGGAAGGCGGCCGCCTCGAAGGTGAAGCAGTGCTCCCCGCGCGCCGTGCGGCGCAGCGCGTCGGTCAGACAGGCCTGCTCCGCGTGGGCGCCCCACACGCTGCCCGGCACCGGCCCCTCCTGGAGGTAGCTGACCGCCCCGGCGTAGACAGCCTCCAGTACGTCGTCCGCGTCCAGCCGGGTGGCCAGGGCCAGGATCGGCGGAGCGGCGGGACCCAGCAGGGTCGTCGTGCGGCGGACGAGAGGGCTCAGGACATCGCCGTAGAGCAGGACCACGCCGTCGTCCGGGCGGATTCCGGTCAGGCGGTCGACGCGGCGCACCTCGGGCAGCCTGATCGGCGGAATCGGCCCGTCCACGGTGCTGAACACGGTGACGTGCGGGTCTTCGGGCATGATCAACCTTTCGGTTCGGTCGTTTCCCGGTCGGTCCCATAGATCAAATTACCCCGAATGGGGTAAAGAGCGCCAAAAGTGGTCATTTTGTTCGAGTGTTTCGGCTGAGGGGTCTCCGACGATCACGCCCGTGAACCGCTCGGGTGCGAGGACAGTGGATACGGCGGCCAGGACCGCGGCCTCGTCGGTGTGCGACAGGGCGGCGACGAACCCGTGCAGCGCCTCCGGCACCGAGCCGTGCTCCAGGGCGCCCGCCAGATGGTCGGCGAGTCCGGCCTGGGACGCCGCCGTCCTGAGGACCGTACCGACGACGAACGCGCGCGCGGAGTCGATCTCCTCCCGGGTCGGCGGCTCGTCCCGGAGCCGGCGCAGCTCGGCACGCAGGGCCCGGACGGCGGCCTCGGTGGTGCCGGTCGCAGTGTCGGCCTGCACGAGGACGACCCGGTCACCGGCGTGCTCCGCCAGCGTCGCCTGCACCTGGTACGCCAGCCCCGACCTGTCCCTGAGAGCGGCCGCAAGCCGCGCGGAGAAGGAACCCCCGAGAACGCAGCAGGCCAGGGCGACAGCCGGGAACCGCGGATCGGCGGGTCCGGGGACGGGCGCGGCGAGCAGGATCTGTGACTGCTCGGCACCCGGGCGGGGCACGAAGCGGAGGCCGGGGCGGGGGTGCCCTCGCGTGGACACGGTCGGGTGCGTGGGCGTGGGCCGGGTGTCCGTCGAGGGCCAGGTGGACCATGTCGCGGCGACCTCCCGCAGGGCCCGTTCCGGGTTCAGGGCGCCCACCAGGAGCAGCAGGGCCCGGTCGGGGGCGAGTGCTGTCGTGTGGAGTCGGGTGACGGCGTCGACGGTGACCGCGACGAAGGCGTGCTCGTCGGGCAGGAGCGAGCGGTAGCCGTCCCCGTGCAGATGCGCGCGCAGCTGCTCCAGGGCCAGCGCGGTCGGGTTCGCGCGCAGCAGCCCGGCACGGGAGGCGAGGGCGCGGGCGGTGACCCGGCATGTCTCCTCGGCGTACCGGGGCGCTGTCAGTGCCGCTGGCAGGGCGTCCATCGCCGCGGCCCGCGCGCCGCTCGACACGGTTCCGGCCACGGTGATCGCCCGCCCGTCGGCCTCCGCGGAGAAGCTCGTCTCCGCCCCGCCCACAAGCGGCCCCGGCAGCAGCGTGGTGGCCAGCACCTGAGCGGTCGCCGGATCCGTCCGCCCCGGGTCCAGGGGCAGCCGCAGCCGGATCTCGGTCAGGGGTACGGAGGGAGCCTGTACGGCGACGACGCGGAGGCCGTTGGCGAGTTCGGCTTCTACGTGGGGGAGTGGGGGGAAGGCCCAGTCGTCGTGGGGTGTCATGAGGCTCCTCCCGGTGCTCCCGGTGCTCCCGGTGAGCTTGGCGCTCCCGGTGTGAGGGCGAGCACCGCGCGGGGTTCCGTGTGCAGGCGTTTCGCCGCCCTGGCGACTCCGTCGGCCGTGGTCGCGGCGAGCAGGTGGGGCAGGTCGTCCACGAGTTCCGCGTGGCCGTGCAGGGTCTCGAAGGCGCCGGCGAGGCGGACGCGGGTGGTGAAGGAGTCGTGGCGGCGCCAGGTCTCGATGCCGGCGCGGGTTGTGGCGTGGTGGAGTTCGGCGGGGGATGGGCCCTCGTCGGCCAGGGCGGTGAGGTGGTCGGCCACGGTGTTCAGCACCTCGTCGGGATGCGTTCGCTCCCCGTGGGTCACCGACAGCACGAACGTGTCCGGTGCGTGCGCCAGCAGAGGCCCGAAGAAGCCGCAGCGGGCCTGGGCGGAGACCGCGTGGCCCGGGGCGACCAGGGCGGCGCGCAGGCGGGCGGTGAGGATGCGGGAGAGGAGGACGTGATCGGCGTAGGGCGTCAAGTCGGCCGAGGCGTCCGGGAGTTGGTGGCCCACGTGCAGGGAGGGCGACCACGCCCCCGGCACGGTGTGGTGTTCCCTACGGTCGACCGTCGTCTCCGAGGTCAGGTCTCGCGCAGTCGGCCCGGGTCGGCCGGGGATGCCGTCGAAGTGACGGTGGATCAACTCCGCGGCACGCGCCGGGTCGAAGCGGCCGGTGACGGTCAGCACCGCGTCGCCGGGGGCGTAGTGGCGGTCGAAGAACGCCTCGCACTCGGCGAGGGTCACTCGCTCCAGCTCGGCGAACTCCCCGTATCCGTTGTGGGAGTTGGTAAAGCCGCTGTAGAGCACGCCGGGCAGTCGGGTCCAGACGGGCCCGCCGGTCGCGGTGTCCGTGACGTTCAGCCGGATCTCCGCCTTCACCACGTCGACCTGTGTGCGCAGGGCCTCGGAGGTCAGCCGCGGGCCCCGCATCCGGTCGGCCTCCAGGAACAGGAACCGCTCCAGCGCGGACGGCGGCCCGCCCTGGTAGTACTCGGTGTGGTCCTGGAGCGTCGCCGCGTTGGCGTGCCCGCCCGCCGCGTTCACCAGCCGGTGGTGCTCGCCCGGCCCGACCCGCGCACTGCCCTGGAACATCAGGTGCTCGAAGAGATGGGCGAGGCCGGACCGGCCCACCGGATCGGAGCGGAAACCCGCGTGATAGTGGACCGCGACCTCGACGACGAGGGCCGCCGGCCGCGGATCCAGCACCACCCGCAGGCCGTTGCCCAGGGTCAGGCGGCGCACTACCCGTCCTCCCCGGCGAACACCGGGTCGTCGTCACGGGCGTACACCGAGACATGGCGCGCGCTGCGCGCGGTGTACGGCTGCTTCGCCCAGTCCTCCCAGCGGCTCACAGGCCTGAGTCCCGACAGCCGGGCCAGCAGGTCGAGTTCGGCGGGGAAGGCGTACCGGATGATGTGTTGGGTCGTCTGCGGGGCACCGCCGTCGACGACGGTGTGGGTGGCGAGCAGGAGCTGGAGCGAGCGCTCCACCGTCACCGTGTTCAGCATGAACGAGCCCGACTCCAGCTGCTTGAAGCTCACTTCCTGGCCCTGGAGGTTGTGGTAGAGCGCCGGGTCGAAGGCCTCCAGCAGGAACCGGCCGCCCGGGGCCAGCTGTTCGCGGACCAGCCTCAGTGCGGAGAGCTGCTGCTCCGGGGTGACGGCGAAGAAGAACGTGTTGATCATCACGAAGACCAGGTCGTACTCGCGCCCGGTGCCCGTCTCGGTGAAGTCGCCCAGAGAGGCCTCGACGGTCCCCTCCGGGTCCAGCTTCTTCAACTCGGCCAGCATCGCCTCGGACGCGTCGACGCCGTGCACCCGGAAGCCGCGCTCGGCGAGCGGCCGGGCGAGCCGGCCCGTGCCGACGCCGAGTTCGAGGATCCGGCCGCCTTCGGGGGTGAGTTCGGCGAGCAGGTCGACGGCGGGGCCGGTGTCGAGCTCCACCGGGTACATGTGGTCGTAGACGCCTGCGAGCTTCTCGCTGTAGTGGTTGTGGCTGGTGGGCGTGGTCATGAGGTGACTCCTGTACGGGGGTGGGGGATGACGTGGACGGGAAGGTCCGGCAGCGCTGCCGCGCCGTCGGAGTCGAGGAGGTCGGCGACCAGATCGGCGTAGACGGGCAGCTGGTCGTGCCAGCCGACGTATGCGGCGAAGTCGTGGGCGTGGGTGAGGATCCGCAGCGTTGCGACGCGGCCGACGGCCGTGAGGGACAAGCGACTTGGGCCGTAGCCGGTCAGGAACCGGCGGCCGGATTCGAGCAGCCGGTCGGCGGCGTCGGGGGCCGGCGACCCCTGCGGCAGCAGCCGGAACTCCGCCAGTTCGCCGAGCAGCCAGCCGACGTCGTACTCGGCGGGGCCACGGGCCAGGTCCTCTCCGATCAGCAGGGTGCCGGTCACGCCGAGGCGGGCCGCGCCGGTCGGTGGCCCGGTGTCCGGGTCGGGGGCGGGGTCGGGGATGAGCGCGCCGAGGCTCACGCCGCCGTGCAGGAACACGGCGTCGGGGTGGTCCGGACCCGTCTCGGCACACCAGGCCAGCACCCGCTCGCACCGCTCGGCGCCCAGCCGCTCCCGGACCGTCTCGAACAGCCGCGGAGCGTGCTGGGGCCCCTGCCCGCCGCGCAGCCAGACCGCCAGCCGACCGACTCCGGCCGGGCCACGAGCCGCCCCGTCCGTGTCGGGCACGCCGGTGTGCAGGGTGTGCAGTGCGCGGCCCGTGGCGTGGAGCAGTCGGTCCATCGCCACCCGGGTCTCGTCGTCGGGGCCGGTCAGCAGGAGGGTGCCGAGGGGGTTGAGGCCGCTCACCGGGTAGCGGCGTGCCGGGCCGTCGGGGGTGCCGAGGGTGAGCCTGGCCGCGCCGGTCCGAAGGGCCTCGACGGCGGCCCGTACCTCCGGAGTCACCGGGGTGAACGGCTCCCGGCGCAGCGGTCCGGGGTGCCGGACCCACTCGTAGGACGCGCCGCGCCGGTGGATCCGGGTGCCGTGGAAGGCGGTGCCGTAGGCCATCAACAGGTCTGTCATGGCGTGGCCCCCGAAGAAGTGGGCTCGGTGTCCGAGGTGGCCGGCGTGGCCCCCAGCGGCTCGGCGGGCCTGGGCCGTGCCGGACGTACGGTCGGTCCGGGCGGTGTGCAGGGTGTCTCGTCGTCGGTCATGGCGTCGCCTTTTGTGGGGTGCGCGGCGGGTGGACCGCCGCCGCGGGGGCCGGGGTGCCGTCGGCCAGGGTCGTGCGCAACTCCTCTGCCGCCGCGATGAGTTGTGGCAGCGGTGCCGCCGAAGCCGCGTCCCAGCGGCCCGTCGTACTGCTCAGGCCCGGCAGGGGCGGGACGACCGCGATGTTGGGCCGTTCGGCCAGCGCGGCGAGGTGGCGCCGGTAGGGGACCGAGTCGACCGCGCCCGGCGGCAGGGCCGGGGCGAGGACGACCGGCGCGGTGGTGCACTGGAGCGCGAGCAGCACCGGGGTGTCGGCGAGGCCCTGGGCGAGGCGGGCCAGGAAGTGCAGGCTCGCCGGGTGGACGATCACGGTGTCCGCCCACTCGGCCAGCTCCACATGGAGCGCGCGGTCGACGGGATCGTCGGGCCAGGCGTCCAGCAGCGTGTTGCCGCCCGACATCGGGCCGAGCGCCCCGCGGGTGACGAACCGCTCCGCGCTGCGGGTGACGGCCACCCGCAGCTCCAACTCGGGGTAGCCGAGGCGCAGTAGCGTCACCCAGTACGGTGCGTGCGCGACGCCGATCGAACCGGTGCCGACGTACAGCAGCCGCCGGGCGCCGAACGACGGCAGACCCGTGGGGGATGTGTCAGTCATGGTGTTCTGCCTTCTCCTGCTCGCGCAGGGTCCGCAGCCGATGGGTGTAGGTGCGGCGCGGTACGCCGATGAACATCGAGAACCTCGAGACCGACAGGCCGAGTTCGCGCCGGATCAGTTCGAGGCCCGGGAAGGGAAACGGCGGGCGTCATCGACCTTCCGCCAGGTCATCAGCTCGGCGTACGCCTCGCCCAGCGCGATCTTCAACCTGCGTACCTCGTTGGCGAGTTGACGTTCCCGCTCGTGCGGCTGCGGAGGGACGGCCGGGGCCTCACCGGACAGCTTGGCGGTGCCGCCCTCGATGAACTGGCGGCGCCAGTTCGCGATGGACTGGTCGGTCACACCGCAGCGCCTGGCGGCGTCCGCGACGGTGGTCTCACGCGACAGGACGGCGAGCACGACCTTGGCCTTGTCCTGCGGGGGGAGTACGGGTCTGCGCGGCACGGTCACTGTCCTTCCGGGGCCGTGAGGGTGAGGAGCGGCGAATCGGTGTTGCGGTAGGGCTCGGCCGGGTCGACCCCGGCGGCGAGCAGGGCCTCGGCGAGGCACGTGAGGCGTACGGCGTCCGGTTGCGCGCGGGCGGCGAACAGGCCCTCGGCCAGGGCCTTCGCTCGGTGCTGGCCGAAGCTGAGCCCCGCGTTCCCGGGCCGGGGGTCGGCCGGCTCCCAGGCGACGCTCAGGCCCGGCGACAGCTCACGGGCGAACGGCGAGGTCGTCGCGCCGAGCCCGGGCAGCGGATCCAGGGCCCCGACCAGGCCGCCGATCGCCTGCCGTGCCTCCGCGCCGAGGTAGACGACGAGCGCGTCCCGGCGCGGATACAGCGACGGGTTCGACAGGGCCTTCGCCTGGTACGGCACGCCGAGGCCCTCCAGGAACTCCAGCGCGATCCGCCACACGTCGGCCATGTGCGCGACCTCCGTGACATGCGCGTAGAAACGCAGCAGCGGTCCGGACACCGGGCGCCCCCGGGACCCGTCGACGAGGAAGAAGCCCTGTGAGAGAGCGGGCCGCGCGGCGGGCAGCCGTAGCGAGGCACGGCCCTCCGACACCTCTTCCACGGCATCACTGTCGCGGGCGACGGCCACGCGTATCCCGTCGAGGCGCACGATCAGGCGGTCCGTCTCGTCGGCGACCACCTCGACGGTGCGCGGGGTCCGCTCGTGCGGCACGACGGCGGCGAGCGCGGCCTCCGTGCAGGGGTGCCGCAGGCTTTTGGGACGCGGCCCACCGTCCGGCGGGAGACCGGCGTGGAGCTGTTCGTACAGGGCGTCGGCGAGGGCGCCCCGGCACTCCGTCGCCGAGTCGCCTTCGATCCGGTGACCGCCGAGCGCGGCGCTCAGTCCGTCCTCGGCGACCGTCACCTCGTACAGGAAAGGCCGCAGTCGCTCCGACAGCGTCAGGGTGGTGGTGGTCACGACGTCCTCCCGAGGCCCAGGGCCGCCGCGTATCTCTCCGGGGCGAGCAGGGCTGTGCGGCCGATGCCCATCGCGGCGCGGGCGCCCGCGCCGAGCCGGGACGACATGCCCGCGATCGCGAGTGCGCGGTCGATCAGCTGCCAGCCGGCGAACGCGGTGGCGCGGACGGCAAGTTCGGGGTCCACCGTGCGGCGGGCGGAGCGGTAGCCGTCCCAGAACGCCGTCAGGACGGGCCGGGCGCGGGCGAGATCGCGGGTGCCGCGTTCCACGAGGGCGTCGTGGGAGGGCTCATCGGCACACCCGGATTCACCGGGGCCGCCGGACAGGCCGCGCAGGATGTGGTGCAGACAGTCCCCGACGAATCCGCCGACGTCCCGGGCGGGGTCGGCGAGCCGGAACTCCTCGCCGTCGATCAGATACAGCAGGCCGTCGTGGTGCAGGAACTGGTCAAGGCGTACGTCGCAGTGGACCGGACATCCCTCGGCCGCTCCCTCCCGTTCCCGCAGGCGTTCGATCGCCGCGCACAGGGCGGAGTCGGCGTGGACGATCTGCCAGAAGGTGATCTCGGCGATCGTGAAGTGCAGGAAGGCCCGCAGTGGCACGGCCCGGTTGAGGGCGGGGTTGGGCAGCCAGGGCCGGGTGGTGTCCAGGCGGGTGTGCAGGGTGGCGGGGTCCGTCTCGTGCAGTAGGCCCACGGCCCGGCCCGCGCGGTGCGCGAGCTCCTCGTCGAAGCGCCCGTCGGCGAACAGGTCGGCCGCGGTCGGGGCCTCCCGGAGGAGGTCGGTGACCATCAGCCGCGCCTCCTCGTCGTGGCCGAGCAGACGCGGGCTCAGCAGCTCTGTGCGGCCCGAGCGCTCGACGGCGGCGTCGAAGCCGACCGAGCGGCGGATCTGGTCGCCGGCGAGCTCGCCGCGGACGCGCTTGACGAAGACCGCGGAGCCCGTGGACGTGATGCCGGCCCAGTTGTCGTTGCGCCCGCCGAATGCAGTCACCGCACCGTCGGACAGTTCGCCGAGATTCAGTTCTCCGAGGAGTCTGTTTATTTCCGGAGAATCTTCGAGCGAGGTCGGCGCGAAAGTCGTACGCACATCAATCTCCCTGCGCTTCGGAATTGCTTTCCGCTTTCCTCAATACTGGCAGCCGGAAAAGGGGGCGGAACAAGAACTTTGGCCGTGCGCCACCCCCTACCAAAGTCGTGGTCGGTGGTGCGGGCATGGCCCCGGGGGTCCGGAGAACACGACGTCGCCCCGGCGCGGATGGACCGCACCGGGGCGACGGGGGAAGGGTTTCCCGGATCAGCAGGTGAAGCTGACGGTGGTGGGGATGACGATGGTGCCGACCAGCGTGACGGTCGTGCCCGTCGGGGTGGCACCGGGCGACTGGTCGCCGTCCGCGTGGACCTCGGCGGCACTCACGTAGGCGGAGTAGCCGGCGATGAGGTCCTCGTGGAAGAGCTTGTCGTTCATGGTCGTGCTCCTTTGCTCGTGTAGGGGTGTGGGGGGGGAGGGGGTCAGCAGGTGAAGCTGACGGTGCTGCCGGCGGCGCCGATGGTGACGGCGAAGATCGTGGCCGTCGCGGTGGGGGTGCCGGCCGGGGCGTGGTCGCCGTCGGCCTGGACCTCGGCGGCGCTCACGTAGGCGGAGTAGCCGGCGATCAGGTCCTCGTTGAAGAGCTTCTCGTTCATGGTCCTTCTCCTTTTCGGTGGGGGTCAGCGGGGCTTTCTGCTTTCCGCTGCTGGACACATTTGTAATCCGTCCGGCGACGGGAAATCCAGAGTTAAAAACGATGTTGCCCACAAGGCGGCGAATGAAAATTAGGGGTCAAAGGGCGGAGGCAGGTCCCGGAACTGCGAGGAGTGACACTTGCCTCTAGTGCCGAACGCGGGCAACGGCGAGGATTTGTGCCGTAGCAAGGAACGACCCCGAGGAGACGACATGATCAGAGTGATCGTCGCCGACGAGGACCAGTTCGTCCGGCACGCTCTGACCGGCATCCTTGAGGCCGACGGCGGTATCCATGTGGTGGCTCAGGCCGCCGACGGCCGCGAGGCCGTCGAAGGAGCCCGCCGGTTCGCGCCCGACGTGGTGCTGATGGACGTAAGGCTGCCCAGGCTCGACGGGCTGGCCGCCGCGCGTCAGATCCACCAGGCGCTCGGCAGCCGGACCCGGGTGGTCTTCCTGACCGCGCACGACGAGGACGCCGTCATCACGGAGGCGGTCCGCACGGGCGCCGCCGGCTTCCTCCTCAAGCACACCCGGCCCGCCGAGGTCGTCCACGCCGTCCACACCGTCGCCTCCGGCCAGTGCACGCTGTCCCCGGAGGTCACCGGCCGGGTACTGCGCGCCCTGCGGGATCACGCGCCGGCCCCCTCGCCGGACCAGCGGACCCGCCTGGACTCGCTCACCCCCCGGGAGCGGGCGGTCCTCGCGATGCTGGCCACGGGCTCCAGCAACCAGGAGATCGCCCGCGCGCTGACCCTGGCCGAGGCCACCGTCAAGGGTCACGTCACGCGCATCCTCATCAAGCTCGACACCGACAACCGCGTGAAGGCCGCCCTCCTGGCCCACCGGGCTGGCCTGACCCGCACGGCCCCGAACCACGGTGGTGGCCTGCCCACGAGCCTGGGGGACGGTTTGGCGGCTTGAGGAAGCCGGCTGGAGAACGGGGGAGGGTACGAAGAGCCTGGGGCGGGGGACGGGCGGCAGCAAGCGGCCCGGAAGCCCACGAAGGGCCGCGGCCGGCCCTACCCGGCGTCGTCCGAAGCCGCCTCCCGCACCGGCACCAGATCCAGCAGCCTCTCCGCGCAATCCTGAGCCGAAGGCGTCAGTCGCTCGTGGACCGACCGGAATGTCTTCTCCGCCTGCTCGGCCGGCCAGTCGTCCGGCAGATGCTTGACCGGCAGTCGTGGATCGCGGCGGATGACCCTCAGCCACTCCGCCTGCAACAGCAGCCGTTGCGCGAGCGCCTCGTCGGCCGCCGGCTCCCGCCTCTTCCACGGCTGCCACCGTCGTACGAACTGCTCGTAGCGCTCGGCCAGTTCGGCCAGCTCCCAGGTCTCCTCGATCATCGCGCCGATGTCCATGCCGGTGTCGGCGTGCGCGCGGAAGACCTTCACATGGGCGGACAGGCCCAGTTCGCCGACGAGTTCCGCCACGTCGACCTCGCCGGGCGCGATCCACAGGCCGCTGAACAGTGGGCCGAAGCCGCCCCAGGTGAGCTTGGAGCGCAGGTCGTGGCGCTGGCGCTGCCAGGACTCGGGCAGCGAGAAACCGAGCAGGGTCCAGGTGCCGTCCCAGTGCCGGTTGACGGCGCCGGTCTGCCAGATGCGGCGCTCTCCGTCGCGCAGGACGGCCGTCGAGTGCTCGGTCAGCCCGAAGTACATCCGGCGGCCCTCGCGCTGGCGGCGCAGCAGGCCGCGGTTCACCATCCGGGTCAGCGTGGAACGCGTCGCCTGCTCGCCGACGCCGGCCCGGGCGAAGACATCGATGACGCTGCCCGAGTACACGCAGACATCACGCCCGAGCACCTGGTCGCCCAGGAACGTCAGCATGAGGGACTGCGGCCGCAGCGACTCTTCCGTGGTCACGCGGCCACCGTACCTCGCCCGGATCAGCCTGTGACCTGCCGGTACGAGTACACGGCCGTGCTGACCGCGCACACGCCCGGCGGAATCATCTGCGCGCGGAGCGTGCCGCTGTTCGCGTCGTAGTCGACGCCCTCGGTCTCGAAGGCGCCGTCCGTGCAGACGCTGCGCTGCGGCAACGCGAAGAGGTTCTTCACCGCGCCCGTGATCGGCTGCCCGTCCAACTTGCGGGGCAGATCGACCTGGAGCAGCGGACGGATCTCCGGGAAGAGGGTCCCCGTCGCGTCGTTCGAGGCGCACACCAGCCGGGTGTCCGCCACGAAGTCACAGCCCTGGATGTCGCGCACCGGCCGGTCCAGGGTGATCTGCCAGGCCTCCTTCAGCGCCCCGCCGGTGGCTGGGGTGGCCGGGTTGAGCAGGGGAGCGGGGAAGACCTGGAGTCTGCGCTGCTCGCCCCACTCGCCCGACACCAGCCACTGCCCGTCCGGGGAGACGGTGGCGAAGGAGTTGTTCAGCTTCTCGCCCGGGTTCAGCTGATGGACGTACTCGTAGCGCTTCCCGGCCGGGGTGGTGACCGCGAACATCTTCGACGTGGCCGTGTCCGGACCCTGGTAGGCGTCGAAGACGTGGCCGCGCGCGATGTCCGGGTCACCGACGTGGTTCCAGCCCTTGAGCCGCAGGTCGAGGGGGATGTCGGTGAGCCCGCGGTACAGCAGCGAGCCGTCCGCCCGGGAGGCGAGCCCCTGCCCGCCGCCGAGCGTGTCCGTGTACGCGGTGCCGGTCTCCACCCAGCGTGGTTCACCGGTCGCCGACGCCGTGCCCGCCGTCCCGAGCACCAGTGATCCCAATAAGCAGCCCAGGGTGAGAAGATGACGCTTCATCAGGCACCTGCCACGTCGACGAACACCGGGTTGGAATAGAACCACGTATCCGCCCACGGGTCACCGTCCCCGGGCGGGTGCGGGATCGGCCCGTTCGGGTCGACCGAGGAGCCGAGGTAGCCCGCACCATGGCGGTTGCCGTCGCTGCCGCGCAGCCGGACGTAGAAGGACTCGTCCCCGGCGGTCAGCGGGATGCGCAGGGTGTACGTCCCCTTGCGGCCGGACACGTCCTTCGTCTGTACGACCTTGGTGTCCGGTGCCCTCCAGGAGTCCCGGTCGCTCACCGGGCCGCGCACCGCACCCCGGATCACGTCCACGTGCGCCAACTCGGGCACGAATCCCTGGGGGTTGGGGCGGGAGGCGGTGGTGACGGTGACGTACAGGCTGATCCTCTCGCCCTTGCGGACCCGCAGCCGGCCGCCCAGCGTGACGCCGCGGCCCAAGTCGCAGTCCCGCTTCAGCCGTACGTCGAGGCCGTCGAGCAGATGTCCGTGGTCCAGCCAGACGCGGCCCGCGCGCAGGCCCGCCATGACGGCGCGGTAGCCGTAGCGGGTGACGCCGACGTGGGTGCGGCTGAACTGGCCGGGCCAGAAGTCGCTGCCCGGCTGCGGGGAGTCGGTGTTCACCGGGTCGGGGAGCTTGCCGGTGCTGTCGAAGTTCTGCCCGGCCGGCCAGTCGCCGTTCTTCCAGGTGTCGAAGACGGTCCGGTGGTTGTCGGAGTTGGTGGTGATCGAGAACAGCCTGCCTTCGGCCAGCAGCGCGTCCCACAGCCCGCCGACGGTCGCCGTCGCCCAGTCGAAGCCGCCGTAGGTGAGGTAGGCGTCCGCCGGATAACCGGACCAGGACTGGGCGGACGGCTTGTTCTCGTACTCGCCGCGGATCGAGGTCGTGCCGCGCCAGCCCGGGATGGCCGCGCCCTGCGCGCCCGGCGCACCCTCCATGCCGATCATGATCTCAGGGGCCGCGTCCCGCCAGTTGCGCATCTCGTGCGGGGAGTCGATGCCGAGTCGCAGCGGGTGGTTGGCGAGGACGAGGACGTCGTCGACATAGCCCGAACGGCGCTGCTCGGCCAGCCACTTGATCGCCTTGACGGCATGCGCCTCGTTGCGCGCGGTGTCGGTCGCGCCGGCGGAGCCCTCGGTGTAGTTGAGCAGCTTGCCGTCGTAGGCGAGCTCGAACTGCGTGAGCAGGTCCACCTCGTGGGGGCCGGGCGCCGCGAACACCGTGCAGTGCTCGGCCGCCGGGATGTACCACTCGAGGCCCTGGAAGATCAGCTGACGAGGGTTGTCCGCACGGGCCTTGAGGATCTCCTCGTGCTCCAGCTTCGCACCGTAGTAGGCGTGTCCGAAGTTGGAGTGCTCGTTGAACACCATCCAGTCCAGGCCGTACCGGGCGGCCGCCTTCGCCTGCTGCGAGAACGTGTACTTGGCGTCGTGGCTGTAGACGGAGTGGACGTGGTGGTCGCCGACCAGGTACGCCAGCCGCGGGTCGTCGCCCCCGAAGCGCTGCGGGGAGGCGGCGGCGGGCACGGCGGCCGAGCCGAGAGTGAAGGCCGCGCCGAACAGGCCCGCGCGGCGCAGGAGTCCGCGCCGGGACAGCCCTTGCGGATCGAGCGCGGCGGGCGAGACGGAGGGGTCGGCCCAGTCGGGCAGTTGCTGCTCGGTCATGGTGATCCCCGAGAAGGGGGTCAGTGCGTCATGAAGGAGGTGACGGGCAGCGCCCGTTCGACGATGCGGACATCACCGAGACGTCCGTGCAGGATCTGGTCGATCTTCCCGCCGTACTCGTAGCCGCCCAGCAGCCACGGGAGCCCGACGGAGGTGATGCCGACCGAGGTGGGCCTGGGGTTGCGGACCACGGGGCAGCCCTCGACGTAGAGCGTGGTGTGCCTGCCGTCGTTGACGACCGCGAGGTGCCACCAGGTCTCCGGCGGCGTCTCCTGGCCCCAGTTGGTGGCGATGCCCTCCTGGTTGAGCGGGCGCATCGCCCACTGCGGCTCACGGTCGTTGGACAGCGACAGCGTGGCCAGCGGCTCGTCGGGGTCGTCCCCGGTCTTCCCGGCGGCGCCGCCTGTGCCGGTGCGGCTGACGATGCCGGACCAGGCATGGTGGGAGGGGTCCCAGTCGGCGGGCAGACGGTAGAAGTCCTCGATGGTGTAACCGGCCTTGAACGTCTGGGAGTTGAGCGGCGCACCGTCGATCGTGCGCAGATACGCGCCCTTCAGCGGGGACTTGTACCCCTGGAACTCCAGGCTGCCGTGCCCGGGCTGGTCGGGGTGGTGGTCGGCGGACCAGCCCAGGGTGCCGCCGCCGACGGTGACGAGGGAGAGGTCGTTGCCGCGTCCCGAGAGGTCGCGGACGGTGGCGCCCGCGGCGCTCTCGAAGCGCCAGTAGGCCACCGTGCCCGGTATCAGCATCCTCGACACCGGCCGCGGCGCACGCGCGGGCACCGGGTCGAAGCCGGAGAAACGGTCGGCGAAGTCGACCTCGACCGTGAACCGGTCGGCGTCACCGCTGAGTTCGACCTCCTGCCGCTCCAGCTCGTTGAGGCCCTTCCCGGCTCGGCCGAGGATCCACGGCGAGACCGTCTCGACGTCGATGACGTTCCGGTCGAGGTCGAAACGGTAGAGACGGATCATCGCCGCGCCACCGAAGTAACGGTTCTGATAGTTCGTCAGGTGCAGGTGGACGTCATGTCCCGCCGCGTTCTTGCGGGTCGCGCGGGCGGCGGGCCAGTAGTGGCCGTTGAGGGTGAGGAAGATCTGGTCGTGGTCCTCGATCAGCCGGTCCCACAGCTGCCGGCCGTAGTCCGACAGGGTGTCGTCCTCGACGACCAGTTCGTGGGTGGTGAGGACGACAGGCGTCTTCGGGTGCCGGGCGAGAACGTCCTTCGCCCACGCGTACCCCTTGTCCGACAGCCGCCAGTCCAGCGCCAGGACCAGCCACTCGCGGCCCGCGGCCCGGAAGAGGTGGTAGGTGTTGTAGCCGTCGGCGGAAGCGCCGCCGAAAGTCTTCCTGCCCTTGAACCGGTCCGGCCCGAAGGCCTCCAGGTACGGGGTCGCGCCCCGCTGGTCGGTGGTCGACGACTTCACGTCGTGGTTGCCGGCCAGGACGCTGTAGCCGACCCCACGCCGGTCCAGCAGCCTGAACGCCTCGCTGATCGCGGCGACTTCGGCCTCCGCGCCGTTCTGCGTGAGGTCTCCGAGGTGGGACAGGAAGACGATGTTCTCGTCCTTCCCGTGCTCCAGCAGATACCGCAGGGACGCCTCGACCGGCGTCTTGTCGATGCTCGGCCCGTCGAAGAGGTACTGCGTGTCCGGCATGACGGCGAGCGTGAAACGGCGGCTCTCGGTGTCCGGTCGCGGGCCGCTCGACGTGGCCGCCTCGGCGACCGTCGGCAGGGCGACACCGGCGGTCGCGGCGGCGCCCAGCAGTGCGGTGGCCCGCAGGAAACTGCGGCGTCCGGCGCCGGCCTGGGCATGCTCGGACCCGTGTTCAGGCAAAGTGCACACGTGTGCTCCGTAAGAAGTGCTCAAGTAGAGGGAAAGCCGGGGGAGTTCAGAGAACGCGCAGGGTCCAGCTCCAGCGGTGGACGCCCGGTGTGACGAGATGGGAGGGGAAGGTGTCGGGGCCGCACGAAGCCGTGCCGAGTCCCCGGTGGGCCGCGTCGAGATGAACAACGCACCCGGCACGCGGGGTCAGTTGGTCGTGATGGGTGACCGCGGTGAGGTCCTCGGAGCGGTAGTGGGTCACGGAGACCTGGCGCGGCTCGTCGAGTGCGATCGCGAGACCGGTGGCGTCCGGCGCGGAGAGCGTGAAATGCCGTACGCCGTGTCGGCCGCCGCTCTCCTGCGGTCGTAGATAAGGGGTGAACAACTCGTCGACGGGGACCCGATGGTGGCCGACGGGAGCGCCGCCGCTCCGGTCGGGGTACGACTCCCAGGGCCCCTGCCCGAACCACTCCAGCAGGTCGAGCCCCGGCACCGTCTCGAAGACCGAACCGACCCGCGCCACGTCGTCGAACTGTTCGGGCAGCTCGGCCTCTTCGTCGATCCGGATGCCGCCCTCGACCGGCGTGAGGACCTGCCGGTGCCGCACCACACCGACCGTGCCGGCGTACTCGGCGACCACACTCACTCGGCCACCGCTCTCCTCACGCACCGACACCGCCTTGCGGACCAGCGCGTCTAGGCCCCAGGCCCGCCAGCGCAACGCCATACCGCCGAGCTCGTCGTTGTCGGTGGGGGCACGCCAGAGAGACAGGGTGGGGGCTGCGCTCAGCAAGGGGTGGACGAGGAGGCCGTCGGCGTCGACCTCGACCGTGCCGGAACGGTTCTCCCACCGGAGGGGAGACGCCTCCCGGAGCCGCACCTGCGGCAGACACACCACCGTGCCGCGCGGCGCCCACGCCTCGTCCCGCGCGGTCGTCACCCGCAGCGTCAGCCACGCTTCACCACCGTCGCGCGGCACCTCGAAGGGCAGCGGCACGACCGCCGTCTCGCCCGGCCGTAGATCGGGCAGCTCGGCGGGCGCGGTGAGCGTGTCACCCTCCGCCAGGGACAGCTCCCACTCACCGGCCAGCCAGTCCAGGCCGCGGAAGTGCTGGTGGTTGCCGAGCACGATGCCCTCGTGCTTGAAGCACTCGATGCGCACCGGCGCCGCGATCTCCCGGTGCTCGTACATCACCGGCTTGGGCGTGCGGTCCGGGAAGACGACACCGTCCGCGATGAACGCGCCGTCGTGGATGGTCTCGCCGAAGTCACCGCCGTACGCCCAGCGATGGCCGGGCGCGGCGACACCGTTGTCATAGAGCCCGGCGCCCCCACGCCCGACCGGTCTTCCGTCGTTCACACGCTGGAGAATGCCGTGGTCCCAGAACTCCCAGATGAACCCGCCCTGAAGACCTGGCGTTGACTCGATGGCGGCCCAATGGTCCGCGAGCGTGCCGTTGCTGTTGCCCATGGCGTGCGAGTACTCGCACTGGATGAGGGGCCTGGTCTGCTCACCCGACAGGGCGTGGGCGACACAGTCCTCCAGCGGCGCGTACATGGGACAGGCGATGTCGGAGGCGTCGTCCGTCGCCGCCCAGTCGAGCTTGGCCGCCCCCTCGTACTGGATCGGCCTGCTCGGATCGTGCCGCCGCGCCCAGCCCGCCGCCGCGTCGTGG
Source organism: Streptomyces sp. RG80 (assembly GCF_040446465.1). NCBI lineage: Bacteria > Bacillati > Actinomycetota > Actinomycetes > Kitasatosporales > Streptomycetaceae > Streptomyces > Streptomyces sp. RG80. The sequence goes on along the minus strand of NZ_JBEAAJ010000002.1, from coordinate 799,578 downwards.
TTCGCGCCGTAGTCGGACTCGTTGCCCAGCGACCAGATGATCACCGAGGGGTGGTTCTTGTCGCGGAGCACCATCCGCGAGACGCGGTCCACGAAGGCGTTCAGATAGCGCGGATCGTCGGCGATCTCGTGGGCGTGGTCGTGGGACTCGATGTTCGCCTCGTCGACGACGTAGAAACCGAGATCGTCCGCGATATCCAGTAGACCGGGGTCGTTCGGGTAGTGGGCGGTCCGGATCGCGTTGAAGCCGAAACGCTTCAGCAGGACGAGGTCCGCGCGCATGTCGTCGTACGACACCGCGCGCCCCGTCAGCGGATGGAAGTCGTGCCGGTTCACGCCCCGGATGAACACCCGCTCGCCGTTGACCAGCAGGTTCCTGCCGACGATCTCCACGTCCCGGAAGCCGACACGGTGACATGAGGTGTCGGCGACCGTTCCGTCGGCGCGGTGCAGGCGGACGGTGAGGTCGTACAGCTCGGGCGTCTCGGCGTTCCAGGTCCGCACATCGCTGACGACTGTATGCAGCCGTACCTCGCCGAGGAACTCGGAGACGCGGTCGTCCTCGACGTTGGCCCGGTCGAACTCGGTGTCCTGGGCGATCAGGCCGCCGTCCAGCTCGCCGGTGACGTACCACCCCTCCGGCAGCGCCCCTCCGGTGTCCCGCACCCGGCAGTCGACCCGCAGCTCCCCGCTGAACGCGGCCCGCACGGTCACGTCCGCGAGGTGCAGGGGATCGGTCGCGTACAGCAGCACCGAGCGGGTGATCCCGCCGTGCCACCATTGGTCCTGGTCCTCGATGTGCGAGGCGTCGGACCACTTGACGACCGTCAGCCGTACGGTGGCCCGCTCGCCGGGGCGCACGTGCGGTGTGAGATCGAAGTCGGCCGCGAGGTGGGAGTCCTTGGAGACGCCGACGGGCCGCCCGTCCACGTGGACCAGGAGGACGCTCTCGGCGGCACCGACCTGGAGCACGATCCGGCGGCCGGCCCACTCGGCCGGGACGTCGACCGTACGCTCGTACACACCCGTCGGGTTTCTGTATGCAGGCGACAGCGGCGGGAATTCCGCATACGGCATACGGACGTTCGTGTACTGCGGAAGGTCGTCGGTGTCCTGCATGGTCCAGACACCCGGCACCCGCGCCGTCGACCAGGCACCGCCGACCGGCGCGTCCGGAGCGGACAGCAGCTGGAAGCGCCAGTCGCCGTCCAGGGGGAGTGCTCCGGGGCGCCGGTCGACGGCGTTCATGGGCAGTCGCCCCCAGGAGGTCACCTCGGGTGCCTCCCAGGGGCGCAGAGCCAGCAGGGGATCGCTGGTCATCCGCGTACGGCCCCCTTCGCGAGGTCGCCGATGATCTGCTTGGCGCCGACCGCGAACACGATCAGCAGCGGGATCAGGGCGAGCAGGGCGCCGGTCATCACGATGCCGTAGTCGGTGGTGCCGTGGGTGCCGTTGAGCTGGGACAGTGCGACCTGGAGGGTCACGTTGTCGGGGTTGGTGAGGGCGATCAGGGGCCAGGCGAAGTCGTTCCACTGGCCCATGAAGGTGAAGATGCCGAGGAAGGCGAGACCGGGGCGGACCACCGGCAGCGCCACATGCCAGTACTGGCGCAGGAAGTTCGCGCCGTCGAGCTTGGAGGCGTCGAGCAGCTCGTCGTGGATGGCGGACTTCATGTACTGGCGCATCCAGAAGATGCCGAAGGCGTTGGCCGCGGCCGGCACGATCAGCGCGGTCATCGAGCCGATCCAGCCGATCTTCGCCATGACCACGAACTGCGGGATGACCGACAGCTGCGCCGGCACCATGAAGATGACCATCAGCAGCCCGAACAGCGGCCCCTTGCCCGGGAATTCGAACTTCGCGAAAACGAAGGCCGCGAGGGAGTCGAAGAGCAGGACCAGGAAGGTCACCGAGGCCGCGACCAGCAGCGAGTTCCACATCGACCCGAAGAAGTCGATGGCGTCGAAGAGATTGCGCACGTTCTCCAGGAAGTGCGTGCCCGGCAGCAGCTTCGGCGGGTACGAGAAGATCTCCGTCGAGCTGTGCGTCGACATGATCACGGCCCAGTAGAACGGGAAGGCCGAGATCAACGTCCCGATGATCAGCGGGAGATGCAGCGCGATCCCTCTGCGGCGGGACCCCTTGATGGAGGTACGGGACTCCTTGACGGATGCCATGATGCGCGCCCTTCCTAGTCGCCCCGGCGCTGCACGAGGCGCCAGTTGATGATCGAGAAGAGGACGACGACGAGGAAGATGCCCCACGCCACCGCGGCGCCGTACCCGAAGTCGTTGTTGTCGAAGGTCTGTTGGAAGAAGTAGAGGACCATCGTCTGGCCCGAGTGGCCCGGACCGCCCGCGAACGTCGAGTCGTTGGACGAGGTCTGCAACAGCACCTGCGGCTCGGAGAAGCTCTGGAGCCCGGTGACCGTCGAGACGACCAGGACGAAGAGCAGGGTCGGCCGCAGCAGGGGCAGTGTGATCCGGAAGAACGTCTGGATCGGCCCGGCGCCGTCCATCCGCGCCGCCTCGTACAGGTCGCTCGGGATGGTCTGGAGTCCGGCGAGGAAGATGATGGCGTTGTAGCCGGTCCATTGCCAGGTCATCAGGGCCGCGATGGTGACCTTGATGCCCCACGGGGTGTTCAGCCACGCCACCTGGTCGATGCCGACCGCGTGCAGGACGGCGTTCACCATGCCGGCGTTGGTGGAGAAGATCGAACCGAAGACGATCGCGATGGCGACCACCGAGGTGACGTTCGGCAGGAAGTAGGCGAAGCGGTAGAGGTTCTTGAAGCGCACCGCGGAGTTGAGCATCACGGCCGTGACCATCGCCAGGAAGATCATGGGGAAGGTGGCCAGCGCCCAGATGATGATCGTGTTGCCGATCGAGTTCCAGAAGTCGCTGTCGCTCAGCAGGTACTGGTACTGCGAGAGCCCGGCCCACTCCATCGAGCCGAGGCCGTCCCAGCGGTGGAAGGACAGGTAGAGGGAGAAGCCGACGGGGAAGAGGCCGAAGCCGAGGAAGATCAGGTAGAAGGGGGAGATCGCGGCGTAGAGGTGCCAGTACTTGCGCAGGCCCTTCTTGGGCTGGGTCACGCCGGGTTGTCTCACGGCGGGCGGGGTCTGCTCCAGGACGGCCATCAGTAGCTCACCCCCAGGTGCTTCGCGATGCGACGGCACTTGCTCATGGCGTCACTCCAGGCGCTCTTGGGATCCTTGCCGAGGACGCCGACGTTCTTGATCTCGTCCTTGATGGGCTGCCCGAGCGCGATGTCGAACGGGCTGTTGTAGGCGACCGCGATCTTCTGGGCGGCCGGCCCGAAGACATCGGTCGTCACCTGACCGCCGAAGAAGTCGTCCGGTTCCTGCATCGGCTTCAGGCCGTACGAGGCGGGCGTGGACGGGAACAGGCCCGCGTCGACGTAACCCTGGGCCTGGTTCGCTGAGTTGAGGATCCAGGTGATGATCTCGAAGGCCTGCTCGGGCTCCCGGCACGCCTTGGTGATCGACAGGAACGAGCCGCCGTTGTTGGCGGGCCGCACCGGCATGTCGGCCACCCGCCACCTGCCCTTGGTCTTCGGCACACCGTTCTTGATGTCGAAGGCGGCCCAGGACGCGCCCAGTTGGCTCGGCAGCTTGCCGTCCTGGATGGCCGACAGCTGGTCCGGGGTGCCGCTGACCAGGTCCGAGACGATTCTCCGCTGCTTGGCCTCCACCGCGAGCGCCCAGGCCCGGCGCACGTGTTCCTGGTCGCCGATGAAGTGGCGGTCCTTGTCGACGAACCGCTCGGAGCCCTGGTTCACCACGTTCTCGAAGACGGAGTTGACGTCGGTGAGCAGCTTCGCCCCCGACACCCGCTTGCCCAACTGCACGCCCGCGTCGAAGAAGCTCTCCCAGGTGTTCAGCTCCTTCGACACGTCGTCCGGCTCGTACGGCAGCCCCGCCCTGCGGAACACGTCGTACTGGTAGAAGTGCCCGACCGGACCGCAGTCGATGGGGAAGCCGACCATCGTGCCGTCGTCGGCGATCCCCTGATCCCACTTCCAGGACAGGTACTGGCTCTTGTACTTCTCCGCGCCCAGGGTCCTGAGGTCGATGAACTGGTCCGCGTTCGGCAGATAGGCGGCCATGTCCTCGCCCTTGAGCCCCGCGATGTCGGGGATGTGGGCCTGGCCGGTGATGGTGGTGATGAGCTTGGAGCGGTACTGGCCGCCGATCTGGATGGCGTCCAGGCTCACCGAACTGTCGTAGCGGGCCTTGGCGTTCTTCACGACGGTGTCGCTCAGACCGCCGCTCCAGTACCACAGGACCATGTTCCGGCCGGTCGAGCCGGTCGGAACGGCACAGCCGGACGCCAGGCCGCCGAGCGCCGTGGCGGCCGTACCGGCCAGGCCCGCGCGCAGCAGGCCTCTTCGTGAGAGCCGCACAGCTCCCACCGCCTTTCGGGGGATTTCGGGTCTTCGCATATGTACGGGGGGGGGTCGGACGGATCAGAGCTGCCGTGCGGGGGGTGTGACGGGGGCGTACTGGACGGGAGGCCCGGGATCGGCCGGGATCCGGTCGGACAGAAAACCGTATGCGGTCTTCAGTTCACGGTCGGCAGGCGACAGTTCACGGTCGGCCGACGACAGCGACCGCCACCAGCGGTCCACGCCGTACCAGCCGGGTGCCGCGAGCGCCCCGCCCGGATGGCGGACGGACAGCCCGGCCGCGAGCACCGCGAACCGCAGCCGCTCCGCCAGCGGCCAGCCGCCGAGCGAGGCCGCGACGAAGCTCGCGCCGAAGACGTCGCCGGCGCCGGTGGCGTCCAGGACATCGATGTCGAGGGCCGGGACGTCCGCGTACTCGCCCGTCGTCTGGTCCACCGCGACCGCGCCGTCCCCGCCGCGCGTGACCACCGCGACCGGCACCAGCTCGGAGAGCGTGCCGAGCGCCGCGACCGCGCTGTCGGTGCGGGTGTAGGCCGTCGCCTCGGTCTCGTTGGGGAGGAAGGCGTGGCACAGCTTCAGCTGGTCCAGCAGGTCCGTGGACCACTGCTGGGTGGGGTCCCAGCCGACGTCGGCGTAGATGTGGGTGCCGTTCGCGGCGGCCCTGGCGATCCACTCGCGGGGTTCGGCCTCGAGGTGGACGAGGGCGGTGCGCGCCTCGGGCGGGTCGCCCATCAGCGTGTCCTGCGAGTACGGGGGTTCCTGGCCATGGGTGACCAGGGCGCGGTCGTCGCCCTGGGCCAGGGAGACGGTGACGGGGGTGGGCCAGCCGTCGGCGGTGCGGGAGAGCGAGAGGTCGATGCCTTCCTGGTCGCACAGGACGTCCCGGCAGTACTCGCCGTAGAAGTCGTCGCCGAAGACGGTGGCCAGGGAGGTCCGCAGACCGAACCGGGACGCGGCCACCGCGAGGTTCGCGATGCCGCCGGGGCCGCAGCCCATGCCGGCCGTCCAGATCTCCTCGCCGGGCGTCGGCGGCTTGCCCAGCCCGGTCAGGACGAGGTCGTAGAAGAGCAGCCCGGTCAGCAGCACATCGGGCCTGTCGTCATCCACCGGCAGCGCCTCTCGTCAAAACACGTCAATTTCGATGACCGGAATCGTGCGCCGCTCCGCACGATTGGTCAATACCTGAGCAGAAGTGAGCATAGAAATGATTGGCAATGACGAGTACTGTTCACGACGTGCTGGCAGAACGACGACATCAACTCATCCTCCGAGCCCTGCGCTCCGGCGGTCCCGCGGCCGTGACCGACCTCTCCGAACAGCTGGGTGTGAGCCCCGCCACGATCCGGCGTGACCTGGTCAAACTCGAGGAGGACGGGCTCCTCACCCGCGTCCACGGCGGGGCCCGCGCGGAGGAGGGCGACCAGCCCTTCGCCGAGGTCGCCGAGGTGCGCGTGGCCGAGAAGGACGTCATAGCCGCGCACGCGGCGGCGATGATCGAGGACGGTCAGTCGGTGCTGCTCGACATCGGCACGACCGCCTTCCGGCTGGCCCGTCAGCTGCACGGCCGCCGCCTCACCGTGATCACCAGCAACCTGGTGGTCTACGAGGAGCTCGCCGACGACGAGGGCATCGAACTGGTCCTGCTCGGCGGCATGGTCCGCCGCGAGTACCGCTCCCTGGTCGGTTTCCTCACCGAGGACAACCTCCGCCAGCTGCACGCCGACTGGCTCTTCCTCGGCACCAGTGGAGTGCGCCCCGGTGGGCAGGTGATGGACACGACGGTCGTCGAGGTGCCGGTCAAGCGCGCCATGATCAAGGCGAGCGACAAGGTCGTGCTGCTCGCCGACGCGGCGAAGTTCCCGGGTACGGGGATGGCGAAGGTCTGCGGTCCCGAGGACCTGGACGTGGTGGTGACGAACGCGCCGGTGAACGCGGCGACGCGAGCCTCCCTGGAGGAGGCGGGCGTCGCGGTGAACGTGGCAGGAAAGGTGCAAGTGTGAAACTGACGATTCTGGGTGGCGGCGGATTCCGCGTCCCGCTCGTGTACGGGGCGCTCCTGACGGATCGCGCCGAGGGGCGGGTCACGGAAGTCGTTCTGCACGATCTGGACGACAGTCGACTGTATGCGGTCGCCCGTGTACTGGCGGAACAGGCGTCGACCGTCGACGACGCCCCCACCGTCACCGCCACCACCGACCTCGACGAGGCCCTGCGCGGCGCCGACTTCGTCTTCTCCGCGATCCGCGTCGGCGGCCTGGAGGGCCGGGCGAACGACGAACGCGTGGCCCTCGCCGAAGGCGTCCTCGGCCAGGAGACCGTCGGCGCCGGCGGTATCGCCTACGGCCTGCGCACGGTCCCCGTCGCCGAGGACATCGCCCGGCGGGTCGCCCGCCTCGCCCCCGACGCCTGGGTCATCAACTTCACCAACCCGGCCGGTCTCGTCACCGAGGCCATGTCCCGCCACCTCGGCAACCGCGTCATCGGCATCTGCGACTCACCGGTCGGCCTCGGCCGCCGTATCGCCCGCGTGCTCGGCGCGAACCCGCAGGAGGCCTGGATCGACTACGTCGGCCTCAACCACCTCGGCTGGGTCCGCGGCCTGCGGATCGCCGGCCGGGACGAACTCCCGCGACTGCTCGCCGACCCCGAACTCCTCGGTTCCTTCGAGGAGGGAAAACTGTTCGGTGTCGACTGGCTGCAGTCGCTCGGATCCATCCCCAACGAATACCTGCACTACTACTACTTCAACCGCGAGGCCGTCCGCGCCTACCAGCAGGTCGACAAGACGCGCGGCGCGTTCCTGCGCGACCAGCAGGCCGGGTTCTACGACGCGATGAAGCGCCCCGACACCGCCGCGCTGACCGCCTGGGACCGTACCCGCGCCGAGCGCGAGGCCACCTACATGGCCGAGAACCGGGAGAGTGCCGGCGCCGGCGAACGCGACGCCGACGACCTCTCCGGCGGCTACGAGAAGGTCGCCCTCGCCCTGATGCGGGCCATCGCCCGCGACGAGCGCACCACCCTGATCCTCAACGTCCGCAACCAGAGCACGCTCTCCGTGCTCGACAACGATGCCGTGATCGAGGTCCCGTGCCTCGTCGACGCCAACGGTGCCCACCCGGTCGCCGTCGACCCGCTGCCCGACCATGCCACCGGCCTGGTCTGCGCGGTGAAGGCGGTCGAGCGGGAGGTGCTCGCCGCCGCCGAGTCCGGATCCCGTACGACGGCGGTGAAGGCGTTCGCGCTGCACCCGCTCGTCGACTCGGTGAACGTCGCCCGTCGGCTGGTGGAGGGCTACTCCGAGGTCCATCCGGGCCTGGCGTACCTTAAGTGAAGACCTGCCGGTAAGCGCTTTCCCCTACTTCTTTCCGCCTTCCTCCTCTCTGGAGCCCTCCATGCACGACGAACGCCGCCGGATCGAGGAACGCGTAGAGCGCCTCCACACCCAGCGCATCAAGCCCGCGATCTACGCGGCCACCGTCCCCTTCGAGGTCGAGGCCTGGCAGGCGCCCGGGGAGCCGGTGCCCTTCGAGGAGGCCGCGGCCGCACGCTACGAGCCCTTCGCCATGGGTACCCCTTGGGGACCGCCTTGGGGCACCACCTGGTTCCGGATGCGGGGCGAGGTGCCGGCCGCGTTCGCCGGGAAGCGCGTCGAGGCGGTCATCGACCTCGGCTTCGTGGGCGACTGGCCCGGCAACCAGGCCGAGGCCCTGGTCCACCTGGCCGACGGTCGACCGCTGAAGGCGGTCAACCCGCTCAACCAGTACGTGCCGATCGCCAACCCGGCCACGGGCGGCGAGCAGATCGACTACCTGGTCGAGGCGGCCTCCAACCCGGACATCCTGGCGAACAACTTCTCCGAGCCGACGCCGCTCGGCGATGTACTGACGGCAGGCGACCGTCCACTGTATACATTCCGCCGCGCCGAGATCGCCGTCCTCGACGAGGAGGTCTTCCACCTCGACCTGGACATCCAGGTGCTGCTCGGCGTCATGGTCCACCTCGGCGACCACGAGCCGCGCCGCCACGAGATCATGCACGCCCTCGACCGGGCCATGGACGTCCTCGACCTCGACGACGTCTCCGGCAGCGCGGCGGCGGTCCGCGAGGTGCTGGCCCCGGTCCTGGCCAAGCCCGCCCACGCCAGCGCCCACACCGTCTCCGGCGTCGGCCACGCCCACATCGACTCGGCGTGGCTCTGGCCCATCCGCGAGACCAAGCGCAAGACGTCCCGGACCTTCTCCAACGTCACGGCCCTGGCCGACGAGTACGACGACTTCATCTTCGCCTGCTCCCAGGCCCAGCAGTACGAGTGGGTGCGCGACAACTACCCGCACGTGTGGGCCCGCATCCAGGAGTCGGTGAAGAAGGGCCAGTGGGCGCCGGTCGGCGGCATGTGGGTCGAGTCCGACGGCAACCTGCCCGGCGGCGAGGCCATCGCCCGCCAGCTCATCCACGGCAAGCGGTTCTTCATCGAGCACTTCGGCATCGAGACCAAGGGCGTCTGGCTGCCGGACTCCTTCGGCTACAACGCCGCCTACCCGCAGCTCGCCAAGCTCGCCGGCAACGAGTGGTTCCTCACCCAGAAGATCTCCTGGAACCAGACCAACAAGTTCCCCCACCACACCTTCTGGTGGGAGGGCATCGACGGCACCCGCATCTTCACCCACTTCCCGCCCGTCGACACCTACAACGCCCGCTTCAGCGGCGAGGAGATGGACCGCGCGGTCCGCAACTATGCCGAGAAGGGCGCCGGTCAGCGCTCGCTGGCCCCCTTCGGCTGGGGCGACGGCGGTGGCGGTCCCACCCGCGAGATCATGGAACGCGCCCGCCGCCTCGCCGACCTGGAGGGCTCGCCCAAGGTCGTCGTCGAGCACCCCGACGAGTTCTTCGCCCAGGCCCGCGCCGAGTACGAGGACGCCCCCGTCTGGAACGGCGAGCTCTACCTGGAGCTGCACCGCGCCACCTACACCTCCCAGGCCCGCACCAAGCAGGGCAACCGGCGCAGCGAACACAAGCTCCGCGAGGCCGAGTTGTGGGCGACGACGGCCGCCCTGCACGCGCCGGGCTACAGCTACCCGTACGAGAAGCTCGACCGGCTGTGGAAGACGGTCCTGCTGCACCAGTTCCACGACATCCTGCCGGGCTCGTCCATCGCCTGGGTGCACCGCGAGGCGGAGGCCGAATACGCGCGTGTGGCCGAGGAGTTGGAGGTGCTGACGGCGGAGGCGGTCGCGGCGCTGGGCGGCGGCGGGTCGCGGGTGTTCAACACGAGCCCGTACGACCGTGCCGAGGTGGTCCGGGACGGCGCCGGCGCGCCCGTGTACGTGACGGTGCCCGCGAACGGCAGCGCGCCGCTCGCGCCCGCCGATCCCGCGCACCCGGTCACGGTCGAGGGCCGCGTCCTCGACAACGGTCTGGTCCGTGTACAGATGGCGGAAGACGGCACACTGTCGTCTGTATACGACATCCGCGCGGACCGTGAGGTCCTCGCCGAGCCCGGCAACCTCCTCCGGCTGCACACCGACCTCCCGAACTACTGGGACGCCTGGGACATCGACAAGCACTACAAGAACCGTTTCACGGACCTGCTGGACGCCGACTCCATCACGGTCGTCGAGGAGGACCCGCTCGTCGGCGCCATCCGCGTGGAGCGCTCCTTCGGCAAGGGCTCGAAGATCACCCAGACGATCAGCGTCCGCGCCGGCAGCCCCCGTATCGACATCGAGACGGACATCGACTGGCACGAGGCGGAGAAGATCCTCAAGGCCGGCTTCCCGGTCGACATCCGCGCCCCGCACTCCTCCGCGGAGATCCAGTTCGGTCACATCCAGCGCCCCACGCACACCAACACCAGCTGGGAGGCGGCCCGTTTCGAGGTCTCCGGCCACCGCTGGGTGCACCTCGCCGAACCCGGCTACGGTGTCGCCGTCATCAACGACTCGACGTACGGCCACGACGTCTCCCGCACGGTCCGCGAGGACGGCGGTACGACGACCAAGGTCAGCCTCAGCCTGGTCCGCGCCCCGCGCATCCCGGACCCGGAGGCCGACCAGGGCAAGCACCGCTTCACCTACTCGCTGCTGCCCGGTGCGAGCATCGAGGACGCCGTCGCCGAGGGCTACGCACTCAACCTCCCGCTCCGGGTGGCGGATGCGGCGGGCGCGCCCGAGCCGGTCGTCTCCGTCGACGGCGAGGGCATCACCGTCGAGGCGGTCAAGCTCGCCGACGACGCCTCGGGCGATGTGGTGGTCCGGCTCTACGAGTCCCGCGGCGGCCGCGCCCAGGGCGTGTTGCGCACCGGCTTCCCGCTCGCCGGCGCCAAGGTCACCGACCTCCTGGAGCGTCCGCTGACCGAGGACGAGGCGGCGGTCGACGGCACGGTCCCGGTCACGCTGCGCCCCTTCCAGATCCTGACCCTGCGTCTGAAGCGTGCCGAGGTGAGCTGACCCCGTGCCGATGCAACCCTGGTTCACCGACGCCAAGTTGGGGATCTTCGTCCACTGGGGCATCTATGCCGTCGACGGCGTCCAGGAGTCCTGGTCGTTCTACGACGACATCGTGCCGCACGAGCGGTACATGTCCCAGCTGGACCGCTTCACGGGTGCCAGGTACGACCCCCGCGCGTGGGCGGACCTGTTCGCCCGCGCCGGGGCGAAGTACGCCGTGCTGACGAGCCGTCACCATGACGGTGTGGCCCTGTGGGACACGGCGTACGGCGACCTCAACCTCGGCAGGGACTACCTCGGCCCCTACGCCGAGGCGCTGCGCGAGAAGGGTCTCAAGGTCGGCCTGTACTACTCGCACTCCGACTGGAACCACCCGGACTACGCCACCACCCGCAAGCCGGAACGTCCGGCGTGGATGGAGGACAACCGGTACTCCGAGTGCGCCGCCGAGGACGAGGACCTGGACGCCTGGGGGCGGTATCTCGCCTACCGGGACGGCCAGGTCGGCGAACTGGCCTCCCGTTACCGGCCCGACCTGATGTGGTTCGACGGCGAGTGGGAGCGCACCGAGGAACAGTGGCGCATCCCCGAACTCGCCGCGCTCATCCGCTCGTACAGTCCCGACGTCGTCCTCAACGCGCGCATGCTCGGCGAGGGCGACTACGCCACACCCGAACAGGGCGCCCCCATCGAACCGCCCGCCGGTCCCTGGGAGTTGTGCCTGACCATCAACGACTCGTGGGGCTACCAGCACCAGGACCACAACCACAAGTCGCTGAACCGGCTGGTCCGTTACTTCACCGAGACGATCGGCGGCGGAGGCAACCTGCTGCTCGACGTCGGCCCGATGGAGGACGGCACCATCCCGAGGCCGCAGGTGGAGCGCCTCGAGGGGCTGGGGGAGTGGATCGCGAAGCACTCCGAGGCGGTGTACGGGACGGTGCGCGGGCTGCCGGCCGGGCACCACTACGGGCCCAGCACCCTCTCCGCCGACCGCCGCACCCTCTATCTCACCCTGTACGACATCCCGCGCGCCGAGATCGGCGTCCGCGGACTCGTCACCCCGGTCCGCCGGGTCACCGTCCTCGGTACCGGCACCGAACTCGCCCACCGCACGGTCGGCGGCCTGCACGAGGCCGTCGGCGTGCTGTGGATCGACCCGCCCGCCGAGGCCGACCTCGACCCGCACGCCACGGTGCTCGCGGTCGAACTGGACGGGGAGCTGGAGCTGTACCGGGGCTCCGGACGAGACTGAGGACAGCGAGACCGAGGACAGTCGGCGCGCCGGACCGGCGCCGACGTCGAACTGCCCCCACGCCCGGCCGAGTCGGCGCAGGCGTGGGGGTGTCCGGTCGGTCGACTCGGCTCGGTCGACTCGGCTCGCTCCGCTCAGCCCGTGAAGCCGGCCGTGATCGAGGTGAACTGCCAGTTGCTCTGGCTGATGCCGGAGCAGTTGCTGACCACGCCGCCGCCCGGGCAGGGCCGGTCACGGTTGACCGACCAGAACGCGAGCCGTGCGATGTGGTGGGAGTTCGCCCAGTCCCGGATCGAGGTCCAGGTCGCGGGCGAGGTGAGCTCCTGCTGGTCGGAGAGACCGTTCATGCCGGAGATGCCGATGTGGGCGTAGGCGGTGGCGTCGTCCCACCCGAAGGTGGACTTCAGCTTGGTCTTGAGCCCCTCCGTCGCGTTCACGGTGTTGCCGTACATGTCGGCGCCGCCGCCGAAGTCGAACGGCATGATCGTGAAGACGTCGATGCCGGCGTTCAGCGCCTTGGCCTGCTCGATGAGCCGGTTGCCCCAGTACGTCGGGCCGGTGGTCGAGGTGCCGAAGGTCAGGACGGTCCGCAGCCCCGGGTTGTTCGCCTTGACGATCTTCAGGGCGTTCAGGATCCGGTCCTGCACGGTCGCGTTCTCGAATTCGTCGGTGTTCTCGATGTCGACGTCGATCGCCTTGAGCCCGTAGGCGTCGATCACCTTCTGGTAGGCGCCCGCCAGGGCCTCGGCACTCGAGCAGTTCGGGCCGAGCTTGTTGCCGCTCCAGCCGCCGATCGACGGCACGATGTCGCCGCCGGCGGACCGGATGGAGTTGATGACGCTCTGGTCGTTGCCGCCGGTCAGCGGCCTGCTGCCGTCCCAGGCCGGGTTGCAGCCGCCGGAGGACAGGATGAACGCCATCGTGTACCACTTGACGCCGGTCGCGCTCATCACCGAGGTCGCGCTCGGCGGATCGCCCCAGCCGAGGTAGAGATAGGGCGCGGCCTGCTTGAACCCGCCGCCCCCGCCGCCCGCGTCGGTGGTGACGCTCACCGCGTTGGACGCCCCGGAGGAGTTCCCGGCCGCGTCCCGCGCCCGCACGGTGAACGTGTAGGCGGTACTGGCGGCGAGCCCGCTGACCGTGGCACTCGTACCGGAGACGCTGAGCACCTGGTTCGACCCGCTGTAGATGTCGTACGCCGTGACACCGACGTTGTCCGTCGAGGCGTTCCACGCCAGCGACACGCTCGACGACGTCTTCCCGGTGGACCTCAGACTCGAGGGCGCGCTCGGCGCCTGGGTGTCCGAACCGCCGCCCGGACCGTCGAGGTTGATGTCGTCGGCGTAATAGGTGCCCTGCGCGTACCAGCCGTGGGTGTAGACGGTGGCGCTCGTCTGCGAGGCACCGGTGGTGAAGGAGACGCTGAGTTGGCTGTACGACGAGGGCGACGAGGTCCAGGTGGAGGAACCGCCGTCCACGCCGAGGTAGACATAGCTGCCGCGCACCCAACCGCTCAGCGTGTAGGCGGTGTTGGGGCGCACGGTGACGGTCTGGCTGCACTTGGCGATGTCGCTCGAACTGACGGCTCCGGCAAGCGCTTTGCCGCCGCCGTGCACGGGGGAGGAGACGACCGACCCGAGATTTCCGGTGCAGGACCAGGGGCTCAGCGCCCCTGACTCGAACCCGGGATTGGTCAGGACATTGGCCGCTTGAGCTGTACCGGGAAGGGCGATGGCTCCGGCCAATGCGAGGGCGGCGGAGTTGGCGAGGACGAGAAGTCGACGTCCGGGACGTCTGAGTGGGTTGCGCACGCGATCTCCCTGAAGTAAATGGGGGTGTTCGGGAGGGCAGAGGAGTGCGCAACCAAGTTGGTATGGACCAATCAACCTGTCAAGCCAACTGACGGAACTGGACCGGCCTCAAGGGGCGCGGGGAACTGCGCGACCAGCCACAGTCTCCCCGCACCCGGCCGACGACCTAAAGAGGCAGTACCTGACCCGCAGCCGAGACGGAGTCGACGGCAACCGGCTCAGGCGCCGCAGGCACCGGCAACGGCTCCGAGAGCTCCGCCCGCTGATGCGGAATCGCCACCGGGCGCAGCTGCCGCGGTCCCGACACCACCGTGTAGTCCTGTCCGAGGAACGGCGGTTCCATCGCCCCGGGGTCCTCGCCCAGCGCCAACTGCACAGCGGCCCAGGGCGCGTTCACCCCGCACAGCGACAGCTGGTGCAGTCCGCCAGCGGGCCGCGTGTTGACGTCCATCAGGACCGGCGTGTCACCGAACATCCGGAACTGGATGTTGGACAGGTAGTGCAGTCCGAAGCCCTCCGCGATCAGCCGCGCCGGCTCCAGCCACTGTTCGTGCAGCGTGAACCCGCGACGGCGGCCGTTCTTGGTGCGGCCCACCGCAAGCCGGATCCGGTTGTCGGGGCCCGTGAGGCAGTCCACCGACACCTCCGGCTGCTCCAGACGCGGCATGACCAGCCAGTCCACCGGCTCGTCGGCCTGCGCCAGCGCGTCCACGACCACGTCCAGCGGCACGTACGGGCCCGGGAAGCCGTTGAGGTGAACGAGTGAGAAGGGGGCGCGCGTGATCACGCGGAAGCCCACTCCGCCCGCCCCGGACGCCGGCTTGAAGCACGCCTTGTGGCCGCCCGCCTCCAACTCCTCGACGGCGACGACGAGTTCCTCCGCGGTCCGCACCCGGTACCACGGCGGGACGGGCACGCCGATCGCCTGGACGGCCTCGTACGCGATGACCTTGTCGTGGAAGACGGCCACGGCCTCCGGCGGCGGCGCCAGCAGCGCGGTACCGGCGGCCTCGAACTCCGCGCGGTGCGCCACGACCGCCGACTGGTGCAGCCGGGGCACGAACACGTCGATGCCGCGGCGGGCGCACTGGTCGAGCGCGTACTCGACGTAGGCGGCCGGGGACAGGCCCTCCGGCTCCAGCTCGGCGGTGTCGGCGGCGGCCAGCACGGGGGAGTCCGGGTCACCGTGCGTCGCATGGATCTCGACCGCGCGATCACTGGGATTTCGGCGGAGCTGATCCATGAAGAACACGTTCTCCGCGTACGTGCGGTTGAGCCAGACGCGTACGCGAGAGATCATGCAGGCCGCCTTTCGGGGTTTTCGGGCACGGCGAAGCAGGCCGAGCCCGGCCAGGGTGTGTGGAGGGACACCAAACCGCCCTGCGCGAAGGCAAGTTAATGACGGTGGTGTTGGGGCGATCATACGGCTTCCGGAGCCCCTGCGTGCAACGCGCGTGTTACGGATTTTTCGATCTTGAACTATCTCCGCCCCGAACCGCAGTCGGATCGAAGTCGGAGCACGTCAGGCCGTTGCCGGGGTGACGTCGGGCCGCCGCCGAGCCGTGCCGTGCGGAGCGGGCACGCTTGTCCGGGCGCCGTGAATGTGCTGTCGTGGTCCCATTCGTGCGCTCCTAGGGGGACAGTGGTGACGTCGAGGGCCGGTGGTGCCGGACAGCTGCTGGCCATCAGTGACCTGCACGTCGGCCATCCGGAGAACCGCGCCCTCGTCGAGGCCATGCGCCCCGGGTCGGACGAGGACTGGCTCCTCGTCGCCGGTGACGTCGCCGAGACCGTCTCCGCGATCCGCTGGACCCTCGAGACGCTCGCCGGCCGCTTCCGCAAGGTCGTCTGGGTCCCCGGCAACCACGAACTGTGGACCCACCCGAGCGACGAGGTCACCCTGCGCGGCGTCGAGCGCTACGACCACCTCGTCGCGCTGTGCCGAGAGCTCGGCGTGATCACCCCCGAGGACCCCTACCCCGTCTGGGAGGGCCCCGGCGGCCCGGTCGTCGTCACCCCCCTGTTCCTGCTGTACGACTACTCCTTCCTGCCCGCCGGCTGCGCTACCAAGGACGAGGGACTGGCGTACGCGCACGGCACGGGCATCGTCTGCAACGACGAGCACCTGCTGCACCCCGACCCCTACCCGAGCCGCGAGGCCTGGTGCCGGGCCCGGGTCGAGGCGACCGCGCGCAGGCTCGCCGAGCTGCCCGCCGACCTCCCCACGGTGCCGGTCAACCACTACCCGCTGCACCGGCACCCGACCGAGGTGCTCTGGCACCCCGAGTTCGCCATGTGGTGCGGTACGCAGCTCACGGCGGACTGGCACCGCAGATTCCGGGTCGACACCATGGTCTACGGTCATCTGCACATCCCGCGGACCACCTGGCAGGACGGTGTCCGCTTCGAAGAGGTGTCGGTCGGATACCCCCGGGAGTGGCGCGAGCGCCCCGACCCGCCGGGCCGGCTGCGTCGCATACTGCCCAGGGAGGTCGGGCCCCGTGATCGAGGAGCTGCTGCCGGACTCGGTGGTGGCCGTGGAGACGTACGGTGACGACGGCTCCGCGACCCTCTACCCGGAGGAGGCCGCGGTCGTGGCGCGGGCGGCGGACAAGCGCCGCCGCGAGTTCGCCGCGGTGCGCGCCTGCGCCCGCCGGGCCATGGAGAAGCTCGGCGTCCCCGCGCAGCCCCTCGTCCCCGGCGCAGGGGGCGCCCCGAGGTGGCCGGCCGGGCTGACCGGCAGCATGACCCACTGCGACGGCTACCGTGCCGCCGCCCTGGTCCGCGCCGCCGACCTGGCGGCCCTCGGTATCGACGCCGAGCCCCACGAGCCGCTCCCCGACGGAGTCCTCGCCGTCACCTCCCTGCCCGCCGAGGCGGACCGGCTGCGGCGGCTGGCCGAGGAGCGGCCCGGCATCCACTGGGACCGGTTGCTGTTCAGCGCCAAGGAGTCCGTCTACAAGGCGTGGTTCCCGCTCACCGGGAAGTGGCTCGACTTCACCGAGGCCGACATCGAGTTCTTCGTCGACCCCGGTGAAGGGTGCGGCGGCGGCCTGAGTGCCGAACTCCTCGTACCCGGGCCGACGGTGGGGGGCCGGCGGCTCGGTCGCTTCGAAGGCCGCTGGACCGTGCGCCGCGGGCTGCTCGCGACGGCCGTCGTGGTGCGGCACACCTGAACCGGCCCCCCCCACGCGCCGGCCGGGCCCCCACGTCGGCCGGGTTCTCACGTCGGCACGACCCTCACGTCAACCGAGCCCTCACGGCTGCGGGAACCAGCTCTGCAGCAGCCGGAAGAACTCCTCCTCGTTGCCCACGAGGCCCGCGTCCGCCAGGGCCTGCTCCGCCTCCGCGAGCACGGCGGGCGGCACGACGGGTGGTCGCCCCGCCTCCGTCGGACCGTCGAAGGCGGCACGCACGGTGTGCAGAAGCCGCAGGTAGGCCTGGACGGCGGTGCGCTCGCGGTCGGTCAGTACGGCGGTGGGCATCGGTCGGCTCTCCCCAAGTCGGCTCATCGGTCACGCACCCGTACAAGGGGTGCACCTCCAGCTTGCCGCCCACCACTGACAATGAGGCTGCGCGGCGCCCTGGTTCGCCCGCTTAGCGGAGGCGAAACCTCGGCGAAATCACAGGTGGGAAAGGAGTTCTACGCTGGAGTGAAGGGCTTTCGGCCGCTGTCCGGCGGCCAGGGAACGGGGAGGCGCGTGCGTGGTCGACATCCCGCACCGACGCCCGGCGCGCGGCCGACGGCTGCGCCCGGTGGGCGACGGTGAACTCGAGGTGCGGTACCGGCTCGTGCACGGATACCGCCGTGCCTTCCGGATGGCCGGCGAGGGTCCCGCGCTGGTCCTCATCCACGGCATCGGGGACTCCTCCGCCACCTGGGCCGAACTGATCCCCGACCTCGCCCGCACCCACACCGTCATCGCGCCCGACCTGCTCGGCCACGGCGCCTCCGACAAACCCCGCGCCGACTACTCGGTGGCCGCGTACGCCAACGGGGTGCGCGATCTGCTGACCACGCTCGGCATCGAGTCGGCGACCCTCGTCGGGCACTCGCTCGGCGGCGGTGTGGCCATGCAGTTCGCCTACCAGTTCCCCGAGCGCACCGAGCGGCTCGTCCTGGTCAGCGCGGGCGGTGTCGGACGCGAGGTCAACCCGGTGCTGCGGCTGGTGTCGCTGCCCGGGGCCCACCTGATGCTGTCGACGCTGCGGCTGCCCGGGATGCGGCTACAAGTGGGGCTCGCGGTACGGCTGATGAAGCTGCTCGACACCGACCTCGGACAGGACGCGCCCGACCTGCTGAACCTCGTGGACGCGCTGCCCGACGAGACCTCGCGCGACGCCTTCGTCCGCACCCTGCGCGCGGTGGTCGACTGGCGGGGCCAGGTGGTGACCATGCTCGACCGGTGCTACCTGACCGAGGGCATGCCGACGATGCTGCTCTGGGGCGACCGGGACAGCGTGGTGCCGGTGCGGCACGCGTTCGGGGCGCACGAGGCCATGCCGGGCAGCCGGCTGGAGATCTTCGAGGGGGCGGGGCACTTCCCGTTCCACACCGACCCGGGGCGATTCGTGTCCCTGGTCGAGGACTTCACCGCGAGCACGGCACCGGCGGACTGGAGCCGCGAGCACTGGCGCGACCTGTTGTGCGAGGGCCGGCCCGGCGTCGCCCTCGGCCGGGTCACGGAACGCGAACTGCGCGAGGCGAGCGAACGCAGCGCCACGTGAGGGCGGCGGCGTCGGCCGGCTCCGCCTCAGCTCTGCGGGCCGAGGTAGCCCAGCGACGCCTCGATACGGCCGGCGAGCCGGTCCCGCCGCACCGGTCCGCGTACCGGCGAGCCGTCCAGCCAGGTGAAGCACTTGCTGGCCAGCAGCAGGCCGAAGCGCTCCGCCTCCTTCTCCTCGGTCTGATCGAAGTGGGTGCGGGCGGCGACCTTCAGGACGGCGGCGCGCAGGTCGGCGTCGTCACTGAGCATGCGAGCCGCCACGGCGGCGCCCTCGACGTGGTGGCTGCAATGGCCGGCCTTCATGTGCCACAGCTCGTGTCCGAGGATCACCAACTGGTGGCCGGGCGCGGTGCGTTCCTCCACCACCACGAGGTCCTGGTCGGCCATGTCGAGCCACAGCCCGCTCGCGGTGCCGGGCGGGAAGGCGGCCGTACGGAAGTGGACCGGGCGGCCGCGGCGGCGGCTCATCGAATCGCAGAGGGCGCCGTACAGGTCCGTGGGGCGTGCCGGTGCGGGGAGGTTCAGTTCCGCGACCAGTTCGCCGCTGAGGCGGCGCATTTCCCTACCGATGCCCACAGTTGTCCCCTCGGCTCACGATTCGGGCCGCTTGACGCTCTCCAGGAGCATGTCCAACCACTCGGCGACCTTGTCGCGGTGCTGGTCGGTGGGCAACTGCGCGGCCCGCCAGGCGATCCCGCGCACGCCGTGGTCCTGGAGCAGCCGCTCCAGCGGGTCGCCGGCCACCGCGGCCGGCTCCTTCTCACGGTCGGCCAGCTTCTGGAGCAGATCCTGTTCGGTGCGTTGCAGTGCTCCGGCGAGCGCCTCGGGGTCCTCGGCCGTGAGGAAGCCGGCGTGCACCCGGAAGAAGCGCTGGATGGCGTCGCAGTGCTCCATGGTGGGGCGCCGGTCGCCGTTGATGAGGGCACCGGCCTGCTGGCGCGACATGGCGGCGCCGTCGGCGATCTCCTGCTGCGTGTACTTGCGGCCGTTGGGCTTGAGCCGGGTGCGGCGCAGCAGGTCCAGGCGTTGCAGGAAGCGGGCCTGTACGTCGGGCTCGCCCGCGGGGCGACCGCTCAGCAGGGCCTTGACCACGGACTCGGGGACGCCGGAGGCCACGGAGAGACGGCCGGTGTGGAAGACCTCCGCGGACGGCACGCCGAGCCGGTCGGCGAGTGCGGTGACCCGGGCGACGACGGCCGACAGCGCAGCCGGTACCGCTGCGGCCGGACTCGCGTAGCCCTCCGTCACCGACAGATCTCCCACGTCTCTCACTGGCTTCTCACAAGCAGATCATCACAAGCGGTTGCCGTGAACTCCGGGGAGAGTAGCCCCTTGTTCGAACTCACATCCAGGTCTCGCCACAACTGTGGCCAATTTCAGCCGTCAACAGGCACGAAATGCCACGATAGTTGACACGACTCGCGCTCGGGCAGCAGGATCAGGGCGCCGCGTCAAGGCCGCATAGGCAAGAGGGGTGACCTCCCGATGGCACAACAGGCAGGAGGGCAGCGGCCGGAGCCGCGGCCCGTCCCCGACAGTCTTGAGGCCCGGGCGTATCTGCAGGACTACGCCACCCTCCTGGAAGCGGTCCCCTTTCCGTCGGTCGTCCTCGACCACCGATGGGACGTGGTGCTGTCGAACACCGCTTTCGAGACACTTTTCCGTGATGTGGGTCCGCATCCCACGGCCATGCCCGAGGACAACTTCCTCAGGTTCGTCCTCTTCCACCCGGACGCGGGCACGGTCCTCGGTGAGCACGAGTCCAGCTGGTGCCTGCCCATGCTCGCCCACTTCGCGGCCGCGGTGGAGCGCAACGGCCATGACCACGGGCTCCAGGCGATCCGCCGGGACATCGCCCAGGACCCCATCATGGAGGCCGCCTACCGGCACGGTCTGCCGCACTGGATCCGCGCGGTCGGCGAGCGGGCCTTCGCCCACGACGGCGCGGTCCGCCCGGTCCTGCACCCCGACCCACGCTGGGGCACCACCGACTGCCGTGTCGTCGACGAGACACCGGCGACCTTGAAGGAGCTGGGCTACACCCGGCTGACCCTGGTCCTGCGCGAGACCCGTCGTACGTCGTCCAGATCCCGTGCCGCGCGCCGCGGCGCCGCCCATCTGAGGGTCGTCTCCGCGGCCGAGTGAGCGGCGCGGCGGCCACCGGGCCGCCGCAGTACTCCTGGCTCGCCCCTTCACCCCTGTTCCGAGGTCACCAGCACCAGCGGCACCCCGTCGCACGGCGCCAGGCGCATCCCGTCGGCGTGGCCCGGCCGGCCCGACGCGAGGGCCCGGGCGAAGTGCGGCCCCTTGCTGAGGGAACCGACCAGGTGCCGTGGGTCGGTGGACGCCGCGACCCGCCCCCGCGCGTTCACCAGCCGCGCGGGACCCCGTAGTCGGCGGAGCATCGGCATGACGGCCGCCTCGAAGTGCCGTAGATACACGTCCGCGGCGGCCACTCCGGCGAACTGCCCCCGCACCCGTACCGGCGCGGAAAGGGTGAGGCTGTACTCGTCGGAGCAGAGGTAGTCCACGTACGGCCCGGCCACCGCGCGCTCCCCGGTGTCGCGGGGGAGGGCGAACCAGTCCCAGTGCGTGTAGTCGGCGTACGCCGAGTGCTCCGGATCGAGGTCCAGGAGCAGCGGCCGTACGTCGCCGTCCCGGCCGGACTGCCACCACTCCAGCCATGCCGGTACATCGCCGAGCAGTCCGGGCGCGGCGACGAAGCCGACGCCGGACACCAACTCCTCGCGGGCGAGCCGCAGATGGAGGCCGGGGCGGAGCGCGGCGAGGTCCGCGGTCGCGGGGTCACGGCCGGTCAAGGCCACGCGTTCCAGGAGCGCCGTCGTGTCGGCGCGGGTCGCGGCCACGGCGTCGAACACCGCCTCCAGGGCCTCGCGGACCCGGGCCGTGACCGACTCCTCCGGCGCCTTGTCGCGCAATGCCGTCGCGAGGCTCATGGGTGCCCTCCAGCGGACGGGGGACCGGGCGGCCGGTGCGGTCACAGGGTCAGACGCAGGGCGATCAGCCGCGACGTCGACTCCCGCACGCACCGCTCGGCGAGTTCCCTGGCCGATTCCTGGGCCCCATCCTGCACGGCCGAGATGACGAATCGGAGTCGTTCGGACACCTCTTCACGATATTCGTCGTCCCCGAGCACAAGACACAGCAGCGCCCCGACCTCCGTCTGGAGCGCCACCTGCTCGCGGGTCAGCCGGGCCGACTGCGCGGCGGCGGCGAGCTCCACATGGAACCGCCCGTACACCCGGCTGCGCGCCGCCGCGTCCTTGGCCCGCCCCAACTCCTCGGCGCTGCGCCGTAGTTGTACGAGGTCGTCGGGTTCTGTGCGGTCCGCCGCGAGCCGGGCCGCGGTGCCCGAGAGGGCGGCCCAGTGGTCGCCGAGGTCGCGCAGTTCCTCGGTGCTCCAGCCGCGCAGCCGGTCCTTGAGCCGGTCCTCGCCGGGGAGTTCGGGAAGGGAGACGAAGGAGCCGCCGCCGCGGCCCCGGCGGGTGGTGACCAACCCCTGCTGGCGCAGCGCCATCAGCGCCTCCCGCAGGGTCACGGTGGACACCCCGAGTTGCCCGGCCAGCTCGCTCTCGCCCGGCAGCTGCTCACCGTCGGCGAGCAGGCCGAGCTCGATCGCGTCGCCGATCCGGCGGACGACCGTGTCCACGCGCGCACGGCTGTCGACCGGGGCGAAGACGGCTCTGCGGGCGCCGCCGTTCATGTGCTGCTGCTTCACGGGCACCACCTTGCACATTGACTCAAGCTTTACCCTAAGGGGGCCTTGAGCTTTGAACTATGACTTCATATGTTTCCGGTCAATAGGTCAACGCACGAGCGCGGCAGAAAGGTTCCCCGGCATGGAGGGAATGGCGATCCGGCTTCAGGATCTGCGGAAGTCGTTCGGGCAGACGGCCGCCGTCACCGGGGTCGACCTGGAGATCCGGGACGGGGAGTTCTTCTCCCTGCTCGGCCCCTCCGGCTCCGGCAAGACCACCGTCCTGCGCATGATCGCGGGGTTCGAGGCCCCCACCGCCGGGCGCATCGAACTCGCCGGGCAGGAGGTCACCGGTCTCGCGCCCTTCGAGCGGGACGTCCACACCGTCTTCCAGGACTACGCCCTGTTCCCGCACATGAGCGTCGAGCAGAACGTCGCCTACCCGCTCAAGGTCCGCAGGGTGCCCAGGGCGGAGCGGCTGGTGCGCGCCCGCAAGGCCCTCGCCGAGGTCCGGCTGGAGGGCTTCGGCAAGCGGCGGCCCGCCGAGCTGTCCGGCGGACAGCGCCAGCGCGTCGCCCTCGCCCGCGCCCTCGTCGGCCGCCCCCGCGTGCTCCTGCTCGACGAACCGCTCGGCGCCCTCGACCTCAAGCTGCGCGAGCAGATGCAGGTCGAACTCAAGGCGCTCCAGCGGGAGGTCGGCATCACCTTCGTCTTCGTCACCCACGACCAGGAGGAGGCCCTGACGATGAGCGACCGCATCGCCGTCTTCCACCGGGGCCGCATCGAACAGGTCGGCACCCCGGCCGAGATCTACGAACGCCCCGCGACCCCCTTCGTGGCGTCCTTCGTCGGCACCTCCAACCTCCTCGACGGCGAGTCCGCCCACCGGATCGTCGGCACCCCGGGCACCTACAGCATCCGGCCCGAGAAGATCCGGGTCCTCAACGAGTCCGCCGAGGCCGACGCGCCGGAGCACGCCACCGCCGTCGGCACGGTCGCCGAGGTCGTCTACCTGGGCGACGCGACCCGCTTCCTCGTCGACCTCGACGACGGCGGCCGGCTCACCGCCCTCCAGCAGAACCTGGAGACCTCCTCCGAGGACGTCGCCGCCTACCGCGGCACCCGGGTGCGACTGCAATGGCACCGCCGCCACGCCGTCGCCGTGCCCGTCCCCGACTGATCCCGCTCCGACCCTCACCCCTGGAGTACGTCGTGCGCGTCACCTTCAAGGCGGCCGCGGCCGCCGCACTGCTCCTCGCCGTCACCGCCTGCGGATCCTCCGACGACGGCGACAACGGCTCCTCGGCCACCGGCCTCAACCCCCCTGACCTCAAAGCCCAGTCGAAGCTCGGCAAGACCGAGGGCGAGGTCAACCTCATCGCCTGGGCCGGATACGTCGAGGACGGCTCCAACGACCCGAAGGTCGACTGGGTCAGCGACTTCGAGAAGCAGACCGGCTGCCAGGTCAACTCCAAGACCGCCGCCAGCAGCGACGAGATGGTCAAGCTCATGAAGACCGGCCAGTACGACGCCGTCTCCGCCTCCGGCGACGCCTCCCTGCGCCTGATCGCCTCCGGCGACGCCGCCCCCGTCAACACCGACCTCGTCCCCAACTACCAGGACATCTTCAGCGGGTTGAAGGACGGCGACTGGAACTCCGTCGACGGGCAGATGTACGGCATCCCGCACGGCCGCGGCGCCAACCTGCTGATGTACAACACCGAGAAGGTCACCCCCGCGCCGACCTCCTGGTCCGCGGTCTTCGACGACGCCGCGAAGTACAAGGGCCACGTCACCGCGTATGACTCGCCCATCTACATCGCCGACGCGGCCCTCTACCTCAAGGCGACCCAGCCCGACCTCGGCATCAAGGACCCCTACGCCCTCGACCAGAAGCAGTTCGACGCCGCCGTCGACCTGCTGAAGCGGCAGAACGCCAACGTCGGCGAGTACTGGAGCGACTACCTCAAGGAGATCTCCGCCTTCAAGAGCGGCGACTCCGTCGTCGGCACCACCTGGCAGGTCATCGCCAACCTCACCACCGACGAGGGCGCCAAGGTCAAGGCCTTCGTACCGAAGGAGGGCTCCACCGGCTGGTCCGACACCTGGATGGTCTCCGCCAAGGCCAAGCATCCCAACTGCGCCTACAAATGGCTCGACTGGATCGTCTCCCCGAAAGCCAACGCCCAGGTCGCCGAGTACTTCGGCGAGGCACCCGCCAACTCCAAGGCCTGCGCGCTGACCAGCGACAAGAACTTCTGCGCCACCTACCACGCCACCGACGAGAACTACTGGAAGAACATCGCCTTCTGGAACACGCCCATCGAGCAGTGCCTCGACGGCCGCACCGACGTGAAGTGCGTGCCGTACGCGAAGTGGGTCCAGGCCTGGACCGAGATCAAGGGCTGAGGCGTTGACCGTACTGAACCGGACCGCGGGGGCGCTGCACCGCCGCCCCCGCCTCCGTCTGACCCTCCTCCTCGCGGCCCCGCTGCTGTGGCTGGCCGTGCTCTATCTCGGGTCGCTGGCCGTGCTGTTCGTCTCCGCGTTCTGGACGACGAACTCCTTCACCTCCGAGGTGGTGAAGGTCTGGTCGACGGACAACTTCCACGCGCTGTTCACGACACCGGTGTTCCGGCAGGTCACGGTGCGCAGCATCGGCGTGGCCCTCGCGGTGACCGCCCTGTGCGTGGTGATCGCGTTCCCGCTCGCCTTCTACACCGCCCGCGTCGCCAAACCCAGATGGCGGCCACTGCTCGTGGTCGCCATCCTCACCCCGCTGTGGGCGAGTTACCTGGTCAAGGTGTACGCCTGGCGGCTGATCCTCTCCGAGGGCGGGCTCGCCGACTGGATGCTGAAGCCGTTCGGTCTCGGCGGGCCGGGGTACGGGCTGACCGCGGCCGTGCTGACCCTGACGTACCTCTGGCTGCCGTACATGGTCCTGCCGATCCACACCGCGCTGGAGCAGCTCCCCGCCAACCTCCTCGACGCGTCGGCCGACTTGGGGGCGAAGGGCTGGCGGACCTTCCGGTCGGTCGTGCTGCCGATGGTGCTGCCGTCGGTGGCCGCCGGGTCGGTCTTCACGTTCTCGCTGAGCCTCGGCGACTACATCACCGTGCAGATCGTCGGCGGCAAGACCCAGCTGATCGGCAACGTCGTCTACTCCAACATCGAACTCAACCTGCCGATGGCCGCCGCGCTGGGCACGGTGCCGGTGGTCGTCATCGTGCTGTACCTGCTGGCGATGCGCCGCACCGGCGCCCTGAGCAGCCTGTAGAGGAGCCCACCCGTGCAACTGTCCCGCCCCGCGCGGATCGCGCTGCGCGTCGCCGCCGGACTCGGCTTCGCGGTGATCTACGTGCCGCTCGTCCTCGTCCTCGTCAACTCCTTCAACCCGGACCGCAGCGCGAGTTGGCCGCCACCGGGACTGACGGCCCGCTGGTGGTCGGTGGCCTGGGAGAACGAGGGTGCCCGAGAGGCGCTGTGGGTGTCGGTGAAGGCGGGCCTCGGTGCCACTGCCATCGCACTGGTGCTGGGCACGCTGATCGCGTTCGCCGTCGCCCGGCACCGCTTCTTCGGCCGTGACGCCCTCTCCTTCGTGGTCGTCCTGCCGATCGCGCTGCCCGGCATCGTCACGGGCATCGCGCTCAACTCGGCGTTCGGCACGGTCCTCGAGCCCCTGGGTGTCGGACTCGGCCTGTTCACCGTGGTCGTCGGACACGCCACCTTCTGCATCGTCGTCGTCTTCAACAACGTCGTGGCCCGGCTGCGGCGCACCTCCGGCTCGTACGAGGAGGCCGCGATGGACCTCGGCGCGAACACCTTCCGCGCCTTCGTCGACATCACCTTCCCGCTGGTGCGTTCGGCGCTCCTCGCGGGCGGGCTGCTGGCCTTCGCGCTCTCCTTCGACGAGATCGTGGTGACCACCTTCACGGCCGGTCCCGGGGTGCAGACCCTGCCGATCTGGATCTTCGACAACATGACCCGGCCGCAGCAGGCACCGGTGGTGAACGTGGTGGCCGCGGTACTGGTGCTGCTGTCGGTGATCCCGATCTACGTCGCCCAACGGCTGTCGTCCGACACGGCGACCGGCAGCCGGGTCTGACGGGCAGCCGGTCTGACGGGAGGCCGGGTCTGACACGGACGGGGTGCCGTCGTCGGCGGCATTCCCAGTGAGGGAAACATGTGACATGGTACTGCTGTGAGCAAGCGACTGACCTGCGATGTCGTGGTGGTCGGAGCCGGAATGGTGGGCGCGGCCTGCGCCCTGTACGCGGCCCGGGCGGGCCTCGACGTGATCCTCGTGGACCGCGGCCCGGTGGCCGGCGGCACGACCGGAGCCGGTGAGGGCAACCTGCTGGTCTCCGACAAGGAGCCCGGGCCCGAACTGGACCTCGCCCTGCTGTCGGGCCGCCTCTGGGCAAACCTCGCCGAGGAACTCGGACAGGCCGTCGAGTACGAGGCCAAGGGCGGCGTGGTGGTCGCCTCGACGCCGGACGGCCTCACGGCCCTGGAACGGTTCGCCGACGAGCAGCGCGCCGCCGGGGTCACCGCCGAAACCGTCGTAGGAGAGGGGCTGTACGACCTCGAACCGCACCTCGCGCCCGGGCTGCCCGGTGGGGTGCTGTATCCGCAGGACTGTCAGGTCATGCCCGCCCTGGCGGCCGCCCATGTGCTGCGCGCATCGGGCGCGCGCACATGCACCGGCAGGACCGTGACGGACGTGCTGCTCACGCCCGGCGGCGCCGTGCGCGGTGTCCGTACCGACCGGGGCGACATCCACGCCCCGGCGGTTGTCAACGCGGCCGGCACCTGGGGCTCCGAACTGGCCGCGCTCGCGGGAGTCCGCCTCCCCGTCCTCCCGCGGCGCGGCTTCGTCCTGGTCACCGAACCCCTGCCGCGCAGAGTGCGGCACAAGGTGTACGCCGCCGACTACGTGGCCGACGTGGCCAGCGACTCCGCCGCGCTCCAGACCTCGCCCGTCGTGGAGGGGACGGCGGCGGGGCCCGTACTGATCGGCGCGAGCCGCGAACGGGTCGGTTTCGACCGGTCGTTGTCGCTCCCTGTGCTCCAGGCGTTGGCGGCCGGTGCGACCCGGCTCTTCCCGTTCCTCGCGGACGTCCGGGCCATGCGCGCCTACCTCGGTTTCCGCCCGTATCTGCCCGACCACCTGCCCGCGATCGGTCCCGACCCGAGGGTCCCCGGCCTGCATCACGCCTGCGGCCACGAGGGCGCCGGCATCGGACTGGCCACCGGCACCGGGTACTTGATCGCGCAGGCGCTCACCGAGAAGACGCCCGAACTGGAGTTGGCGCCCTTCCGCCCCGACCGCTTCCCGGACCGCGTTTCCGCCTCCGCCTCCGTATCCGCCGCCGACGAGGAGACCGCGTGAGAACCCCCCTCGACCTCGCCGACGCCCGACCGGGCCCGGCGTTCACGGTCACCCTCGACGGCCGGGAGATCGAGGCCCTGCCCGGCCAGACCGTCGCCGCCGCGCTCTGGTCGGCCGGCGTCACCTCCTGGCGCGCCACCCGGGGCGAGGGCCGCCCGCGCGGGGTGTTCTGCGGCATCGGCGTCTGCTTCGACTGCCTGGTCACCGTCAACGACCGCCCGAACCAACGGGCCTGCCTGGTGCCCTTGCACCCGGGCGACGCGATCCGTACGCAGGAGGGGACGGGGCATGGGGAGTGAGCGACCGCGTCTCGCCGTGATCGGCGCCGGCCCCGCGGGCCTCGCCGCCGCGCTCGCCGCCGCCTCCCGCGGTGTACGGGTCACGCTGCTCGACGCGGGTGCGGAGGCCGGCGGACAGTTCTACCGGCAGCCCGCGGCCGGTCTCGACGCCCGACGGCCGAAGGCCCTGCACCACCAGTGGCGTACCTGGGAGCGACTCCGGGACGGGCTGCGGACGAGCGTGGAAGCAGGCAGCGTAAGGCACTTGACGGATCATCACGTGTGGTTCGTGGAGCGGGCGGCCGACGGCTTCGTCGTGCACGCCCTGCTCGGCCCCGAACAGGAACAACCGGCCGAGGTGCGCGCCGACGCCGTCCTCCTCGCCACCGGCGCCTACGAGAAAGTGCTCCCCTTCCCCGGCTGGACACTCTCCGGGGTCCTCACCGCGGGCGGCGCCCAGGCCATGCTCAAGGGCTCCCTCGCGGTCTCCGGCCGCACCGCGGTCGTCGCCGGCACCGGCCCCCTGCTGCTCCCCGTCGCGACCGGCCTCGCCGCGGCCGGAGTGACGGTGGCAGCCCTGGTCGAGTCCGCCGACCCGAAGGCGTTCGTACGACGGTCCCGCGCGCTGGCGGCCGAGCCCGCCAAAGTCGCCGAAGGCGCCCTGTACGCCGCCCAGTTGCTCCGGCGAGGGGTGCGCACCCTCGTCCGTCACACCGTCGTCGAGGCGCACGGCACCGAGCGACTCGAGGCGGTGACCGTCGCCGCCCTCGACGCCGACGGACGGGTCGGACCCGGCACCGAACGCCGTATCGCCTGCGACACGCTCGCCGTCGGCCACGGCATGCTCCCGCACACCGACCTCGCCGAAGCGCTGGGCTGCCGCCTCGACGGCACGGACGTGCATGTCGACGACGAGCAGCGCACCGACGTGCCCGGCGTCTGGGCCGCGGGCGAGACCACCGGCATCGGCGGCGCCGCCCTCTCCCTCGCCGAGGGCCACATCGCGGGCCGGTCGGTCGCCGCGCGTCTGCACGGCACCGCGCCCGACCCGCGCGCATGGGCCGCCGCCGCGCGGACCCGGACCCGGCTGCGGGCGTTCTTCGCGGCGCTCGACGCCGTCTGCGCACCGCCCGCCCACTGGACCGAGCAGGTCACCGACGAGACCGTCGTCTGCCGCTGCGAGGAGGTCACCGCGGGCGCGATCCGCGAGGCGGTGGACGAACTCGGTGCCGGCGACACACGGACCGTGAAGCTGCTGACGCGGGCCGGGATGGGCTGGTGCCAGGGGCGGGTGTGCGAGCCCGCCGTCGCGGGACTCGCCGGGTGCGAACTCACGCCGTCACGGCGGCCGTTCGCCCGGCCGGTGCCGCTCGGTGTGCTGGCCGCCGGGTTCGAGGAGGACCGCGACCTGGGCGACCGACCCCGATCCGACCGATGACATGTCACACCCTATTGACGAGATGGGACCGCAGATGACCGCCCCGACCTCCGCGAGCTCCACGACCGCCCCGGCCTCCACGACTGCCCCGGCCTCCACGATCGCCCCCGAGAGCGCCGGCGCCCGCCCCTGGCGCGGTGTCCTCGTCGCGACCGCCCTCCCGCTGAACGACGACCTCTCCGTCGACCACGCCAAGTACGCAGAGCACTGTGCCTGGTTGGTCGAGAACGGTTGCGACGGCGTCGTACCGAACGGCTCCCTCGGCGAGTACCAGGTCCTCACCCCCGAGGAGCGGGCCAAGGTCGTCGAGACGGCCGTGACCGCCATCGGCGGCGAGCGCGTGATGCCCGGTGTCGCCGCCTACGGCTCCGCCGAGGCCCGCCGCTGGGCCGAGCAGGCCAGGGACGCCGGCTGCGCCTCCGTGATGCTGCTGCCGCCCAACGCCTACCGCGCCGACCAGCGGTCCGTGCTGGCCCACTACGCCGAGGTCGCCGAGGCCGGCCTCCCGGTCGTCGCGTACAACAACCCCATCGACACCAAGGTCGACCTCGTCCCCGAACTGCTCGCCGAGCTGCACGCCGAGGGGTACATCCACGCGGTCAAGGAGTTCTCCGGTGACGTCCGCCGCGCCTACCGGCTCGCCGAACTCGCCCCCGAACTGGACCTGTTGATCGGCGCCGACGACGTCCTCCTGGAGCTGGCGATCGCCGGTGCCAAGGGCTGGGTGGCCGGTTACCCGAACGCCCTGCCCCGCGCGAGCGTCGAGCTCTACCGGGCTGCCGTGGCGGGCGATCTGGCCACCGCGAAGAAGCTGTACGAGCAGCTGCACCCGTTGCTGCGCTGGGACTCCCAGGTCGAGTTCGTGCAGGCCATCAAGCTCTCCATGGACATCGTCGGCCGGCACGGCGGTCCCGTGCGCCCGCCGCGCGTGCCCCTGCTGCCCGGGCAGGAGGCCGCGGTACGGGCGGCCACCGAGCGGGCCGTCGCGGCCGGACTCGCGTAAGCGGCACCGGCACCCCCTCCCGTCCCGACCACCAGGAGCGTCATGCGCAGCAAACTCGTCCTGCACGCCGTCGACTCGCACACCGAGGGCATGCCCACCCGTGTGATCACCGGCGGCATCGGCACGATCCCGGGCGCGACCATGAACGAGCGGCGGCTGTACTTCCGCGAGCACCGCGACGACATCAAGCAGCTCCTGATGAACGAACCCCGCGGACACTCGGCGATGAGCGGGGCGATCCTCCAGCCGCCCACCCGCCCCGACTGCGACTGGGGTGTCGTCTACATCGAGGTCTCCGGCTATCTGCCGATGTGCGGGCACGGCACCATCGGGGTGGCGACCGTGCTGGTGGAGACCGGCATGGTCGAGGTCGTCGAGCCGGTCACCACGATCCGCCTCGACACCCCGGCGGGGCTCGTGGTCGCCGAGGTCGCGGTCGAGGACGGCGCCGCGAAGGCGGTCACCCTCCAGAACGTGCCGTCCTTCTCCGTGGGCCTGGACCGCAAGATCACACTCGCCGACGGGCGCACGGTGACATATGACCTGGCATACGGCGGCAACTTCTACGCCATCCTCCCGCTGGCGGAGTTCGGTCTGCCCTTCGACCGCTCCCGCAAGGACGACATCCTCGCGGCCGGACTCTCCCTCATGGAGGCGATCAACGCCGAGGGGGAGCCCGTCCACCCCGAGGACCCGTCGATCCGCGGCTGCCACCACGTCCACCTGTACGCGCCCGGCGCCACCGCCCGTCATTCCCGGCACGCGATGGCCATCCACCCGGGCTGGTTCGACCGCTCACCCTGCGGCACCGGCACCAGCGCGCGCATGGCCCAGCTGCACGCGCGGGGCGAACTCCCCCTGAACACCGAGTTCGTGAACGAGTCCTTCATCGGGACACGGTTCACCGGCCGACTCCTCTCCACCACCGAGGTCGCCGGCACCCCGGCCGTCCTGCCCAGCTTCACCGGCCGCGCGTGGATCACGGGCACCGCCCAGTACCTGCTCGACCCCACCGACCCGTTCCCGGCCGGCTTCGTCCTCTAGGACGAGTAGGGACGAGTGGCGACGGTGAGGGACGGTGAGGGGACGAGTAGGGGGCGTACCGGTGGCGTGCGCGGGCTGATAATGAGCCGATAGCGCGTGACATTGCACCGTAGGAGACCGCCCATGCCCGCCGCCCGCAACAGCTCGCCCGCCGCCGCCCCGGCCCTGCCCAGCCTCGGCGGCAAGAAGCGCAGCTACCGGGAGCGGGTCGCCGACGCCCTGCGGGCCGCGCTGATCGCCGGTGAGCTGCTCCCCGGCGAGGTGTACTCCGCGCCGACCCTCGCCGCCCGCTTCGGCGTCTCGGCGACCCCGGTGCGCGAGGCCATGCTGGACCTGGCCAAGGAGGGCCTGGTCGACACCGTGCCCAACAAGGGCTTCCGGGTGACCGCGGTCTCCGAGAAGCAGCTCGACGAGTACACCCACATCCGTTCCCTGGTCGAGATCCCGACGGTCGTGGAGCTGGCCCGGACCGCAGACCCCGTCTCCCTCGAGGCGCTGCGCCCGGCGGCGCGGGAGATCGTCCAGGCCGCCGCCTCGGGTGACCTCGTCGGCTATGTCGAGGCCGACACCCGCTTCCACCTCGGCCTGCTCGCCCTCGCCGGCAACGCCCACCTCGTCGAGGTCGTCGGCGACCTGCGCAAGCGTTCCCGCCTCTACGGGCTCACCGCGCTGCTGGAGGCGGGCCGGCTGCTGGCCTCCGCCGAGGAGCACCTGGAGATCCTGGACGCGCTCACCGCCCGCGACGAGCAGGCCGTTCACGAGGTCATGACCCGTCACATCGGACACGTACGGGGCCTGTGGGCCGCCAAGTAGTCACAGCTCCCCAATAGTCACCGCCGCCGAACAGTCACTTCCACCGATACGCAAGCGGCTTGCGTTTCTTGCGCTATTCTTGCGTTCATGACGCGACGACTTGCCGAGGTGGCGAAGAAGGTCGGGGTCAGCGAGGCCACGGTCAGCCGGGTGCTCAACGGCAAGCCCGGCGTCTCCGAGGCCACCCGGCAGGCGGTGCTGAGCGCCCTGGACGTGCTCGGCTACGAGCGGCCCACCCAGCTGCGCGGTGAGCGCGCGCGGCTCGTCGGCCTGGTGCTGCCCGAGCTCCAGAACCCGATCTTCCCGGCGTTCGCCGAGGTGATCGGCGGGGCGCTCGCCCAACTCGGGCTGACCCCGGTGCTGTGCACCCAGACCAAGGGCGGCGTCTCCGAGGCGGACTACGTCACCCTGCTGCTCCAGCAGCAGGTCTCCGGCGTCGTCTTCGCCGGCGGCCTCTACGCCCAGGCCGACGCCCCGCACGACCACTACCGCCTCCTCGCCGACCGCAACATCCCGGTGGTCCTCGTCAACGCGTCCATCGCCGACCTGGGCTTTCCCGGGGTGTCCTGCGACGACGCGGTGGCCGTCGAGCAGGCCTGGCGGCACCTGGCCTCGCTGGGCCACGAGCGCATCGGGCTGGTGCTGGGACCGGACGATCACGTCCCCTCGGCGCGCAAGCTCACCACCGCCCGCACCCTGGGGGAGCTTCCCGACGAGCATGTCGCGCGGGCCATGTTCTCCATCGAGGGCGGTCACGCGGCCGCCTCCCGGCTGATCGACCGGGGCGTCACCGGCATCATCTGCGCCAGCGACCCGCTCGCCCTCGGCGCGATCCGGGCCGCCCGCCGCAAGGGGCTTCGGGTACCGGAGCAGATCTCGGTCGTCGGCTATGACGACTCCGCGTTCATGAACTGCACCGAGCCCCCGCTGACCACGGTCCGCCAGCCCATCGAGGCCATGGGCCGGGCGGCCGTGGAACTGCTGAACACGCAGATCGGAGGCGGTTCCGTGACCCCGGAGGAGCTGCTCTTCGAGCCGGAACTGGTGGTGCGGGGGTCCACGGCGCAAGCACCCCGCGACTGAGATCCACCGGGAAGTCGAATAATTACAGAATCCGCGCGACATCTTGCGAACCGATGTCGCCGGTGCTTGAGTGTGCGGCGCCAGCACAGCGGCCGTGCACCGCCCGTCGCCGTGCCCTCCTTGCTCCTGCCCAGAGGGGTCCACCGATGAGAAGCACCGGGTTCCGTCGTACGTTCGTCGCGCTCAGCGTCTGCTCCCTCGCCCTCACCGCCTCCGCCTGCGGGTCCGGCGACGACTCGGCGAGCGGCAAGACCCGCATCACGGTCAACTGCATGCCGCCCAAGAGCGCCAAGGTGGACCGGGCGTTCTTCGAGGAGGAGGTCGCCGCCTTCGAGAAGCAGAACCCGGACATCGACGTCGTCGCCCACGACGCCTTCCCCTGCCAGGACCCGAAGACCTTCGACGCCAAGCTCGCCGGCGGACAGATGGAGGACGTCTTCTACACGTACTTCACCGACGCCCGGCACGTCGTAGACATCGGCCAGGCCGCCGATCTCACGCCGTACGTCAAGGAGTTGAAGAGCTACGGCACCCTTCAGCGCCAGCTCCGGGACGTGTACACGGTCGACGGGAAGGTCTACGGCATACCGCGTACCGGATACTCCATGGGCCTGATCTACAACCGCGCCCTCTTCGAGAAGGCCGGCCTCGACCCCGACCGGCCCCCGGCCACCTGGGACGAACTCCGCGCCGCCGCCAAGAAGATCGCCGCCCTCGGCGACGGCACCGTCGGCTACGCCGACTACAGCGCCCAGAACCAGGGCGGTTGGCACTTCACCGCCGAGCTCTACTCCCAGGGCGGCGACGTCGTGAGCGACGACGGGAAGAAGGCCACCGTCGACACTCCCGAGGGCCGGGCCGTGCTCCAGAACCTGCACGACATGCGCTGGACCGACGACTCGATGGGCAGCAAGCAGCTCCTGGTCATCAACGACGTCCAGCAGATGATGGGTTCGGGCAAGCTCGGCATGTACCTCTCCGCCCCCGACAACATCCCGATCCTGGTCAAGGAGAAGGGCGGCGACTACCAGGACCTCGCCCTCGCCCCCATGCCCGGCGGTCAGGGCACGCTCATCGGCGGCGACGGCTACATGTTCGACAAGAACGCGAGCCCCGCCCAGATCCGCGCCGGACTGAAGTGGCTGGACCACATGTTCCTCACCCCCGGTGACGGCTTCCTCGGCGACTACGCCCGCGCCAAGAAGCAGGACGCGCCCGTCGGCCTGCCCGAACCGCGCCTGTTCACCGGCGCCGCCGACACCAAGGACCAGCAGGTCAAGAAGGCCAACGCCAATGTGCCGGTGGAGAACTACCAGTCCTTCCTCGACGGCAACCAGAACCTCGACATGAAGATCGAGCCGCCGCACGCCCAGCAGATCTACTCCGTCCTCGACGGCGTCGTCTCCGCCGTCCTCACCAAGGAGGACGCCGACATCGACCGGCTCCTGAAGGACGCCTCCGCGAAGATCGACGGCATCCTGGCCCGGGGCTGACCCCGATGCCGAAGACAGCTCCCCGACGACCGGTCGAAGCGATCGCCGTACGACCGGTCCCGGCGCCGCCCCCGGCAGGGGACCGGAGGCGGCGCCGCCTCACCGACCAACTCCGTGCCCACGCCTTCCTCCTCGGCGGCCTGCTCTGCTTCGCCCTGTTCTCCTGGTACCCGGCGCTCCGCGCCATCGTGATCGCCTTCCAGAAGTACACCCCGGGCTCGTCGCCCGAATGGGTCGGCACCGACAACTTCAGCCGGGTCTGGCACGACCCGGAGTTCACGGCGGCCTGGCGCAACACCCTCACCTTCACCGCCCTCGCCCTGCTGCTCGGCTTCGCGATCCCCTTCGTACTGGCCCTGGTGCTCAACGAGTTGAGACACGCCAAGGCGTTCTTCCGAGTCGTGGTCTATCTGCCGGTGATGATCCCGCCGGTGGTCAGCGCCCTGTTGTGGAAGTGGTTCTACGACCCGGGCGCGGGCCTGGCCAACGAGGCCCTGCGCTTCCTGCACCTGCCCACCTCGAACTGGTCCAACGGCGCCGACACCGCCCTCATCTCGCTGGTGATCGTGGCGACTTGGGCCAACCTGGGCGGCACCGTCCTGATCTACCTCGCCGCGCTCCAGTCCATCCCCGGTGAGCTGTACGAGGCCGCCGAACTGGACGGCGCCGGACTCCTCCAGCGCATCCGTCATGTGACGATCCCTCAGACCAGGTTCGTCATCCTCATGCTGATGCTCCTTCAGATCATCGCCACGATGCAGGTCTTCACCGAACCGTTCGTCATCACCGGCGGCGGCCCCGAGAACGCCACGGTCACCGTCCTCTACCTGATCTACAAGTACGCCTTCCTCTACAACGACTTCGGCGGCGCCTGCGCCCTGAGCGTCATGCTCCTGGTGCTGCTGGGGGCCTTCTCCGCCGTATACCTGCGCCTGACCCGGTCCCAAGAGGAGGACTCGGCGTGAGCACCCGCACCCTCGTCTCCCCGGCGACCCTGGCCCGCCCCCGCGGCAAGGCCCTGTACTGGACCGTCTTCACGGGCGTGCTCCTGCTCTTCACGCTCGCCTTCCTCTTCCCCGTGTACTGGATGGTCACCGGCGCGGTGAAGTCACCGGACGAGGTCGCCCGGACCCCGCCCACCCTCGTCCCGGAGCGGTGGCGCCTCGGCGGTTACCGTGACGCGTGGGACCTGATGCAACTGCCCACGCACCTGTGGAACACGGTGGTCCAGGCGGCCGGCGCCTGGGCGTTCCAGCTGGTTCTGTGCACGGCCGCCGCGTACGCCCTGTCCAAGCTGAAGCCCGTCTTCGGCAGGGTGATCCTCGCCGGCATCCTGGCCACCCTCATGGTCCCCGCGCAGGCCCTGGTCGTGCCCAAGTACCTGACCGTGGCGGACCTGGGGCTGCTCAACGACCCGCTCGCCATCTGGCTGCCGGCCGTCGCCAACGCCTTCAACCTCTATCTCCTCAAACGGTTCTTCGACCAGATCCCGCGCGACGTCCTGGAGGCCGCCGAGATCGACGGCGCCGGAAAGCTGCGGATCCTCCGGTCGATCGTGCTGCCGATGTCGCGGCCGGTCCTCGGGGTGGTGTCGATCTTCGCGCTGGTGGCCGTGTGGCAGGACTTCCTCTGGCCGCTGATGGTCTTCTCCGACACCGACAGACAGCCCATCAGTGTGGCACTCGTCCAGCTGTCGCAGAACATCCAACTGACCGTTCTCATCGCCGCGATGGTGATCGCCAGCATCCCCATGGTCGCCCTGTTCCTGGTCTTCCAGCGGCACATCATCGCCGGGATCAGCGCGGGCAGCACCAAGGGCTGACGCCGACGCCCCGTCCACAGAAAGGGAAACTCAGTGGGACAGCCCACCCATGCCGCCCCGAAGGAGTGGTGGCGCTCCGCCGTCATCTACCAGGTGTACGTCCGCAGCTTCGCCGACGGTGACGGCGACGGCACCGGCGACCTCGCGGGCGTCCGCTCCCGGCTGCCGTACCTCGCCGAACTGGGCGTGGACGCCCTCTGGTTCACCCCCTGGTACCAGTCACCGCTCAAGGACGGCGGCTACGACGTCGCCGACTACCGCGCGATCGACCCGGCCTTCGGCACCCTCGCCGAGGCGGAGAAGCTGATCGCGGAGGCCCGGGAGCTCGACATCCGCACGATCGTCGACATCGTGCCCAACCATGTCTCCGACCAGCACCCCTGGTTCCGCGCCGCCCTGGCAGGCGGCCCCGAGCGCGAGCTGTTCCACTTCCGGCCCGGCCGCGGTGCGCGCGGCGAACTCCCGCCCAACGACTGGCGGTCCCAGTTCGGCGGTCCGGCCTGGACCCGCGTCGACGACGGCGACTGGTACCTGCACCTCTTCGCCCCCGAGCAGCCCGACCTCAACTGGGCCCACCCCGCCGTCCGTCAGGAGCACAAGGACATCCTGCGCTTCTGGTTCGAGCGGGGCGTGGCGGGCGTGCGGATCGATTCCGCCGCCCTGCTGGCCAAGGACCCGCGCCTGCCGGACTTCGTCGAGGGGCGCGACCCGCATCCGTACGTCGACCGGGACGAACTGCATACCGTCTACCGCTCCTGGCGGGCGATCGCCGACGAGTACGGCGGCATCTTCGTCGGTGAGGTCTGGCTCCCCGACACCGAGCGCTTCGCCCGCTATCTGCGCCCCGACGAACTGCACACGGCCTTCAACTTCTCCTTCATGACGTGTCCCTGGGAGGCGGGGCGACTGCGCCGGTCCATCGACGAGACGCTCGCCGAGCACGCCCCGGTGGGCGCTCCCGCGACCTGGGTCCTGTGCAACCACGACGTCACACGGACGGTGACGCGCTACGGCCGCGCTGACACCGGCTTCGACTTCGCGACCAAGGCCTTCGGCACCCCGACCGACCTCGCCCTCGGCACCCGGCGGGCCCGCGCCGCCGCCCTGCTGTCGCTGGCGCTGCCCGGGGCGGTGTACGTGTACCAGGGGGAGGAGCTGGGGCTGCCGGAGGTGGAGATCCCCGTCGACCGCATACAGGATCCGATGCACTTCCGGTCCGGGGGCGAGGATCCGGGCCGGGACGGCTGCCGGGTTCCGCTGCCGTGGGCGGCCGAGGCCCCGTGGGCGGGGTTCGGCGCGGGGGAGACGGGGCCGTGGCTGCCGCAGCCGGTCGACTGGACGTCGTATGCAGTCGATCGTCAGCAGGACGACCCCGCCTCCATGCTGGCCCTGTACCGCGAGGCGATCCGTATCCGCCCGGCCTTCGGCGAGGCCCCCCTCACCTGGCTGCCCACCCCGGAAGGCGTCCTCGCCTTCACCCGCGCCGAGGGCCTGACCTGCGTGGTGAACCTCACCGACACCCCAGCCGACCTGCCCCCGCACACCGAACTCCTCCTGGCCAGCGGCCCGTTGGACACCGAGGACCGCCTGCCCGAGGACACCGCGGTCTGGCTGCGCGTCTGAGGCCACGGTCGACCGCCTTCCCCGCACCCGTCCCGCTCTCCCCACAACTGTCCCGCTATCCCCGCACCCCCACCCCGAAGGGATCAGCACATGCGCACCATCAGATATGTCAGGAGCATGTCAGTCGGACTCGTGGTCGCCCTCTCCTCCGCCCTCCTCACCGCCACCGCACCCACCGCGCACGCAGCCGCGGCCGCGGGCGCCACCCTCCCCTTCACCTCGGTCGAGGCCGAGTCGGCCACCACGACCGGGCAGAGGATCGGCCCCGACCACACGCAGGGCACCCTGGCCTCGGAGGCCTCCGGGCGGCAGGCGGTCCGGCTCGACACGGGCCGGCGGGTCGAGTTCACCGTGCCGCGTGCGGCCAACGCCGTGAACGTGGTCTACAGCGTGCCCGACGGCCGGTCCGGCAGCCTCGACGTGTACGTCAACGGCCGGAAACTCTCCAAGACCCTCGCCGTGACCTCCAAGTACTCCTACATCGACACCAGTTGGATCCCCGGCGCCAAGACCCACCACTTCTACGACAACGCCCGTCTGGTGCTCGGCCAGGACGTGCAGGCCGGAGACAAGGTGGCCTTCGAGGCCACCGACGTCCAAGTCACGCTCGACGTCGCCGACTTCGAGCAGGTCGCGGCGGCCGCGAGCAGGCCCGCCGGATCCGTGTCGGTGACCGACAAGGGCGCCGACCCGAGCGGTCAGGGCGACTCCACGCAGGCCTTCCGGGACGCCATCGCCGCGGCCCGAGGGGGAGTGGTCTGGATCCCGCCCGGCGACTACCGGCTCACCTCGTCGCTCGGGGGCGTCCAGAACGTCACGCTCCAGGGCGCCGGCCACTGGCACTCGGTCGTGCACAGCTCCCGATTCATCGACCAGTCCAGCTCTTCCGGCGGCGTCCACATCAAGGACTTCGCCGTCGTCGGCGAGGTCACCGAGCGCGTCGACTCCAACCCGGACAACTTCGTCAACGGATCACTGGGCCCGAACTCCAGCGTCTCCGGCATGTGGCTCCAGCACCTCAAGGTCGGCCTGTGGCTGCTGGGCAACAACGACAACCTCGTCGTGGAGAACAACCGCTTCCTCGACATGACCGCCGACGGCCTCAACCTCAACGGCAACGCCCGCGGTGTCCGCGTCCGCCACAACTTCCTGCGCAACCAGGGCGACGACGCGCTGGCCATGTGGTCGCTGTACGCGCCGGACACCGACAGCAGCTTCGAGAGCAACACGATCACGCAGCCGAACCTGGCCAACGGCATCGCGATCTACGGCGGTACCGACATCGCCGTGAAGAACAACCTGATCTCCGACACCAACGCCCTCGGCAGCGGCATCGCGATCTCCAACCAGAAGTTCCTGGACCCCTTCCACCCGCTGGCCGGCACCATCACGGTCGCCGGCAACACCCTCGTGCGCACCGGCGCGATGAACCCCAACTGGAACCACCCGATGGGCGCGTTGCGGGTCGACTCCTACGACAGCGCGATCGACGCCACGGTCAGGATCACCGACACCACGATCATCGACAGCCCGTACAGCGCCTTCGAGTTCGTCTCCGGGGGCGGTCGCGGCCACCCGGTCCGCAACGTCACCGTGGACGGCGCCACCGTCCGCGGCACCGGGACCGTCGTCGTCCAGGCCGAGTCGCAGGGCGCGGCCACCTTCCGGGGCGTCACCGCGACGGGTGTCGGGGCCGCCGGTGTCTACAACTGCCCCTACCCGGCGAACTCCGGTGCCTTCACCCTCACCGACGGCGGCGGCAACTCCGGCTGGAGCAGCACCTGGTCGGACTGCTCGACGTGGCCGCAACCCGGCCAGGACAACCCGGATCCCGACCCGGCCCGCAACCTCGCGGCGGGCCGCCCGGCCACGGCCACCGGCTCGCAGGACGTCTACACACCGGGCAGGGCGGTCGACGGCGACCCGAACAGCTACTGGGAGTCCACCAACAACGCCTTCCCGCAGTCCTGGACCGTCGATCTGGGCTCGGCCGAGCCTGTTCGCCGGCTGGTGCTCAAGCTGCCTCCGCAGTCCGTGTGGCAGGCGCGCACCCAGACGTTCGCCGTGCAGGGCAGCACCGACGGCTCGACCTACTCGACGCTGGTCGCCGCCCGCGACCACCGCTTCGATCCGGCGACCGGCAACACCGTCACCGTCACTCTGCCCGGCACGAGCCTGCGCCATCTGAGGCTCGTCGTCACCGCCAACACCGGCTGGCCCGCGGCCCAGTTCAGCGAGGTGGAGGCGTATCTGTCTTGACCGCGTCCTGGGGAGTCCCGCGTTTCGCCGCCTGGATCTGCTCGTACACATGGGTCCGTAGCTCGGCGAAGCGCGGGGCGACCCGGGTGTGCAACTGGTCGCGCTCGTCCGGGAGATCGACCTTGAGCTGCTCCTGCACGACGGTGGGGGAGGCGGACAGCACGACCACCCGCTGGCCCAGGTACACCGCCTCGTCGATGTCGTGGGTGACGAACAGGATCGTGATGCCGCGCTCCCGCCACAGCCGCCGTACCAGGTCCTCCAGGTCCGCGCGGGTCTGCGCGTCCACCGCCGCGAACGGCTCGTCCATGAGCAGCACTTCGGGCTCGTAGGCCAGCGCCCGGGCGATCGCCACCCGCTGCTGCATACCGCCGGACAGCTGCCAGGGATACGCCCCGGCGGCGTCCGCGAGCCCCACCGACTCCAGTGCGTCGGCGACCAGCTCGCGGCGCCGTTGCTTGCTCAAGTCCTTCTGTTTCAGAGGCAGTTCGACGTTCTCGCCGACCCGCTTCCAGGGGAACAGGCTGCGGCCGTACTCCTGGAAGACGAAGGCCATCCCGGGCGGCGGGCCGTTGACCTTCTTCCCCGCCAGCAGGACCTCGCCGCCGCTCGGCGTGAGCAGGCCGCCCATGCACTTCAGCAGGGTCGTCTTGCCGCAGCCCGACGGGCCGACCAGACAGACGAGTTCGCCCGCCTCGACGGTGAAGGTGAGGTCGCGCACCGCCTCCACGCGGCGCCCGGACCCCTCGTAGACCTTGTTCAGGCCGCGTACGTCGAGCATGGACCGCCCTTTCGTGAGCGTCACGGGGATCGCCGGGCCTGGGCCCGCAGACCGTGGTACCAGCCGAGCACCCGCCGTTCGACCAACTGGAAGACGACGGAGAGCAGGAAGCCGAGCAGACCGAGGACGAGGATCCCGGTCCACATGTCGGGGATCGCGAAACTGCGCTGGAACTGCACGACGGTGAAGCCGAGTCCGTCGCTGGCCGCGAACATCTCGCTGATGACCATGAGGATGATGCCGATCGACAGGGCCTGGCGCAGACCCGCGAAGATCTGCGGACTCGCCGAGCGCAGCACCACCTCCCGGAGGCGGGCGATGCCCGTGATGCCGTAGGAGCGGGCTGTCTCCGCCATCACGGAGTCCACCGCGCGAACGCCCTCCACGGTGTTGAGCAGGACGGGCCAGACGCAGCCGCTGGCGATCACGACGATCTTCATGGTGTCGCCGATGCCGGCGAACAGCATGATGACCGGCACCAGGACCGGCGGCGGCACCGCCCGCAGGAACTCCAGGACCGGCTCGCACACCGCCCGCACCCGCCGGTAGGAACCGATGACCGTGCCGAGCGCGACGCCCATGGCCGCGGCGAGGGCGTAACCGGCCGACAGCCGCCACAGGCTGGGCAGGACGTCGTCCTTGAGCCGCTCGGTCGTCCACACGTCCGGGAAGGTGTCCAGGATGCTCCGCAGCGGCGGCCAGAACACGTTCGTACTGCCGTCGGACGCGAACCACCAGACGGCCATCAGCAGCAGCGGCAGCGCGAACACGAAGAAGATCCGCAGCAGGAAGCCCCTCACACCGCCACCTCCCCGCGCACCGACTGGTGCCATGCCAGGGCCCGCCGCTCCACGGTACGCGCGCCCACGTTGATGAGCAGCCCCAGAACACCGGTCACCACGATCAGCGCGTACATCTCCGGCACCGCCTGGGAGGTCTGGGCGACCGCGATCCGGGCGCCCAACCCCGGTGCGCCGATGACGAGTTCGGCGGTGATGGCGAGGATCAGGGCGACGGCCGCGGCCAGCCGGACGCCGGTCATGACGTACGGCAGCGCGGTCGGCCACAGCACGTGGCGCACCCGCGCCCAGGTGCCCAGACCGTAGGAGCGCGCCGTCTCCTCGGCGACCGGGTCCACGTCCTGGACGCCGTACAGGACCTGGATCAGCACCTGCCAGAACGAGGCGTACACGACGAGCAGCAGGACCGACTTCAGCTCGGTGCCGTAGAGCAGTACGGCCAGCGGGATCAGCGCGACCGAGGGGATCGGGCGCAGGAACTCGATGGTGGAGGCGGTGGCCTGGCGCAGGTACGGCACGACCGTGATGAGGACGCCGACGACGATTCCGGCGCAGGACGCGATGCCCAGGCCCAGCGCCCAGCCGGTGAGGGTGTCGCCGAGCGCCGTCC
Source organism: Streptomyces sp. RG80 (assembly GCF_040446465.1). Classification (NCBI taxonomy): domain Bacteria; kingdom Bacillati; phylum Actinomycetota; class Actinomycetes; order Kitasatosporales; family Streptomycetaceae; genus Streptomyces; species Streptomyces sp. RG80. The sequence goes on along the minus strand of NZ_JBEAAJ010000002.1, from coordinate 756,749 downwards.
AGAAGGTGTCGTCGGAGAGTTCGGTGCCCAGGGCGTCGATGATGCGGCTGGTGGGCGGGAAGTAGGCCTCCTTGACGAGGTCGAGCCGCGGCACCGCCTCGCCCAGGGCGAGGAAGGCCGCGAGCCCGGCGGCGCCGAGGGCCGCGTTCTTGGCGGTCTGTGCGTTCACGGCAGCAGCTTGTCCAGGTCGGGTGCCGTCTTGAAGAGGCCGTCCTGCTGGCCGAGCTTCTCCAGCGCGTCGAGCGAGGCGCGGTTCGGGTCGGCCGGCCAGGCGGGCAGGGTGACCTTCGCCAGCACGGCCGCCGGGATCTTGGTGTACGTGGTGACGATCTGGCGGGCCTCGTCCGGGTGGGCGTCCGCGTAGGCGAGCGACTCGGCGAGGGCGTCCTTGAACTTCTTCACCACGGCCGCGTTCTGCTGCTCGTAGGAGGTGGAGGTGAAGTACATCGCCACGGTCAGCTTCGGCGCGATGTCGACCAGCGGCGAGGCGATCTCCTTGCCGCCCTGGCTCTTCACCGTGGCCAGCGCCGGCTCGACCACCATCGCCGCGTCGATCTGCCCGCCGTCCAGGGCGGCCGGCATCTGGTCGAAGGCGAGCTCGACGAACTTCACCTTGTCCGGGTCGCCGCCCGCCTTGCGCACCGACTCGCGCACCGCGGTCTCGTTGATGTTCTTGAGGGTGTTGATGGCGACCTTCTTGCCCTCGAGCTGGTCGGGCGTCTTGATCGAGCTGTCGCCCTTCACGGTGAGCGCCCCGAAGTCCTTGCCCTGTACGCCCGTTGACGCGATCCCGTTGGAGACGACCTTCACGGGCACGCTGTTGGACTGGGCGATCATCAGCGAGGTGGAGTTGGAGAAGCCGAACTGGTACTGCCCGCTGGCCACGGCGGGCACGATCGCCGCACCTCCTTGCGCGAGCGAGATGTCCAGTTCCAGGCCCTGTTTCTTGAAGAAGCCCTTCTCCTGCCCCAGATACAGCGGGGCGACATCGACGATCGGGATGACGCCGACCTTCACCTTGGTGGTGCCGCCGGACGACGCTTTGTCCGACCCCGTGCTGTCCCCGGACGAGCCACAGGCCGACACGGTGACCAGGAATGCTCCGGCCGCGAGAGCGGCGAGCAGACGACGCATGGCTCCTCCTGCGCAGACTTCATTGTTCCGACAGGGTGTGCGCGTAGCGCACATTGGTGCACAGGGCGAAAGGTAGAGTTTTTACTCGCCCCGGTCAATGCCTTTCGCTGACAATATTGTTGACAGTTTATCGAAGTCCTGGTGGAGGCGACGATGCCCGCAGCAGACCGCGCCCCGCACTTCGTCCGCTCCTTCGAGCGCGGGCTCGCCGTGATCCGCGCGTTCGACGCGGAACACCCGGAACTGACCCTCAGCGAGGTCGCCCGCACCTGCGGACTGACCAGGGCGGCGGCCCGCCGCTTCCTGCTGACGCTCGTCGACCTCGGATACGTGCACACCGGCGGGCGGACGTTCCGGCTCACACCGCGCGTGCTGGAGCTCGGCTACTCCTACCTCGCCGGCTTCTCGCTGGCGCAGATCGCCGAGCCGCATCTGGAACAACTCGTCGACCGCACAAGGGAGTCCTCGTCCCTGTGCGTGCTCGACGGCGACGACATCGTCTACGTCGCCCGGGTGCCCGCCCGCCGCATCATGGCCGCGGCGATCACCGTCGGCACCCGGTTCCCGGCCCACGTCACCTCGGTGGGCCGGGTGATCCTCGCCCATCTCCCGGACGAGGAGCGGGAGTTCAGGCTCGCCCGGATCGACCTGCGGCCGCTGACCCCGCGCACGATCGTCACCGTGGACCTGCTCCGCGCGGAGCTCGCGAAGGTCCACGCCCAGGGATACGCCATCGTCGACCAGGAGTTGGAGGAGGGGCTGCGCTCGGTCGCCGCCCCGGTCCGGGACCGGGGCGGCGAAGTGGTGGCGGCGGTGAACATCCCGGTGCACGCCAGCCGCAACACCATGGCGTCGGTCCGGCGCGATCTGCTGCCCGCTCTGCTGGACACGGTCGCCGGGATCGAGACCGACCTGAGGATGGCTACAGGTCGAGGACGAGCCGCTTCCCACGGCACCGGGACACACAGATCATCATCGTCTCCCCGGCCTCCCGCTCCTCGTCCGTGAGCACCGAGTCCCGATGGTCCGGATCGCCCTCGAGGACATCGGTCTCACACGTTCCGCAGGTGCCCTCGGTGCAGGAGAACAGCACCTCGACGCCGGCCCCGCGCACCGCGTCGAGCACCGAGACGTCGGGCGGGACCGTGACCGTGGTGCCGCTCTGCGCGAGCTCCACCTCGAACTCGGTGTTCTCGCCGCTCACCTGCTCCTTGGGCGTGAACCGCTCCATGTGCAGCACCCCGGCCGGGCAGCGCGCCTCGACCGCGTCCAGCAGCGGCCCGGGCCCGCAGCAGTAGACGAGGGTGCCCTCGGGGACGTCGTCGAGCACGGATGCCAGGTCCAGCAGCCCGGTCTCGTCCTGGGGAGCGACGGTGACCCGCTCGCCGTAGCCGCCCAACTCCTCGGTGAACGCGATGGAGTCACGGGTGCGACCGCCGTACAAGAGTGTCCACTCGGCGCCCCGGGCCTGTGCCTCGGCCAGCATCGGCAGGATCGGCGTGATGCCGATGCCGCCCGCGATGAACCGGTAGCGGTCGGCGGGCCGCAGGGCGAAGTGGTTGCGCGGCCCGCGCACCCGGACCTTGTCGCCCTGCCCCAACTGCTCGTGCACATGGGCGGATCCGCCCCGCCCGTCCGGCTCGCGCAGCACGGCGATCCGCCAGACGCTCCGGTCGGCCGGGTCGCCGCACAGCGAGTACTGCCGCTCCAGGCCGGGACCGAGCACGACGTCGATATGGGCGCCCGGCTCCCAGGCGGGCAGCTGCTCGCCCAGCGGGTGGCGCAGGCTGAGGGCGAGGACGCCCTCGGCCGCGGACTCCCGTCGCTCGACGACGAGTTCGGCTTCGTAGACGCTCATGAGCTGTTTCCTCGGGGCTCGTGTCCTTGCGGGTGGGCGAGCATCCACTCCCACATCTCGATCGGGTCCTGCGAGGTGTGTTCGCGGCCGCAGTGACAGGTGCCGTGCAGGACGTCGGTGCCGGGCAGCCAGTCGATGCGGTAGATCTCTCCGGTGGGGCCGGCGCTCACAGCACCTTCTCCACGGGCTTGTCGCCCTCCTCGACCAGCCGGGCGAGGATACGGCGGGCGGCCAGGCCGCCGGTGTCGATGTTGATGCTCAGCTCCTGGTACCCGGTCCGCTCGGTGCCGAGCGTCCTCTGGAGCAGGTTGAGGGCGTCGACGTCCTGCATGACGACGGTGTGGTTGTTCTTCCGCAGGAACTCGGTGACCTCGTCGTCCCCGGTCGCCCAGTCGCGCGAGACCATCCAGAAGTCGTAGACCTTGCCGTCCGAGGACGGTGTGATCGCGTACGTGACCTCGGTGTGGAAGCCGTTCGGGTCGCTGCCGTCCGCCTCGGGCACCACGCCGACCGGGGCGACCCGGCTGTGCAGCAGATACAGGCACGGCGCGTGGTACTCGATGTCCTGCCAGCGGGTGATCCGGCCGGTGATGCCGGTGGACTTGGCGTAGAACGGCGGGCACTCGGCGTCGTCCATGTGCCGGCTCACCCGTACGATCCCCGCGCCCTCGTCGACCTCGGTCGTGATCGGCGTCTCGGCGACCTCGGGGGTGCCTATGTAACCGCCGTGCAGATAGGTCTCGTGGGAGAGGTCGAGGAGGTTGTCGACGAGCAGTCCGTAGTCGGCGTCGATCGGCTCCATGCCGCGCACGGTCAGCCAGCCGGGGGAGTCGAGGTGCCGCGCCCGCGGGATGGTGTCGGCGTCGGCGAGCGCCGGGTCACCGATCCACACCCAGATCAGGGAGTCCTGCTCGACGATCGGGTACGAGGCGACGCGCGCCGTGCGCGGGACGCGTTTTTGGCCCGGCACATACACACAGGTGCCGGTCGTGTCGTACGTGAACCCGTGGTACCCGCACACGATCTTGTCGCCGTCGAGCCGGCTCGGCTTCTCGTGCAGCGGGAACCTGCGGTGCACACACCGGTCGGCCAGCGCCACCGGGGTGCCCTCCTCCTCGGTCCGGTAGAAGACGAGCGGCTCACCGAGGATGGTCCGGCCGAGCAGCTCCTCGCGGCCGACCTCGTGGCTGTATGCGGCGACGTACCACTGATTCCTGGCGAAGGCGGTCGTGTGCGGCATGGATACGGCTCCCGTCTGACGTGGTGGTGGCATCGTCCGGGAGGTCGTCACGGTGCCGCAACGGTCCTTCCGCCGGACGGAAGGAGGTCGGCGATGTGCCTGCTCAGAGGGCGGCGACCGACCCCGCGGCCGACGACGCCGACCCCCGCGAGGGCGGCCTGCCGGAGAGCAGGATCAGGAAAAGCGAGCGTAAACGTATTCCATGGAGCGAGGGAATCGGGCCGCGTTCGCCCCGGTCCCGGACCCGCATGAAAACCGGCAGATCAACGGCATCTTTGCAGTAACTCCCCGGCAAGCTTGACGAAACAGATGGCTCCGTCCCTCTTGTGGTGGCGCGGTTCCAGGTCCTACGGTCCACAGGAAACGGTTACTGAAACCGATCAGCGCACTCCCTCTTGCCTGCCTTCAGCCGCCCGCGCCCTCTCCCCACCGCAGGCGCTGTCCGCCTTCCCCGGAGGACCGATGAGCACCATCCGTACGAGAGCTTTCGCCGGCGCGGCCGCCGCCCTGTCGCTGTCCCTCGTCCTCAGCGCCTGTGGCGGCGGTGACGACACCGACTCGGGGGCCAGGACCGAGGGGAAGGTGCAACTGGAGTTCTGGAGCTGGACCGAGGGCATCCAGCAGCAGGTCGCCGTCTGGAACAAGGCGCACCCCGAGACCCAGGTGAAGTTCGTCAACGCGGCGGGCGACACCGTCTACCAGAAGCTGCGCGCCGCGGTCACCTCGGGCAACGCGCCCTGTCTGTCGAAGATGGACGGGATGAACCTGGCCAACTTCGCCGCCGACGGACTCCTCACGGACATCACGAAGGTCGCCGCCCCGTACAAGTCCCGCTACACGACCCCGGCCTGGAACGCGGTCAGCCCCGGCGGCGCCACCTACGGCATCCCCACCGGCTCCTCACCCCTGTTCACCGCCTACCGCGCCGACCTGTTCGAGAAGTACGGCGTCAAGGCCCCCACCACCTGGGACGACGTGATCGCCGCGGGCAAAGCGGTGCAGAAGAAGGACAAGGACGTCAAGATCTTCAACATGGCCGGTGAGGACCCGAGCACCCTCGTCGACCTGTCCTGGCAGGCGGGCGCCGCCTGGTACCGGATCACCGGCGACCACTGGGAGATCGGCTTCACCTCGCCCGAGGCGCTCGAGGCCGGCGACATCGTGCAGCAGCTGGTCGACAACGGCCTCGCCTCCAACGCCTCCTACGCCGACCCCGGCGTCTTCAAGACCTGGGACCTCGGCAGGACGATCCTGATGACCACCTCCACCTGGCAGTTGCCGATCTACGACACCAACTTCCCCAGGTCCAAGGGCAAGTGGCAGCTCGCCGACGCCCCGCTCTTCGACCCGTCCCAGCCGCGGACCTCCAGCAACTTCGACGTCACCGCCGTGCTCAAGGGCTGCAAGTACCCCGACCGGGCAGCGGAGTTCGCCGCCTGGCTGTCCAGCAGCAAGGAGTCGCTGACCGCACTCACCGACCCCGCCTCCAAGTCCGGGCTCTTCCCCGCCGTCAAGGACGTCTCCCCGTACGTCGACAAGATCATCCCGACCGAGATGTTCAACGGGAAGTCCGACAGCGCCCGGATCATCACCACCGCGGCCTCCCGGGTCGGCGACCAGTGGCAGTACGGGCCCGACTACGCGGCCATGTACTCCGAGATGCAGAAGCAGTGGGGCAAGGTCATGAAGAAGGAGCTCACCGTCAAGGACATGCTGACGCACCTTCAGCAGTGGGTGCTGGACGACCTGAAGGACAAGGGCGTCAAGGCCGTAGCCGCGCACTGACCCCCGACCTCCCCTCGGCGCACCCCACTTGGAGAGATCCGTGTCCACCCTCACGCGACCCGCGAAGGTCGCCACCGACTCCCCGGTCCGGCGGACCTCCCCCCGCCGGACCGGGCGGCGGGGAGCCTACAAGGGCCTGTTCTTCATGCTGCCCTTCCTGATCGGCTTCCTGCTCACCTATGTCGTGCCGATCGGTTACGCCTTCGGCCAGAGCCTCCAGCAGAAGAAGAGCAGCGGCATCGGCTTCGGCCCGACCAGGACCGTCTTCGCGGGCTTCGCCAACTTCTCGGCGATCCTGACGGACGGCACCTTCTGGACCGGCACCCTGCGCACCCTGCTCTTCGGCGCCGCGCAGATCACCGTGATGCTCGGCATCTCACTGCTGCTGGCCCTGCTCCTGGACGGCGTCGCGGCCCGCGCGGTCCGCTTCTTCCGCGCCGGACTCCTCATCCCGTACGTCATCCCCGGCGTGGTCTCGACGCTGATCTGGCTGTTCCTCTACAGCCCGACCGCGAGCCCCATCGTCGACCTCGCCGACCGGGCCGGGACCGGCATCACCTTCTTCGGCGGCCTCAACACCTATCTCTCGCTGGGCAATCTGCTCACCTGGCAGGGCATCGGCTTCAACATGATCCTGATCTCCGCCTCCCTCCAGGCCCTGCCGCGCGAGCTGTACGAGGCGGCCCGCCTCGACGGGGCGCGGGAGTGGCGGATCGCCTGGTCGATCAAGGTCCCCAACATCACCGGCATCCTCATCCTGACCGGCATGTTCTCCCTGATCGGCCGGCTCCAGCTGTTCACCGAGCCGCTGTTTCTGAGGTACGTGGCGCCGGAGTCCATCAGCACCGACTTCACCCCGATGCTGGAGATCTTCGACCGGGCCTTCAAGACCGGCGACTACCAGTACGCCGCCGCCGAGTCGCTCGTCCTCGCCGCCGTCACCGGCATCCTCGCCTTCGTCTTCTACCGCGTCACGAACAGGAAGATGTCATGAGCAGCGCCACGAAGGCCGCGACCGCCCACGGGGGCGGGGTCCGTCCCACCCGCCGGGCGGTGGCTCTCACCACCGGCCTCCTGATCGTCTTCCTGCTCTACTCGCTCGCCCCCACCTGGTTCCTGCTGGTGGCGTCGACGAAGAACCAGACCGACCTCTACTCCACCTTCGGCCTGTGGTTCTCCTCCAACCACCTCGCCGACAACTTCACGGCGATCTGGGACTACCACGACGGTGTCTTCGGCCGCTGGATCCTCAACTCGGTGCTGTACTCCACCGTCGGCGCCGCCGGTTCGACGCTGCTCTCGCTCGCCGCGGGGTACGGCCTGGCGAAGTACGAGTTCCGGGGCAGGGGCGCCCTGTTCGGCGTCATCGTCGGCGCCTCCCTGCTGCCGAGCACCCTGCTCGCCTTCCCGCTCTACCTCGTCTTCGCGGACATCCACCTCACCAACACCGTCTGGGCGGTGCTGATCCCGTACTTCATCAACCCGTTCGGGGTCTACCTCGGCAAGGTCTACGCCGACAGCTCGGTACCCGCCGAGCTGATGGAGGCGGCCCGTATCGACGGCGCGAGCGAGACACGGGTCTTCTTCTCGATCGCGCTGCGGCTGATGCGCACCGGCGGCATCACCATCTTCATGCTCGACTTCGTCAACATCTGGAACAACTTCTTCCTCCCCCTCTTCATGCTCAACGGCGAGCGCTCCTTCCCCGTGACCCTGGGTCTCTTCTCCTGGGTGCAACAGGCGCAGCAGTCCCGCGACATGAACACCCTCGTCCTCACCGGGTCCCTGCTGTCGATCGTTCCGCTGGCGGTCTTCATGTTCGCCCTCCAGAAGTACTGGCGCAGCGGAATCCTCATGGGCAGCCTCAAGTAAAGGATCAACCGTGCCCAACGCACCCAAGAGACGCGACGTACTGAAGTACGCCGGGGCCACCGGCGTCGTCGTGGCCGGCGCCGGCCTGCCGCTCGGCACCGCGGCCCCCGCCACGGCCGCTGTCCGCCAGGCACCGCTGGACGTCGTCGTCTTCGGCGACGCCGACTCGGAGAGCGCGCACGCCCTCACCGCCACCCTCTCCGACACGGTCACCGGCGGCCTCGGCCAGAGCGCCCGTGTCCTCAACCCCACCGAGCCGGCGAGCTATTGGGGCGGCACCCTCAGATTCGACGTGGCGGTCCGCCCGAGGGGCACCACCTACGTCACCGTCCGCCTGTGGGGAGACGACCACGACGACACCTCCGAGGAGGCCGCGTCCGGCACCGACATGTGGCGCCTCCAGCTCTTCTGCGAGGGCAAGCAGGTCGGCCACCAGGACCAGGGCGCCGTCGACCCCCTCGACATCCTGGACACCGCCCCGCGCACCCCCGGCCGCTTCTTCTTCCACACCCTGCCGCTGCCGGAGAAGATGACCGCCGGCAAGGACCGGGTGACGCTGGAGATCCGCGCGATGGGCCGCATCTGGTCCTACGGCCAGGACGCGTCCCAGCTCTACCGCACCATGACCACACCGTCGCGCGGCATCTACCGCCTCTACACCCACACCGACCCCTGCTTCGTCCCGCCGAAGGGCGAGGTCCAGGGCCCCGCCCCCGTCCCGAAGCCCCGCACGGGCGGCGAGGAGGTCCTGGACGCCATCAAGGCGCGGGTGCTCAAGGACCAGAACACCTACCTCACCACCGCCAACCCGGCGACCATGGACGGCTGGGCCATGCAGTCCCTGGCCGAGGGCTACCTGTGGTCCGGCAGCCCGGCATACCAGAACCCGCAGGCGATCGACCGCGTCCTCCAGGCCATCGACGGCCGTTACCTGGCCTGGAAGTCCGACGCCACCGTGATGACCGGTTCCGACCAGCAGTGGCAGGGCTTCGGCCGGGTCGGCCTGGTGCTGGCGCTGCTGTGGGAGAGCCTCGGGGACCGGCTCGACAGCCAGGTCACCGGATCGCCGTACGCCGTCGTCAACCCGGGCTTCGAGAACGGCGCCGCCACACCCACCGCCTGGCAGATGCCCGGCTGGGCCACGGCGGGCGGGGGTACCTGGGCCCGGGACACCACGACTCACAGAAACGGTTCTGCTTCTCTCAGGCTCCAGGCCACCGCCGCGAGCGGCTACAGCTACGTCAGCTCCACGGCCAGGGTGAAGGTCGGCTCCGGCACCTACACCTACGGCGCCTGGATCAGGACCGACGGCGCCACCGGCCTCGGCGCCCACATCGACCCGCTCTTCTACGACGCGAACGGCAAGCTGGTCGGCGGCGACCACAAGAAGTACGCGAGCAAGGGCACCCACGACTGGGAGTACGTGTCGATCGACCTGGAAACCCCGGCCGGCGCCACGCAGATGGAGATGCATCTGCGGCTGTCCGGGCCCGGCACCGCCTGGTTCGACGACGTCACCCTCGTCCCGCCCGCGGACGCGACCACCCCCGTGCCGCCGGTGCGCAGGGACGCGTACACCGACATGCTCAAGTCCAGCCGGGACTACTGGCGCAGGCACTTCCCGCACTACAGCAACCAGTCGCAGATCTGCGCCATCGGCCTCTACCAGACCAACCGCGGCCTGCGGCTCCTCGCCCCGGACCTGGCCCTGTCCGAGGACAAGGCGCGCGACTACCTGTACCAGGCGATCGGCCTCCGCCCCTACCTCGGCCCCGAGGACGCCGACGGCAACCCCACCAAGCCGCTCGGCGAGGGCTACTCGCAGGTGACCCGCAAGGGCCTCACCCGTGAGCTCGGCTACGTCGGCAACTACGGCGAGGTCATGGACTGGCTCGTGATGATGTACGAGTCCGTCACGCGCGGCTACGGCGGCCAGGAGGCGCCCGAACTGCGCGAGCAGATGGTGGAGATGACCAAGGCGCGCGGCAGGTTCCGGGTGATCGACGTGGACCGGGACGGCTGCCGCATCTCCCGGATCGAGACCGTCATCGGCTGGCGCAACGAGGTCTACCCCGGCGAGACCGCGTACGCCTCGCGCACCGCCTGGGACTCCAACCCCGTGATGACGGCGGCGGTGTTCAAGGACCCCGACATCGTCGGCTGGACCCAGGAGATGGTCGACGACGGCCAGCTCTACCCCCAGTTGAACCTCCAGGCCACCCACACCTGGACCCGCGTCGGCCTCAACGCCCTGCGCTTCCTGTCCCGCGACTGGCCCGAGTTCCAGGCGCTCGCCGCCCGACCCGGCCGTATCCCGACCGGCCCGGGCCGTCCCGACTTCGTCTTCACCGACGAGGAGAACGGGTGCGTGGCGGTCAAGAACGGCGACGAACTCCTCTTCGCCTCCCTCTACTTCCGCTCCCGCCAGGGCGTCAACAACTACGCCCGTATCCACCATGTCACCGCCACCGACCAGCGTTCCGCCACGATCCGTGAGCGGTCCGCCGGCCTCACGGACGACACCTTCGCCGCCCGCGACTGGATCCTGTGGGACTACGCCATCAACGACCCCGGCGCCGCCCACCTCCCACCCGGCGGCTTCCCGCCGCCCGGCGACACCCTCCACCAGGCCCTCGCCGGCGACGTCTACCACCTCGCCCCCGTCCCCGACGACGTTCCCGACCCGGCCCTCGGCGTCCACTTCGACGGCGTGGAGACCATGCTGGTGGGCCGCGCGCCCTTCTATCTCTGCGAGTACGGCGACTATCTGATCGCCATGAACACCAGCACCGACAAGACGGTCACCCTCCCGCCGCGCACCGCCTTCGGCCCGGCTCGCGACCTCGCCACGGGCAAGACCGTGGGCGCGGGCCACCGGCCCAAGGTGGGCCCGCTCAGCACCCTGGTCCTGTACCGGGGTTGAGACCCGTCCGGGGCCGGTGCGGTACGGGGGACCGCACCGGCCCCGGCGACCACCACGTTTCGAACGGAGCCCATGTGATCGGCACCGGCCGCATCCGCCTGTTCCGCACCACCCACGGCCCCGTCACCGCCCCGCCCCTGCTCCTGGTGCACGGCTGGGGCGGCGACGGCCGGGAGTGGTCGCCGCACGCCGAGGCGCTGGCGGACCGGTTCCGGCTGGTCGTCCCGGACCTGCGGGGCCACGGCCGTTCCGAGGTGCCGGAGAGCGGCAACACACCGGTGGAGATGGCGGACGACCTGGCGGCACTGGTCGAGAGCCTCGCCACCGGACCGGTCGTGGCCGTCGGCCACTCCATGGGCGGGCAGGTGGTGAACCTCCTGGCCGTACGCCACCCGCCTCTGGTCCGCTCGGTCGTCGCCCTCGACCCCGCCCACGGTGCCCACGGCGCCGAAGTGGAGCTCATCCCCGCCCGCTCGGCCGCCTACCGGGCCCAAGGGGCCAGGGCGGCGGCCGACTTCGTCGCCGACGCCTTCTCCCCGCACGCACCGCCCGGACTGCGCACCGCCCATGTCCGCACCATGCTCGGCACCCCGGACCACGTCATCGCCCAGTCCTACGCGGGGATGTACACCGACCCCGGCGCGGTCGGCGTCCGCCCGCACAGCGAGGCGTATCTGCGCCGCCGCCGGCGGCCGGCCCTGACCGTATGGACCTCGCGGGAGGCGGCCGCCTGGGAGAGCGGTCTGCCGCAACTGCCGGGCTCCCGGGTGGAGCACTGGCCCGACACGGGCCACTACCTGCACGAGGAGCGCTACGAGCGGACGGTGCGCCTCATCGGGGAATGGGCGGCCCGCTGACCGGACCGTGAGTGTGCCCCGGAACCCCGCGAGGAAACAGCGGCACCACCCGTACCGCCGACTTTCACATGGGCGCCACCAGACCCTTCCCTGACGTTTGGTGCTCTTGGAACACTCGCTGCGCGCACATTCCGTCATGTTCCGGCCATCCGCACCCCTGGATGAGAGGCAGCACCCACCCATGCCCGAAGTCAACCGGCGCAGATTCCTCCAACTCGCGGGCGCCACCTCGGCGTTCACCGCGCTGTCGAGCAGCATCCAGCGTGCTGCCGCGCTCCCGGCGAACCACCGCACGGGGTCGATCCAGGACGTCGAGCACATCGTCGTCCTGATGCAGGAGAACCGCTCCTTCGACCACTACTTCGGATCGCTCAGGGGCGTACGGGGCTTCGGCGACCCCCGGCCGGTCACGCTGGAGAACGGCAAGTCCGTCTGGCACCAGGCGGACCGCAGCGGCAAGGACATCCTGCCCTTCCGTCCCGAGGCCGACGACCTGGGCATGCAGTTCATCCAGGACCTCCCGCACGGCTGGAACGACGGACATGCCGCCTTCAACGGTGGCAAGTACGACAAATGGGTCCCGAACAAGGGCTCCACGACGATGGCGTACCTGAACCGCGAGGACATCCCGTTCCACTACGCCCTCGCCGACTCCTTCACCATCTGCGACGCCTACCACTGCTCGTTCATCGGCTCGACCGACCCCAACCGCTACTACATGTGGACGGGTTACACGGGCAACGACGGACAGGGCGGCGGCCCGGTCCTCGGCAACGACGAGGTCGGCTACGGCTGGACGACCTACCCCGAGCGCCTGGAGAAGGCCGGCGTCTCCTGGAAGATCTACCAGGACGTCGGTGACGGCCTCGACGCGAACGGCTCCTGGGGCTGGATCCAGGACGCCTACCGCGGCAACTACGGCGACAACTCGCTGCTCTACTTCAACCAGTACCGGAACGCGAAGCCCGGCGACCCGCTGTACGACAAGGCCCGCACCGGCACCGACTACACCAAGGGCGAGGGCTACTTCGACCGGCTCAGGGCCGACGTCAAGACCGGGAAGCTCCCGCAGGTCTCCTGGATCGTCGCCCCCGAGGCCTTCACCGAGCACCCCAACTGGCCCGCGAACTACGGCGCCTGGTACATCGCGCAGGTCCTGGACGCGCTCACCTCCGACCCGGAGGTCTGGGCGAAGACGGCCCTCTTCGTCACCTATGACGAGAACGACGGCTTCTTCGACCACGTCGTCCCCGCGTATCCGGCGGGCTCCGCCGCGCAGGGCAAGTCCACCGTCGACCCCGCCCTCGACCTGTACAAGGGCGACAGCACTCACCCCGCCGGCCCCTACGGCCTCGGCCAGCGCGTCCCCATGCTCGTCGTCTCGCCCTGGAGCAAGGGCGGTTACGTCTGCTCCGAGACGCTCGACCACACCTCGATCATCCGCTTCCTGGAGACCCGCTTCGGCGTCCACGAGCCCAACATCTCGCCCTGGCGGCGCGCGATCTGCGGCGATCTGACCTCGGCCTTCGACTTCTCCCGCAAGGACACCAAGCCGGTCGCCCTCCCGGACACCGACGGCTACGAACCGCCGGACCGGGAGCGCCACCCCGACTATGTGCCGACCCCGCCCGCCGCGGGCGCCCTGCCCAAGCAGGAGCGCGGCCCGCGCCCCACCCGCCCCCTCAAGTACGCCCCACGCGTGGACGGTTCCGTCGACGCGGCGAACGGGAAGTTCACCCTGAGCTTCGCCTCCGGCGCCAAGGCGGGAGCCGCCTTCCATGTGACGTCGGGCAACCGCACCGACGGCCCCTGGAGCTATACGACCGAGGCCGGCAAGTCCGTCGCGGACACCTGGAACTCGGCGTACTCGGGCGGCTCGTACGACCTGACCGTGCACGGCCCGAACGGTTTCGTGCGCTCCTTCAAGGGCGCGAACAAGACGGCCGGTCCCGAGGTCACCGCGCGCCACACCGGCGACGACATCGAGCTGACCTTCACCAACAAGGGCACCGGCACGGTCCGGCTCAAGGTCGTGAGTGGCTACGGCGGCAGGGCCCGCACCTTCACCGTGCGGCCCGGCACCACCGTACGGACCTGCGTGGACCTCGCGGTGAGCCGGCGCTGGTACGACCTGACCGTCACCTCCGACGGTGACCCCGCCTTCCTGCGGAGGTTCGCCGGGCACGTGGAGAACGGGCGGCCCGGCGTGAGCGACCCGGCGATCATCACCGAGTAGCGCGGCTCACAGCGGCGTGAGATGCCCCGGCCCGGGCTGCCGGGGCATCAACGCCGGTTCGGGCGAGGCCGTCGCGGGTTCTAGCGCGAGTACGGCGGCGACCGGGTGCTCGTGGTCGGCGGTCACGAGGACGCGGTCGTAGGGCCGGTCCGCCGCGGCGGAGTCCTCGTACAGCTGCCCCACGCCGACGATGTCGTCGTACGGCTGATCCGCCACCGCCACGTCCGGTGTCGCCCGGCTCAGCAGCACCACACCCCACGCGGAGAGCCCCGCGCCGGCCAGCGCCAGCAGGACGCCCGCCGCGCCGCCCTGGAGGCTCTCGCCCAGCAGGGAGAGGCCGATGACCGCGGCGGCCACCGGATTCGCCAGGGTCACCACCGCGAGCGGGGCGCCCAGACCGCCCCGGTAGGCGACCTGGGACAGCAGCAGACCGCCCGCCGCGAACGCCGCGACCAGCAGCGTCACTCCGACGACCTGCACACTCAGCAGGGAGTCCGAGCGGTCGGTGGCGGCCACCGTCACGGTCTGTGTGAGCGCCGAGGCCACTCCGGAGGCCACCCCGGAGGCGGACGCGTGCCGCAGACCGGGCCGGGTGCCGCGCCGGGCCAGCAGCCCGATCACCGCGGCCGTCCCACCGGCGACGGCCAGCGCCTCGGGCACGCTGAGCACGTCGTCGGGCGCGGGACCGGTGGCCGTGACGAGGATCGCGGCCAGACCGATCAGGGTGTACGCCGTACCGCGCCACTCCGTCGCGCTGACCCGCCGGCCCGCCACCCGCGCGCCCATCGGCACCGCGGCGACCAGGGTGAGCGCGCCGAGCGGCTGGACCACGGTCAGCGGGCCGTACTTCAGGGCCACCACGTGCAGCAGGGCGGCCGCGGCGTTCAGCACCACGGACCCCCACCAGGCGCCCGAGCCCAGCATGCGCAGCATCCCCGCGCCGGGGTCGCGGGAGGCCAGCCGCTCCTGGGCGACGGCCGCGGCCGCGTAGGCGACGGCGGAGAACAGCGACAGGACGACGGCGAGGGCGGTGGCGCTCATCGGTCCGCTCCGACCAGCACGTTCTTCTCCTCTGCCGATGCCGATGCCGATGCCGATGGCGATGCCGATGGCGATGCCGATCCTGATGCCGTCGCCGGACGCGGTGTCGTGTCCGCCGCCCCGTCCGCCGTCGGCTTGTCAGCCGGCCGCTCCGTGCGGTGCGGCGGGCGGAACACCGCGAGCGCGATGCCGAGCATGGCGGCCGCCACGATGGCGTCGAGCCAGTAGTGGTTGGCGGTTCCCACGATCACCACCAGCGTCACCAGCGAGTGCAGCAGCCACAGCCAGCGCAGGCGGGAGTGGGTGGCCGCGATCAGGCCGATCGCCACCATCAGGGCCCAGCCGAAGTGCAGTGACGGCATCGCCGCGAACTGGTTGGAGAGGTGGTCCGAGGACGGTGGGCCGTAGACCGAGGGCCCGTAGACGTGCGCGGTGTCGACGAGTCCCGTGGCGGCCAGCATCCGCGGCGGCGCGAGCGGGAAGACGAAGGGCAGCACCAGGGCCGCGGAGGTGAGCGCGGCGAGGACCCGGCGGGCCCACACGTAGTGCGCCGGGCGGCGCAGGTACAGCCAGATCAGGAAGGCCGCGGTGGCCGGGAAGTGGACCGTCGCGTAGTAGGTGTTCGCGATGTGGACGAGGGAGTCGCCGTGCAGCAGCAGGTCCTGGATGTCGCCCTCGCCGGGCAGCCGGAGGGCTCGTTCCAGATCCCACACGCGGTGCGCGTTGCGGAACGCTTCGCCGGTGTGCCCGGTCGCCAGCTGACGGCCGAGCTTGTAGACGAGGAAGAGTCCTACGACGAGCAGGAGCTCACGGACGAGCGGCGGCCGCGCTGTCGCGCGGGTCTCCACTTCGGAAGGCTCGGTGCGGGCATTCATCCCCCGGCCCCTTCGCTGACGGTGGTGCGGGCTGAGCTGTTGACTCGTCTGGTGCGGCGAACTCATCGGGCTCATCGATACGGGTTCGTACCGATACGCCAGTGTACCGATACGGTCGAGTACCGGTACACTCGCGTATCGATAGAGATACGCCACACTGGAAGCAACCCCGCTCCACCTTGTATGAAGTCGCTCAAGCCCCACTCGAACGAGGAGAAGAGCCGATGACGTCGCAGGCCGCGGACGGACCGGAGACGGTCGCCGCCTCGCGCCGCTCCAAGATCACGCCCGAGCGTGAGCAGGAGTTCTTCGACGCCGTGCTCGAACAGGTCCGCGAGTGCGGCTATGAGGCCGTGACCATGGAAGGTGTCGCCGCCACCACCCGGTGCAGCAAGTCCACGCTCTACCGGCAGTGGAAGACCAAACCCCAGTTCGTGGTGGCCGCGCTGCGCTCCCGTCGCCAGTCGAAGTTCGACGGCATCGATACAGGATCGCTTGCGGAGGACTTGCGTGAGGTGGCGCGGGCCGCGGGACGCTGGTCGAATAAAGACACCAAGCTGCTCCAGGCCCTCGGACACGCCGTCACACAGGACCCGGAGCTGGCGCAGGCACTGCGGGAGGCGCTCGTCGACCCGGAGATCGCGTCGCTGAAGGAGATCCTGCAGCGCGGGGTCGACCGGGGCGAGGTCACCGAAGGGCATCCGGCGCTGGAGTACATCCCGGCCCAGATGTTCGGCGTGATCCGGGCGCGGCCCATCGTGGACGGGGAGTACGCCGATCCGAACTATCTGGTCTGCTTCGTGGAGGCCGCGGTGCTCCCCGCACTGGGGCTCACCTGAGACCCAGGCCGCCGTCCATGGGATGACTGGACGGTGACCTGCTCGCGCCGCACCGTGGGGACGGGGGCGGCGCGCACCCCCCGGCCGGGTGGGGTTCCTCTTGAGCGGAGAGGCGCTCCACCCGGCCGACGGGTTTCCCGCAGGGGTCAGACGTCCTGGCCGCTGCCGCCGCCCGTCGAGACCTTGATCCCCTTGGTGATCTCGTCGATCACCGACTGCTTCTCCCCGACGTCGACACCGAAGCGCACGACGACGATCTGCTGCGCGTTCGCGGGGGAGGGGAAGGCCAGCGACTCGACATAGCCGTCGGCGCCCTTGCTGGTGACCGCCTTCCAGCGGACCAGATAGCCCTTCTGCCCGGCGACCGTCACGGCCTTGGAGGCCAGCACCTCGTGCGAGGTGATCGAACCGTAGGTCTTGCCGCCGTAGGACTGCTCGGCGTTCGCCTTGATGTCCGCCTTGGCGATCTGCTCGGGCGTCGTGCCCGCGGTGCCCAGCAGCGTGGCGGGCGCCGAGTACGCGCCGCCCTTGGTGCAGGTCTGGGAGGTCTCGCCCGGGCACTGGTAGGAGTCGTTGGAGGTGACCGAGGCACCGGCCTGGATCTGCTGGCCGTACCAGTCGTCCGGGATCGGGATGCTGATCCCGCTGATCGCGTCGGTCACCGAGCCGCTCTCGATCTTCGGCGCCTCGGACTGCTCGGGCGAGGGCGACGAACCGCCGGAACCGCCCGGGCCTCCGGAGCCGCCGTTCCCGCCGGGTCCGCCCTGGCCGCCCGTGGAGCCGCCCGGTCCGCCCTGGCCACCGGTGCCCGGTCCGCCCGACCCCTGCTGCGAGCTGGCGCTGCCGCTGCCGGAGTCGTCGCGGGCCAGCGCCCACACGCCCACACCGATGGCGGCGAGGACCGCGACGGCCACCGTCACGGCTATGCCCGTGCGCAGACCGCGCCGCCCGCCGGCCGGCGGCTGGCCGGGATAGGCCGGATAGCCCGGATACGCCGGATAGGCCCCCGCGTCGGGGGTCTGCGCCGCAGGACCCCATACGGCGGCCGATCCCGCGGGGCGGGTCTGGTCCGTCCATGCCTTGCCGTCCCACCAGCGCTCGGTGGCGGGACCGTCACTTGTCTGCCCGGGATCGGGGTACCACCCGGGAGGAGTCACCTGCGTCATGCCACCACCGTATGAGGCGTCGGTGAAAGGCGGATGAGAGGGCCCGGCCGAATTCCGGTCACTCCAGTACGAGTCGTACAGGTTTCTCTTCCGCGGGCGGCGGCAGCCGCAGTCCGCCTCGGCCCGGAGTCACCGAACCGAGCACCCGCGCGTGCCGGGCTCCGGTGCTCGCGGGCACGGTCCCGGGCAGTCCGTGCGCGGTCAGAAATCCCAGTACGGCGAAGGCGTACGCCTCCTTCGCGTCCGACGGCAGCCCCAGCTCGTCGGAGGTCCGCAGCGCGATGCCCGGCAGAGCCGCTGCCAGCATGCCCAGCAGTACCGGATTACGGGTCCCGCCGCCCGAGGCGATCACCTCCGTCGCCCGCATCGAGCGGACCGCGTCGGCCACCGTCCGGGCGGTGAGCGCGGTCAGCGTGGCGACCACGTCCTCGGCCGGCAGCGTCCCGGACCCGGCCAGGGCGTCCTGCAGATGCCCGAGGTGGAACAGTTCCTTCCCGGTCGTCTTGGGCGGCGGCAGCGCGTAGTACGGCTCGGCGAGGAGCCGCTCCAGCAGTACCTCGCGCACCGTCCCGCGCGCGGCCAGCGCCCCGTCGGCGTCGTAGGACAGGCGCCCGCCGCTGAACCCCCGGGCGGCCGCGTCGATCAGCGCGCATCCCGGGCCGGTGTCGAAGGCGGTCCCGTCGGGTGCGGTGAGGTTGGCGATGCCGCCGAGGTTGAGCGCGACCGGCGTGCCCGGGCGGCCGCGCAGCCACAGCAGGTCGACCAGGCTGACCAGCGGCGCGCCCTGACCGCCGGCGGCGATGTCACGCGGCCGGAAGTCGGCGACCACGGGCAGTCCGGTCGCCTCGGCGATCCAGGCGGGCTGCCCGATCTGCAAGGTGCCGTGCACGGTGGCGCCGGTGGCCCAGTGGTACACGGTCTGTCCGTGCGAGGCGACCAACTCGGCCCGTCCCGCGCACAGTTCGTGATCCGCCCGCACGGCCGCCGCCGCGAAGGCCTGCCCGACGAGGGTGTCCAGCCGGCACACCTCGGCCATGGAGGTGGTGCCGGGAGGCAGCGCCGCCGCGAGCGCCTCGCGCAGTTCGTCGTCGTACGCCTCGCTCACCATCCCCAGCGGTCTCAGGACCAGGCTGTCGCCGACGAGCTCCAGGTCGGCCGCCGCCGCGTCGATGGCGTCGTACGACGTGCCGGACATCAGACCGATCACCCGCATACGTTCAACCCGCCTTCCTCGCAGGGGACTTGATCAGGGCGAGCGCGCTCACCGCGCAGGTCGCCGCCGCGTAGTACCCCGGGATGTCCACGTTCCCGGTGCGCTCCACCGTCTTGGTGATGATGAGCCCCGCGCAACCCGAGAACACCGCATTGGACAGCGCGTAGGCGAGTCCCAGACCGGTGTAGCGCACGTTCGTGGGAAACAGCTCCGCCAGCATCGCGGGCCCCGGGCCCGCCATCAGCCCCACCACGGCCCCCGCCCCGCACACCGCCAAGCCCTTCACGGCGTTCGAAGTCCCGGTGTCCTGAAGGAGGTTGAGCAGCGGAACCGCGAGCGCTGCGACCAGGAGTGCCCCGGTGAGCATCACCGGCCTGCGCCCCACCCGGTCGCTGAGCAGCCCCGCGGGCAGGATGGTCGCCGCGAAGCCCAGATTGGCCAGCACCGTGGCGAGAAGCGCCTGCCGGAAGGTCGCGTCCAGGGTGCTCTGGAGATACGAGGGCAGCACGACCAGGAAGGTGTACCCGGCCGCCGCCCAGCCCATGATCCGCCCCGCGCCGAGCGCGACGGCCCCCGCCACCCGGCGCGCCGGCGGACGTTCGGCCTCGTGGTCCTCCTGGAACGCGGGCGTCTCGTCCAGCCGCAGCCTCAGCCACAGCGCCCCGAGCCCCAGCGGCAACGTCAGCAGGAACGGCAGCCGCCATCCCCAGTCGCCCAGTTGCTCCTCCGTCAGAAGGGTCGCCAGCAGCGCCGCGGCCCCCGCACCGCCGAGCAGGCCGAGCGCCACCGTGAACGACTGCCACGCCCCGTACAGCCCCCGTCGCCCGGTCGGCGCGAACTCGGTCATCACCGACACCGCCCCGCCGAACTCCCCACCCGCCGACAGTCCCTGAAGGATCCTCAGGAACGTGAGCAGCCAGGGCGCCAGAGCACCGACCTGGGCGTACGTCGGCAGCGCGCCGATGAGCGTCGTCGCGCCCGTCATCAGCACGATCACCAGGATCAGCACCGGCCGCCGCCCGATCCGGTCGCCGAGCCGGCCGAACAGGGCCGCGCCGACGGGCCGGAAGAAGAACGCCAGCGCGAACGACGCGTACGTCCTGACCAGCGCCTCCGCCTCACCGCCGCCCTCCGGGGTGAAGAAGCGGGCCGCGATGATCGTGGCGAAGTAGCCGTAGACGCCGAACTCGTACCACTCGATGAAGTTGCCGACCGACCCCGCGACCAGTGCGCGGCGGGACCCGCCGGACTTCCGATCTTGGAAAATGCGCTCCTCCTCCGGTTTTTGACGCTCGGTCAAATGGCTGGCGCAGCAGGTCACAGGCCTGATGCGTCGCCTGTCCGAAACCGCTGTCACCCATCAAGGCAACAGCTGCCCGGACCGCCCTCCGCATAGGCAACCGGACGGCTACGCTCGAGGTCTGTACGTCGTTCGGGCGACATTGGGGAGGTACGGGATGACGGAGGAACGGCCCACATCGGGCCCCTCGGCCTCCCTGTGGGAGCGCGAACAGGAGGTCGCCACCGTCGAGCTGGCGATCGACACCCTCTGCGCCGACCGCTCGTCCTCGGGCAGCCTGCTGGTGTTCCGGGGCGAGGCCGGACTCGGCAAGACCGCGCTGCTCACCGAGACCCGCCGGATCGCCGAGGCACGCGGCTGCACCGTCTGGTCGGCCCGCGGCGGCGAGACCCTCAGGTCCGTCCCCTTCAACGTGGTCCGGCAGCTGCTCCAGCCGGCCCTGGTCTCCCTCATGCCGGAGGAGGCCCGCGAGTACCTCGGCGACTGGTACGACATCGCAGGCCCCGCCCTCGGCATCACCGAACCCGGCGACCGCCAGGCCGATCCGCAGGGCGTGTGCGACGGCCTGGTCGCCGCGGTGCGCCGGCTCGCCCGCCGCGACTGGCCGCTCGTCCTCGTCATCGACGACGCGCACTGGGCGGACCAGGAGACCCTGCGCTGGCTCGCCGCGTTCGCCGAGCGCCTCGACGACCTGTCGGTCCTGGTCGTGGTGGCCCGCCGCCCGGGAGACGTCACCGGCGAGAGTGCCCGGCACCTCGACGCCGTCGCCGAGGGCGGCCCCGTCAGCACGCTCAGCGCCCTCACCCCGGAAGCCACCGCCGGCCTCACCCGCGCCACCCTGGGCGCCCACGCCGACGCCCCGTTCTGCCGCGAGGTGTGGGCCGTCACCGGCGGCAACCCCTACGAGACCGTCGAGCTCCTCGCCAAGGTCCAGGACAGCGAACTCGAACC
Organism: Streptomyces sp. RG80; assembly: GCF_040446465.1. NCBI lineage: Bacteria > Bacillati > Actinomycetota > Actinomycetes > Kitasatosporales > Streptomycetaceae > Streptomyces > Streptomyces sp. RG80. The sequence goes on along the minus strand of NZ_JBEAAJ010000002.1, from coordinate 735,459 downwards.
CGTCGAGGCCCAGGCCTGCGAGCTGCGCGCGCTGAACCGCTCCGCGCGCGGCGGCGGACTCGTCGCCCGTCTGGAGGGGCTCGGCATCGAGGCCACCCGGTTCGCCTGGGCGGCCGCCATCCTCGGCACCGGCATCTCCGTCGAGCTGGTGGCCAAGCTCGCCACCATGAGCCGCGAGGACGCCGTCCGCTGCGCCGAACTCCTGCGCACCGCCCGCATCCTGACCGAACCCGACCCGTCCGCCGTCCCCGCCGACGACGGCGACCTGGAGTTCGTCCACCCCCTCATCGCCACCGCCGTCTACAACTCCATCCCCGACGCCCTGCGCACCGCCATGCACGGCATCGCCGCCCAGGTCGTCGCCGACTCCGGGCTCGGCCCCGCCATGGCCTCCCGCCACCTGCTCCAGGTGCACCCGGACGACGACGAGGAACTCGTCGAGCAGCTGCGCGAGGCCGCCCGTGAACACGTAGCCGTCGGCGCCCCCGACGCGGCCCGCCGCTGTCTGGAGCGCGCGCTCAAGGAACCGCCGCTCCCGGAGACCCACGCGCGCGTGCTGTACGAACTCGGCTGCGCCACCCTGCTGACCGCGCCCGCCACCACCGTCGACCACCTCCAGTCCGCGCTCGCCATGCCCGGCCTGGACGGCGCCGAACGCGTCGACGCCGTCTTCCGCCTCTCCCAGGCCCTGCTCCACAACGACCAGCTGGAGGACGCCGTCCGCACGGTCGAGGCGGAGGCCGCCCGGCTCGGACCCGGCCCCGCCCAACTGCGGCTCCAGGCCGTGCAGTACATGTGGGAGGGCATCCACGCGGGCGAGGCCAGCTCCCCGGGCCGCTCCGAGCGGCTCGCCGAACTCGCCGCGACCTGCACCGGCCGCGACAACCCCGAGCGCGCCCTGCTCATCCTGCGCGGCTTCGACGCCATGACCCACGGCGAGAACGCGGAGATCGTCGTCGAACTGAGCGACCGCGCCCTCGTCAACGGCCGCCTAGCCCCCGGGCTCGGCTGGACCGACACCGAGTGGGGCGTCGAGATCCTCATGATGCTGGCCAGCTCCTACACCTACACCGACCGCCTCGACCGCGCCGAGAGCATGTTCACCGAGGCCCTGCGCACCTACGAGTCGGCCGGCTGGAGCGGCGGCCACCTCTCCCTGGCGCACGCCTTCCTCGGCTTCTCGCACCGCCGGCGCGGCCGTCTGCGGGAGGCCGAGGCCACCTTGCGCGAATCGCTGCGCATCGCCGAGCGCGTCGGCCGCGGACTGCCCCTGTACTGGTCGGCGACCTGCAACCTCGTCGACACGCTCCTCGCCCGCGGCCATGTCGAGGAGGCCTGGGAGATCGCCGAACAGTACGGCTTCGCCCCGCCCTACCCGTCCACCATCGTGCTGCCCGACCCCCGCTCGGTACGCGGCCGGCTGCTTCTCGCCGTCGGCCGCACCCAGGACGCGATCAACGAACTGGAGGCCGCCGAGAAGGCGGCGACCGCCCGCGGCCACCACAACCCCGTGATGGTCCCCTGGGCGCTCGACCTGGCCCGCGCCCTCGCCACACAGGACCCGGGCCGCGCCGCCCAGCTCGCCTCCGACGCCCGGCGCCGCGCCGAGCGCTTCGGCACGGACACGGCGATCGGCGAGGCCCTGCGCTGCGCCGCGGCACTGGAGACCGGACAGCGCGCGGTACGGCTCCTGTCCCAGGCGGTCACCTACCTGGAGGCGTCCCCCTGCCAGTACGAACACGCGGCCGCGCGCGTGGAGTACGGAATCGCCGCCCGCTCGGTCGCCGAGATCAACCGCGGCCTGGCGCTGGCGCGTTCGTGCGGCGCGGACGGACTGGTCACCCAGGCACGGGAGGTGCTGGAGACGGGCCGCGGCCTTCGTTAGAGCGACAGCAACTGGTCGGTGACCGCCGTCAGCCGCTTCTGTACGTCCCTGTCGTACGCCGCCTCGTGCGCCCTCGACGGACTCGTACCGTCGAAGTAGCCGCCCGTCCCGAGGTCCCGCGTGGCCAGCGCCAGGACGCCCGGCGCCCCGTCCGCCACCGTGCTCCACGGCGCGACCCCGCCCTCGCGGACCATCGCGGTGTCCATGAACGTCGCCGGGTGCAGGACGTTCACCGCGACGCCCGTGCCGGCCAACTCCTCGGCGAGGGCGAACGTATGGGCCGCCAGTGCGAACTTGGCGCGCGTGTACGCCGCGAAACCGTCGTAGCCGCGCCGGAACTCGATGTCGTCGAAGCTGACGGGCTCCTGACCCACCGAGCCCACGTTGACGATCCGGGCCGGCGGGTTGCCCCGCAGCACCGGCAGCAGCGCCCGGGTCAGCGCGACCGGCGCCAAGTAGTCGACCGCCAGGCGCAGTTCGTGACCGTCGACGCTCAGTTCCCGCCCGGCGCCCGGCGCACCCGCCCCCACACCGGCGTTGTTGATCAGCACGTCCAGCTCGGGATGCGCCCGAGCGACCCGCGCGCCCAGCTCCCGTACCTCGGACAGCGAGGCCAGGTCCGCCACGAACGCCTCGGCGGCGCCCTCGGTGCGCAGCTCCTCGACGAGCCGTTCGGTACGGGCCGCATCGCGCCCGTGGGCGAGGACGACATGGCCGGCGCGGACCAGCTCGAAGGCGACGTACCGGCCGAGTCCGGAGGTGGCACCGGTGATCAGAATCGTGGACATGCCTCCACCGTAGGCGCGCGGTGCGGGGCGGTGGAGGCGGCTGCCTGGTGCTGTCGGGGCTACGACCCGCAGGGTCACCCTTCGGGCGGCCCGTCCGGCTCCTCCTCCGCCAGCACCCGCTGGGCCGCGGCGAACGCCGAGTTGGCCGCCGGGACCCCGCAGTACACGGCGGTCTGGAGCAGCACCGCGCCGATCTCGTCCGGCGTCAGCCCGTTGCGCCGGGCCGCCCGGACATGCATGGCCAGCTCGTCGTAGTGGCCGTGCGCGACCAGCGCCGTCAGGGTGATCATGCTGCGCTCGCGGCGGCTGAGCGTGGGGTCGGTCCAGATCTCGCCCCACGCGTAGCGCGAGATGAAGTCCTGGAAACGCGCGGTGAAGGGCGACTGCCGGGACTGCGCGCGGTCCACGTGCGCGTCGCCGAGCACCTCGCGCCGAACCTCCATGCCCCGCTGGGCGCCCCCGTCGAAGTGGGCGCGCAGGGCGGTCAGTACGGCCTCCGGGCACTGCGCGACCGCCAGGTGCGAGGCGCCCGGGATCTCGACGAGCGCGGCGCCCGGCACCGCGTCGGCGATCTCCCGCAGATGCGCGGGCGGGGTCGCCGGGTCCTGGCGGCCCGCGACGAGCAGGGTCGGCGCGGCGATCTCCGCCAGCCGGTCCCGGAGGTCGAAGGCGCCGAGCGCGTCGCAGCAGGCGGCGTACCCCTCGGGGTCGGCGTCCCGGTGGTCCTCGACGAGCCGGGGCACCGTGAAACCGGGCGTGAACCAGCGGGCGTCGGCGCTCTCCACCAGCCAGTCCATGCCCTCGGCCCGCACCCGGGCGGCCCGCTCCTCCCAGGACTTCGACCCGTTGAAGTGGGCCGACGAGCAGATCACGGCCAGCGACGAGAGCCGCTCGGGGTGGTGGACGGCCAGGTGCAGCCCGACCGCCCCGCCCAGTGACACCCCGGCGTAGGCGAACCGTTCGACGCCGAGCGAGTCGGCGAGCGCGATCACCAGGTCCGCGAGGTCACCGACACCGGCGCCCGGACCGATCAGGTCGGCCGCGCTGCCGCCGTGCCCCGGCAGATCCCAGCGGATCACCCGGTGCGTGATCGACAGCTCCGGCGCGACCTTGTCCCACAGGGCGTACGACGTCCCGAGCGAGGGCCCGAGCAGCAGCGGCGGAGCCGAAGCGGGCCCCTCGGTACGGTGGTTGAGGAGTTTTGTGGTCAACGTCGCTCCAGAGCACGGTCGGTGAGGGTGGCGGCGGCGCCCGTGTACTGGGCGGGGTCGACGAGCCCGGCGAGGTCGACGCCCTTCAACTCCGGTTCCTCCGCCATGAGTTCGCCGAGGCCGCGGCCCTCGGCGTAGGTGCGCCGGGCCAGTTCCGTCAACAGCGCCTTGGCGCGGGCCCGGCCCAGCACGGGGGCCAGCTCGGCGGAGAGCCGCTCGGAGACGATCAACCCGTGGGTGAGGTCGAGGTGTTCACGCATGACGTCCGCGTTGACGCGCAGACCCTCGGCCAGTTCGGCGGCGTCCCGCGCGGCGCCGCCGACCAGCCGCAGCAGGTCCCGCAGCGGCTCCCACTCGGCGTGCCAGGCCCCGGCCGGCCGCTCGTCCTCGGCGGCCAGCGACCCGTACAGCGTGGCCGCCGACTGCGGTGCCCGCCGGGCCGCGGCGGCGATCAGCGTGGCCCGGACGGGATTGGCCTTGTGCGGCATCGCCGACGAGCCGCCGCCGCTGCCCTCCGCGACCTCGGCGATCTCGGTACGGGCCAGCGTGAGCACGTCCACGGCGACCTTGCCGAGCGCCCCCGCCGCGAAGGCCAGGCACCCGGCGAGATCGGCGATCGGGGTGCGCAGGGTGTGCCAGGGCAACTCGGGCGCGCTCAGGCCGAGTTCCCGCGCGTACGCAGCCGGAAGGAGCGTCGGGTCCGTGGCGCCGTACGCGGTGAAGGCGGCCAGGGTCCCGGCGGCGCCGCCGAGTTGGGCGGGAGCCGAGTTCCGTACGGCCGTGATCCGGTCCCGGGCGTCCAGCACCAGTGCGCGCCACCCGGCCGCCTTCAGCCCGAAGGTCGTCGGCACGGCGTGCTGGGTGAGGGTGCGTCCCGGCATCACGGTGTCCCGGTGCTCGGCGGCGAGCCGGGCCAGCGCGGCCTCGGTGCGTCCGAGGTCGGCGCGGACCAGATCGAGGGTGCGCACCGCGACGAGCATCGTCGCGGTGTCCAGGATGTCCTGGCTGGTTGCGCCCCGGTGCACATACGACCCGTACTCCGCGCCCACCGCCTTCGTCAGGTCGGCGACGAGCGGGATCACCGGGTTGCCGCCCGCGCGTGCGCGTACGGCGATGTCCCGGGCGTCGAAGCTCCCCGACCCGGCGGCCGCGGTCACCGCCGTGGCCGCCGCCTCGGGGGCCAGTCCGAGCACGGCCTGGGCGCGGGTCAGCGCGGCCTCCGCGTCGAGCAGCGCCCGCAGATACGCGGCGTCGCTCGTCGCGGCGGCTGCGGGGGAACCGGCCCACCCGGGGGCGAGCAGTCCGGCGTCCGACTCCGGGGCAGATGTCACTGGAACTCCAGGAAGACCGTCTCGCCTTCGCCCTGAAGGCGGATGTCGAAACGGTAGGTCCCCCGGCCGTCGTCCGCCGCGATCAGCGTGCCCCGGCGCGCCTCGTCCACCTGGGCCAGCAGCGGGTCGGCGGCGAGTGCCGCGTCGTCGCCGGGCAGGTAGATCCGGGTGTAGAGGTGCACGAGGAGACCCCGCGCGAAGACGCACACGCTCAGGTACGGGGCGCTGTGCCCGCGCGCGCCCGGCCGCAGTGTCCGCGCGGACCAGTGGCCGTTGGCGTCGGTCTGGATACGCCCCCAGCCGGTGAACTCCACGCCGTTGCGCCCGAGGAAACCGCCGGACGCCGGGTCGCGCCGCATCGAGCCGTCGACCGTCGACAGGTTGCCGTCCGGATCGGCGCCCCACAGCTCCACGAACGCGTCCGGCAGCGGATTGCCCTCACCGTCGCGGATGTAGCCCTGGACGGCGATGGTGTCCGGGTGGCCGAGGGGCGCGATGTCGCCGCCGCCCGGGAAGGGCAGGGCGTGCCCGTAGAAGGGCCCGACCGTGTGCGACGGAGTGGGCAGCACCGTCTCGGGACGGCTGGTGTCGATCTTCGTCATGGCAGGTCAGCGCCCTTCTTCGATCCAGGTGGCGTGCGGGCCGTCGAGCACGATGTCCCAGTGGTAGCCCATCGAGAACTCCGGCACCGAAAGGTTGTGGTCGTACGTCGCGACGAGGCGCTGGCGGGCCGCGTCGTCCGTCACCGACTGGATGATCGGGTCGTAGGGGAACAGCGGGTCGGCCGGGAAGTACATCTGCGTCACCAGCCGCTGGGTGAACGCCGAGCCGAAGAGCGAGAAATGGATGTGCGCGGGCCGCCAGGCGTTGAGGTGCTGCCGCCAGGGGTACGGGCCGGGCTGGATCGTGGTGAAGTGGTAGTGCCCGTCGTTGTCGGTGAGGGTGCGGCCGACGCCGGTGAAGTTCGGGTCCAGCGGGGCGTCGTGCTGCTCGCGCTGATGGGCGTACCGGCCGGCCGAGTTGGACTGCCATATCTCGACGAGCTGCCCCCGGATCGGGCGCCCGTCGCGGTCGAGCAGCCGCCCCGAGACGGTGATCCGCTCACCGATCGGCTCGCCGTTGTGCTGCCGGGTGAGGTCGTTGTCGATCTCGGTGATGTCCCGCTCGCCGAAGGCGGGGGAGTGCAGCTCCACCAGCTCCGGGTCCTTGGTCACGTCGATGGTGATCGGCGGCTGCTGGGGGTGGCGCAGGACCGAGGAGCGGTACGGCGCGTAGTCGCGGCGCGGCTGGTGCTCGACGGGGGCCCCGTCGGCGACGCGCTTCTCGTAGGCGGCGTGCTCGGCGGCGATTTCCTGGTCGATGTCGTGCTGGGTGAGAGTCATGGGGAGGTCCTGGGGTTCTCTGATGCTCGGGGGCGGTGTCGCGCCCCCGAAGGGGCGCGGGGCTGTATTGATGTGCGGCTCTGCCGCGTGGGCGCGACCAGCCACGGACGGCCCGCAGTCGAAATCGATGCCTAGCGTTCCAAGACGAGGGCGAGTCCTTGGCCGACGCCGATGCACAACGTGGCGACGCCGACGCCGCTGCCCTTGCGGGCCAGTTGGTGGGCGACCGTGCCGGCGAGGCGAGCGCCGGAGGCGCCGAGGGGGTGGCCGAGGGCGATGGCGCCGCCCTGGGGGTTGAGGATCGCGGGGTCGAACTCGGGCCATTCGGCGACGCATCCGAGTACCTGCGCGGCGAAAGCCTCGTTCAGCTCCAGCACCGACAGGTCGTCGAATGTCTTGCCCGCCTTGGCGAGTGCGCGGTTGACGGCCTCGACGGGGGCCAGCCCGAAGTAGTCCGGGTCGACGGCGTGGACGCCGGTCGCCGAGACGCGGGCGAGCGGTTCGCGGCCGGTGGCCCTCAGCCCCTCCTCGTCGACCAGCAGCAGCGCGGCGGCACCGTCGTTCAGCGGCGAGGCGTTGCCCGCGGTCACCGTGCCACCGTCCTCGCGGAAGGAGGGCATGAGCCTGGCCATCGCCGCGAGGGAGGCGTCCGCGCGGACGCTCTCGTCGGCATCGAAGACCACCGGGTCGCCCTTGCGCTGCGGGATCGGCACGGGCGTGAGCTCGGCGTCGAAGAGGCCGGCCTCCCGCGCCTCGGCGGCCTTGCGGTGCGAGGCGAGCGCGAACTCGTCCTGCTGCTCACGCGTGATCTTGTGCTTGTCGGCGATGAGTTCGGCCGACTCGCCCAGCGGGATCGTCCACTGCGGGTCCATCCGCGGGTTGACCATGCGCCAGCCGAGCGTGGTCGAGTACAACTCGGTGTGCCCGGCGGGGAAGGCCCGGTCGTTCTTGGGCAGCACGTACGGTGCGCGGGTCATCGACTCCACGCCGCCGGCCACGGCGATCGAGGCGTCCCCGACGGCGATGGCGCGGGCCGCCTGGATCACCGCCTCCAGGCCCGAGGCGCACAGCCGGTTGACGGTCACGCCCGGCACCGAGGTGGGCAGACCCGCGAGCAGCGCCCCCATGCGGGCCACGTTGCGGTTGTCCTCGCCGGCGCCGTTGGCGTTGCCCAGGTAGACGTCGTCGATCCGGGACGGATCCAGGTCCGGGGTGCGGGCGAGGAGTTCACGGATGGCGTGGGCGGCGAGGTCGTCGGGTCGGACGCCGGCCAGCGCGCCGTTGTAGCGGCCGATCGGGGTGCGGACCGCGTCGACGATGTAGACGGGCTTCACAGCAGATCCTCCGCGACGGTCAGTTTGGCGTCGGTCCTGGCGACGACGTCGTCGACGGTGACTCCGGGGGCGACCTCGGTCAACACCAGCCCTTCCGGCGTCACCTCGAGCACGCCGAGATCGGTGATGACCCGGTTCACACACGCCTTGCCGGTGAGCGGCAGCACGCACTCCGAGAGGATCTTCGCCGAGCCGTCCTTGGCGGTGTGGGTCATGACCACGATGACCGTACGGGCGCCGTGCACCAGGTCCATCGCGCCGCCGATCCCGGTGATCAGCTTGCCCGGGACGGCCCAGTTGGCCAGGTCGCCCCTGGCCGACACCTGCATCGCGCCGAGCACGGCGACGTCGATGTGCCCGCCGCGGATCATCGAGAAGGACAGCGCCGAGTCGAAGAAGGACGCGCCGGGCAGGACCGTCACGGTCTCCTTGCCGGCGTTGATCAGATCCGGGTCGACCCGGTCCTCGCTCGGGTAGGGGCCGGTGCCCAGGATGCCGTTCTCCGACTCCAGGATCACCTCGACCCCGGGCGGCAGATGGTTGGGGATCAGGGTGGGCAGGCCGATGCCGAGGTTGACGTAGCTCCCGTCGGGAAGCTCGCGCGCCGCACGCGCGGCCATCTGCTCGCGTGTCCAGGCCATCAGTTGCTCACCGTCCGCTGCTCGATCCGCTTGTCGGCGGCCTGCTCCGGGGTCAGTGCCACCACGCGCTGCACGAAGATCCCCGGCAGATGCACGGCGTCCGGCTCGATCTCGCCGGGCTCGACGAGTTCCTCGACCTCGGCGATCGTCACCCGGCCGGCCATCGCGGCCAGCGGGTTGAAGTTCCGGGAGGACTTGTTGAAGACCAGGTTGCCGTGCCGGTCGCCCTTCCAGGCCCGCACCAGCGCGAAGTCGGTGCGGATCCCGCGCTCCAGCACGTACTCCGTGCCGTCGAAGTCCCGCACCTCCTTCGGCGGCGAGGCGAGCGCGACGCCGCCCTCACCGTCGTAGCGCCACGGCAGTCCGCCGTCGGCGACCTGGGTGCCGACGCCGGCCGGGGTGTAGAAGGCGGGGATGCCCGCGCCGCCCGCCCGCAGCCGCTCGGCGAGGGTGCCCTGCGGGATCATCTCGACCTCGAGCTCACCGGCCAGGTACTGCCGCGCGAACTCCTTGTTGGCCCCGATGTAGGAGCCGGTCACGCGGGCGATCCGGCCGGCGGCGAGCAGGACGGCCAGGCCGGACTCCATCGCCCCGCAGTTGTTGGAGACGACGCCGAGGCCGCCGACCTCGCGCTCGTACAGGGCCTGGATCAGCACGTTCGGCACACCGCTCAGTCCGAAGCCGCCGACGGCGAGGGTCGCGCCGTCCGGCACATCGGCCACCGCCTCGGCGGCGGTGGCGACCACCTTGTCCATGCGTGAAGCTCCATCTCGTCCGAGCGTCCGGTCCCGAGTTAATCAGGGCACTGAGCATTTCGGTGAAGTTTCCTTCACGCTGCCACCGGAAGGGTGTGACGTCAAGACCCTGGAGAAATGCGAGGTCAGCGATGCGTTCCGGTGTGCAGACAGTGTGCTGGTCCACCGGTATCGTTCAGTGCACCAACCAATTCGACTGTGGGGAGCGCACATGGCCGCGGTGGACCTCACCACCCACCCCGGGCACCTGGCCCGGCGGCTCCAGCAGGCGCACCACCTGCTGTGGAACACGATGGTCTCGGAGGAGATCACCTCGCCGCAGTTCGCGGTCCTCAACGCGCTGGTCGCCGAGCCGGGCCTCGACCAGCGGACCGTGGGGGAGCGGGTGGGGCTGGACCGGTCCACCATCGCCGAGGTGATCAGCCGGCTCGGCCGCCGCGAGCTGGTCGACAAGGTGCGCGATCCGCAGGACGGCCGCCGCTTCCTGCTGCGCCTGACCGAGGACGGGATGCGCACCCACCGCAAGCTGACCGTGCGCACCGCCCGGATGAACCAGGTCTTCCTGGCCCCGCTGACCGCCGACGAGCAGTCCGTCTTCTTCGACCTGATCCAGCGCGTCGCGGACGCGGCCGAGGGGCTCCGCAACCCCACGGAACCCCTCGTGGCCCAGCGCTAGGCCTTGGCGAAGACCACCCACACCTGACCCTCGGCGAAGTTCACCGGGGCGCCGTCGGCCGTCGTGAACGTCGTGCCGTCGGTGGCCGTCGCGCGCTCCCAGTCGACGTCGTACGCCTTCCCGCCGCGCAGCACCTTCGCCGTGCCGGAGCCCACGGTCTCGGTGTAGGGCGTGTTGTTGCCCAGGAAGTCGTGGAAGTCGGACTTGCGGATCTTCACGTACTGCACCACCACCGTCGCCGGGGCGAGCCGCTTGCCGGTGGTCGTCACCGCCGGCGTGCCGTCCATCGAGACCAGATAGCGCCCGCGGCTCGGTGACCAGCTGAAGGTGAAGGAGGCCGCCGGGTAGCGCACCGTCTCCGAGGTGTCCTTCGTCCCGCCGGACGGGGCCTTGCCGTAGGTGAAGCCGGTCGTCAGGGCGTCCGCGCCCGGAGCCGTGGGCGCCAGCCGGTGCGGGCGCAGATAGAGGTTGTGCGGCGCGGGCTTGCCGGTGCCGCGGTAGTAGGCGCCGGACGTCGTCTCGGGCGTCTGCGGGTTCAGCGGCGCCTTGTCGATCAGCGGCATCAGCTTCCCCTGGGCCCCCGAGAAGGCGAGCGTCGGGTTGTCGAACTGGCGCAGCAGCTCCAGATCGGACTCGCGGGCGCTGCGCACCGGTCCGACGGCCTTCGGGAGCTTGGTCGCGTACACCGCCATCAGCCGGCTCAGGCCGCCCTCGACCTGCTCGGCGTAGACGATGTCGGCGGAGTCGGTGCCCGTGTGCGGTCGGGCCGCCCGGGCGTTGTCGATCTTCACGGCGAGCACCGACTCGCCGGTCAGCCCGCTCTGCGGGGGCCACTGGTCCTCGCCCTGGTCCGGGCTCGCGCTCCGGCTCCGGTCCGACTCGGTGCCCCTCCCGTCGTCGACCGGTCCCGGCCGGTCCGTGCCCGTGCAGCCCGCCACCACGGAAACCGCCAGCGCGACGGTCAGCAGCGCCGCCGTCGTCGTGGCGCGTCTCGTGCGCGCCCCTCGTCCCATGCCCACCGTCGCCACCCAAGAGTCGTTTCACTGATTGTGCGCTTATGTGTTCATTGATGGCCATACCCGGTCGGATTTGGTGGGCTGGGTGAATACCTCTGACGGACAGCGTTTCCTACGCCGAGCGGCCCAAGAACACGGTTCGGGGCGGTACCGCCGGGTACCCGGGGCGCCTCCGCCGGGCGGAAGGGAGCGCGACCATGAAGGCAGTGACCTGGCAGGGCAAGCGCGACGTACGGGTGGAGGACGTGCCCGATCCGGGGATCCAGGAACCGACGGACGCGATCGTCCGCATCACCTCCACCGGACTGTGCGGCTCCGACCTGCATCTGTACGAGGTGCTCACCCCGTTCATGACACCGGGCGACATCCTCGGACACGAGCCGATGGGCATCGTCGAGGAGGTCGGCGCGGGAGTGCCGGACCTCAAGGCGGGCGACCGGGTGGTGATCCCGTTCCAGATCGCCTGCGGCAACTGCTGGATGTGCCTCAATTCGCTGCCCACCCAGTGCGAGACCACCCAGGTCACCAGCGAGGGCATGGGCGCGGCGCTGTTCGGCTACACCCGCCTCTACGGCGCGGTCCCCGGCGCCCAGGCCGAGTATCTGCGCGTCCCGCAGGCCCAGTACGGCCCCATCAAGGTGCCCGAGGGCCCGCCGGACGACCGTTTCGTCTACCTCTCCGACGTCCTGCCGACCGCCTGGCAGGCGGTCGAGTACGCCGATGTCCCGCAGGGCGGCAGCGTCGCCGTGCTGGGACTCGGCCCCATCGGCGACATGGCCTGCCGTGTCGCCCAGGTGCGCGGCGCCGGGCGGGTCTTCGGAGTGGACCTGGTGAGCGAGCGACTGCGCCGGGCACGCGCGCGTGGCGTCGAGACGTACGACCTGAGGGGCTTCGACAGCGAGAAGGAACTCGTCCAGGCGATCCGCGACGAGACCGACGGCCGGGGCCCCGACGCGGTGATCGACGCGGTCGGCACCGAGGCGCACGGCAGCGCGGCCGCCCGGCTGGCGCAGCAGGCCTCGGCCATGCTGCCGCGCCGGATCAGCGGCCCGTTCGCGGAGCGCTTCAGCATCGACCGGCTCGCCGCCCTGCACACCGCCATCGAGCTGGTACGGCGCGGCGGCACCCTCTCGCTCGTCGGCGTCTACGGCGGGATGGCCGACCCCATGCCGATGCTCACCCTGTTCGACAAGCAGATCCAGATGCGGATGGGCCAGGCGAACGTGCGCCGCTGGAGCGAGGCGATCATCCCGTACCTCACCGACGAGGACCCGCTCGGCGTCGACGAGTTCGCCACGCACCGGCTGCCGCTCAGCGACGCGCCGCACGCGTACGAGATGTTCCAGCGCAAGCGGGAAGGCGCGGTCAAGGTCCTGATGGAACCCTGACCCGGCACCGCCCCCGCCCGCCCCGGGTCAGGGGCGGCCGAGGATCTCGTCGAGGTCGTACCGGACCGGCTCCTCCAGCTGCGCGTAGGTGCAGCTCTCGGGGGTCCGGTCCGGGCGCCAGCGGCGGAACCGGGCCGTGTGGCGAAAACGCGCCCCGTTCTCCATGTGGTCGTACGCCACCTCGGCCACCCGCTCCGGCCTGAGCGGCACCCAGGACAGGTCCTTCTTGCCCGACCAGCGGCTGGGCGCCGCCGGCAGCCGGGCCGTCTCATGGGCCGCCTCGTCCGACCAGGCCGCCCACGGGTGGCCCGCGGCGTCCGCCATCCGCAACGGCTCCAGCTCCTCGACCAGCTCGGCGCGCCGCTTCATGGTGAAGGCGGCCGACACGCCCACGTGCTGGAGGGTGCCCCGGTCGTCGTGGAGGCCGAGCAGGAGCGAACCGACGATCGGGCCGCTCTTGTGGAGGCGGTAGCCGGCGACCACGACATCCGCGGTGCGTTCGTGCTTGATCTTGTACATGGCCCGCTCGTCCTGGAGGTAGCGCAGGGTGAGCGGCTTGGCGACGACCCCGTCCAGGCCCGCCCCCTCGTACTGCTCGAACCAGGACCGCGCGACCTCGATGTCGGTGGTCGCCGGTGCCACGTGGACGGGCGGGGTGACGTCCGCCAGCGCCCGGGTCAGCAGCGCCCGCCGGTCGGTCAGCGGGACGTCCAGCAGCGACTCGTCCGCCAGCGCCAGCAGATCGAACGCCACGAAGGACGCCGGGGTCCGCTCGGCGAGCGTGCGCACCCGGGAGTCGGCGGGGTGGATGCGCTCGGTGAGCGCGTCGAAGTCCAGCCGCCCGTCCCGCGCGATGACGATCTCCCCGTCCAGCACACAGCGCTTCGGGACGCGCTCGGTCAGCGCCGCCACCAGCTCGGGGAAGTACCTGGTCAGCGGCTTTCCGGTACGGCTGCCCAGCTCGACGTCGGCGCCGTCGCGGAACACGATCGCCCGGAACCCGTCCCACTTCGCCTCGTACTGCATGTCCGGCGGGATCTTCGCCACCGACTTGGCGAGCATCGGCTTCACGGGCGGCATCACCGGCAGATCCATGCGGACGATTCTGCTCCAGTACGGTCGGTTGTGCCCGGTGTGCGAGGTTTGCGCGGTACGCCTACCGTGGCTCGCATGGGAGACGCGGTGGAACTGGAGGCCGGCGGCCGGACCGTGCGGCTGTCCAGCCCGGACAAGATCTTCTTCCCGGAGCGCGGTTTCACCAAGCTCGACCTCGCCCGCTATTACCAGGCGGTCGCCCCCGGAATCCTGCGCGCCCTGCGCGACCGCCCCACCACCCTGGAGCGCTACCCGGACGGGGTGGCCGGCGAGAACTTCTTCCAGAAGCGCGCGCCGAAGAACATGCCCGACTGGATCCCGACCGCGCACATCACCTTCCCCAGCGGCCGCAGCGCCGACGAGATGTGCCCCACCGAGGAGGCCGCGGTCCTGTGGGCCGCCCAGTACGGCACGCTCACCTTCCACCCCTGGCCGGTACGCCGCGACGACGTCGACCGCCCCGACGAACTCCGTATCGACCTCGACCCGCAGCCGGGCACCGACTACGACGACGCCGTGCGCGCGGCCGGTGAACTCCGCGCCGTGCTCGAGGAGTTCGGCGGACTGCGCGGCTGGCCGAAGACGTCCGGCGGTCGGGGCCTGCACGTCTTTGTGCCGATCGAACCCCGCTGGACGTTCACGGAGGTCCGGCGGGCGGCCATCGCGGTGGGCCGGGAGATGGAACGCCGGATGCCGGACCAGGTGACGATCAAGTGGTGGAAGGAGGAGCGCGGCGAGCGCATCTTCATCGACTACAACCAGACCGCCAGAGACCGCACCATCGCCTCCGCCTACTCCGTACGACCCCGCCCGCACGCCCCGGTCTCGGCACCGCTGCGCTGGGACGAGGTCGGCGAGGCGCATCCGCGGGACTTCGACCTCGCGACCATGCCCGCGCGCTTCGCCGAACTCGGCGACGTGCACGCGGACATGGACGACCACGCCTTCTCCCTGGACGCGCTCCTGGAACTCGCCCGGCAGGACGAGCGCGACCACGGACTGGGTGATCTGCCGTACCCGCCCGAGTACCCGAAGATGCCGGGCGAGCCCAAGCGCGTACAGCCGAGCAGGGCCAGACACGAGGACAGTTGACGGACCGTCAACTGTGGGTCAGCCGCCACAGTGACGTCGTCTCCGCGCTGCGGGCCGCGTGGAGGGGATCGTCCCGGTCCGTGGCCCGGTGATGGCGCGGCTTCGCGTCGATCCTGCCGCGGACCCGCAGCCCCGCCCTCCCGATCGCCGACAGCAGCTCGCCGCGGGTGCGCAGCTCCAGCCGCTCGGCCAGGTCCGACAGGACGAGCCAGCCCTCGCCGCCCGGCTCGAGACGGTCGGCGAGTCCGGACAGGAAGGCGTGGAGCATGGCGCCGCCCGGGTCGTAGACGCCCTGTTCCAGCGCGGACGACGGACGGGCCGGGAGCCAGGGCGGGTTGCAGACGACGAGGTCGGCGCGCCCCTCGGGGAACAGGGTCGGGCCCGTCACGTCGATGCGATCGGCAAGGCCCAGCCGCCGGGCGTTGTCGCGGGCGCAGTCCAGGGCGCGCGGGCCGATGTCGGTGGCCGTGACGTGGCCGCACCCGCGACGGGCCAGCACGGCGGCGAGCACCCCGGTGCCGGTGCCCAGGTCGAACGCGGTGCGTGGCGCGGGCACGGGCAGGGGCGCCGTCGCGACGAGGTCTACGTACTCGCCCCTGACCGGGGAGAACACGCCGTAGTGGGGGTGGACGCGGGCGCCGAGAGCCGGCACCTCGACGCCCTTGAGGCGCCACTGGTGGGCGCCGATCACGCCGAGCAACTCCCGCAGGGACACGGCCATGGCGCCCCGGGGCGGACCGTAGGCCCCGGCGCAGGCCTCGCGGACGTCAGGGGCGCGGCGCAGGGTCAGGGAGTGGTCGTGCGTGAGCAACACCAGTACGCGGCCCAGGACTTGGGCGCGGTGGCGGCGGGCTCTGCGGTACAGGTGGAAGGACTCGGCCGGGCTGTCGCCGGTGCGGGGCGGCTTGCGGTCGACGCGTCGGCCGACGGCGGCCAGGAGGCGGCGTGCGTGGTGGTAGTCGCCGCGCCACAGCAGGGCTGTGCCCTCGCAGGCCAGCCGGTGGGCGGTGGCGGCGCTCATACGGTCGTCGGCGACGACGACGCGCCGTGGGGCGGGGGCCGCGCTCTCGGAGTGCCAGCGGGCGTGCCGGACGGTCCTGGCGTCGGTGTCGGTGCCGGGCTCGGTCCAGGAGATGGTGGACACGGTGAACTCCTCGTGGTCGAACGTGCGGATACACGAAGAGCACTTCGACGAGGAGCACGAGAAGCGGCCGACGCGAGGGCGTGGCCGCGGTGAAAGGGCAGGTGGGGGCTCTCTGTGAGCGCCGGGGCTACCGCTCCCGCGTCGAAGCGCGAGCGGGGACGTCGCCGAGCACCATGCCGAGCACCATGCCGAGTGTCATGACCTGTCCTGTCGGGGCTGTCGGAGAGGGGACGGCAGCAGGCTCGCACGTGCCCTCGCCGCCGGGCAAACCGTTCGCGGGGTGGGGGCCCCCCGCACCGCCCGGGGGCCCACCGTCACCGCGGTGGGCCGCACCCCTGGGAATCACTTCAGGACGGCGCTCACAACTCCTTGATCCGGATGTCCCGGTACGAGACGACGTCCGTCGTGCCGTGCACCTGGAGCCCGAGGTAGCCGGAGGCGAACCGCCGCCCGTCCGTGCCCGGGTCGTCCGAGCGCGGCGGGACGAAGTCCTGGCCGCCGGTGTTGTCGAACTCGTTGATCAGCACACCGTTGCGGAAGACCGAGTAGTGCTGGTCGACCACCCTGATCTCGTAGTCGTTCCAGGTGCCCTTCTGGGTCACGCCCGCGCCGGCCAGGCCCACCCGGTCGAACCCGTAGATCGAGCCCGTCTTGTACATGTCGCCGTCGGGCCGGTCCAGGACCTGCACCTCGTGCCCGTACTTGATGGCGACCCACTCCGGCCGCGACTCCTCCGGGTGGTCGTGGACCCACGGGAAGCGCACGAACACACCGGAGTTGGCGTTGCCGGTGCCGGGCGCGTCGTCCCGCCACTGGAGGCGGAGCGAGAAGTCGCCGTACTTGCGCTCGGGGAACCACAGCATGCCGAGCCCGGCCTTCGTCGTCCCCGAGGTGATCGACCCGTCGGCGTTCAGCCCGAACGAACCCCCGCCCACCTGCTGCCACTTGGCGAAGGACGCCGCGCTGCCGTCGAGGATCTTCCGGTAGCCCTCGGTCTGTCCGGGCCTGCCGATCCCGGACTGCCGGGCGGCCTTCTGGATCGCGTTGTACTCGCGCTGGTCGACGACGCCTTCCTTGAGGAGTTTGTCGAGGACCGTCTTCACGTGCTTGAGGAACAGCGCGTGGGACGTCAACTCCTTCTCGTCCTCGATCAACTCGTTGATCCGGCACCGGCTGTTGGTGAGCCGGTTGGGTACGCCCGAGTCGACCTCGCCGACGATCACCGTCAACCGCTCGTCGAACTCGGCGCAGTTGGGCGCGGGAACCTGGCTCGACACGACGGTGAAGGTCACCGTGCGGGCGGCGGCGGTGTTGCCCGCCTTGTCGGTGGCCCGGTAGGCGAGGGTGTGGGTGCCCGCGCGGTCGACGATCACCGGTGTGCCGTATGCGATGTACGGTCCACCGTCGATCGAGTACTCGATCCGGTCGACACCCGACCCCCCGTGCTCGTCGGCGGCGCTCACGGTCACCTTGGCGTTGCCGACGTACGCGCCGTCCGAGTTCTTCGTGCCCTCGACGGTCACGCCCGTCACCGGCGCGGTGGTGTCCGGCGTCGGCGTCGCGACCACCGTGAACCGGACGTTCTTCTCGGCGGCCACATTGCCCGCCTTGTCGGTGGCCCGGTAGCGCACGGTGTGCGTGCCGAGCTGGTGCACCATCACGGGCGCGGTGTACGGCTGCCAGGCGCCGTCGCCGATCGCGTACTCGATGGTGTTGACGCCGGATCCGGTGTCCGAGGCGGACACGGTCACCGTCGCCATGTCGAGGTACGCCCCGTCCGGATTCTGTTCACCGGTCACCGTCGCCGAGGTGTCCGGGGCGGTGGTGTCGTCGGTGGCCGGCGGCACGACCGTGAACTGGACGCTCTTCTCGGCGGAGACGTTGCCCGCCTTGTCGAGCGCCCGGTAGCGGATCTTGTGCGCGCCGACCTGGTCGACGACGACCGGCGCGGTGTACGGCAGCCAGTCGCCCGCGTCGCCGACCGCGTACTGTATACCGTCGACACCCGACCCTCCGGCGTTGTCCGTCGCGCTGATCGCCACGCTCGCCGAGCCGACGTACTCGCCCTGCGCGTTCTGTGTCCCGGTGACCTGTGCGGCCGCCTCCGGCGCCGTGGTGTCCTCGCCGGTGCCCTCGGTCACCACGAGGATGCCCTGCATCTGACCGTGGCCCGGGATCGTGCAGTGGTAGAAGTACCGGCCCGGGGTGAGCGTGACCTCGGCCGTGTGGCGGCCGCCCATGTCGTCGTTCGGGTTGGCGAGGATGTTCAGCGAGACATCGCTGTTGAACTCGGGGTCGCTCGTCACGAACGTCAACGTGTGCGGCATCCCGGTGGTGTTGCCGGTCGCCGTGCTGTTCTCGAAGACGATCGTCGCCTGCCCCGCCACCGCCGTGGCCGGCGCCGAGTTGTACTTGGTGATGTCGTCACCGGCCGTCCAGGTGAGCGTCTGGGCGGCCGCGGCCCGCTCCACCGGCTGCTGGGCGGAGACGGGGACGCTCTGCAACCCCAGCATCACCAGCACGGCGGCCAACAGGGCCGTCCAGACCGCCCGGCCTCTTCGCTGCCGCCTCACTGCGCCGCCCCTCTCGCCAGCTGATCGGCGGCCGGTGTCGCGGCGCCGCCCTGGTAACCGACCCGCCACAGCGCCGACTTGGCGTCCGAGGTGAAGAAGCCACGGCCGTAGTCGAGGACGTAAAGCGAGCCGTCCGGACCGAACTTCCAGTCCATGAGGTTCCTGATGCCGTCGTTGCCGATCGGCACGATCTTCTTCAACGACTCCGAGTGCACCGGCAGTCCGCCGTCACCGTGTGTCTTCGGGTCGGTGATGACGGCGTTGCGCGGCTGGTCGGCGTCGTAGAAGTCGCCGACGAACCACTTGCCGTCCCAGTACGAAGGCCAGGCGGCCTCCCCCGCGCTCGCCGCGTCGTAGCGGTAGACCGGCCCGTTCATCGCGGCCTGTCCGCCGCCCTTCAGCCACGGAAGCAGATACGTGGACTCCTCCTGCTTGTAGGAGGGGATGCCGTTCGCGTCGCGCGGGAAGTCCGGTGCGCCGCCCTGGGGCGAGTACCAGATGTTGTTGCCGGTGACCGGCGGCAGGTTGACGAGGCCGTCGTTGTTCGGGGACTCGTTCTTCGGGTGGTCGCAGTCGTACCAGCCCAGCGGTTTCGTCGGGTCGGGCAGATTGCGGTCCCGGTAGGGCTGCTTGTTGCCCATGCAGTACGGCCAACCCCGGTTGCTCGCCTTGGTGATGACGGCGAACGTGTCGTACTTGGCCGGACCCCAGGTCGTCGAGGGCGCCGAGGCGTCCGGACCGACCCAACCGGCGTACAGGACGTCGGTCTTGCGGTCGACGAAGATACGGGCGGGGTTCCTGACCCCCATCACATAGATCTCGCCGCGCGTCTTGCCGCCGCCCTCCTCGGTCTCCCGGCCGGTGAAGAGGTTGCCGGCGGGCAGCGTGTACGTGCCGTCCGGTTCCGGATGGATGCGCAGGATCTTGCCGTTGAGGTTGTTGGTGTTGCCGGCGGTGCGGCGCGCGTCGGCGAAGGAGACGCCCTTGAAGTTGGGCTCCGGGTTGTTGCCGGAGTAACCGTCGCTGAAGCGGCTGGAGTTGTTGTCGCCGGTCGCGATGTACAGGTTGCCCTGGGAGTCCCAGGTCATCCCGCCGCCCGCGTGGCAGCAACTGTGGATCTGTACCGGCCACTTGAGCAGCACCTTCTCGCTGCCCAGGTCCAGCTTGTTGGTGGCGAGGTCGAGCGTGAAGCGGGAGACGCGTCGCTCGGCCATGCGGGTGTCGCGGTTGATCTGCGAGTGCGGGGTGTAGTGCAGATACACCCACCCGTTCTGCTCGAACCGAGGATCGAGCTCGATACCGAGCAGACCCTCCTCGACCTTGACCAGTTCGTCGCCGCCGCCCTTGTTGCCGAAGACGGTCAACGCCCCCGCCAGGGTGACCTTCTTGGTCTTCGGGTCGTAGACGTGGATCTCGCCCTTGCCCTTGCCGATGTCGGGGTTGTTCCAGTCGGTGACGACGGGCTGCGAGGAGTCCGCGCCGCCCCGGCCGATGTAGAGCACCCGGCCGTCGGGCGCGGCGACCAGGCCGTGCGGCTCGCCGATCTGGTCGTTCTGACCGGCCTGGTTGGGCTGGGTGAGGCGCTCGGCCTTGTAGTTGCCGGTGATGGTCGCCTTGCAGTCGGCCCGCACCAGCCGGGTGGTCCACATCAGCGCGCCGCGCAGATGCGCGCGGAAGTCGGTCTCGTCGTACGACGAGGCCGTGCCGCCCATGCCGGTGTAGAAGGAGCGGCCGCCGTCGTAGTCACGGCACCAACTCACCGGATGGTCCCAGCCGTTCTTGCCGGTGCCCGGCTGGTACGTGGACTCGCGTACCCGCGCGACGGTGTGCACCGTGCCCGACGGGTTCTTGGCCCAGTTGAACCACTGGTCGGGACGCTTCCACTGCACCGGAAGGTCCTTGGTGGCCGGATGCCCGCGGTCGCCGACCTCGACGACCGCCCGCTGTACGGCCGTTGGACTACCGGCCGCCGGACGGGCGCCGACCAGACCGGTGAACCAGTCCGAGTACGGCTCGGCGCGGGCGGCGTCATGGATGCCGACGAAACCGCCGCCGGCCTCCATGTAGGCCTCGAGTCCCGCCTCCTGCTCCGGATCGAGGATGTCACCGCCGCCGGTCAGGAAGACGATCGCGTTGTAGCGACCGAGCTTCGTCTCATCGGTGAACACCGAGGCGTCATCGGTCGCCACGGTCTTGAACCGCTGCTCGGTGGGCCCGGTCAGCCCGATCCTCTCGATCGCCGCGATGCCCGCGTTGACCACCGGCGACTCCTCGCCGGAGGCGGCGGATCCGTAGAAGAGCAGCACACGTACGTTCGCGCCGCCCGGCGGCGACTTGATGGACATCGTTGTCAGGGGTGGTTCGGGGGCTGGACGCGCGCTGGCGGCGGGACCCGCCAGCAGTCCGGCGACGACGACCCCGGCGGTCACACCCGCCACGCAGATCCGTCTTCTCGTGCTCAACCCTCGTAAGTGCATGGGCACCTCCTCGGTCACAGCGACAGCGCGATGGAAGCTAGACCTCTTTGCGCAACTCGCCAATACCTATGACCGAGTTGGGGCCAACTTTGTCCTGAGTGTGGATAAACAGCGGAAGCGCCGGTACCGTCTCACAGGTTCATCACAGGTACGCCTCCGCAAATTCCGTATCAGGGTGGGGAGTTCCGCATGGACAGACGCGGGTTCAACCGGCGCGCGGTACTGCTGGGCGGCGCGACCGCGGTCGGTGTCGCGGCCACCGCGACATCGTTGTCCCTGGCGCCGGACGCCGCGAGCGCCGACGGCACGGCGAGAACCGCGCCGGCCGGGGGCGAGGTGAGACGCATCAAGCTGTACGCCGAGAAGCTCGCCGACGGGCAGCTGGGCTACGGCTTCGAGAAGGGCAAGGCGACGGTCCCCGGTCCGCTCATCGAGCTCAACGAGGGCGACACGGCCCACATCGAGTTCGAGAACACCATGGACATCCCGGTGAGCCTCCACGTCCACGGCCTGGACTACGAGATCACCAGCGACGGAACCAAGTTGAACAAGAGCGACGTCGAGCCCGGCGGCACCCGCACCTACACCTGGCGCACCCACGCCCCGGGCCGCCGCAAGGACGGCACCTGGCGGGCGGGCAGCGCGGGCTACTGGCACTACCACGACCACGTGGTCGGCACCGAGCACGGCACGATCGGCATCCGCAAGGGCCTGTACGGTCCGGTGATCGTCCGCCGCAAGGGCGACGTCCTGCCGGACGCGACCCACACGATCGTCTTCAACGACATGCTCATCAACAACAAGCCGGCGCACTCCGGGCCCGACTTCGAGGCCACGGTGGGTGATCGCGTCGAGTTCGTGATGATCACGCACGGCGAGTACTACCACACCTTCCACATGCACGGTCACCGCTGGGCCGACAACCGCACCGGCATGCTCACCGGCCCCGACGACCCCAGCCAGGTCATCGACAACAAGATCGTGGGCCCGGCGGACTCCTTCGGCTTCCAGGTCATCGCGGGGGAGGGGGTGGGGGCCGGCGCGTGGATGTACCACTGCCATGTCCAGAGCCACTCCGACATGGGGATGGTGGGGTTGTTCCTGGTGAAGAAGACGGACGGCACGATCCCGGGGTACGAGCCGCACGCACCCGGCCACGAACACTGACGGGCGAGGCGAGCCCGTCCCGATCCCCCCGCCAGGGGGTTCCGGCCTTCGGAGAGCGCTCTCATCCTCCCGCGGACCAGGGCTATCCTGATCCGCAACCGCGAGGAGGGCCCCGAAGTGACCGAGACAGCGCCGCGTCCCACGCTGGAGGCCGTGGCCGCGCGGGCCGGGGTCTCGCGGGCCACCGTGTCCCGGGTGGTGAACGGCGGCGACGGGGTCAGGGAGCCGCTCGTCGAGCGGGTCCGGCGGGCGGTGGAGGAGCTCGGGTACGTGCCCAACCAGGCCGCCCGAAGCCTGGTGACGCGCCGGCACGACGCGGTCGCCGTCGTGGTCGCCGAGCCGGAGACACGGGTCTTCGCCGACCCCTTCTTCGCGCTGCAACTCAGGGGAATCAGCAAGGAGTTGACGGCTCACGACAACCAGCTCGTACTGCTGCTGACCGAGGGCCGGGACGACCACGCCCGCGTGGGCCGGTACCTCGCCGGGGGCCATGTCGACGGGGCGCTCGTCTTCTCCCTGCACCTGGACGATCCGCTGCCCGGGTTGATCCAGGGCGCCGGGATCCCGACCGTGTTCGGCGGCCGGCCGGGCTGGAACGGCGGCGGGGCCGATGACGTGGTGTACGTCGACAGCGACAACCGGGGCGGCGCGCGGGACGCCGTACGCCATCTCGTGGGGCTCGGTCGCAGCCGCGTCGCACACATCACCGGCGCCCTCGACCAGACGTCGGCGGCGGACCGGCTGGAGGGCTTCCGGGACGTCATGGGCGACGGCGATCCCCGGCTGGTCGTCGAGGGGGACTTCACCCCGGCCGGGGGCGAGCGGGCGATGCGTGAGCTTCTCGACCGCTGCCCGGACGTGGACGCCGTCTTCGCCGCGAACGACCTCGCCGCGTCCGGAGCCCTGCGGGTCCTGCGCGAGCAGGGGAGGCGGGTTCCCGAGGACGTCGCCGTCATCGGCTTCGACGACATGCTGCCCCTCGCGGAACAGACCGACCCCCCGCTCACGACCATCCGTCAGGACATCGAGGAGATGGGGCGGTTGATGGCACGGCTGCTGCTGCGGGGGACGGGGGGCGCGTCGACGGGGGTCGTGCTGCCGACGACGCTGGTCCGACGGGCCTCCGCCTGAGCGCTCCGCCGGAGGTGGACTTCCCGGCCCGCCTTGCCCCGTCAGCCCTCCACCGGCGTCAGCTCTCCACCGGCGTCAGCCCTCCATCGGCGCGCTCTTGATCACCGCGAACCGGGCCCCGTACGGATCGGCCAGCCGGGCGACGCTGCCGACGCCCTCGATGTCCGTGGCCGGCATGCGGATCGTGCCGCCGAGCTCCGCCGCCTTGGCGGCGACCGCCTCCGTGTCGGTGACCTCGAAGTACGGGAGCCAGTACGGCTCCGTCTCCTCGGTGGACTCGGCCAGGGGGACGATGCCGCCGAACATCGCGTCCTCGGTGCCGCCGGCGGGGTTGAGCGTGGTGTACGTGCCGCCGGGGAAGTCGACGCCGTAGGTCTCCAGGCCGAGGACGGCGTTGTAGAAGAACGCGGCGGCGGGCTGGTCCGGTGTGTACAGCTCCAGCCAGCACAGCGAGCCGGGCTCCTGGACGACGTCGAGGCCCTTGTTGCGCCCCGGCTGCCAGATGCCGAAGGACACGCCCGCCTTGTCGGCGAGGATCGCCATCCGGCCCTGGTCCATGACGTCCATGGGCTGCATCAGCACCGCGCCGTGCGCCTGCTCGGCCGCCTTCGCCGTGGCGTCCGCGTCCGGGGTCTGGAAGTACACCGTCCAGGACGGCGGGCCCTGCTCGGGGCCGGTCCGCATACCGGCCGCGGCCGTCCTGCCGTCCAGTTGGAAGAAGCCGTAACCGCCGACCTCGGGCGGCCCGGGCTGGAACCGCCAGCCGAACAGCGCGCCGTAGAAGGACGCGGCGCCGTCGATGTCGGGGGTACCGAGATCGATCCAGTTCGGGGCGCCGGTGACATAACGGGTGGTGAGCATCTCTGCCCCTCCTCATAGGGGTCCCGTTGCCTGCACTGCCGAGTCTTGCACCGCCCACTGACAATCGCCCCGGGCGGTGACCATCCGTGACCGTCGAGCCTCTCCCAGTTTTCATACGATTCCGCGCGCCGCCGTGCGCCACGCCGTGCGGCGGAGGACCATCAAGGCGGCCGGAGGCCCGTGAACGCGGCGTTGATCCCGCGTTGATCGAACGTTTTTCGCCGCCCGGCACGATCCTGGACATGCTCATCGAAACGATCACGCCGCCCGGCCCGGACTGGCAGGACGAGGCGTTGTGCGCGCAGACCGGCGGTGACTTCTTCTTCCCGGAGCCGGGCAGCTCCGTACGGGAGGCGAAGCGGATCTGCGGCCTGTGCCCGATCCGCTCCGCCTGCCTGGAGTACGCGCTCGACAACGACGAACGCTTCGGCGTCTGGGGCGGCCTGTCGGAGAAGGAACGCCTGGAGATCAGGCGTACACCCCGCTGAGCCCTCCTTCCCGCTGAGCCCTCCTTCGGCCGCCCTTCCGCTCACGCGTACGTCACGCTGAACCGCCA
The DNA here is from genome assembly GCF_040446465.1 of Streptomyces sp. RG80. NCBI lineage: Bacteria > Bacillati > Actinomycetota > Actinomycetes > Kitasatosporales > Streptomycetaceae > Streptomyces > Streptomyces sp. RG80. Next base: position 710,956 of record NZ_JBEAAJ010000002.1, on the reverse strand, counting down.
CGTACCCGCCGGCACCCGCACGTCCTGGCCGGTCACGGCGAGCGCCTGCCCGTTCGCCTCGGCCGAGCGCACCTCGCCGAACCGGCACGGATAGACGAACCGAACGCCCTGCGGCGCCTGGGTGATGTCCACCGTCACCGTCCGCGCGGCCGGGTCGTGGGCGAGCCGGTAGCCGAACGGCGAGCCGAAGAGCGTGGGGGCCGCGTCCACGGTGACCTTCTCGTCCCCCGGCACCCAGTGCGGCCGTACACCGGGAGCGATGTACACATGCGGGTCGCGGTCCTCGTCGGCCTCGAAGAAGAGGATGTCGCGGATCAGCAGCAGATACTCGGCGGCCGCCCAGCCGTGCGGGATGTCGCCCATGTACCAGCGGCCGAAGGGGACTTCGGCGAAGTCGGACGCCACCGGGTACGCGTGCTGCTCGTTCCACGCGCCGAGGGCCGCCGCCCGTCCCGCCACGTCCGGGAAGCCCGTGTCGAAGGTCCAGCCGAGCAGTTCGTCCATGCGTTCCGGGTTCCCGGCGAGCAGGTAGGCGTGCGCCAACTGCATGGTCAGGTACGGCCCGTAGGCGTACCAGGCGGCGTCGTGCCGGAAGCCGCCGGTGACGAAGTGCGCGTACATGGTGTCGAGCGTGAAGCGGGCCGCCCGGTCGATGTCGTCGCCCAGCTTGCTGCCCATGTGCAGACGCAGCGGATGGAAGTAGGCGGCCGCGCCGATCATCGTCGAGTCGCGCCGGCCGACGTCCCCGGGCCCGGTCGGGATGTACGTCTCCCAGGCGCCGCGCCGGCGCTGCTCGTCCAGCACCCAGCGGATGGAGTCGCCGGTGGCGCGCTTGAAGTCGTCGAAGGCGCCCCACAGTTCGGGGACCTCCGGCGCCCCGATGCGCTCGGCGAGCCGGGCCGCCTCGTGGAGACCGGCCAGTCCCCAGAAGTCGTCCCAGTAGTGCGGTTTGTCGCGCTCACCGAGGTGCTCGGCGCTCCAGCCGCTGTGCAGCAGGCCGTACCCGTCACGGTTGTCGCGCAGCCAGCGGGCCGCGTCGAGCACGTACGGCACGTACAACTTGGCGCCGAACGCGGCCTGTCGGCCGCTCGTGCGGTCGAACCGGCCGATCGCCCACAGGGCTTGGCCGTTGCTGTCCCACTCGCGGTCGTCCTTCTCGTGCGGACCGCCGTAGAAGCCGTACTCGGCACATGGGCCGATCCGGCCCGTCCCGCGGTTGAACTTCAGCGGGTAGTGGGTGCCCAACTGCCGTTCCGCCAGGGCCGAGTCACCGACGAGGGAGCACGCCGTCGCCTCGACGGAGGAGTCGCGGATCCAGAACGAGTCGTACACGGTGGGGCCCGGATGGATCTCACCGTGGTCGGACAGGATCAGCAGCTGTGCACGCGCCTGCCGGAACTGGTCGGCGAGATGCGCCACCGGGCGCGGCAGCCCGGGCTGGAGCCCCTGTCCGAGGAGCTTCGCCGTCCAGAAGTCCCGGTTGGCCGACTCCAGTTCGGCGGCCGGTGTGCCGCGCAGCTCCGCGAGGTCGGTTGCGCCGGAGAACTCGCCCACCGGCAGCCGTACGTCGATCTCGAAGACCTCGCCCTCGGCCACCCGGAACGGCCACGCGAACACCGCGCTGCACAGCCCCGCCACCTGGTCCTGCGCCTCCAGGGCGCCGTTCAGCTTGCCGCCGACGACCAGGTCGTGGAAGGCGCTGCGGGTGAGATAGGTGTCGGGGTCGAAGGAGAAGTCCGTGTTGCCGTAGACCCCGTAACTCTCGGGCGCGGTGTCGAAGACCGGGCCCCAGCCCGAGTTGGTCTCCACCCGCTGCTCGTCCGGCAGATGGCGCAGGAACGTCAGCCGCCGGTCGGTGATCTGGCGTCCGTTGCGATCGTGCCGCTGGAAACCGCTCGGCCCGGCCGGCAGCACCGCCGCGCACAGCAGCCCCGTGCGTTCCCGCCCGGTCGGGCTGCCCACGGTCACCCGGGTGACGACCAGGTCCCGCGCGTTCGCCCCGACGGTCCCGGCGAAGGTGCGCTGCACGAACTCGACATCCTCCGCGGTGCGGAACGTCGTCAGCACGACCGGCAGATGGGGAGCCTCCAACCGCTGCTCCACCCGTCCGCCGTCCGGGAGTTGGGGCAGCCGTAAGGCATGCGTGGCCGGGTCGTACAGGAAGAACGAGAGGCTGTACTTGTCGTAGACCGGCTCGATCTCGCCGGCCTGGCCGATCAGGGACTCCTGACGGTGGTCCTTGACGCCGACCATGTGCCAGTACCGGTACAGCGCGTTGGACGCGAAGGCCGCCTCCTTCGATTCGTAGGTGCCGGAGTCGAAGTCGTCGCTCCAGCGTCGGAAGGCCTGCTGCGCCCACCAGGGCACGGGATACGGGACCCGGTCCCGACCCGCCCAGCCGCGCCACATGACCTCGTAGAACATCCACTCATGGGTCTGGGCCATGGTGTTCACCCCCTGCGGGCACCGTTGCACCGCCAAGGCCTCCCGTAAATCGGTGCGACCGGCCATCGGCGGTGCGGTTAGGATCCGGGGGCGCGTCCGGACGTAGCGCAGAGGCAGGCGCACCGCCCTGCACAGGCGAACACGCCGGTTCGAATCCGGTCGTCCGGATGCGTGCGGGGTCCCGTAGAGCAGAGGCAGACTCGCCGCCTTGTCAGGGCGGATACGCCGGTTCGAATCCGGTCGGGACCGCGGCAGGACGAACACGGGCGGGAACGACGGGACATGGGCGAGGCGATCACCGAGGGCATGGCCGGGGCGGGCACGGAGGCCGTCACGGACGCGGAACTGGCCGCTTTCCACCATGTCGTGGGCAAGCTGCGCGCCCTCCCCGTCGACGACCCCGTACGGCTGCGCGCCGAGCAGGTCGCCGCCTCCTTCGCCCGCGACGGACGGCTGCGGCGGCGCAAGGAGCGGGGCGCCGAAGCCGCCGCAGCCGACGCGGAGGCCATGGCCGCGACCGCGACCGGCGCGCTCGACCGGCGTGAGGACGCGCCGCTGGCCGGGTCCGGCACCACGGGTGTCTTCCGCAAGCCCCGCACCTGCTACGTCTGCAAGTCGCCCTATCGACACGTCGATGCCTTCTACCACCGTCTCTGCCCCGCCTGCGCCGCCGACAACACGACTCGGCGGGAGCTGAGCACCGACCTCGCCGGCCGCCGGGTCCTGCTCACCGGCGGCCGGGTGAAGATCGGCTTCCAGCTGGCGCTGATGATGTTGCGCGACGGCGCGGAACTCCTGGTGACCTCCCGCTTCCCGCACGACACCGTGCGCCGCTTCCGCGCCGGGCCGGGCAGCGAGAAGTGGCTCGACCGGCTCACCGTGCTCGCCGTCGACCTGCGCGACCCCCGCCAAGTCCTCGGCCTGTGCGAGGAGTTGCGGCAGGAGGGCGAGCCGCTGGACATCCTCGTCAACAACGCCGCGCAGACCGTGCGCAGGCCGCCCCAGTCGTATGCGCTCCTCGCTTCCGGGGAGTACGCCGCGCTGCCCGAGGGCGCCCGGCAGGCGCCCGGCTTCACACCGATGCGGATGCTGGAGAGCGGCGCCGCGTCCCTACCCGCGGCCCTGCGCGAGGCCGACGAGGCCGGACTGCTGCCCGACCCGTCCCCGGAGAACTCCTGGTCGGCCCGGCTCGGCGCCCTCGACCCGGCCGAGGTGCTGGAGACCCAGCTCGTCAACGCCCTGGCCCCGGCCCTGCTCTGCGACCGGCTGCTGCCGCTGCTGCTCGCCTCGCCGCACCCGCGCCGGTACGTGGTCAACGTGACCGCCGTGGAGGGCCGTTTCGCCGTCCGCAACAAGATGGCCGGGCATCCCCACACCAACATGGCCAAGGCCGCCCTCAACATGCTCACCCGCACCAGCGCCGCCGAACTCGCCGAGCGGGGCGTGCACATGTGCGCCGTCGACACCGGCTGGATCACCGACGAGAACCCGGCGCCGAAGAAGGCCCGGATGGCCGGGGCCGGGTTCCGGACGCCGCTGGACGTAGTGGACGGGGCGGCCCGGGTGTACGACCCGATCGTGCGGGGCGAGGCGGGGGACCCCGTGTCCGGGGTGTTCCTGAAGGACTACCGGGAGGCGGAGTGGTGAGCGCGGACGAGGAACGCGAGGGCGAGGGCCCCGGTGCCCCCTTCGCCGGTGTCCCGTCCGTCGTGCCCCGTCCGGTCGCCGAACTCGCCCCACTCCTCGACTGGTTGCGCGCCGGGCGGCCGGCCGGTGAGCGGCTGGACTTCCCCGCGGGTACGGCCCTGCCCGACGGCCGGCTCGACCTGTGCAAGCAGGAGCTGGGCGTCGAGGGCGCCGCGCTGGTCGCCGAGGCGCTGGCCCAGGGCCCCTCTCCGGTACGGCACCTGCTGCTCGGCACGGACGGCCTCGGCGACACCGGGGCGGCAGCCGTGGCGGGGGCGAGCGAGGACGTGGAGACGCTCTACCTCGGCTGCAACGGCATCACCGCGGGCGGCGCCTGCCGGATCGCCGACCAGCTACGGGCCTCGCCCCAGGTCGTCACCGGGGTATGGCTGAAACGCAACCCTCTGGGCGCCGGGGGCGGCCGTGCGGCGGCCGAACTCATCGAGTCGGCACGCTCGTTGCGCACCCTCGACCTCGTCCAGACCGGGCTCGACCCGGCGGGCGCCGCCGTCCTCGCCGACGCGCTGCTCGCGGCCGCCGGGAACGGCCGCCGCATCGAGCGGCTCTTCGTCGGCGGCAACCCGCTCGGGGCGGCTGGAGCGGAGGCGCTCGGCGCGGTCGTGGCGGCGGGCGCGATCGACGAACTGTACGTCTCCGCCGCCCGGTTGGGGGACGCGGGAGCGCTTCGACTGGCCGAGGCGCTGGAGCGGGCGCCGCACGGTCGGCTCACCCGCCTCGCCGCGGCCAGCAACGGCATCTCACCGCGGGCCCTCGCCCGGCTGGTGACGGCGGCCACCGCGGCCGGCGTCACCCTGCTGGACCTCGGCCGGGTCCGTGCGGCGGCCGTGCTGGGCGCCGCGGACAACCACGTCGACCTGGCAGCCGCCGAGACGATCGCCCAGAACCTGGCAGCCGCCGAGCACCGCCTGACCCACCTCGTCCTCACCCACACCGGCATGCGCAGCCGCGAGGCCCACCGCCTCCTCGACGCCGCGCCCCGAGCCGTCACGGCCACGCGCTTCGTCCTGGGCCAGGGCATCGCCGCCAGCGTCAAACGCCGCCTCGAGGCGCTCAGCGCCCACGTCCCCCGACCGCCGGTCCCGGCCGACGTGGCCGCCGTCCGCAGCGTCCACCGGACGGCACCGCCCGACGACACCACGGCCTGAAACCCACCCCCTACCGGCTCACGGTCTCCGCATCGCCATGAAGACCTCCGTCCAGAACCGCTGCTGCCGCTCGGAGGCGCCCACGAGATACGTCGCCCGCAGCTTCGCCGGCAGCAGCGCCACCAGGCGGGTCACCACCGCGCGGTGCTTCTTCAGCTGGGACAGCTCCGCGTTGGCGAGGATCTGGTGGACGACGTCGCTGTCGTCGCCGCCCTCGCCGGAGTGCGCGGCGGCGCGGCGCAGCCGGGCCTCCCACGCGTCGGCGTCGCGCGCGAGCTCGCGCAGGCCCGTGACCTGGCGGCCCTTCAGGCGATCCATGAGCGCCGTCAGGGGCACGGGCGCGTACTCGCCGTCACCCAGGTAGACCGTGCCCATCTCCAGCGGCAGACCGCGCCGGTGCAGCTTGATGAGCCGCTCCAGGGTGCGCTTGGTGATCCAGGCGCGGCCGTCGTCGTCGATGTCGTGCTTCCACCACTCCAGGACCGTCTCGGCGTCCGCGCCGTACCGGGCGAGCAGCCACTCGTTGGCCGGGATGTCCTCGGGGCGCACCTCCAGCGTGGCGGTGAACCGCGTGGCCTGCGCGATGTTGTTCCGGGACACCAGCAGCTTGCGGCCGAGGTGGTACGGCGGGTTCTGGACGGCGATCTGGGCGCGCAGGTTCTCGATCCGGCGTCCGGCCAGCGACCACTCCTGGGTGATCTCCATGAGCTTGGCGAACGCGGCCTTGTCCTTGGGCCGGTTGTACTCGTCCCAGACGATCGCCTTCGGCTCGGGGCCGGTGAAGTGCGCGGCGAGGAGGTTGTCGAGGGTGCCGTCGGACGAGGGGATCGGCGCGCACAGGTCCTCGACGTTGGTCACCGGCAGCGAGAAGTACAGGGGGTCCCTGCCGAGCCCCTCGCGCACCGTCTCCCGCACCAGTTCCGTCTTGCCGCATCCGGGCGGGCCCTGGAGCAGCACCGTCCAGCGGTTGCGCAGCGCGGCGCGCAGGACCTGACGTACCGGGTCGGGGACGGTGGACGGGTTGGCCACGCCCACCGACGCGGCGATCCGGTCCAGGATCTCGTGCGTACGGTTCTGGCCGGGTTTGCCGTCGGGCCCGGGCTCGGCCAGCCGCAGCCGCTCGCCGTCGACCAGGGGCAGGCCCCAGCGCAGGGGGAAGCCCTCCTTGGCGTTGGCCAGGACGTGGTCGAGGGTGCGCGGGGAGAGCAGTTCGCGCAGGGCGGGGGAGAGGGAGGCCCAGAGGGAGAACACCGGACGCAGGTCCCACGGGCGGTACTTGCCCGCCAGATGCCTGCGCCAGGACGTGTCGTTGGCGGTGATCCGCAGCGTGACCATACGGTCCAGGAGCGCCAGGTCGCCGCGCCGGGCCGAGGTCTCCGCGAGGGACTCGTTGTCGGTCAGGAACACGCCGACACAGCCGAGCGCGCGCAGATCGTGCTCGCCCAGCGTCCAGTTGCAGGCGATCTGCATCAGCTGCGACTGGATGGTGTCGCCCGCCTGCAGCGAGTCGTCGATGAGCAGCACGAACGGTGTGCCCGGCTTCAACTGGCTCATCACCAGCTGGCGCAGCACCAGTTCACCGGTGTGCGGATCGCGCACCGGCGCGTTGACCAGCAGGTCGTCCGGTGTCAGGTTCGCCGCCGGGACGTACACCAGGGTGGTGCCGGGGTGGGCGCGGGCGATGTGCGCGAAGAACGTCGCCGTCTTGCCGATGCCGTGCTCGCCGAAGATCTGGCCCGTCTGGCCCATGTCGATCATCGCGTCGATGAAGGACTCGAGCCGGGAGACGGTCCCCCTGGTCGTCGACTGCTCTGTTTCCGTGGTCATGTGCTGCCGTCCCCCGCTCGTTACCGCGAACCCGTGGTCACGCGATGGCAGTCCATCGCCGGTGTGTGCCGCTCGGGCCATTCGTCGCCGCCCTCGGTGATCAGCCAGATCCATTTGTCCGGCTCGGCGGGGGCGATGGGCGGGGCGTATCCGTCGGTGAGCACCACGACGGCGTCGGGGGTCTCGTCGAAACGGCGCCCGTTCACCTCCGTACGGCCCTCCACGTAGTCCGCGACCGCCTGGAAGCTCGTCCCGCCTCCGCCGTAGACCCGCTCGCCGGGGACGAAGGGCATGACCACGGCGTCGAAGGAGAGCCAGTGGGCCTGCACGCCGTCGATCCGGCCGACCAGTGCGGTGAGCCAGGTGATCACGTGGTGCGGCATCGAGCCCGAGGTGTCGTACGCGATGACCAGCACCTTGTGTCGCACCGGGCCACGGCGCGCCAGCATCGGGTCCTGGCCGAGGGCCGCGAGCAGGGCGCCCCGCTTCTTCGGGTACACCAGCCGCTCGCCCTCGCGCAGTCTGGAGCCGAGCACGTCGACCAGCCAGCGCTGCCACCAGTGGACCGTACGCGTGCGCGTGGTCTCGCCGCGGAGCATGCCCGCGCCGAGGTTCCCCCAGATCCGGGCGGCCCGGGCGTTGCCGTCCTCGGTGCGGCCCATCAGGTCGAGCAGCTCCCGCTCCGCGCCCGCGTGCCCGCGCCGGGCCGCCAGCAGGGAGTTGAGCAGCGCGGAGGAGGTGACCGCGTCGACGGTGTCCTGGTCGGCCGGGACCGGGGCGCCGCCGGTCAGGTGCACACAGAGCCGGCGCGGCGGCACCGGCGGGGCGTGCATCCGCTTCAGCTCGCCGTAGACCCGCATGTCCGTCTCGGTGAACGTCTCGTACGCCACCGGCTCCAGGCCGTGGGCCGTCAGGTCCGCGCGGTAGTGGCCGTACACCGCGCGCGGGTCGACGCCGGTCGGCCGGCCGTCGAGCAGGGGCAGTTCCCGCCGGTCGAGACGGACCAGTGCCACATGGTTGATGGACACCTCGGCGGCCAGCTCGAAGACTGGGTCGTCCCGTAGCTCCGGGTCGGCGAACAGGTGGCGGTGCACCAGGTGGCGTGCCTCGTGGAAGAGGACGAACTTCACGCCGTCCAGGCCGAGTCCCACGAAGAAGTCCGGGTTGTAGAGCAGCAGGCAGGTGCCGTCGCCGGAGGCGACCACGGCCGCGGTGTCGATCGCGGTCGTCGGGATCTGGTGATGGCACTTGGCGTACAGCCAGGACGCCACCGCCGACTCGGTCAGCCCGAAGTCCAGCAGCGCGGCCTCCTTGAGCCGCCGCGCCCGCTCCACCACCTCCGGGTCCGCCGGGCGGTACGCCTCCAGCGCCCGCCGGTCGGCGAGGTCGACCACCGGGGCAGGCCGCCCCCGCTCTCCGTACGCCATGTCGTGCCCCCCGTACTGCCGTTCCCCCGTGCCTCATTGGTACCAGGACCCACTGACATCGGGCCAAGGCATTACGATCTGCTGCCAAGGGCGGGGTCGTAGCGCAGAGGCAGGCGCACCGGACTCCAGATCCAGAACACGCTGGTTCGAATCCAGCCGCCCCGCCCCCCTGTCCTACCGACCGCTGCCCAACCGCCCCCTAGGCGATCGCGCCCGCCGTCACCACCAGCTCCGGCGCGTTCCCGTGGAAGGTCTCGATCAGCTGGGCCAGCACCGCCCAGGCCTCCTCGCGGTCGCCCAAGTGGTCCTGGACGAGCGGCCGGAGCGTGTCCTCGGCCTCCCGGACGCGGGCCGGGAACAGCACATGGCCCATCGCGAGCACTTCCAGGACCTGGACGGCGGGGACCTTGGAGGCCACGTAGTCCGCGGGGCCGTCGAAGACGCCGGCCTGACGCAGTCGGTGGGTGAACTTGGCGTGCGAGCCGAACCCGGCCCGCACCGACGGCGGGCAGTCCGGGCGCACGGACAGTGCCCAGCGCGCGTAACCCGGCAGCGGGAACGCGCTGTCCGTCTCGCCGACCGCCCGCCAGTCGTCCCTGGTCAGCACCATGGACGCGGCGGCGCGCCCCGCCTCCATGGAGGTCACCGCGCGCAGACTGCCGACGAGGCCGTGATCGACGTAGGCCTCGGGGATCTCCGGCTCGGCGCCCGGGAGGGTGCGGTCGACCGGGATGGTTCCGGTGCGGCCGGGTGCGAACGGCACACCGCGCGAGATGGCCCGGCGCAGCCCGGCGTCGGTCGGGATGTGCCTCCAGACCACGGCGTTCAGCTGGGGATCGTCGTTCTCCAGGATCCACAGCGCGACGGAGGCCGGCAGGTGCGTCGCCCATGTCCAGGCTCGTCGCACCCGCACCGCCGTGTCCTCGGGGCTCTCGGTCGGGGGCAGCCCGGTCCGCGCCCGGACCCGCTCGGCGGTCGCCCCGTCGACCAGGCCGAGCAGAAAGCCGACCGCCTGTTCCACCCTGCTGTTCTGCCGCATGGCGGCATGATGCCGCAGGCAGAAGCCGGCCCGCACCGGAGAATCTCTCCGCGCGGGCCGGCTCAGGTGCTCTTCGGTGACGTCAGCCTGCGGCGCGTGCCGCCATCCGCGCCTTGCGCGCGGCCAGCTTCTCGTCGAACTTGGCGGCCTCCGAGTCGAGACCGCCCATGTACAGGCCGATCTCGTCCTGCGCCTTCTGTCCCTCGGGGCCGAGACCGTCGATCTCCATGACCTTCAGGAACCGCAGCACCGGCTGGATGACGTCGTCGTGGTGGATGCGCAGGTTGTAGACCTCGCCGATCGCCATCTGCGCCGCGAACCGCTCGAAGCCGGGCATGCCGTGGCCGGGCATGCGGAAGTTGACGAGGACGTCGCGCACGGCCTGCATGGTCAGGTCGGGGGCCAGCTCGAACGCGGCCTTGAGGAGGTTGCGGTAGAAGACCATGTGGAGGTTCTCGTCGGTCGCGATGCGCGCCAGCATGCGGTCGCAGACCGGGTCGCCCGACTGGTGGCCGGTGTTGCGGTGCGAGACGCGGGTCGCGAGCTCCTGGAAGGCGACGTAGGCGACCGAGTGCAGCATCGAGTGCCGGTTGTCCGACTCGAAGCCCTCGCTCATGTGCTGCATGCGGAACGCTTCCAGCTTGTCCGGGTCCACCGCGCGCGACGCGAGGAGGTAGTCGCGCATCACGATGCCGTGCCGGCCCTCCTCGGCGGTCCAGCGGTGCACCCAGGTGCCCCAGGCGCCGTCGCGGCCGAAGAGCGAGGCGATCTCGTGGTGGTAGCTGGGGAGGTTGTCCTCGGTCAGGAGGTTCACCACGAGCGCGATACGGCCGATCTCGGTGACCTTCGACTGCTCCTTGTCCCAGGCCTCGCCGTCCTCGAAGAAGCCGGGGAAGTTGCGGGCGTCGCTCCACGGCACGTACTCGTGCGGCATCCAGTCCTTGGTGACCTTGAGGTGCCGGTTGAGTTCCTTCTCGACCACTTCCTCCAGCGCGTACAGCAGCTTGGCGTCGGTCCAGACGGAAGGGCTGCCGAGGTGAGGGGTGGTGATCGTCACGGGAACTCCAGGGGGACGCGTAACAAAGCGGAACAAACCGGCGAGCGGTTGCCGGATCCAAACAGGAACTTACGAAAGCGTAGGCTACGAATCCGTAGGTTACGAGACCGTAGGTTAAGTACGTTGTAAAGATCCCAGTTCAGCCCCTGTTCCCGGGCATGACAAGAAGTCCCCGGACCCGCAGGTCCCCGGGCCGAACGGGTGGTCCGCTCACTCGGTCAGGCGTACAGCTCCCGCATCCGGACCGAGAGACATGTCACACAGCCTTCGAGCTTCTCGAACTCGCTGATGTCGACGACGACCGGCTCGTGGCCGAGGTCGGCGAGCAGCTCCGTCGTCTTCGGCGCGCTCGCCGAGATGAGCAGCTGGTGCCCGCCCAGCAGCACCACATGGCCGCCGGCCTCCTCGGGCACCGACAGGAAGCGCGGGAAGAGCGAGGGCCGGTCCACCTTCGGGATGTGCCCGATCACCGTGCCGTCGGGCAGCGCCGTGACCGCCGACTTCAGATGCAGCACCTTGCTCACCGGCACCGCGACGACCCGCGCGCCGAGCGGCTCGAAGGCGGCCCGCAGCTGCTGGACGCCGGCCGCGTTGGTACGCCCGCCCCGGCCGACGTAGATCGTGTCACCGACCTTGAGGACGTCGCCGCCGTCCAGCGTGCCGGGCTCCCAGACCCAGTTCACCGAGCAGCCGAGCGAGGCCACCGCCTCCTCGACCCCGGCGGTCTCGCCGCGCCGGGACTCGGCGCCGGGCCGGGTGATGAGGGCGACGTTCTTGTACATGACGACCGTGTCCTCGACGAACACCGCGTCCGGGCAGTCGTCGGCCGGGTCCACCTCGACGGTCTCCCAGCCGTGCGCGCGCAGGGTCTCGACATACGCCTCCCACTGTTCGACCGCGAGATCGACGTCGATCTTCTCGCGCTCGATGTGCGTCACCAGTCCTTCGGCGAGGCGCGGGCTGGGGCGGCGGACGAGGGCCTTCTTGCTGGGCACGAGGAACTCCGTAACGGCGGCAGGGACGGCGCCCCGGAAAAGCGGCACCGGCCGCCATCATGCAGGGCGGGCCCGCACACACAAAACCCCCGTCGTCAGGCTGTGGCCCTCCTGAGATACGCGCCGGTAACCGGATCCGGGCCGCGAGCGGGGCTCGCGGCCCGGACGGTCACGCGGGACGTCCGACGGCCTCCGGCGTGGTTTCCCGCAGTTCCCCGTCCAGCAGCAGCCAGCGGGTGATGCCGATCGACTCCAGGAACGGCAGGTCGTGGCTGGCCACGATCAGCGCCCCCTCGTACGAGTCCAGGGCCGTGGTGAGCTGACGGACGCTCGCCATGTCGAGGTTGTTCGTCGGCTCGTCCAGCATCAGCAGCTGCGGCGCGGGCTCGGCCAGCATCAGCGCGGCCAGCGCCGCCCGGAAGCGCTCGCCGCCGGAGAGCGTCGCCGCCTTCTGGTCGGCGCGGGCGCCCCGGAACAGGAAGCGGGCGAGACGGGCCCGGATCCGGTTGTTGGTGGCGCCCGGCGCGAACCGGGCCACGTTCTCGGCGACGGACAGCTCGTCGTCGAGCACGTCCAGACGCTGGGGCAGGAAACGCATCGGCACATGTGCCGTCGCCTCGCCCGCCACCGGCGCCAGCTGCCCGGCGATCGTCCGCAGCAACGTCGTCTTGCCCGCGCCGTTGCGTCCGACCAGCGCGACCCGCTCCGGACCGCGCAGGTCGAAGCCGCCGCCCACACGGGCGCCGTACGCCGGCTCCAGGTCCATGAGGGTCAGGACCTCACGCCCCGGTGGCACGGCGGTGTACGGCAGGTCGACGCGGATCTCGTCGTCGTCCCGTACCGCCTCCACCGCGTCCCCGAGCCGCTCCTTGGCCTCGGCGAGCCGCTCCTCGTGCATGATGCGGTGCTTGCCCGCGGACTCCTGCGCCGCGCGCTTGCGTGCCCCCATGACGATCTTCGGCTCCCGCTTCTGGTCCCACATCTTCTGGCCGTACCGCTTGCGGCGGGCCAACTTGACCTGGGCGTCCACCAGTTCGCGCTTCTGCTTCTTGAGATCCGCCTCGGCGACCCGCACCATCCGCTCCGCCGCCTCCTGTTCGGTGGCGAGGGCCTCCTCGTACGCGGAGAAGTTGCCGCCGTACCAGGTGACCTCCCCGCCGCGCAGATCGGCGATCTGGTCGACCAGGTCCAGCAGTTCGCGGTCGTGGCTGACCACGACCATGACGCCGGGCCAGGACGCGACGGCCGCGTACAGCCGCCTGCGGGCGTACAGGTCCAGGTTGTTGGTCGGCTCGTCCAGCAGCAGGACGTCCGGTCGGCGCAGCAGCAGCGCGGCCAGCCGGAGCAGTACCGACTCCCCGCCGGACACCTCGCCGATCGTACGGTCCAACCCGATGTCGCCGAGGCCGAGTTCGCCGAGCGTGGCCAGGGCGCGTTCCTCGACGTCCCAGTCGTCGCCGAGGGTCTCGAAGTGCTCCTCGGCCACGTCGCCCGCCTCGATGGCGTGCAGTGCGGCACGCCGGGCGGCGATGCCCAGCGCCTCGTCGACCCTCAGGCCGGTGTCGAGCGTGACGTTCTGCGGGAGGTAGCCCACCTCGCCCGTGACGCGCACGGCGCCGTCGGTGGGGGTGAGTTCACCGGCGATCAGCCTCAACAGGGTTGATTTCCCCGAACCGTTGACGCCGACGAGTCCGGTGCGGCCGGGGCCGAAGGCGACGTCCAGGTCCTCGAGGACGGGGGTGCCGTCGGACCAGGTGAAGGACAGGGACGTGCAGGTGATGGAAGTAGACATACAGGCCTCGCGGTTGCTCGATGCGGCTGGGGGCAAACGCGTATCGAGACACCTGCGACCGAGGGGGAGGCGAGGCTCCGTGGACATGATCCCTGGAGAAGATCCATGGGCATGATCCGTGGGCATGAAAAAAGCCCTGCACCGGAGGACGGCTCGTACGCCGAGGTCACACGCAGCGCACCCACACAAGATGTGTGGTGTGACGCGGTGTCTCAGGACCTCAGACGAGCAACGTCCTTCTCCAATCGACGGCAACAGAAGCGATATACACCGTACGAGGGGGCGTGTGGGCTGTCAACGAATTAACGTGAAGTCCGACCGCACCGCCCCGAAGGAGGCCCCGTGCCCAACGGCTCGCTGTCCCTGCCGGCCCGGCTCCACCTGCTGGCCTGGGACACCACGAGGAACGAGCTCGCCGGCACCACCCACCTCCACCACCTGGTGCGGGCCGGCGCCCTCACCGAACTGGCCCGGCGCGGGCTGCTCGTCGACGACGACGGCATCGCCACCCCCGTCGACATGGACTCCCGCACCGGGGACGCCGTCCTCGACGGGCTCCTGGAACTCGTACGCGAGTCCCGGCCGCACCGGTGGCGCGGCTGGGTGACGCTGCACGCGCGCGTGACGTTCGAGGCCGTACGGGAGCAGCTGGCCGCCGAGGGGTATCTGCGCGTGGAGAAGCGGCGGGCTCTCGGCCTCTTCCCGACCGTGGAGTACGCCGTGGAGCGCGTCGCCGTCGTGGAGGCGCTGCGCGAGGAGGTACGGCGGATCCTGGACGGGCCGGTGCGGGTCGCGGAGGTCTCCGACCGGGACGCGGCCCTCGCCGTACTGGCGGCCGCCGCGGAGCTGCGCAGCCTCACCCCCCGTGTCTCCCGCGAGGAACGCGCCCACCACAAGGCCCGCCTGCTGGAACTGACCGAGCGCGGCGGAGCGGCGGCGCCGGTGCTGCGGATGGTCGTACCGGAACTCTGCGCGGCCCTGACACCGGCGGACGCACCGACGGGGGCGTGAGCGTCATGGGGCCGGATGCGGCACTGCCTGACGTGCGGCCCAGGTGTGAGGGGTTGGCGAGGTCGACGCCGCCGGGGTTCGAGGCGTTGCCGGAGTTCGCCGGTGCCGCCCGGGTTCGAAGCGTTCCCGCATCTCGGGAAGCCCGCACGGTCAAGCCTGAGATGCCGCGCGCGGCCTGAGCCCCATGGGTGGCCCGATACGGCACCCCGGGGCCCGAGACGGCGTCGAGCGAGGCTGGGCGGCACCGTGAAGCGGTCTGCCGAGCCGTCGGCGGTCGTCGTGGCCGCGCCTTCACTAGCCCCCTCGGCGGCCTCACGGCCCTGTCGGATTCCTGCCGGACCCGCCCCGGCCCCGCTGCTTGAGTGGGGCCATGACGAACCTCAACTCCCTTCGCGAGCGTGCCCTCGCCTTCCGTGCCCTGCATGTGCCGGGGCGGCCGCTGGTCCTGCCCAACGCCTGGGACGCCGCGAGCGCCCGGGTCGTCGAGGACGCCGGTGCCGCCGCCGTGGCGACCACCAGCGCGGGGCTGGCGTGGGCCCTCGGCACGGCGGACGGGGACCGGGTGGGGCGGGAGCGGGCGCTCGGGGTCGTCGCGGGGATCGTCGCCGCCGTCGGGGTGCCCGTCAGCGCGGACGTCGAGAGCGGTTACGCCGAGGACCCGGAGGGCGTGGCGCACACGATCCGTGCGGTGCTCGCGGCCGGTGCGGTGGGCGTGAACATCGAGGACGCGCTGTACGAGGAGGGCACCGGACCGCTGCGGTCGGTGGCCGAGCAGGCCGAACGGATCGCCGCAGCCCGGGAGGCCGCCGATGCCGAGGGCGTGCCGCTGTTCGTCAACGCCCGGATCGACACGTTCCTGAGGGGCGCCGGGGGAGTCGACCTCACTCTGGAGCGGGCCGCCGCCTTCCGGGCCGCGGGTGCCGACGGGATCTTCGTCCCCGGGGCCGTCGACCCGGGCACGGTCAAGCTCCTCGTCGACGGCGTCGACGGCCCGCTGAACGTCATGGTCGGCCCGGGCGCGCCCCCGGTCGCGGAACTGTCGGCGCTCGGCGTCGCGCGCGTGAGCGCGGGTTCGGCCATCGCCCAGGCGGCTCACGCACTGGTCCACCGCGCCGCACGGGAGCTGCTGGGGGCGGGAACGTACGGGGAGCTGGAGGACGGCCTCGACTACGGCAGGCTCAACGCGTTGCTGGGGGCGGCACGCTGAGACACCCAGGGGGCGGCCCAGCGGTGCGGAGCGCTACGCGTCGCGCATCAGCTCGGCCAGCTGCTGGTCCAGGTCGAGCTGGAGGTGCTCCAGCCCCACGGGCACCAGGTCCGCCGTCGCCTTCAGGAACCGCCGGATCTCTCCCGTGCGCACATGCACGACGGCGGTGCCCTCCGGGGCGTGGAACTCCAGGACGGTGCGGTCGTAGCCGTACGGCCGCACCCGCACGTCGCCGTGTCCCTCGGCGGTCTCCAGACCCGTGGTGAGGAGTTCGCGCGAGAAGGTCCAGCAGACCTCCACGCCCTCCAGGGTGGCCGGGGCCGGGAAGGTCATGCGGACGGCGAACGGATCGCGCCGGTCGTAGTGCAGCGTGGCGGGGATGCTCGGCATCCGCGGTGCGGCGGCGACGAGACGGGCCTCAACGGGCTGCTCGATGACAGTGGACAACGCGTTGCTCCCTCGTGACGGCTGGACTGACTTCCGGGCGGATGAGGCCGGGCACTGGTAGAGACGACGGAATCGGCCAATCCGTGTACACGAAAGTCGAGTGACCTCGGTCACCGTCTTTCATGCACGAGAGTGGCGCAGGCCACCTTCTGTGTTGCGAACGGCACTTGTGGCGACCGTCGTCCCACGCGTCGGCGGTCTGGACGGCCACGGGCGCGTGGGCTAGCTTCGCCCGCCATGAGGCGCTTGGGGATCACGCGACGCACGGGACACAGGGGACGTACGGGCAGAGGGGTCGTCGCGGGGGTGGCGTGCGCGGCGGCGCTGGCCGCGCTGACGGCCGTACCCGCGCAGGCACAGCCGCGGCACCCGGCGCCGCACTGGGAACTCAAGGACAGCGGGACGCCCGAGGTGCGGTTCCGCGGTCTGTCGGCCGTCAGCCGGACGACCGCCTGGGTCGCCGGCACCCAGGGCACCGTTCTGCGCACCACGGACGCCGGCGCGAGCTGGCGGAACGTCTCGCCGCCCGGCGCCGGCGAGCTCCAGTTCCGGGACATCGAGGCGTTCGACGCGCGCCGGGCCGTCGTCCTGGCCATCGGCGAGGGCGAGGCGTCCCGGGTGTACCGGACCGACGACGGCGGGGCCACCTGGACCGAGTCCTTCCGCAACACCGACGCGCGGGCCTTCTACGACTGCCTCACCTTCTTCGACCGCAAGCACGGACTGGCGATGAGCGACCCGGTCGAGGGCAGATTCCGCATCCTGTCGACGAGCGACGGCGGCCGCTCCTGGAAGGTCCTGCCGAACACGGGCATGCCCGCCGCGCTGGAGGGCGAGGCCGGGTTCGCGGCCAGTGGCCAGTGCCTGGTGAGCTCCGGTTCGAAGGACGTCTGGCTGGCCACCGGCGGCGCGGCACGCGCGCGCGTGCTGCACTCCTCCGACCGCGGCCTGACCTGGACGGCCACGGAGTCGCCGATCCCGGCGGGCGACCCCGCCAAGGGAGTCTTCGCGCTCGCCTTCCGCGACCGCGCGCACGGTCTCGCGGTCGGCGGCGACTACCGCCCCGACCAGGCCTCCCCGCAGGCGGGCGCCGTGACCCGGGACGGCGGCCGCACCTGGCGGTCCGCCGCCACCTCGCCGCCCGCCTACCGCTCGGGCGTCGCCTGGCTCCCGTACAGCCGCACCGCGGCCCTCGCGGTCGGCCCCACCGGCACCGATGTGACGACGGACGGCGGCCGCACCTGGCGCACGGTCGACACGGGCTCGTACGACACCGTCGACTGCACCCCCGACCTCGGCTGCTGGGCGGCGGGGGAGAAGGGACGCGTGGCCCGGCTGGAGAGCTGATCCGGAATGTGGGTACCCGGTCGCCGAGCGCGGAAGGAGTGAGCCCACATGCCACGTGGTTCGAGCCCGAAGAGGGAACGGCAGTACGAGCACATCAAGGAGAGCGCGCAGGACCGGGGTGAGAGCAAGAAGCGTGCGGAGGAGATCGCCGCCCGCACGGTCAACAAGGAACGCGCCCGCTCCGGCGAGTCCAAGACCGCCAGCCGCACCTCGACCCAGGACATGTCGTCCGGGAAGAGGGGCGGCCAGCGGTCCGGGAAGGGCTCCCAGGGCCCGACCTACGACCAGCTCTACGAGGAGGCCAAGCGCCGCAACGTCAGCGGCCGTTCGGACATGAACAAGAGCCAGCTGAAGCGGGCGCTGGGCAAGTGACGCCTCAGGAGGGCGACTCGCGGTACCGCTCGAGCTCCGGCGCGGTCTTCGTGGCGGCGAACTCGGTGACGCGGTAGGCGCAGACACCGGCCTCCACGAACGGGTCGCCGGCCGCGATCCGCTCGATCCGCGCGCGGTCCTCCGCGACGGCGAGGATCACCCCGCCGTCGCGGGGGTTCTTGCGCCCGGACGCGAGGAACACGCCCCGCGCGTACTGCTCGTCGAGCCACGCCACGTGCGCTTCCAGCACGGCGTCGACCTTGTCCAGCGGGGCGGTGTACGTCAGCTCCAGAACGAACATGATCGCGAGCCTACGCCGACGTACCCTCGTTGCCATCATGACGACCGTACGCATTCCCGCGGGCTGGCCCGCGACCGAGGAGCAAGCCCGCGCCGTCCAGGACGAGTTGCGCACGAGGGTGGTGCTCGACGAGCCCGGCCCGCCGCCCGGCAAGGGGCACGTGACCGGGGTCGACGTGGCCTACGACGACGAGCGGGACGTCGTGGTCGCCGCGGCCGTCGTCCTGGACGCGGCGAGCCTCGACGTCGTCGCCGAGGCCACGGCGGTCGGCCGGATCTCCTTCCCGTACGTCCCGGGCCTGCTCGCCTTCCGCGAGATCCCCACGGTCATGGCCGCCCTGGAGGCCCTCCCGTGCCCGCCGGGACTGGTCGTCTGCGACGGCTACGGCCGCGCCCACCCCCGCCGCTTCGGCCTCGCCGCCCACCTCGGCGTCCTCACCGGCCTGCCCACGATCGGCGTCGCCAAGAACCCCTTCACCTTCACCTACGACGACCCGGACACCGCGCGCGGCAGCGCCTCCCCCCTCCTCGCGGACACCGAGGAGGTCGGCCGAGCCCTGCGCACCCGCGAGTCCGTGAAGCCGGTCTTCGTCTCGGTCGGCCACCGAGTGAGCCTCGCCAACGCCTGCGCCCACACACTGGCGTTGACCCCCCAGTACCGCCTCCCGGAGACGACCCGCCACGCGGACGCGCTGTGCCGGAGGGCGCTGAAGGAGGCGACGCGGGCCGGGAGCCCGCAGATGGAACAGGCGGCGCCGGACGCCTAAGCGCTCCGCTGGAAGTGCCGCCTGGCGCCGTCGTTCGGCTGCGGCGCCGTTGTGGCTTGTCGCGCCCACGCGGCGGAGCCGCATATGTCACAGCCCCGCGCCCCCTGAGGGCGTTGCCGAACCGTAGTCGACTTCGCCCAGTTTGCTTGGAGGAGCCGGACGCGCACGGTCCATGAACGCTCGCCCATCGGGCCACCGCCGACGACCCCGAACTGCGCGAGCGCGTGGACGCCGTACTCGGTACCTGAGTACGTGAACTGAGTATCCGTACGGATGTGGGTGCGCCGTCGTGAGCGGCAGGCTGGGCCGTATGACGACGACGCACCGTATGCCCAGGCACCGCTCCCCGAAGCCCCTCGCCGACCCCGAGCGGCCGGTCGAGCGTGCCGTGACGGCCGCGTTGGTGCTCGCCGCGCTGGCCGGGCTCGCCTGGATCTGCGGGATGATCTACACGGTCGCCACCTGGCAGCTGTAGGTCACCGGGTCGCGGCCACCCGGAAGACGATGCCCGCCCGCTGCAGCCGTTCGGTCAGCGCGTCGCCCATCGCCACCGCCGTGGTGACCTGACCGGACGTCGGCGGGAGTTCGTCGAAGGCCAGCGACAGCGCCGCCTCGGCGAAGATCTTCGCGGTCTCGTCGTAGCCCGGGTCACCGCCCGCGACCTCGGTGAACACCCGGCGGCCACCGCCCTCACCCACGAAGCGGACCGAGAACCAGCTCTTCGCGCGCTTCTCGGCGCTCGGCCCCTCTCCCGGCTTGAGCCGGTCGGACAACCAGCGCCGGGCAGGCGGCAGTTGGGCCGCCGCGAACAGCGCGCCCACCGCCGCGACCCCGCCTACCGCCATCGGCAGCCGGCGTACGGCCGCGTAGTGGCGGTAGCGGAAGTCGGGGCCGAAACGTTCCAGCGCCCGGGCCGACCGTCCCACGATCTGCGCGTCGATGGTCGGCAGCGGCAGCGCCCAGGCACCGACCTCCCCGGCGAACCGCGGAGCGCCGTTCGGGGTGGAGGCCCGCCGACCGACCAGCCGCGGCTCGTGCCGGGCGCGGTCCCGCGCGGCGGCGATCATCTGCCGCCCGCGCGCGAACTGACCCAGCGCCGAGGCGAACGTACCGCCCGAGAAGGTCGCGTCCGCCGTCACGAACCCGTCGACCCTGAGCGGCACCCCCTCCGGCAGCTGTCGCACCGTGAAGTACGCGCCCAGGTCGTGCGGTACCGAGTCGAACCCGCAGGCGTGCACCAGCCGTGCCCCCGTCTCACGCGCGCGTGCGTCGTGCAGGACGTACATCCGGTCCACGAACTCGGGCTCGCCGGTGAGGTCCAGATAGTCCGCCCCGCTCCCCGCGCAGGCCGCCACCAGCTCCTCGCCGTAGGTCACATAGGGGCCCACCGTCGTGGCCACCACGCGCGCGTGCTCGGCGAGCGCCCGCAGCGAGGCCGGATCGGACACGTCCGCCCGCAGCACCCCCACCTCCGAGCCGCCCGGCAGCCGCTCCCGCAGCGCCCGGAGCTTGTCCTCGCTGCGCCCGGCGATCGCCCAGCGCAGCCCCTCGGGCGCGTGTGCGGCGAGGTACTCCGCGGTGAGCGTCCCCACGAACCCGGTGGCTCCGAAGAGCACGATGTCGTACGGACGGTCCGCCCTGTTCAGCCTGCTCATGACACCCCTCGGTTCCGCACCACGCGCCGTTGTCGGTGGCCGAGGCTAGCGTGAGGTGTGCGGAGCGGAGACGACAGGCCGGAGGTGTGCGGTGGCGGTGCCCAAAAATGCCCTGAAGAAATGGGAAAAGGTGCGCGCCTTCGCGCTCGGCATGCCCGGCGCCGTCGAGGACCACCCCTGGGGCGAGTCCGTCGCCAAGGTCAACAAGAAGGTGTTCGTCTTCCTCGGTGTCGCCGACGGCAGCTATCCGCTGGGCGTCACGGTCAAGCTCAAGGACGACGAGGCGCACGCCCACGCGCTGACCTGCCCCGGCGCCGAACCCGCCGGGTACGGCCTGGGCAAGGCGGGCTGGGTCCGCGTACCGCTGGAGGAGACCGGCGCCCCGGCCGCCGAGCTGCTGTGCGACTGGGTGGAGGAGAGCTACCGCGTGATCGCACCGAAACGGCTGATAGCGGAGCTGGACGGACAGTGAGCGCGATGATTGGCTAAGCGCTTGCTCGCCCAGGTCTTGAATCCAGTGGAACGTGTTCTTAGCATCACTGGTGTTACATCGGTTGTGTCACGCCAATGGGGGCTGGATGACAACGGCAACGACGCCGGGGCAGGGTCCGCTCACCGGCGTGCGCGTACTGGAGCTCGCCGGTATCGGCCCGGGCCCGTTCGCCGCCATGCTGCTCGCCGACCTCGGCGCCGACGTCGTCCGCGTGGACCGGCCCGGCGGCCCCGGACTCGCCATCAAGCCCGAGTTCGACGTCACCAACCGCAACAAACGCTCGGTGGTCATCGACCTCAAGGCCCCGGACGGCGCCGCCCGCGTCCTGGACCTCGCCGCGCGTGCGGACATCCTCGTCGAGGGCTACCGCCCCGGTGTCGCCGAGCGGCTCGGCATCGGACCCGAGGCCTGCCACGCCCGCAACCCGAGGCTCGTCTACGGCCGGATGACCGGCTGGGGGCAGGACGGCCCGCTCGCCCAGCGCGCCGGCCACGACATCGCGTACATCGCCCTCACCGGCACCCTCGGCATGATCGGCAGCCCCGGCGAGCCGCCACCGGCTCCCGCCAATCTCCTGGGCGACTACGCGGGCGGCTCCCTCTACCTCGTCGTAGGCGTCCTCGCCGCCCTCCACCACGCGCGCGCCACCGGCACCGGCCAGGTCGTCGACGCCGCCATCGTCGACGGCACCGCCCATCTCTCGGCGATGATCCACGGCATGCTCGCCGCCGGCGGCTGGCAGGACCGGCGCGGCGCCAACCTCCTCGACGGCGGCTGCCCGTACTACGGCACCTATGAGACGGCCGACGGACGGTACATGGCCGTCGGGCCGCTGGAGCCGCAGTTCTACGACGAGTTCGTCCGGCTCCTCGACCTCACCGAGCACGCCGGGGCCCGCAAGGACTGGACCCGCTGGGGGGAGCTGCGCGAGGCCGTGGCCGCCCGCTTCAAGTCCCGTACCCGCGAGGAGTGGACGGCCGTCTTCGACGGTACGGACGCGTGCGTGGCCCCCGTCCTTACCCTGCGCGAGGCCCCGCACCATCCGCACCTCGCCGCCCGCGGCACCTTCACCGACCACGGCGGCCTCACCCAGCCCGCGCCCGCACCGCGCTTCTCCGCGACCCCCACCGCCGTCCGCACCGGCCCCGCGCGACCCGGCGCGAACACCGAGGACGTGGCGCGCGACTGGGACGTACCCGATCTCCTGAAGGGCCTCGGAACATCATGATCGGAACACCATGAAGCGCCAGATCTTCGCCCCCGAGCACGACGCGTTCCGTGAGACGGTCCGCGCCTTCCTGGCCAGGGAAGTGCTGCCGTACTACGAGAGTTGGGAGAAGGCCGGCATCGTCTCCCGGGAGGCCTGGCGCGCGGCCGGCAAGCAGGGCCTGCTCGGGCTCGCCGTGGACGAGGAGTACGGGGGCGGCGGCACCGACGACTTCCGCTACAGCGCCGTCCTCGCCGAGGAGTTCACGCGCGCGGGGGCACCCGGACTCGCCCTCGGGCTGCACAACGACATCATCGGCCCGTACCTGACGGGCCTGGCCACCGAGGAGCAGCGGCGGCGCTGGCTGCCCGGCTTCTGCGACGGCACGCTGATCACGGCCATCGCGATGACCGAGCCCGGCGCCGGCTCCGACCTCCAGGGCATCCGCACCCACGCCGAGGACCGCGGCGACCACTGGGTGCTCAACGGCTCCAAGACGTTCATCTCCAACGGGATCCTCGCCGACCTGGTGATCGTGGTCGCGAAGACCACCCCCGAAGGCGGCGCGCACGGTCTGTCGCTGCTCGTCGTCGAGCGCGGCACGGCGGGCTTCGAGCGCGGCCGCAACCTCGACAAGATCGGCCAGAAGGCGCAGGACACGGCCGAGTTGTTCTTCCACGACGTGCGCGTGCCCAAGGAGAACCTCCTCGGCGAGCTGAACGGCGCCTTCGTCCACCTGATGACCAACCTCGCGCAGGAACGCCTGAGCATCGCCGTCTCCGCGATCGCCGCCGCCGAGCACCTGCTGGAGATCACCACGGAGTACGTCAAGGAGCGCGAGGCGTTCGGCCGGCCGCTGGCCACCAAGCAGCACGTCCGTTTCGAGATGGCGGAGATGGCCACCGAGTGCGCCGTCACCCGCACCTTCCTCGACCGCTGCATCGAGGATCACTCGATCGGGCAGCTCGACGCGGTGCACGCCTCCATGGCCAAGTGGTGGGCGACCGAACTCCAGAAGCGGGTCGCCGACCGCTGTCTGCAACTGCACGGCGGCTACGGCTACATGAGCGAGTACCCCGTCGCCCGGGCCTTCACGGACGGCCGCATCCAGACCATCTACGGCGGGACGACCGAGATCATGAAGGAGATCATCGGGCGTTCCCTGCTCGGCTAGCACCTTCTTGCTCGGCTGACCCTCACCCTCGAAAGGCCTTCCTGTGAGCACCGAAGCGTACGTGTACGACGCGATCCGCACCCCGCGCGGTCGCGGCAAGGCGAACGGCGCCCTGCACGGCACCAAGCCCATCGACCTGGTCGTCGGACTCATCCACGAGATCCGCGGCCGCTTCCCGGGCCTGGACCCGGCCGCGATCGACGACATCGTGCTCGGCGTGGTCGGCCCCGTCGGCGACCAGGGCTCCGACATCGCCCGCATTGCCGCCGTGGCCGCCGGACTGCCGGACACGGTCGCCGGCGTACAGGAGAACCGCTTCTGTGCCTCGGGCCTGGAGGCCGTCAACATGGCCGCCGCCAAGGTCCGTTCCGGCTGGGAGGACCTCGTCCTCGCGGGCGGCGTGGAGTCCATGTCGCGGGTACCGATGGCCTCGGACGGCGGCGCCTGGTTCAACGACCCGATGACCAACCTGGCCGTCAACTTCGTGCCGCAGGGCATCGGCGCCGACCTCATCGCCACCATCGAGGGCTTCTCGCGCCGGGACGTCGACGAGTACGCGGCGCTGTCGCAGGAGCGCGCGGCGACGGCCTGGAAGGAGGGTCGCTTCGACCGGTCCGTCGTCCCGGTGAAGGACCGCGCGGGCCTGGTCGTCCTCGACCACGACGAGCACCTCCGTCCCGGCACCACCGCCGACTCGCTCGCGGGGCTCAAGCCGTCCTTCGCGGACATCGGCGACCTGGGCGGTTTCGACGCGGTGGCGCTCCAGAAGTACCACTGGGTCGAGAAGATCGACCACGTCCACCACGCGGGCAACTCCTCCGGCATCGTCGACGGCGCCTCCCTGGTCGCCATCGGTTCGAAGGAGGTCGGCGAGCGCTACGGCCTCACCCCGCGCGCGCGGATCGTCTCCGCGGCGGTCTCCGGCTCCGAGCCGACGATCATGCTCACCGGTCCGGCCCCCGCCACCCGCAAGGCGCTCGCCAAGGCGGGGCTGACGATCGACGACATCGACCTGGTGGAGATCAACGAGGCGTTCGCGGCCGTCGTGCTCCGCTTCGTGAAGGACATGGGCCTCTCGCTCGACAGGGTCAACGTCAACGGCGGCGCCATCGCGCTCGGCCACCCGCTCGGCGCGACCGGCGCCATGATCCTCGGCTCGCTCGTGGACGAACTGGAGCGCCAGGACAAGCGCTACGGCCTCGCCACGCTCTGCGTCGGCGGTGGCATGGGCATCGCCACCATCGTCGAGCGCATCTGACCCCCTCCCGACGGATACGACGGATCACACGGAGCACCTCCACATGAGCACTCAGTCCACCACCATCCGCTGGGAACAGGACCGCGACGGCGTCGTCACCCTCGTCCTGGACGCCCCGAACCAGTCCGCGAACACCATGAACCAGGCGTTCCGCGACTCCCTCGCGCACGTCACCGACCGCCTGGAGGCCGAGAAGGACTCCGTCCGCGGCATCATCATCACCTCCGCCAAGAAGACCTTCTTCGCGGGCGGCGACCTGCGCGACCTGATCCGGGTCACCCCGGAGACCGCGCAGGAGCTCTTCGACGGCGGCCTGGCCATCAAGCGCAACCTGCGCCGCATCGAGACCCTCGGCAAGCCGGTCGTCGCGGCGATGAACGGCGCGGCCCTGGGCGGCGGCTTCGAGATCGCGCTGGCCTGCCACCACCGCGTCGCCCTCGACGCGCCGGGCTCGAAGATCGGCTGCCCCGAGGTCACCCTCGGTCTGCTCCCGGGCGGCGGCGGTGTGGCCCGCACGGTCCGCCTCCTCGGCATCACCGACGCCCTGCTCAAGGTGCTGCTCCAGGGCACCCAGTACAGCCCGCAGCGAGCCCTCCAGAACGGCCTGATCCACGAGGTGGCCGCCACCCAGGAGGAGCTCCTCGCCAAGGCCCGCGCCTTCATCGAGGCCAACCCCGCCTCCCAGCAGCCCTGGGACAAGCCCGGCTACCGCATCCCCGGCGGCACCCCCGCCAACCCCAAGTTCGCGGCGAACCTCCCCGCCTTCCCGGCCAATCTGCGCAAGCAGACCAACGGCGCGCCCTACCCGGCACCGCGCAACATCCTCGCGGCGGCCGTCGAGGGTGCCCAGGTCGACTTCGAGACCGCGCAGGTCATCGAGGCCCGCTACTTCGTCGAACTGGCCGCCGGGCAGACCTCGAAGAACATGATCCAGGCGTTCTTCTTCGACCTCCAGGCCGTCAACTCCGGCGCCAACCGCCCCAAGGGCATCGAACCGCGCAAGGTCCGCAAGGTCGCCGTTCTCGGCGCCGGGATGATGGGCGCGGGCATCGCGTACTCGTGCGCCCGCGCGGGCATCGACGTCGTCCTCAAGGACGTGTCGGCGGAGGCGGCGGCCAAGGGCAAGGCCTACTCCGAGAAGCTGTGCGCGAAGGCCGTGAGCAGGGGCCGTACGAGCCAGGAGAAGGCGGACGCGCTGCTGGCCCGCATCACGCCGACCGCCGACGCCGCCGACCTGGCGGGCTGCGACGCGGTGATCGAGGCCGTCTTCGAGAACCCTGAGCTCAAGCACAAGGTGTTCCAGGAGATCCAGCACGTTGTCGAGCCGGACGCGCTGCTGTGCTCCAACACCTCCACCCTGCCGATCAGCGTGCTCGCCGAAGGAGTGGAGCGCCAGGCCGACTTCATCGGACTCCACTTTTTCTCGCCGGTCGACAAGATGCCGCTGGTGGAGATCATCAAGGGCGAGCGCACGGGCGACGAGGCACTGGCCCGCGCCTTCGACCTGGTACGGCAGATCAAGAAGACGCCGATCGTGGTCAACGACTCGCGCGGCTTCTTCACCTCCCGCGTGATCGGCCACTTCATCAACGAGGGCGTCGCGATGGTCGGCGAGGGTATCGAGCCCGCGTCGATCGAACAGGCGGCGGCCCAGGCGGGCTACCCCGCCAAGGTCCTCTCCCTCATGGACGAACTGACCCTCACGCTCCCGCGCAAGATCCGCAACGAGTCCAAGCGGGCGGTCGAGGAGGCGGGCGGCGTGTGGCCCACGCACCCCGCGGAGGCCGTCATCGACCGCATGGTCGACGAGTTCGGCCGCACGGGCCGCAGCGGGGGAGCGGGCTTCTACGACTACTCCGAGGACGGCAAGCGGGCGGGCCTCTGGCCGGGCCTGCGCGAGCACTTCACCAAGCCGGGCCAGGAGATCCCGTTCAGGGACATGCAGGAACGCATGCTCTTCTCCGAGGCCCTCGACACCGTGAAGCTCCTTGAGGAGGGCGTCCTGACCTCGGTCGCCGACGCCAACATCGGCTCCATCTTCGGCATCGGCTTCCCGGGCTGGACCGGCGGTGTCCTCCAGTACATCAACGGCTACGAGGGCGGCCTCTCCGGCTTCGTGGCACGCGCGCGTGAGCTCGCCGAGCGGTACGGGGAGAGGTTCACGCCGCCGGCGCTGCTGGTGGAGAAGGCGGAGAAGGGGGAGCGGTTCGGGGACGCGTGACACTGTTCGGCGCACGCACCTCTCAAACGCCGGTCCGGGTCGTGTTTTTCAGCCCGTTCGGCGTTTGAGGACGAGAGCACGCCGTCCCGATCCCCCACCCACCCGCGTTTTTCAGCCTGTCCGGCGTTTGAGGACAAGGCCCCTTCAGGGCCGTTGGGGGTCCAGGGGGCGGAGCCCCCTGGGTGCGGGGTCGAAGGGGCAGCGGCCCCTGGAGGATGGGAACGGGTAGGGGCGGCGGGGGCGAGGAAAAAGCAAGACATCCGCGCCCCATACCGCTCAGCGACACGACCCCCTTGCTCCGCGCACACCGGGCCCCCCACGCTGACCGGCGAACCGGTCGGTCCCCGTCCCCACCGAGGAGCCCCCCATGGGAACCCGTCCCGCCCTCGCCCTCCTGGACATCCTCCGCGGCGAGGGCGTGGACCGGGTCTTCGGCAACCCCGGCACCACCGAACTCCCCTTCCTCGCCGCGCTGTCCCAGACCGAGAACGCCCCCGAGTACGTCCTCGGCGTACACGAGGGCGCCGTCGTCGCGATGGCCGACGGATACGCCCGCGCCACCGGCAGGCCCGCCTTCGTGAGCCTGCACGTCGCCGCAGGCCTGGCCAACGGACTCATCGGCCTCCTCAACGCCCGCCGCTCCCGCACCCCCCTCGTCGTCACCGCGGGCCAGCAGGACCGCCGCCACCTCCAGCAGGACCCGATGCTCTCCGGCGACCTCGTCACGCTCGCCGCACCCGCGGTGAAGGCGGCGTACGACATCCAGCACGCCCACGACCTGCCACTGGCGTTACGCCGGGCCTTCGCCCTGGCCGTACGACCGCCCGCCGGGCCGGTGCTGCTGTCCATCCCCATGGACGTGCTCACCGAGGACACCGAGGTCGAGATCCCGGCCCCTACCCCAGCGCCCCCGCCGGGCCCCGCCCCCGGCATCGAACGCGCCGCCGTCCTGCTCGGCGGCGCCGCCCGCCCCGCGATCGTCGCCGGGGACGGCGTGGGCCGCGAGGACGCCCTCGGCGCCCTGGTCCGCACCGCGGAGGCCTGCGGCGCGACCGTGCACCACCAGCCCATGGCCGACTGTCTGAACTTCCCGACCACCCACCCCCTGTACGCCGGGATGCTGCCGCCCCGCCACGACGCGATCCGCGCCGCGCTCGCCCCGTACGACGTGCTGCTCATCGCCGGCGCCCACGCCTTCACCCCGCACCACTACACGCCAGGACCCGCGCTGCCGCCCGGCCTCACGGTCGTCCAGCTCGACTCCGACCCCGACGAGATCGGCCGCAACTTCCCCGCCGAGGCGGGCCTGGTCGGCCATCTCGACCCCTCCCTGCACCGCCTAGCCGACCTGCTGCGCGACCGCGTGCCCGACCGCACCGCCAAGGGCCGCATGCTGCGCGCCGGCGAACGGCACGCCGTGGAGCGCGACCGCGTCGAGTCCGCCGCCCGCGCCGCCTACTCCCCGGCCCCCATCGCCCCCTGGGCGGCCGCCCATGCCGTGGCCCGCGGTCTGCCGCCCGGCGCCGCCGTCGTCGAAGAGGCCATCACCGTAGGGCTGTTGCTGCGTCGTCTGGTACGTCTCGACAGCCCCGGCAGCTACACGCACACCGTCGGCGGCGGCCTCGGCTGGGGCATCGGCGCCGCCGTCGGCCGGGCGCTCGCCGAGCCGGGGCGGCCGGTGGTCGCCGTACTGGGTGACGGCTCGGCCCTGTTCGGGCTCCAGGGGCTGTGGAGCGCCGCCCGGCAGTCGGCCCCCGTCCTGTTCGTCGTGATGGGCAACGGCGCCTACCGCACCCTCCAGGACGCCTACGAGGCGATGGGCGGCCAGGGCCCGTGCCCCGGCTCCGACCTGGGCTCGCTGGACTTCACGCGGGCCGCGGGCTTCTTCGGCGTCGACGCGGTTCGTGCGGAGAGCGCGCAGCACCTGCGCGAACTCGTCGCCGGGGCAGGGGAGTTGACGGGGCCGCTGCTGGTCGACGTACCCATCCGGCCATGATCGGCCACTCACAGCGACGCGCACCTTGCCACTCGCGCACGCGGGCAGCACCATTCGGTCCATGACGGACGACGGTCCTCTGCCCAAGTCGGTGCTCGCCCGCGGTGCGACGCTGCTGCGCGCCTGCGGGGACTCGGGGACCGCCCTCAGCCTCGCCGAACTGGCCCTGCGCACCGGGCTGCCGAAGCCCACGGCCCACCGGCTGATCGGCGAACTGGTCCGCCTCGGTCTGGTCGAGCGCACCCCCGAAGGCAGCTACCGGATCGGGCTCGGCCTGTTCGTCCTCGGCCAGTCCGCGCCGTCCGTGCGCGAGCTGCGGGACGCCGCGCTGCCGTATCTGGGCGATCTGCACGAGGCCACGCACGAGAACGTGCACCTCGCCGTCCCGGACGGCACCGACACCCTGTTCCTGGAGAAGATCACGGGCCGCCGGGCCACCCCGATCGTCTCCCGCACCGGCGGCCGTCTCCCGGCGCACTGCACCGCCACCGGCAAGGTCTTCCTCGCCGAGGACCCCCGCCCGCCCCACCGCACCCTGCTCCGGCTGACCCCCCGCACCCTGGTCCTGCCCGGTCAGCTCGCCCGCGACCTCGCCCTGACCAGGGCCCGCGGCTTCGGCGTCAACCTGGAGGAGGCCGAGGTCGGCGTCTCGGCCGTCGCCGCCCCCGTCTACGCCCACCACCGGGGCTCCCGCCCCGTCGCCGCGATCTCGGTGACGGGCGGCACGCGCCGACTGGACGTGGACCGGGTGGGAGCACGGGTGTGCGCGGCGGCACGGGCGCTCACGCGCACGCTGTCAGCCTGACGCCGACGCCCCCCGCTGCATCGCGACCGCCAGCGCGTGCTCCGTCAGCTGCGCCCCGTGCACCTCCTCCGTCACCCGCCCCCGCACGAACACCAGCACCCGGTCGCACACCTCCGTCAGCTCCGCCAGGTCCGTCGACGCGATCAGCACCGCCGCGCCGCCTGCTGCCAACTCGCTCACGATGCGGTGCATTTCGGCCCGCACGCCGACGTCGACGCCCCGTGTCGGATCGTCGAGGACCACGATCCTCGGTTCGGTCGCCAGCCACTTGGCGAAGACGACCTTCTGCTGGTTGCCCCCGGACAGCCGGGCCACCACGTCGTGCGGCCCGCCCCGCAGCCGCAACCGCTCGGTCAAGTCGGCGCTACGGCGGACCAGTTCGGAGCGTGCGGGCGCGATGCCGCCCCGGCCGAGGCCCAGCCAGCTCACCGATGTCGTGTTCTCCCACACCTCCCGGTCCACCATCAGCCCGTACCGCTTGCGGTCGCTCGGCACGAACGCGACACCCGACCGCACCGCGTCCCGCAGCGAGTGCGGCAGCCCGCGCCCGCCGATGTCCACCCGGCCCGCGGAGATCGCCGTACGGCCGCAGACCACCTCCAACGCGCCGAGATGGCCCGCCCCTTGGAGCCCCGCGACCCCGACCACCTCACCCGCCCGGACCGTGAACGTCACGTCCGCGAGCTTCCCGGGCACACTCACCCCCGACAGCACCACGGGCGGCGGCAGATCGACCACGGTCCGCGCCCGGCGCACCTGCCGCTCGGGCCGGCCGCCCAGCATCGCGGTCACCAGCTCGGGCACGTCGACCTCCTCGCGGCGCACCCCGGCCAGCGCGACCCGCCCGTCCCGGAGCACGGTGACGCGCTGCGCGAACCGCATCACCTCCTCCAGGAAGTGGGTGACGTACAGGACGGCGATGCCCCGCCCGGTGAGCGTGCGCAGCACCCCCTCCAGCCGGTCGACGGCGGCGGCCGGCAGGGCCGAGGTCGGCTCGTCGAGGATCAGGAGCCGGGGGCGCCGCAGCAGTGCCCGCGCGATCTCCGTCAACTGCTGGTCGGCGAGGGAGAGTTCGCCGACCTCCGTGCCGAGCTCGACGTCCAGGCCCAGCTCGGCGAGGCCCGGCCGGGCCGCCCGGTCCATGGCGCCCCGGTCGAGCAGGCCGAAGCGGCGCGGCGGACGGTGGGGGAAGAGGTTCTCCCGCACGGTGAGGTCGGGGAACAGGCTCAACTCCTGGGAGACGGTGGCGATCCGGACGTCCCCGGCCGGCCGCACCACCCCCTCCTCCGCCGGCAGCGTCCCGGACACGATCCGCACCAGCGTCGACTTGCCCGCGCCGTTCTCCCCGACCAGCGCGTGCACCTCGCCGCCCCGCAGCCGCAGTCCGGCTCCGTCCAACGCCCGTACGCCGCCGTAGGACTTGACCAGCCCCTGTGCCACGAGGATGTCGCCGTGGCTCATCTCAGCGCGCGTCCTTCAGGGGACGCAGCTGCCCGTCCTGGTCGCCGAGGAGCTTGTCGATCGTCGGCCTGTACCAGTCGTAGGCCGCTTCCGGGGACTTCTGCCGGGCGATGACCTCGGCGATGTTGGAGGAGTCGACGACCCCGCCGGGGGAGAGGAACCAGCCGTCCGGCAGCTTGCCGTCGTTGTCGCGCACCGAGTCGATCAGGATCGCCGTGGAGAGATAGCCCTTGAGGAAGTGCTGGGGGTCGATGGCGACGAAGTTCGAGCCGTCCTCGACCGCGTCCAGGGTCTTCGGGTCGACATCGAAGCCGGCCGTCAGCCACTTCCCCTTCTTCTGCTTCTTGATCTTGGCCAGGTTGTAGCTGTCGGCGTCCCCGACGCCGAGGAACGCCAGCGCGTCCGGATGCGCGTTGACCTGCGCGGACCAGGAGCTGTAGTTCTGGCCGGGATCGCTGTACGTCTGGAAGGGGCCGACGATCTCGACGTTCGGCGCCTCCTTCGCCAAGGTGTCGGCGATGCCCCGCGCCCGGTTGTCCAGCACCGGCGTACCGGGATTGGGCACGCCGATGGCGACCTCACCCTTCGGATCGTCGCCCAGCCGCTTCAGCGCCTCCTTCGCCATCAGCTCGCCGAGCGCGTAATTGTCGTTGCCGACATAGAAGTTCACCTTGCTGCCCTCGGTGGGGGAGGTGTCCAGGGCGACGATCGGGATGCCCTTGTCGACGGCCCGGGCGGCGGGGCGGGTGAAGATCGGCGGGTCGAGGTTCTCCAGGACGATGCCGTCCCTGGCCGTGGTGGTGAGGTTCTGGAAGAGCTGCACCTCGGCCGGCCCGTCGGTGTTGGGCGGGCCGACCGCCTGGAGGTCGACGTCCTCGGCGTGGCTCGCCGCGCTCTCGGCGCCCAGCACCATCTCGTGGGCGAAGTTGAGCGAGATGTTGGCCACCGCGATCCCCATGTCCAGCTTGCCGCCCTTGCCGCCGGACCCCTCGCCGTCGCCGCACCCGGAGGCGCCCAGCAGTGCCAGGACGCCGAGAGCGGCGGCCACCGTACGCAGTCGTGGGTGCATCAGGGCCTCCAGGGAGCGGCTCATTGACGGCGGCGTCCGGTGCGGCGCAGCGCGCTGTCCGCCGCGACCGCGACGAGGATGACCCCGCCGGTCGCGAACGACGTCCAGTTGATGGGTACTTCGAAGAACACGAGCCCGGCGGCCACCACCGCCAGGATCATCGCCCCCGCCACCGCGCCGACCACCGAACCGCGCCCCCCGGCCAGCGGGGTGCCGCCGATGATGCACGCGGCGATGGCCTGCAACTCGTACCCCTGGCCCAGGGTCGGGTCGCCGGCGCCGTAGAACGCGAGGGCGAGCACGGCGGCGCACGCCGTGGTCAGCCCGGACAGCCCCAGGGCCTGCACCCGGGTGCGTACCACCGGGATGCCGCTGAAGGCGGCGGCGTCGGGATTGGAGCCGACGGCCCGCACCCGGGCCCCGAAACGGGTGCGGCTGAGCACCACGGCCAGCACCGCGACCACCGCGAGCAGCACCCACAGCGCGAACGGCACCCCGCCCGGATCGCCGCCCGCGAAGGTGAAGAACGAGTCGTCCAGCGGCAGATCGGTGATCTGCTTGCCGTCGGCCAGCGCCAGCCCGACACCCCGGTACAGCATCAGCGTGCCCAGCGTGACGATGAACGACGGCAGCGCGAGCAGCGTCGTCACCAGCGCGTTGAACACCCCGAGCGCGATCCCGGTGAGCAGCATCACCGGCACCGCCGCCCAGGGCGCCCACCCGTCCCGCACCAGCAACGCCCCCACGACCAGCACCATCGCGTACGTGCCGCCCACGGACAGGTCGACCTCGCGCATGGCCAGCGCGAAGACCATGCCGCACGCCATCAGCGAGATGTAGACGGAGTTGTGGGCGGTGGACAGCAGGTTGTCCGTGTCGAAGAAGTCCGGGTACGGGATGCCGATCGCCAGCACCAGCAGCCCCAGCACGAGCAGGACACCGAGTTCGTCCCGTACCAGCCGGCGCGGCGGCAGCGGCCACCGGCGGCGCGGCCCGGTGTCCTGGGCGCGGGCGCGCTCGGCGTCGTCCACGGCACGCTCGGTCTCGGTCATCGGGCACGGCTCCCGTACGGCTGCGGCTGCGGGCCGCCCCCACGGGCGACTGGCCGCAGCGTCGGGCCCACGGGCGCGGGCGGCAACACGGGCGTTCCAGCGAGTGGAATGCGCTCTTGCCGGGCGCCTGACGGGTCATCACACTCGCCCCATGGAGACGCGTACCGCCCTGGTGACCGGAGCGGCACAGGGCCTCGGGCAGGAGTTCGCCGTCGCGCTCGCCGGGCGCGGCTACCGGGTCGCGGGCCTCGACCTGGTCCCGCAGCGGGAGACCGCGGGCCGCATCCTCGACTATCTGGAACTGGTCGCGGACGTCACCGACGAGGAGGCGGTACGGGCCGAACTGGAGCGTGTCGTCGACCAGTTCGGCACCTTGCACGTCGTCGTCAACAACGCCGGCGTCTACCCGTCGAAACCCTTCGAGGAGACCACCGCCGAGGACTGGCGCCGGGTCATGCGCGTCAACCTGGAGGCCCCGTTCCTGGTGACACAGGCGGCGCTGCCGTACCTGAAGGCGGCCGGGTGGGGGCGGGTCGTCAACATCGCCTCCGCGGCCGTGTTCACCGCGCCGCCCACGATGGTCCCCTACGTCGCCTCGAAGATGGGCCTGATCGGCTTCACCCGCGCGCTGGCCGCCGCGCTCGCCCCGCACGGGATCACCGTCAACGCCATCGCGCCCACCATGGTCCGCACCGCCACCGCCGAGCGCACGGTCGGCGCGGACGGCGGCTTCGCGTCCGTGCGCGCCGGACAGGCCGTCGACCGCACCCAGGAGCCCGCCGACCTCGTCTCGACGCTGCTGTACGTGGTGGACGAGGGCAGTGGCTTCCTGACCGGCCAGACCCTCAACGTGTCAGGCGGGTCAGCCTACTTGTGAGGGGCCGGACGAGCCCGGGACCCATTCGCTGAGCTCCTCCTTCAACGACCGCTGGAACGTGGTCAGCAGCGCCTGCACCACGATCGGATGCATATGGGCGGACAGCGACTTCACGTCCTGCGTGTCCCGCTGCGACACCTCGCCCCGGAACAGCTCCGCCAACTCGTGCGCCGCCGCCCGCGAATGCTCGACCAGCACCCCGCGCGCGGCGAGGATCGACTCCAGGGACAGCGGTACGTCGAGCAGTTGCACACCGAGCCGCAGCAGCCCCGAGTCGAAGCGGTAGACGTCCCCGTCCGGCCGTACGACGTTCATCGCCGCCAGCCGCTCCACGTCCGCGTCGCTGAGCGACCGCCCCGCCCGCCGCGCCAGCTCCTCCCGGCCGGCCGTCTCCGCCGTGTCGGGAGCCCAGGAGGCGACCACCGCGCGGTGGATCGCGAGATCGTGCGGGCTCAGGTCGGGCGGCAGCTGCCGCAGATACCGCTCGATCGCCGCCAGCGTCATCCCCTGGTGCTGAAGCTCCTCGATCAGCGCCAGCCGAGACAGATGCTCCTGCCCGTAGTGCCCCACCCGCCGCGGACCGATCACCGGCGGCGGCAGCAATCCCTTGGTGCCGTAGAAGCGGACCGTGCGCACCGTGACGCCCGCCCGCGCGGCCAGCTCGTCGATCGTGAGGTCGGTCGCGTCGATCTCGGTGGGTTCGGTCGTCATGTGCAGCAGTATCGCTGTCTCACCAGTGCTGTGAAACCTCGTGGGCCCCCGTGACGACCATCCCCGGCGATCACGCGAGAAACCGTGGCCAGGGAAAACCCGAGGGCCACTGTCAGTGCCGCCCTCTACGGTGGCGTCATGTCGGAGATCACTTACGTCAGGGGTGACGCCACCGTTCCGTCGGTGAAGGGCGTCAAGGTGATCGCCCATGTCTGCAACGACATCGGGGGATGGGGAAAGGGCTTCGTGCTGGCGCTGTCGCGCCGCTGGCCGGAGCCGGAGGCGGCGTTCCGCGCCTGGCACCGGGGACGCGCGTCGAACGACTTCGGGCTCGGGGCGGTCCAGTTCGTCCAGGTCGAGCCGTACGTGTGGGTGGCCAACATGGTCGGGCAGCGGGGCATCCGCACGGGCAGCAAGGGCGTACCCGTGCGCTACGAGGCCGTCGACGCGGCCCTGGCGAAGGTCGCCGACAAGGCCGCGGAACTCGGCGCCTCCGTGCACATGCCACGGATAGGGTGCGGGTTGGCCGGGGGCAAGTGGTCCCGGGTCGAGCCGCTCGTCCGGGAGCGGCTGGCCGGGCGGGGGATCGCGGTCACCGTCTACGACCACGGGGAGGGCCGGAGTTGAGCAGGGACATCGACGTACTGGTACTGGGCGGCGCGGGCGTCGACACCATCGTGTACGTGCCGGAGCTACCGCTCCCGTACGCGGACAGCTACATGATCGACTCCGGGATCCGTACCCGCGCCGGCCAGACCGGGGACTTCGTCGCCGTCGGTCTGACCGCCCTGGGCCTGCGCACCCACCACCTCGACATGCTCGGCGACGACCCCGAGGGCGACCTCGTCCGCGCCCTGCACCGCGACCGCGGCATCGGCCTCACCGCCGTACCCCAGCCCGCCGGCACCAAGCGCGCCGTCAACCTCGTAGGACCGGACGGACGACGCCTCTCCCTGTACGACGTGAGCCGCTCGCACCCGCAGGACCGGCTGCCCGAGGCAACGGTCCGGGAGCTGGCGGAGTCCAGCCGGCACGCGCATGTGTCGATCACCCAGCCCTGCGCCCACGCCCTGCCCGCCCTGCGCGAGTCCGGCGTGAGCATCTCCACCGACCTGCACGACTGGGACGGCGAGAACCCCTACCACGAGCCGTTCGCGTACACGGCGGACGTGGTCTTCCTCTCCGCCGCCGCCCTCACCGACCCGGAGCGCACCATGCGCCGGATCGTCGAACGCGGCCGCGCCGAGGTCGTCGTCGCCACCGCCGGAGCAGAGGGCGCCCATCTGCTCGCCGACGGTGAGCTGACCCGGATCCCCGCGGTCGCCCCGCCCGCCCCGGTCGTGGACTCCAACGGCGCGGGCGACGCCTTCGCCGCGGCCTTCCTCTACGGCAGGCTGACCGGCGAGCCACCGCACCGCAGTGCCCTGTACGGGGCGATCGCCGGCGCCCACGCCTGCACGGTGCCCTCGACGGAGACGGACGCGATAGGACGGGACACGCTCCACGCCCGTGTGACCGGTTTTTCGAGTGCGGAGGAAGCGGGTACCCGAGCTTTGTGAGAAAGGTGCGCTGGATCGGCACACTGGCAGTCCTGTCCCTCTGCGGACTGGGGCTCGCCGGTTGTGACAGTGCCGGGGAGCGCGAGTCGGCGGCCTCCGCCGCGGCGACCGGATTCGAGCGTCTGCTGCGCTCCGACGACACCGCGGGCCTGTGCGCGGCCCTCGCGCCGGAGACCCGGAGCGAGGTGGAGGAGTCCGAGAAGGAGGCCTGCGAGAAGGCGATCGCCTCCCAGGACATCCCCCTCGGCGGCGACATCCGCGGCACCGACGTCTACGGTCGGCAGGCACGTGTGGTCCTCGAATCGGACACGCTGTTCCTGTCGCGGTTCACGGACGGCTGGAAGGTCGTCGCGGCCGGTTGCGTCCCCCGCCCGGGTCAGCCCTACCAGTGCGTGATCAAGGGAGGCTGACGCCCTATGCGGGTCATGTTCACGCTCTGTCTGGTCATCGTCGTCGGCGGCCTCGCCTACTTCACCGCTGTGGGGCTGATGTACCGATGACCACGAGAACGCGCGGATTCCTTCGCGACAACGGACTGGGCCTGGGATTCGGCCTCGCCTTCCTGCTGGCGCTCGTGGGACAGGCGATCGCCGGACACGCGGACTTCAACAACCAACTGGCCTCCGACGGGCTCGCCCAGGTCGGATTCGGCGAATATCTGATGTCGTCCGATTTCGCCGTCGACGTGACGGAGAACTGGCAGTCCGAATATCTCCAGTTCTTCCTCTACATCACCGCGACCGTATGGCTTCTCCAACGCGGCTCACCCGAATCGAAGGAGATGGACAAAGCCGGAACGGAATCGGACCGGGCCCAGCAGGTGGGCCCGTACGCCCACCGGTACTCGCCGCGCTGGGCCCGCGGCCACGGCTTCCGGCGGCACGTCTACTCGCACTCGCTCGGGCTGGTGATGGGCACCCTGTTCGCCCTGTCGTGGCTGGCCCAGTCGATCAGCGGAGTCGCCGCGTACAACGAGGAGCAACTGCGCGGGCTCCAGGCGCCCATGAGCTGGGGCGGCTACATCGGCTCCGCGGACTTCTGGAGCCGGACCCTGCAGAACTGGCAGTCCGAGCTGCTCGCGGTCGCCTCCATGGCGATCCTGTCGATCTACCTCCGACAGCGCGGCTCGCCGGAGTCCAAGCCCGTCGGGGCGGCCCACACCTCGACCGGAGTCGAAGGCTGACCGGACCGCCCCGCCGCGCTCCTCCTAGTGACCGAGCTCGTGCCCGTGCCCGTGCTGTCCGTGCTCGTGCACGTCGTTCGTCGCGGCGATCTTCTTCCACGACTTCGGCTGCACCGACGCGTCCGCCGCCCGCGCGATGGACGCGCTCGCCGCCGCGGGCGCGGCCGGCTTCGACGGCTGGAACAGCCAGGTGTCGAAGAGCGCCGACAGCGACTGTCCCGACACCTGTTCCGCGTACGCCTGGAAGTCGGCCACCGAGGCGTTGCCGTACGCGTACTTCTGCGGCCAGCCCTTCAGGGTCGCGAAGAACGCCTCGTCCCCGATCTCGTTGCGCAGCGCCTGCAGGGCCAGCGCCCCACGGTCGTACACGGCGCCGTGGAACTGGTTCTCGGGCCCGGGGTCGCCCGGCTTCACCGTCCAGAAGGGATCGTCGGCCGGACGTGAGGAGTACACGTAGTCGGCGATCTCCTGCGCGGTGCCCTCACCCTCGTGCTCGGACCACAGCCACTGCGCGTAGCGCGCGAAGCCCTCGTTGATCCAGATGTCCCTCCAGCCCTTGACCGACACGTCGTCGCCGTACCACTGGTGCGCCAGCTCGTGCACGACGACGGACACGTTCGACCCGCTCGCGAACTGCCGGGGGCTGTAGAACGGCCGGGTCTGCGTCTCCAGGGCGTACCCCACCTGCGGGGTGTTGGGCACATAGCCGCCGAGCGCGCTGAAGGGATACGGCCCGAAGTACTCGCTCAGCCAGTCGGCGACCTCCCCGGTCCGCTCGACACTCGCCCGCGCCGAACCGGCGTTGTCGCCGAGATCCTTGCTGTACGCGTTGACGACCGGGATACCGCTCTCGGAGGTCCCCGTGGTCACGTCGAAGCGGCCGGCCGCGAACGTGGCCAGATAGGTGGCCTGCGGCTTGTTGGAACGCCAGTTGTAACGGGTCCAGCCCAGGCGTGAAGTCGTCGACTGGAGCGTGCCGTTGGAGACGAACTGGGTGCCGGTCGGCACCTGCACCGACACGTCGAAGGTCGCCTTGTCGAGCGGGTGGTCGTTGCTCGGGAACCACCACCAGGCCCCCTCGGGCTCGCCCGCGGCGACCCCGCCGTCCGGGGTGCGCAGCCAGGCGTTGAAGCCGTACGCCTCCTTCGACGACGGCACCCCGCTGTAGCGCACCACCACGGTGACCGCCGTGCCCTTGGCCAGCGGTGTCTTCGGGGTGATCTCCAGTTCGTGCTCCCCGGAGGTGGTGAACGCCGCCTTCGCGCCGTTGACCCGTACCTCGCCGACGTCCAGCAGGAAGTCCAGGTTGAAGCGCGACAGGTCCTCGGTGGTACGGGCGAGCAGGGTGGCCGTGCCCTCGAGTTCGTCCGTCGCCGGCTGGTACTTCAGACGCAGGTCGTAGTGGGAGACGTCGTATCCGCCGTTGCCGTAGGCCGGGTAGTAGGGGTCGCCGATGCCCGGAGCGCCGGGGGAGTGGCTCGCGGCCGACGCCGGGATCGCCAGCAGGACGGACGCGGCGGCCAGTGCGCCGGGCGTGATGAGTCTGCGGTGCACGAAAGCTCCAAGTCGTAGGGGCACGAAGTCTGTTCGGAGCCTATTCATCACCTGTGAGCCCACGCGTGTCCACGGCCGCTGCCGTCACACGATCGCCATTCGGCCGTCATGAGCGATCACGTCCCACGCACCTTTCCAGCCACACTCCACCCGCCCCGATCGGCCCTCTTTTGCACGGGAGTTGACCGCTGTACCGTCCGCCGCATGCCGATACGCACGCGCTTCACGACCTGGAGACCGCTCGCGACGGCGGCCACCGCCGCCCTGCTGACCACCTTCCTCGCGCCGGCCGCCGCACAGGCCGCCCCGCGCGAGAGCAAACCCGTCTACTCCTACGCCGACGCCGTCCGCGAGGCCGTCTGGGTGGACACCGGACTCGACGGAGACGGCGACGGCAAGAAGGACCGCGTCGCCGTCGACATCGTCCGCCCCCGCGAACCGGCCGGACAGGGCCGCAAGGTTCCGGTCATCATGGACGCCAGCCCCTACTACTCCTGCTGCGGGCGCGGCAACGAGAGCCAGAAGAAGACGTACGACGCACAGGGCAACGTCGTCCAGGCGCCGCTCTTCTACGACAACTACTTCGTGCCCCGCGGCTACGCCTTCGTCGGCGTGGACCTCGCCGGCACGAACCGCTCCGACGGCTGCGTCGACGTGGGCGGCCGCTCGGACATCCTCTCCGCCAAGGCGGTCGTCGACTGGCTGAACGGCCGGGCCACCGCCTACACCAGCCGCACCGGCACCGACCGTGCCAAGGCGACCTGGACCAACGGCCGGACCGGCATGATCGGCAAGAGCTGGGACGGCACCATCGCCAACGGCGTGGCCGCCACCGGCGTCAAGGGCCTGAAGACGATCGTCCCGATCAGCGCCATCTCCTCCTGGTACGACTACTACTTCCAGCAGGGCGCTCCCCTCTACGACTCCGGCCCCGACTGGCTGTCCGACTATGTCAACAGCCCCGACGCCCGCGCCAAGTGCGACGCCGTCCAGCAGAAGATCGTCGCCGGCGCCCCGCGCACCGGTGACCGGACCGACTTCTGGACCGAGCGCGACTACGTCAAGGACGCCCGCAAGATCAAGGCCAGCGTCTTCGCGATCCACGGGCAGCAGGACCTCAACGTCCGGATGAAGCACCTCGGCCAGTGGTGGGACGCCCTCGGCCGCAATGGCGTCGAGCGCAAGATCTGGCTCTCCCAGACCGGCCATGTCGACCCCTTCGACTTCCGGCGCGCGCAGTGGGTCGACACCCTGCACCGCTGGTTCGACCACGAACTCCTCGGCTACGACAACGGCGTCGACCGTGAGCCGATGGCCGACATCGAGCGCCACCCCGACCAGTGGGTGACCTCCAAGGTCTGGCCCCCGCGCACCACCTCCACCGCCACCCTGCGCCCCGCCCAGGGCACCGAGCCCGGCGTCGGCACCCTCGGCCTCTCCCGCGCCAAGGGCACCGAGACCTTCACCGACAACCCGGCGCTGAACGAGACCGACTGGGCGGCGCAGATCGACACCGCCACCCCCGACAAGGCGGGCTTCACCACCGGCGCCCTCACCAAGGACCTGCGCCTGGCCGGCTCCTCCAAGGTCACCGTCACCGCGACCCCGACCACCTCGACGGCCCACCTCTCCGCCGTCCTCGTGGACCTCGGCCCCGCGACCATCCGCGACTACGCGGCGAGCGGCGAAGGCATCAGCACGCTCACCGACCGCACCTGCTGGGGCGCGAGCACCGCCGGGGACAGCGCCTGCTTCAAGGAGACCAAGGCCAGGACGGCCGACGTCGACTACGAGGTCGTCAGCCGCGGTTGGGCCGACCTGGGCACCTACGCGAACCCCGGCAAGGGCGTCCCGCTCACCCCGGGCAAGGCGTACACCATCACCCTCGACCTGGCCGCCACCGACCACGTGGTCCCCGCCGGTCACCGTCTCGCCCTGATCGTCGCGGGCACCGACAAGGACCTGATCGACCCGCCGTCGACGACCCCGACGCTCACGGTCGACCTGTCCCGTACGAAGGCGAGCGTCCCGCTGGTCGGCGGCGCCCCCGCCTTCGCCCAGGCCACCAAGGGCGCCGAGACCGCCGTACCCGAGGCCGTGACGCTCGACGGCGTCCAGGCCCCGCGCACCGTCCAGCGAGTCCCCGGTGAAGCCCGTTGATCCGGGCCCTCACCCTGAGCACGGCGGCCCTGGCAGCGTCCTTGGTCGCCGTGCCGGCCCACGCGGCCGACGCCCCGCCGCGCACCGGCTTCGAGAAGTCGAACGGAGCCCGCTGGACCGGCGAGGCGGAGGAACAGGACTTCCTGGCAGCCGTCGACGCGGCGAGCGACCGTCTCTCCGTCGCCCGCATCGGTACGACGAAACAGGGCCGGCCCCTGCAACTGGCCCGCCTGGGCAGGCCGGACGCCCCGAGCAAGGTGCTCCTCGTGTGCAGCCAGCACGGCGACGAACCCTCCGGCCGCGAGGCCTGTCTGTCGAGGATCCGCGACCTGGCGTACGCGAAGGACGCCGGCACCCGGCGCTTCCTGGACCGCACCACCCTGCTCGTCGTGCCCACCGCCAACCCCGACGGCCGGGCCGCCGACACCCGGGGCAACAGCGACGGCGTCGACGTCAACCGCGACCACCTCGCGCTCGCGACGGCCGAGGGCCGGGCCATGGCCGCCGTGATCCGCGACCGGAAGCCCGACATCGTCTACGACCTGCACGAGTACTCGGCCACACCCCCCTACTACGACAAGGACCTCTTCGACCTCTGGCCCCGCAACCTCAACACCGACGAGCAGGTCCACGACGAGGCCGAGACCCTGTCCCGGGCCCATGTCCGCCCCGCCGCCCGGGACGCCGGGTACACCACCGGCACCTACGGCATCTGGACCGACCCCGTCACGGGCGACCCGATCAAGCAGACCGCCGGTGACGGACAGGAACGCATCCTGCGGAACATGTCCGGCGTCAAGCACGCGGTCGGCCTGCTCATCGAGAGCCGCGTCGACAACCTGTCCGGCGTCGACGAGGCGACGAACAACCGGCGCCGCGTGAACTCCCAACTGGCCGCACTGAAAGGCCTGTTCGGGTACGCCGACGAGCGGCGCGGCCGGATCGAGGCGGCCACGACCACGGCCCGCCACGAGGGCTACGCCGACACCGGTCCGGTCTACCTGGGCGGCGCCGACAACGACCTGCCCGAACCCGCCGAGGTGATCGCGGACCCGCCCTGCGGCTACCGGCTCACCGACGACCAGTACGCGCAGGTCAAGGACGAACTCGCCCTGCACGGAGTCCGCACCAAGGGCACCTGGGTCCCGCTCCGCCAGCCCCTGCGCGCCCTCGTCCCGCTGCTCCTGGACGAACGCGCCGCATACCACCTCACGATCGGGGAACCCGACACCGACTGTTGAAACCATGACGATCCGCGGTACCTGTGGTAGGTCGTAACCACGACTTTCAGGAAAAGGTGCCGCAAATGACAGAAGACCTGAAGAAAAGGGGCGGTCGGGAAGGTCCTTCGGACGTTCCCGACCCCCACACCACGGACCGGGTGGTGTTCGGGGTCACCGCCGTCATCACCGTGGCCTTCGTGATCTGGGGCTCGACGGGCACGGACTCGCTGGAGAGCGTCTCCACCAAGATGCTCAACGGCCTCATCCACAACGGCGGTTGGGCCTTCATGCTGGCCGCCTCATGTTTCGTGGTCTTCGCCCTCTGGCTCGCGGCCAGCCGCTACGGCCGCATCCACCTCGGCGCCGAGGGCGAGGAACCCGAGTTCAGGACCGTGTCCTGGGTCGCGATGATGTTCAGCGCCGGCATGGGCATCGGCCTGATGTTCTACGGCGTCAGCGAGCCGCTCTCGCACTACACGACCCCGCCCCCGGGCACCGACCCCGCCAACTCCGGTGACCGCATGGAGACGGCGATGGCGACCACCCTCTTCCACTGGACGCTGCACCCCTGGGCGATCTACGCGGTGGTCGGGCTCGCCATCGCCTACAGCACCTTCCGCAAACGCCGCCGCCAGACCATCAGCGCCGTCTTCACCCCGCTCATCGGCGAGAAACACGCCAACGGCACCGGCGGCCGGATCATCGACATCCTCGCGATCATCGCCACCGTCTTCGGCTCTGCGGCCTCCCTCGGCCTCGGCGCGCTCCAGATCGGCTCCGGCTTCCAGGAGCTCGACTGGATGGACGACGTCAGCGAGGGCCTGCTGGTCGCCATCATCGCCGTCCTGACCCTGGCCTTCGTCGCCTCGGCGGTCTCCGGGGTCGAGCGGGGCATCCAGTGGCTGTCCAACACCAACATGGTGCTCGCCCTGATCCTCGCCGTGTTCGTGTTCATCGCCGGGCCCACGATCATCGTCCTCGACCTGCTGCCCACCTCGATCTTCGCCTACCTCGGCGACCTGCCCCAGCTCGCCGGGCGCACCGAGGCCAGCGGCGGCGCGGGCGTCGCGGACTGGCTCGGCAGCTGGACGGTCTTCTACTGGGCCTGGTGGATCTCCTGGACGCCGTTCGTCGGCATGTTCATCGCCCGCATCAGCCGCGGCCGCACCATCCGCCAGTTCGTCGGCGGCGTCATCCTCGTCCCCAGCACCGTCAGCCTGATCTGGTTCGCGGTCTTCGGCGGTACGGCGATGAAGCTCAAGGAAGGCGGCGCGCTCGGCGGAGAGGACACCCCCGAGGGGCAACTCTTCGGTGTGCTCCAGGAGTTCCCCATCGCCACGGCCACCAGCCTGCTCGTGATGATCCTGGTCGGCATCTTCTTCGTCTCCGGCGCCGA
This sequence comes from Streptomyces sp. RG80, assembly GCF_040446465.1. Lineage (NCBI taxonomy): Bacteria > Bacillati > Actinomycetota > Actinomycetes > Kitasatosporales > Streptomycetaceae > Streptomyces > Streptomyces sp. RG80. Next base: position 667,017 of record NZ_JBEAAJ010000002.1, on the reverse strand, counting down.
CGCCGCCTCCATCGTGATGGGCACGCTCTCCCAGCGGGGCGCGCTGGAACCCGGCCGGTTCGTGGTCGTGTTCTGGGGCGTGGTGACGGGAGCCGTTGCCGCGATCATGCTCCTGGTGGGCAGCGGCCAGGGCGACGCGCTGACCGGCCTGCAGAACCTCACGATCCTCGCCGCCGCGCCCTTCGTCCTCGTGATGATCGGCATGTGCGTCGCCCTCATGCGCGATCTGCGCCGGGACCCGGTCATCGTGCGCGGCGAAATGGGCTCCGAGGCCGTCGAACTGGCCGTCATCGAGGGCCACAAGAAGTACGACGGCGACTTCGAGATCAAGGTCGGCCCGGGTGCGGGCACGGAGACGGAGGGCGACCCACTGGGCCACGACCACGGCTGAGCAGGGGAGTTGCGAGGAGTTCAGGGGGAGGCGAGCCGGGCCGCCTCCGCCGCACATCCCCACGCCACCGTCACCCCGGCCCCGCCGTGCCCGTAGTTGTGCACCAACGCCCGCCCGCCCGGCAGCGGTTCGCGCTCCAGACGCACCGCGTCCCGCGTCGGCCGCAGCCCCACCCGATGCCCCAGCACCCGCGCCCCGGCGATCTCCGGCCGCAGCGCCGCACACCGCCGTACGATCGCCTCGGCCACCGCCGGATCCGGCTCCGTGGACCAGGCGTCCTCCTGCGCCGTGCCGCCCAGGACCAGTCGGTCGGGGTGCGGGAAGAAGTACGCCATCTCGCCGTCGGCGTCCGTGGAGGCGACCCAGGTGCGGACGTTGGGGTTCTCCACCACGACCAACTGCCCCCGCACGGGCCGCACGGAGGGGTCCGGCACCAGCTCGCGCGCGCCCACCCCCGTGCAGTTGACCACCACAGGCGCCGCCACCGCCGCGAGGTCGGACACCGTACGCGTCTCGACGACCCCGCCCGCCTCGGTCAACCGCCGCCGCAGCCACGGCAGATGGACCGTCATGTCGATGAGCGGCAACCGCACCCAGAGCCCGTCCCCGGCGTACTCGCCGGCCGTCGCCGTCCGCAGACCCGGCAGCCGCTCGCCCACCCAGGCGCGGGCCTCGTCCAGGTCCCCTTCGCCCAGTACTCCTTCGACCATGCGTACGCCGGTGCGATCCGGGTCCGCCGCGAGCTCCTCGTACACCTCCAGCGAACGCAACGCCCACGCGCGCGCCGAGGCGGCCGGCTCGATCCGGTACGGCCACCACAGCGCCCCGGCAACCGCCGAGGTGGTGCGCTCGACGGGATCCCGGGTCCACACCCGCACCCGCTCGCCCCGCTCGGCGAGCACCACGGCCGTCGTCAGCCCGATGACCCCGCCGCCGACCACCACGACATCGCCGCTCAGCTCACTGTCCACGCCAGGACGTTAGCGGAATGTCCCATTGCCGTGCTCAGAGGGCGCTTGCTGCGGGAATACTCGCAGCATGTCTGCCGAGTACGCGACCTTCGGCCTGGCACCGGCGATGCGTGCCGGTGGAGTCCTCGTCAACGGTGACTACCAAGTCCACCGGGACTTCGTGGACTTCATCGTCGACGGGCGACCGTTGCTCTTCCAACTCTCCGACCTCGACGCCGTCTCCCCACTGGCTTCGGACGTCCCACCCGCGATCTTCGCCGCCCAGGTCCGCAGCCTCCTGCTGGAGACCGACGCCCCGCTGCGGGGCGGGCGCTACGTCATCTACGGCTGTCCCGAATGCGAGGACCTCGCCTGTGGCGCGGTCACCGCCGTCATCGAGAAGGAGGGCGCCGACTTCATCTGGCGCGACTTCGCCTGGCAGACCGACGAGCACGCCGACCTGGAGCTCAACGGCTACCACGGCATCGGGCCCTTCCGGTTCCGCGGCCCGGAGTACCGCCGGGCCCTCGACTCCCTGCTCGCCCCCGACTCCGCGAGCCCGCGCCGCCGCGTCCTGCTGATCGGCGCCCGGGTCGCACTCCTCGCCAAGCTCGCCGCCGCCCTGCGCACCATCGGGATCGGCGCCGACATCACCCACGACGCCGACGGCGTCCCGGCCGACGAACTGCGGGCCTACGGAGCCGTCGCCTTCGGCCGCGCCGTCGGTCAGCAGGAACGTGCCGCCGTACGCCGCTCCTTCGAACAGGCCGGCGTCGAGGTGACCTACGTCGACGGCCTCGCCCCGATCGTCCCTCTCCTCGTCGCCCAGATAGAGCACGCCCTCGACCGCAGCCCGCAGGACCAGCGCCGGCTGACCCGGCTGGTCGCCGCCGACGGCGAGGCGGGCGTCGAGGTCACCTCACCGTGCCGGGTGCGCCTCACGGCGTACCGCCTCGACCGGCTCTTCCGCACCCACGCGGCGGAGGTCTTCGACGGTGTCCTGGAGGCGGGGCGGCACCGCATCGCGCTGGACGCCAAGGCCGTGAAGGGGGAGTCGTTCGTCGTGGCGCGGACCTCCGGCAGCGTGCTGGTGGAGGCTATGGCGCACTGAGAGGACGGCCCCCGGCGCGCCGGGGGCCAGGGCCTCAGGAGAACAGCAGGCGCCAGGTCAGCGGACCGGGGCTGCCGTCGGCGTCGCCGCGCAGCTCCTTGCGCGACTTCTGGAAGTCCCGCACGTTGAGCCGGTCCGCCTCGCCCCACGTGCTGCTCGGGCCGACCCTGTAGTGGTCGCCGAACCCACGCTTCACCAGCTGCCTGCCGACCTGGAGGACGTACTTGTTCGAGGCTCCGGCCGTGAAGTACTTGCGGCCAGGGAAGGCCGGCACCTTCGGCTTGGCCGGCGTGTTCGTCGCGGGCGCGTCGTCGTCCACGTCCAGCTCGGCCTTGGCGTACTTCAGGAGCGCGGGGAAGTCGATCGCCCCCGGGTCCCCGTGGTCGTTCTCGACGACGTGGAGGTGCCCGCATATCCCCTTGAACGCGTTCCACTCGGCCGCCGACATCCGGGCCCCGTTGCCCCTGCCGTACGAGCCGGGATACGCGGGCCACTCCTTCGGCCCCGACAGCGGTACGCCGTGCTCCTCGTGCATCCAGGCCAGGAAGCGGGCGACGGACCGCAGCGCCCAGTCCGGGGCGTCCGGCCAGTAGATGTGCTCCTGGCTCGCCGCCATCCACTTCTTGTGCGTCTTGGGATCGCAGGTCCCGACCAGCTCGACCTGGCACACGTTCGCCGTGTTGGTCTCGGCCCCGCCCCGCAGGTTCACCAGCGCCCGGGAGGAGGTCTCCACGTCGAAGTGCTGGTACCACCTCAGCTTCTTGGCGGCGAAGTCCGGCACCGCCGTCAGGTTCGGGGCGGAGGACCCGCCGCCGTACCCGGGCAGGGTGCGGCCCTCCGTGGTGTGCAGCACGACGACATTGACCTCCATGGGGTCACCGCCGAAGTCGTCCTGGTACCAGTTCGCCCGGCTCGCGCCGGGGTAGCGCTGGGGACCCGTCTTGGTGCTCATCACAGACTCCTGGGAGAGGCGTGGCCGAAGGGCCGTGCGGTGCAAAGAAGTTGAGCGCAAAAGTACGACGAGTGTCTGTGCACGGGGCGTGTCACGGTTGTCGCGTCGTTGTCTTCCTGTTGCTTCGCCGCACCGGCGCCACCGCCCCCGGCCGGACAGGAGGGAAAACCCGTCGACGGCCCTCGCTAGGATCGGTCCCCTGATGACTGCAACCCTCGTCGCCAAGAATCTCGCCGCCGGCCACGGCGACCGCTCCCTGTTCGCCGGGCTGGACCTCGTCGTCGCACCCGGCGACGTCATCGGGCTGGTCGGAGCCAACGGCGCGGGCAAGTCCACCCTGCTCAGGCTGCTCGCCGGGCTCGTCACCCCCGAGGAGGGCGAGCTGCGCCTCTCCCCGCCGACGGCGAGCGTCGGCCACCTCCCGCAGGAGCCGGAGCGCCGGCCAGGCGAGACGATCCGGGAGTTCCTGGCCCGCCGCACCGGCGTCGCCGAGGCCCAGCGGGTGATGGACGAGGCGACCCAGGCTCTGGTCGACGGGGCACCGGGCGCGGACGACGCGTACGCCACGAGCCTGGAGCGCTGGCTCGACCTCGGCGGCGCCGACCTCGACGAGCGCGCCGAGGAGGTCGCCGACTCCCTAGGCCTGGCGGTCGACCTCGACCAGCCGATGACGTCCCTGTCCGGCGGTCAGGCGGCCCGGGCGGGCCTCGCCTCCCTCCTGCTCTCCCGCTACGACGTCTTCCTCCTCGACGAGCCCACCAACGACCTCGACCTGGACGGCCTGGAGCGCCTGGAGCGCTTCGTCAGCGGCCTCAGGGCCGGCACGGTCGTCGTCAGCCACGACCGCGAGTTCCTCACCCGCACGGTCACCAAGGTCCTCGAACTCGACCTCGCCCAGGGGCAGATCAACCTCTACGGCGGCGGCTACGAGGCCTATCTGGAGGAGCGCGAGGTGGCCCGTCGGCACGCCCGCGACGACTACGAGGAGTACGCCGACAAGAGGTCGGCCCTCCAGGACCGGGCGCAGACCCAGCGCTCCTGGATGGACAAGGGCGTGAAGAACGCGCGCCGCAAGGCGGGCAACGACAACGACAAGATCGGCCGCAAGTTCCGCAGCGAGGCCAGCGAGAAGCAGGCCGCGAAGGCCCGGCAGACCCAGCGCATGATCGAACGCCTGGAGGTCGTCGAGGAGCCGCGCAAGGAGTGGGACCTGCGCATGGAGATCGCCTCGGCCCCGCGCTCGGGCTCGGTCGTGGCGACCCTGCGGGAGGCGGAGGTCCGCCGCGGCGACTTCGTGCTCGGCCCGGTGACCCTCCAGATCGACTGGGCGGACCGGGTCGCGGTCACCGGCGCGAACGGCGCCGGCAAGTCGACCCTGCTCGGGGCGCTGCTGGGCCGCGTCCCGGTCGACGCGGGCACCGCCGCCCTCGGCTCCGGCGTCCTGATCGGCGAGGTCGACCAGGCCCGCAAGCTGTTCCACGGCCCCGAGTCACTGCTGGACGCCTTCTGCGCCGCGGTCCCCGACACCGAACCGGCCGAGGTCCGCACCCTCCTCGCCAAGTTCGGCCTGAAGGCGAACCACGTCCTGCGCCCGGCGGCCACCCTCTCCCCGGGTGAGCGGACGAGGTCCGCCCTGGCCCTGCTCCAGGGCCGGGGCGTCAACCTCCTCGTCCTCGACGAGCCCACCAACCACCTCGACCTCCCCGCCATCGAGCAGCTCGAGTCGGCACTGGAGGCCTACGAGGGCACGCTGCTCCTGGTGACGCACGACCGCCGCATGCTGGACGCGGTCCATGTGACCCGCCGTCTGGAGGTCGCGGACGGCAAGGTGACCGAGCGCTAGGACCGGTGCCGCAGCAGCGCGCAGACGAGGTTCTCCTGCACCGCGCGCATCCGGCGCAGCAGATCGGGCTTCTGGGCCTGGTTGATCTGGGTGGTGACCGAGAACGTCAGTGACCGTTGCCCGTCAGGTGTGGCCGCGATCAGCTGGGTGTAACCGAGGGTGTTGCCGGTGTGCCCCAGCACCACGCCGCAGCGGGTGGTGTAGCGGAAGATGCCGAGCCCCGCGTCGTTGCGCCCGGGCCCCTTGGGCTCGGAGCTGCCCTGGATCCAGTCTCGCTGCGGCTCCACGACCTGCCGGCCGTAGAGCCGCCCGCCCGCGTAACCGCGGATGAAGCGCGTCATGTCGGCGGGCGTGGACACGATCCCGCCCGAGGCCCACACCCCGGACATGCCGAGCACCTCGCTCACGTCCTCGGGCGGGTCGGGCGGGCTCACGTCGTAGCCGTGCAGATAGGGCTTCGGCATCCGGTAGCCCTGCGGCAGGCTGGTGTCGCGCAGTCCCAGCGGCCGGTACACCAGCTTGTGCAGCAGCCGCTCGTACGGGGTGCCGGTGGCCGCCTCCGCCATCAGGGCCACGGCGATGTTGTCCGAGTTGGAGTACTGGTACCGGGAGCCCGGGGTGAACCGCAGGGGTTCTTTGGCGGCGAAGTCCAGCAGTCCGCGGGAGTCGAAGCGGTGCCGGGGGTCGGCTTGGATGATCTTCAGGAACCCGGGGCTCTGGGAGAAGTCGGGCAGCCCGCTGGTGTGCTGCAACAACTGCCGCAGCGTCACGGCGTGCCAGGCCTTGGGCAGCCGGGGCAGCCGCTCACCGAGGGTGTCGTCGAGGCGCAGGGCGTCCCACTCGACGAGGGAGAGCGCGACCGCACCGCTGAAGGCCTTGGCCGTACTGGCGATACGCATGTGGTCGTGCGGCGCGGGGCGGCGACCGGTGTCAAGATCGGCGACCCCCGCCTTGAGGACCCGGCTGCGCCCGCCGTCCCGAAGCACGGCGATGACACCGGGCGGACCACCGGGCGCGTCGACGAGCTCGTCGAGCTGCCGCTGGAGCCCGTCGTCGGGAGGTGTGGCGGCATCGGCGGCCACGGGAGTCAGGGCGGCCAGGGAGGCCGTGATCAGGGTGGCGGCCAGGAGCCGACGGGATCTGACGGATCGGACAGGCATGGGCTCTCCCGGGCGGGTCGGACTGACCCGCCCAGCTTCGCCCCGCCCGGACCCGGGCAGCGGTTCGAGCTACTGCACCTGGCGCAACGGGGAAGGGGCGCGGGGAACTGCGCGACCAGCCACGACCGACCCGCAGCCTCCCCACAACCCGATCGGCGAAGCCGTCAGCGCTTGCCCTTCTTCGGATCGAGCAGCCCCGCCTTGCGCAACGCATCCGCCATCGCACTGTTGGCCGGCGGCGCCGCCTGACGCGAACCGCCCCCTTGACCACCACGGCCACCGCCCTGCCGCTGCTGGCCCTGCTGCCGCTGCTGGGGCGGACGTCCGCCCCGCTGCCGGCGCTCGCCCCCGCCGCCCTGCTCACCCTGCGGAGCCGCTTCGTCGTCCAGCCGCAGCGTCAGCGAGATCCGCTTGCGCGGGATGTCGACGTCGAGGACCTTCACCTTGACGATGTCACCCGGCTTCACCACGTCCCGCGGGTCCTTCACGAACGTCTTCGACAGCGCGGACACATGCGCGAGCCCGTCCTGGTGGACGCCGATGTCGATGAACGCCCCGAACGCCGCCACGTTCGTGACGACACCCTCCAGGACCATCCCGGACGTCAGGTCGGAGATCTTCTCGACGCCCTCCTTGAAGGTGGCCGTTTTGAAGGCGGGCCGCGGGTCGCGCCCCGGCTTCTCCAGCTCCTTCAGGATGTCGGAGACCGTGGGCAGACCGAAGGTCTCGTCCACGAAGTCGCTCGCCCTGAGCGAGCGCAGCACGCCCGTGTTGCCGATGAGGGACGCCACCTCCTGGCCGGACGTCTTCACCATGCGCCGGACCACCGGGTACGCCTCGGGGTGCACGCTGGACGCGTCGAGCGGATCGTCGCCGCCGCGGATCCGCAGGAAGCCCGCGCACTGCTCGTAGGCCTTCGGGCCGAGTCGGGCGACCTTCTTCAGCGCGGTGCGCGAGGTGAACGGACCGTTGGCGTCGCGGTGCGCCACGATGTTCTCGGCGAGGCCGGAGGTGATGCCGGAGACCCGGGCGAGCAGCGGGGCCGACGCCGTGTTGACGTCCACCCCCACGCCGTTCACACAGTCCTCCACCACCGCGTCCAGCGAGCGCGACAGCTTCACCTCGGACAGGTCGTGCTGGTACTGGCCGACGCCGATGGACTTCGGGTCGATCTTCACCAGCTCGGCGAGCGGGTCCTGGAGCCGGCGGGCGATGGAGACCGCGCCGCGCAGCGACACGTCCATGTCCGGCAGCTCCTGCGAGGCGAAGGCGGAGGCCGAGTACACGGACGCGCCCGCCTCGGACACCATCACCTTGGTGAGGTTCAACTCGGGGTGCCTGGTGATGAGTTCACCGGCGAGCTTGTCGGTCTCGCGGGACGCCGTGCCGTTGCCGATCGCGATCAGGTCGACCGCGTGCTCCTTGGCGAGCCGGGACAGCTTGGCGATGGCCTCGTCCCACTTGTTGGCCGGGACGTGCGGATAGATGACGTCCGTTGCGACGACCTTGCCGGTGGCGTCGACCACGGCGACCTTCACGCCCGTTCGGAAGCCCGGGTCGAGGCCCAGCGTCGCGCGCGTGCCGGCCGGGGCGGCGAGCAGCAGGTCGCGGAGGTTCGCCGCGAAGACGTTCACCGCCTCGTCCTCGGCGGCCGTCCGCAGCCGCAGCCGCAGGTCGATGCCGAGATGCACCAGGATGCGGGTGCGCCAGGCCCAACGGACCGTGTCCTTCAGCCACTTGTCGCCGGGGCGCCCGCGGTCGGCGATCTGGAACCGGTGGGCGACGATCCCCTCGTACGAGGAAGGACCCTCGGTCGCCTCCTCCGGCTCCAGGACGAGGTCGAGGACCTCCTCCTTCTCGCCGCGCAGCATCGCCAGGACGCGGTGCGAGGGCAGCGCGGTGAACGGCTCGGCGAAGTCGAAGTAGTCGGCGAACTTGGCGCCGGCCTCCTCCTTGCCGTCCCGCACCTTGGCGGCCAGCCGCCCGCGCACCCACATCCGCTCGCGCAGCTCACCGATCAGGTCGGCGTCCTCGGAGAATCGCTCGGTGAGGATCGCCCGGGCGCCGTCGAGGGCGGCCTGCGGATCGGCCACGCCCTTGTCGGCGTCGACGAACGCGGCGGCCGCGGCGAGCGGTTCGACGGTCGGGTCACCGAGCAGCCCCTCGGCGAGCGGCTCGAGCCCCGCCTCCCGGGCGATCTGCGCCTTCGTCCGCCGCTTGGGCTTGTACGGCAGGTAGATGTCCTCGAGCCGGGCCTTGGTCTCGGCCCCGCGGATCTGCGCCTCGAGCTCCTCGGTGAGCTTGCCCTGCTCGCGCACCGACTCCAGGATCGCCGTCCGCCGCTCCTCCAGCTCCCGCAGATAGCGAAGCCGCTCCTCGATCGTGCGCAGCTGCGCGTCGTCGAGCATCTCGGTCGCTTCCTTGCGGTAGCGGGCGATGAAGGGAACCGTGGAACCACCGTCGAGCAGCTCCACGGCGGACTTGACCTGCCGCTCCCGAACGCCGAGCTCCTCGGCGATCCTTCCTTCGATGGATCCGATGTCGATGGGCTCGCGTGTCGTCACGATGCCGTACCGCCTTCTCACTGAGGTTGCGCGGCAATTGTGGCAGGTGGCACCGACAGTCGGGGATCAGGGCGCGGACATCAGGCGCGGCGGCCGCGCGCGGAGCCGGAGGCACCGCCGAAGAGCCGGGCCAGCGCCCGGAAGGGCAGTGTCACGACGGTGCCGATGGCCCCGCCGATCTGCCGGAGTACGTCTGCGATCGCTCGGAACACGAACTTCCCCTTTCCTCACCCGGCCACGGCGACCGGGGAGTCCGAGTACCTCAGGGTCGCTCCGCCATGCGTCTACGGCGCACAGACACCGCTCAGCACTCACCGCTTGCCGATCAGATCCGCCGGATACGCCCCCGCCGCCAGCGCCGTCCGTGCGAAGCCCGCCCCGAGCTCCGTCAGCCGCGCCACGCCCTCGGCGCCGAGGTGCTCGTACGGTGCCCGGTCCAACCGGTCCGTCATGTCCTCGATCTCCGCGCGCAGCGCCACGCCCCGCTCGGTCAGTTCACCGGACGCGTCCAGCAGCCCGCGGTCCCGGAGCCGCCCGGCCGCCGAGTCCCACTCCTCCTGGCTCCAGCCGCGCGTGGCGAGCACCCACTTCGGGGTCATGCCCCGGCCGGTCGCGGTGTGGGTCACCATGGCCTCCAGACCGTCCAGTTCCGCGGCCGTCAGCGCGGCGAGATGACCGTCGCCCCGGTGCTCGCGCAGCAGCGTCGCGGCGTGGAAGTACGCCAGGTGCGGCTTTTCGGGCACCGGCAGGTCCGCGTGCGCCGCGTACAGCGGACGGGCGCCGCGCGAACAGGCCTCGGCGGCGCGCAGCGCCAGCTCCGCGGCCTCCGCCATCTCCGGCGAGGTCAGCGTCGGGGCGCCGAGCAGCCGTCGCAGCGCCGCGTCCACGCCACGCACGCGTGCCGCGAGCACGGCCTCGGGGGAGGCCGTTTCCCAGACGGCGGGGACGAACCGGGCCACGAGGGCGTGCTTGTAGTTGTAGAACGCCGCCGTCACGGTCCCGGCCCCCACCGCCCCCATGGCCGCGGCCCGCACCGCGAAGTTGGCGGCCCGAGGGTGCGTGATCCCGATTCCGGCCAGCTGTTCGCCCAGCTCGGGCGCGAAGTAGGAGGTGGCGTGCAGGGAGTTGAGCACGTTCGCGCAGCGGCGGGCGGCCAGGGGCTCGATGAGGGTCGTCGTCATGCCCGGCAGGTTACCAACCGCTTGGTATGTCCCCTAGGGCGTGGGAGACAGTGGCAGGAAAGGTGGGGTACTCGTCATTGCGGCCATCCGGACGGCCGCCCAGAATCGAGTGCATGACGCAGCGAACCGTCCTTGTCGTCCTCTTCGACGGTGTGCAGAGCCTCGACGTCACCGGCCCTCTGGAGGTGTTCGCCGGGGCCGAGCAGCACACCCCGGGCACCTACCGCATCCGTACCGCCTCCCCGGACGGCGCCCCCGTCCGCACCTCCAGCGGCCTGACCCTCGTACCGGATCTGGCCCTTGCGGACGCGCCGGATCCGCACATCCTCCTGGTCCCGGGCGGCCAGGGCACCCGTGCCCCCGAACCGGACCTGACCGAATGGTTGCGCGTGCACGGGCCGCGCGCCGAGCGCCTGGTCTCCGTCTGCACCGGCGCGATCCTGCTCGCGGAAGCGGGACTCCTGGACGGCCACCGCGTCACGACCCACTGGGCCTACGCCGACAAGCTCGCCCGGGACCACCCGGAGGTCGACGTCGAACCCGACCCGATCTACATCCGGGACGGCCGCGTCGCCACCTCCGCGGGCGTCACGTCCGGCATCGACCTCGCCCTCGCCCTGGTCGAGGAGGACCTGGACCGGGAGGTCGCCCTGGCCATCGCCCGCCACCTGGTGGTCTTCCTGCGCAGACCGGGCAACCAGGCCCAGTTCAGCGCCCAGCTGGCCTCCCAGACCGCCCGGCGGGAGCCCCTGCGGGAGGTGCAGCAGTGGATCACCGAGCACCCGGACGGCGATCTGGCCGTCGAGTCCCTCGCCGCCCGCGCCCGCCTCTCCCCACGCCACTTCGCCCGCGCCTTCCAGGCCGAGACCGGCACGACCCCCGGCCGCTACGTCGACCAGGTCCGCCTGGAACACGCCCGCCGCCTCCTGGAGGACACCCCCGACGGCGTCGGCGAGATCTCCCGCGCCAGCGGCTACGGCACCGCGGAGGCGATGCGCCGCGCCTTCGTCAAAGCCCTGGGCACACCCCCGGCCGAGTACCGCCGCAGATTCCACCCCCTACCGGCCCCCTGACGGAACACCCCCGGGCAAGCACCGAGACCGCCCCTGCCCGGACCCACCGAACTCGGCCCGCCCCGGCTCACCGACCTCGGACCCGCACCAGTCACCGAGGTCTGCCTGTGCGCGCCCACTGACGCCCCCCCCACCCACCCACCGAAAGGAACCCGATGCAGATCGCCATCGTCCTGTTCGACCGGTTCACCGCCCTCGACGCCGTGGGGCCGTACGAGACGCTCGGGCGGCTCCCGGACGCGGAGCTGGTCTTCGTTGCGGAGGAGGCGGGGCCGGTGCGGACCGACACCGGGACGCTCGCCATCACCGCGGACCGCACCCTCGCGGAGGTGCCGAGTCCGGACATCGTCGTCGTGCCGGGCGGTCCCGGGCAGACCCCGCAGATGGGGAACGAGAACCTGCTGGCCTGGCTGCGCGCCGCCGACGCCACCAGCACCTGGACGACGTCCGTGTGCACCGGCTCCCTGCTGCTGGCCGCCGCCGGGCTCCTCGAGGGCCGCCGCGCGACCTCCCACTGGCTGGCCCTGGACTTCCTGCGGCGGTTCGGCGCCGAGCCCACGGGGGAGCGGGTCGTCCTCGACGGCAAGTACGTCACCGCGGCCGGCGTCTCCTCCGGCATCGACATGGGCCTCACCCTCGTCGGCCGGATCGCGGGCGACGAACACGCCCAAGCCGTACAGCTGTTGACCGAGTACGACCCGCAGCCGCCCTACGACGCGGGCTCGCCGGAGAAGGCTCCCGCGCACCTCGTCGAGGAGTTCCGCGGCAAGAGCCGGTTCATCCTGACGTAGTCCAGGTGAAGCGCGGCTGCCTGCGCTCCAGGAACGCGGCGACGCCCTCCGCGGTGTCGCCGTTGCCGCGCGCCTGCTCGGCCCAGTGGCCGTCCCGGTCCCTGCGCCCGTTCGCGAACTCCTTCGCCGCGGCCTGGGTCAGCTGCGACCGGGACACCAGGATCCGGGTGAACTCCGTGACCCGCTTGTCCAGTTCGCCCGCCGGCAGCACCTCGTCGACCAGCCCGGAGCGCAGCGCCCGCTCGGCGTCGATCAACTCGCCCGAGAACAACAGGTACTTGGCGGCCGCCGGACCCACCAGCGCCACCAACCGCCGCGTGGAGGAAGCCGGATACACGATCCCCAGCTTGGCCGGGGTCACCCCGAACAGCGCCCCCTCCTCCGCGAACCGCAGATCGCAGGCCGCCGCCAACTGCGACCCGCCGCCCACACAGTGCCCGCGGATGGCCGCCAGCGTCGGCTTCGGAAAGGCCGCGAGGGCCTCCTCGGCCGCCACCGCGAGCCCCTGCGCCTCCTCCGGAGACCCCTGGAGCGTGGAGATGTCGGCGCCCGCGCAGAACGTCCCGCCCTGCCCGGTCAGCACCAGGGCCCGTACGCCCCGGTCGGCGGCCAGGGCGTCGAGCAGCGGCGGCAGCGCCCGCCACATCGCGGCTGTCATGGCGTTGCGCTTGGCCGGATGTGCGATGACGACGGTGGCCACCGAGTCGGTGACGGTGTGCTGCAACTGCTGTTCCATGCGCCGGATGCTAACGGCACCCGCCGCCCGTACCATCGGGGAGGGGCCCCGTGCGAGGAGGCGCCGATGGCCAAGGACGAGACAGCGAAACTGAGCCGGGGCTTCGGCTGGCTGGCCGCGCTGGGCGTGATCCTGGTGCTCGCGGGACTGGTGGGGCTGATCTACACCGGGGTGGCCACGCTCACCTCGATGCTCCTGTTCGGCTGGCTGCTGCTGATCGGCGGTGTCGTCGGTCTGCTGCACGCGATCCAGGCGCGCGACAGCAACTTCTTCTGGCTCGGCGTCGTGGTCGCGGCCCTGAACATCGCGGCCGGCGTGGTCGTCATCCGCAGACCGGAGGCGGCCGCCGAGGCGCTGACGATGTTCGCCGCGCTGCTCTTCCTGACCGGCGGGGTGTTCCGGCTGGCCGGCAGCCTGGTGGTGCGTGGACCGCAGTTCGGCTGGACGCTGGTGCAGGGCGCCTTCGGACTGCTCCTCGGCATCCTCGTCCTGGCCTCCTGGCCGAGCAGCAGCAAGTACGTCATCGGCTGCTTCTTCTCCCTCGCGCTGCTCTTCGACGGCCTCGGTCTGATCGCCACCGGCTACGGCGGACGGCGGATCGTCGGCATGGTCTCCGAACGGCTCGCCGCCGAGGACGGCGCACGGAGCGAAACGGACGAGGCGGAAGCCAAACCCGTACAACCCGAATAGTTCGCGAACAGGGTGCAAGTGGGACACGAGCGGTCCCGTTGTCGACCGTGTCGTACGCACGCGATCACAAAACGCTCGATATCTGCTGACTTCTGTTCAGTCATCCGGTGCGGAGCGACTCGTTACCAACACTCGACGTGTGGTGACAATCGAGCGCAAGGGTGGCGACCGGACGATGGAGAACCACGGGCGCGGGTCAGGCCCACGCCCAACGGCCGGCGAGGTCGAGGAGCCGGTTCCCGGCCCGCCCGGACCACTGCCGTACGAAGGCGTCTGGCGGTTCACCGCCCCCGCCGTCGACGCCTCGGTCCCGCAGGCGCGGCATGCCGTGCGGGACCTGCTGCTGCGCCAGGGCGTACCGGTGACGGACGACCTGGTGCAGGGACTCCTGCTGATCGTCTCCGAACTGGTCACCAACGCGGTGCGGCACGCGGCCCTGCTGTCGCCGACACTCGCCGTGGAGGTGGCCGTCGGTGCCGAGTGGGTGCGGGTGTCCGTGGAGGACGACCACCCCTACCGTCCGACCGCCCTGGAGGCCGACCACGGCCAGACCGGCGGCCGCGGACTGCTGCTGGTGCGCGAGGTCGCCCGCGAGGCGGGCGGCGTCTGCGACGTCGAGCACACCGCGAACGGCGGGAAGGTGATCTGGGCCGCCCTGCCGCTCGCTTCCGTGCGGGTGCCGTAAACCCGTCATGGCCCGTAGGGGGCCGTCACCAGCCGGCGGACGGCCCCGTCAGCTCCCTGACCGCGGGACGGGCCGCGTCCAGCACCGTCATGAACCAGGACGAGAAGGTGTCCTTGGCATGCCGCTCCGCGAGCTCCGCGGGCGTCACGAACACCGTCTCGCCGACCTCCTCCGGATCCGGACGCAGCGGCGACTGCACCAGTCCCACGAAGAGGTGGTTGTACTCCTGCTCCACCAGGCCCGAGTCCGGGTCCGGGTGGTTGTAGCGGACCGTGCCCGCCTCGCCGAGCAGCGACGGCGAGGCACCCAGCTCCTCGTACGTGCGCCGGGCCGCCGCCGCGAAGGGGGCCTCGCCCGGGTAGGGGTGCCCGCAGCAGGTGTTGGACCACACACCGGGGGAGTGGTACTTGCCCAGGGCGCGCTGCTGGAGGAGCAGCCGGCCCCGCTCGTCGAAGAGGAACACGGAGAAGGCGCGGTGCAGCTGCCCCGGCGGTTGATGGGCGGCGAGCTTCTCCGCGGTGCCGATCGTGACGCCGTTCTCGTCGACCAGCTCCAGCAGAATCGCCTCGGCGGTGCCGTTCGACGGACTGTGCGTCGCGGTGGCAGGTGTGATCGGCATACGCATCCTTCGCATCGGTTTTTCGCGCCCCAAGTGTGCCGCACAAATACGGCACTACCGGCAGTTGATCGTGCCCGGCGCGGCGGACGCGGAACCGTCCGGGGCGGCGCTGTGGGGTTGAGGACGCAGCCGCACACCGGATCGCTGCATTCCGCCTGAAACACTCTTACGGGACTTTCGGACCCGTGTGCGGGACGGTCCCGGACCCGTGTGCGGGACCGTCAGTGACAGAGCTTCGCCTCGTGCTCCGCGTGCCCGCCCGGCTCCAGCTGGAAGGTGCAGTGCTCCACGTCGAAGTGGTCGCCCAGGCAGCCCTGGAGCTCGTGCAGCATCTTCTCGTGACCGATCGCGGTCAGCACGTCCCCGCGCACCACCACGTGCGCGGACAGCACCGGCATCCCCGAGGTGATCGTCCAGGCATGCAGGTCATGGACGTCCTCGACGCCGTCGAGGGCCAGTATGTGAGCCCGTACGTCGTCCATGTCGACGTTCTTCGGAGCCGCCTCCAGCAGCACGTCGAGGGTCTCGCGCAGCAGCTTCCAGGTCCGGGGCACGATCATCAGGCCGATGACGAGGGAGGCGATCGGGTCGGCGGCCTGCCAGCCGGTCGTCAGGATCACCACCGCGGAGATGATCACCGCGAGCGAGCCCAGCGCGTCCGCCGCCACCTCCAGGAACGCCCCGCGCACGTTCAGGCTCTCCGCCTGGCCGCGCACCAGCAGCGACAGCGAGATCATGTTCGCGACCAGACCGATCGCACCGAACACGATGGTCAGCCCGCCCTCGGTGCCCGCCGGTGTGATGAACCGCTGGATCGCCTCGTACAGCACATAGCCGCCGACGCCGAGCAGCAGCAGACAGTTGGCGAGCGCGGCGAGGATCTCCGCGCGGGCGTAGCCGAAGGTGCGTGTCCCGCTCGGCGGGAGACTCGCGAAGTGGATCGCCATCAGCGCCATGCCGAGGCCCAGCGCGTCCGTCGCCATGTGCGCCGCGTCCGCGACCAGGGCGAGGGAGTCCGCCATGATGCCGCCGACGATCTCGACCACCATGACGGTGAGCGTGATCGACAGCGCGACCCGCAGCCTGCCGCGGTACGCCGCGGTGGCGGTACCGCCGGCCGGCGCATGCGAGTGCGCGTGCCCGTGATCGTGCCCAGCCCCCATGGAAGCCGCCTCCTGTGTTCCGCTCGGATCGTCCGCTCGGTCGTCCGTCCGGAACGTCCGTAGGGATCACAGTGAACTACGGGTGGGGGGTATCGGGCAACGCGGCACTGAACACCGTTGTCATGTGCCCTGACCTGGGCAAACGATCCGCAGGTCAGGGCGCCCTCAGTTCACCGGGCGTGGTGCAGCCGCCAGCCCTGCCACGCCGACTCGACCATCTCGCGCACCCCTCGCCGCGCGGTCCAGCCCAGCTCCTCGGCGGCCCGGGCGGCGGAGGCGACCGAGACCGGCGCGTCGCCGGGACGCCGGGGCTCCACGACGGGTGCGCGCCGGTCGCCGGTGACCTCGCCGATGACGGTGACCATCTCCCGCACGGAGACGCCCTCACCGCGCCCGATGTTGACCGTCAGGTCGCCCGCGCGGCCACCCTCGGCCAGTCGCCGGGCCGCCGCGAGGTGTGCCTCGGCCAGGTCGGCGACATGGATGTAGTCCCGGATGCAGGTGCCGTCCGGTGTCGGATAGTCGTCGCCGAAGATCCGCGGGGCCTCGTCGCGGGTGAGCCGGTCGAAGACCATCGGCACGATGTTGAAGACGCCGGTGTCCGCCAGCTCGGGCGCGGCCGCGCCCGCCACGTTGAAGTAGCGCAGACACACCGTGGAGATGCCGTGCGCCTGTCCGGCCGCCCGCACCAGCCACTCCCCGGTGAGCTTCGTCTCGCCGTAGGGGTTCACCGGGGCGCACGGGGTGTCCTCGGTGATCAGCTCCGCATCGGGGTTGCCGTAGACGGCGGCCGAGGAGGAGAACACGAAGCGCTCGATCCCGGCCTCGGCGACCGCCTCCAGGAGCGTCGCCAGCCCGCCGACGTTCTCCTGGTAGTAGCGCGTCGGCTGCGCCACGGACTCGGCGACCTGCTTGCGCGCGGCCAGGTGCACCACCCCGGTCACCTCGTGCTCGGCGAGCACCCGCTTCAGCAGACCGGCGTCCAGCGACGAACCCCGTACGAGCGGGACGTCCGCCGGCAGTCGCGCCGGCACCCCGGCCGACAGGTCGTCCAGCGCGAGGACGCGCTCCCCGGCCGCCGTCATGGCCCGCGCCACATGGGCCCCGATGTATCCCGCTCCGCCTGTGATCAGCCATGTCATGGTCGCCCACCCTATGCCGAGGCCGTCGGGGCAACCGCAATGTCCGAGATGCCCGGCCCGTGGGGGCGCGGTTTGTGGGCGGGGCCCGTGATCACCCATGATGATCGCGGCAAAGGCCAAGGGAGACAGCGTTGATCGGCCCATGAACGGGCGGTGAACGTGGGCCTCCCGGCATCCGATAGCCTCTGCCGACATGCCGCCCGACCGTCATCGGTAAGGGGCGCCCCCACCGTGTACTCGACCGGCGTCCAGACGCCGGCACCCAGGGAGATGAGTTCGGTTGCCGACCGCCATCCTCACCGGTCAGCCGGTCCCCGGATCGTCGATCGAGGGCGATCTGCGGTCCCTCGGCTTCGACGTCCGGGTCGCCTCGGACAGCGCCGACGCCGAGACGCTCCTCGCCCAGGCCCCCGGTGACCAGCGGGTCGCCGTGGTCGACGCCCGCTTCGTGGGCCACCCGCACGCCCTGCGCCTCGGCCTCACCGACCCCCGCTTCCCGCTCGCCGCGATCCCGGGCGCCGTCACGGCCCAGCCGGCCGGCCGCCAGGCACTGACCCGCGCGATGGCCCGGGAGAACAGCGCAGGCGGCGGTACGGCGGTGGCCGTGGACAGCCTCGCGGACCGCGTCGTCGCAGCCCTGGACGCCGACGACGCCGGAGTCCACCACCCCGAGCTCGGCAGCCTGGTCGCCGTCGTCCCCACCGACCCGCAGGCCCGCAACGAGGCACGGCAGGCCGTCGCGGACGTCGACGACGAGGCCGTACGCCTGAAGTCGGCCGTGAAGTCCCGCGACGGCTTCTTCACCACCCACTTCATCAGCCCGTACTCCCGCTACATCGCCCGCTGGTGCGCCCGCCGGGGCCTGACCCCGAACCACGTCACCACCGCCTCGCTGCTCACCGCGCTCATCGCGGCGAGCTGCGCGGCCACCGGCACCCGTGTCGGCTTCATCGCCGCCGGCGTCCTGCTGATCGCGTCCTTCGTCCTGGACTGCGTCGACGGCCAGATCGCCCGCTACGCCCTCCAGTACTCCACGCTCGGTGCCTGGCTCGACGCCACCTTCGACCGGGCCAAGGAGTACGCCTACTACGCCGGACTCGCGCTGGGCGCTGCCCGCGGCGGCGACGACGTCTGGGCGCTCGCCCTCGGCGCGATGATCCTCCAGACCTGCCGGCACGTCGTCGACTTCTCCTTCAACGAGGCGAACCACGACGCCACCGCCAACACCAGCCCCACGGCCGCGCTCTCCGACAAGCTCGACAGTGTCGGCTGGACGGTGTGGA
Organism: Streptomyces sp. RG80; assembly: GCF_040446465.1. Classification (NCBI taxonomy): domain Bacteria; kingdom Bacillati; phylum Actinomycetota; class Actinomycetes; order Kitasatosporales; family Streptomycetaceae; genus Streptomyces; species Streptomyces sp. RG80. The sequence continues at coordinate 648,683 of NZ_JBEAAJ010000002.1, read as the reverse complement.
TCCGCCGGATGATCGTGCTGCCGATCGGCGAGCGCTGGGCGATGATCGCGATCCTGACGGCGGCCACGACTCCGCGGATCACCTTCTACGCGCTGCTCATCGGGTGCGCGTTCGCGGCCACGTACACCACCGCGGGCCGGGTGCTGCGGTCGCTGACCCGCAAGGCGCGGCGTACGGACCGGGCGGCACAGGCCCTGGCGGACCTCGCGGACAGCGGGCCGCTGGCCGAGGCGATCGCGCGCATCCTGCCGGGCCCGGCCCGCCCGACCGCGCCGCTCAGCGCCGCCGCCGGCGCGGTCGCCCTGCTGCTGGCCGCCTGGGCCTGGGGCCCCGGCTGGTACGTGGCGCTGGTCGCAGGGCTCTACGTCCTGCTGTCGGCCGAAGCCGTCTCGCACCCCCTCAAGGGCGCCCTCGACTGGTTGATCCCCCCGTTCTTCCGGGCAGCCGAGTACTGCACGGTCCTGGTGCTGGCGGCGAAGTCGGACGTGAACGGAGCCCTTCCTGCGGCTTTCGGGCTGGTGGCCGCGGTCGCCTACCATCACTACGACACGGTGTACCGCATCCGCGGCAACGCCGGCGCGTCCCCGGCCTGGCTGGTGCGCGCCATCGGGGGGCACGAAGGGCGGACGCTGCTCGTCACCGTCCTGGCCGCCGCGCTCACCGCCTCGCAGTTCAAGGTCGCGCTCACGGCCCTCGCCGTGGCCGTGGCCCTGCTGGTGCTCGTCGAGAGCATCCGCTTCTGGGTGTCCTCCGGGGCGCCCGCCGTACACGATGAAGGAGAACCCGCATGATCGGCCTCGTGCTGGCGGCCGGCGCCGGACGGCGTCTGCGCCCCTACACCGACAGCCTTCCCAAGGCTCTGGTGCCGGTGGGCCCCGCGGGCATAGAGGGCGAACCAACGGTTCTCGACCTCACTCTCGGCAACTTCGCGGAGATCGGGCTGACCGAGGTCGCGATCATCGTCGGCTACCGCAAGGAAGCCGTGTACGCGCGCAAGGAGGCGCTGGAGGCCAAGTACGGCCTCAAGCTCACCCTCATCGACAACGACAAGGCCGAGGAGTGGAACAACGCCTACTCCCTGTGGTGCGGACGTGACGCCCTCAAGGACGGCGTGATCCTCGCCAACGGCGACACCGTGCACCCGGTCTCCGTCGAGAAGACGCTGCTCGCCGCCCGCGGCGAGGGCAAGAGGATCATCCTCGCCCTCGACACCGTGAAGTCGCTGGCGGACGAGGAGATGAAGGTCGTCGTCGACCCCGCCAAGGGCATGACGAAGATCACCAAGCTGATGGACCCCGCCGAGGCCACCGGCGAGTACATCGGCGTCACCCTCATCGAGGGCGACGCCGCCCCCGAACTGGCCGACGCGCTGAAGACGGTCTGGGAGACCGACCCGCAGCAGTTCTACGAGCACGGCTACCAGGAGCTCGTGAACCGCGGCTTCCGGATCGACGTGGCGCCGATCGGCGACGTCAAGTGGGTGGAGATCGACAATCACGACGATCTCGCCCGCGGACGGGAGATCGCGTGCCAGTACTGACGAGGCTCATCCCCTCACCGGTCGTCGTCGACATCCGCCCCGGTGCCCTCGACGACCTGGCCGCCGTACTCGCCGACGAGCGGGTCTCCCACTCCGGCAAGCTGGCCATAGCGGTCAGCGGCGGCTCGGGCGCCCGGCTGCGGCAGCGGCTGGAGCCCACCCTGCCCGGCGCCACCTGGTACGAGGTCGGCGGCGGCACCCTCGACGACGCGGTCCGGCTGGCGAGCGACATAAGGGCGGGCCACTACGACGCGGTCGTGGGCCTCGGCGGCGGCAAGATCATCGACTGCGCCAAGTTCGCCGCGGCGCGGGTCGGCCTGCCGCTCGTCGCCGTACCGACCAACCTCGCGCACGACGGCCTGTGCTCGCCGGTGGCGACCCTCGACAACGACGCGGGCCGCGGCTCCTACGGCGTACCGAACCCGATCGCGGTCGTCATCGACCTCGACGTCATCCACGAGGCCCCGTCCCGCTTCGTACGGGCCGGTATCGGCGACGCCGTCTCCAACGTCTCCGCGATCGCGGACTGGGAACTGGCCAACCGGGTCAAGGGCGAGAAGATCGACGGCCTCGCCGCCGCGATCGCCCGCCAGGCCGGCGAAGCCGTCCTTCGGCACCCCGGCGGCATAGGGGACACCGACTTCCTCCAGGTGCTCGCCGAGGCGCTCGTCCTCAGCGGCATCGCCATGTCGGTCTCGGGCGACTCCCGCCCGTCCTCCGGCGCCTGCCACGAGATCAACCACGCCTTCGACCTGCTCTTCCCCAAGCGGGCCGCCGCCCACGGCGAGCAGTGCGGCCTCGGCGCCACCTTCGCGATGTTCCTGCGAGGCGCGCACGAGGAGTCGGCGTACATGGCCTCGGTGCTGCGCCGGCACGGTCTGCCGGTACTGCCGGAGGAGATCGGCTTCAGCGTGGACGAGTTCGTCCGCGCGGTGGAGTTCGCTCCGGAGACCCGGCCCGGCCGGTACACGATCCTCGAACACCTCGACCTCAAGCCCGACCAGATCAAGGATCTCTACGTCGACTATGTCAAGACCATCGGTAGCTGAACTCCGTCCGGTCGTCCACCCCGCTGGGGTCAAGGACCGGCGCAGCGGTGAGCACTGGATGGGGCGCCTCTACATGCGCGAGGTGTCCCTGCGGGTCGACCGCTACCTGGTCAACACCAGGGTCACGCCCAACCAGCTCACGTACCTGATGACCGTCTTCGGCGTCCTCGCGGCCCCGGCACTTCTGGTGCCGGGGATCCCGGGGGCCGTGCTCGGTGTGGTCTGCGTGCAGATGTATCTGCTCCTGGACTGCGTCGACGGCGAGATCGCCCGCTGGAAGAAGCAGTACTCGCTCAACGGCGTCTATCTGGACCGGGTCGGCGCCTACCTCACCGACGCCGCCGTCCTTGTCGGCTTCGGTCTGCGCGCCGCCGATGTGTTCGGCACCGGCCGGATCGACTGGCTGTGGGCCTTCCTCGGCACCCTCGCCGCGCTCGGCGCCATCCTGATCAAGGCCGAGACCGACCTCGTCGGTGTCGCCCGGCACCAGGCCGGGAAGCCGCCGGTCCAGGAGTCGGCGTCCGAGATGCGCTCCTCCGGCATGGCGCTGGCCCGCAAGGCCGCCGCCCTGCTCAAGTTCCACCGCCTCATCCTCGGCATCGAGGCGTCCCTGCTCATCCTTGTCCTGGCGGTCGTGGACAACATGCGCGGCGACCTGTTCTGGTCCCGCCTCGGCGTCGCGGTGCTGGCCGGTATCGCGCTGCTCCAGACCCTGCTGCACCTGGTCTCCATCCTTGCCTCCAGCAGGCTGAAGTGAGCGGCCTGAAGGTCGGCGCGGTCGTCATCACCATGGGCAACCGCCCCGACGAGCTCCGCGCCCTGCTCGACTCGGTCGCCAAGCAGGACGGCGACCGGGTCGAGGTGGTCGTCGTCGGCAACGGCTCGCCCGTCCCCGAGATCCCCGAGGGCGTCCGTACCGTCGAACTGCCCGAGAACCTCGGCATCCCCGGCGGCCGCAACGTCGGCATCGAAGCCTTCGGCCCCAGCGGCCGCGACGTCGACATACTGCTCTTCCTCGACGACGACGGCCTCCTCGCCCAGCACGACACCGCCGAGCTGTGCCGCAAGGCGTTCGCCGAGGACCCCGAGCTCGGCATCGTCAGCTTCCGCATCGCCGACCCGGACACCGGCGTCACCCAGCGCCGCCACGTCCCCCGGCTGCGCGCCGCCGACCCGATGCGCTCCTCCCGGGTAACCACCTTCCTCGGCGGCGCCAACGCCGTCCGCACGCAGGTCTTCGCCGAAGTCGGCGGCCTGCCGGACGAATTCTTCTACGCCCACGAGGAAACCGACCTGGCATGGCGGGCCCTCGACGCGGGCTGGATGATCGACTACCGGTCCGACATGGTGCTGTACCACCCCACGACCGCGCCCTCGCGGCACGCGGTCTACCACCGCATGGTCGCCCGCAACCGGGTCTGGCTCGCCCGCCGCAACCTCCCCGCGCTCCTGGTACCCGTCTACCTCGGGGCCTGGGTGCTGCTCACCCTGGTGCGCCGCCCGTCGAGGCCCGCGCTCAAGGCGTGGTTCGGCGGATTCCGGGAAGGCTGGACCACCGCGTGCGGCCCACGCCGCCCGATGAAGTGGCGTACGGTGTGGCGGCTGACCCGACTGGGCCGGCCGCCGGTCATCTGACAAGCTCGAAACTGAGAGCACCACCGGGCCCGACCCCGGCCCCCGGCTCATGCCCAAGCCCGCACAGGCTGTGCATCTCGAAGACGAAAGTTTCCACAAGTGAGTGAGACAACGCACGACGGCGGAGTCGCGGTGACCGCGGCCCCGTCGCCCGACGAGGGCCTCACGGCGGCACAGCTCGCCGCCAAGTACGGCCTGTCCGTGAGCGGCGCCCGCCCCTCGCTCGTCGAGTACGTCCGCCAGCTCTGGGACCGCCGCCACTTCATCCTCGCGTTCTCACGGGCGAAGCTGACCGCGCAGTACAGCCAGGCCAAGCTCGGCCAGCTGTGGCAGGTGGCCACGCCGCTGCTGAACGCACTCGTGTACTTCTTCATCTTCGGCCTGCTGCTGGGCGCCCGGAAGGGCATCCCGCACGACATCTACGTGCCGTTCCTGGTGACGGGTGTCTTCGTCTTCACCTTCACCCAGAGCTCGGTCCTCGCGGGCGTACGCGCCATCTCCGGCAACCTCGGCCTGGTCCGAGCGCTGCACTTCCCGCGCGCCTCGCTGCCGATCTCCTTCGCGCTCCAGCAGCTCCAGCAGCTGCTGTACTCGATGATCGTGCTGGTCGTGGTCATGGTGGCGTTCGGCAGCTACCCCGGACTGTCCTGGCTGCTGGTGCTGCCCGCGCTGGTCCTGCACTTCGTCTTCAACACCGGCCTCGCCCTGATCTTCGCCCGCATGGGCAGCAAGACCCCCGACCTGGCCCAGCTGATGCCGTTCGTGCTGCGCACCTGGATGTACGCCTCGGGCGTCATGTTCAGCATCCCGGCGATGCTCGCCGACAAGAACATGCCGGGCTGGGTCACCGAGGTCCTGCAATGGAACCCCGCCGCGATCTACATGGACCTGGTCCGCTTCGCGATGATCGACGGCTACGGCTCCGAGTACCTGCCCCCGCACGTGTGGCTCTTCGCCGTGGGCTGGGCGGTGCTGGCGGGCGTGGTCGGCTTCGTCTACTTCTGGAAGGCCGAAGAGAGGTACGGCCGTGGCTGAGCAGCAGCGGGACCCCCGCCCCACCGTCATCGCGGACGATCTGCACATCGTCTACCGCGTCAACGGCGCCAAGTCCGGCAAGGGCAGCGCCACCGCCGCGCTCAGCAGGATCGTCAAGCGCGGCGAGGAGCGGGGCGTGCGCAAGGTGCACGCCGTGCGCGGTGTCTCCTTCGTCGCCTACCGCGGCGAGGCCATCGGTCTGATCGGCTCCAACGGTTCCGGCAAGTCGACCCTGCTGCGTGCCATCGCCGGCCTGCTGCCCGCCGAGAGCGGCAAGGTCTACACCGACGGCCAGCCCTCGCTGCTCGGTGTCAACGCGGCGCTGATGAACGACCTCACGGGTGAGCGGAACGTCATATTGGGCGGGCTCGCCATGGGCATGTCCCGCGAGCAGATCAAGGAGCGCTACCAGGAGATCGTCGACTTCTCGGGCATCAACGAGAAGGGCGACTTCATCACCCTCCCGATGCGCACCTACTCCTCCGGCATGGCGGCCCGCCTGCGCTTCTCCATCGCCGCCGCCAAGGACCACGACGTCCTGATGATCGACGAGGCCCTGGCCACCGGCGACCGCAAGTTCCAGAAGCGCTCCGAGGCTCGCATCCGCGAGCTGCGCAAGGAAGCCGGCACGGTGTTCCTGGTCAGCCACAACAACAAGTCGATCCGCGACACCTGTGACCGGGTCCTGTGGCTGGAGCGCGGCGAGCTGCGCATGGACGGACCGACCGAAGAGGTCCTCAAGGAGTACGAGAAGTTCACGGGCAAGTAGTCCACCCGGTCCTGGACGTACCGGGCCACGACGCTTCGCGGGGCCCCGCCGGAACTGCTCCGGCGGGGCCCCGCGTCTGCAAAGGAAACGTCAACTTCGGTACCGCGTAGGAATCTTGAAGTCAATCGGTGTGTTGTTGTGATGTCCAGGACACCCCGGCTGCCCACACCGAGTTGTACAACGTAAGCTGTACCGGTCCCGAATCGCGGCAAGTGGGGCGATAATGCCCGACACCCTCAGTCAGGGCAGCTGCGCGGACGGCCGGGCGGCGTGTCCGAAATAGTCTGTATTGGGTCTGCGGTGTAGAACGGGAGATGTGACGGCTATGGCTACGGAAACTCCCCAGCTCAACGCAGGTGCCGTCCCCGCCCCGGGTGGTCTCCGGTGACGGGAACCGACACGGCGCGCGCCTCGGATCCGGAGCGCGGCACGCTGGACAAGGCCGCGGGCGAGAACTTCCCCGTGGCTCCCTTCTTCCTGCCCCGGGCCTGGCGCACCGACCTGATGGCGGTGTACGGCTTCGCCCGCCTTGTCGACGACATCGGCGACGGCGACCTGGCCCCCGGCGGCGCCGACGCCCGCCTGCTCGGCGTGTCGCCCGAGGACGCCGAGGACCGGTTGCTCCTGCTGGACGCCTTCGAGGCCGACCTGAACCGGGTCTTCGACGGGACACCCCACCACCCCCTGCTGCGCCGCCTCCAGCCGACGGTCCGCCGCCGCTCGCTCACCCCCGAGCCCTTCCTCGGCCTGATCGCCGCCAACCGTCAGGACCAGCTGGTCACGCGGTACGAGACCTACGACGACCTGCTCGCCTACTGCGAGCTGTCGGCCAACCCCGTCGGCCGCCTGGTGCTCGGCGTCACCGGCACCTCGACCCCCGAGCGGATCCGGCTGTCGGACGCGATCTGCACGGCGCTCCAGATCGTCGAGCACCTCCAGGACGTGGCCGAGGACCTCGGCCGCGACCGCATCTACCTGCCCGCCCAGGACATGAAGCGATTCCATGTCCAGGAGGCGGATCTCGCCACGAAGACCGCGGGCGCATCGGTGCGCGCGCTGGTCGCGTACGAAGCACAACGCGCCCGCGGCCTCCTGAATGAAGGCGCCCCCCTGGTGGGTAGCGTCCACGGCAGGCTGAAGCTGCTGCTCGCGGGGTTCGTGGCGGGGGGAAGGGCGGCCGTCCAGGCGATCGCCGCCGCCGAATACGACGTACTTCCCGGCCCGCCCAAGCCCGGCAAGCTCCGGCTGCTGCGCGAGGTGGGCGTGACTCTGCGAGGAGAGGGGTGATCCGGACCGTGGAGGCCGAACCACACGCGTCCGCACCGGTACTCGCCGCCTACAGCTACTGCGAGGCCGTCACCGGACAGCAGGCACGTAACTTCGCGTACGGCATCAGGCTGCTGCCGATGCCCAAGCGGCGCGCGATGTCCGCGCTCTACGCGTTCTCGCGCCGGGTCGACGACATCGGCGACGGCGCGCTGGGCGACGACATCAAGGCGGCCAGACTCGAGGACACCCGGGCGATGCTGGCCCGGGTCCGTGACGGCGGGGTGGACGAGGACGACACCGACCCGGTCGCGGTCGCCCTCGCCCATGCCGCCGAGACCTTCCCGATCCCGCTGGACGGTCTGGACGAGCTGATCGACGGCGTCCTGATGGACGTCCGCGGCGAGACCTACGAGACCTGGGACGACCTGAAGGTCTACTGCCGCTGTGTCGCCGGGGCCATCGGACGGCTCTCGCTCGGGGTGTTCGGTACCGAACCGGGGGCGCGCGGTGTCGAGCGCGCGCCGGAGTATGCCGACACGCTCGGGCTGGCGCTCCAGCTCACCAACATCCTGCGGGACGTCCGCGAGGACGCCGAGGGCGGACGCACCTATCTGCCCGCCGACGACCTCGCGAAGTTCGGCTGCTCGGCCGGGTTCAACGGGCCGACCCCACCGGAGGGCTCCGACTTCGCGGGCCTCGTCCACTTCGAAGTGCGACGGGCCCGCGCTCTTTTCGCCGAGGGCTACCGACTGCTCCCCATGCTCGACCGGCGCAGTGGTGCCTGTGTGGCGGCCATGGCCGGCATCTACCGACGGCTGCTCGACCGCATCGAGCGCGACCCCCAGGCGGTGCTGCGCGGCCGGGTCTCGCTGCCCGGCCGCGAGAAGGCCTACGTCGCCGTACGGGGGCTGTCCGGCCTCGACGCCCGGCATGTGACGCGGCGGACCGTCAGGAGGCGCGCCTGATGGACAATTCGGCCCAAGGTGATGCCGCCGGGGAAAAGTGGCACGCAACCCTCCGCTCAGGGACCGCGTCCCTGACTGCAACGGTCGGCCGTGCATCGTTCAAACACCGCGGTGACCGCGCAGGGGAGGGTGCACGATGACCGACGGCAAGCAGCCGGGGCGGGACGCCGTCGTGATCGGCGGTGGGCTCGCCGGCATCACCGCGGCCCTCGCCCTCGCCGACGCGGGCGTCCGGGTCACCCTGCTCGAAGGCCGGCCGCGTCTGGGCGGGCTCGCCTTCTCCTTCCAGCGCGGTGAGCTGACCGTCGACAACGGACAGCACGTCTATCTGCGCTGCTGCACCGCCTACCGCTGGTTCCTGGACCGGATCGAGGGCACCGCCCTGGCACCGCTCCAGAATCGCCTCGACGTGCCCGTGGTCGACGCCGACAGGCCCGAGGGACGGCGGCTCGGCAGGCTGCGGCGCGACCCGCTGCCGGTGCCCCTGCATCTGGGGCGCAGCCTGGCGACGTATCCGCATCTCTCGCTCGCCGAACGGGCCAAGGTGGGCCGGGCCGCGCTCGCGCTCAAGGGGCTCGACCTCGCCGATCCGAGCCTGGACGACATCGACTTCGGCAGCTGGCTGACCGCGCACGGTCAGTCGGCGCGCGCCGTCGAGGCCCTGTGGGACCTGGTCGGGGTCGCCACCCTCAACGCGGTCGCGGGCGACGCCTCGCTGGGGCTCGCCGCGATGGTGTTCAAGACCGGTCTGCTCTCCGACCCGGGCGCGGCCGACATCGGCTGGGCGCGCGTCCCGCTGGGCGACCTGCATGACCGGCTGGCCCGCAAGGCGCTCGACTCCGCGGGCGTGCGTACCGAGGTCCGTACACGCGTCACCTCCATCTCTACTGACGAGAACGGGACTTGGAGCGTTCAGGTTCCCGGCGAGACGCTGCGCGCGGACTCCGTCGTGCTCGCCGTACCCCAGCGCGAGGCGCACGATCTGCTGCCCGAGGGCGCGCTCGACGCCCCTGAACAGCTGCTTGACATCGGCACCGCGCCGATCCTCAACGTGCACGTCGTGTACGACCGCAAGGTGCTGAACCGTCCCTTCTTCGCCGCCCTCGGCACCCCGGTGCAGTGGGTGTTCGACCGCACCGACGCCTCCGGGCTCACGCAGGGGCAGTATCTGGCGCTGTCCCAGTCGGCCGCGCGGGACGAGATCGACGAGCCGGTCGCCGCGCTCAGGGAGAAGTACCTCCCGGAGCTGGAGCGGCTGCTGCCCGGCGCGCGTGGCGCCGAGGTGAGGGATTTCTTCGTGACCAGGGAGCGGACGGCGACGTTCGATCCCGCCCCCGGCGTCGGACGGCTGCGGCCCGGCGCCCGCACCAAAGCCCCCGGCCTGTACCTGGCCGGATCGTGGACCGCCACAGGGTGGCCCGCGACGATGGAGAGTGCGGTCCGCAGTGGTGTGAGTGCGGCGGACGCCGCGCTGAGCGCCCTGGGCCGGCCCCGCCCCGGCCACCTCTTCGACTTCGAGGAGGCGGCGTGATGCTCGATCAGCACGCGGCAGGCCCCCGCACCCCCGGCACCGCAACAAGAGGAGAGACTGTGCCCACTGTGCCCCCGGCCTCGACGGCTGCCGAGGCGGTGGACGTGACCGCGCTGCTGGAGCGTGGCCGAACCCTGGCCACTCCGGTACTGCGGGCGGCGATCGACCGCCTCGCCCCTCCCATGGACACCGTTTCCGCCTACCACTTCGGATGGATCGACGCCGAGGGCAACCCGACGGCCGGCGACGGCGGCAAGGCCGTCCGTCCCGCGCTCGCCGTGCTCTCCGCCGAGGTCACCGGTGCCGCGCCCGCGGTCGGCATCCCCGGCGCGGTCGCCGTGGAACTGGTGCACAACTTCTCGCTGCTGCACGACGACCTGATGGACGGCGACGAACAGCGCCGCCACCGCGACACCGTCTGGAAGGTGCACGGCCCCGCCCAGGCCATCCTCGTCGGCGACGCCCTGTTCGCGCTCGCCAACGAAGTGCTCCTGGAACTCGGCACCGTCGAGGCCGGCCGCGCCACCCGGCGGCTGACCGCGGCGACTCGCGCCCTGATCGACGGACAGGCCCAGGACATCTCCTACGAGCACCGCGACCGCGTCAGCGTCGAGGAGTGCCTGGAGATGGAGGGCAACAAGACCGGCGCCCTGCTGGCCTGCGCCAGCTCCATCGGCGCCGTGCTCGGCGGCGCCGACGACCGCACCGCCGACACCCTGGAGAGGTACGGCTACCACCTCGGCCTCGCCTTCCAGGCCGTCGACGATCTGCTCGGCATCTGGGGCGACCCGGTCTCCACCGGCAAGCAGACCTGGAGCGACCTGCGCCAGCGCAAGAAGTCCCTGCCGGTCGTCGCCGCGCTCGCGGCGGGCGGTGCCGCCTCCGACCGGCTCGGCGAGATCCTCGCCGCGGACGCCAAGAGCAGCGACTTCGAGAACTTCTCCGAGGAGGAGTTCGCCGCCCGCGCCGCCCTCATCGAGGAGGCCGGCGGCCGGGACTGGACGGCCGGCGAGGCCCGCCGTCAGCACGCCATCGCCGTCGAGGCGCTCGACACCGTCGACATGCCCGACCGGGTGCGGGCGCAGTTCACCGCACTCGCCGACTTCGTCGTCGTACGAAAGAGATGATCACTATCGGTCGAATAGCCCTCGCGTAGTCGCCGGCCGGTGTCGCGGGAAACCGAGCACCGGCCGACGGCGGACCCACAGCAGAGCACCATTTGCACACTGCACGAAGGGGAAGCCATGACAGCGACGACCGACGGAAGCACCGGGGCCCTGCCGCCCCGGGCTGCCGCGGCCAGCGAAACCGACATCGAGACCCCCGCGGCGGCCGGGGTACAAGAAGCCGCCGTACGCGCCGTGCAACGCGCCACGGAGTACCTGCTGTCACGGCAGGACAACCAGGGATGGTGGAAGGGCGACCTGGAGACCAACGTCACCATGGACGCCGAGGACCTGCTGCTCCGTCAGTTCCTGGGCATCCGCGACGAGTCGACCACCCGCGCGGCCGGCCGGTTCATCCGCGGCGAACAGCGCGAGGACGGCACCTGGGCCTCCTTCTACGGCGGACCCGGCGAACTCTCCACCACCATCGAGGCCTACGTCGCCCTCCGGCTGGCCGGCGACGCCCCCGACGAGCCGCACATGGCCAGGGCGTCGGAGTGGATCCGCGCCCGGGGCGGTATCGCCGCGGCCCGGGTCTTCACCCGGATCTGGCTGGCCCTGTTCGGCTGGTGGAAGTGGGAGGACCTGCCCGAACTGCCGCCCGAGCTCATCTACTTCCCGAAGTGGGTGCCGCTCAACATCTACGACTTCGGCTGCTGGGCCCGGCAGACCATCGTCCCGCTGACGATCGTCTCCGCCAAGCGGCCGGTGCGCCCCGCGCCCTTCGCGCTCGACGAGCTGCACACCGACCCGGCGAACCCCAACCCCGCCAAGCCGCTTGCCGCGGTCGCCAGTTGGGACGGCGCCTTCCAGCGCCTGGACAAGGCGCTGCACCAGGTGCGCAAGGTCGTGCCGCGCCGGCTGCGCAAGGCGGCCATGAACGCGGCCGCCCGCTGGATCATCGAGCGGCAGGAGAACGACGGCTGCTGGGGCGGTATCCAGCCGCCGGCCGTGTACTCGGTCATCGCCCTGCACCTGCTCGGCTACGACCTCGAACACCCCGTGATGCGCGAGGGGTTGGCCTCCCTGGACCGTTTCGCCATCTGGCGCGAGGACGGCGCCCGGATGATCGAGGCCTGTCAGTCCCCGGTGTGGGACACCTGCCTCGCCACCATCGCGCTCGCCGACGCCGGGGTGCCCGCCGACCACCCGCAGCTCGTCAAGGCGGCGGACTGGATGCTCGGCGAGGAGATCGTCCGGCCCGGCGACTGGTCCGTGAAGCGTCCCCAACTGCCGCCCGGCGGCTGGGCGTTCGAGTTCCACAACGACAACTACCCCGACATCGACGACACCGCCGAAGTGGTTCTCGCGCTGCGCCGGGTCAAGCACCACGACCCGCAGCGGGTGGAGAACGCGATCGGGCGGGGGGTGCGCTGGAACCTCGGCATGCAGTCGAAGAACGGCGCGTGGGCCGCCTTCGACGTCGACAACACCAGCCCGTTCCCCAACCGGCTGCCGTTCTGCGACTTCGGGGAGGTCATCGACCCGCCCTCCGCCGATGTCACCGCGCACGTCGTCGAGATGCTCGCGGTCGAGGGCCTCGCCCACGATCCGCGCACCCGGCGCGGCATCGAGTGGCTGCTCGCCGAACAGGAGGCGGACGGCTCGTGGTTCGGGCGCTGGGGCGTCAACTACGTCTACGGGACCGGGTCCGTGGTCCCCGCCCTGGTCGCCGCGGGCATTCCCGCCGCGCATCCGGCGATCCGGCGGGCGGTGGTCTGGCTGGAGTCCGTCCAGAACGACGACGGCGGCTGGGGCGAGGATCTGCGCTCCTACCAGGACGTCGAGAAGTGGAGCGGCCGCGGGGCCTCCACCGCCTCACAGACGGCCTGGGCGCTGATGGCGCTGCTGGCCGCCGGGGAGAAGGACTCCAAGGCGGTCGAGCGGGGCGTCGAGTGGCTCGCGGCCACCCAGCGGGAGGACGGCTCCTGGGACGAGCCCTACTTCACCGGCACCGGCTTCCCGTGGGACTTCTCCATCAACTACCACCTCTACCGGCAGGTGTTCCCGCTCACGGCACTCGGCCGGTACGTGTACGGGGAGCCGTTCGCCGACGCGGCGAAGCCGACCACCGAGGCGAGCAGGCCGATCGCCGAGGCGGGCAAGCCCTTCGCCAAGGCGGGGGAGGCGTGAGATGAGCGCCGGACCGGCCTCGGCACCGCTGCTGATCGCCTGCGCGCTCGGGATCGAGCACCTCGCCCTGCGCAGCGGCGACCGCTCCGGCGCCGACGGGCCGGTCACCGTGCTGCGTACCGGAATGGGCCCCAGGGCGGCCGAGCGGGCCGTCACGCGCGCCCTCGCCGACCCGGCCATGGCCGGCGCCGCGGTGCTGGCCACCGGCTTCTGCGCTGGCCTCGCCTCCGGTATGCACCCGGGCGACCTCGTCGTCGCCGAGGAGACCCGGGATCCGGACGGAACCGTTCCGTGTGTGGGGACCGACCTACTCGTCAAGGAGCTGGTTCGGGCCGTACCGGGACGTACCGTCCACACCGGACCACTCACCGGCTCCGATCACGTCGTACGTGGTCATGAACGGTCCGACCTGCTCGCGACCGGCGCGATCGCGGTCGACATGGAGTCCGCGGCCACGCTCCACAGCGCCGTGCGGGCGGGTGTACGCCCCGTTGCGGCCGTACGGGTGGTCGTGGACGCTCCAGAACATGAACTCGTCCGGATCGGCACGGTACGCGGTGGAATATCGGCCTTCCGCGTCCTTCGTTCCGTCCTTCCCGCTTTCTATGAATGGCACCGTTCCTTGCTGCTCCCCAGGAGGTGAGCCAGATGGCCATGCCGCTGCGTCAGTCCATCAAGGTCGCTACATACTTGGCCGAACAGAAGCTCCGCAAGCGGGACAAGTTCCCGCTGATCGTGGAGCTGGAACCCCTCTTCGCGTGCAACCTGAAGTGTGAGGGCTGCGGCAAGATCCAGCATCCGGCGGGCGTGCTCAAGCAGCGCATGCCGGTGGCGCAGGCCGTCGGGGCGGTCCTCGAGTCCGGTGCGCCGATGGTGTCCATCGCCGGCGGTGAGCCGCTGATGCACCCTCAGATCGACGAGATCGTGCGGCAGTTGGTGGCGAAGAAGAAGTACGTCTTCCTCTGCACCAACGCCATGCTGCTGCGCAAGAAGATGGACAAGTTCACGCCCTCGCCCTACTTCGCCTTCGCCGTGCACATCGACGGGCTGCGGGAGCGGCACGACGAGTCGGTGGCCAAGGAGGGCGTGTTCGACGAGGCCGTCGAGGCGATCAAGGAGGCCAAGAAGCGCGGCTTCCGGGTCACCACCAACTCGACCTTCTTCAACACCGACACCCCGCAGACCATCATCGAGGTGCTCAACTTCCTCAACGACGACCTGCACGTCGACGAGATGATGATCTCGCCCGCGTACGCCTACGAGAAGGCGCCCGACCAGGAGCACTTCCTGGGCGTGGAGCAGACCCGCGAGCTGTTCAAGAAGGCCTTCGCGGGCGGCAACCGCAAGAAGTGGCGGCTCAACCACTCCCCGCTCTTCCTGGACTTCCTGGAGGGCAAGGTCGACTTCCCGTGCACGGCCTGGGCGATCCCGAACTACTCCCTGTTCGGCTGGCAGCGCCCCTGCTACCTGATGAGCGACGGGTACGTGCCCACGTACCGCGAACTCATCGAGGAGACCGACTGGGACAAGTACGGCCGCGGCAAGGACCCGCGCTGCGCCAACTGCATGGCGCACTGCGGCTACGAGCCCACCGCCGTCCTCGCCACCATGGGCTCGCTCAAGGAGTCGCTGCGCGCCATGCGCGAGACGGTCTCCGGGAACCGGGAGTGAGGTCATGACCGCCGTGTCCCTGGGCATCCCCGAGGTACCGGTCCGGCCGATCGCCGAGCGGCGCGAGTCCCGGCAGATCCAGGTCGGGTCGGTGCCGGTCGGGGGCGGGGCCCCGGTGTCGGTGCAGTCGATGACGACGACCCGTACGTCCGACATCGGAGCCACCCTCCAGCAGATCGCGGAACTCACCGCGTCCGGCTGCCAGATCGTCCGCGTCGCCTGCCCCACGCAGGACGACGCGGACGCGCTGGCCACCATCGCCCGCAAGTCGCAGATCCCGGTGATCGCGGACATCCACTTCCAGCCGAAGTACGTGTTCGCCGCCATCGAGGCCGGCTGTGCGGCCGTACGCGTCAATCCCGGCAACATCAAGCAGTTCGACGACAAGGTGAAGGAGATCGCGCGGGCCGCTAAGGACCACGGCACGCCGATCCGGATCGGGGTCAACGCGGGGTCGCTGGACCGGCGGCTGCTCCAGAAGTACGGCAAGGCGACGCCCGAGGCGCTCGTGGAGAGCGCGCTGTGGGAGGCGTCGCTCTTCGAGGAGCACGGCTTCCGGGACATCAAGATCTCGGTCAAGCACAACGACCCCGTGGTGATGGTGGGTGCCTACACGCTGCTCGCCGAGAGCTGCGACTACCCGCTGCATCTCGGCGTCACGGAGGCCGGCCCCGCCTTCCAGGGCACGATCAAGTCGGCCGTGGCCTTCGGGGCGCTGCTCAGCCGGGGCATCGGCGACACCATCCGGGTGTCGCTGTCCGCGCCGCCCGCCGAGGAGGTCAAGGTCGGCATCCAGATCCTGGAGTCGCTGAACCTGCGCCAACGGCGGCTGGAGATCGTGTCGTGTCCGTCCTGCGGGCGCGCCCAGGTCGACGTCTACAAGCTGGCCGACGAGGTCACGGCCGGCCTCGAGGGCATGGAAGTGCCCTTGCGCGTAGCCGTCATGGGATGTGTGGTCAACGGCCCCGGAGAGGCGCGGGAGGCGGACCTCGGGGTCGCCTCCGGCAACGGCAAGGGGCAGATCTTCGTCAAGGGCGAGGTCATCAAGACCGTCCCCGAGTCGAAGATCGTGGAGACCCTCATCGAGGAGGCGATGAAGATCGCCGAACAGATGGAGCAGGACGGCGTCGCGTCGGGGGAGCCGGCCGTCACCGTGAGCTGAACAGCACGGACCGAAGGGGGCCCGAGCGTGACGATTCTGGAGAACATCCGGGGACCACGCGACCTTAAGGCGCTGTCCGAGGCGGAACTCGGCGAACTGGCCGAGGAGATAAGGGAGTTCCTGGTGCACGCGGTCGCCAGGACCGGTGGACACCTCGGGCCCAATCTGGGGGTGGTGGAACTCTCCATCGCGCTCCACCGGGCCTTCGAGTCGCCGGTCGACCGCATCGTGTGGGACACCGGCCATCAGAGCTACGTACACAAGTTGCTGACAGGACGTCAGGACTTCTCCAAGCTGCGCGGCAAGGGCGGCCTGTCCGGCTACCCCTCGCGCGAGGAGTCCGAGCACGACATCGTCGAGAACAGCCACGCCTCCACCGCCCTGGGCTGGGCCGACGGACTCGCCAAGGCCCGCCAGGTGCAGGGCGAGAAGGGGCACGTGGTCGCCGTCATCGGCGACGGGGCCCTCACCGGCGGCATGGCCTGGGAGGCGCTCAACAACATCGCGGCCGCCAAGGACCGGCCGCTGATCATCGTCGTCAACGACAACGAGCGCTCGTACTCGCCGACCATCGGCGGCCTCGCCAACCACCTGGCCACCCTGCGCACGACCGACGGCTACGAGAAGGTCCTGGCCTGGGGCAAGGAGGTACTCCTCAAGACCCCCCTCGTCGGCAACACCGTCTACGAGTCCCTGCACGGTGCGAAGAAGGGTTTCAAGGACGCGTTCGCGCCGCAGGGCATGTTCGAGGACCTCGGGCTGAAGTACGTCGGCCCGATCGACGGGCACGACATCGGGGCCGTCGAGTCGGCGCTGCGGCGCGCGAAACGGTTCCACGGGCCCGTGCTGATCCACTGCCTCACGGAGAAGGGCCGCGGCTACGAGCCCGCCCTCGCCCACGAGGAGGACCACTTCCACACCGTCGGCGTGATGGACCCGCTCACCTGCGAGCCGCTCGCGCCGTCGGGCGGGCCCTCCTGGACCTCGGTGTTCGGGGACGAGATCCTCGCGATCGGCGAGGAGCGCGAGGACGTCGTCGCGATCACGGCGGCCATGCTGCACCCCGTGGGGCTCGGCAAGTTCGCTGCGCGGTTCCCGGACCGGGTGTGGGACGTCGGTATCGCCGAGCAGCACGCGGCGGTGTCCGCGGCCGGCCTCGCGACCGGCGGTCTGCATCCCGTCGTCGCCGTCTACGCCACCTTCCTGAACCGGGCCTTCGACCAGCTCCTGATGGACGTCGCGCTGCACCGCTGCGGAGTGACGTTCGTCCTGGACCGGGCCGGTGTCACGGGCGTGGACGGGGCCTCGCACAACGGCATGTGGGACATGTCGATCCTCCAGGTCGTCCCCGGCCTCAGGATCGCCGCGCCGCGCGACGCCGACCAGTTGCGGGCCCAGCTGCGGGAGGCCGTGGCGGTGGACGACGCGCCGACGCTCGTCCGCTTCCCCAAGGAGTCGGTCGGCCCGGAGATCCCCGCGCTGGACCGCGTGGGCGGCATGGACGTCCTGCACCGAGGGGAGCGGCCCGAGGTGCTGCTGGTCGCCGTCGGTGTGATGGCGCCGGTCTGCCTCCAGGCCGCCGAACTGCTGGCGGCGCGGGGCATCAACTGCACGGTCGTGGACCCCCGTTGGATCAAACCGGTCGACCCGGCGCTGCCCGGCCTCGCCGCCGAGCACCGGTTGGTCGCCGTGGTCGAGGACAACAGCCGCGCGGCCGGTGTCGGCGCCGCGGTCGCCCTCGCCCTGGGTGACGCCGAAGTCGACGTGCCCGTACGGCGGTTCGGCATCCCGGAGCAGTTCCTCGCGCACGCCAAGCGCGGTGAGGTGCTCGCGGACATCGGTCTCACCCCGGTGGAGGTCGCCGGCCGGATCAGCGCGAGCCTGGCCGTCAAGGAGGCCGAGGACACGCTGGCGGCGAAGGAGGCCGAGGAGAACCTGGCCGCCAAGGAGGCCGAGGAGACCTTGGCCGTCAAGGAGCAGGCCGACGGCCCAGTCAAGGAGAAGCCCGAATGACCACGGAGTTCGACCTCGGCAGACTCCTCGCCGAACGCGGAGCCGAGCGCTACGAGCTGCACACCAGGTACCTCAACCACCAGCTCCCGCGCATGCTGCACACCATCGGCTTCGACAAGGTCTACGAGCGGGCCGAGGGCGCCTACTTCTGGGACGCGGACGGCAACGACTACCTGGACATGCTCGCCGGGTTCGGGGTGATGGGCCTGGGCCGCCACCACCCCGTCGTCCGCAAGGCGCTGCACGATGTCCTCGACGCCCAGCTCGCCGACCTGACCCGCTTCGACTGCCAGCCGCTGCCCGGGCTGCTGGCGGAGAGGCTCCTCGCGCACAGCCCGCACCTGGACCGGGTGTTCTTCGGCAACAGCGGTACGGAGGCGGTGGAGACCGCGCTGAAGTTCGCCCGGCGGGCCACCGGCAAGCCGCGCGTCCTGTACTGCGAGCACGCCTTCCACGGGCTGACCACGGGCTCCCTGTCCGTCAACGGCGAGGACGGCTTCCGGGACGGCTTCGCCCCGCTGCTGCCCGACACCGCCGTACCGCTCGGCGATCTCGACGCCCTGGCGAGGGAGTTGAAGAAGGGCGACGTCGCCGCCCTGATCGTCGAGCCGATCCAGGGCAAGGGCGTGCTCGAACCCCCGCCCGGCTATCTGCGGGCCGCCCAGGAACTGCTGCACCAGCACAAGGCGCTGCTGATCGCCGACGAGGTGCAGACCGGGCTCGGCCGGACCGGCGACTTCTACGCCTACCAGCACGAGGACGGTGTCGAGCCGGACCTCGTCTGTGTGGCCAAGGCGCTCTCCGGCGGCTATGTGCCGGTCGGCGCCACACTCGGCAAGGACTGGATCTTCAAGAAGGTCTACTCGTCGATCGACCGCGTCCTGGTCCACTCGGCGAGCTTCGGGTCCAACGCGCAGGCCATGACGGCCGGCCTCGCCGTGCTGTCCGTCATGGAGAACGAGCAGATCACCGCCAACGCCCGCGCCACGGGCGAGCTGCTGAAGAATCGGCTCGCGGCCCTGGTCGACAAGTACGAACTGCTCGCCGACGTCCGCGGCCGCGGCCTGATGATCGGCATCGAGTTCGGCAGGCCCAAGTCGCTAGGGCTGCGCAGCCGCTGGACGATGCTCCAGGCCGCCCGCAAGGGACTGTTCGCGCAGATGGTCGTCGTACCGCTGCTCCAGCGGCACCGGATCCTCACCCAGGTCTCCGGCGACCACCTGGAGGTGATCAAGCTGATCCCGCCGCTGACGATCGGCGAGCGCGAGGTGGACCGGTTCGTGGATGCCTTCACCGAGATCATGGACGACGCCCATGGCGGGGGCGGGCTGATGTGGGACTTCGGCAAGACGCTGGTGAAGCAGGCGGTGGCCAACCGGTAGCCCGGGCGCTTTGCCTCTGAGGCAAGAAATTTGCCCCAGGGGCAAGCCTCCGGCTGAATGGAGAGCATGAGCTCTCCGGAACACGAGCCCGCCGGCGTCCTGCCCGTCGTCGCGCCGCAGCTGCGTGCGCTGCGGCGCCGGGCCTCCCTCACGCTGGAGGCCGCGGCCAGGTCCGCCGGTCTGTCGCCCGCCCACCTGTCCCGGCTGGAGACCGGGCAGCGCCAGCCCTCGCTGCCGATGCTGCTCGCGCTCGCCCGTATCTACGGTACGACCGTCTCCGAACTGCTCGGCGAGAAGGTCGCCGAGCAGGACGCCGTGGTGCGCGCCGCCGACATGGAACCGACCGCCGCGGGCGGCTGGACCTACCGGCAGGCCGGCTCGCCCGGACGCGGCATGCAGGCACTGCGCCTGCACGTCCCGTACGGCTCACAGGGCGACGTCGTGCGCGTGCACCCCGGCGAGGAGTGGCTGTACGTCCTCACCGGGCGGCTGCGGCTGCGCCTCGGGGACGCGACCCATCGGCTCGCCCCCGGCGACAGTGCGCACTTCGACTCGCTGACCCCGCACCGGATCGCGGCCCAGGACCCCGACGGGGTCGAGCTGCTCTTCGTCCACACCCTGTTGCAGAGCCCCACGGCCACGCTGTGCCTGGGCCCGACCCCTGGAGAGACACCATGAGCGACCTGGAGGAGAAGTTCCCGCGTGCCCTGTGGGTGCGGTTGATCATCTACCTCGCGGTGGGGCATGTCTTCGCGGCCTTCGTCTTCCTGCTGTTCGAGCTCGGAGCGAGCAAGTAGGGCAGGCGCCGTTTCTCAGTCCAGGAACCGCTCGCGCAGTCGCTCCCGGATCTCCGGGGTGATGCCGAGCCCCTGCTCCAGGTAGGCGTCGACGCTGCCCCAGGTCTCCTCGATCGTCTCGAAAGCGGCCAGCAGATACTCGGCGCGCGCGTCGAAGAGCGGGCTGAGCAGCTCCATGACCTCGGGGGAGTAGGCGGCGGTGGAGCTGCTGCTGCGGTGCACCTTGTAGCGGCGGTGCTTGGCGTTGGACTCCAGGTAGTCGGCGAGGATCGCCTCCCGCTCCACACCGAGGGCGAGCAGCGTCACCGCTATGGAGAGGCCCGCGCGATCCTTGCCCGCCGCGCAGTGCATCAGCGCGGGGACGCTGTCGCCGGCGAGGGAGTGCAGGACACGGGAGTGCTCGGCGGTGCGCTCCGTCACGATCTTGCGGTACGAGGAGATCATCCGGTTCGCGGCCTTGTCGTCGCCGAGGATCTCGCGCAGCTGCTCGATCTCGCCGTCCCGGACCATCTTCCAGAACTCCGCGCCGTCCGCCGGGTCGCTCAGCGGAAGGTTCACATTGCGCACGCCCGGCAGCTCGACGTCGGGCCCCTCCAGCTTCTGGTCCGACGCGTTACGGAAGTCGAAGATCGTGTGCAGCCCGAGGGAGGAGAGGAACTCGGTGTCCTCGTCGGTCGCGTGCGCCAGGTGACCGCTGCGGAACAGCACTCCGTACCGCACCCGCCGGCCGTCCACTGTCGGCAGTCCACCCACGTCACGGAAGTTGCGGACTCCGGCCAGTTCGGGCTCGGTCGACGGGATCTGCTGCGTCACGGGGGCTCCTCCCAGTCGGCTCCGTCGCCGCGGCTCGTCGACGGGCACCCCCTCGACGATACGACATCGATTCCTGGGGCAATCAGTTGTCCACAGGCGTTGCATCAAGGCACAAAAGCCCTTGATGATGTTGGTGATTGAGCGTCGCTGTTCGTATCTGTGAGGGTTTGATGCTGGAGATCTCCGAAACCGGCCGCACGTGGCTCCTCTCCGGGCCTGCCAGCAGTTATGCCGTCCACCTCACCGAGGACGACGTACTGCTGCACCTGCACTGGGGCTCCAGAATCGCGCTCGCCGACGCCGAGGCCCTCGCCGCCCGGCCGCTGCCCGCCGAACGGGGCTTCGAGTCGCCGCTCGACGGCCGTGAGGAGTACCCCGTCGAGGGCGGCCCCCGCTTCGTACGGCCCGCGCTGTCGGTACGCACCGACACCCGCCGCGGCACCGAGTGGACCTTCGAGTCGTACGAGACCTCCGACGCCCCCGAGGGAGCCGAACTGCGGCTCCGCTTCCGTGACGGCGGGCTCGCGATCACGCTGCACCACCGGATGCGCGGGGACGTCGTGGAGCGGTGGGTGGGCCTGGACAACCAGGGGCCCGAGACCGTGGAGCTGCTGCGCGCCGACTCCGCCACCTGGACGCTGCCCGAGCGCGAGGACTGGCGGCTGTCCCATCTGCACGGCCGCTGGGCCGCCGAGTCCCGGCTCACGAGCGCGCCCCTCACCTACGGAGAGAAGGTCATCGGCAGCCGCCGCGGCCACACCGGGCACCAGTACCTGCCGTGGGTCGCGCTGGACACGGACGCCACCGAGGAGCGCGGCGAGGTCTACGGCTGCGCCCTCGGCTGGTCGGGCTCCTGGCGGATCGCGGTGGCCCAACTCGCCGACGCGCGCGTGCAGATCACCGGCGGCGCCGGTTACGACGACTCGGGTCTGCTGCGACTGGCGGCGGGGGAGTCCTTCACCACGCCCGTCTTCGCCGGACTGTGGAGCGAGGGCGGCTTCGGCGGCGCGAGCCGGGCCTGGCACGCCTACCAGCGGGACCACGTGATCCCGGACGCCGACCAGGACCGGCCGGTGCTGTTCAACTCCTGGGAGGCCACCGAGTTCGACATCTCCGAGGAGCAGCAGGGCACCCTCGCCCGGCGGGCCGCCGCCATCGGCGTCGAGCTGTTCGTGGTCGACGACGGCTGGTTCGGCGCCCGCACCAGCGACCGCGCCGGGCTCGGCGACTGGACGCCCAACCCCGACCGCTTCCCCGGCGGTCTGAAGCCCCTCGCCGACTACGTCCACGCCCTCGGGATGCAGTTCGGCATCTGGGTCGAGCCCGAGATGGTCAATCCCGACAGCGAGCTGTACCGCGCGCACCCCGACTGGGTGCAGTACCAGCCGGGGCGGAAGCGGACGGAGTCCCGCAACCAGCTCGTGCTGAACCTCGCCCGCGAGGACGTCCAGGAGTACCTCTGGGGACAGCTCGACGCGCTCCTGACCAGCGCCCCGATCGACTACGTGAAGTGGGACTTCAACCGCTCCTTCACCGACGCCGGCTGGCCCGGCGAGCCCTACCCCCAGCGGCTCTGGATCGACCACGTGCACGCCTTCTACGCCCTCCTGGACCGACTCAGGGCCGCGCACCCCGGGGTCGCCTTCGAGTCCTGCTCGGGCGGCGGCGGCCGGATCGACCTCGGCGTCCTGAGCCGCACGGACCAGGTGTGGACCTCCGACAACACCGACCCCCTCGACCGGCTCGCCATCCAGCACGGCTTCAGCCAGATCCATCCCGCGCGCGTGATGGCCGCCTGGGTGACCGACAGTCCGAACGCCATGCTCAACGGCCGGGTCAGCTCGCTGCGGTTCCGGTTCGTGAGCGCCATGGCCGGGGTGCTCGGCGTCGGCGGTGACCTCACCCAGTGGACCGAGGAGGAACTCGCCGAGGCCCGCGCGTGGGTGGACCTGTACAAGGAGATCCGGCCCCTGGTGCAGCGCGGCGACCTCCACCGGCTGCGGCCGCCGAAGGGCGGGCTGAGCGCGGTGCAGTACGTCCTCGGGGACGAGACGGTCGTCCTCGCCTGGCTCCAGGCGCAGAGCTACGGCGAGCCCGTACCGGCGCTGCGGCTGCGCGGGCTCGACCCGACAGCGGCGTACGAATGTCTCGAAACGGGCGAAATTCACAGGGGTGCCGTATTGCTGCATCACGGACTTCGTACCGGATTGCGGGGCGACCTGGATGCGGTAGTTATCCGGCTGCGCCGTATCTGAGTCATCTGTCCGAATTGGCGCCTTCCTTCGTGTTGCGATGCCTTCATTCCAACTCGCTCTGGAATAAGGCAACCTGTGAATCCGGCACGTGAGGAGCGTCATATCCGTGACCGTGCGTCGCCCGTCATGTTCACGTAATTCCCGTGGTTTTCCAGGGGTTTTGCGGGGCGGGCGCCGTGCGCAATTCACTCAGGGTGACCGGTAATTCTCACAGCGGATCAAGAGGAACGCATTCAGGCGGAACCACTTACTTGTCCCTTTGCGTCTTGCTCGCTTACGTTCGCCATCAATCCGGACGGACGCCTAATCCTGCCGCCGCCCGGGGACCGCACAACTCACCCGTGAACGGCAGGAGCGGGGGACCCACAGGTACAAACGCCTGTTCCGGTCTCCGGAACGGCTAGGGGTTAAGTCGCACTTCGGTGCGGCCGGGCATCTCCAGCTCGCACCCGACAGCTCACCTCGTAGGCGCCGGAGAGGAAATCGCCATGCCCGCGAAGGGTAAGCACCGCCGCCCGAAGGCCCAGCGCCTGACCCGCTCGATCGCCGTCGCCGGCACCGGTGGTGCCGCGCTCGCCCTGCCGCTGATCGGTGCCGCAGGCGCCCACGCGGCCACCCCGCAGTCCGTTTCCGGAAAGGCAGTCCAGTCCCTTCCGGTCGCCGGGAAGACGGTCACCGAGAAGGCGGCCGCCGAGAAGAAGGCCGCGGAGAAGAAGAGCGCCGCGAACACCGCGACCGTGCACACCTATTCGGTGCGGGCCGGTGACTACCTCTCGAAGATCGCCGACGAGCAGAACGTCAGCGGTGGCTGGCAGAAGCTCTACTCGGACAACCGTGAGGCCGTCGGCTCCGACCCGTCGATGATCCACCCCGGTCTGAAGCTGAGCATCGGCAAGAAGGCCGCCGCGAGCACGGAGAAGTCGAAGAGCGCCGAGAAGTCCTCGTCCTCGTCGTCCGATTCGTCCTCCTCCAAGTCCTCCTCGTCGAAGTCGAACACGACGGCCGCCACCCAGAGCAGCGACTCGACCGGCACGAGCAGCTCCAGCGCCTTCACCCTCCCGGTGGCCGGTGCCACCGTCGGTACCCCGTACCGGATGTCCGGCAGCATGTGGTCCAGCGGCTACCACACGGGCGTCGACTTCGTCGTCCCGACCGGTACCTCGCTCAAGGCCGTGGGCGCGGGCACCGTCGTCTCCGCCGGCTGGGGCGGCGCGTACGGCAACCAGGTCGTCATCAAGCTCGCCGACGGCTACTACGCCCAGTACGCCCACCTCTCCTCGCTCTCGGTCTCGTCCGGCCAGACCGTCACCGAGGGCCAGCAGGTCGGCCTCTCCGGCGCGACCGGCAACGTGACCGGTCCGCACCTGCACTTCGAGATCCGCACCACCCCGGACTACGGCTCGGACGTGGACCCGATCGCCTACCTCCGCGCGAAGGGCGTCTCCGTCAGCTGACGCCCTCCCCCTGTGCCACCGAAGGCCGGACCCCGATCCCCGGGTCCGGCCTTCGGTGTTCGCTCTTGCGGTTTCATGATCACTTTATTGCGTTCTTGTGGCGCGGCTGTTCAAAGCGTCGACAGCGAGGGGAGGGTGGGGACACAGTGATCTCCGTAGTGATGCAAGCGCTTTCTATCGGCATCTTCCGGAGGTCCCCGTGCCCGGCGTCGACCGACGCACCGTCATCAAGGGCGCCGCAGCCGCGGCCGCCGCAGCCCAGTTCTCCTGGGGCCTGTCCCGCACCGCCGCCGCGGCCGACGCGGACGACACCGAACTCCACTGGCTGGAGGGCGCGACGCCCGACGCCCACGCCGGTACCACCTGGGGCGTGCCGTGGGCCCGCGGTACGTACCGGCCGGAGCAGGACTTCCAGCTGACGACCGCCGCCGGCGACGACGTCCCCGTCCAGAGCTGGGTCACCGGCCACTGGCCCGACGGCTCGGTGAAGTGGACCGCGCACGCGATCGCGCCCGGCGCCCCGAAGGCCTCCGCGTACAAGCTCGCGGCGGGCAGCCCGGCGGCCCCCGAGCAGAAGGTCGACGTCACCCGGTCCGGCGGCCGCGTCGAGGTGTCGACCGGTGTGATCACGGCCGTGTTCGGCGCCAAGGGCTCCGACACCGTCGTCCGCAGCGTGCGGCGCGGGTCGGCCGAGATCGCGCGGGACGGGAAGCTGGTCGCCCTGCGGCAGGAGTCCGTGCGAGAGGGCGCGGACGTCGAGAGCTTCGCCGGCCGGGTGGAGAAGGTCGAGGTCGAACAGGACGGTCCGGTCCGGGCCGTCGTCCGCGTCGAGGGCCGGCACCGCAAGGGCGGCCGCGGCTGGCTGCCGTACACCCTGCGCTTCTCCTTCTTCGCCGGCGCGGACTCCTTCCGCCTCGTGCACACCTTCGTCTGGGACGGCGAACAGAAGCCCGGCTTTGACCAGGGCGACTTCCTGCGCGGCCTCGGTGTCCGCTTCACCGTGCCGCTGCGCGATCAGCCCTACGACCGGCACATACGGTTCGCCGACTCCGGCGGCGGACTGTTCAGCGAGGCCGTCCAGGGCATCACGGGGCTGCGACGCGACCCGGGCGCGGCGGTCCGGGCCGCCCAGATCGCCGGCGAGAAACTGCCCGACACCGCCACCTGGGACACCCGCGTCGCCGGCCGCCTCGCCTACATCCCGACCTGGGGCGACTACACCCTCACCCAGCCGAACGCCGACGGCTACACCGTCCGCAAGCGCACCAGGGCGGGCTACGGCTGGATCCACGCGGCGGCCGGGCGACGCGCCGGCGGCTTCGGCTACGTCGGCGGCGCGAGCGGCGGACTCTCCTTCGGCCTCAGGGACTTCTGGCAGCGCCACCCGGCCCAGCTGGACGTCCGGGGCGCCCACACGGACGCCGCCGAGGCCACCGTATGGCTGTACTCGCCCGAGGCGCCCCCGCTCGACCTGCGCTTCTACCACGACGGGCTGGGGCAGGACACGTACGAGAAGCAGTCCGACGGCGGTCTGGAGATCACCTACGAGGACTACGAGCCGGGCTTCGGTACGCCGTACGGCATCGCGCGGACCGGCGAACTGACCTTCTGGGCCCAGGAGAAGACGCCGTCGGCCGGTGTGCTCGCCGCGCAGGCCGCCGCCACCGCCACGCCGCCGCTCCTCACCGCCACCCCTCAACGGCTGCACGCGGCCGGGGTGTTCGGGGACTGGGCGCCCGTCGACCGCTCCGACAAGGCCCGGACGGCCGTCGAGGATCGCCTCGACGAGCTGTTCGCCTACTACGTCGGCCAACGCGAGCAGCACCGCTGGTACGGCTTCCTGGACTACGGCGACGTCCAGCACACCTACGACAACGACCGGCACGTCTGGCGCTACGACATCGGCGGATTCGCCTGGGACAACTCGGAGTTGGGCACCGACCTCTGGCTCTGGTACCACTTCCTGCGCACCGGCTCCGCCGAGGTCTTCCGGTTCGCGGAGGCCATGACCCGGCACACCGGCGAGGTCGATGTCTACCACCTCGGCGATTGGGCGGGCCTGGGCACCCGGCACGGCGTGCAGCACTGGGCCGACAGCGCCAAGCAGGTCCGTATCTCCACGGCCGCCAACCGCCGCTTCTACTACTTCCTCACCGGCGACGAGCGCACCGGCGACCTGCTGAGCGAACTCGTCGACGTGGAGCTGACGTTCCTGGAGGTCGACCCGCAGCGCAAGGTCCGCGCCGACGGCTACACCCCCGGCGACCGGCATGCCCTGTCGGTCGGCTTCGGCACCGACTGGGGCGGCATCTCGGCGGCCTGGCTCGCCGAGTGGGAGCGACACGGCCCGAACGCCGCGAAGGCGAAGGCCAAGCTGGTCAACTCGGTGCGGACGATCGCCGCTCAGCCGAACGGGTTCTTCACCGGGACGGGCCTGCTCGACGCGGACACCGGCGAGTTCGCCGTCACCACCAGCACGGCCGTGAGCGTGTCGCATCTGAGCGCCGTCTTCGGGCTCGTCGAGACCAACAGTGAACTCGTGTCGCTGTTCGGGGAAGAGGAGCCCGAGTTCCGTACCGCCTGGCTGAACTACGCGCGGTACTACAACGGCACCGACGCCCAGAAGCGCCAACTCACCGGCTCCACCTGGAAGTCGGCGCTGCCCGCCGCCCACTCCCGGATCACCGCCTACGCCGCGCACCACCAAGGCGATGCCACGCTCGCCAAGCGCGCGTGGAACGAGTTCTACACCGGCAGCGACACCTACTTCCCGTCCAACGACTGGAACCCGGTCACCGTCAAGACGCCGGCCGTCCTGCGCACCACCGAGGAGATCCCGTGGATCTCCACCAACTCCTCGGCGCAGTGGGCCCTCGCCGCGATCCAGAACCTCGCCCTGATCGGAGACCGGATCCCGTCATGAGACGCAGCTGCTTGATCGCGGCGGTGACCGCGGGACTGGTCATGGGGGCGGTGCAGCCGGTGGCGGCCTCCGGCGATGTCGTACGCCCCGACGACCGGCGCCTGGCCTACGAGGGCCACTGGGGCCGCACCGCCGAGGCGGCGGTCACCGTCAACTCCGGTGCGCGGCTCGGCTTCCGCTTCACCGGTGACAGCGTCCACGCCCTCTTCGACGTCTCGTCGGTCACCGTGCCCGCGCAGATCTACGTATCGGTCGACCACGGCCCGAAGCAGTTGTACGCCGTCGACCACAGCGACCTGGAGATCCGGGCGACCGGGCGGGGGCCGCACACCGTCGAGCTGTCCGTGAAGGACGTCTTCTCGCGGGCCGAGCGGTGGACACCGCCGCTGGAGACCGGCGTCGTGCTCACCGGCGTGCGGGGCCGACTGCTGGGCCAAAAGGTCCATCACGCACGGCAGTTGGCGTTCTACGGCGACTCCATCACCCAAGGTGTCATGTCCCTGTGCGACGTGAACACCTCCGACTGCGCCGACGGTACGGCCGCCTACCCCACGCTGGTCGCCGACGCCCTGCACACCTCGCTGACCCAGGTCGGCTTCGGGCGCCAGGGCGTGATCCAGACCGGTAACGGGGGAGTGCCGACCGCATCGGACGCCTACGGCTGGAACTACGCGGGCTCCAGGGCGGATTCGGACCGCAAGGCCGACGTGATCGTGGTGAACCAGGGCACCAACGACACCGCGTGGGGCCCGGCGGAGTTCCGCGCCGCCTATCGCACCTACCTCGACAAGCTGCGGGCCGCGGCACCGCATGCGCGCATCCTCGCGCTGCGGCCCTTCAGCGGCGCACACGCCGAGGACATCGCGGCCGTCGTAGCCGAACTCGCCGACACCCGGATCGGGTTCGTCGACACGACCGACTGGCTCTCCCTGACGGACGGGGACTTCAACGGGACCGTCCACCCGAGCTCCCAGGGCCATCGCAAGGTGGCCGACCGACTGATCGCCCTTCTCGCAAAGGAGCAGCGCTAGTGCACCGCCCGCACCGCCGAAGAACCGTCGCCGTCGCCTCGGCGGCCCTGCTGGCCGGACTGTTCTCCGCGCCCGCCGGACATGCCGAGGAGGCCCCGCGCCGGGTGGTCGAGAACCTCGACCGTGGACTCGTCGCCGTACCGTCCGGCTCGGGTGGTGGCACCTTCCTGAGCTGGCGCCTGCTCGGCACCGAGTACGCGCGACACGGCAACGCCCTCGCCTTCAACGTGTACAAGAACGGCCGGCGGCTGAACCGTACGCCGGTCACCAAGTCCACGACGTACCAGGACAACACGCCCGGCAAGGGCGCCTACACCGTGCGGGCCGTCGTCAACGGGCATGAGCAGAGGCGGAGTTCGGCCGCGCTCGACTTCGCCCGGGGCTACGCCGAGATCCCGCTCGCGACCGCCGACGGCTACACCGTGCAGCACGCCTGGCCCGGCGACCTCGACGGCGACGGACGGTACGAGATCGTCGTCAGCCGGCTCTCCGGGACCCGCGACAGGCCCGACCTGCTGGAGGCGTACACGCTGACCGGCGAGCGGCTGTGGCGCGTCGACCAGGGGCCCGGCTCGTACACCCAGGTCGGCGGGAACGGCGCCAACGACCCGGCGCCCGCGGCGATCAGCGGCTCCACGGCGATCGGCGGCTACCGCAACGACGACAACGTCACGGTGTTCGACCTGGACAGTGACGGCAGGGCCGAGGTGCTGGTGCACACGGCCGACGGCACCACCTTCGCGGACGGCTCGAGGGTCACCGCGGCCTCGCCCGCCGAGCAGTTCGTCTCCGTCATCGACGGCCTGACCGGCACCGAACGCACCCGCCGGCCCGTCCCCACCGACCTCGTCGCCGACGGCCCCTCCGGCGGCCACTTCGGCATCGCCTACCTCGACGGCGAACACCCCAGCCTGGTCACGAAGTTGGTCACCAGAGTCGGCGCCAGGCGCGGCGCCTTCCGGATCCTCTTCCAGACCTGGGACTTCAACGGCACCGACCTGAAACCGCGTTGGAAGTACGCCGTCCCGGCCGCCTCCGGCGCGACCAGCTTCCACCAGATCCGCACCGTCGACGTCGACCTCGACGGCAAGGACGAGATCGCCGACGGCAACTACGTCGTCAACAGCGACGGCACGCTCCGGTACGTCGTCGACGGCGCCGGGCACGGCGACCGCTTCCACATCGCCGACCTCGACCCCGACCGCCCCGGACTGGAGGGCTTCGCCATCCAGCAGGCCGAGCTGGGCGTGATCCCGAACTTCCCCTGGTACTACTACGACGCCGACACCGGCGAGCGCCTGGTCACCGGAGAGCACCCGGCCGACTGGGTCAGCGACACGGACATCGACGTCGGTCGCGGCAGCACCGGCGACATCGACCCGGACCACCCGGGCTACGAGTACTGGACCTCCACCGCCGACGTCACCGCCCCCGGCGCCGGCGTGCGCAACGTCCAGGACGGGAAGGTCTCCACGACCACGCCCAGCGTCAACTTCCGCATCTGGTGGGACGGCGACAAGGCCTCGGAGAACCTCGACTTCACCCATGTGGAGAAGTGGGACCCGGCGACCGAGACCACCTCGAAGATCTTCGAGCCGTCCGGTGTCGTCTCCGGCGCCCGCAACGCCACCCCGTTCTACGGCGTCATCCTGGGCGACTGGCGCGAGGAGATCCTCGCCGAGACCGCCGACCACACCGCGCTGCGGCTCTACACCACCACCGAGCCGACGACGACACGCATCTACA
Source organism: Streptomyces sp. RG80 (assembly GCF_040446465.1). NCBI lineage: Bacteria > Bacillati > Actinomycetota > Actinomycetes > Kitasatosporales > Streptomycetaceae > Streptomyces > Streptomyces sp. RG80. The sequence continues at coordinate 618,344 of NZ_JBEAAJ010000002.1, read as the reverse complement.
CGCTCGCGCAGAACGCCGAGTACCGCCTCGGCTGGACCGTGCGCGGCTATCTCCAGTCGACGTACACCGACTACTACCTCGGCACCGAGACCCGTCGGGTGCCGACGCCCTCGATCACCCTCCCGGAAGGAGCCGTCCGAAGTGACGACCACGCGTAGAGCCTTCACCACCCTGGCGGCGGGCGCCGCCCTGGCCGCCCTCGCCCCCGCCACGACCGCCAGCGCCCACTCCTCGCACCGCCGCGGTCGTCTCATCGCCCACGACGACTTCCGCCGCGGCCTCGGTCGGTGGGCCGTGGAACTGGAGAAGGGCGGCACCGTCACCGCCACCCGCGGCACCCTGGAGGTCGACGTGCCCGCCGGCGCGACGATCTGGTTCAGAAAGCGGCTCGAAGGCCCGTACGTCATCGAGTACACCGCCACGCCCGTGTCCGAGGGCGGTGTCAACGACCGGGTCTCCGACCTCAACAACTTCTGGAACGCCGTCGACGTCCGTTCCCCCGACGACATCTTCGCCACTGCGCGGGCCGGGGCACTGGCCGAGTACGACCACCTCAAGACCTACTACTCCGGCTACGGCGCCAACTACAACACCACGACCCGGCTGCGCAGGTACGTCGGTGAGGCCGGGGTGCGCCCGCTGATCTACGACTACACGGAACCGCTGCTCGTGGCGAACGAGCCGAACCGGGTCCGGATCGTCTCCGACGGCTCGAAGGTCCAGTGGTGGAACAACGGGCGGCTCGTCTTCGACTACGTCGACCAGGAGCCGTACACGGGCGGACACTTCGCCTTCCGGACGACCTGGAGCCACTTCCGATTCAGCGACTTCCGGGTGTGGCGGCTGAGCCCTCAACATCCCTGATCGGATGCCTATTCCAGGCTTGGCCAACACTTTAGGAGTGGCTTATCTCACCGCACGTCAACCCCTCCCTACGGTGGCGTAGGTCACGTTCCGCCAGGAATCATGGGCCGATGTGGCAGACGATTCGAAGAGTGACAGCAGAGTAGTGATCGGGTCGTACGTTGCGGTGGGGGACAGCTTCACCGAGGGCGTCGGCGACCCCGGCCCCGACGGGGCGTTCGTCGGATGGGCCGACCGGTTCGCGGTACTGCTCGCGGACCGGCGGCCCGAGGGCGCCTTCACGTACGCCAACCTCGCGGTACGCGGGAAGCTCCTGGACCAGATCGTCGAGGACCAGCTGCCCAAGGCCGTGGAGCTCGCGCCGGACCTGGTGTCCTTCTGCGCGGGCGGCAACGACATCCTCCGGCCCGGTACCGACCCCGACGAGGTCGCCGAGCGCTTCGAGCGGGCGGTCGCCCGGCTGACCGAGGTGTGCGGCACCGTGATGGTGACGACCGGCTTCGACACCCGTGGTGTGCCCGTGCTCAAGCATCTGCGCGGCAAGATCGCCACGTACAACGGGCATGTGCGGGCGGTGGCGGACCGGTACGGGTGCCCGGTGCTCGACCTGTGGTCCCTGAAGACCGTTCAGGACCGCAGGGCCTGGGACGGCGACCGGCTCCACCTCTCCGCCGACGGGCACACGCGCGTGGCCCTGCGCGCCGGCCAGGTGCTCGGCGTCGAGGTCCCGGCCGACCCCGACCAGCCGTGGCCCCCGCTGCCGCCCCGCGGCACCCTCGACGTACGGCGCGACGACGTGCACTGGGCGCGCGAGTACCTGGTGCCGTGGATCGGGCGGCGGTTGCGCGGGGAGTCCTCGGGCGACCACGTGACGGCCAAGGGCGCGCTGTCGCCGGACGACATCAAGATGCGGATCGCCTCGGTGGCGTGACGGGCGGACGTCTTTCGCGGTGCGCGCGGTGGTGGCTCGACCAGTGAGGTGACCGCGCGGGAGTGGTGCGCGGTCCGGTCCCCGGGCCGGTGTTGGGATGACGGCACACCGTCACCCGACTCCCGGAAGGACCGGCCGCGCATGCCCGTTCCCCGTACGACCCTCACGGCGGTCGCCGCTGCCTTCCTGGCCCTGAGCCTGCCCCTGGTCGTCGCGCCGACGGCCGCCGCTGCCGCCACCGGCGGCGCCGTGCCCGTGGCGCGGATCGCGGCGGCGCCCGCCACGGTGACCGTGACCGGCGAGGGCAGTGCCGTCGGCGAGCCCGACATCGCGGTGGTCGGCGCCGGCGTGGAGGCCACCGCCGAGACCACGCAGACCGCGCTCGACGCACAGAACAAGGCGGCCGCGGCACTGCTGAAGGCGGTGCGCGCCCTCGGGGTCGCCGAGCGCGACATCCGTACCGAGAACGTCTCCCTCAGCCCCGTCCACGACTACCAGGAAGGGCAGTCCACGCTGAAGGGCTACCGGGCCGCGCAGTCCTTCTCGATCAAGGTGCGCGAGGTGGCGGGCACCGGCGCCCTGCTGAAGGCCGTCACCGACGCCACGGGCGACGCCGGACGCATCCACTCCGTCGCCTTCGACCTCGACGACCGCCGCCCGCTCCAGGCCCGCGCCCGCGAGGCCGCGCACGACGACGCCCGCGCCAAGGCCGCGCAGTACGCCGAGCTGAGCGGCCACCACCTGGGCCGCCTGGTCTCGCTCAGCGAGGGCGACACCGGATACGTCGCCCCGATGACGGCGACCGCGCCGGCCGAGGGCGTCGGTGCGGTGCCGCTCGCACCCGGGGAGATCAGGGCCACGGCGTCGGTGACCGCGGTGTACGAACTGGACTGAGGAACAGGCGGGCCGCGTACCGGCCGGGGTCGGGGCGCTCGGGGGTGGGCGGCAGCCGGTTACGCCTGGATCCACCGCCGAAGCGCGTCGACCGTGTTCTCCGGCGAGGAGTTGAAGCACAACCGGATCCCGGGTGCCTCCTCGGTGAGCAGGTTGACCAGCCGCTCGAACAGCACGGTGTGCTCCGGCAGCATCCGTACGCCGCCCCCGATCATCGCCAAGCCGAACGTGTGCGCGCGGAGCTGGTCCCGTACGGCCGCCTCGGCCTGGTCCGCGGAGGTGTCGATCAGACACGGCAGCACATCGAACCCCGCCTCGCGCAGCCCGGCGTGCGCCGCCTCGATCCGGGCGGTGAAGGTCGCCTCGTCGACGCCCTCGGGCATCCGGCTGTAGTCGAGCACCCGCGGGTGCAGCCCGATGGACAGCACCTTCGTCACGCCGGGCAGGGGAGTTGAGGCCGTCGGGCGGACCATGAAGGGGTCCCTCTCTGTCGACTGGGTCGGATGGCGACACGAAGGGCCGGTGCGGCCCCCTCAGCGCTCCTGGGCGCTCAACGTCCGGGCCTCCAGCCCGAGTTCCCGGGCGAGCGCCTCGTCCACCCACTCCTGCGCGCGGGTCCTGGACACCGCTCCCGGGTACGAGGTCAGCTGGACGGCGAGACCGTCGAGCAGGGCGGTGAGACGCAGGGCCGCGCCGTCCGGATCGGGGCAGCGGAACTCGCCCGCGGCCACGCCCTCCCTCACGACCTCGGTGATCGCCGCCTTCCACTGCCGGTCCAGGTCGCGCGTGACCTCCTGGAGCGCGGGTTCGCGCAGCGCCGCCGCCCAGCCCTCGATCCACAGCCGCCAGCCCTTGGCCTGGCCGGTCGGGGCGTACCAGCGCACAGCCGACCGCAGCCGGCGCAGCGCCGTCGTACGGCGGCCGAGGAGCTTGCGCAGTTGGGCCAGGTCGTCCTCCGCGGCGTACCCGAACGCGGCGGCGACCAGCTTCTCCTTCGTCGAGAAGTGATAGAGCACCAGCGCGTTGCTCACCCCGAGCGCGGCGGCGACGTCGGCGATCCTGACCGCCGCCACGCCCCGCGCCTCGATCTGCTCGACGGCGGCCCGCAACAGCTCCGCACGCCGTTCGGCCACGCTCAACCGCACTCTCGCCACACGGTCAGCCTATCCAGGCGGGCCCGTGGACCACCGGGGGCGGGGGCGCCGCACGGGCGCCACGCGCGTGGTGGAAAGGTCGCTCGACCGCCGGAGGCGACCGTCACCGGTACCACCCGAACCGTTCCGCGATCACCGGCAGCCGGTCCGCGACGATCGCGTGGGCGGCGGCCCGTGGAGAGGTGCCGTCGGCCTCCGCGCGGGCCAGCATCAGCTCGACGAGGGCCCGCATGGCGCGGCGGGTGTGCGCGAACGCCTCCTCCGCGTCGGCGCCGATGTCGCCGAACAGGGTCCACCACCACCAGGCGTTCGTCCCGGAGTTCACCACCACGTCGGGCAGCACGGTGACCCCGCGCGCGGCGAGCAGCGCCTCCGCGGCGGGCAGGACGGGCATGTTGGCGGCCTCGACGACCCAGCGGGCGGTGATCCGGCCCTGGTTCGCGGCGTCGATCGCGTACGACACCGCGGCCGGCACCAGGACCTCGGCCTCGACGGACAGCCAGGCGTCGCCCGGCAGTTCGCGGTCGCCGGGGCGCAGTACGGCCCGGTCCACGGTGCCGTACGCGTCCCGTGCGGCGAGCAGCGCCTCGACGTCCAGTCCGGCGGGGTTGGCGATCGTGCCCTTGATGTCGGCCACGGCCACGACGTCGAGCCCCGCGCGCGTGAGGAAACGTGCCGTGGCCCCGCCCATCGTGCCCAGCCCCTGCAGGCCGACCCGGGTCCCCGCGTACGGCGTCCCGGTCCGGTCCAGGGCCGTGAGCACCGACTCGGCGACCCCGCAGCCGCCGACCAGCTCGTCGAGCCCGATGCCGTCCACCTCGACCCCGAAGGCGTCCGCGAGCCGCCGCCGGGCCGCCCTCTCGTCGTCGAGCAGCGGATACACGGCCTGGATCGAGGAGACCAGCCCCGCCTCGGCCGCCGCCCGGTCCACCAGGTCCTGGGTGAGACCGAGATCCTCGCCGGTGGTCCAGAAGCTCTCCACGTACGGTCGCATCGCGCGCAGGAACCGCACGAGGATCCCGTACGCCGCCGGGTCCCGGGGGTCGCAGTCGATGCCGCCCTTCGCGCCGCCGAGGGGGACGTAACGGCTCTCGGGGTCGTAGTGCAGCGCCTCCTTCATGGTCATGCCGCGGGCCAGTCCGGTGACCTCGTCCAGGGTGCAGCCCTCGCGCATGCGCAGTCCGCCGCTGGACACGCCCCGGACCAGCCGGTCGACGACCAGGAAGCCCTGGCGGCCGGTGACGTGGTCGGTCCAGGTGAGGGACAGCAGGGGAGTGGTCATCGGGGGCTTCTCCTGGGCGGGTGGGGTACGCGCGCGGCACGTGGTGAGTGGGCGACGGGGCGACGGGGCGAATTACTGAACGGCGAGTCAGTATCGGGAGTCGTCTCGGCCCCTGTCAACGCGAGCGGAAACCGATTGACGCGCGCGGAGTCGGCGCGGTTGGGTTCCCTACGGGAACGTGCTGGTCGTCTGAGGGGGCGGGGACGTGGCGAACGTCGTCGAGTTGTCGTACTACCCGGTCAAGGGCTGCGCCGGGATCTCGGCGAGCGAGGCGATGGTGACGTCGGCCGGGCTCGCCCACGACCGGGCCTTCATGGTCGTGAGCGACGACGGGGTGTTCCGGACGCAGCGGCGGCATCCGGGCCTCGCGCTGATCCTGCCCGGCATCGACGCCGTCGGCGAGCGGCTCACGCTGCGGGCACCGGGGCACGACGAGGTGGCCGTCGACGTCGACACCACGGGGGAGCGGCGGCCGGTCGAACTGTTCGGCGCGCCGTACCGGGGCATCGACCAGGGCGACACCGTCGCCGAGTGGCTCTCCGACGTGCTCGGCACCTCCAGCAGGCTGGTGCGGGTGCCGCCGGAGCACGACCGGGTGACCGACGGCCGGACGCCGGGCACCGCGGGCTGGGCCGACAGCGGGGCACTGCACGTCCTGTCGCGGTCCAGCCTCGACCTGCTCAACGAGAAGATCGCCGAGCGCGGCGCGGAACCCCTGTCGATGAACCGCTTCCGCCCCAACATCGTCATCGGCGGCTGGGACGTCCCGCACACCGAGGACCGCGCCCACCGCGTCCTGGTCGGCGACACCGAACTGGCCTACGCGAAGCTCGCCGTCCGCTGCGCCGTCACCCTGGTCGATCAGGAACGCGGCGCCAAGGACGGTCCGGAACCCATCCGTACGCTCGCCGGATACCGGCGCGGCGCCGTCGGCACGGTGTTCGGGGCGAAGTTCTCCGTGCTGCGGCAGGGCAAGGTGGCGGTCGGCGACGAGGTCGACGTCACGGTGTGGGGCGAGGCGGAGGCGTAGTTCACGCCGCCGTGACCGGGGCGATCCCGGTTTGTCGGAGGGGCCGACCATAATGGAAGGCCTCACCGACTCCACCTGGAGGTACCGTGTCCGGTTTCCGTTCCCTGAGCTCCGGGCTCCGCGCGCTGCAGCCCGCGGCCTTCGGCGTGGACCCGAGCGGTGAGCGCCTCGCGCGCATCCGTAGATCCCCGCACTTCAAGGACGGGGTCTTCCAGAACCCGGGTGGCGTCGCCCGGATCCGGCCCTCCGCCTCGACGGTGGAGTTCGCCAAGGTCTTCTTCGACAAGGACGAGCGGCCCCGCCGCGCCCCCGGCGGCCGGATCCCGGTGCACCCCACCACGCTCGCCGACATCGCCCGGCCGCCCGCCACCGGGCTGCGGCTGACCTGGATGGGCCATTCCAGCGTGCTCGCGGAGATCGACGGACAGCGGGTGCTCTTCGACCCGGTCTGGGGCGAGCGCTGCTCCCCGTTCCCCTTCGCCGGCCCCAAGCGGCTCCACCCGGCGCCCCTGCCGCTGGCCGCGCTCGGCCCGGTCGACGTCGTCGTCATCTCGCACGACCACTACGACCACCTGGACATGCCCTCCATCAAGGCACTGGCCGGCACGGACACCCTGTTCGCGGTGCCGCTCGGCGTCGGCGCCCACCTCGAGCACTGGGGCGTCTCCGCCGACCGGCTGCGCGAGCTGGACTGGCACGAGGCCACCAAGGTCGGCGGCCTCACCCTGACCGCCACCCCGGCCCGCCACTTCTGCGGCCGCGGTCTGCGCAACACCCAGCACACCCTCTGGGCCTCCTGGGTCGTCGCCGGCGATCGGCACCGGGTCTATCACAGCGGTGACACCGGCTACTTCGACGGCTTCAAGGACATCGGCGCCGAGTTCGGCCCGTTCGACGCCACGATGATCCAGATCGGCGCGTACAGCGACTTCTGGCCCGACATCCACATGACGCCCGAGGAGGGCATGCGCGCCCACCTCGACCTCCAGGGCGGGCCGTCGGCCGGACCGATGCTGCCGATCCACTGGGCCACCTTCAATCTGGCCACGCACCCGTGGGCGGACCCGGGGGAGGGCACGCTCGCGGCCGCGCGTCGGGAAGGGGCCCAGATCGCCGTACCCCGGCCCGGCGAGCCCTTCGAGCCCACCGCCGAGACCGTGCCGGTCGAGCCGTGGTGGCGCGGGGTCGCGTCGGCGCCGGCGGGCGGATGGCCCGCGGACGGCGTGGTTGTCGAGGCGTCGGCGACCGACACGGGCCGTGACATTCCCCGTGCGGCGACCGAGGGCAGCGGAGACCCCGAAGCGGTGCCCGCAGGCTGAACCCGGGCCGCGGAACGGCTGACGGCGTGGGCCGGCGCGCGTCACGCTCTCCGGCCCTCGCCGTCTGTCCGTGACCGCTTCTGAGCAGGTTCGATCGGAGTTTGACGCTTCTGGGACAGGCGCCCGAGGGGTTTATCGGGCTGTCGTACGAGGCCTCATACCAGAGCGGGACCCTCTCCGTACGAGTTTGTCAACTGCCCACCGCACATGATGCGTCGGCGACTACTGTGAGTGTCCGTCGGGCGACGCAGTGCCGATTTTTATCGGTGCTCTCGACCGACACCGCGATGGCGCATGCCCTGCGGGGGCGCCATGGGAACCAGCCGGATCAGGGAGCGGGGTCTGGTACGTGCAGCCGCGAGCCGGAGGAGGGAGTCGACGCGATGGGGAGCCCCCCAGCTCGACCGCGACCGGGCACCGGGGGAAGCCGGTGACCGACGACCGCGTCGGAGCGCGCGCCGCCAGGAACGAGCGCACCAGGGAACCCGCGGGCGCGCGCCCCGGACCCCGGGAGCCCGGCCGCGGGCACCCGATCCCACCCGGCGACCAGGCCCGACGGACCACCAGTACGAGGACACCGATGTCTCAGCTCCGCGCACCGGCGGCACGCGCAGACCGCCGTGAAGGCGGCCGGCACGGCAGGCCGGCCGCCCGGCCCGCACCCGCACTGCCCGAGACCCACATACGGCCACAGCTGCTGCGGCTCGCCGTGCTGCCGCCCATCGCGGTCGCTCTCAGCGCCTCGGCAGTCGTCCTCTTCACGGTCCGCTCCACCGGCGCACAACCCGGACTCACCCTGTGGGGTGTCCTCGCCGGCGCCTTCTCGGTCACCCTCACCGGCATCCTCATCGCCGCCGTGGCCGCCGACCGCGCCGCCAAGACGGTCAGCGACCGTATCGGCGCCCTGCGCCGCACCAGCGCACGCGGCGAGGCCGAGCTGCGAGCCCTCGTCGAGGCGCTGCGACGCGGCGAGGGCGCCCCCCAGCGCAAGCCGCGCGGCGGGCCGCCCGAGGACGCCGACGACTTCGAACTGCTCGCCGCCGACCTGACCCGCGCCCACGACGGCGCCGTCACCGCCGTCGTCCAGGCCGCCCAGCTGTCCAGCCAGGCGGGCAGCGAGCAGAAACTCGAGGTCTTCCTCAACCTCGCCCGGCGCCTCCAGTCGCTGGTGCACCGGGAGATCTCCATCCTCGACGAGCTGGAGAACGAGATCGAGGACCCCGACCTCCTCAAGGGCCTCTTCCACGTCGACCACCTCGCCACCCGCATCCGGCGGCACGCCGAGAACCTCGCCGTGCTCGGCGGCGCCGTCTCCCGCCGCCAGTGGAGCCACCCGGTCTCCATGACCGAGGTGCTGCGCTCCGCCATCGCCGAGGTCGAGCAGTACTCCCGGGTCAAACTCGTCCCGCCCATCGACGGCACCCTGCGCGGGCACGCCGTCGCCGACGTCATCCACCTGCTCGCCGAACTCGTCGAGAACGCCACGGTGTTCTCCGCCCCGCACACCCAGGTACTGCTCCGCGCCAACCTCGTCACCTCCGGACTCGCCGTCGAGGTCGAGGACCGCGGCCTCGGCATGCCCGTCGGCGAGCAGCAGAAGATGAACGCCCTGCTCGCCGACCCCGACCAGGTCAACGTGGGCAGCCTGCTGGCCGACGGCCGCATCGGCCTGTTCGTGGTCTCACAGCTCGCCCGCCGGCACGGCATCAACGTCCGGCTCCAGACCAACATCTACGGCGGTGTACAGGCCGTACTCGTCGTACCGCAGGGGCTGTTGGGCGGCGCCGACCCGGACGCACCGGGCGCCATGCCGAGGCCGCCGGAGGGGGCGGGTGCGCCGCCACGGGGCGCGGCGGGCGGCGGCGGGGCCGTGGGCGGGCCGGTCGGTGGGACGGCCGGTGGGGTGGCTGGTGGGCCGGTCGGTGGGGTGGCCGGTGGGACGGCTGGTGGGCAGGTCGGTGGGGCCAGGGCCGCTGTACCGCCACAGCAGTATTCGTACGGCGGGGCCGGAGCCGGAGCCGGAGTCGGGAGTGGAGCCGGAGCCGGAGCCGGGGCCGGAGTCGGGCTCGGCGGCGGCGCGGGAGCCGGGGGCGGAGCCGGAATCGGAGTCGGGGCCGCCAGTGACACCGGGCCGCAGCGCGTCGTGCCGTTCACGCCTCGGCGCCAGCCGGACGCCCCGCGGGTCACGGCCCCGACGCGTGGTGACGGGAGCGCGGTGCCGCTGCCCGTGCGCGGCACCCATCAGGAGCGACCCAACCCGGCGGAGGCCGTCCCCGGCATCCGCCCCGACGACCGGCACCTCGTCGCCGACGGAAACGCCGCACCGCCGACCCCCCGTACCGGCACCGTGCGCGGCACCATGGGCAAGCCCCAACTGCCCCGCCGACGCGCCCAGGAGCACATCGCGCCCCAACTGCGCGACGGCCCGGCGGCACCGCGTCCCGAGAGCGAGTCCCTCGCCGGCCACGACCCGGGCTTGATGGCGGCCTTCCAGCGCGGCATCGGCCTCGCCGAGGCGCAGCAACACCTGGAGGCGGAGCACACCGGTTCGGCCCCCGTGCAGACGGGCCGGCTGGACCTCCCGCGCCCGGAGGCCACGCGCTTCGACACGGACGACGGCTTCGACACGGACCCCCGTTTCGACGCGGCCACGCGCTTCGAGACGGACGCCCGCTCCGTTACGGACCCCCGCTTCGACACGGGCACCCGCTTCGACGCGAACCCGCGCTTCGACACAGGCACGCCTTTCGACCCCGAGCGGACGGGGTCCACGTACCTCGACGCGGCGCATCCGGCTCCCGCGCCCCTCGACCTCACGCACCCGGACGCCCAGCGCCGGGACGCGCCGCCGCATGACGTCCCCGCCATGGACCCGGCCCGGATAGCCGAGGTGCGCGGCGCGCACGACGGCGTGTCCGCGGCCCGCCCCGAGCACACCCCCACCCGGCACGACGGGAGCGCAACAGCCGGATGACCACCCCCGTTTCCACCCCACCCCCCAGCGCTCCCGCAGACCTTCGTACCTCAAGGAGTCGATCCACCATGGCGAGCGAAGCGCCGACCGGCCATGTATCCGATCTCGACTGGCTGATGAGCGGCCTCGTGCAGCGCGTGCCGCACACCACCAGCGCGGTCCTGCTGTCCTGCGACGGCCTCGTCAAGTCGGTCCACGGTCTCGACACCGACAGCGCCGACCACATGGCCGCCCTGGCCTCCGGCCTGTACTCGCTCGGCCGCAGCGCCGGGGTCCGGTTCGGCGACGGCGGAGACGTCCGCCAGGTCGTCGTAGAACTGGACTCGACCCTGCTGTTCGTGACCACCGCCGGCTCCGGCACCTGTCTCGCCGTGCTCGCCGGCCGTGAGGCGGACGCCGCCGTCCTCGGCTACGAGATGGCGATGCTGGTCAAGAGCGTGCGCCCCTACCTGGTGACCGCACCCCGGCAGCACGCAGGCGAACCGACGGCGATGAGGCCTTGAGCGTGGCGGCGGCCGGCGACGGGCCCTGGCTCGACGACGCGGCCGGACGCCTGGTGCGCCCCTTCACGGTCAGCAACGGCCGCACCAGGCCCACCATCGCGCTCGATCTGCTCTCGCAGGTGATGGTCACCGGTGCCACCCCCCTCGGCTATCTCGGCCTCGAACACACGCAGGCGCTCGACCTGTGCCGTGCGCCCGTCTCGGTCGCCGAGGTCGCCGCCCATCTGAAGCTGCCGGCGGCCGTCACCAAGGTGCTGCTGTCGGACCTCGTCGACTGCGGGGCGCTCACCACCAAGCCCCCCGAGTTCACCCACAACCCGACTGACCGGGCCCTTCTGGAGGCAGTGCTCGATGGACTACGACGACAGCTCTGACCCCTTCCCCACCGCACTCAAGATCCTGGTGGCGGGAGGGTTCGGAGTAGGCAAGACGACCTTCGTGGGCGCGGTCAGCGAGATCGCGCCGCTCAGTACGGAGGAACTGCTCACCACGGTCAGCGCCGCGACCGACAACCTCGAGGGGGTCGAGAACAAGGTCGAGACGACCGTGGCCATGGACTTCGGCCGCATCACCCTGGACCCGGAACACGTCCTCTATCTGTTCGGCACGCCCGGGCAGGAGCGGTTCTGGTTCATGTGGGACGAGCTCTCCGAGGGGGCGCTCGGCGCGGTCATCCTCGCCGACACCCGCCGTCTGGAGGACTGCTTCGCCGCCGTCGACTTCTTCGAACAGCGCGGCCTGGGCTTCATCGTCGCGATCAACGAGTTCGACGGCTCCTACCGCTACGACCCGGAGGAGGTCCGCGCCGCCATCGACCTCGCCCCGGAGATCCCCATCGTGCGCTGCGACGCCCGGATCTCCAGTTCCGGCGTCCAGACCCTGCTGACCCTCGTACGACATCTCATCGCCCACGCTCCGGCACCCGCGCCGAGCCATGGCGCGCACATGTGACCCCCGCACCCACCGCCCTGGAGCCGCATATGACCTTCGCCCACAGCGACGGAACCCGCCGATGAGCTACGACCCGGTCCGCCCCGCCGGTCGTCTGCTGCTCACTCCCGAGGACAAGGAGGCTCCCGCGCGGGTCCGTCGGCTGCACGGGCTGGGATTGGGGGTGCGCCCGGAGCCCGCGCTCGACGCGTTCGCGGACCGGCTCGCCGAGCTGACCGGGGCGCCGTACGCGATGGTCAACTTCATCGACGAGAACCGGCAGTTCTTCGCCGGCCTGCACACCCCGGACGCCCGGCCGGTGGTGACCGCCGACGAGACCAAGCCGGAGCTCGGCCGGCATCTGGAGCGCGACCACGGCTTCTGCCCCCATGTCGTGGTCCGGCGCAAGGCCCTGGTCCTCGAGGACGTCTGCGACTATCCGCGGTTCGCCGGCAACCCGGTCGTCGACGAGTTCGGCATCCGCTCCTACCTCGGCGCACCGCTCGTCGACAGCACCGGAATGGTCCTCGGCACGGTCTGCGTCGTCGACGTGGAACCGAGACCCTGGGGGAGGCAGGGCCTGGAGACCATCAAGTCCTCGGCGGCGGAACTCGTCACGCGGCTGGAACGGATGGAGGCGGACGGCCTCCCGCTCTGACGCCGTCCGCTGACGCCGTCTGCCCCGGGCTCGAGCTCCGCTCCGGGGGTCAGACCCCGCCCCGCCAGATGTTGTCGAACGCGGAGTTCTCTATCGCCCGCCGCTGGCGCACGCCCTCCAGCTCCATCACCGCGTCCCCGACGGCCGCCAGAACGGCGGTGACCGTGTCGTCGGTCAGGTCCTCGAGGGTGTCCGGCTGGTCGTCCTGGAGCCCGGCGGCGGTGGCCAGTGCGGCGAAGACGGGCTCGCCCGACGCGCGTCGTTCCTCGGCGCGGGTCCGCTCCGGGGTGTCGAGCAGTACGGTCCGCCCGGGGCGTACCGGAAGGCGCCGGGCCCGGGACCGGGTCGCCAGGCCCTCCGACTCCAGGGCGGCGGAGTAGGCCGCGGACAGCCCCTGGCCCCGGCGCCACAGCCAGTCCTCGACCGACTCGTACGGCTCCTGTCGTACGAAAGCGGCGGCGGCCTCGTCCAGGAGGTGGTCCCCGGTCTGCGGTCGGGCCCCGGGCACGATGTGGTCGGCGTCGACGGTGAGCGCGCCGGCTTCGACGAGGTCCAGCAGTTCGGCGCCCGCGAGCGCGAGGGAGACGTCGCCCTGTTCGACGGGAGTCTCGGGCGACGCGGCCAGGGCGAGTACAGCGAGATCACGTGCGGTGTTCATGTGTGGCTCCCCGTCGGTCCGGTGCGTCCCTGCCGATACCAACGGGCACGCCCGGTCCCGTGTTCCCCGCCGACGGCGGCGGGCGTGAAGCGGAACTGCGGCGCGGGTTAAGAAAACCTCGATGGACCCGGGGCGCCGCCGTACGGCAGATTGCTACGCGATCCCACCCACTCCTCCCGGACGCGGGCCTCTTCGGCGTGCACGCGCGCGGGACCGCACCCACAGGAGCCGTAGCGTTGAAGGCGCTGGTCAAGGAGAAGGCGGAGCCCGGGCTGTGGCTCACGGACGTCCCGGAGCCCGCCGTCGGACCCGGCGACGTACTGATCAAGGTGCTGCGCACCGGGATCTGCGGCACCGATCTGCACATCCGGTCCTGGGACGGCTGGGCGCAACAGACGATCCGTACGCCTCTGGTGCTCGGGCACGAGTTCGTCGGCGAGGTCGTCGAGACCGGGCGGGACGTCCCCGACATCGCCGTCGGCGACCGGGTCAGCGGCGAGGGCCACCTGGTGTGCGGCAAGTGCCGTAACTGTCTCGCCGGGCGGCGGCACCTGTGCCGGGCCACGGTCGGGCTGGGCGTGGGGCGGGACGGCGCCTTCGCGGAGTACGTCGCGCTGCCCGCCGCCAATGTGTGGGTGCACCGCGTCCCCGTGGACCTCGACGTCGCCGCGATCTTCGACCCGTTCGGCAACGCCGTGCACACCGCGCTGTCGTTCCCGCTGGTCGGCGAGGACGTGCTCATCACGGGTGCCGGGCCGATCGGGCTGATGGCGGCCGCGGTCGCCCGGCACGCAGGCGCCCGCAACGTCGTCGTCACGGATGTGAGCGAGGAGCGCCTGGACCTCGCCCGCAAGATCGGCGTCAGCCTCGCCCTGAACGTCGCCGAGTCCACGATCGCCGACGGCCAGCGCTCCCTCGGCCTGCGCGAGGGCTTCGACATCGGCCTCGAGATGTCCGGCAACCCCACCGCCATGCGCGACATGATCGCCAACATGACGCACGGCGGCAGGATCGCCATGCTCGGCCTGCCCGCCGAGGAGTTCCCGGTCGACTGGGCGCGGATCGTCACCTCGATGATCACGATCAAGGGCATCTACGGCCGTGAGATGTTCGAGACCTGGTACGCGATGTCCGTGCTCCTGGAGGGCGGCCTCGACCTCGCCCCCGTGATCACCGGCCGCTACGGCTACCGCGACTTCGAGGCCGCGTTCGCGGATGCCGCGAGCGGCCGTGGTGGCAAGGTCATCCTCGACTGGACCGCGTAACGCTCGGACTGCGTAACTGCCCGGACCGCGCAACTCCCTGGACTGCGTAACCCTTTAGGAGCCTCTCCCATGTTCGACTCTGTCCGTGACGATCTCCGCACCACCCTCGACGAGATCCGCGCCGCAGGTCTGCACAAGCCCGAGCGTGTCATCGGCACCCCGCAGTCCAGGGCCGTCGCCGTCACCGCGGGCGGCCGCCCCGGTGAGGTGCTGAACTTCTGCGCCAACAACTACCTCGGCCTCGCCGACCACCCCGAGGTCGTCGCCGCCGCCCACGAGGCCCTGGACCGCTGGGGTTACGGCATGGCGTCCGTGCGCTTCATCTGCGGTACGCAGGAGGTGCACAAGGAGCTGGAGGCACGCCTTTCCGCCTTCCTCGGGCAGGAGGACACCATCCTGTACTCCTCCTGCTTCGACGCCAACGGCGGTGTCTTCGAGACGCTGCTCGGCCCCGAGGACGCGGTGATCTCCGACGCCCTCAACCACGCCTCGATCATCGACGGCATCCGGCTGTCCAAGGCCCGCCGCTTCCGCTACGCCAACCGCGATCTGGCCGACCTGGAAGCGCAGTTGAAGGACGCCTCCGACGCCCGCCGCCGGCTGATCGTCACCGACGGCGTGTTCTCGATGGACGGTTACGTGGCCCCGCTGCGCGAGATCTGCGACCTCGCCGACCGCTACGACGCCATGGTCATGGTCGACGACTCGCACGCCGTCGGCTTCGTGGGCCCCGGCGGCCGCGGCACCCCCGAACTGCACGGCGTCATGGACCGCGTGGACATCATCACCGGTACGCTGGGCAAGGCGCTCGGCGGTGCGTCGGGCGGTTACGTGGCCGCACGCGCGGAGATCGTCGCCCTGCTGCGCCAGCGCTCCCGCCCGTACCTGTTCTCGAACACGCTCGCCCCGGTGATCGCCGCCGCCTCCCTGAAGGTGCTCGACCTGCTGGAGTCGGCGGACGACCTGCGCGTCCGGCTCGCCGAGAACACCGCCCTGTTCCGCCGCCGGATGACCGAGGAGGGCTTCGACATCCTCCCCGGCGACCACGCCATCGCACCCGTGATGATCGGCGACGCGGGGAAGGCCGGGCGGCTGGCGGAGCTGCTGCTGGAGCGCGGCGTGTACGTGATCGGCTTCTCGTACCCGGTGGTACCGCAGGGGGCGGCGCGCATCCGTGTCCAGCTGTCTGCCGCGCACTCTACGCAGGACGTCGACCGGGCCGTGGACGCGTTCGTCTCCGCGCGCGCGGAGCTGGACGCGGCGACGGCCGCGGGGTCGGCAGGTTCGGTGGAGCCCGCAGGGCCGGTGAAGCCCGCGCGGTCGGCGGGGTCGGCGGGCTGAGCGGGAGCACACGGGGGCATTTGAGACAATCGATCTCATGATCGAAGCGCGGCGGCTCCACATCCTCCGTGCGGTGGCCGACCACCGCACGGTCACGGCGGCTGCCGCCGCGCTGTACCTCACCCCCTCCGCGGTCTCCCAGCAGCTCACGGCGCTGGAACAGGAGACCGGCCACCGCCTGGTCGAGCGCGGTGCGAAGGGCGTACGGCTCACCGCGGCCGGCGAGATCCTGCTCAGCCACACCAACGCCGTCCTCGCCCAGCTGGAGCGCGCGGAGGCCGAGCTGGCCGCGTACGGCTCGGGCGAGGCCGGCACGGTCACCGTCGCCTCCTTCGCGACGGGCATCGCCCTGGTCGTAGCCCCGGCCGTGGCCCGCCTCGCCGACACCGCGCCCGGCATCCGTATCCGCGTACAGGACGCGGAGGGCGACGCCAGCCTGCCGATGGTCCTGGACCGGCAGGTCGATGTCGCGGTCGCCGTCGAGTACCGGGGGGCGCCGCCGGCCGACGACCCTCGGCTGACCCACGTCTTCCTCTACGCCGAACCCTTCGACGCGGTCGTGCCGGTGGCCCATCGGCTGGCCGACGAGCGCGAGGTGCCGCTCGCGGAGCTGGCCAAGGATCCGTGGATCGGGCCGTACCCCGGGAACCCCTGTCACGACGTGGTGGTGCTGGCCTGCGAGACCGCGGGCTTCCAGCCCCGCCTGGAGCACTCCTCGGACGACTTCCGCGCGGTCGTCGCGCTGGCCTCGGCAGGGGCGGGGGTGGCCCTGGTGCCGCGTTCGGCGCTGATCGGCATGGACCTCGCCGGCGTGGTCGTACGGCCCGTCGACGGGGTCGCGCCCACCCGCCGGGTCTTCGCCGCCGTACGGCGGGGCGCGGAGGAACACCCGCTGATCCGCCCGGTACTGGAAGCGCTCGGGGACGCGGCCCGGCCGTAGGGAACCGGCCACCGGCTGGAGGCAGTCTGGGCTGTCATGCGTGTGACGATGATCCTCCCGGCCCGGACCGAGGCGACGAGCCCGCCATTCCGGCCCATCGGTGAAGGTGAAGGGCGTCCTGCGTTCAGCGGCTTGCAGGTCGCAGCGTCACTGCTCAGACCACCTCTGGGTGGCAGGGGAGGGCATGGGCCGGATCTGTTGGAGCGGGCGGTGGCGGGGTTGCGCAGCCTCTTCGTCGGCTTTGGGACGGTCAAGCGGGTGGTGCGGACGCTGGCGGTGCCGGGACGCTGGGGGCATCCCATATCTGGGATACCATCCCCGATATGAAACAGGATGCAGTCGAGGCCGGGGCCGACCCCGTCGACGCGCGGCTCGGGTCCCGCCTCGCCGAGCTGCGGGCCGAACGTGGTTGGTCGCTGGGGGAGTTGGCGGAGCGCAGCGGGGTGAGCCGGTCGACGCTCTCGCGGGCCGAGCGCGCCGAGATCAGCCCCACCGCCTCCCTCCTGAACCGCCTGTGCGGGGTCTACGGACGGACCATGTCCCAGCTGCTCAGCGAGGTCGAGGCCGAGCCCGCCCTGCTGGTGCGGGCCGCCGAGCAGCCGGTGTGGGAGGACAGGGCCTCCGGCTTCGTACGGCGGTCCGTGTCGCCGCCGCACACCGGGCTGCGCGGCGAACTCGTCGAGGGACGGCTCGCCGTGGGCGCCGACATCGCGTACGACCGGCCGCCCGTACCCGGCCTGGAGCAGCACATCTGGGTCCTGGAGGGGGCGCTCGAGGTGACCGCCGAGGACACCGGGCACCGTCTCGACGCCGGGGACTGTCTACGGCTGCGGGTGTGGGGGCCGACGCGGTTCCGGTGCGCCGGGGCTAAGCCGGTGCGGTACGTGCTGGCGGTGGTGCTGCCGTGACCGGGACGACCGGGACGTTGAAGCGTCTGAGCGCGGCCGAGGTGCTGGACCGGCTCGACGCGTTGGCCGACCTGATGGTCGACACCGTGGACGGGGGCGCATCGATCGGCTTCCTCGGCCCCCTCGACCGTGCCGAGGCCACCGCATGGTGGAAGGAGCGGGCTGCCGGCGTCGCCGTCGGGACACTCGCGATCTGGGCGGCCCAAGACGGGGACCGGGTGGTCGGCACCGTCAGCCTGGCCTTCCCCGACAAGCCCAACAGTCGCCACCGCGCCGAACTCGTGAAGCTCATGGTGCACCGGGACGCTCGCGGCCGGGGCCTGGGCCGCACGCTGCTGACGACCGCCGAGGAGGCCGCCGCCGAGGCCGGTGTCACCCTCCTGCACCTGGACACCGAGACCGACAGTCCGGCGGAGCACCTCTACACGACTGCCGGCTGGACCCGCGCCGGGGTGATCCCGGACTACGCGGCCGACCCGGCCGGCGTGCTGCGACCCACCACCCTCTACTACAAGCAGCTGGGGGCAAGCGCTCCCACCAGGTGATTGTCAGTGCGAGCGACTACGGTGCCTGCCATGCCGGATGCAGAAGACGTACGCCGTATCGCCCTGTCCCTGCCGGACACCACCGAGAAGATCGCCTGGAGCATGCCCACCTTCCGGGTCGCGGGCAAGATGTTCGCCACGCTGCCCGAGGAGGAGACCTCCATCGCGGTGCGCTGCCCCAAGGAGGAGCGGAACGAACTGGTGCTGGCCGAGCCGGAGAAGTTCTGGATCGCCGAGCACGAGGCACAGTTCGCCTGGGTGCGGGCCCGGCTCGCGGCACTCGAGGACGAGGACGAACTGCGGGACATCCTGACCGACTCCTGGCGCCAGGCGGCCCCGCCCCGACTCCTCGACTCCTACCCCGAGTTGGGGCGGACGGCGACGGACTGAGCCGACTGAGCGGACGGGAGGGGGAAGCGGGGTGGCGCACGGCGGACGGTGGAAATCCTTCGGGTGTTGTCGGTGTCCCGTGGCATGATCCCGAGCCGTAGCCGTCGGAGGCGGAACGGGGGACGGCCGGGGTGAACGGGTCCGAGGCTCACGGGGATCGGTCGGGGGAGGGTGTGCGGGGTGACGCGGACGTGACCGGGATGTCGTCGCACGCCGACCACCCGGTCGGCCGGCGGGGTCACAAGGCCGCACCGCCACCCGCACCACCCGCCGTCTGGTCGCGGAACTTCGCCCTGTTCTTCGCCGCGCGGGCGGTCGCCGGACTCGGCGACACCATGCTCCCCGTAGCCCTCGCCGCCGGCCTGCTCCAGCACGGGTACGGCGCGGGCGCCGTCGGTCTCGCCATGGCCGCGACGGCGTCGGCCTTCGCGGGGCTCGTGGTCTTCGGTGGGGTGATCGCGGACCGGTTCGACACCCGCAGGCTGATGATCGGCGCCGACCTGGTGCGCGTGGGCACCCAGGCACTGGCCGCCGGTCTCTTCTTCTCCGGGCACGTGGTGCTGTGGCAGATCTGCGCCATCGGGTTCGCGAACGGCGTGGCCGGCGCCCTGTTCCAGCCCGGCGTCGCGAGCACCGTGCGCCGTCTCGCCGGCGACGTCCAGGGCGCGAACGGCGCGATACGCGTCGCCGAGGCCGTGGCCCAGCTCGCGGGCCCCGCCCTCGCCGGGGTGCTCGTCGGCTTCGCCTCGCCCGGTGGGGTCTTCGCGGCCCATGCCACGACGTACGCCGTGAGCGCCCTGTGCCTCCTCCTGCTCCGCCTGCCCCCGCGGGCCCCGGACGAGCACCCGGCGCCCCACGCGATCAGCACCTACCGGGCCGATCTGGTCGAAGGCTGGCGGGAGTTCAGATCCCGCACCTGGCTCTGGGGCGTGATCGCCATCTGGGGTCTCTACATGATCGCCGTCTCGGGCCCGACCGTGCCCCTGGTCGCGACGGAAGTGGTCCAGGAACACGGCCCACGCGTCTACGGGCTGGTGAACTCCGCTCTCGGCGCCGGCACGGTGATCGGCGGCCTGCTCGCCCTGCGTCTGCGGCCTCGCCGGATGCTCCGTGCCGGGGCCGTCGCCCTGGTCGGTTTCGGCGCGTTCCCGGCGAGCGTCGGCGCCGGTCTCGGCGTACCGGCCATGGCGGCCGGAGCCGCCGTCGCCGGGGCGGGCATGGCGTTCTGGAGCGTGATGTGGTCGACCAGTGTCCAGACCCAGGTCCCGGCCGACGCCCTCAACCGCATCCACGCCTACGACGTCGCGGGCTCCCTGGCCCTGATGCCTGTCGGTCAGGCCCTGGCCGGCCCGGCCGCCACGGCGCTCGGCGCCGACCACGTCCTGCTCGCCGCCGGCGCGACCAGCCTCGTCGTCTGCGCCTGCCTGCTCTCGGTCCCCGCGATACGCGACCTCGTACGCGCCGATGCCCCGCTCCGGAAGGTCGGTCCCGGATAAACGGGTGCGCGACCACCGACCCGAGTGCGGTATTGTTTCCCTGCACGTTGGGCCGGGGGAAACCCCAGGTCAGACGGACACCGGGACGTGGCGCAGCTTGGTAGCGCACTTGACTGGGGGTCAAGGGGTCGCAGGTTCAAATCCTGTCGTCCCGACGGTGTGAAGGGTCTTCACAGGCGAGAGCCGGTGAGGGCCCTTTTCGCATGCCCAGGTCGTTCACGGCGATGGTTGACGTAGGCGAGGCAGGCCTGTGACGTGGGTGAGGCCTGTGACATGGACCAAGCCTGTGACATGGGCGAGGCCCCGGAGGCGAGCGGTCGCCCGCCTCCGGGGCCTCGTCATGACTGCGGGCCTACTGCTGGGCCTTCCGGCGTCGTACGACCAGCACCGCGCCGGCCCCGACGGCGATGGCCGCTGCCGCCGCGCCCGCGAGAGGCAGCGCCGAGGAGGACCCGGTGCTCGCCAGGTCGCCGTCGACGGCGGAGGAGCCGGTGGAGCCGGTCGTGGCGGAACCGGAACCGCCGGTCGAGGACGAGGTGGAGCCGCCCCCGCCGGTGGTGGACCCGCCGCCGCTGGTCGAACCGCCCCCGGTCGCGGAGCCGCCGCCGTCGGTGGAACCGCCCCCACCCGTCGAACCGCCGCCGCTGCCGGCGACGTCGGTCAGGATGTCGGCGCTGTCGTTCGCCTTGTTCTCGTCGAACGGGCGGGCTTCGCTGCCCAGCTTCACCGACCCCTTGGCTCCCTCGACCGCCTTGTCGATGCGCAGCTTGAAGGTGTGGGTCTCGGTCCTGCCCGCCTCGATCCAGTCCTGTGCGGTGCCGCACTGGTAGACGCGCGTCTCGAGCTTCCTGCAGCCGCCGTCGTTGACCACGGTCGTTCCGGCCGGCATCGCCACGCGGATCTTGGTCACCGGGACGTCGGACGCGCCCTGGACCCAGGCGGGCCCGGCGTTGATGAAGTTCACGGCCAGCGGCACGGTGTCCCCGACCTTGCCCATCACCTTCGACGCGGCGGCCTTGAAGTCGGCCGTGTTCACCGACGTCACCGACACCGTGGCCGCGTCCCAGCCGTCGTGCTCCGCGCTGCCGGCGGGGGCGGGGGTGGCCTCGGGCCGCTCCACGAGCTTGACCGCGGGCGCGGTCCCCGGAGTGGACTCCCCGTGGTTGTCCTCGCCGCCGGGGTTGTACGTGGAGACCGACACGCGGAGTTGGTCGTACAACGCGTTGTCGAGCGCGTCGATCACCTGGGTCTTCTCGGGCGCGTAGACGACGCCGGGCTTCACCGCCTGGTCGAACTCACAGATCACATCGGTACCGCGCGGGGCCTCGTCCATGGAAAGGACCTCGTACGACACGCAGTTGGAGGGGACGTCGTCGATCCCGAGGCCCTGGCTGATGTCGTACGACAGGTAGACCTTGGGCAGTGCCTCGGTGCCGGTGTTGGTGAAGGACGCCGGCACGTCGAAGCTGTCACCCGGCTTCAGGCCGTCCACCGGCGCGATCTTCCCCAGCACCAGCCCGGGGGAGGGGGCGTCGGCGGCAGCGGCGGGGGCGGCCCCCAGCGCGATCAGCGCGACGGCACCCAACGCACCGGTGGCCCGGCGAAGCGTGCGAGGGGCGGGAACGGCCTGGAACATGCGGGTACCTCGGAGTGAATCGACGGTGGCGGACGGTCGAACCATGGGGAACGCGAGTTCCCGGTCATGAGACGTGTCCGGCGACCGAAGAGTTGTACGAGTAGGCGATCTCCCTCGGATTCACACAAAGGAAGATCGCCGAGACGTAGAACTGACTCGGAACGCCCCGACGCTCACGGCTCCCCGACGAACCGCTCCAGCAGTGCGTCCAGCCCGGCCGCCAACCCCTCCGGCCCGCCCCGTTCCGCGAGCGCGGGCGCCACCTTGCGCAATCGGGGCAGTTCCTGCGCCGGCATGTGGTGCAGTCCCAGCCGGAACCCCGGGTCCGGCTCCTCGGGGTTGTCCACCATGGCCTGGAGCTCGACGGACACGTACCCGAGCACCCAGCCGGTGAAGGCGCGGAACACGGCGGCGGAGCGCTCCGCGTCGAGCCCCGCCTCCTGCAGCAGTGCCAGCACGCGCTCGTGGTGCCGCAGGGTGGCGAGGGGCCGCCGGGCGAGCGGGACGGCGAGCATGCGGGTGGACAGCAGCGGTACGACCTGGGGATGCGCCAGGCAGACCTCGTACGTAGCCCGCCCGACCCGGCCGAGCTCGGCGCGCCACTCGGACGCAACCGCCTCCGCGCCCAGCCGCTCCTCCAGCTCCAGATGGAGTGCCTCGACCAGCCCGTCCAGCAGCGCGTCCTTGCTCGACGCATACCGATACAAGGCCATCGCCTCGACCCCGAGCTCGGCGCCCAGACGACGCATGCTCAGCGCGGAGAGGCCGTCGCGGTCGACGAGGTCCAGGGCGCTGGCGAGGACACGCTCACGGCTGAGGCGACCGTAGCGGCCACGGTCGCTGGCCCGACGGGCCGGAGCCTCCTCGGGGCCCTTGCCCTTGGCGCCCTTGGTCATGCCGTGCCTCCAGGTGATCGTCGACCCGCTGCTGTGTTGACTCTATGCGGCTCCGGGGGCAAGGTGTACGTATACGACGTAAATATACGCCATTCGGACGCATTGCAGGCGTCGTCATGCCCCCAAGAGCACCGGAACCGGGGAGCGAGAGATGACAGTCCACCGGCTGCGGCCCCGGCCACACGTTCACGCGACAGGGCCCCCGCAGGAAACGGGCATACCCTTCGCCGCGACCTGGATCAGCCCGGAGGCCCGGCGGGCGGCACGCCGCGTGCTCGCCTCCGGCTGGGCCGAACACTACGACGACGCGCTGAAGGCGGTTTCCGGACTCCAGCCCCTGGACGTCACGACCCCGGGCCGGCACGCCCGGCACCTCTACGTCGTGCGGGTCACGGAGGAGTACGGCACGGCCCGCGACGAGCTGGTCGACCGCCTGGCCGAGCACGGAATCGGCACATCGGTCCACTTCACCCCGCTGCACCAGATGCCCCTCTTCCGAGCCACCGCCCTCACCCCACCCGAAGGGCTGCCCGGCGCGGAGACGCTGTTCCCGGAGTTTGTGCCGCTGCCGCTTTATCCGGGGCTCTCCGACGCGGCCGTCGACCGGGTCTGTGAGGAACTGGCCTGCTCCGCCACCCATCCGGACGAGATCTGATGTCCGGGCGACGCCAATGGCCCACCTGGGCGACGCGAGAGCGGAGCCGGTCACGGCGCCGCCTCCTGCGCGCGGCACTGGTGTGCGTCCTCGCCGCGCTGCTCGGGCTGGCGGGACTCGCCGTCGGCGCCGTGTGGTGGGGCACCGACCACTATGGCGACCAGGTCACCCGCATTCCCGACGCCTTCCCCACCGAGCCACGCCCGCCCAAGCCCCCGGCCCACGACGGCGGGACGACCTTCCTGCTGGCCGGCGTCGACAGCCGCTCCAAGGAACCCACCACCGGCAGTGACGCCACGGGCCGGCTGTGGCGGTACGGAGCCCAGCGCAGCGACACCCTCATGCTGGTCCACCTCAGCGGCGACGAACAGAGCGCCTACACGATGTCGATCCCCAGGGACAGCTGGGTCCCCATCCCGGGCCATGAATCCGCCAAGGTCAACGCCGCCTTCTCCTGGGGCGGTCCACCGCTGCTCATCCGCACCGTGGAGCAGCTCACGGGCACTCGTATCGACCACTTCGGCGTCGTCGACTGGCACGGGTTCAAGGCCCTGACGGACGCGGTCGGCGGCGTGAGGGTCACCGTCCCGACGGACGCCTACGACCCGGAACAGGACCAGCACTTCAGCGCGGGCACCCACATCATGGACGGCGACGAGGCCCTGGCCTACGTCCGCCAGCGGCACGGCCTGCCCGGCGGCGAGCTGGACCGCATCAAGCGACAGCAGCAGTTCCTACAGAGCATCGTCGGCGAGGTCCGGGCCGAGGTCAGCATCACCGACCCCCTGGGCACCGCACGGATGCTCGACGCCATCACCCGAGCCGTCAGCGTGGACGACCGTATGTCCAACGGCGACCTGCGCGACCTTGTACTCGGCCTGCGCCACCTGAACGCCTCCGACGCGAGGTTCAGCACCGCGCCGATCGTGCGGTCCCAGATGATCGACGGCCAGTACGCGCTGATCCTGGACAAGGCGGAGCTGCGGGCGCGGTGGCGGACGGTCGAGACGGGGCATCCGCCCGCCGGACAGTGAGGCTCCCATGCGGTCCCGAAGCCACTCCACGCGCCTGACGGTGAGCGGGACCGGCATGTCCTCGCGGAATCTGCTCCCGGCGGTGGGCCTCAGCGCGCTGGCCCAGGCCGCACCCCTGCTCACCAACCTGGTGCTCACGCCCTACCTCATCCGCCGGCTCGGCCTCGACCGGTTCGGTGTCTGGTCGCTGATCCTGGTCCTGCTGGCCACGCTCACCGTGCTGGACGGAGGCATCGGCGCCTCCCTGGCCCGCTTCCACGCCCGCCACGCGGCCCGGGGCGACAGGGAGGGAGCAGGACGCCTCGTCTTCGGGTCCCTCGCGGTCTTCGTCGGGCTGGGAGCGGTGGTCACCTGCCTGTGCCTGGCACTGACCCCGACACTCGTCACTGCTCTCGACGTACCGACACGGCTCCGCGACGAGGCAGGGCAACTGCTGCTGGCACTGGGGCCCTTGCTGACCCTGGCGCTCGCCTCCAACTCAGCCGTCGCGCTGCTCCAGGCGAACGCCCGCTTCCGTGCCCTGGCAGGGGTCAGTGGAGGGTCGTGTCTGGCCTACGCCGTCGCCGTGACCGCACTGATCGACCACGGGCCGGACCTGCCATTGCTCGCCGTACTGGCAGCGGGCCGCTATCTGCTCGTGACCCTCGGAGGGCTGGCCATCGGTGCACGACACCTGAGGATCCGGCGACCGCTGCTGCCTTTGCGGGCCGAACGTCGGGACTTCGGCGGCTACGCCGCGCGCATGCAACTTTCCGGCTTCACCGTCTTCCTGAACGGGGAGATCGATGCCTTGGTGATCGCCGCGCTGCTGCCCGTGCGGTACGTCGGCATCTACGCTGCCGGCTACCAGGCGGCCACCGCACTGCGCAGCCTGCCGCTGTACGCGTTCCCGCCGATCCTGACCCGCATGACCCATGTCTACGCACGGCACGGACTCGTCGGCGCGGCACGGGAGTTCCACCTCCTTCAGCCCCGCTGGCTGCCGCTGGTTCTGACGTACGGCGTGGTGACCATGGCGGCCGTCGGTCTTGCCGTGCAGGTCTGGCTCGGCACCGCCCTCGCCCTGAGCGGCGCGGTTGCCGCGGTCCTGCTGACCGGCTACTCGGTCCAGGTGGCCCTCACCGGCATCCGCACCTGTTTCGTGCGGGCTGTCGGCCGACCCGGCCTCGAGGCGCGCTACTCGTGGTTCTCGACAGCAGTGAACCTTGCCCTCACCGTGCCGCTGACGCTGCTGTTCGGTGTCGTCGGCGTGGTGCTGGCGACCGCGCTGGGCATCATGGCCGGCTCCGTCTACTTCGTAGTCCTCTGTCGGCGCCTGGCGGGACTGCGGGAGCAGCGACTGCCCCGGCGCTGGCCGGCCGCGACCGCGGCGGCCACGGCCGTGGCTGTCCTCGGTGACCTGCTGGTCCTGCGGCTCGGCCTGCACGGTGTGCTGCCGCTGCTACTGGCTGGCCTTCCCGTCCTCACCGGTCTCGCGCTCGCCACGGCCCTGCTCCTGCCCGAACTCCAGCCCTCCCGTCCCCCGGAAGTCGAGGAAGCCCCATGAAATCCCGACGCGTCCTGATCGTCGCCCAACTCGACGGCTACGCCAACAGCGTCAAACCGCTCGCGATCGAGAAGTACCTGCGCGAGCACGGCCACGACGTGCACCTGGTCGACACCAGCTTCCTCGCCAGGGCGTCCGGACAGCCGGGCAGCCTGGGCAGGATGCTCCCGGGATCGCTGCGCCCGGCCCGGCTCGCCCTGTACGCCAACGACGTGGCCTCCAAGCTGCTCACCCGGCGGTGGGGATTCGGCCGCCGGCATCTCTCGTACTACGTGCTGATGGCGGACCACCGGCTGCGCCGCCGTATCCTCGCCGGGCAACTGCGCCTCGACGACTACGACGTCGTCATCTGCGAGACGCCCTTCGACTCCGGGGTGCTCGCCACCGGTACGTCGGCGCGGACGCTGTACGACTGTCCCAACCCGTGGGCCGACGAGGTGCTGTGCGAAGGTCGGCTGACGGACCGCCAGCACCGGAGGTTCCGCGGCTGGGAGACCCGCTTCCTGGAGGACATGGAGCACCTGTCCTTCTCCTGGGAGTCCTACGCGCGGTACGCGAGCAAGCAGTACGGGATCAGTGGGCACAACTACCTCCAGCTGAACTGGGGCTGCACTCCGGTCCGGCAGCGGGCGCGGTTCGCCGACCCGCCGCGGGTCGCCTATCTCGGCTCGCTGAGCTCGCGGTTCATCGACCTGCCGCTGCTGGCCCGGCTAAGCCGGAGCTACCCGCACATCCACGTCTACGGCGGCCCCACGCCCGACCCCCGCCTCGGCCTGGACTATCGCGGCTACGCCTCGCCCGAAGTGCTCGAGCAGTACCAGTTCGGGCTGATCACCTGTACTCGCGACCTGCTGCGGCAGGAGGGCTTCTCGGCCAAACACCTGCATTACCTGGCGTACGGCCTACCTGTCCTGGTCCCCGGCTGGCGGCGCCACCTCGATCTGCTGCGCGGCTCCGTGCCGTACACCGAGGAGACCTTCGCCTCGGTCATCGAGGGGCTGAGCGACCCGGTGCGGTGGCGGCGGGCAAGCGAGGAGTCGTACGAACAGGCTCGGCGGCTGGACTGGAACTGGACCCTGGAGCCGCTTCAGGGGCTGCTGAACGCGCTGCCGCGGGGATGAGAACGGCAGCGAGCAGAGCGAACGTCAGCGAGTTGCTGATGCCGAACGACCAGGGGCGTTCCAGGACCGAGGCGAGCAGGACCGGCAACAGCACGCTCGAGGCGGCGGGGAAGCCGCGCACGCCGCCCTGGACCAGCAGGTGGATCAGCAGGAGCAGGAAGAGTGCGAGACCGGCCAGGCCGCCCGCGTAGAGGACGTCGATCCACTGGTTGTGCACCGAGGGGGAAAGGGCGGCGGGTATCTCGCCGGCCTGGTACTTCGCCGACCAGGCCTTGGCGCCGAAGCCGATGAACGGCGAGTCCCGCAGCTCCTCCGTGGCCATCTCCCAGATCGTCGAGCGGTCGCCGAGCCGGTCGGCTTCCGGGCGCAGGAAGGGCATGGAGAGTCCCGCGGCGGCAACAGCGCCGAGGACAGGCACGCCGAGCAGGATCCGACCGGGGGCCGGACTCTCGCGAGGCCGCGGGCCCGCCTCGTCCGGGAGTCTCGGGCGCAGCACCATCAGGAAGACCACGGCCACGACGGCGGCCGCCCCGGCCAGTCGGCTCCCGGTGGTGACGGCCATGAAGGCGACGTAGCAGGTGAGCGCGGTACGGGCGGGGCCCCGCAGCCCCAGCCAGACGAAGGGAAGGCCCACGATCAGTAGCAGGCTGAAGATGTTCTCGTTGGTGAAGGCACCTGTGTAGAGCACCCCCAGAGGCCCGCACGGGTTGTCGACCCGGCATTCCCGCAGGACCGACCTCGGCTCCGCGAGCGCCTCCATCCCGCCCAGGACCGTGAAGAGCATGACGACCGCTGCCCCGCCCAGCAGCGCCGGGCGTCCCGGCCGGGCGACGGCCGCCGCCAGCAGGACGGCCAGGAGGACGATCTGCCGGGGCACGAGGAGTTGCTGACCGCGCAGTCCGTCGGACAGGGCGACCAGCACGACGAGCGTCATCGCGACGAGAGGGGCCGTGTTGACGCGGGCTCGCCCGACGAGGAGCCGGTGCAGGAAGAACACTCCGCAGACGACCAGCAGCAGACCGTTCGCCGCCAGCCCCATCAGGTGCACCCACCGCGGGAATCCGATCACCACCTCGCCCAGGGGGTCGAGCCGTTGTGGCCGGCCCGTGTGCAGCACATAGGCGACCGTCGGGAGGTTGGCCAGGACGCCGGTCAGGAAGACCAGCGACGAGGTACGGTCCCAGTCCCCGTGGGCGTGGGCGCGTCGAAGCGCCACCGCCCAGGGGACCACGGACAGCACGGCCAGGATTCCGAGGAACATGGCCATGTCGGTCTGGGCCTGTGTCATCCGGATCTCACCGCCTATCCGTGCTGTTCGGTCGGCACCGCGTCGGGCACCTGGGTGCAAGCCGCGCGTCCCGGCTCCGAGGGCGGTTGCCAGGCGATGACACCTTCGGCGCGGGCGCCCGTGAGCACAGCGCCGAGGACGCGTACGCGCACGGCCGTGAAGGCGTCGAGGGCGCGTTCCGCGTCACCGCGGCGGGCCCTTCCGGCTCGCACGACGAACAGCACGCCGTCCGTGGCCGGAGCGAGTGCCGCCGCGTCGGCGAACGACAGCACCGGCGGGCTGTCCACGACGACCAGATCTGCGTCGGAGCAGAGCGCGCGCACTACGCGCGCAAAGTCCGGCGAGGACAGGAGCGTGCCGGGATCCGCCGGAACGGGACCGGCGGGCAGCACTCTCAGCCCGCCCTCGTCCCAGTCCTGGAGAGCTTGATAGAGCGGAATCCCGTGGGCGAGGACGTCGGTCAGCCCGGGGCCGTGGCGCAGCCCGAGCGCGGTGCTGAGGCACGGTCGACGCAGATCGGCTTCCACCAGGACCACCCGTTGCCCGGGGCGGGCGACGGTCGTGGCGAGGTCGACCGCGGTCCGGGTACGCCCTTCCTGGGGGAGGGCGCCTCCCACCAGTACCGAGGCAGGGAAGCCGTTCTCGGTACTGAAGCGGAGCCGGGTGCGCAGCTGGGCCAGCGCCTCCGAGCGCTGTGTCGTGCCGATCTGCCCGCCGGCGCCCTGCCGACGGGGCGGGGGGATGGCGGCCAGCACGGTGACGCCGAGACCCGTCCCGAGATCGTCCGTCGAGCGGACGGTCGTGTCGAGCGACTGGCGCAGTACCGCGCACGCGACGCCTACGACGGCCCCGACGAGCAGTCCGATGGCCAGGTTCAGCGCCGGACGCGGGCTGGTCGGGGAGGACGGGGGCTCGGAGCCGCCGACGACGCTGGCCTTGACCAGCGGCGGGGCGTCCGCGGTGGACCCCTCGATGGCGGTGATGTACTTCGTGAACTGAACGGCGGTCGCGTCGGCGATCGCCTGGGCCCGTTCCGCCGATCCGTCGGAGACCCGGATGTCGACGAGGGTGGTGTCGAGCGGTGCCTGGGCGTCGATCTTGTCGGCCAGCCGCCCGGGTGTCGTGTTCAGCCCGAGTTCGGAGATGACTCCGTTCAGGACCGCCGGGCTGGTGATGATGCGCGTGTAGGACTTCACCCGCTGCTGGGTGAACAGGCCGCCCTGATAGGCGTTGCCGCTGTCCTCGTCGCTGGTGGCGACGAAGAGCTGGGCGGTGGCCGTGTAGGTGGGGGGCATCAGTGTGGTGACCGCGACGGCCCCGGCGAGACCCAGAAGCACGCACAGGGTGACGAGCCGCCACCTCCGGCGCAGGGTGTCGATGTAGTCGTGGAGATCCATGGAGCTTCCTCCCACGGGGCCCTTCGGGCCGCTCTTGACGTCGTGAGACTGGGGGAGCAGTATGTTGATTCGCCGAATTTACGCCGTAAACGTACGATATCAGCATACGGCTGGGATGCGGAACCATGGATCGTCACCTCGACCGCTGCGCGGTCACTCCCTACGGTCGGGAAGCTGGAAGCTCCCGGGTCCGGATCTTCGCGTGGCTGGACCGCATCGGCACCGATTTCACCGTCGGCAGCTATCTGTCGCTGCCGGACGCCGCCCCTTCCCGGCTCGCTCGCCACCCGGTCGACCTGGCCCGGGCGGAGATGGGGCTGGCCGCCATCGCCAACGCTCGGCCGAGCAGGCTCCTGTTGCACCGGGAGGCCTCCCCGCTGAGCCGCGGCTGGTGGGAGCGGCGGCTCCTGGCGAGCGCCGAATTCGCCGTGTACGACTTCGACGACGCCCTCCAGTGGGACCGCGGCGAGGGTGGGCTCGTCCGCAGGATGGCGCCCAAGGCAGGCAAGGCACGGACGGCCGTCCGCAACGCGGATCGGGTCATCGCGGGCAACACCGCCCTTGCGGAGTGGGCGTCACACCATCACCGCGACGTGGTGGTGATCCCGAGCTGCGTCGCCCTGGAGGACTACTCGCCCAAGACGACCTACCTGCTGCACGACCCGCCCCGGCTCGGCTGGATCGGCTCGCGCGGCAACGAGGCCTGTCTGCTGCTGATCGCCGACGCGCTCACCGAGGTCCACCGACGCACCGGAGCCCGACTGACCCTCGTCGGCACGACCACCCCGTCGCTGGGTCGGCTGGAGGCCTTCGTCGACCGGGTCGCGTGGACCCCGCAGAACCAGCGGACCGCGCTGGCCGACATGGACATCGGTCTGATGCCCCTGCCGGTGACCTCCTACAGCCTCGGCAAATGCGGCTACAAACTGCTCCAGTACGCGGCCGCGGGCCTGCCCGCCGTCGCCAGCCCGCTGGGCGTCAACGCCGAACTGCTCAGCCAGTTCGGCATGCCGGCGCCGCGCACCCAGGACGACTGGACCTCGGCCCTCCTCGGACTCATCGGCTCCTCGGCCGCGGACCGGGAATGGCTCGGCCGGATCGCCCGGGACATCGTCGGCCTCAAGTACTCCTACGACGCCTGGCTGCCCCGCTGGTCGGCCGCTCTGGAACTCGGACCGGTGACGTGATGAACCCGCGGGAGCGGACCGTCCCGGCCGTGGACGTCGTGATCGTCAACTGGAACACCGGCCACTGCCTGAGGGACTGCCTGCGCTCGATCGTTCACACGGACCGGTCGCGACTGACGGTGGAACGGATCGTCGTGGTCGACAACGCCTCCACCGACGACTCGCTCAAGGCACTGTCCACCGACGGCATCCCGCTCGACGTGCTCCGCAACCCCCGCAACCGGGGCTTCGCCGCCGCCTGCAACCAGGGCGCCACCCGCGGTCGCGGCGAACTGCTGCTCTTCCTCAACCCGGACACCACGCTGTACCACGACACCCTGCGCGCCGTCGCCGCTTTCCTGGGCACACCGACCGCGCGGAGTGTCGGCATCTGTGGCGGCCGCATGCTCGACGGCCGGGGGCGACCGGGCATCTCCTGCTCGCGCTTTCCCACGCTGCGTGTCTTCTTCGGCAAGACCACCGGCCTCGACCGGCTGGCGCCCGCTCTGTTCCCCCCGCACCACCTGCGGCCTGCCGAGTCGGGCCCCGTGGACCAGGTCATCGGGGCGTTCTTCCTGCTGCGCCGTACGCTCTTCGAGCGGCTGGGCGGCTTCGACGAACGCTACTTCCTCTACTTCGAGGAAACCGACCTCGCCCTCCGCGCGCGCCACCGAGGCCTGCGGTCCTACTACCTCCACGAGGCCCGGGTCACGCATCTCGCCGGGGTCAGCTCCGCCCAGCTCGGCGGGGGGCGGCTGCGTCACTCGCTGTGCAGCCGTACCCGGTACGTCGTCCGTCATTGGCCCCGGTCCCATGCGTGGCTGCTGATGGCCCTGACCCTCACGGTCGAACCGGCCGCCAGACTCGCCAGGGCCGCCCTGCACCGCAGCGCGTCCGAGGCTCGCACCGTGCTCGCCGGATACGGCGGCTACCTGCGCTGGCTCGCCGTCGAGACCGGATCCGCACGCTCACCCTCCGGAAGGAGGCGGTCCGCATGAGGGCGCTTGTCACCGGAGGCGCCGGCTTCATCGGCTCACACCTCGTCGAGCACCTGCTCGGTCTGGGCCACGAGGTCGTCGTGCTCGACGACTTCAGTACCGGCTCGGCGGGGAACCTCGCACATGTGGCCGACGCCGTGACCGCGGTGCAGGGCTCGATCCTCGACGAGGACGCGCTGGAACTGGCCACGAAAGGCTGCGACACCGTCTTCCACCTGGCCGCCGCGGTCGGGGTGCACACCATCGTGAACCGGCCGATGGAGTCCCTGCGCAGGAACCTCCTGGGCACCGACGCGGTCCTCGAAGCCGCCCGCCGCCACGCGGGGCGGCTGCTGCTCGCCTCCTCCTCCGAGATCTACGGCAAGAACATCAAGGACAACCTCGACGAGGACGACGACCGCATCCTCGGCTCCCCGCTCAAGAGCCGCTGGTCCTACGCCGCCGCCAAGGGGCTGGACGAGCTGATGGGCTACTGGTGCTGGCGCGAGTACGAACTCGGCGTCGTCATCGTCCGACCGTTCAACGTCGTCGGCCCCCGACAGTCCGGCACCTACGGCATGGTCGTACCGAACCTCGTCGCCCAGGCGCTGCACGGGCGCCCGCTCACCCTGTACGGTGACGGCACCCAACGCCGGTGCTTCTGCGCGGTCGGCGACGTGATCCCCGCGTTTGTGGCCCTCGTCCAGGACGAGCGCGCCCACGGCCAGGCGTTCAACCTCGGCAGCGCCGAGGAAGTGACCATGCACCAGCTCGCCGAACGCGTCCTGCACGTCACGGGATCGGACAGCCCGATCGTCCACGTCCCCTACGACCGTGCATACGAGCCCGGTTTCGAGGACATGGCCCGCCGGTGTCCCGACACCACGCGAGCGCGCGAACTGATCGGGTTCCGAGCGCGGACCCGTCTGGACGACATCATCGCGTCGGTGGTCGCGGAGCAGCGAGAGAGCCTTGCCAAGGACGCCGTGGGCGTCGGGACCGGGGAGGCGAGATGACCGATCTTGCCGTGATCGGGCTCGGCTACGTCGGTCTGCCGCTGGCCCGCGAGGCCGCTGAGGCCGGACTCGGCGTGGTCGGGTACGACGAGAATGTCCACGTGGTGGCCGGTCTCAACAGCGGCCGCTCACACGTGGACGACGTCTCCGAAGCTGAGGTGCGCGCCATGCGCGCGGCCGGGTTCACCGCCACCTGCCAGGCAGCCGTGCTCGGTGCCGCGCACGTGGTCGTCATCTGTGTGCCGACTCCGCTGCACCCTGACGGCAGCCCCGACCTGGAACCCGTTTGTCGGGCCACCCGGACTCTCGCCCCGCACATCACCAACGGCATGCTGGTGGTGCTGGAGTCGACCACGTACCCGGGCACCACGGACGAGGTGGTGCGCCCGGTTCTGGAGCGAGCCACCGGCATGACCGCCGGCACCGACTTCCATCTCGCCTTCTCCCCGGAGCGCATCGATCCGGGCAACAGGGGCTTCGGACTCCGCAACACGCCGAAGGTCGTCGGCGGGCTCACTCCCGGTTGCGCACAAGCCGCCGCCGCGTTCTACGGCAAGGTCTGCGACACGGTCGTGATGGCCAAGGGCACCCGGGAGGCCGAGATGGCCAAGCTCCTGGAGAACACCTACCGCAACGTCAACATCGCGCTGGTGAACGAACTCGCCGTCGCCGCCCACGAGCTCAATGTCGATCTCTGGGACGCCATCGCCTGCGCCGCCACGAAGCCCTTCGGCTTCGAGTCCTTCCGTCCGGGTCCGGGCGTCGGAGGCCACTGCATTCCGATCGACCCGAACTACCTCATTCACCAGGCACGGGCGGCGGGCGCCGCGGTGCGACTGATCGAGCTGGCCCAGGAGATCAACCAGGGCATGCCGGCCTACGTGGTGCGACGCGCGGCGGACATGCTGGGCGGCGCCGGCAAGTCCCTCGCGGGTGCCACCGTCCTGCTGGCCGGAGTGACCTACAAGGCGGACGTCTCCGACGTCCGGGAGACGCCGGCCCTCCCGATCGTGCGCGGTCTGCGCGCCGAACAGGCGCACGTCACCTACCACGATCCCCATGTCTCCGGCTTCGAGGTGGACGGACGGTCGGTGCACCGGGCCGGGCATGTCGTCCGGGCCGCGGCCGCGGCCGACCTCACCATCCTGCTCCAGCCGCACCAGGCCTACGACCTGGACGCCATCGTGGCCGCCGCGCCGCTCGCCCTGGACGCCCGGGGCTGCACGCACTCGGGCGCCGAACTGCTGTAGTCCGGCGCCCTAGTCCGTCGCTATGCGTGGTGATCCGCGGGCGCGTGGAAGCCGTCCGCCAGTGGTGCCGGTGGGCTCCTGTGCGGCACCGGCTGCGGCGCCAGGGGAGCGCCGTCCTGCCGCGGCGCCGCTCTGGTTCCGCCGCGGGCCGGTCCGGCGGAACCGCTGTGACGTCGGCACCGAGGACACGCGCGTTCACGGCTCGCAGGCTGTCCAGGGCGCGCTGGAGCAGGCGGTGGCGCGCTGTGCCGCGACGGACGACGACGAGCACCGCGTCCGACTCCGCGGCGAGGACGGCCGCGTCGGCGAAGGGCTCCAGCGGGGGGCTGTCCAGCACGACGAGGTCCGCGTCCGCCTCCAGGGCGCGTAGGAGCTGCTTCACGTGTCGGTCCGACATCCGACAGCAGCGTGCTCGGATCCGGTGACGGTGTGCTGGCGGTCAGGATCCGGATCGGTCCGTCCTGCCATCTCTGGACGGCGTTGTGGAGTGCCACCGCGCCCGTGACGACATCGGTCAGACCGGGCACGTTCCGCAGCCCGAGGGTCTGGGCCAGCCGGGGACGGCGCAGATCGCCCTCGACGAGCACGACACGCAGTCCGGTCCGGGCGACGTTGACCGCGAGGCCGAGGGCGGGGTCGGTCCTGCCCTCGTAGTCCTCGGCGTCGGCGATCACCACCGAACTCGGCATGCCGCCGTCCGGAGAGCGCAGTCGGGTCCGCAGTCGGCTCAACGCCTCGTTGCGGGGCGTGGCCCCGATCCGGTGATTCGGGTCCCGCTGCCTGCGCGGGGGCGCGGGCAGGGCGCCCACCGGCATCAGGCCCACGCGGCGACGGACGTCGTCCGCCGAGCGGAGCCTGCCGTCCAGGGTGTGCCGCGTCACGGCGCCGGCGACGCCGACGACACTGGCTTTGACCACTGCGGGAGCATTCGCCGAGGCCTTCTCGATGCTGCCGATGTACTGCCTGAACTGTGTGGCGGTCTCGTCCGCGATCGTCTGCGCCCGGGTGGGGGAGCGGTCCTTCACGCGGATGTCGATCAGAGTGGTCTCCAGCGGCGCCTGCGCACTGATCTTGCCGGCGAGCCGCTAGGTAGTGGTGTCGAGACCGAGCTTCGCGATGACGCCCCCCAGCACCGCCGGACTGTTCGCGATCTTCGTGTACGGCTTGACCCGCTGCTGGGCGAACAGACTGCCAGCATACGCGTTGGTGCTGTTCTGATCGTTGGTGGCGATGAAGAGCTGTGCCCTCGCCGTGTACGTGCGCGGCATCAGGACCGTCACGGCCGCGGCCAGCCCCAGCAGGATGCAGGCCACGACGAACGACCGTCTGCGGCGCAGTACGTCCAGGTATTCGTGGAGATCCATGGGAGCTCCTCAGCCTTGTCTGCGGTTGCTACTTGACTCCGAAGTGCCATATAGGCATATTCTTGTTTACAGCGTAAATGTACGTCATCAGCGTATAGCCCTGGATGTGAAGCCATGGATGGTCGCCCGAAGCACTGCGCGATCACTCCGTACAGTCGTGGCGCCGGCAGCTCGCGGGTGCGCGTCTTCGAGTGGCTGGACCGCGTCGACACGCACTTCACCGTGAGCAGCTACGCCTCCTTCACCGACGCGGCCCCCACCCGCCTGGTGCGGCATCCCTTGACAGTGGCCCGGGCGGAACAGCGACTCCACCGTCTTGCCCTTGCCCGCCCCGCTCGCCTCCTGCTGCACCGGGAGGCGTCGCCGCTCAGCCGCGGATGGTGGGAGCAACGCCTGCTCACCTGTGCGGACTTCGCCGTGTACGACTTCGACGATGCACTCCAGTGGGATCGGGGCACGGGCGGCCTGGCCCGCAGATGGGCGCCGAAGGCGGCCAAGGCGTCCCTCGCGGTACGGCACGCGGACCGGGTCATCGCCGGCAACGAGGTGCTTGGTGACTGGGCCGCACAGCATCACGGCGACGTCGTGGTGATCCCCAGTTGCGTCGCCCCCGAGGACTACGTGCCCAAGACGTCGTACGCCGTGCACGACCCGCCACGGCTCGGCTGGATCGGGTCCCAGGGCAACGAGGGCTGCCTGCTGCTGGTGGCCGATGCCTTGGAGGAACTCCACCGCCGCTGCGGGGCCCGGCTGACGCTCGTCGGCACCACACAACGGCGGCTGGGCCGGATGGAGACGTTCATCGACCGCGTCGCCTGGAGCCCGAAGAGCCAGCGCACCCTGCCGGCACAGCTCGACATCGGCCTGATGCCCCTGCCGTCCAGCCCGTACACACTCGGCAAATGCGGTTACAAGCTGCTCCAGTACGGGGCGGCGGGCCTGCCGGCGGTGGCGACGCCGGTCGGTGTGAACGCCGAGATCCTGCGCCGGTTCCGGATGCCGGCCCCGATCGACGAGGATGACTGGGTCGACGTGATCCAGGGTCTGCTGAACGCTTCGGACGCGGTTCGCGAACAGCTGGGGCGGCACGCCCGTGACGTTGTGGGTCGCTCGTACTCCTACGACGCCTGGCTGCCCCGGTGGAGGGCCGCCCTGGAACTCGGAGGGGCACGGCCATGAGTACGGCGGCGCACGGATCCCGCGAGGCGGCGGCCGTGGCAGGGCCTTCCGCACAGAGGGCCCCCGGAGCCGACCGCGCGGTGCGCGCAGCCGCAAGTGTCGCGCCGCTGTTGCCCATGCCCCCACAACGCCCGACTCGCACACTCCGGGCCCTCGACATCACGGTGTCCCTGGTGCTCCTTGTCCTCTTGTCCCCGCTGCTGCTGCTCCTGGCTGCGCTGGTGTGCGCCATGGACGGTCGGCCGGTGCTCTTCTGCCAGCGGCGTATGGGCGAAGGCGCGCGGGAGTTCCGCCTCTACAAGTTCCGCACCATGCGGCACGATGCCCAAGGGCCCGCGCTCACCGCGGGGCACGACCCCCGCGTGACCCGCCTCGGGCGCCGGTTGAGAGGCTTCCACCTGGACGAGCTGCCGCAGCTGTGGAATGTGCTGCGCGGCGACATGACGCTGGTCGGGCCGCGTCCCGAGCCCTCCGAGACGGCCCGGCGCTATCCGCCCGAGTGCCACTGGCTGTTCAGTCACCGTCCCGGGCTCACAGGGCCGTGCCAACTTCGGTCCCGGGCGGAGGCGGCACTGTTCGACGGATGCCCCGATCCGGAGGCGTACTACATCGCGGTCCTGGTGCCGCTCCGTGACCAGCTCAACGCCGAACTGCTTGCGCGTCGCACCCCGACCGTCGTCGCGGGCTACCTGATCCGGACGCTGTGGTACGTCGTTTCGGCCGTCTGGGACAAACCGGGTACCGACTCGCTGCAGATCCACGAGGAAGGGCGGTCCTGATGCGTGCAGTCGTGACCGGAGCCGCCGGATTCATCGGCTCCCATCTCTGCGAACACCTGTTGGCCCACGGCGACGAGGTGATGGGGGTCGACGCCCTGACCGATTACTACGATCCCGCACAGAAACGCGACAACCTTCGCCCGCTGCTCGGCCGCGACCGGTTCACCTTCCGGCAGGGTGACCTGCTGACGGTTCCGCTGGACGCGCTTTTCGGTGGCGTCGACGTCGTCTACCACCTCGCGGGGCAGCCGGGCGTACGCGGCTCCTGGGGGCCGGAGTTCGCGGTCTACCTGGAGCGCAACGTCCTGGTGACCCAGCGCGTTCTCGAGGCGGCTCGCCGCACCGGACTGCGCCGTCTGGTCTACGCCTCCAGTTCCTCGGTGTACGGGGACGCCGAGGTCTGTCCGACCCGGGAGACCGTGCGCCCGCGCCCCGTCTCCCCGTACGGCGTGACCAAGCTCGCCGCGGAACACCTCTGCGAGACCTACCGCATGGTCTTCGGGGTCCCCACAGCCTCCCTGCGGCTGTTCAGCGTCTACGGCCCCCGGCAGCGGCCGGACATGGCCTTCGCCCGACTCGTCGCCGCCGCCTGCACACACCGGCCGTTCCCGCTGTACGGCGACGGAGGGCAGAGTCGTGACTTCACCTACGTCGGGGATGTCGTGACGGCCATGCGGGCCGCCGCGCTCTCCCCCTGGACGGGGGTCGCCAACCTCGGCGGAGGCTGTGAGGTGACGATGCGTCAGGCTATCATGCTGCTCGGTCAGTTGGCTCCTGCGGTCCGGGTGGCGCCGGGGCCCGAGCGGCCCGGTGACGCTCGTCGCACGGGCGCCGACATCAGCGTGGCCCGCGCCGCCTTCGGCTACCGCCCCGCCACGGACCTACGCTCGGGACTCGCCGCCATGGTCCTGGCCGAGCGCACCGCACGGCACGGCCGCACGGCCGCCACGGCCTGATCGAACGAGAGGTCTGCTTCAGGGGGAGGTCTGCGCTCCGCGGTAGTAGGCGATGATCTCCTGGGCCGTCATCTCCTGCTCCCGTCTGCGCCCCAGGAAGTAGAGGGCTGACGCGTCGTCCTGTGCGTAGGTTGCGGGCACGGCCTGGTCCAGGGCGCGCAGCCAGCACAACAGCCCGCGCGTCGCGCGACCCGCCAGCGCGGAGCGGGTCAGTCCCCGTATCAAGTGGTCGACGCTCCACAGGAGTTGGGTGCCTGGGCCGGCGACGGGGCC
This sequence comes from Streptomyces sp. RG80, assembly GCF_040446465.1. Classification (NCBI taxonomy): domain Bacteria; kingdom Bacillati; phylum Actinomycetota; class Actinomycetes; order Kitasatosporales; family Streptomycetaceae; genus Streptomyces; species Streptomyces sp. RG80. The sequence continues at coordinate 579,729 of NZ_JBEAAJ010000002.1, read as the reverse complement.
GGCAGCGAGTTCCTCGAAGCGCCGGAAGAGATAGCGGTGGCCGCTGGCGGTGAAGCGGGTGAAGTCGTGCGCGCCCGCATGCACCTGCTGAAGGAACGGCGTCTCCGCGTAGACCAGCCCGCCGTCCCTGAGCACCCGATGGATCTCCGCGACGACCGCGCCTGGATCGAGGACGTGCTCCAGCACGGCCTGCACCAGTACCGCGTCGACGCTCGCCGTGGGGAGCGGGATGTGGTGTGCGTCAGCGATGAACTGTGTCACCGGGCTGGGCACGATGTCGAAGGCGATCACCTGGAGGCTTGGATCGCGATAGACGGCCGCTACGCCGTTGCCGACCGTGGCACCCCCGACGACGAGGAGCGTCGGCGCGGGGCCGGGCAGGCTGCGCACCAGCAGCTCGATGTTGCGGGCAGCGACGCGGTTGGCCGGTTTCCAGATGCGGCGCAGTGGCGCGGGGAGCCGTTGCGCCGGCCCGACCGCGTCCGCACCCACCCGCGTCGACATGTTCTCCCGGTCCAGGATGCTGCCCTCGAAGTCGACGAGCACCGGCCACCGTCCCGCCTCCGGAAAGGCCGTGCGGCAGGGGCACCCGGGTGCATCGCACCTGAGGCCGTTCGCTCCGTCGACCAGCGTCGACCTGCAGCGCGGACACACCAGCAGTCGCCTGACCCGCTCCGGGTCCACCAGTGCCATGGCCGTCCTCCTGTCGGATTGACCGGAGAGCATCGCGGAGGGAAGATGTACGTATACGTCGTAAATATACATCTTCATCTCGGTGGTGATCGATGATGCGTAACGGGACCCTTGTCCCCGGAGTGGTCCGCTCGGACGGCTCGGCCGTCCGCTGGCCCGCGCCGCCTCCCCGGGTGGCGTCGGCGACTCAGCTGCCGGAGGCGCCGACGCTGCCCCGCATCAAGGTCCTCCACGTGATCACCCGCTTCGTCACGGGAGCCGGTGGCAACACCCTCATGTCGGCCGAAGGCATGGATCCCGACCGCTACGAGGTGTGGATCGCAGGAGTGCCCGGCGGCGAGCTCTGGGAACGGGCCCGGACCGCCGGCATCCGGACCGTTGAGATGCCCGGGTTCCGCCACACCCTCCACCCCACCGACCTGCTCGTCCTCGTCCGGCTGACACGACTGATCCGCCGCGAACGCTTCACCGTCGTGCACACCCACTCGGCCAAGGGCGGATTCCTCGGCCGGGTCGCCGCGCGCGCGTGCCGCACACCGGTGGTCGTGCACACCTTCCACGGCGTCAGCTTCCACCCGTACATGTCCCGCCGCAGGCGCATGCTGTACCGCTTCCTGGAGCGGGCCACGCGGCGATTCACCCACTGCTTCCTCGCTGTCGCCCCCCGTGTGGCGGAGCAGGCGGTCGAGGAGCGGCTCGCGCCGCCCGGTCGGGTCCGGGTGGTGCCGTCGGCCGTGGATCTGACCCATATCCCCCAGCGGTTCGACCCGGCCGCCCGCCGCATGCTCGGCGTACCCCGCGCCGCCGCCCTGATCGGCACCGTCGGCCGTGTCGACACCCAGAAGGCGCCGCTGGACTTCGTCCGCATGGCGGCCGCGATCCGCGCCGAGCACCCGGACACCGCGTTCGTCATGATCGGCGACGGGCCGCTGGAGGACGAGGTCCGGCTGCTCGCCGCGGAACTCGGCGTCGACCTGACCGTCACCGGGCACCGCGGGGACGCCCACCGCCTCGTGGCCGGCCTCGACGTCTTCGCCATCACCTCGCTGTACGAGGGTCTCGGCCGGGCCCTGACCGAGGCGCTGGCCGCCGCCCGTCCGGTCGTCGCGACGGCCGTGAACGGCGTACCCGACCTCGTGGAGCACGGAGCGACGGGGCTGCTCGTCGCGCCCGCCGACCCGGACGCCGCGGCGCGCGCGGTCGGCTGGCTGCTCGACCATCCGGACCAGGCCGCCGCCATGGGACGACAGGGCTGCCGACGGGTGCGCGCCGCCTTCGCCCCGCAGACCATGTGCGCGGACGTCGACGCCTGCTACCGCGACCTGCTGGGACTCCCGCTGTCCGCCCCCTGACCGGCTAACAGCCCGCACGCTCCCCACGGAGACCGACATGCGCCTCACAGTCATCGGCACCGGATACGTCGGAGCCGTCCACGCCGCCTGCCTGGCCGACCTCGGGCACCACGTCCTAGGTGTGGACGTCGACGCGGACCGGATCGCCGCGCTCACCGACGGCAGGCCGCCGTTCTTCGAACCGGGACTCTCCGATCTGCTCAACCGGGCCGTGGCCACCGGAAGGCTCGCGTTCTCCAGCTCGCTCGATGAAGCCGCCGGCTTCGGTGACACCCACTTCCTCTGTGTCGGCACCCCGCAGCGCCCCGGCTCCGACGCGGCCGACCTCACCTACGTGGACGCCGCCGTCGACGCGCTCGCCCCGTATCTGCGTGGCAACCCACGCGCGCTGCTGGTCGGCAAGTCGACCGTCCCGGTGGGGACCGCGGACCGCCTCGCGCGCAGGCTGGGTGCCGAGGTCGCGTGGAACCCGGAGTTCCTGCGGGAGGGGTGCGCGGTGCAGGACACGCTGTGTCCCGAGCGCATCGTCGTGGGGGTGCGTTCGAAGTGGGCCAAGGCGCGGCTTCGGGAGATCTACGCGCCGCTGCTCCAGGCCGGCACCCCGTTTATCGCCACCGACCTGCCCACCGCCGAACTGGTCAAGCTGGCCTCGAACTCGTTCCTCGCCACCAAGGTCTCCTTCATCAACGCGATGTCGGAGATCTGCGAGGCCGCCGGCGCCGACGTGCTGACCCTGGCCGAGGCGATGGGGCGGGACTCCCGCATCGGGCCCCGCTTCCTCGCCCCCGGCCTCGGCTTCGGCGGCAGCTGTCTGCCCAAGGACATCCGGGCCCTGACCGCGCGTGCCGAGGAGCTCGGGCAGGGCCAGGCGGTGGCGTTTCTGCGGGAGGTCGACGCCATCAACGCCCGGCAGCGGACCCGCACCCTCGGTCTGGCCGAGGGCCTCCTCGGTGGTTCCTTCGCCGACCGCAACGTCGCCGTCCTGGGTGCCGCTTTCAAGCCCCTCAGCGACGACGTCCGGGACTCCCCGGCCCTCGCGGTCGCGTCCGCGGTACAGGACCGGGGCGCGCATGTACGGGTGCACGACCCCGAGGCGATCGACAACGCCCGGGCCGCGTACCCGGCGCTCCAGTTCGCGCTCGACGTGGCCAAGGCATGTGAACACGCCGATGTCGTCCTGCATCTGACCGAGTGGCCCCAGTACCGGGAGCTGGACCCCACCGCCCTCGCGACCGTCGTGCGTGGCCCGGTCCTCGTCGACGCCCGCAACACCCTCGACCCGGAGCCCTGGCGGGCCGCGGGCTGGACGGTGCGGGCCCCCGGCAGGCCGGGGCTCGGCCGCTAGGCGACAGTCAGGAGGAAGACCATGCGTGTGGTGGTGTCCGGCGGAGGCGGTTTCCTCGGCTCGCATCTCTGCGAGGCGCTGCTGCGCCGTGGCGACAGCGTCTGCTGCCTGGACAACTTCTCCTCGGGCCGCGCGGCGAACATCGCCCACCTCATGCGTGAGCCCGGCTTCGACTGCGTCCTGTGCGACGTCACCGAACGTTTCCGGTTCTCCGGGCAGGTCGACGCCGTCGCCCATCTCGCCAGCCCCGCCTCCCCCTTCGACTACGAACGGCATCCGCTGGAGACCCTGGCGGCCGGCAGCCGGGGCACCGAGAACCTGCTCCAGCTGGCCGACCGGCACGGTGCCCGCTTCGTCCTGGCCTCCACCAGCGAGGTCTACGGCGATCCACGCGTCCACCCGCAGGACGAGGAGTACTGGGGACACGTCAACCCCGTCGGACCGCGCAGCGTCTACGACGAGGCCAAGCGGTTCGCCGAGGCCCTCGCCACGGCGTACCGGCGCACGCGGGAGGCCGACGTCGGCATCGTCCGGATCTTCAACACGTACGGGCCCCGGATGCGCGCCCACGACGGACGCGTGGTCTCCACCCTCATCCGGCAGGCGCTCGACGGCGAGCCGCTCACCCTTTTCGGCGACGGCAGCCAGACGCGCAGCTTCTGCTACGTCGACGACATGGTGCGCGCGCTGGTCGGCATGCTCGACAGCCGGCTGCCCGGCCCGCTGAACCTCGGCAACCCCCACGAGCGCACCGTGCTGGAGCTCGCCGAGCTGGTGCTGCTGGTCACCGGCTCGGACAGCGGGCTGCGATTCCTTCCTCTGCCCGTCGACGACCCCGTCCGCAGACAGCCCGTCATCACCCGGGCCCGCGAAAAACTCGGCTGGCACCCGCGCGTGCCGTTGGAGGAGGGGCTGCGGCGCACGGTCGACTGGTTCGCGGCGGAGAAGGAGGCCGAACGCGAAGCCGAAGGCCCCGGCCCGCGACCCGAAGGCGCCGGCACGCAACCGGCAGGACACGGCAAGCAACCCCTGGGCCACGACGCGCAACCCGTAGGGCGGTCGTCATGAAAGCACTCGTCCTGTGCGGCGGAGCCGGCACCCGGCTCCGCCCCATCACCCACACCTCCGCCAAGCAATTGGTGCCCGTGGCCAACAAGCCGGTGCTCTTCTACGGCCTGGAGGCCATCGCCGCCGCCGGTGTCATTGAGACCGGCATCGTCGTCGGGGACACCGCGCCGGAGATCCGCCGGGCCGTCGGCGACGGCTCCCGGTTCGGGCTGAAGGCGACCTACCTGCGTCAGTCCGCGCCCCTCGGGCTCGCGCACGCCGTGCAGATCGCCCGGGACTTCCTGGGCGACGACGACTTCGTCATGTACCTCGGCGACAACTTCATCGTCGGCGGTATCACCGAAGTCGTGGACGACTTCCGCCGGGAGCGGCCCGACGCCCGCATCCTGCTGACCCGGGTGTCCGACCCCACCGCCTTCGGTGTCGCCGAACTCGACGCGGAGGGACGCGTGGTGGGCCTGGAGGAGAAGCCGCAGACGCCCAGGAGCGACCTGGCACTCGTCGGCGTCTATCTCTTCACCCCCGTCGTGCACGAGGCCGTACGGGCCGTGATGCCCTCCCGGCGCGGCGAGCTGGAGATCACCGACGCCCTCCAGTGGCTCCTGGACCAGGGCCTCGACGTGCGCTCCACGACCGTCTCCGGCTACTGGAAGGACACCGGGAACGTCACCGACATGCTGGAGGTCAACCGGACCGTCCTGGAGACACTCCCGCCGCGGATCGAGGGAAGTGTCGACCCGGCCAGCGAGATCATCGGCCGGGTCCGGATCGACGACGGCGCCAAGGTGTTCCGCAGCCGCATCGTCGGACCGGCCGTCGTAGGAGCCGGAACGGTGATCGCCGGCTCCTACGTCGGACCGTTCACCTCGATCGGCGAGGACTGCCGCATCGAGGACAGCGAGATCGAGTACTCGATCGTGCTGCGCGGCGCGTCCGTCGTCGGTACGCGCCGGATCGAGGTCTCCCTCATCGGCCACCACGTCGAGGTGACCCCCGCGCCCCGTACCCCCGCCGTGCACCGGCTGGTGCTCGGCGACCACAGCAGAGTGCAGATCCCGTCATGATCACGACCCGTGTCCTGGTCACCGGCGGGGCCGGCTTCCTCGGCTCCCACTACGTCCGCGCCCTGCTGGGACCGCACGGCCCGCCCGACGTCGACGTCACCGTGCTGGACCTGCGCGAGCCCCGTGACCCGTGCCCCTGCGCGTACGTGCGGGGCGACATCTGCGATTCGCGGCTCGTCGGCACGCTCGTCCCCGAGCACGACCAGGTGGTCCACTTCGCCGCGCGGACGCCTCTCGACGGCCGAGACGACGGTTTCGTCCGTACGAACGTGCTGGGCACCCACACCCTGCTCGACGCGGCCCTGCGGCACGGCCTGCGCACTTTCGTGCACGTCTCCACCGACGAGGTCTACGGGTCGATCCGGGCGGGCTCCTGGCCGGAGACGGATCCGCTGCGCCCCATCTCGCCGTACGCCGCCTCGAAGGCGGCGGCCGACCTGCTCGCCCTGTCGTATCACCGAACCCACGGCCTCGACGTACGCGTCGTGCGGGGCGCTGCCACCTACGGCCCCCGGCAGTGGCCCGACCAGGTCGTCCCGCTGCTCGTCATCCGGCTGCTGCAGGGCAGACCGGTGCGGCCGAGCGTCGGCGGGCCGGGCGTCCGCGACTGGATCCACGTCGACGACCACGTACGCGGCATCGAACTCGTGCGCACCCGCGGCCGACCGGGGGAGGTCTACAACATCGGCGGCGACGAACGCTCCGACCGGGAGCTGACCGCCCTGCTGCTCGGCGAGTGCGGCGCGCACTGGCACCTGGTGGAGTCCACCGGGGCGCCCGAGGGGCAGGGCGGCCGCTGTTCCGTCGACTTCACCAAGATCCGTACGGAACTCGGCTACACGGCGGGCAAGGACCTGACGACCGGGCTCGCGGAGACCGTCGCCTGGTACCGGACACACCGCTCGTGGTGGGAACCCCTGCTGCGGGCGGCATGACGGCGAGCGGGTTCGATCATGAACGCCCCCATCGAGGACTACGCCCTCCTCAGTGACCTGGAGACCGCGGCCATGGTGGGCCGCAGCGGTTCCGTCGACTGGCTGTGCCTGCCGCGCTTCGACTCACCCGCCTGTCTGGCCGCCCTGCTGGGGACGCGGGACAACGGCTTCTGGCGGGTGTCTCCCGTGGCGTCCGGCCCCTGCACCCGCCGCTGGTACCAGCCCGACACGCTGGTGCTCGTATCGGAGTGGGAGACGGGGGCCGGCACGGTACGGGTCACGGACTTCATGCCGCCCCGCGCCCAACTGCCCTGCCTGGTACGGCTGGTCGAGGGCGTGTCCGGGGTCGTGCGGGTGCGCAGCGAACTGCGGCTGCGCTTCCATCACGGCCGGGTCCGGCCCTGGATCCGGGTGACCGACGGCGGCACGGTCGCGGTCGCCGGACCCGACGCGGTGTGGCTGAACGCCGACGGCCCGGTGCGGGCCGGCCACGGCGAGGACGCCACCGTGCTGGACCTCACCGTCCCGGCCGGGCGAAAGGTGGCGCTCACCCTGGCGTGGTCGCCCTCGCACCGGCCCGAGCCGCCCGCTCCGCTGTTCGTCCCGGCGGAGACGGTCCTGAAGGAGACCGGTGACTTCTGGCGGCGATGGAGCGGGCAGTGCCGCTACGAGGGCCCGTGGCGGGACGCCGTGGTGCGGTCCCTCATCACCCTCAAGGCACTCACCTACGCGCCCACCGGCGGCATCGTCGCCGCGCCGACGACCTCGCTGCCCGGCGCCCTGGGCGGTGAGCGCAACTGGGACCACCGCTACTGCTGGCTGCGCGACTCCACCCTCACCCTGTCCTGTCTGCTGCGCAGCGGCTACCGCGAGGAGGCCACGGCCTGGCTGGACTGGCTGGTGCGGGCCATCGCGGGCGACCCCGCCGCACTGCAGACGGTGTACGGCGTCGGCGGCCAGCGCCTGCTGCCGGAGACCGAGGCACCCTGGCTGCCCGGCTACGAGGGCTCCCGGCCGGTCCGGTTCGGCAACGCCGCCGTGAACCAGTTCCAGCTGGACGTGTACGGCGAGGTCCTGGACACCCTGTATCTCTCGCTGTGCGCGGGCATCCCCATGCCGGCCCATGTGTGGGACCTGGTCGAGGCGTTGATGGCCCACCTCCAGACGCACTGGCACGAGCCGGACCAGGGGCTGTGGCAGGTCCGCGGTCCGGCGCGGCAGTTCGTGCACTCCAAGGTGATGGTCTGGGTGGCCGCCGACCGTGCCCTGCGGATGGGCCGGTTGCTCGGCCGCAACGGCGCCTCGGGCGCGTGGCGGGCCCTGCGCGACGAGGTGCACCGCGAGGTGTGCCGGACGGGCTGGGACCCCGGCCGCGGCTCCTTCGTACAGTCCTACGGCTCCCCGGCCCTGGACGCCTCCGCGCTGCTGATTCCCCGCCTGGGCTTCCTGCCCGCCCGCGACGAGCGGGTGCGTGCGACGGTCCGTGCGATGCGGGGACTCGACCACGGCGGCTTCGTCCGTCGGTACGCCCCGGACGGGCCCGGCGTGCACGGCGTGGACGGACTGCGCGGCGACGAGGGCGCGTTCGTGCCCTGCACCCTGTGGTTCGCCGACGCGCTCGCCGCCACCGGCCGCACGGAACAGGCCCGGGAGGCGTTCGAGCGGGTCCTCGCCGTCCGCAACGACGTCGGTCTGCTGTCCGAGCAGTGGGACCCGGACGCGGGACGCCAACTGGGCAACGCGCCGCAGGCGTTCAGTCACATCGCCCTGGTGGAGACGGCCTTCGCCCTCACCGCTTCCCGTTCGGGTGTCGCGCGGACCCGGCGTAGCCCTGCGGATTGAGCTGCTGGAACCGCCAGGAGTCCCGGCACATGTCGGCCAGGTCCCGGGTGGGCCGCCAGCCCCAGGCGCGGTCCACGGCGGACGCGTCGGCGACCAGTTCGGCCACGTCGCCGGGGCGGCGCGAGACGATCTCGTACGGCACCTCCCGGCCGGCCGCCGTCGCGTACGCCGCGACCACGTCCAGCACCGAACTGCCCCTGCCCACGCCGAGGTTGTACACATGCATACCGGGGGCGTCGGCCAGGTGGTCGAGGGCCACGCGGTGCGCCTCGACGGTGTCCATGACGTGGAGGTAGTCGCGGACCGCGGTCCCGTCGTGGGTCGGGTAGTCGCCGCCGAACACCCGCAGCAGCTTCCGCCGGCCGGCCGCCACCTGGGACACGTACGGCATCAGGTTGTCGGGCTCGCCGCGCGGGTCCTCGCCGAGCAGTCCGCTGGGGTGGGCGCCGGCCGGGTTGAAGTACCTGAGGCTCAGCACCGTGTACTCGGGGCACCGGCGGCAGACGTCGGCGAGGATCTGCTCGCACAGCCACTTCGAGGCGGCGTACGGGTTGGTCGGCCGGGCGGGCGTGCTCTCGTCGAGCGGGCCGGGGCCGGCGTCACCGTAGAGCGAGCAGGAGGACGAGAAGACCAGCCGGTGCACGCCGTGCTCGTTCATGGTCCGCAGCAGGGCGGTCGTGCCCCCGACGTTGGTGTCGTAGTACTCCGTCGGCATCCGCACCGAGGCGCCGACGGCCTTGTGCGCGGCGAAGTGCACCACCGCGTCCACGGCGTGCCGGTCGAAGACCGCGGACAGGGCCCGCCGGTCGCGCACGTCCAGCTCGTAGACGGCGCCGACGAAGCGGCCCGCGATCCGTTCCACCCGGGTGAGGACCTGGGGCGTGCTGTTGGAGTAGTCGTCGACCACGATCACCTCGTAGCCGTGGTCGAGCAGCTCCACACAGGCGTGGCTGCCGATGAAACCGGCTCCGCCGGTGACGAGGACGGTCGACGGCGGCCCCGGATCGCTGCGCGTCATCACACGACGCTCCCGGGTACGGTCCAGAACACCGTATGTTTACGGCGTATATGTCCAACTGTGCACCCGCCGCCGAGAGGCGTCAAGGGGACACCGGACGGCCCCGGAATCCAAAGCTTGCGGCCCCGGACGGCCCCGCGCGGCGATCGTCCGGCACTATCGACCCGTCCGCATCCGCCACCACGGCTGGAGTACCACCATGCCCCGCTCCGAAGCCCACGTCCCCACCGACCGCCCGCACCGCTACGCCAAGCAGCTCGCCTCTCACCTGGGACGGCGTTCCACGACCAGCTGGGACGAGGTCGCCGGCGAGGGTGGGATCGAGTTCCAGAACGGCACCGGGACCCTCACCGCGACCGAGGGCGCGCTGGTGCTCGTGGTGGAGGCGGACGTCGAGCATCTCGCGGTGCTGGAGGACGTCGTGGGGCGGCATCTCGTGCGGTTCGGTGCCAAGGACGAGCTGGTCGTCGAGTGGAAGCGGGACACCGGCGAGCCGGGCACCACGCAGCGCAAGACCGAAGAGGGCTGATCAGACCGCGCAGCCCAGGTGTGCCAGCGCCTGCTTGAGCAGGACTCCGTGCCCGCCGGGCATCTCGCTCTGCACCGCCTCCGACACGGCCTCCTGGGGGCTGAACCAGACCAGGTCCAGGGCGTCCTGGCGGGGGCGGCAGTCGCCGGTCACCGGGACGACGTAGGCCAGTGACACCGCGTGCTGACGCGGGTCGTGGTACGGCGTGATGCCCTGCGTCGGGAAGTACTCGGCCACCGTGAAGGGCTGCGGGGCGGCCGGGATGCGGGGCAGCGCCACCGGGCCGAGATCCTTCTCCAGGTTCCGCAGGAGGGCGTCGCGGACGCGCTCGTGGTGCAGCACACGACCGGAGACCAGGGTCCGGCTGACCGTCCCGTCGGGGCCGATGCGCAGCAGCAGGCCCACGCTGGTGACTTCGCCGCTGTCGTCGACCCGCACGGGCACGGCCTCGACGTACAGGATCGGCATCCGGGCCCGCGCCTGCTCCAGGTCGTCGGTCGTCATCCAGCCGGGCGTGGTTTCGGTCATGTCAGACATTGCTTGATCATACTTTCAGGACGGGCCGGGAAGGCGGTAGACCCGGCGGGCATTGTGTGCTCCTGCCCACTCGGCGAGCCGCAGCGCGTCGGGCAGGCTCAGCTCGTCGGCGTCCACCCGGTCCTGGAGCAGTTCGCCCAGACCCCTGCGGAAGGACAGCGCGCCGAGCGCGTAGAACTCCGCCAGACCGTAGGCGTCGGAGCTGTACAGCAGTTTGCGGAACGGTGTGATCTCCAGCGCCTCCGCCAGCACCGTCCGCGCCCGGGCCGGGCCCACATGGTGCAGGGTGAGGCCCACGTCCAGGTACACCTGCTCGAAGACCGCGGCCAGGTAGCCGGCCTGCCGCTGGTACGGCCAGCAGTGCAGCAGCATGACAGGGATCGTGCCGGCCGTCAGATGCAGCCAGTCCGTGAGATGGGTGGGGTCCACCCGGTGCAGCCGGATGTCGTTGTCGCCGAACCCCGTGTGCAGTTGGAGGGGGAGGCCCAGGTCGACCGCCGTCCACAGGAGATGGCGGACCAGGACCGGGTCCGCCAGTCGGCTGCCCGCCGCGAGGCGGTTGCGCGCCGCCCGTTCTACCTCCGCCTTCGACGGGCGGGCCGGATCCAGGTCGAAGCCCGTGCGGTACGCGGCGACGGACTTCACCCCGACCACCCCGGGCCGCCGCACCGCCTTCTCCGCCGCCGCCCGGAACGCCTCGGCGTACGCGTCCGGCTCCACCCCGTCGGCCACCAACGCCTCCTCGACGCGCTCCAGCCGCACGACCTCGTACACGTCGTCCGCGGCCAGCTCGGCCGGACCGAACCCGGTGTCCAGGCAGTACGTGCCGGTCCCCGCGGCGGCGAGGAAGCGCCGGTTCACCTCCCGCGGGCCCAGCTCCGCGCGGCGCGCCAGATACGCGTCCGCCGGGGCGTGCCGGTCCAGGTCGAGCAGGGGCGCGCAGTGGCGTCGTACCGCCACGCCCACCGGGGTGTCGAAGGGCGAGCTGCCCGGCCAGCGGTCGCCCTCGGTCAGCAGCGATTCGAAGCCGGGCCGGTCAAGCTCGGCACTCTCGACACCGTGGCAGTGGTGGTCGACCAGGCGCAGGGCGGCGAGCGCCTCGTGGACCGCGCCCATGTCAGTACTTCCAGCGGTACGCCGCCGCGATCCGCTCGTCGTCCAGCCCGGCCACCGCCGCGATCTCGCCTTCCCGTACGGCGATCACGGCGTCGGCGAGGACCACGCCCAGCGCCCCGCGCAGCACCTTGTCCCCGCGGAACTCCGCCACCGCCTCGGCCAGCGACGCGGGCAGCCGGCGTACGCCCCGCGACTTTGCCTCGGCGGGCTCCAGTCGGGCCGGGTCGCCGGTGATCTCCTCGGGGAGCGGTGCCGAGGACGTGACGCCGTCCAGGCCGGCCGCGATGACGCTGCCCAGTGCGAGATAGGGGTTGGCGGCCAGGTCGACCGGCTTGACCTCCAGGTTGGCCGCCTGCTCGCGCAGCCCCTGGGTGCCGGTGACGATCCGGACCGCCGCCTCGCGGGTCTCGCGGCCCCAGGCCGTGAACACCCCCGCCCACTGGGAGGGTTTGAGCCGAAGATAGCTGGCCGGGCTCGGGGCGGTGACCGCCGTGAGGGCCGGCAGGTGGGCGAGGACACCGGCCGCGAACGACTCCGCCTCGGCCGTCATGCCGTACCTGCGGTCGCCGCCCGCATGGAGGTTGATGCCGTCGCGCCAAACGGACAGATGGAGATGGCCGCCGTTTCCTACGCCCTCGGCGAAGACCGCCGGGGCGAACGACACCACGTACCCGTGCCGCCCGGCCACCGCGCGGATCGTCTGCCGGGCCAGCACGCTCCGGTCGGCCGCCGCCACCGGGTCCAGCGCGCCCACCGAGATCTCGAACTGCCCGGCCGCGTACTCGGGATGGAGCTGGTCGACCTCCACGCCCTGCGCGGCGAACGCCGCGAGCAGGTCGGCCGTGTAGTCGCTCAGCTCCACCTGGCGGATCGCGCCGTAGGCCGGGCCCGAGAGAGCCGGGACGAACTCCCCGCTCGCCGACGGGCCTTGGCCTACCGCCCACTCGATCTCGACCGCCGCCCGGAAGGTGACGCCGTGCCGCTGTTCCGCCTCCGCGACGATCCGCCGCAGAAAGGTGCGAGTGCAGCCGGGGTGCCGGTCGCCCTCCTGCGTGATCCGGTCGACCGGCGCCCACGCCCAGCCCGGTTGCCCGGCCAGGACCACGAGCCCGTCCAGGTCCGGGTACAGGCGCAGATCGCCGTCGGGGGAGCCGAGGACGTCGGTGGTGACGATGGAGTCGTTCGCCAGGAAGGTGTCGAAGACCGGCGACATGCCCACCCCCCAGGCCGCCGCCGAGGCGAGCTTCGCCGTGGGGACCGTCTTCACCCGGGCGACGCCCGCCGTGTCGACGTAGGACAGCACGATGCCGTGGACGCCTCTCCCGGACAGTTCGCCGCTCAGGGCGGTGGCACGGTCGACGTCACCGGGACGTCCACCGGGTACGGGGTCGGCGGGAACGGCAAGGGGGGTCATACGTCCTCCACGACGGGCTGGGCCTCGGCGTCAGGGTTTCACGGCCACCGCGCCGAACTGCGGTACCGCGCCCGGGGAGTCGGAGTCGGCGCGCCACTGCGAGCAGGACACCAGGCCCGGCTCCAGCAGATCCAGTCCGTCGAAGAACGCGGCGATGTCGGTGCCGCTGCGGGCGGTGATCGGCGGGGTGGCGTTCTCGTTCCAGAACTTCATGGCCGGGATCTGGCCCGCGCCGCCGAGGGCGTCGTCGAAGGTGGGGTGGGTCAGCACCAGGAAGCTGCCCGAGGGGACCTGCGCCAGCACCCGGCGGACGATGTCCCGCGCCTTGTCGTAGTCGAGGACGAAGTTGAGGATGCCGAGCATCATCACCGCGACGGGCTTGCTGAAGTCCAGGGTGCCCGCGGCGCGTTCGAGGATCGCCTCGGGGTCGTGGACATCGGCGTCGATGTAGTCGGTGACACCCTCGCCGGTGCTGGTCAGCAGGGTGCGGGCGTGGGCGAGAACGATGGGGTCGTTGTCCACGTAGACGATCCGCGCGTCCGGGGCGACGCGCTGGGCGATCTCGTGGGTGTTGTCCACCGTCGGCAGGCCGGTGCCGATGTCCAGGAACTGCCGCACCCCGCGCTCGGCCGCCAGATACCGCACGGCCCGGCCGAGGAAGTCGCGGTCGGCGCGGGCGATGGCCCGGATGATCGGGAACATCCCGGCGACATGCTCGCCGACCTGCTGGTCGACCTCGTAGTTGTCCTTGCCGCCGATCCAGTAGTTCCACACACGCGCGTTGTGCGCGATCCCGGTGTTCAGCCTCGACGGCACATCCGGCGGGGTGTCACTCACGTCTGGTCCTCTCCTCGCCCCGACGACCGCGGCGCCGCGGCCCGTCCTCGCCATTGTGCCGCCGGATGATCAAGCTGTCCCGGAATCGGCTCAAGTGGGCGTTGGGGGAGAGGGGTTGCCCCTGAGGCCCCGGCTCGGAACGTCAGCCGAGTACGTCAACCCAGTACGTCACTTCAGTACGTCGTCGAGGCGCTTGGTGCCCGCGCGCACCGCGTCCCGCACCGAGTCGTCCTCGTCGCCGTCCAGCCCGCCGGCCGTCACCGTGATGGCGTCCGCGCCGACGCGCACCACGGCGACGTCGAGGGTGAGGGTGGCCGGGGTGCCGTTCGAGGTGCCCTGGACGGTGACGCGCAGGCCCTGCCGCGCGTCGCCCTCCTCGGGCAGTGAGGTCTCGACGACCTGGACCGTGCGCTTGTCGCCCGCGGAGTCGGTCGCGGTGAACTGGTCGCACTTGACCGGCAGGGACTCCAGCCAGGCCAGCGAGGAGTCCAGGCCCGCCCGCCGGTAGGCGCCCACCTGGTACAGCAGCCGGGAGTCCTCCTCCTGGAAGCCGGTGAGCGCGGACGCGCCGGACGGCTCGCCCAGCAACTCGTCGCTGTAGAGGCCGTCGAGGAGCCGCTGGCAGTCGGCGGCGTCCGCCTTCGCGGTGAGGAAGTCGGCCACGTCGACCTTGCCGATGAGCAGGCTGTCGCGCCAGGTCGCGGCGTCCGCGGCCTGTGTCCAGTCGTCCTCGAGGTCGGTCTCGGTGATCAGCGCCCTACGGGCCCCGGCCTCGGTGAGAGCGGCCGAGGCGGACGGGGAGTCGGCGGCGAGCGGGGAGGCGCCGATGGCCGAGGTGTCGGTGTCGTCGTCCGAGCAGGCCGCACAGGTCAGCAGCACGGTCGCCGCCAGGGCCGGGGCGAGGACACGGGCGGTTCGGGACGTACGACGGCTCATCGCGGATGCCTCCTGGGGACGTGGGTGTGCCCTCAGCGCAGCACCGGCCGGTGCGGGCCACCAGCTCATCCGGGCCGTTCGGGTGAGCGGTGCGGGAGGTGCGGACGGTGTGCGTGTCGGGCGGGACGTTCGTGCTCCGCGCGCCCGGCTTCCGTGACCTGCACCCTGCGGCCACCGCACTCGGGGCAGATCGCGTCGGCGAGGGGTGATCCGACCGCCCGGCCCGCCTCGTCGACGTACTCCTGGGTCGTCAGGCCCGAGGCGTCCAGGGGGTCGGTGAAGAACATGACCTGGAAGCCGGCCTCCCAGGTGTGGCCGCACTCCCCGCAGGCGAACGCGAAGGTCTCCGACACCGATCGGGGCTCCGGCGTCATGGGTCCTCCGTCGACTGGGGGCTTTCGCCCCAGCACATGACGGCCGACGGCGTACGGCAACTCGAACGACCCGCCCGGCATGCCCGTCCGCGGCCCGGCGCCGACACTGGCCCCAGGCCCTTGCCCGCACCCGAAGGAGTCGCCATGCTGCCCGGATTCCTCGCCAGGGCCGTCGACTTGCTGCTCGGGCGGGAGGGACGCTCGCTCCATCTGAAGGCGGCGGGTGGCGCCACGGCCGTGCTCGGGGTGGTGATGCTGCTCGGCTCGTGGGCGGTGGTGGCCGCCGAGGACGGGGCCAAGGGCGCCAATCTGACGTCGTACCCGAAGGCCCTGTGGTGGTCGGTCGAGACGGCGACGACCGTCGGATACGGCGACTTCTACCCGGTCACGCCGTGGGGCCGGGTCGTCGGCGCGGTCGTGATGGTCGTCGGCATCACCACGTACGGCATGGTCACCGCCGCCCTCGCCACCTGGTTCGTCGGCCGGGAACAGAAGCGCCGGCACCGGCTCGCCCACGACACGGCCAAGGCCCTGCACGAACGGTTCGACCGGCTCGAGGAGTTGGTCAGCGGGAAGCGCGAACCGCGCTGATCCCTACCGGCGAGTACCCCGGCACTTGACGCGTGCCACGCCTCGGGTAGGGTCCCGTGCGATTCGCTAGGGGCGGGGTCGAAGGGGGCGGCAGCACGATGGAGTTCCACGTGGTCGACGAGGAGGAGCCCAGGACGGGTGGTGCGCGGCTGGAGGATCTGGCCCCCGAACCCCTGCTGACCCGGGACTACGAGACGCGTCCCGCGCTCGTCTACGAACGGCTGCGCGAGCGGCACGGCCCGGTCGCGCCGGTCGACCTGCTGGGCGTGCCCGCCTGGCTGGTGCTCGGCTACCGCGAGTCGCTCCAGGTGCTCCAGGACGACGCCGGCTGGCCCAAGGGGCTGGAGAACTGGCGGGCCCGCAGCGAGGGCCGGGTGCCCGCCGACTGGCCGCTCGGCCCGTCCCTGGAGGTCAACCATGTGCTGATCCAGGGCGGCCCCGGCTACCCCCGGCTGCGCGGCGCCTGGGACGCGGCCCTGCGGCCCTTCCAGGACCCGCGCCAACCGCAGGCCAAGCGCCTGAAGGCGGCCGTCACGGGCTACGCCGACGAGCTGATCGACCTGCTCGCCCAGGGCGGCCGTACCGGTGTCGCCGACCTGTCGGCGCAGTTCTCCCGCCCGCTGCCGCTGATGGCGGCGAGCCATCTGCTCGGCTTCCCCGGCTCCCAGGGCGACGACGCCCTGATGGACATGTGGCGCGTCCTGGACGCCGGGCCGGACGCCGAACCCGCCCTGGCGCGACTGCTCGTGACGCTCTCGGAACTGGCCGCCGCCAAGCGCGAACAGCCGGGCGACGACTTCCCGTCCCAGCTGCTCGCCGCCCACCCGGACCTCACGGTCGACGAACTGGCCCGGGAGCTGTTCATGCTCCTCGGCATGACCTCCGATCACGTCGGCATCCTCATCTCCAACACCGTCGTCGAGGTGATCTCCGGGGAGAACGACGGCGGGGTGCGCCAGACCCTGTCGGCGGGGATGGTGCGGGAGACCATGAACCGGGTCGTCATGCGCAAGCCGCCGCTGGTCAACTTCGTGCCGCGGTTCGCGGCCGCGGACACCCCGCTCGGCGACTACACCATCCACGCCGGCGACCCCGTGTGGGTCTCCTCCGCCGCCGCGCACGCCGACCCGCTGTTCGCCGGACAGACCACACCGGGCTCCTCCAGCATCAGCAGCCGGGCCCATCTGGCCTGGGGCGCGGGACCGCGCCAGTGCCCCGCCCGGGAGCTGGCGTCGACCATCGCGGCGGCCGGGGTGGGGCGCATCGTCGAACGGTTCGGGCATCTGGAACTGGCCCTGCCGGTCGACCAACTCCCCTGGAGATCCTCGCCGTTCATGCGCGGACTGCGCTCACTGCCGGTGCGCTACGAGCTCTCCGGGAACGTCGCGGCGGGGCCGGTGCGGCCCGCGGCGCCCGAGACGGACCCGGCGGACGCGCCGGACCAGGCGATCAAGCGGCGCTCGTCGCTGTGGCGGTATCTGACGGGGCTCATCCGGTCGGGCGACTGAGCGCCGGTCACGGGCCCGGCCGCACCTGACCGTGCTGCCAGGCCCAGGCGGCGATCTCCACCCGGTTCCGCGCCCGGAGCTTCAGCTGGACGCTGGACAGGTGGGTCTTGACCGTGGAGAGCGAGACATACAGCTCGGCCGCGATCTCGGCGTTCGTACGGCCGAGGGCGACCAGACGGACCACGTCGAGCTCGCGGTCCGTGAGCGGCTCGGTCGGGGGCGCCGCCTGGGCGGGGGCGGCCGGCTCCGGGGCGTCCGTCACATGCTTCAGGAGGCGGACGGTGACCGACGGGGAGACCAGCGAGTCACCGGCCGCGGCGGCCCGGACCGCCTCCGCGAGCAGCGCGGGACCGGAGTCCTTCAGCAGGAACCCGCAGGCGCCGCCGCGCAGGGCGCCGTACACGTACTCGTCGAGGTCGAAGGTGGTGACCACGACCACCCGCAGCGGATCGGCGACGTCCGGCCCGGCGAGCAGCCGGGTGGCCGCCAGACCGTCCAGCTTCGGCATCCGGATGTCCAGCAGGCACACGTCCGGCCGGACCTTGCGGGCCAGCGCCACCGCCTCCTCGCCGTCGGCGGCCTCGGCGACGACGGTGATGTCGGGCTGCGCGTTCAGGAAGAAGCGGAAGCCGGTGCGGACCATGTCCTGGTCGTCGGCGATGAGCACGCGGATGGGCGTGCCGGCCGCGCCGGGTCGGCTGGGGGTGGTCATGGCTCGATCATGCCTCACGAGTGGGAACGACGGACGGCCCGCCGCTGTCGTAGCGACGGGCCGTCCCTGGCCGACCGGGGGGCGCAGGGTCGGTCGGGCGGCGGTCTGTGTCCGGTCGGCCGGCCGGTGGCCTGCGCCCGGTCCGTCAGGCGGGCCGTGCCCGGCCGGTCAGTCGGCGCTCTGTGCCGGATCGGCCGTGACCTTCCGCAGCAGGGGCCGGCTGGCGCTGATCGCCGCGAACATCGCCAGCGCGCCGAGCAGCGCGCACGCCAGCAGTTGCAGGAGCCCGGTGGTGTTCATCGTGGTGCCCACGGCCTGGTTGAGCTTGCTCGAGCCGTACATGCCCATCGCGGTCGTGCCGCCGGCCAGGACCAGCAACGGGACCACCGTCTCCCGGACCCGGGCCCGGTCCAGCACCTTCAGCGGGGTGCCGGCCAGCCGCAGCAGGCCGTACACGCGGCGCCGGTCGAGGACGTTCGCGGCGGCGGTGAGACCGGCCGAGGCGGTCGCCACGACGAAGCTCAGCGCCAGGGTCGCGATGCTCACCTCGCCGATCCGTCCGGTGACGGTGCTGTCGACCGCGCCGACGGTGTCCCCGGTGTACGGCGTGCTCACGGCGAGCGGGGTGAGCGCGGTGACGGCGGTGTCGACGCTCTCCGGGCCGCCGGACACCGTCGCGACGACACCCGCGGAGCCGCCCAGCACACCGTCGAAGTCGTCCTCGCTCGCGACGCCGACCGTCGCGGTGACACCGGCCCGGTGCAGCAGGCTACGGGCCTCGGCGACGGCGTGCCGGGCGCTGTCGGCGTCGGCCGTGACCACGCCGACCTGGTCCCGGTACTGCCCGGTGTCGGTGCCCAGCATGCTGATGGAGAAGAACCCGGCCGCGAACCCGGCCAGCACCAGCCCGCTGACGGTACGCCAGGCGCCCCGCGGGTCGTCGCTGAGCCGGCGCGCGGCCAGCAGCGTCGCCGGACGTTTCGCGTACCGGGCCAGGATCCGGCCGAGCCGGTCCACGACCCACGGGCCGAGCAGCCAGAACGCGCCGTAGAACAGCAGCAGAAGGGTCAGCAGCTGCCGCTTGTTCAGCTGACCGCCGCCGTTCGAACTCGCCCAGATGTAGCCGAGGGCGGCCAGGAACAGCACGAGCCGGATCAGCCGGGTGCGCCTGGGGTTCGCCTGCTGGGCCACACCGAGCGGCGAGGTCGCCACCTGGCGCAGCATCGACACCGCGCTGAGGGTGAGCAGGGCCGTGACTCCGAGGACGACGGTCGTGAACCAGCGTGCCCCCACCCACAGTTGGCCGGTGTACCAGCCGCCGATGCCGTACGGGATCTGCGCGAGCGCGGGCAGCAGGGCGACATAGGCGAGTGCGCCGGTGAGGGCTCCGGCCAGACCGACGGCGGATGCCTCCAGGGCGGTCATCGCGATGATCTGGCGCGGTGTCGACCCGGCCAGCCGCAGCGCCGCCAGCCGCTGTTCACGCCGGGAGGCACCGAGCCGTCCGGCCGCGGCGGACAGGACGACCACGGGCATCGCCAGCAGCACGATGCCCAGCAGGGCCGCGGCCTGGTCGGCCTCGGTGAACATGCTCACCTTGGTGCCGGTGAAGCCGGTGATCTCGGCGCGCTCGGCCTGTCCGACGTCGTACCAGGTGGCGCTGTCCGCCGCCGAGGACACCGCGGTGGCGCCCGGCGCCCGCCCCACCACGGCGACCAGCTCGTCCGGCGAGGCGAGACCGGCGGCGCCGATCGTGCCGTAGGAGGACGGCTTGGGGAAGCGGTCGGCGAGCTGGTCCGCGGGCAGCCTGTGCAGCAGCTCGGCCAGGGCGGGGGAGAGGTAGACCTCGCCCTGCCCGGGGAAGGTCCTGAGCCCGGGCGGCGCGGGGGTCTGCGCGCGGCCGGGCAGCTTGGCCAGCGACACGACCGCGACGGGTTCGTGGCGTACGTACGTCGTGGCGAGCGCCTGGACGGCGGTGCCGTGCTTGACGGCGGCGGGGGTGCGCCAGGCCGTGTGGTCGGCGCGGACGGCGGAACCGGTCGTGGCGGCGATCATCACGAGCATGACGAACGTGCCGACGGCGGCGGCGCCCGCCGCGAGGAGGTGGCTCTGCAGGCCGCGGCGGCCGGAGGCTCTGGTGAGGTGCCAGGTGAGGGACAGGACGGGGGAGCGCATCACATCTCCGGGAGGGGGCTCAGGCGACCGTGAACTGGGTGTAGTTGCTGATCCGGCCGTCGCGGACCTGGAGGACCCGGTCGCAGTGGGCGGCGACGTCGGCGTCGTGGGTGACCATGACGAGCGCGGCGCCCTGCTCGCGGGTGACGGAGGTGAGCAGCCGGATCACCTCGGTGCTGGTGGTCTGGTCGAGGGCGCCGGTCGGTTCGTCGGCGAAGACCACGTCCGGCTCGACGGCCAACGCCCGGGCGATCGCGACCCGTTGGGCCTGTCCACCGGACAACTGGCCCGGCCTGCGGTGCTCCAGACCGTCGAGGCCGAGCGGCGCGAACCAACGCCGGGCGCGTTCCACGGCCTGCTTGCGCGGTACGCCCTCCAGCATCAGGGGCAGGGCGACGTTCTCCTCGGCGGGCAGTTCCGGGAGCAACTGGCCGAACTGGAAGACGAACCCGAACCGCTTGCGGCGCAGGGCGCTCAGCCGGTTCTCGCCCAGCCTGTCGATGCGCTCGCCGCGCAGCAGGACCTGGCCGCCGTCGGGGCGGACGATCCCGGCGAGGGTGTGCAGCAGGGTGGACTTGCCGGACCCGGACGGGCCCATGATGGCGAGGGAGTCCCGCTCGCCGACCTCCACGTCGACGCCCGCGAGGGCGGTGGTGGAGCCGTACTTCTTCACGAGGCCGAAACCGGCCAGCACCGTGTGCATGAGGTGTCGCAGTCCCTTCTGGGCGTCTCAGCGCTCGAACTTCCAGGTGATGGAGGAACCCGTCGTCTTCACCACGGAGACCGGGATGTCGACGGTCTTGCCGTTCTCGCCCTTGCCGGTGCAGGTGACGGTGGCGCCCGCGACGGCCTTCAGACCGGTGGGGCAGGTGACGCCGGTGACCTTCTGGCCGACCCAGGGCAGCGGGTGGTACTTGCTCTCGGTGCGGCCCGCGACGATGTTCGGCGACAGGGCCTTGTGTCCGGCGACCTGCACCGTGGTGGACTCGTCGAGCCCGGTGGTCGACTCCGTCCCGGCGAGCAGGTAGGTGCCGAGCCCGCCGACGGCGACGATCGCGGTCGCGCCCCCGACGGCACCGATGAGGAACTTGCTGCGCTGCATCGTGAACTCCTGTGGGTGGAGGGGAGGAAGGGAGCCGAGGGGGCCGGAGCGGCGGTGGCCACGGCGTGGTTCCGAAGTGGCTCCAGCCTCGCCCGCGGGCCCGGGCGCCCGCCTCGGCCATACGGCCATGACCGGGACCTGCGGGGGTCGACCATTCGGCCGACCCGGATGTTCAATGGAGCTGAACATGTTCCGGCCGGAGAGGAGCCACCCGTGTCCCCTGCCGCCGTGCCGCCCGTCGGCGCGCGTATTCGGCGGGCCCGCCTGGAGAGCGGGCTGAGTCTGCGCGCGCTCGCCCGGGAGGTCGGCGTCTCCGCGAGCCTGGTGTCGCAGATCGAGACCGGCAAGAGCCAGCCGTCGGTGAGCACGCTGTACGCGATCACGACCGCGCTCGGCATCTCCGTCGAGTCGCTCTTCGAGGCCCGGGAGCCCGCCACGGCGACGGTCGGAGCCACCGCGCTGCACGCCCTGGCCGCCTTCGCCGCCGACCCCGGCCGACGCATCGGACCCCTGGTCACGCCCGGTGAGCGAGAGGTCC
Organism: Streptomyces sp. RG80; assembly: GCF_040446465.1. Lineage (NCBI taxonomy): Bacteria > Bacillati > Actinomycetota > Actinomycetes > Kitasatosporales > Streptomycetaceae > Streptomyces > Streptomyces sp. RG80. The sequence goes on along the minus strand of NZ_JBEAAJ010000002.1, from coordinate 558,043 downwards.
TGGAGCTGGACTCGGGTGTCGTGTGGGAGCGGCTGGGACACGTCCCCGGCACGGACGCCGACTTCCTCCTCGTGACCTACCGGCCCGGCGGCTCCTCCGCCTCCTCGGGCGGTCTGATGCGGCACGCGGGCACGGAGTACGGCTATCTCACCTCCGGTGAGCTCGTCCTCACCCTCGGCTTCGAGGAACGCGTCCTGCGCCCCGGTGACGCCGTGTGCTTCGAGTCGACGACTCCGCACCGCTACCGCAACGACGGTGCCGAACCGGCCGTGGGGGTCTGGTTCGTCGTCGGCCGGAGTGTTCAGTAGCACTTGACACTTCCGGGTCGCGGTCGTTGACTCGAAGGTGGGGGTGGTCGCCATGGCGATCCGCACTTTCGGACCCAACGCCGTCGACTGGGAAGAGCGCGTCGACCTGGGCCGGCTCCGCAGACAGCGGCTGGCCCGGCTGCACGAGAGCCTGAACCGCTCCTCCCTGGGTGCGGTGCTCAGCTTCGACTTCGCCAACATCCGCTACATGACCGCCACGCACATCGGCACCTGGGCGATGGACAAGCTGATCCGCTTCGCCCTGCTGACCCGCGGCGGGGAACCGGTGCTCTGGGACTTCGGCTCCGCCGCCCGCCACCACCAGCTCTACAACCCGTGGCTCGACTACAGCGACGGCAAGGAGGGCCCGCCCACCGGCGCCCGGGCCGGCATCTCCACCCTGCGCGGCGCCTTCCATCCGGACGCCGGGATCGCCGAGGACGTCGCCGCGAAGATCGCAGCGGTACTGCGGGAACACGGCCTGGCGGGCGAGCCGCTCGGCATCGACGTCGCCGAGATGCCGGTCCTCGCCGCCCTGCGCGCCGAGGGCATCGACGTAGTCGACGGCCAGCAGGTCTTCCTGGAGGCCCGCCGCACCAAGACCCGCGACGAGATCTCCCTGCTCGCCCAGGCGTGCGCGATGGTCGACGCGGCGTACGAGGAGCTGTACGGCTATCTGCGGCCGGGCGTGCGGGAGAACGAGTGCGTCGGACTGGTCAGCAAGGTCCTCTACGACCTCGGCAGCGAGTACGTCGAGGGCGTCAACGCCATCTCCGGGGAACGCTGTTCACCCCACCCGCACGTCTACAGCGACCGTCTGATCCGCCCCGGCGACCCCGCCTTCTTCGACATCCTGCACAGCCACCTGGGCTACCGCACCTGCTACTACCGCACGTTCGCGGTCGGCAGCGCGTCTGGTGCGCAACGGGACGCGTATGTGCGCTGCCGGGAGTACATGGACCAGGCGATCGCCCTCGTCCGGCCCGGCGCGACGACCGCCGACATCGTCCAGGTCTGGCCGCGCGCCGAGGAGTTCGGCTTCCCGGACGAGACGGCCGCCTTCGCGTTGCAGTACGGCCACGGCGTCGGCCTGTCCATCTGGGAGAAGCCCATCTTCAGCCGCCTGGTCTCCCTGGACCACCCCGAAGTCCTCGAAGAGGGCATGGTGTTCGCCCTGGAGACCTACTGGCCGGCCGCCGACGGCTGGTCCGCGGCCCGGATCGAGGAGGAACTGGTCGTCACCGCCGACGGTTGCGAGGTCATCACCAAGTTCCCGGCGGAGGAACTGCTGGTGGCGGGCCGCAAGTACTGGACGGTCGGCGGCGAGCTCAACACCCGGCGGGAGTCGCAGTCCCACCTCAACACCGGGGACCGCTGATGGAACCGACCGAACTCCTCGACCTCTACGAGCGGATGGCCGTCATCCGCCGTACGGAGAAAGCCGCCCACGACCTCTTCCTGCAAGGCCTCGTCAAGGGCACCACCCATCTCGCCGCCGGACACGAGGCCATCGCCGTCGGCGCGAGCGCCGCCCTGCGCGCCGACGACTACGTCTTCGCCACCTACCGAGGCCACCATCACGCCCTGGCCCGGGGCGCCACCCCCGAGGAGTGCCTCGCCGAACTCATGAGCAGGGCAACGGGGTTGTGCGGAGCCAAGGGCGGCTCCATGCACCTCACCAAAGCGGCCACGGGCATGCTCGGCTCCTACGCCATCGTCGGCGCCCACCTCCCGATGGCGGCCGGTGCCGCGTGGTCGGCCCGGCTGCGCGGCACCGGTCAGATCGCGGTGGCCTTCTTCGGCGACGGCGCGACCAACATCGGCGCCTTCCACGAGGCGCTCAACCTCGCCGCCGTATGGAAGCTGCCCGTGCTGTTCGTCTGCGAGAACAACCTCTACATGGAGTACACGCCGATCGCCGACGTCACCGCGGTCGCCCGGCCCGCCGCCGACCGGGCGCCCGCCTACGGCATCCCGGGCGAGACCGTGGACGGCAACGACGTGGTGGCCGTCAAGGAGACGGTGGCACGGCTCGCGGAGCGGGCCCGGGCAGGAGACGGGCCCGCCCTGCTGGAGGCCGCGACCTACCGCCACTTCGGGCACAGCCGGTCCGACCCGGCCACCTACCGACCGGCCGAGGAGGTCGAACGCTGGCTCAAGCACGACCCGTTGGACCTCGCGCGGGGACGGCTCGTCGAACTGGGCGTGCCTGAGGAGACGCTCACCGCCGCCGACGAGCGCGCGACCGCGGTCGTACGGGACGCGGTCGAGGCGGCGAAGAACGCGCCCGCGCCCGATCCGGACCAGGCGCTGACCGACGTATGGGCCGACGGAGGTGGAGCATGGCGGACGTGATCACCTACCGGGAGGCCGTCGCCGAGGGTATCGCGCGGGAGATGCGGCGGGACGCGGCCGTGGTGTGCCTGGGGGAGGACATCGGGGCGGCCGGCGGGGTGTTCAAGATGACCGCCGGGCTGTTCGAGGAGTTCGGTCCGGAGCGGGTGTGGGACACGCCGATCTCCGAACAGGCCATCGTGGGCGCGGCGATGGGCGCCGCCATGACCGGGATGCGACCCGTCGCGGAGATCATGTTCTCGGACTTTTTGGCCTGTTGTTGGGACTACCTCGCCAACGAGATACCCAAGGTGCGTTACATGACGGGCGGTCAGGTCACCGTGCCCCTCGTCGTGCGCACCGCCAACGGCGGCGGGCTCGGTTTCGGCGCCCAGCACTCGCAGGCCACGGAGAACTGGGCCCTGACCGTCCCCGGCCTGAAGATCGCGGCACCGGCGACCCCCGCCGACGTGATCGGCATGCTGGCGGCGGCGATCCGCAGCGACGACCCGGTGGTGTTCTTCGAGCACAAGGGCCTGCTGGCGTCGAAGGGTCCGCCTCCGCCGCCGGAGCATGTGGTCGAGCTGGGCCGCGCGGCCGTCGTGCGCGAGGGTGCCGACATCACGCTGGTCGCCCTCGCCGCGATGGTCCCGGTGGCGCTCAGGGCGGCCGCACTGCTCGCTGAGGACGGCATCGAGGCCGAGGTCGTCGACCTGCGCTGTCTGGTGCCGCTGGACATGAGCACCGTCCTCGCCTCGCTCGCCCGGACCTCGCGGCTGGTCACCGTCGAGGAGAACCCGTACCAGGGCGGCTGGGGCGCCACCGTCGTCTCGGTCGTCGCCGACGAGGGGTTCGGTCTGCTGGACGCGCCCGTGCGCCGGGTGGCGGGGGAGTGCGTCCCGCTGCCGTTCGCCGACGCGCTGGAGGAGCGGGTCATCCCCACCGTCGACAAGGTCGTGGCGGCCGTCCGCGACCTCACCGCGTACTGAACACCCCGAACACCGGAAGACCCGAAGACCCGAACACCGCGAACACCCCGAAGGAGGAAGGGCGATGACCGTTCGGACACTCCTGCGCGCAGGTCATGTGATCTCCATGGACCCCGACATCGGGGACCTCCCCCGAGGGGACGTCCTCGTCGAGGACGGGAAGATCGTGGCCGTACAGCCCGAGATCAGCGCCGACGCCGAAGTCCTCGACATGAGCGGCCGGATCCTGATCCCCGGCTTCGTCGACACCCACCGGCACACCTGGGAGGCCTCGATCCGCGGGGTCGCGCCCGACGCCACCCTCGACGACTACTTCGTCGACATCCTCGACACCTTCGCCCCGCTCTACACCCCCGAGGACGTTTACGCGGCCAACCTGGCGGGCGCCCTGGAGTGCCTCAACGCCGGCATCACCACGCTCGTCGACTGGTCGCACATCAACAACACCCCCGAGCACCCCGACGCCGCCATCCAGGCCCTCGCCGAGACCGGCATCCGCGCCCAGTACGCCTACGGCAGCGCCAACACCTCCCTCGCCGACTACTGGTTCGAGAGCAAGATCGCGATCCCGGGCGACGACGTACGCCGCATCCACGACACGCACTTCGCCTCCGACGACTCCCTGCTCACCATGGCCCTCGCCACCCGCGGCCCCGGCTTCTGCGTGAACGACGTCGTCATCGCGGAGTGGGGCCTGGCACGGGAGTTGGGCATCCCGATCACCGTCCACGTCGGCATGGGCCGCCTGGCCGGCCGCTTCGGCATGGCCAAGCAGCTCCACGACCTGGGGCTCCTCGGCCCCGACACCACCTACATCCACTGCTGCTACTTCAGCGAGGAGGAGTGGCGGATGGTCGCCGACAGCGGCGGTACGGTCTCCATCGCGCCGCAGGTCGAGACGCAGATGGGGCACGGCTGGCCGCCGGTGGTGAAGGCGATCGAGCACGGACTGCGGCCCTCCCTGAGCATCGACGTCGTCACCACCGTCCCCGGCGACATGTTCACCCAGATCCGCGCGGCCTTCGGCGCCGAACGCGCCCGCGTCAACGCCGAGTGCTGGCAGGCCGATGTCCCGGTGCCCGAAACGATGCTGACGGCCCGTCGGATGCTGGAGATCGCCACCCGCAACGGTGCGCACGTGGCCGGTCTGGAGGACCGCACCGGCTCGCTCACTCCGGGCAAGCGGGCCGACGTCGTCGCGATCGACGCCACCGCGCTGAACGTGGCGCCCGTGCACGACGCGGCCGCCGCGGTGACGCTGTCCGCCGACGTCTCCAACGTGGACACCGTCCTCGTCGACGGTGTGATCCGCAAGCGGGACGGCGAGTTGACCGCCGACGTGGCCCGCGCCCGGCGCCTGGTGGAGGAGTCCCGCGACCGGCTGCTGGCGGCGAAGGCAGCGAAGGCCGCCCGGTGACCACTCACCTGGTGCGCCGAGCCACCGACGTACCGCCACCGGAGTACGACGAACACGGGTACCGGCGGCGGGAGTTGGTCGGCGAGGACGACGGCAGCGTCCATACCGGCTTCGGTGTCTGCGAGTTGCTGCCGGACGGCGCGGTCGGAGCGCATGTGCACTCGTACGAGGAGAGTTTCTGTGTGCTCGACGGGACCGTCGTCCTCGACGTGCCCGACGGGTCGTACCTCCTCGAGGAGGGCGACTACGGACTGCTGCCCACCGGCGTCCCGCACGCCTGGCGGGGCACCGGCGACACCGGCGCACGCTGGGCGGACATGCTCGCACCCGTGCCCCGCGCCCGCTACGGCCACGACACCCACGCGGTGCCCGCACTGCCCCGCCGCACCCCCGCCCGTATCGACGTCCGCGATCCGCGCACCCGCTCCTTCGGCCACTTCGAGCCCGCGCAGATGGACCCCGGCAAGCAGTCCCAGGACCTGCTCGCGGTCTCGGCGAGCATGCGCACCGCGCTGCTCGTCTACAGCGGGATCACCGTGAAGATGATGGTCGACGCCGATCTCGGCGCGGTCGCCTCGACGATGTTCATGGTGCAGTACGCGCCCGACGGCGTCGCGGGCACCCACGACCACCCCTTCGAGGAGACCTACCTGATCCTCGAAGGGGCCGTGGACGCCACCTTCGACGGCTCGGTGTACCGGCTCGGACCCGGTGACGTGGCCTGGGCGGGCGCCGGTTGTGTGCACGGGTTCACCAACGTCGGTACGGGGCCGCTGCGTTGGCTGGAGACACAGGCACCGCAGCCGCCGTCGCGTCACTCGTACCGGTTCACGCGGGACTGGGAGTATCTGAGGGAGGCCCTGGAGTCATGAGCAGTGTGCTCGTCGTCGGCGGTACGTCGGGGATCGGCCGCGAGTTCGCCCGCTTCCGGGCCGCGCGCGGCGACGAGGTGATCCTGACCGGCCGGGACGCCCATCGCGCCGGCACGGCGGCCAAGGAGACCGGCGCGGCGCGGGGCATCGCCCTGGACCTGTCGCGCCCACGGGAGATCGCGGGGGCGCTGCGGGACCTCGGCGGTCCGGTCGACCACCTTGTCCTCTCGGGGGTCGCCCGCGACGACAACCGGGTGAGCGACTACGACATCGAGGCGGCCCTGAACCTGGTGACGCTGAAGCTCGTCGGCTACACCGAGGTCGTGCACGCGCTCCGGGACCGGCTGCACGACGACAGCGCGATCGTGGTGTTCGGCGGACAGGCCAAGGAGCGGCCCTACCCGGGTGCGACGACCGTGGCGACCGTCAACGCGGGCGTACGCGGACTGGTGAACACCCTCGCCGTCGAGCTGGCCCCGGTGCGGGTCAACGCCGTCCATCCCGGTGTCGTCGGTGACAGCCCGTACTGGGCGGCCAAACCGGGGGAGGTGCTCGCCGGCCTCAGGTCCAGGACGCCCACCGGACGGCTCGCCGCGATGGCGGACGTGGTGGACGCCGTGGACTTCCTGCTGCGCAACCGTTCGGTCAACGGGGTCGAACTCGCCGTGGACGGGGGGTGGTTGCTGGGCTAGGACTGGTTACGGGGCCAGGGCTTGATCCCGACTGCCCCGTACAGCGACACCGGTCCTTCGGTGGAGTCCGGCGTCTCGGCCACCGCGAGTTCGGGACGCCAGTCCTTCACCGACACGATCCCCGGCTCCAGAACGTCGAGTCCCTCGAAGAACCGGCCGAACTCGTCCCGCGTACGGGCCACCAGCGTCACCCCGCCCGCCGCGTAGGCCTCGATGCCCCGGCGTACGTTCTCCGGCTCGAAGTCGGCGGTCATCGCGGACAGCACCAGCGCGCTGCCCGGAGCCAGCGCGCCGACCAGGGTGTCCACCAGGTCGTACGCACCGTCCTCGGCGGCGACGAAGTGCATGAGCGCGATGAGCGACAGGGCGACGGGCTTGTCGAAGTCGAGGATCTGGCCCGCCTGTTCGAGGATCTTGTGCGGCTCACGCGCGTCGGCCTCGATGTACTCCGTCACGCCCTCCTCGGTGCCGCGCAGCAGGGCGCCGGCGTGGGCGAGGACGATCGGGTCGTTGTCGACGTAGACGACCCGGGCGTCCGGGGCGACCTTCTGGGCGATCTGATGGAGATTGGGCTCGGTGGGGATGCCGGTGCCGATGTCCAGGAACTGGCGGATCCCCTCCTTGCCGGACAGTTGGCGGATGGCCCGGTTCATGAACCAGCGGTTGGCACGCGCGGCCCGCGGGGCGTCGCCGTTGAGCGAGGCGATCTGACGGCCGAGGGCCTCGTCGACCGGGTAGTTGTCCTTGCCGCCGAGGTACCAGTCGTAGACGCGGGCCGGGTGCGGCTTGGTCGTGTCGATCCGCTGGGCGGCCGGCTCGGTCCCGGTCACGTGTGGCTCCTCTGCTCGCTAGTCAAGGTCGCGAGCAGTCTCGCACGAGCGTCCGGGACCGGCGGAGTGGGTCTTCGGCCACCTGATTCAGGTCAACTGCGGTGCGAGGCCTACGGTTTGAGCGGGTCGTGGCCCAGCGTCATCAGGCGGTGTCGAAGCCGCGTCTCCTCGGCCGCCGGCTCGTTCTCCGAGTCGGTCTGCGCCGACACGGTGTCCACCACCTCGTACATCACCTCGACGTCGTCCTCGGTGAGATCCGTGCGCCGTTTCTGCAGGATCGCGAGGACGTGCTGCCCGGTGGGCGATCCGGCGTGCTCCGGCAGTGGCTCGGTGTCCTCGCCGGCGTCGCTGACCCGCAGCCAGGACGCCAGTTCCTGGGAGGTCATGTTCACCACGCGGTGGAAGTCCTCCCACAGCGCGTCGAGTTCGAGGGCGTCGGTCATCGGGTGCCCCTTCGTCGTGCGTCGTACCTTGCGTGCTGCGTGCTGCGTGCTGCGTGCTGCGTGCTGCGTGCATCGTCCGTCGTGGTCGTGGTCGGGGTCGTCAGTCCCGCGGCCAGTTCTCCGCGTCGAACATCCAGCGCTGCTTCTCCAGTTCGGCGGTGATGCCGATCAGCAGGTCCTGGGTGACCGGATCGGCCTTCTCGGTCGCGGCGATGCGCTCCCGCAGCCGCCCGATCGCCGCCTCCAGCGTCTCGAGCAGCAGAGCGACGACCTCGTTGTCGCGCTGCCAGCCGTCCTTGGCGCCGGGCAGCGTGTACGCGGCGGCGATGGTCTCCGGCCGACCGTCGGGCGGCAGGCCGATCGCCGCGGCACGCTCCGCGACCGTGTCGGAGAACGCGCGGGCCGCCGAGACCACCTCGTCCAACTGGAGGTGGATGGAGCGGAAGCGCGGTCCGACGATGTTCCAGTGCGCCTGCTTCCCGATCAACGAGATACCGAGAAGATCCACGAGGGTGCTTTGCAGCGCGTCCCCCGCGGTCTTGCGGGCGTCCTCGGGAAGGGTGCTCCTCACCACGGTCATACGGTGCTCCTCCTTCTGGCGTGGTCCATGCCGTTACGGAGCAGTGCGACGCGTTCCTGTTCGCAGGTGCCGCCCCAGACGCCCGAGGTCTGGCCGTTGCCGAGCGCCCAGCCGAGACACTCGGCGGTCACCGGGCAGCGGGCGCAGACGCGTTTGGCCGCCGCGACGTCCCGCAGGGCGGGCCCCTGAGTGCCCACGGGGAAGAACAGCTCAGGGTCCTCGCCCACGCAGGCAGCCTGCCGCAACCACTCCATGCGGGCGCGGGTGCCCAGGGCGAACCGGTGCAAACGCGGCGGTCATCAGCCTCCGAGCACGCCGTCCAGGAAACGGGTGAGGTCGACGAAGACTTCTGCCCGGTTCGTCTCGTTGAACACCTCGTGCCGGGCGCCCGGATAGATCCGCTCGGTGAGGACGCCGCCGCTGAGCCGCTCGACTCCGGGACGGCTGCCGGAGAGCGGCACCAGACGGTCGTCGTCGCCGTGCAGCCACAGCAGCGGAAGCCGGCCGACATCACCGTCCTTCGCCACGGTCTCCAGCGTGCGCAGGAACGACTCCACCGTCGGCCGTTTCATCGGCCCGTGCCAGACCAGCGGATCCACCGCGTACGCCGCCCCGACCGCGGGGTCGCGGGACAGGGCCGCCGGGTTGATGGGGATGTCGGGGATCTCGTCGAGGGCGCTGAGCTGCCGGGGCAGCTCCCAGTCGCCGATGACCGGTCCGGACAGGACGAGGGCGGTCAGTCCGGCGCCGTGGCGCTGGGCGTAGCGGGCAAAGATCAGGCCGCCCATGGAGTGGCCGACGACGACGAGCGGCACGTCCGGGTGGGCCGTCCGGGCGAACTCGGCCACGGCATGGACGTCCGTGACCACGTCCTCGAAGTCCTCGACCAGCACGCGCTCGCCCGCCGACTTCCCGTGGCCCCGGTGATCGGGTCCGAAGACGGCGGCGCCATGCGCCACGAGAACGCCGGCGACCTCCTCGTAGCGGCCGATGTGCTCGCCGTATCCGTGCACCAGGAGCACGAGACAGCGCGGTCGGGGGTGCAGCCACTCGCGTACGACGATTCCGTCGAGGGTGTGCTCGCGGGCTTCGGCCATGTCTCCTCCAGCTGCGTCGGTGAAGGTTCCGGGGGATCTTCCCCGGATTCTCCCGGGATCTTCCCAGGCGGCGGAAGGGCGGACTATAGTCCGAAACTAGCAGTGCTAATTAACCCGACTCGACCCGCCCCGGCCCGTCGCCGACCAACTCGACCGTGGAGTCATGCCGTGCGTCCCGTCCACTTCGCGGCCGCCCGCCGCACCCCCATCGGCAAACTGCGCGGAGCCCTGTCCGCCGTGCGCCCCGACGACCTCGCGGCGGCCGTCATCCGCGCGCTCGTCGCCGAGGTGCCCGCGCTCGACCCGGCGCGGATCGACGACGTCTACTGGGGCGCCGCCAACCAGGCCGGCGAGGACAACCGGAACGTCGCCCGGATGGCGGCGCTGCTCGCGGGCCTGCCCGAGAGCGTGCCGGGCGCCACGGTCAACCGGCTGTGCGCGTCGGGACTCGAGGCGGTGACGACCGCCGCCCGCACCATCGCCGCCGGCGAGGCCGACATCGTGCTGGCCGGCGGTTCGGAGTCGATGAGCCGCGCCCCCTTCGTCCTGCCGCGCCCCGACGAGGCCCTGCCGCATCGCATCGAGACGGTCGACACCCGGCTCGGCTGGCGCCTGGTCAACCCGGCGATGAAGGAGCTGCATGGGCTGCTGTCGATGGGGGAGACGGCCGAGGAGGTCGCCGCCCGCCATGGCGTGTCCCGGGACCGCCAGGACGAGTTCGCGCTGCGCAGCCACCAACGCGCCGCCCTGGCCCGCAAGAACGGCCACTTCGACAACGAACTGCTGCCCGTGGAGCGGCCGGACGGCGTGGTCGTCGACACCGACGAATGCGTCCGCGAGGACACCTCCCATGAGAAGCTCGCGCGGCTGAAGCCGGTGTTCCGGCAGGGCGGCACGGTCACCGCGGGCAACGCCTCGCCGATGAACGACGGTGCGGCGGGCCTGCTCCTGGTGAGCGAGGAAGCCCTGAACGACCTGGGCCTGGAGTCCCTAGGCCGCTATGTCGCCGGTGCCTCGGCGGGCGTTCACCCCGATGTGATGGGCCTCGGCCCCGTCCCCGCCACGCGGAAGGCGCTGGCCCGCGTCGGCTGGAGTGTCGGTGACATCCAGGAGGCCGAGTTCAACGAGGCCTTCGCCGCCCAGGCCCTCGCCTGCGTGGACCTCCTCGGCATCGACCCCGACCTCGTCAACCCGAGCGGCGGCGCGATCGCCCTCGGCCATCCGCTCGGCTGCTCGGGTGCCCGGATCCTCACGACGCTGCTGCACCGGATGCGGCGCACGGGCGCGGAGCGCGGACTGGCGACGATGTGCGTGGGGGTGGGGCAGGGGAGCGCCGTCCTGGTCGAGCGGCACTGAACGAAGGACGGACCGCGGGACGCCACCGATGCAGGACGGACGCGCGGGACGGCGGACGCAGGACCGGCCCGCAGGACGGACGCGTGGGACGGCGCTGACGCAGGACCAACCCGCGAGACGGTGCTTACGGACACGGGTTGGCTGCACATAGCATCGGGTTCCGCATGAACACGATGACGCTCTGGCACCTGACCGGCTGGGAGTTCGCCGCCCTCGCCTTCGCGGCTCTCCTCGTCGGCTTCTCCAAGACCGCCGTGAGCGGGGCCAACACGGTCAGCCTCGCCATCTTCGCCGCGGTCCTGCCCGCCCGCGCCTCCACCGGCGTCCTGCTGCCGATCCTGATCGCCGGGGACGTCCTCGCGGTCCTCACCTACCGTCGCCACGCGCACTGGCCCACCCTGTGGAAGCTGTTCCCGGCGGTCGCGGCGGGCGTGGTCGCCGGCACGGTGTTCCTGATGTGGGCGGACGACGCGATGGTGCGGACCTCGATCGGGGCCATCCTGCTGCTGATGGCGGCCGTGACGGTGTGGCGCCGGCGCACCGCGGAGCGAGAGGACGAACCGGACGCGGTCACCACGAAGGCGGGCCGGGTCAAAGCCCGTTCCTACGGCGTCCTCGGCGGCTTCACCACCATGGTCGCCAACGCGGGCGGGCCGGTGATGTCGCTGTACCTGTTGTCGGCGGGCTTCAGGAAACTCGGCTTCCTGGGCACCTCGGCGTTCTTCTTCCTCATCGTCAACACGTCCAAGGTGCCCTTCAGCGTGGGCCTCGGACTGATCGACGGCCACTCGCTCCTGATCGACGCCGCACTCGTGGCGTTCGTCGTCCCCGGCGCGCTCCTCGGCAAATGGGCCGTGAACCGGATCAACCAGCGGCTCTTCGAACAGCTCGTGATCGCCGCGACGATCATCGGCGGCCTCCAGCTACTGCTGCGCTGACCACGCCCGCAGCAGGGCGGGCAGCTCGGCGAACGAGTCGATCACATGGTCCGGTGTGCCGCTCGCGGCCCGGTGGGTCTGAGGCAGGTACTTACCGGTCCGCACCAGCACGCCCGTGACCCCGGCGGCCTGCGCCGCCAGCACGTCCGACTCGATGTCGTCACCGACCATCACCGCCTCGTCCGCGCCGGCGCCGAGCCGGGCCAGCGCCGACGCGAAGAACGCCCGCGACGGCTTCCCCGTCACCACGGCCTCGGTACGGGCGGCCTTCTCCAGCCCTGCCAGGAAGGCTCCGGCGTCCAGCTGCAACCCATCGTCGGTACGCCAGTACAGGTTCCGGTGCATGGCCACCAGCCGCGCCCCGCGCTGGAGATACCCGAAGACCCGGTTCAGCGCCGCGTAGTCGAACTCGGGCCCCGCACCCCCGACGATCACGACGTCCGGCACCGCCGCGGTGTCCCCGGCGTCGACCACCTCCACATCACCGAGGTCCTCCCCGATGTCCCCGCTGTTCAGCAGCGCGCACCGCGCCCCCGGAAAGTGCTCGGCGACATACGCGGCCGTGACGGCGGGCGCGGTCAGGATGTCCCGCGCCGCCACCGGAAACCCCGCCTCCGCCAGTGTCCCGGCGATCGACGCCCGCGTCCGAGACGTCGTGTTGGTGACCAGCGCCACGTCGAGCCCGGCCCCGCGAAGCTCCCGCAACGCCTCCACCGCACCCGGCAACGGCTCCCACGACACGGTGAGAACCCCGTCGATGTCGATCAGCACGGCGCGCACGGACTCCATGTCAGGACGATAGAACGTCCCGAAGCGGTTTGCGTGATTCCCGGAGAGCGACGGGAGGGACATCGCCGGGCATACGGCCGAACCCCCATGTCCGCCCTCCCGTCCCCCCTTCGTACGCTCTACCTCATGTCCCCCCACGTCCTCATCCTCGGCGGCACCACCGAGGCCCGGGAACTCGCCGCCGCGCTCACGGTGTTGCCCGGCGTTCGCGTCACCACCTCGCTCGCGGGTCGGGTGGCCCGGCCGGGGGCCGTCACGGGGGACGTTCGGATCGGGGGCTTCGGCGGTGCGGAGGGGCTCGCCGACTGGCTGCGCGAGCAGCGGGTGGATGCCCTCGTCGACGCCACGCATCCGTTCGCCGAGGCGATCACCGCGAACGCGGCTCGGGCCGCCGCCGTGACCGGTGTCCCGACGGTGGTTCTGCGCCGTCCGGGCTGGCGGCCGGGCCCCGAGGACCGTTGGTTCCCGGTCGGTTCATTGGCGGAGGCGGCCGGCCTGCTGCCGCTGCTCGGCCCCCGGGTCTTCCTCACCACCGGCCGCCTGGGCCTCGCGGCCTTCGCGCACCTGACCGAACTTCACTTCGTCGTACGTTCCGTGGAACTCCCCGACCCGCCGATGCCACCCCGCACCGAAGTCCTCCTGGCCCGGGGCCCGTTCACTGTGGACGAGGAGTCCGCGCTGCTGTCCACACACTGCATCGACGTCCTGGTCACGAAGGACAGCGGGGGAGCGGCCACGGCCGCCAAACTCACAGCCGCCCGCCAACTGGCGTTGCCCGTCGTGGTCGTACGACGTCCCCCGCTGCCCGCGAACGTGCCGAGCGTGCCCGATGTCGCCGCCGTCCTGGAGCGGCTCGGCTTCAGCCCGAGATGACGGAGGCCCGCATACGGTCGATGGCGCGCAGCACCTCGCCGCGGTTCTTGGCGCTCTTGATCCAGGCGGGCAGCCGGCCGATGTAGGTCATCTTGCGACCGTGCCCGTACCAGGGGTCCCGCTCGCGCAGGTCCGCGGCCACGAACCGCCGCAGCAGGTCGAGGTGTTCGAGGTTGTACGCCGTCACCACGCCGTGCCGGGTCTCGGCACGCAGCCACAACCGCGGCCACGCACACCGGTTCGTGGTCCGGCACAGACCACAGGACCGGCAGATCACCCGCGGCTCCGGCGGCGCGCTGCGCTCGAAATGCGCGATGCGGTCGCAGCGCGGGCAGCGCACCAGTACCGAGCCGCTGAAGTGGGACGCGTCGAGGCCGGGATCGTGGAAGCGGACGGGTGTGGACATGCCCGGAGTATGGCAACCGTCCGAGCCGCCCCGCACCCGGATTCTCAGCGGGCGCCGGCCAGTTCCCTCGGTCGCTCCGGCAGCCCGTTGCCCAGGTCCTCGACCAGGAGCCGCTTGGAGATCGTGTCGACGGCGGCCTTCAGGTCCGTGCCCGCCGGGCGGCCGATGTCCTGCTGGACCCGTTCCTCCAGCCACGTCGCCCAGGCCCTGCCGACGACATGGGCCTCGCGGGTGCCTGCCTGGGTGTGGGAGAAGAGGTTGCCGGCGCGGGTGAGATACCCCTCGTCGACCATGCGGTCGAAGACCGGTAGCAGGACCTCGGGCGGCATGTGACGGCGGGCGGCGATCAGGCCGAGGCTGGCGTGGCCCACCATCCGCGTGAACAGTTCCACCTGCATGACCGCCCAGGCACCGGCGATGTCGAGCCGGGTGTCGGACGCCGCCACGATCCGGCGCGCGTCGTCCACACCGGCCGCGCCGATGATCTTCCCGACGGCCGCCTCCAGCACCCGCTGCGAGTCCGCGCCGGACGGCTGTCCGAACCCCTCGCCCATGTCGGTGGAACCCGCCCGGGCGCTGTCGCGCAGTTGGACCTGTTTGAGGAAGAGCGCGACCAGGAAACCGAGCGCCGCGACCGGCACCGTCCACAGGAAGACGGTCTGGATGGTGTCGGCGTAGGCGTCGATGATCGGGGCGGCCGCCGAGGCCGGAAGATCGTGCACGCCGTCCGGGCTGGTCGCCGCCTTGGCGATCGTCGCCGGGTCCAGCCCGCTGCCCGCCCGCGCGGCCTGAGCCACCGCGCTTTCGAGGTTGGGCGTCAGGGAGTTGGCGTAGATCGTGCCGAAGACGGCGGTGCCGAAGGAACTGCCCAGTGTGCGGAAGAAGGTGACGCCGGAGGTGGCGGTGCCGAGGTCGGCGTAGTCGACGGTGTTCTGCACCGCGATCGTCAGCACCTGCATGCACAGGCCGATACCGGTACCGAGCACGAACATGTACAGCGACTCCAGCCAGGCCCCGGTGCCCGGCCCCATCAGGGACATCAGGTACAGCCCGAGCCCCATCACCAGCGAACCGACGATCGGGAAGGTCCGGTAGTGCCCGGTCTTGCTGACCACGTTGCCGCTCGCCACGGACGCGATGAGCAGGCCGATGACCATCGGCAGGGTGCGCACGCCGGAGACGGTGGCCGAGTCGCCGTCGACGTACTGGAGGTAGCTCGGCAGATACGTCATCGCGCCGAGCATGGCGAAGCCGACGATGAAGCTGAGGATCGAGCAGACCGTGAACACCGGGTTGGTGAACAGCCGCATCGGCAGCATCGGTTCCTTCGCCCGGGTCTCGACCCAGCAGAACAGACCGAGGGCCAGCGCGCCGCCGACGAACAGGCCGATGATGACGCCCGAACCCCACGCGTACTCGTTGCCGCCCCAACTCGTCGCCAGGATCAGCGCGCTGGCGCCCGCCGCGACCAGCGCGATGCCGAGATAGTCGATGACCGGGCGCGACGCCGACTTCACCACCGGGATGGTGCGGGCCGCCGCGAAGACCACGACGATCGCGATCGGGACGTTGACGTAGAACGCCCAGCGCCAGGTCAAGTGGTCGGTGAACAGCCCGCCGAGCAGCGGCCCGATGACGGTCGCGACACCGAACACGGCACCGATCGCGCCCTGGTACTTGCCGCGCTCCCGCAGCGGGATGACATCGGCGATGAGGGCCATCGACGTCACCATCAGCCCGCCCGCGCCGATGCCCTGCATGGCCCGCCAGGCGATCAGCAGCGTCATGTTGCCGGCGAGACCGCACAGGAACGAGCCCGTGATGAACACGATCGCCGAGACCTGGAAGACCACCTTGCGGCCGAACAGATCGCCGAACTTGCCCACCAGCACCGTCGAGACGGTCTCCGCGAGCAGATAGGAGGTCACCACCCACGACATGTGCTCGGCTCCGCCCAGATCCGACACGATCGTCGGCAGGGCCGTGCCGACGATCGTCTGGTCCAGGGCCGCCAGCAGCATGCCCAGCATGATCGTCACGAAGACGACGTTGCGGCGACGCTTGTCCAGTACCGGCGGCTCTGCGGCGGGCGGCGCGACTTCCTCGGTGACGGTCACGAGGCCACGGTCACACCGGTGGCCTACCGGCGCACGCGGTGACGGCCGCTCGGGTGCCCTAACGCTCCCCGGGGTTGCGGCGCAGCAGATACGTGTCCATGATCCAGCCCTTGCGCTCCCGGGCCTCGGCCCGCAGTCGCTCGATACGGGGCGCGGCCTCGGCGATCGGGCCGGATACGAGGATCTCGTCCGGGGTGCCGATGTAGGCGCCCCAGTAGATGTCGATGTCCTCGTCGGCGTAGCCCCGGAAGGCCTGGTGGGCGTCCAGCATCACGACCACGTCGTCCACCCCCTCCGGGAACCCCTCGGAGAGCCGCCGCCCGGTGGTGATCTGCACGGGCCGCGCGACCCGGTTCAGCCCGGTCCGGTGCCGGGCGACGAGCGCCGAGACGCTGCTGACGCCGGGCACGACGTCGTACTCGAAGTCGACGGCACCCCGCTCCAGGATCTCCTCCAGGATCCCGAGCGTGCTGTCGTACAGCGCGGGGTCGCCCCACACCAGGAACGCGCCGCTCTCGTCCTCGCCCAACTCCTCGGCGATGAGCCGCTCGTAGATGGCGGCCCGGGCGCTGCGCCAGTCCCCGACGGCCGGTGAGTAGCCCGCGCCGCCCGCCTTCCGGTCCCGCTCGGGATCCCGCGCCTCGACGACCCGGTACGTCCCCTCCGGTATGTGCGTCCGCAGCATGTCCCGGCGCAGATCCGTCAGGTCGCTCTTCACCTCGCCCTTGTCCAGGACGAAGAACACGTCCGTGCTCCGCAGCGCCCTGACCGCCTGGAGGGTGAGCTGGTCGGGGTCGCCCGCGCCGATACCGATGACATGAATCTTTCGCACGCCCCGAGTCTGCCGTACGCCACTGACAGTGACGGCACCGCGTCCGCGTCAGGGCCTGGAACCGGGACTGGGACGCAGCCTCGGCGCCCGTGCCGCCGCGTCCACCGGCCCGGCGCCGCGCTCCACGTCCGCGGCGAGGGCCCGGGCCCACTCCGCGAGCCCGGTCAGGTCCATCCCGTACGGCTCCTTCGGCCCCCCACCGGACGCCCACTCCTCGACCGCCCCGGCCCCGCGCCGCAGCAGCCGCGCCCCGCCCGTGACATTGCCCCGCGCCGCGTGCGTGAGCCCCACCGCGAGCTGGGCGAGGCCCCGCCACAGCGTCCGTTCCTCCTCGGGGCCCGACTTCCAGGCGTCCTCGAAGACCTCGTGCGCGTGGAAGGGCTTCCCCGCGTCCAGCAGTTGCTGTGCCACGACGACGCTTTGCTCGGGAGCGCGTACGACCCCCTCGGGCTGCCGTTCCACTCCGTCCGCGCCGTACGGCAGGGGTCGCCCGAGCCCGTCGCGCGGGCGGGCGTTCCGGGCCCGCCCCTCGTCGTCCCGGTCCCGAGCGTCGGCCGGCTGTCCTGAGGATGTACTGCCCATGCGTCGATTGTCCCGCGCCGCTCGGTCCCCCTTCGAAGCGGGCGGTCACGTGGGGTAAAGTGCTCCTCGCGCGATCACGCGGTTCACCGCGCGAGAACGCACCGGGACGTGGCGCAGCTTGGTAGCGCACTTGACTGGGGGTCAAGGGGTCGCAGGTTCAAATCCTGTCGTCCCGACTTTACGAAGTCGCAGGTCAGGGGCCGTTTCAGAGAAGATCTGAAACGGCCCCTCGATCATTCTCGGGGACCGCGCTCGCCCGAGCCCCGCACGATCAGTCGGGTGGGCACGGTGATGGTGCGGGCGCGTGAGCGGTCGCCGTCGAGGCGGCTGAGGGCGGTCGTCGCCGCCGTCGTGCCGATCTCCTCGGGGTCCTGGGCGACGACGGTCAGGGCCGGCTCGAGTGCCTCTGCCAGTGCTACGTCGTCGAAGGCGACGACGGCCACGTGCTTGCGCTTGCTGCGGGCCAGTTCGGCGACTATGCCCAGCGCGACGATGTTGTTGCCGGCGAACAGCGCTGTGGGCGGATCGGCCAGGTCGAGCAACTGGGCGGTCGCGGCCTCGGCCCCTTGCTGGTCATGGGCGTTGGTGACGAGCGCGCGGTCGTAGGGGATGTCGGCTTCCTGTAGCGCCGAGCGGTAGCCGGCCAGACGTTCACGGCGGGTGTACAGCTTCAGCGGCAGGTCACCGACGAAGCCGATGCGCCGGTGCCCGTGGGCGACGAGGTGGGCGACGCCGTCGTGGGCTCCCGCACGGTTGGAGCTGACGATGCTGTCCGTGGCGAGGCCGACTCCGGGGCGGTCGAGGAAGATCACGGGCAGTCCCGATGTGCGGTGGGACCTGAGGTGGGCGTGGTCGGCGCCCACGGACGGCACGACGAACAGGACGCTGACGCGCCGGGCGAGGAACTTGTCCGTCAGGGCGCGTTCGCGGTCGGGGTCGTCGGCGGAGGAGCCCATGAGCAGGGTCAGTCCGCGTTCTCGTACGGTGTCCTCGATCGCTCGCGCCACGGCTCCGAAGAACGGGTTGGCGAGGTCGGGGATGACCAGCCCGATGGTGGTGTCGGGTCCGCCGACGCGGATGTTGCGGGCCATGAGGTTCGGCTGGAAGCCGAGCTTGGCCACTGCGGCGAGCACCTGCTCCCGGGTCTGTGCCGAGACGGGGCCGTCCTCGTTGAGGACGCGGGAGACCGTCTTGGCGCTCACGCCCACCTCTTGGGCGACATCGGCCAGGGTGGGGCGGCGGCTGGCTGCCATGGAGGAAACCGTCTCCTGTGGGCCCTCGGTTCCGGCCGCGGCCTCGGCCGGAAACTGTGAGGGCCGGATCGTGCGATCAGGTGGCCTGTACTCCGGCGGCCTTGGCAGCCTCCGAGTCCGCTACGACAGTATCTCCGGCCGCGTCGACGGTGAGCGCGCCGGTCATGATGGCGACCACCTCCGCCATCGAGTAGTCCGACGGCTTGATCACGGCGGCACGCCTGCCGAGGCGGTGGACGTGGATCCGGTCGGCGATCTCGAAGACGTGCGGCATGTTGTGGCTGATCAGGACGACCGGCATGCCCTTGTCCCGGACGCGCCGGATGAGGTCCAGGACCTGCCCGGACTCCTTGACGCCGAGAGCGGCGGTGGGCTCGTCCATGACGACGACGCTGCGCGCCCAGGCCACGGAACGGGCGACCGCGACCGCCTGGCGCTGGCCGCCGGAGAGCGTCTCGACCGACTGCGTCAGCGAGCGCAGGCCGATCTTCAGGTCGGCCATGTGCTCGGCGGCCTCCTGGCGCATGCGCTTCTTGTCCAGCATGCGGAAGACATTGCCGAGGACGCCGGGGCGGCGCAGTTCGCGCCCGAGGAACATGTTCGAGGCGATGTCCATGGAGGCGGCCACGGCGAGGTCCTGATAGACCGTCTCGATGCCGTGGGCGCGTGCGCTCTGCGGACCGGAGAAGGTGATGGGCTTCCCGTTGAGGCGTATCTCGCCCTCGTCGGGGGTCACCGCGCCGGTGAGCGCCTTGATCAGGCTGGTCTTGCCGGCGCCGTTGTCGCCGATGACCGCGAGGACCTCACCGGGCATCAGGTCGAAGTCGGCGCCGTCGATGGCGGTGACATGGCCGTACCGCTTGACCAGGCCGCGCGCCTGAAGCACGGGCGTGGCGGAGGAGTTGGTGCTCATCGGGCCTTCTTCCGGGAGATCTGGTCGACGGTCACCGCGAGGATCACGAGGACACCGGTGATCAGGGTCTGGTAGATGGAGGCGACGCCCATCAACTGGAGCCCGTTGCGGAAGACACCGACGATGAGGACGCCGATGAAGGTGCCCAGGACCGAGCCGCGGCCGCCGAAGAGGCTGGTGCCGCCGAGGACCACGGCCGTGATGCTGTCGAGGTTGTCGGTCTGTCCGGCCTGCGGGTCGCCGACCCCGGTGCGGGAGATCAGCAGCAGGGCGGCGATGCCGTAGAGGATGCCGGCGACGGTGTAGATGCCGATGGTGAGCCGGCCCGTGCGGATGCCGTTCAGCCGCGCCGCTTCCTGGCTGTTGCCCAGCGCGTAGACGTGCCGGCCCCAGCCGGTGCTGCTCAGCGCGTAGGCGAAGAGGAGGAACAGGGCGATCGTGACCAGCGAGCCGTACGTGATGTCGGTGTGGCCCAGCGGGAAGGTCTCCCCGAGCGCGGTCAGCGGGCCCGGCAGGTTGGTGACCGTCTGCTCCTCGGAGTAGATGTGGGTCAGCGCGAACGCCACGTTGAGCATGCCGAGGGTGACGATGAACGGCGGCAGCGGGATCTTCTGCACCAGCAGCCCGTTGAGCAGGCCGAAGCCGCCGCAGACGACCAGGCCCAGGGCGATGGCGGCGAGCGGGGGCAGGGAGCCCTCGGCGGCCATCTTGGCGATCATGATGCTGCCGAACGCCATCACGGCACCGCACGACAGGTCGATGCCCGCCGTCAGGATGATCAGGGTCTGGCCGATGGCGAGGGTGCCGACGACCATGACCTGCTGCACGATCAGCGAGAAGTTGCCGCCCGTGAGGAACTGCTCGGTCGAGAGGGAGAAGAAGGCGCAGGCCAACAGGAGGGCGGCCAGCGGGCCGGTGGTGGGCGCCGTGAGCAGCCTGCGGGCCGTGGTCGGCGCTTTGAGCCCGGCGTACGGCGAGGACGTGCTCGGAGGCGTGGACGTGGCGGTCATGCGAAGTCCTTGTCGGAAGACAGAGTCCTGGGAACGAGGGGGCGGCCGTCCCCGCGGTCGGGGAGGAGGGGCCGGCCGCCCCGTTCAAGGGGGAGGCGGCGTCGTACGGTCGAGGGGGACGGCTCAGCCCCAGCAGTTCTCCAGGCCGTAGGCGGTGTCCTTGGAGGTGACGCCGTCCTGCGCCTTGTCGGTGATCAGCGTGACGCCCGTGTCGGTGTAACCGGACGCCTTCTTGCCGTCCTTGGCGTACGTCACGACGGCCTTGACGCCCTCGGCGGCCATCTTCAGCGGGTACTGCTGGGACGTCGCGGCGATCTTGCCGTCCTTGACCGCCTGGGTGCCGGTGCAGCCGCCGTCGACGGAGACGATCAGTACGTCCTTCTCCCGGCCCTTGGCCTTGAGCGCGGTGTACGCGCCCAGGGCGGCGGGCTCGTTGATGGTGTAGACGACGTTGATGTCCGGCTCCTTCTGGAGACAGTTCTCCATCGCCGTCTGGCCCTTGGCCTGGTCGCCGCCGGTGTCCTGGGCGCAGGCGACGTCCTTGTCGGTGGCGCCGAAGCCCTTCAGGAAACCTTCGTGCCGCTGGACGCCGACGGAGACGCCCGGCGCGAGGTCGAGGGCGGCTATCTTCGCCTTCTTGCCCTTCATGGCCGCCTTGGCGTACTCGCCGATCAGCTCACCGGCCTTGACGTTGTCGGTGGCGAAGAGGGCGTCGACCGCGCTCTCCGGCTCGGTCGGCGTGTCCAGGGCGATGACCAGGACGCCCTTGGCCTTGGCCTTCTCGATCGCGGGCACGATGGCCTTGGAGTCGCTCGGGGTGATCAGGATGCCCTTCACACCGGAGGCGACCATGTTCTCGATGGCGGTGACCTGACCGGCGTTGTCGCCGTCGAACTTGCCCGCGGCGGTGACGAGTTCGGCGCCGTTCTCCTTGGCGGCCTTCTCCGCGCCCTCCTTCATCTTCACGAAGAACGGGTTGGTGTCGGTCTTGGTGATCAGACCGACCTTGACGTCGCCCGATCCGGAGCTGGACGAGTCCGATCCGGAACCGGAGCCGCAGGCCGTCAGGGTGAGGGCCGCGACGCCCGTGACGGCGGCGACTCTGAGGAGGGAGGAGGACAGGCGAGTGGTACGGGACATGATCGACTCCTGTGGGATCGCGAGCGGCACGGGGTTCGGTTCAGAGCACGCCGCCCGGGGTGTCATCGTTGACTTATGTCATCGTTGACACTGCATGGCCAGGATGATGGACTCCGTCTCCCGGCAACGTCAATGCCTTGCGCGGGACACAAGTCCGTAACGCCCCCGGCGGCCGCCCGATCCGTGCCCGCTTTCGCCTCGTCGTCCGCAGAGAAGAGCAGCCCATGAACCCGCGCCAGATCACCGTCCTGGGGGAGTGCGTCGCGGACGCCTTCACCGAGCCCGCGAGCGCCTCGAACGAACTCGCCCTGCGTGTACTGCCGGGCGGCGGACCTGCGAACACGGCCGTGTCGCTGGCCCGCCTCGGCACCCCCGCCCGCTTCCTCGCACGACTGTCCGGTGATGTGTTCGGGCGCCTGTTCCGGGCCCACCTGGACGCGTCCGGGGTGGACCTGTCGAACGCCGTCGCGGCCACGGAGCCCAGCACCCTGGCCGTGGCGGAGCTGGACGACCGGGGGCAGGCCGCGTTCTCCTTCCACGCACAGAACACGGCCGACTGGCAGTGGACGGCCGAGGAGCTGGCGCGGGTCGACCTCTCCGAGAGCGCGTGTGTGCACACCGGGTCCCTGGCCCTGGTGCGGGAGCCCGGCGCGGCGGTGGTGGAGGACTTCCTGGCGGCGGCCGCGCCCCGCGCGACCATCAGCATCGACCCCAATGTGCGGCCGCTGCTGGTGGATCCCGACGTCTATCGCGCCCGTCTGGCGCGCTGGTGCGCCCTCACCGACGTGCTGCGGCTGAGCGAGGACGACCTGGAACTGCTGCTGCCGGGCACCTCGCCCGAGCGGGCGTGCGACCTCTGGCACGCGGCCGGGGCACGGCTCGTCGTGATCACACGCGGTGCCGACGGCGCCCTCGCCTCACTCGACGGCGAACGGGTCCAGGTGCCCGCCGTCGCGACGAACGTCGTCGACACGGTGGGGGCGGGGGACTCCTTCACCGCCGGACTGCTGCACCACCTCGCCGCTCGCGGGCTGCTGGGCGGCCGGCTGACGGAAGTCCGCCTGGACGACGTCGAGGAAGCCTGCCGCTTCGGCGCCCGCGTGGCGGCCCTGACCTGCTCGGTCGCCGGCCCCAACCCGCCGTGGCAGCACCAGCTGGGGCAGGTCGCCGCGGCCGACCGCGTCTGACGGTTCGAGCAGGTTGCCCAACAGGACATCGCGGCCCACCCGTTGACGCACTGGCCGGATTTCCCCCATCATCGGGCCACTCGATGTCATCGATGACACAAGTCAACGATGACACCCCCTTGCCGACACCGTGGACGACGGCGTCGGCAAGGCGCCGCTTCAGCAGGAGACACCATGAGCTCTGGACGTGTATCCCGGCATGCCCGCATACGGATGATCGCGGCGGTGGCGACGGTCTGCGCCCTGTCCGCAGCCCCGCTCGCCCCGCAGGCCGTAGCCGCCGACTCCCCGCCGTACACCGAGACCTACCGGCCCCAGTTCCACTTCACGCCGGAGAAGAACTGGATGAACGACCCCAACGGCCTCGTGTACTACAAGGGCGAGTACCACCTCTTCTACCAGTACAACCCGAACGGCAACTCCTGGGGCGACATGTCGTGGGGGCACGCGGTCAGCAAGGACCTCGTGCACTGGGAGGAACTGCCGCTCGCCCTGTCGCACGACGACGAGGAGATGGTGTTCTCCGGCAGCGCGGTCGTAGACCGGGACAACACCACCGGCTTCGGCACCAAGAAGAACCCGGCCATGGTGGCGATCTACACCAGCTACTTCAAGGACACGGGCATACAGGCCCAGTCGCTCGCCTACAGCACCGACCGCGGCCGCACCTGGACCAAGTACCAGGGCAACCCCGTCATCGACATCGGCTCCAAGGAGTTCCGCGACCCCAAGGTCCAGTGGTACGCGCCGACGAAGAGCTGGGTGATGACGGTGTCGCTGTCCACCGAGCACAAGGTGCGGTTCTACACGTCCAGGAACCTCAAGGACTGGGAGTTGCAGAGCGAGTTCGGGCCGCAGGGCGCGACGGGCGGCGTGTGGGAGTGCCCCGACCTGTTCCCCCTCGCGGTCGACGGGGACGAGAACAACATCAAGTGGGTCCTGGTCGTCAGCATGAACCCCGGTGGTGTCGCGGGCGGTTCGGGCTCCCAGTACTTCGTCGGGGACTTCGACGGCAAGAAGTTCACCGCCGAGGACAAGGGCACCTACACCCCGCCCACCGGCACGGTCGTGCAGGACTTCGAGGGCAGCGACTTCGGTACCTGGACGACCACCGGCACCGCGTTCGGCGACGCGCCCGCCGCCGGTGCCCTGGCCGGGCAGGGAACGGTCGCCGGCTACGACGGCACGGGCCTCGCCAACAGCTTCCACAGTGGTGACGGCACCACCGGCACCCTCACCTCACCCGAGTTCACCGTCGACAGCTCCTACCTGAACTTCAAGGTCGGCGGCGGACTGCACCCGCACGTGGCCGGCACCGTCCTGGAACAGGGAGACCCGCCCGCGGGCACGGTCCTCGCCGACTTCGAGGCCGGCGGCTACGGCGGCTGGACGACGACCGGGGACGCCTTCGGCTCGGCACCGGCCACCGGCACCCTGCCCAACCAGCAGGAGGTCTCCGGATTCCGGGGCAGCGGCCTGGTCAACACCTACCTGAACGGCGACTCGACCACCGGCACTCTCACCTCGCCGGAGTTCACCATCGACAAGAAGCACATCAACTTCCTGATCGGCGGCGGCAACCACCCCTCGGGCTCCGCGAATCCCACGGCCCTCGAGCTCGTCGTGGACGGGCAAGTGGTGCGCAGCGCGACCGGAAAGGACGCCGAAGCACTGAACTGGGCCTCGTGGGACGTCAGCGATCTCGCGGGCAGGAAGGCGCGGCTCAGAGTCGTCGACGACAACACCGGCGGCTGGGGCCACCTCAACGTCGACCACATCATGCTCTCCGACGCCAAAGCCCAGCCCGTCTCCCAGGAGACTTCGGTCAACCTGATCGTCGACGGCCAGGTCGTGCGCAGCGCCACCGGCTCCAACAGTGAGAACCTGGACTGGGCCTCCTTCGACCTGCGTCCCTACGCGGGCAAGAAGGCGCGGATCCAGATCGTGGACATGAACAACGCCGGCTGGGGTCACATCCTGGCCGACCGGTTCACCGAGGCGGACAGGCCCGCCAAGTCCGTTGTGCAGCGCGCCGACTGGGCCGACTACGGCAAGGACTACTACGCGGCCGTGTCCTGGGAGGACGCACCCGGCGGCAAGCGGTACATGGTCGGCTGGATGTCCAACTGGGACTACAGCGGCGCCGTCCCCACCTCCCCGTGGCGCGGCGCGCAGAGCGCTCCCCGGGAGATGGCCCTGCGCACGGTCGACGGCCGGGTCACGCTGACCAGCAAGCCGGTGAGCGGCCTTGCGTCCCTGCGGCAGAGCCGCCCGGCAACGGCGGCCGGTGTCACGATCAGGAGCACCTCGAAGCCCCTGATCGGCCGTGCGGCCCGAGGCAAGGCGCTCGACATCGAGGCGACCTTCTCGCTCAAGGACGCCGACCGCTTCGGCCTGAAGGTGCGTACCGGCGCGGGTGGCGAGGAGACCGTCATCGGCTACGACGCCGTGGCGCAGGAGCTGTACGTCGACCGGACCCGCTCCGGCGCCGTGGACTTCAGCAGCACCTTCCCCGGTGTCCAGAGCGCACCGCTGAAGGCCGTGAAAGGCAAGGTCAAGCTGCGGATCCTCGTCGACTGGTCGTCCGTCGAGGTGTTCGGCGGCAGCGGCGAGGCCGTGATCACCGACCAGATCTTCCCCGACCCCGCCAGTCAGGGAGTGGAGATCTTCGCCGAGAACGGCTCGGTGAAGCTCGACCAGGCTCGCGTCTGGCACCTCGACTCCTACCGCGACTGAACCCCACCGTAAGGACACGACCCGTGAAGAAGACCCTGCTCGCCGAGTTCACCGCCCGTGAGGGAGCGGAGGCCGAGGTCACCCGCCTGATCCTGGAGTACACCGAGAAGGTGCGCGAGGAAGAGGGCAACCTCGTCTTCGACGTCTACACCAAGGCGTCCCACCCGCGCGCCTACTGGATCTTCGAGGTGTACCGGGACGAGGACGCCTTCCAGGCACATCTGAAGGCCCCGTACGGCGGCCCGTTCAACGCGGCCCTCACCCCGCTGATCGAGGAGGACGCCTCGGTACTGACCTTCCTGAACCCGGTCACCTGACGCCTCGCGGGGGTTCCGCTACCGGTTCCGGCTGCCCCGGAGGCCCTGTGCCGGGGCCCCGCCCCGGTAGCGCCCCGCCACATCCCCCAGATACCCCCGCAACATCACCTTCGCCTCCGCCAGCAACGCCGCGTCCCCCTCCCGGTCCCGTCGGAACGCCTCCTGCGCGAGCGCGTCCGCGGCGAGCATCGCGGCGTGGCAGGTGCGGGCCAGCGACTCGTCGTCCTCGGCGAGGTCGAGGGTGAGGAGGATGCGGCGGATGCCGTCGGCCATGCGGCGTTTGTGTTCGCGGTCGGCGGCGCGGGTCTGTTCGGTGAGGCCGCTGCCGAACCACAGGGCGCGGAAGCCGTGTTCGGTGCGGTAGATGCCGGCGAACGCGTCGAGGAGGACCCCCACCGGGTCCGGCCAGCGCTCGGCGGCCGCGGCGCGGACCAGGTCGTCCATCGCCGCCTCCAGCTTGGCGAAGTAGCCCGCCGCGAGGGCCTCGATGATGGCGCCCCGGTCGGGCAGGTACTGGTACAGCGAGCCGACCGACACCCTCGCCTCGGCCGCGATCCGGGTCGTGGTGAGCGCCTCGACGCCCTCCTCGACCAGGACCCGCTCGGCGGTCTCCAGAACCCGGGCCAGCCGGGCCTTGCTGCGGGCCTGCTGGGGAGTGCGGCGCAGGGAGGCGACCCCCGCCGCCCAGTCGGTGTCCGCGGTGGGCTCACCCACGTAACGACCTCCGAACGTGAACGTGACTTTGTTTCACGTTTAGGTTAGCGTCGCGCGCATGACCGACTCAAGTTCGGCGTGGCGCGAGGAACGGGCCGCGGTCGCCGACGCCTGCCGCCGGCTGGGCGCCGAGGGGCTGCTCATCGGCACCGCCGGGAACGTCAGCGTGCGGGTCGACGACCGGGTCGCGATCACCGCCACCGGCGCCGTCCTCGCCGACCTCACCCCGGACCAGGTGACCGTCGTCGACCTCGACGGGAAGATCGTGTCCGGCGCTCTGCGGCCCACCTCGGAGCTGGACCTGCACCTCGGCGTCTACCACCGCTACGGCACCGGCGCCGTCGTCCACACCCACGCGCCGATGGCCACCGCGCTCTCCCTGGTCCTCGACGAACTGCCCTGTATCCACTACCAGTTGCTCTCCCTCGGCGGCAGCGTACGCGTCGCGCCGTACGCCACCTTCGGCACCCCGGAGCTCGCCGAGTCGGTGCTCACCGCGCTCGAGGGCCGCGGCGGGGCCCTGATGGCCAACCACGGGGCCGTGACCCACGCCCCCACCCTCGACAAGGCCGTCGAACACGCCCTGTTGCTGGAGTGGGCCTGCGGGGTGTACCAGCGCGCGGCGGCCGTCGGCACCCCCCGCGTTCTCGACGAGCGGCAGCAACTCGCGGTCATCGAGGCCGCCATCGCGCGCAACTACGGCACCACGCAATCCGTATCACCCGTGCAGGAGGAAAATCGATGAAGGTCGTCACGATGGGTGTGCACGTACTGGACGTGCTGGTGCGGCCGGTGGAGGCCATACCCGAGGGCCAGGGCGCCACCCTGGTCGAGGACATCCGCATGACCGCCGCCGGCACGGCCGCCGGCACCGCCCTCACCCTCGCCAAGCTCGGCGCGCAGGTCCGCACCGCCGGCGCGATCGGCACCGACCCGACCGGCGACCTGCTCACGCAGCTGCTCCAGAAGGCCGGTATCGACACGGAGTTGCTCGTCCGCCGCATCGACACCTCCACCTCCGCGACCGTCCTGCCCATCCGCCCCAACGGCGACCGCCCCACCCTCCATCTCCTCGGCGCCAACATCACCTACGGCCTCGACGACGTCCCCTGGGACGCGGTCGCCGAGGCGACCCATCTCCACCTGGGCGGACCGGAGTTGATCGGCGCCGAGGTCGCCGCGCGGATCCTCGCGCACGCCAAGGAGCACGACGTCGTCACCTCCGTGGACCTCCTCGCCCCCGGCGAACTCGGCACCTTCGACCAGATCGAACCGCTGCTCCCGTACGTCGACCACCTGCTGCCCAACGAGGACCAGGTCCTCGGCTTCAGCGGCGAGGCGGACCTCGTGACCGGTGCGAAGAAGCTGATCGCCGCCGGGGCCGGACTCGTCGCGGTCACCCGGGGCGGCGACGGCGCACTGCTGGTGACCGCCGACGGTACCGAGCCGGTCCCCGCCTTCGAGGTCGACGTCGTCGACACCACCGGCTGCGGCGACGCCTTCTCCGCCGGCTTCCTGCGCGGCATCAGCCTCGGCCGGACGCCGCGAGAGTCCGCGATCCTGGGCAGCGCTGCGGCGGCACTGGTCGCGCAGGGGCTCGGCAGCGACCACGGGGACTTCGACCTCGCCGAGGCCGACGAGTTCTCCATGACCGCCAAGGTGCGCGGATGAGGTGAGACAGGGGCACGGGCCGCGGAGTGCGGGATGCCTCCGTGGCGCGTGCCCGCCTGCCCGGGGTGATAGACAGCGGGCATGACCAACTCGCACCTCCGCCCGACCGAGACCGTCCGATGACCGCCGGCATCGACACCCCCGACCGCCGCGGCCGCACCGGACTCGACCGCACCGGCCTCGACCTGACCGGCAACCCCCGCGTGAAGGTCCGCGAGGTGAAACTCCTGTCCAGCCACTGGTACGTCGAGCGGGCCACGACCTTCGACCTCCAGCTCGCCGACGGCAGTTGGAGCACCCAGCAGCGCGAGACCCACGACCGCGGCAACGGCGCCACCATGCTGCTCTACGACGCCGCCCGCGAAACCGTCCTCCTCACTCGGCAGTTCCGCTTCCCGGTGTACGTCAACGGGCACCCCGACGGCATGCTCGTCGAGACACCGGGCGGACTGCTCGACGACGATGACGAGCACCCGGAGATCGCGGTACGCCGCGAGGTGGTGGAGGAGACCGGGCACACCATCGGCGAGGTCCGCCACGTCTTCGACGTCTACATGAGCCCGGGGTCCGTGACCGAGCGCGTCAGCTTCTACGCCGCCGAGTACGGACCCTCCACCCACACCCACGAGGGCGGCGGCCTGGACGAGGAGGGCGAGGACATCGAGATCCTCGAACTGCCCTTCCGCCGGGCCCTGGAGATGATCCGCACCGGGGAGATCGCCGACGCCAAGACCATCATGCTGCTGCAATGGGCCGCACTGGAGGGGCCGTTCGCCGCCGAAAAGTGAATCCCCTTGCCTTGAAGCGCACTTCAAGTTGCAGACTCCCGTTCGCACACCCCGAACGCGGGTGCGCGAACGGGAGGGACCCCTCATGAAGTACCGCACCATCGGCACGGACCCGACGACCCGCCGCGAGGTCTCCGTCCTCGCCCTCGGCGCGATGCTGTTCGGCTCGCGCACCGACGAGGAGACCGCCTTCGCCGTACTCGACCGCTATGTCGAGGCCGGCGGGAACTTCATCGACACCTCCGACAACTACGCCTTCTGGATCGACGGCGGCCAGGGCGGCCAGAGCGAGGAACTCCTCGGCCGCTGGCGGCGCAGCCGCGGCGTCGGCGCCGAGATCGTCATCGCCACCAAGCTCGGCGCCCGCCCGCTCGCCCCGGGAACGAGCTACGTCGACAACGCCGAGGGCCTCTCGGCGAAGGTGATCCGCGAGGCCGCCGAACGCAGCCGGGAACGGCTCGGCGTGGAGAAGCTGGACCTGCTCTACGCCCACATCGAGGACCACACGGTGCCGCTGCGGGAGACCGTCGAGGGCTTCGCCGCGCTGGTCGCCGAGGGCTCCGTCGGACTGCTCGGCGTCAGCAACCACGCGGTGTGGCGGGTGGAGCGGGCCCGCGCGATCGCGGCCGCCGCCGGACTGCCGGGCTACGAGGTGTTCCAGTACGCCCACAGCCATCTGCGGCCCCGCTACGACGTCCCCGAGGACCTCTTCCCCGACGGCAGCCTCGGCCACGCCGGACCCGACCTGCTCGGCTACCTCCGCGAGGAGCCCGGCCTGACCCTCGTCGCCTACTCGCCGCTGCTCAAGGGCGCCTACACGCACCCCGACCGGCTGCCCGCCGACTTCGACCACCCGGGCACCCCGGCCCGCCTGAAGGTCCTGCGCGAGGTGGCCGGGGAGACCGGCGCCACCGTCAACCAGGTCGTCCTGGCCTGGCAGATCGGCGGCGACCTGCCGATCCTCCCGCTGGCCGGGGTGTCCTCGGTGGCCCAGCTGCAGGAGAACCTGGCCGCGGTCGACCTGGAACTGACCGAGGAGCAGCGGGCCCGCCTGGACGCCGCGCACTAGGCTCGTGAGGGAGCCGAAGGAGCCCGGTCATGACCGTACATCCGTTCGCGCAGTCCATCCGCAGCACGCCCGAAGGCCTCCTCTGGGAGCCCGGCGGCCGCTGGGTACGCGGCTACAAGGGCGACGTCGCCGTCGTCGACAGCCGCCGCCCGGTCCTCGTCTGGGAACCCGGCGTACCCGTCCCGCTGTACGCGTTCCCGCGCGACGACGTCCGCACGGACCTCCTGCGCCCGGCCAAGAACCCGCGCACGGGCGCCCACAACGGATCGCAGGTCTTCTACGACCTCGAGGTCGACGGCGAGCTCGTGGAGAACGCCGCCTGGACCTTCCCCGCCGACGACCTCGCCGGGCACATCGCCTTCGAGTGGTTCCGGCACTGGGACAGCGGCCTCGACCACTGGTACGAGGAGGAGGAAGAGATCTTCATCCACCCCCGCGACCCGCACAAACGGGTGGACGCCCTGCCCAGCAGCCGACACGTGGTCGTCGAGATCGCCGGCCGGGTGGTCGCCGACACCCGGCGCCCGGTGCTGCTCTTCGAGACCTCGCTCCCGACGCGCTACTACATCCCCCGCGAGGACGTCCGCCTCGACCTGTTCGTGCCGACCGACCACCACACCGGCTGCCCGTACAAGGGCACCGCCGAGTACTGGACCTGGCGCGGCGACGAGGACGTCCCCCGCAACATCGTGTGGAGCTACCCCGACCCCCTGCCCCCGGCGGCCCCGGTCAAGGGCCTCCTCGCCTTCTACAACGAGGCCGTCGACCTCACCGTGGACGGCGAACGCCTGGAGCGGCCCGTCACCCCCTTCACCGCGGGCCTCAGGACCTGACCAGCAGCTGGAAGTCGAACGCGTACCGGGACGCGCGATAGATGTGCGTCCCGTACTCGACCGGCCGGCCCGTGTCGTCGTACGCCGTGCGCTGCATCGTCAGCAGCGCCGCGCCGGGCGGCTCGTCCAGGCGCGCCGCCTCCTCGGCGGTGGCGCAGCGGGCGCCGATGGTCTGGCGGGCGCTGTGCAGGGTGATGCCCGCCGTGCGCATCAGGCGGTACAGGCCCGTCGACTCCAGCCGGGCGGAGTCGAGTTCGAGGAGGGTCGCGGGCAGGTAGTTGCACAGGATCGCGACGGGCTGGCCGTGCGTGGCGCGCAGCCGTTCCAGCACGATCACGTCAGCGCCCTCCGCGACACCCAGCGCGGCGGCCACGTCGGCGGAGGCGGGGACGTGCTCGTTGCGCACGACCTCGGTGGTCGGGCCCTGTCCGGCCGCCTCCAGGTCGTCGTAGAGACTGCTCAGTTCCAGGCCGCGCTTGACCTGGCTGTGCACCACCTGGGTGCCGACCCCGCGCCGCCGGACGAGCAGGCCCTTGTCGACGAGGGACTGGATCGCCTGGCGGACGGTCGGCCGGGACAGGCCGAGGCGTACGGACAGGTCTATCTCGTTGCCCAGGAGGTTCCCCGGGGCGAGCACCCCGTGCTCGATCGCCGCCTCCAGCTGCTGGGCCAGCTGGTAGTAGAGCGGCACCGGACTGCCCCGGTCCAGGGCGAAGTCCAGGGCATCGAGTGCGGGGGCGGTTGCGGCACGTGCGGAGCCGCCGGTCTTCGCCATGGGACGCACCTCCCTCTGCTGTCGGTTCACAGGTGGCGGCGGCGGTCGGCGACCTGGCGGTCGTACTCCTCGCGGGCGGTCGATGCCGCCTCGCGGGAGGCGACCTCGGCGACCGGCACGTCCCACCACGCCTCGGTCGGGGGAGCGGCCGGATTGACGGTGTCCGTCTCGACGTACACGCAGGTCGGCCGGTCGGAGGCGCGGGCCGCGGCCAGGGCCTCGCGCAGTTCGCGCACCGTCTTGGCGCGCAGTACGTCCATCCCGAGGCTGCCCGCGTTGGCGGCGAGGTCCACGGGGAGCGGGGCGCCGGAGAAGGTGCCGTCGGCGGCCCGGTAGCGGTAGGCGGTGCCGAAGCGCTCGCCGCCGACCGTCTCGGAGAGGCCGCCGATGGAGGCGTAGCCGTGGTTCTGGATGAGGACCAGGTTGATCGGCAGGCCCTCCTGGACGGCCGTGACGATCTCGGTGGGCATCATCAGATAGGTGCCGTCGCCGACCAGGGCCCACACGGGCGTGTCGGGGCCGGCCTGCTGGACGCCGATGGCGGCCGGGATCTCGTAGCCCATGCAGGAGTAGCCGTACTCCAGGTGGTACTGGCGGGGGCCGCGGGCCCGCCACAGCTTGTGCAGGTCGCCGGGGAGGGAACCCGCCGCGTTGATCACCACGTCGTCCTCGCCGACGACCGCGTCGAGGGCGCCGAGGAGCTGGGTCTGGGTCGGGACGGCGTTCTCGTCGGCGGCGCTGAAAGCCGCGTCCACCACCCGCTCCCAGCGCTCCTTGCCGGTGCGGTACTCGGCCTCGTAAGCCGAGCTCACACGGTGGCCGGACAGTTCACGCGTCAATGCCTCGAGCCCTGCCCGGGCGTCGCACACCAGCGTCCGCGCCGCGAGCTTGTGGGCGTCGAAGCCGGTGATGTTGAGGTTGAGGAACCGGACGTCGGGCTTGCGGAAGAGCGTGCCGGAGGCGGTGGTGAAGTCCGTGTACCGCGTCCCCACCCCGATCACCAGGTCCGCGGTGCGGGCGAGGTCGTCGCTGACAGCCGTGCCGGTGTGACCGATGCCGCCGAGGTCGGCGGGGTGGTCGTGGCGCAGCGAGCCCTTGCCCGCCTGCGTGGAGGCGACCGGGATGCCGGTGGCGTCCACGAGTGCCTTCAGTGCCTCCTCGGCCTTGCTGTGGTGGATGCCGCCGCCCGCGACGATCAGGGGGCGCTCGGCGGCCCGGATCGCCGCGACCGCCGCCGCCAGCTCGACGGGGTCGGGGGCGGGACGCCGTACCCGCCACACCCGCTCGGCGAAGAACTCCTCCGGCCAGTCGTACGCCTCCGCCTGCACGTCCTGGGGGAGGGCGAGGGTGACCGCGCCGGTCTCGGCGGGGTCGGCGAGGATCCGCATGGCGTTGAGCGCGGACGGGATCAGGGCTTCGGGGCGGGTGACGCGGTCGAAGTACCGGGAGACCGGGCGCAGGGTGTCGTTCACCGACACGTCCGCCTCCGTCGGGTGCTCCAGCTGCTGGAGGAGCGGGTCGGCGGCGCGGGTGGCGAAGTAGTCGCCGGGCAGGAGGAGGACCGGGATGCGGTTGATCGTCGCCAGGGCGGCGCCCGTGACCAGGTTCGTGGCGCCGGGGCCGATGGACGTCGTCACGGCCTGCGCGGAGAGCCGGTCGAGGTGGCGGGCGTGGCCGACCGCCGCGTGCACCATGGACTGCTCGTTGCGGCCCTGGTGGAACGGCATCACGTTCTCGCCGGCCTCCAGCAGCGCCTGCCCGAGTCCCGCCACGTTGCCGTGGCCGAAGATGCCCCAGGTCCCGGCGATCAGCCGGTGCCGTACGCCGTCCCGCTCGGTGTACTGGACGGACAGGAACCGCACCAGGGCTTGGGCGACGGTCAGGCGGCGGGTGGGCGTGCTCATCAGGACTTCTCCGGTGCCGTGTAGAGGGGGAGGCGGGGGTCGACGGGCCGGCCGGGCCAGGTGTCGCGGATCCCGGCGTGATCGGGGTGGTCGCAGATCAGCCAGGCGCGTTCGGCCTCGGGGCCCGCCATGACGTTCAGGTAGTACATGTGGTGGCCGGGCACGGCCATGGACGGCCCGTGCCAGCCGTCCGGGATCAACACGACGTCCCCGCCGCGCACTTCGGCCAGGACGTCGGTGTTGCGGCCCCGGCCGGAGGGTGAGACCCGTTGATAGCCGCAGCCGTTGGAGCCGTCGATCTCGAAGTAGTAGATCTCTTCGAGAACCGACTCCTCGCCCGGCCGGTGCTCGTCGTGCTTGTGTGGAGGGAAGGACGACCAGTTGCCGCCGGGGGTGAGCACCTCGACGGCGATGAGCTTGTCGCACTCGAACCGGCCCGCCGCCCCGAAGTTGTTGACCTGGCGGGAGCAGTTGCCGCTGCCGCGCAGCTCCACCGACACGTCCGAGGCCGGTCCGTAGCGGGCGGGCAGCCGTCTGGTGCAGCGCGCCCCGGTGAGCGCGAACCGTCCGCCGCCGGTCGTCGAGACCGTCGTACGGGAATCGCGCGGGACGTACGCGAAGTCGCTGACGCCGGTGAACACGCTGTCGCGGCCGTGGAGTCGGAAGGTGTCACCGCCGAACTCGTCGGCCGTCGTGACCGTGCAGCCGCCGGTCAGCGGCAGGACGATCCACTCGCTCTCGCCGGTGTCGAAGGTGTGGGCGCCGCCCGGCCGCAGCTCCAGGACGCGAAGGCTCGAGTAGCCCCAGCCGGCCGACTCGGGGGACACGTCGACGGCATAGGGGCCGCCCAGGGCCTTTCCCGCGGGGAGGTGATACGTCATCGGTGCCTCCGTGTCCTTCCCTGTCACAGCAGTCCGACGGCCGTGTCGACCGCCGTCTCCACACTGCCCTCGGCCGGGTAGAGCAGCGACCGGCCCACGACCATGCCCTGGACCGTGGGCAGCCTGAGGGCCTTGCGCCAGCGCTCGTAGGCGGCCTCCTGGTCGTCGACCTCGCCGCCGAGCAGTACCGCGGGGAGGGTGGAGGTCTCCAGCACCTGCGCCATGTCGTCGGGGTCGTGGGTGACGGGCAGCTTCAGCCAGGTGTAGGCCGAGGTGCCGCCGAGGCCCGAGGCGATGGCGATCGACCTGGTGACGGCCTCGGGGGAGAGGTCGTTGACGACCCTGCCGCCGGTCCGGCGGGAGATGAACGGCTCGACGAACAGCGGGAGTCGGTGCGCGGCCATGTCGTCGATCGCGCGGGCGGTGGACTCCAGGGTGGTCAGTGAGCCCGGGTCGGCGTAGTCGATGCGCAGCAGCAGTTTGCCCGCGTCGAAGCGGAGCCGGGCGAGATCCCGGGCGCGGTGGCCGGTGAAGCGGTCGTCCAGCTCGAAGGCGGCGCCCGCGAGGCCGCCGCGGTTCATCGAGCCCATGACGACCTTGTTCTCCAGCACACCGAGCAGGAGCAGGTCCTCGAGGATGTCGGCGGTGCCCAGCACCCCGTCCACGCCCGGCCGGGACAGCGCGACACAGAGGCGTTCCAGCAGGTCGGCGCGGTCGGCCATGGCCAGCTTCCGGTCGCCCACGCCCAGGGCGCCGCGGGCCGGGTGGTCCGCGGCGACGATCATCAGGCGGCCGCTGTCGCCGATCAGGGGGCGCCGGACGCGCCGGGCGGCCGCCTCGGTGACGGCCTCCGGGTGCCGGGCCCGGACCGAGGCGAGGTCGCGGATGCCGATGCTCACGACGCGACTCCGCTCAGCAGACCCTCGACCTCGGCCGTCGTCGGCATCGCGGTGGAGCAGGGCAGCCGGGCGGCGACGTGCGCGCCGGCCGCGTTGGCGTACCGCATGATCCGCTCCAACTCCCAGCCGGACAGCAGTCCGTGGCAGAGCGCGCCGCCGAACGCGTCGCCCGCGCCGAGGCCGTTGACCACCTCGACGGGGACCGGCGGGACCTCGGCGGTCGTGCCGTCGCGGTGCAGGGCCAGCACACCCTTGGGGCCCTGTTTGACGACCGCGAGTTCAACTCCCGCTTCCAGCAAGGCCTCCGCACAGGCGCGGGGCTCGCGCACGCCGGTGGCGATCTCGCACTCGTCGAGGTTGCCGACGGCGACCGTGGCGTGCCGCAGGGCTTCGGCGTAGTAGGGGCGGGCCTCCTCCGGGTCGCTCCAGGCCGTGTCGTTCCACAGAGCCGGCCGCCAGTCCAGGTCGAAGACGGTGGTACCCGCCTTGGCGCGGGCCTTGAGCGCGGCGAGGGTGGCCGAACGGCTCGGCTCCTCGCTCAGACCGGTGCCGGTGATCCAGAAGATACGGGCCGCGCGGATGGCGAAGTAGTCCAGCTCCTCGGTGTGAATCTCCAGGTCAGGAGCTTTCGGCCGACGGTAGAAGTACAGCGGGAAGTCGTCGGGAGGGAAGATCTCACAGAACGTGACCGGCGTCGGGTAGGCGGCCACCGGGGTCACCCAGCGGTCGTCGACGCCGAACTCCCTGAGCGCCGTGTGGAGATAGGCCCCGAAGGGGTCGTCGCCGGTGCGGGTGATCACGGCGGCGGTGCGGCCCAGCCGGGCAGCCGCCACCGAAACATTGGCCGCCGAACCACCCAGAAACTTTCCGAACTTCTGCACATCGCTCAGTGGCACGCCAGACTGGAGTGGGTAAAGATCAACTCCTATGCGGCCGATCGTGATCAAGTCGAAGGGCTGGGATGAATCGGCCATGTGTGACGCTCCTCGAGTCCCAGGGGGCCTGTCGCCTCCCAGGTGTAGGCCTCGAAGGGTGAACCTGTCAATGGTTTGTACTTACATTCGGACCTGATTGTGAAATGATGTCTTAACAAAGTATTGACAGTGGGACCGCCAAGGGATTGGATCCCGTCCCAGTACAACCCGCGTATTTGCGGCACGCGACCCGGACATGCCAAGATCCCGGGCCTCGGATCCCCGAGATCTCTCTCCCTTTCCCCCCGTGAAGCACAGTGAGGTGCAGGAAAGATGGACCGCTCTTCTCACTCCCGTTCCCGTCGATTCGCCCCTGTTGTGGCGATCGCCGCGGCGGCTGCCCTGACCCTCGCCGGCTGCTCCAGCAGCTCCGGGGGCAAGAAGTCCGAGGAGAGCGCGGACGGCGCCTCCGCGGGCAAGGCGAGTACTCCGCGCATGACGATCGCCCTGGTCACGCACCAGTCGGCCGGTGACACGTTCTGGGACATCGTCCGCAAGGGCGCCACGGCCGCGGCCGCCAAGGACAACGTCAAGCTGGTCTACTCGGCCGACCCGAGTGCGGCCAAGCAGGCCGGCCTCATCCAGAACGCCATCGACCAGAAGGTCGACGGCATCGCCGTCACCCTCGCCAAGCCGGACGCCCTCAAGGACGTCATAGCCAAGGCGAAGGAGGCCGGGATCCCCGTGGTCGGCCTCAACTCCGGTGTGAGCGAGTGGCAGAAGCTCGGTCTGATGGAGTTCTTCGGTCAGGACGAGACCGTCGCCGGTGAGGCGCTCGGCAAGCGACTGAACGAGGCCGGCGCCAAGAACGCCGTCTGTGTCGTCCAGGAGCAGGGCAACATCGGCCTGACCCAGCGCTGCGACGGCGTCGACAAGACCTTCGACGGCAAGCTCCAGACGCTCAACGTCAACGGCACCGACATGCCGTCCGTGCAGTCGACGATCACCGCCAAGCTCAGCCAGGACAAGTCGATCGACTACGTCGTCACCCTCGGCGCCCCCTTCGCGCTGACCGCGGTGCAGTCGGTGTCGGACGCGGGCAGCAAGGCCAAGATCGCCACCTTCGACCTCAACAAGGACCTGACGGGCGCCATCAGCAAGGGCACCATCGAGTTCGCGGTGGACCAGCAGCCCTACCTCCAGGGCTACCTGGCGATCGACTCGCTGTGGCTGTACAAGAACAACGGCAACTACATGGGCGGCGGTGAGCAGCCGGTGCTGACCGGCCCGGCCTTCGTCGACAAGTCCAACGTCGACAAGGTCGCCGAGTTCGCCTCGAAGGGCACCCGGTGATGGGTATGACCCAGCACGCCGAGCCGGCGGTGACCACACCGCCGGCCCCCGGCCGGAAGGAAACCGACGGCCGGACCGCTCAACGGCCCCTGGCCCTGCGCCTGTTGGCCCGCCCCGACGTCGGTGTCTTCCTGGGCGCCATGGCGGTGTGGGTGTTCTTCCTCGTCGCCGCCCCGCCGGTGCGCGACGGCAGCTCGATGGCGAACATCCTCTACCAGTCGTCGACCATCGGGATCATGGCCCTCCCGGTCGCGCTGCTGATGATCGGCGGCGAGTTCGACCTCTCCTCCGGCGTCGCGGTCATCACCTCGGCGCTCACCGCGAGCATGCTCGCCTACCAGCTCACGCTGAACGTGTGGGCGGGTGTGATCGCCGCCCTCCTGGTGTCGCTGGCGATCGGCTTCCTCAACGGCTGGCTGGTGGTCAAGACCGGTCTGCCCAGCTTCCTGATCACCCTCGGTACCTTCCTGATCCTCCAGGGCGTCAACCTGGCGGTCACCAAGCTGGTCACCGGGAACGTCGCCACCGACGACATCAGCACCATGGACGGCTTCTCCCAGGCGAAGAAGGTGTTCGCCTCGTCCTTCGAGGTCGGCGGCGTCCAGATCAAGATCACCATCGTGTACTGGCTGGTCTTCGCCGCGCTGGCGACCTGGGTCCTGCTCCGCACCAAGTACGGCAACTGGATCTTCGCGGTCGGCGGCAACCAGGACTCCGCCCGCGCGGTCGGTGTCCCCGTGACCTTCACGAAGATCTCCCTGTTCATGCTGGTCGGCTTCGGCGCCTGGTTCGTCGGCATGCACAACCTGTTCTCCTTCAACACCGTGCAGTCCGGCGAGGGCGTGGGCCAGGAGCTCATCTACATCTCCGCGGCCGTCATCGGCGGCTGTCTGCTCACCGGCGGCGCCGGCTCCGCGATCGGCCCGGTCTTCGGCGCGTTCATGTTCGGCATGGTGCAGCAGGGCATCGTCTACGCCGGCTGGAACCCGGACTGGTTCAAGGCCTTCCTCGGCGTGATGCTGCTCGGCGCCGTCCTGATCAATCTGTGGGTCAGCCGCACGGCGACCCGGAGGTGACCGCAATGACATCCACCAACGAAGCCGGCACCCACGGTGCCGTCCTCGCCGACGACGCCCCCGCCACCGACGGGGCGATCGTCGAACTCCGCAACGCAGGCAAGGCGTACGGCAATATCCGGGCCCTGCACGGCGTGGACCTGAAGGTCTTCCCCAGCCAGGTCACCTGTGTGCTCGGCGACAACGGCGCCGGCAAGTCGACCCTGATCAAAATCATCTCCGGGCTGCACCAGCACACCGAGGGCGAGTTCCTCGTCGACGGCGCCCCGGTCCGCTTCACCACCCCCCGAGAAGCCCTCGACAAGGGCATCGCCACCGTCTACCAGGACCTCGCCGTCGTCCCGCTGATGCCGGTGTGGCGCAACTTCTTCCTCGGCTCCGAGCTCACCAAGGGCCCCTGGCCGATCCGCCGCCTGGACATCGAGCAGATGAAGAAGACGGCCGACGAAGAGCTCCGCAACATGGGCATCGTCCTGGACGACCTCGAACAGCCCATCGGGACGCTGTCGGGCGGCCAGCGCCAGTGCGTGGCCATCGCCCGCGCCGTCTATTTCGGTGCCCGGGTGCTGATCCTGGACGAGCCGACCGCCGCGCTCGGCGTCAAGCAGTCCGGCGTGGTGCTGAAGTACATCGCCGCCGCCCGCGACCGCGGCCTGGGCGTCATCTTCATCACCCACAACCCCCACCACGCCTACATGGTCGGCGACCACTTCAGCGTGCTGCGCCTGGGCACCATGGAACTCAACGCCGCCCGCGACGAGGTCAGCCTCGAAGAACTCACCAACCACATGGCCGGCGGCTCCGAACTCGCCGCCCTCAAGCACGAGTTGTCCCAGGTCCGCGGCGTCGACGTCGAAGAACTCCCGGAGGCACAGGACCTCAAGGCGCCGGTCGCGACGACCAAGGAAGACGCGTCGTGACCGCCCTGGACCGCATCCGGGTCGGCTCCGCCCCCGACTCCTGGGGCGTCTGGTTCCCGGACGACCCCCAGCAGGTCCCCTGGGAACGCTTCCTGGACGAGGTCGCCGAAGCGGGCTACCCCTGGATCGAGTTGGGCCCCTACGGCTACCTCCCCACCGACCCGGCCCGCCTCACGGACGAGGTGACCCGGCGGAACCTGAAGGTGTCGGCCGGCACCGTCTTCACCGGCCTGCACCGCGGACCCTCGGTGTGGGAGTCGACCTGGGAGCACGTCAGCCAGGTCGCCGCCCTCACCCAGGCGATGGGTGCCCGGCACCTCGTCGTCATCCCCTCCTTCTGGCGGGACGACAAGACCGCCGAGATCCTGGAGCCCCCGGAGCTGACCCACGAGCAGTGGGCGTACCTCACCAAGGGCATGGAGCGGCTCGGCCACGAGGTGAAGGAGGCGTACGGCCTCGACATCGTCGTGCACCCGCACGCCGACACCCACATCGACACCGAGGACCACGTCGAGCGGTTCCTCGACTCCACCGACTCCGAGTTGGTCAACCTCTGCCTGGACACCGGCCACTACGCCTACTGCGGCGGCGACAGCGTCAAGCTGATCGAGACGTACGGCGAACGCATCGGCTACCTCCACCTCAAGCAGGTCGACCCGGCGATCCTCGCCGACGTCGTGGCGAACGAGGTGCCGTTCGGTCCGGCGGTGCAGCGCGGAGTGATGTGCGAACCGCCGTCCGGCGTACCGGAGTTGGAGCCGGTGCTGGTCGCGGCGCAGAGGCTCGGCGTGGAGCTGTTCGCCATCGTCGAGCAGGACATGTACCCGTGCGAACCGGACAAGCCGCTGCCGATCGCCGTACGCACCCGCAAGTTCCTGCGGTCCTGCGGAGCCTGACCCTCCGCACCCGCGCGTTCCTGCGAAGCCTGTTCCAGCGAGCCTGAGCCTGATTCTGCGGAGTCCGAGAGGACGGTCATGAGCCGGCGTGCACCGCTCCAAGTCGCGGTCATCGGTACGGGAAAGATGGGCGCCGACCATGTGCGCCGGATCGAAGAGGTCATCAGCGGGGCGCGGGTGAGCGCCGTCGTGGACGTCGACGCGGAGCGGGCCAAGGCCGTCGCGGCCCGCGTCGACGGCTGCACCGCGTACACCGACATGGCGACGGCGCTCGCGGCGCCCGACGTCGACGCCGTACTGATCGCCTCGTCGGGCCCGGCGCACGAGGCGGCGCTGCTCGCCGCCCTGGAGCGCGATCTGCCGGTCCTGTGCGAGAAGCCGCTCACCCCGGACTCGGCATCCGCGCTGCGGGTGCTGGAGGCCGAGCGAAAGCTCGGGCACCGCCGGGTCCAGGTCGGCTTCATGCGGCGCTACGACGCCGAGTACATGAAGCTCAAGTCCCTTCTGGAGACAGGCCAGTTGGGGCGGCCGCTGATGCTGCACAACCGGCATCGCAACGCGGCCAGTCCGCCCTTCTTCACCAGCGAGATGCTCGTCAGTGACTCGGTGGCGCACGAGACGGACGTGACCCGCTGGCTGCTCGGCCAGGAGATCACCGCCGTCACCGTGCTGCGGCCGACCCCGACGGCGAGCGCCCCGGAGGGCCTCCAGGACCCGCAGTTCGTGGTCTTCGAGACGGACGGCGGCGCGGTCGTCGACGTCGAGATCTTCGTCAACTGCGGCTTCGGCTACCAGGTCCAGGCCGAGGTGGTCTGCGAACGCGGCACCGCCCGCATCGGCGACGGCCACGCCATGGTCACCAACATGGCGGGGCGCTGGGGCGGCACCATCGCCCAGGACTTCATCGACCGCTTCGCCGACGCCTACGACCGTGAGCTCCAGAGCTGGGTCGACGCGTCGCGTCGGGGCGAGGTCACCGGGCCGAGCACCTGGGACGGGTACGCGGCGGCAGCCGTGTGCGAGGCGGGCGTACGGGCCCTGCGGGACGGCGGCCGGGTCGAGGTCGAGCTGGTGGAGCGACCGTCGCTGTACTGATCCACTTCTTTCCGACTGGACCAGCCGGGCGGAGACCGGCGTCATTAGAGTCCGGCCATGTTCCCCCTCCACGTGGTCGACGCCTTCACCGATCGCCCCTTCGCCGGAAACCCGGCGGGCGTGTGTCTGCTGCCCGCCGGGGACTGGCCCGACGACGTCTGGATGCGTCAGATGGCCGCCGAACTGGCCCACTCCGAGACGGCGTTCGCCCTGCCACTGCCCGCCGGGGCCGAGGCCGACTGGGCCATCCGCTGGTTCACCCCGAAGGTCGAGGCCAAGCTGTGCGGCCACGCCACCCTGGCCACCGCACACGTCCTGCGCACCACACGCGGGCTGCGCGGCGAGCTCCGGTTCCGCAGCCGGCTGCACGGCACCCTCGTCGCGCACCTCGACGGCGACGGCATCACCCTCGACTTCCCCGCCGCGCCCGCCACCGGGATCCCGGCGCCGCCCGGCCTGTCCACGGCCCTGGGCACCGAGCCCGAGGCGACCTACCGCACCCGCGGCCTCGGCGACCTGCTGGCCGTCCTGCCTGACGAGGGCGCCGTCCGGACGGTGAACCCCGACCTGGCCGCCCTGGCCGCGCTGACGGTCCGCGAGGGGCTGCGCGCCGTCATCGTCACGGCCGCGGCGGACGGTCCGGGAGGGCCGTACGACTTCGTCTCCCGCTTCTTCGCCCCCGCCAACGGCATCCCCGAGGACCCGGTCACCGGCAGCGCGCACACCGGTCTCGCGCCCTACTGGGCCGCACGCCTGGGGCGGGATCGGCTGGTCGGTCTCCAGGCGTCCGCGCGGACGGGCCTGGTCCGCACCGAGGTGCGCGGCGACCGGGTCCGACTGACCGGCGGCGCGGTCACGGTGTGGCGGGGAGAGCTCGTGTGAAGACGACCATCGGCATCCCGGGCCCGTTGTAGTCCTCCTCGACCCGCGCCTCGAAGCCCAGGCCGCGGTGGAAGGCGACAGAACCCTCGTTGGCGACGGAGGTGATCGCCTTCAGCCGGACGGCACCC
Source organism: Streptomyces sp. RG80 (assembly GCF_040446465.1). NCBI lineage: Bacteria > Bacillati > Actinomycetota > Actinomycetes > Kitasatosporales > Streptomycetaceae > Streptomyces > Streptomyces sp. RG80. Next base: position 515,234 of record NZ_JBEAAJ010000002.1, on the reverse strand, counting down.
TGCGCACGGGCCGCCGCGGTGAAGGCGGCGTACAGGTCGCGGCCGAGGCCGGTGCCACGGGCGTCGTCGCGGGTGGCGATCAGATGCACGTACCCCGTGCCGTCGGGTGTCACGAAGCCGATGAGATAGCCGCGGATGCCGTCCTCGGCACGGGCGACCAGACACGTCGAGCCGAACTCCTGGACCAGGGCGAGGAGATGGAGCGAACGCAGGTCGCGGTCGCCCCAGTAGCGGGAGTGGTTTGCCAATACCTGGTGGATGTCGGCGACTTGGGCGGGGACGATGTGTACGGCCATGGGCCGATCATGGCAGGCGTGGCGGAGGCGGCGCGGCTTCGGCCGGCGCTCGGCACACGGGAAACAGGGGGAAGGGGCGCGTATGTGGGTTCTGCTGCCGGTCTTCCGTGGCCTGGCCCGCCTGGCGCCGGGCATCGGCGGTCCGCTGCTCGGTGCCGTCCTGCTGCGGTGCGCCGCCCCCGGCTGGGTGCTGGTGCGGCCACGGCCGTCCGAGCGCCGGCTGTCCTGGGCACAGGAGGCGGTCGCCCTGTACCGCGCGCGCCCGGGCGCCCCGGACCGGCTGGCGCGTGCCCTGGCCCTGCACGCGCAGACGCTGACCCTGGTGGACCGGTACGAGGAGGCGTGCGTGGCGGTGGACGCCGCGACCACCGTGCCCGGAGCCCGGCTGTCGCCGGCGCAGGCCGCGCATCTGCGGTTCGTCCGGGCCCAGTCGCTCCTGGAGTGCGGCCGGACCGAGGAGGCGCTGGAGGAGGCCCGGCAGTGCGTCGAGGCGTACCGTCGAGCCCCGGCTCCGGCCCGCCGGGACCGCGCCCTGGGCTCCCTGCCGGGCGCCCTGCGCACCTACGCGCTGGTGCTCGGGGTGCTCGGGCACACGGAACAGTCCGTGCTCGTGTACGAGGAGTGCGCCGCCCTGCTGCGGTCGATGTCGCTGCGGCAAGTCAGCCGGGTACTGCTCGTCATGCCGCGCGTGTTCGTGGAACTGGTCGGCGGCCTGACGGATCTCGGGCGGTACGAGGAGGCCCTGGCGCTCGCTCCCGAGGCGCGGGAGTCCGTGGGGGGAGCGGCCGCCTTCTCTTTCCCGGAGATCGTGCGCCCCCTGCGCGTACGCCTGCTCGTGGACCTCGCCCGCTGTCACAGCGCCAGGGGAGACCGGGACGCGGCCCGTGCCACGGCCGAGGCGGCGGTGGCCGAGGCGCGGACCCCGGCGGGAGCGGCATGGCTGACTGTCGCGCTGGAGTGTCTGTCCGAGAGGCTCTCCGAAGCGGACGCGCACGACGAGGAAGTGAGCACCCTCCAGGAACTGGCCGACCTGTACGCCGACCGGTCGCAGGAGGGCGATCCACTGCTCGCGAAGACGCTGGACGACCTCGCCCGCTGCCATCGGCGGGCCGGCGATAACACGGAGGCGGTCGTGGTGACGCGGCGCAGTGTGGCCGCATACCGGCGCGCCGCGGCCCGTGACCCCGCCTACGAGCCGGAACTGGCCCGTGTCCTCGCCAACTTGAGTATCCGTCAGGAAGGCGCGTCGGACGCCGAGTCGGCCGTGACGAGCGCCCGCGAGGCCGTCACGCTCACCAGAAGGCTGGCCGAGTCCGACTGGCGGACCCACGGCCCGCTCACCGCCCGCCGGCTCCACGTCCTCGGCCAGGCGCTCCGGTCCACCGGCGACCTCACCGCGACCGTGGCCTGCTACGAGGAGGCCGAGGCCGTCCTGCTGGACCACGACGACCTTCCGGGCGTCGAGGCCCAACTGGCGACCATCCGGGACGTGCTCGCCGACGCCCTGCTCGCCAGGGTCGTCACCGGTGACCTCGACTCGACACTCGCCGACCTGCGCTCCCTGACCGACCTCGCCGACCGAGCGGACACCCAGTACGTCCACGCCAGGTGCTTCAGGGCCTTCGACCTGGTCCGGTCCGACGAGGTGACGCGTGCCTGGGAGAGCGCCACGGGGGAGCCGTACCCCGGGGGCACCTACTACTTCAGGACCGACCGCGGCCGCGGCTCGAACCCCGCCGAACGGTAACTCGCGTCGATCAGCTCCATCGTCGCCACCGCGTCGTCCGCGTCCAGCGGCAGCGGCGTACCCTCCCGCACCCGGGCCGCGAACGCCTCCAGCTGGTAGGTGTACGACGACCGGGTGCCGAGCCGCTCGGTCCGCTCGCCCTCGCTCGTGCGCACCACGACCCGGTCGTCCAGATGCGGCAGCACGAAGTTCGGCGCGCTCACCTCACCGCGGCTGCCGGTGATCCGGATGCTCATGTCCAGCCCGTCGTAGGCCATGTGGCAGCGCGCGGACCCGGTGGCGCCGCCCGGGAACTCCAGGTCGGCGTCCAGCCACTCGTCGACGCCCGGCGCGCCCGCGCGCTCCCCGCCCCGTGCGGAGACCAGCCGCGGCGCGCCGCCCGCGAACGGGGCGAGCCGGCGCAGCGCGTGCAGGCTGTAGCAGCCCAGGTCCATCACGGCGCCGCCGGCCAGCGGCGGCGACCAGCGGGGGTCGGTGTCCGGCGGGGAGCCGATCGCGACCAGCGCCTCCACCCGCTCCAGGTCCCCGATCTCGCCGCTCGCCAGGATCTCGTGCAGGCGCCGGGTGACCGGGTGGAAGAGGTAGTGGAAGGCCTCCATGAAGACCGTCCCGGACTTGGCCGCCGCGTCCCGTACCTCGGCGGCCTCCTCGGCGTTGCTCGCCGACGGCTTCTCGCTCAGGACGTGCTTGCCGGCCGCGAGGGCGGCGAGGTTCCACGGGCCGTGCAGGCCGTTGGGGAGCGGGTTGTAGACGACGTCGACCTCGGGGTCGGCGAGCAGGTCGGCGTAGGAGTCCACGACCCGCTCCACGCCGTGCTCGCTCGCGAACGCCTCGGCGCGGGACCGGTCGCGGGCGGCCACCGCGACCAGGCGGTGGCCGGTGATCCGGGCCGGGTCGACGAGGGAGCTGCTGGTGATGCGCGCGGCTCCCAGTACTCCGATACGCAGGTGTTCCCGGCCCGGCTCGCTCATGCCTGCCGTACCTCCTCGATGGTGACGGGGCGGTGCTCGTTGAGGGACAGTGTGCACGCCTCGGCGATCCAGCCCGCCTCCAGGGCGTCCTCGACCGTGCAGGGGGAGGTGCGGGTGCCCGCGACGACCTCGGTGAACGCGGTGAGTTCGGCGCGGTAGGCCTCGGTGAACCGGTCCATGAAGAAGTCGTGCGGAGTGCCGGCCGGGAACGTGACCCCGGGCTCGACCGAGCGCAGCGGCAGCTTGTCCTCCAGGCCCACCGCGATGGAGTCCGTGAAGCCGTGGATCTCCATGCGGACGTCGTAACCCCGGGCGTTGTGGCGGGAGTTGGAGATCACCGCGATCGTGCCGTCGTCGAGGGTGAGGAGGGCGCCGGTGGTGTCGGCGTCGCCCGCCGCCTTGATGTAGTCGGCACCCCGGTTGCCGCCGACGGCGTACACCTCGACGGCCTCGCGGCCGGTCACCCAGCGGATGATGTCGAAGTCGTGCACCGAGCAGTCCCGGAAGATGCCACCGGAGGCGGCGACGTACGCGGCCGGCGGCGGCGCCGGGTCCAGGGTGGTGGACCGTACGGTGTGCAGCTTGCCGAGCTCACCGGACTGGACGGCGGCCCGCGCTGCGACGAAACCGGCGTCGAAGCGGCGGTTGTAGCCGATCTGGATCGGCACGTCCGTGCCCTGGATCGCCTTGAGCACCTCCACGCCCTCGCTCATGTGCTTGGCGACGGGCTTCTCGCAGAAGACCGGGATGCCGGCCTCGACACCGGCCCGGATGAGCGCCGGGTGGGCGTCGGTCGCGGCCGCCACGACGATGCCGTCCACACCGGCGGCCAGCAGGGCCTCCGGCGAGTCCACGACCTCGCCGCCGAACTTCTCCGCGGCGGCCTTGGCGGCGTCCGCGAACGGGTCGGTGAGCACGAGCGACTCGACGACGTCGAGTCCGGACAGGGTCTCGGCGTGGAAGGCGCCGATACGGCCGAGGCCGAGAATGCCAATACGCATGAGGGGGGGTCACTCCTTGAAACAGGCGGGGCGGGGGCGCCCCGTCAGGGGCGCGGGGAACTGCGCGACCAGCCACGGACAACCCGCAGCCGACCACCGACAAACCACGGCAAATCCTTAGTCGAGACCCCCCAGCACATTCTGATCCCAGTCGATCACAGACCCGGTGACCACGCCCGACCGGTCCGACAGCAGCAGCACCACGAAGTCGGCGATCTCGTCCGGCTGGCCCAGCTTGCCCATCGGCAGCCTCGCCGCGGCCTCCTCGAGCCAGCCGTCCTCGGCACCGTGGAACGCCTTCTGCGTCGCGTCCTCGCCCTCGGTCGCGGTCCAGCCGATGTTCAGGCCGTTGATCCGCACCCGGTCCCACCGGTGCGCGTGCGCCGCATTGCGGGTCAGCCCGATGAGCCCGGCCTTCGCGGCGACGTACGGGGCGAGGAAGGGCTGCCCGCCGTGCGCCGAGGACGTGATGATGTTGACGACCGTGCCGGGGGCCCCACGGCCCACCATGTCGGCGACCGCGGCCTGCATCGCGAAGAACGGCGCCTTGAGGTTGATCGCGATGTGCTGGTCGAACAGCTCGGGCGTGGTGTCCAGGAGCGTGCCCCGGGAGGTCAGCCCCGCCGAGTTCACCAGGCAGTCGATCCGGCCGTACGCGGTGACCACCTCGGCCACGGACGCCTTGGCCTGCTCGGCGTCCGCGAGATCGGCGCGTACGAACATCGCCTTGCCCCCGGCGGCCGTCAGCTCGGCGACCAGCGCCTCGCCCGGCTCCGGCCGCCGCCCGGACACGGCCACCACCGCGCCCTCACGCACCGCGGCCCGCGCGATCGCCGCGCCCACGCCCTGGCTGCCGCCGTTGACGAGGACGACCTTGTCGTCGAGAAGTCCCATGAACCGCTGTCCTTTCAGCTCTCGCGCCGCTCGGCGCCCGCTCGCAGCCCGTCCCGCAGCGTGCGCGGCGTCCACCGCTCGCGCAGCGCCCGCCGGACCAGATCCGCCTGTGACGGCGGGGCCAGCCCGTCGACCGGCGGATCACTGTCGAGGTTGGTGGGGAAGGGGTAGCCCTCGGCGCTCGCGGCGATCACGTTCTCCAGCCACTGTTCGCCCACGCCCTCGGACGCGCGCCGCAGCAGCACGGGGTAGACCGCGTTCACCACCGTCTCCCGGTCCACGGTCTCCATCGCGCGCCCGAAGGCCGAGGACACCTGGAGCAGGTTCGCCACCCGCCGTACGTCGGTGGTGCGGTTGGTCCCGGCGGCGTGCAGCAGCGCCGGGTTGAAGAAGGCGGCGTCGCCCTTCGCCAGGGGCAGCTGGACGTGCCGCTCCTTGAAGTACGCCGTGAACTCCGGCCGCCGCCACGCCAGATAGCCCGCCTCGAAGAGCTGCGAGTACGGCAGGTACAGGGTCGGCCCGGACTCCACGGGCATGTCGCAGTGCGCGACCGCGCCCTGGAGCGTGAGCACGGGGGAGAGGCGGTGCACGTGCGCGGGATAGGCCGCGGCCGCCTCGTCGGAGAGGAACCCGAGGTGGTAGTCGCGGTGCGGGGTCTGGGCGAGGCCGCCCGGGTTGACCACGTTGACCTGGGAGGTGACCTGGTAGCCGGGACCGAGCCAGGCCTCGGACACCAGCGCCAGCACGGGGCTCGCGTAGTAGTCGGCGAAGGTGGAGGGGTCGTACAGGGCCGCCTTCTCCAGCGCGTTCCACACCCGCTCGTTGTCACCGGGCTTGGCGAAGTGGTCCCCGGCCGTGGTGCCCGCCGCGTACTGCTCGCGGATCAGCGCCTCGAAGACCTCGCTCGCCCGGTCCACCACGGCCGGATCGGGGAAGGCGCCGCGGAAGACCACGACCCCCGGCCCGTCGGTGAGGGCGCGGACGAGCTCCTCCTGGAGCTCCCGGCGGTCCTTGACGGCACCGACGCGCGCACTGTCGTAGACCAGGACATTACGGTCCACGGAGTCGGCGTACGGGTAGTCGGCGAGGTCGGTGGTCCGCTCTACGAGCGTGCGGAGGACGGCGAGGTCGCAGTCCTGCTCGGACAGCCACGCACGGCGTTGTACGGAGGTGAAGGACATCGACGTCCTCTCGGTGACAGGGGCGACGCAGCGCTGTCATTCTTGTCAGTACAAACCCGTCGAACAACCGGCACGGGTCCATCAAAAACCCCTCAAGGAGCCGCGGCATGGGCCACCCCTTCCCGATCCGGGAGATCGCACGTCAGGCGGGTCTGAGCGAGGCCACCGTCGACCGTGTCCTGAACGCCAGGGGAGGGGTCCGGGAGAGCACCGCCCGCGAGGTCCAGCAGGCCATCGCCGACCTGGACCGGCAGCGCACCCAGGTCAGACTGGTCGGCCGCACCTTCATGATCGACATAGTGATGCAGACACCGGAGCGCTTCTCCACCGCGGTCCGCGCGGCCCTGGAGGCCGAGCTGCCGGCCCTGCACCCGGCGGTGGTCCGCTCCCGCTTCCACTTCCGCGAGACCGGCCCGGTCCAGGAGCAGGTCAGGACCCTGGACCGGATCGCGCGGCGCGGCTCGCAGGGCGTCATCCTCAAGGCGCCGGACGTCCCCGAGGTCGCCGCCGCCGTCGGCCGGCTCGACCGGGCGGGCATCCCCGTGGTCACCCTGGTCACCGACCTGCCCACCACCCCGCGCCTGGCGTACGTCGGCATCGACAACCGAGCCGCGGGCGCCACGGCCGCCTACCTCATGGGCCAGTGGCTGGGCGATCGCCCCGGCAACGTCCTGACCAGCCTCAGCAGCGGCTTCTTCCGCAACGAGGAGGAGCGCGAGATGGGCTTCCGCAGCGCCATGCGGGCCCGCCACCCGCACCGCGCGCTGGTCGAGATCGCCGAGGGGCAGGGCCTGGACGCCACCCAGTACGACCTCGTCCGGGCCGCGCTGGAACGCGACCCGGACATCCGCGCGGTCTACTCCATCGGCGGCGGCAACATCGCCACCCTGAAGGCCTTCGAGGATCTAGGCCGGGAGTGCGCGGTGTTCATCGCACACGACCTCGACCACGACAACGACCGGCTCCTGCGCGAACACCGGCTGTCCGCCGTCCTCCACCACGACCTGCGCCAAGACCTGCGCGAGGCCTGCCACTTGGTGATGCGCGAGCACGGCGCGCTGCCACCCGCGGGACCGACCCTGCCGTCCGCGATACAGGTGGTGACTCCCTACAACATGCCCACGGCGCTCACAGGTTGACCCACGCGCCGCTCTCGGCCGACCGCGCCATCGCGTCGAGTACGACGGCACTGTGCACGGCGTCCGCGAGCGTCGCCCCGTGCGGGGTGCCCTCCGCGATCGAGCGCAGAAAGCGATGACACTCGACCACCTTGAGGTCGTCGTAGCCCATCGCGTTCGCGGCGCCCGGCTGGAACGCCCCGAACTCGCCGTCGCCCGGCCCGACATGGACCGTGCTGACGGGCTGGTCCTGGTAGCTGGTGCCGAGGCTGACGCCGAGCTCGTTCATCCGGCGGAAGTCCCAGAACACCGCGCCCTTGGTGCCGTGCACCTCGAAGCCGTAGTTGTTCTGCTCGCCGACCGAGACCCGGCAGGCTTCCAGGACCCCTCGGGCGCCGGAGGCGAAGCGGAGCAGACAGTTGACGTAGTCCTCGTTCTCGACCGGGCCCAACTCCCCGCCAAAGGCACGGGAATGGCCCGCCGTGGCACCGGTCGGCCGGGCCCGCTCCGGCACGAAGATCGCGGTGTCGGCGGTGAGGGCGGTGATGTCGCCGAGCAGATACCGGGCCAGGTCGGCGCCGTGCGAGGCGAGGTCGCCCAGCACTCCGCTGCCGCCGCGCTCCTTCTCGTACCGCCAGGTCAGGGCGCCCTCGGGGTGGGCCGCGTAGTCGCTGAAGAGTCGCACGCGGACGTGGGTGACCGTGCCGATGGCGCCGGAGGCGATCAGGTCGCGGGCCTTCTCCACGGCGGGCGCGTTGCGGTAGTTGAAGCCGACGGCGCTGTGGACACTGGCCTCGGCGACCGCGTCTGCCACCGACCGGGCGTCCTCGGCGCTCAGCCCCACCGGCTTCTCGATCCAGATGTGCTTGCCGGCCTCGGCCATCGCGACCCCGATCTCCCGGTGCAGGAAGTTCGGCGCGGTGATGCTGACGGCCCGGACGCGCGGATCGGCGGCCACCTCCCGCCAGTCCCGGGCCGTCGAGGCGAACCCGAACTGCGCGGCGGCCTCCTCGGCCCGCCCCGGCACCTCCTCGGCGACGGTCACCAGCTCCGGACGCAGGCCCAGCTTCGGGTAGTGGTGCAGGACACGGGCGTACGCCTGGGTGTGCACCCGGCCCATCCAGCCGAACCCGACGACGGCGACCCCGAGCGAATCCACCATGACAGCCCCTCTTTGGACCGGTCCACAATCTGTCCAGGCCACCCTGAGCGCGGTTTCGGCAGGTGTCAACCCTTTGACAGGACATGCAGCCCCATGGAACGGTCCAGAGCATGAGACCCCCGACCATCCGCGACGTGGCCGACCGGGCCGGCGTCTCCAAGTCCCTGGTCTCCCTCGTGCTGCGCGGCTCCGAGCAGGTACGCCCCGAGAAGCGCGAGGCGGTCGAGCGGGCCATGGCGGAGCTCGGCTACCGCCCCAACGCCGCCGCCCGCAGCCTCAGCGAGCAGCGCACCCGCACGGTCGGCGTACTCCTGAACGACCTGCGCAACCCCTGGTTCGTCGACCTGCTCGACGGCCTCAACTCCCTGCTGCACGACAACGGCCTGCACATGCTGATGGCCGACACCCGCCTCAACCGCCGCACCGGGCAGGACGTGACCGGCCCCTTCCTCGACCTGCGCGCCGACGGTCTTGTCGTCGTCGGCACGTTGCCCGAGCCTGCCACGCTCGGGGCGATCGCCGAGCGCATCCCGGTCGTCGTCGCGGGCGCCCGCGAACCGGTCCTGCCGGGCGTGGACCTGGTCGCCAACGACGACGAACAGGGCGCCCGTCTGGTCACCGAGCACCTCATCGGGCTCGGTCACCGGCGGATCGCGCACATCGCGGGGTACGGCGCGGTCGGCGAGCTGCGCCGGCGGAGCTTCGAGGCGACCATGCGGGCGCACGGCCTGAGCGGGGTGGTGGAGTCGAGCGACATGACGGAGGAGGGCGGCTACCGCACCACCGTCCGGCTGCTGAGCCGCCCCGAACGGCCCACCGCCGTCTTCGCCGTCAACGACATCGCCTCGGTCGGCGTACTGTCGGCGGCCGAGGAACTGGGGCTGCGGGTTCCGCGCGACCTGTCGGTCGTCGGCTACGACAACACCCGTATCGCGAGCCTGCGCCACGTCTGGCTCACCACCGTCGACAGCGCCAACCACGAGGTCGGCCGCCGCGCGGCCCGCTGTCTGATGGACCGCTTCGAGGGCGGCGGGGGAGCGGGACGGGTGCACCTGGCGGCGCCCACCCTGGAGATCCGCGGCACGACGGCGCCACCACCGCCCCCGACGGTCTGACCGCGGCCGCCTACAGGTTGATCGCGTACGCCTTGCGCAGCGTCTCGTGCACCGTCCACGTCGTACGGTCGCCCTCGCGCAGCACGGCCATGTCGCCGGGCCCGACCTCCAGCGTCGGCCCGCCCTCGACCTCGACGGTCGCCGAACCGCTGATCACCACGAACAGCTCGTCCGCCTCGGTGTCCGTGACCACCCCGGGCGTGATCTGCCAGATCCCCCGGATCCGGCTGCCGTCCTCCGACTCCCAGACCACCTTCCCGGTCACCTCGGGCGTGCCGGAGACGATCTGCTCCGGGGCGAGGGGCTCGGGTTCGAGCTCGGCGTCGGGGATGTGGACAACGAAACTGTGGGTCATGGCACGACCCTAACCACCGGGAGCCGATCTTCGCCGTGGACAAGGTGTGGGGTATCGGCCCAGGTGGGAGGACACTTCGTCGCGGACTGGCGGGGTGCCGGGACCCGGGTGATCGTGGAGGACATGGCCGACACCGACACCCGGGCCGCCGCGGCCGAGCGGCACGCGCACGACACCCGCGAGAGCCTGCTGTTCGGCGGCGTCTACGGCGCGGTCCTGGCCTGCTCCATGGTCGCCGCGCTCACCCAGTACGGCCACACCGACCAGGAGTCCCGCCGCTACGACGCCGTGTGGCTCCTCGTCACGGCCCTCGCCTCCGCCCTCGCCCACGGCTACGCCCACTACATCGCCGAGCGCACCCCGCACCGCCGCGGCGACGCCCTGCGCGTCCTGGTCAACGAGTGGCCCCTGATCACGGCCGTCCTGCCCACGGCCCTCGTCCTGGCCGGCGCGGGCTGGGGCTGGTGGCCGGCGAAGGGCGCGGAGTACCCGGCGTTCGCCCTGAACATCACTCTCCTGTTCGTCCTCGGCGTCGGCACGGCCCGCTGGTCCCACCGCTCCTGGCCCTACGCCCTGCTGATCGGCGTCGTGGACGCGCTGCTCGGCGTGGGCGTCGTGGTGGCGAACGCCGTCATCAAGTGACGCCGCGTAGGGTCGGCATCCACGGTTCGGCCGACCGACGCGCAGGGCAAGGAGTCGACATGACCGACGTCACCGACGAGGCGCTGCACAGTCTGCGCACCACCGCCGACCCCCGGCTGCGCGAACTGCTCACGGCCGTCGTCCGGCACGTGCACGCCCTCGCGCGCGAGACCCGGCTCACCCAGGACGAGTGGGAGGCCGCGATCCGCTTCCTCACGGCGACCGGACAGTCCTGCACGGACACCCGGCAGGAGTTCATCCTCCTGTCGGACGTGCTGGGACTGTCGATGCTCGTCGAGACGATCCACAGCGAAGGCCACGGCACCGAGAGCACGGTCCTCGGCCCCTTCCACATGACCGAGTCGCCGGCGCGTGAACTCGGGGCGGACATCGACCTCCTGGGCGGCGGTGAGCCGTGTGTGGTGAGCGGCCGGGTGCTCTCGACGGACGGAACTCCGCTGCCCGGCGCGACGGTCGACGTCTGGCAGGCCAACGACCAGGGCTACTACGACGTCCAGCAGCCCGGGATCCAGCCGCTGGGCAACGGCCGCGGTCTGTTCACGGCCGACCCCGAGGGCGGTTTCCGGTTCCGCACCTGTGTGCCGAGCTCGTACCCCATCCCCACGGACGGCCCCGTCGGCGACCTGCTGCGGGCCACCGGCCGGCACCCCTACCGTCCCGCGCACATCCACTTCATCGCCTCCGCCGACGGACACGTTCCCGTCACCACGCACATCTTCGTGGCCGGCGACCCCTACCTGGACTCCGACGCGGTGTTCGCCGTCAAGCAGAGCCTCGTCCGCGACTTCACACCGACCGACGACCCTTCCCTGGCACGGGAGTTCGGCGTCCCGAACCCCTTCCGGCACGCGCGCGTCGACCTCGTACTGGAGCGTTCATGAGGGAGTTCGTCCACGACGCCCCGCCCATGAGGGTCGTCCTGCGCCCCGGCGCCGCGACCACGGCGACCCCGGAGGAAGCCCAACGACTCGGTCTGCGGCGGCTGTTGGTCGTCTCCGGCACCCGCGGTGCGGACACCGCGCAGGCGGTCGCCGACGCGCTCGGCCCGGCCTGCGCGGGAGTGCACACCGGGGCCCGGATGCACGTCCCCGCGGAGGTCGCAGACCGAGGCGTCGAGGCGGCACGGGCCGCCGGCGCCGACGGGTGCGTCGCGGTCGGCGGCGGCTCGTCCATCGGCCTCGGCAAGGCGATCGCCCTGGGCACCGGCCTGCCCCTGATCGCGGTACCCACCACATACTCCGGCTCCGAGGCGACCCCCGTCTGGGGCCTGACCGAACACGGCGCCAAACGCACCGGCCGCGATCCAGGCGTCCTGCCCCGCAGCATCGTCTACGACCCCGAACTCACCCTCTCCCTGCCCGTACCGCTCTCCGTGACCAGCGGCGTCAACGCGATCGCACACGGCGTCGAGGCGCTCTACGCCCCGGACACCTCCCCGTTGATCGCGCTGATGGCCGAGGACGGTGTACGGGCGATGGCCCGCGCACTCCCCGACGTCGCCGCCGACCCAGGGTCCCTGGACGCCCGCGGCCGTGCCCTCTACGGCGCCTGGCTGTGCGGCTCCTGCCTGGGCGCCACCACGATGGGCCTGCACCACAAGCTGTGCCACGTCCTCGGCGGCACCTTCGGCCTGCCGCACGCCGAGACCCACACCGTGGTCCTGCCGCACGCCCTCGCGTTCAACGCGCCCGCCGCCCCGGACGCGGTGGCCGCCGTGGCCCGCGCCCTTGACGCGGACGACGCCCCGAGAGCTCTGTGGCGGCTGGCCACAGACCTCGGCGCGCCCCGCTCCCTCGCCGAACTCGGCCTGAAGGACGGTGACTTGGCGGCGGTGGCCGCGCAGGTGGCGGGTCAGGCGTACGCCAACCCCAGGGAGGTCACGGCGGACGGGGCGCTCGCCGTACTGAGAGCGGCGTACGAGGGCGGCCCGCCCTGACGGCACGACCGCGCCCCCGAAGTGCGGTGCTTCGGGGGCGCGGTCCGGTCATCAGGCCTTGGCGACCTCGGCGGCCTCGGCCGGGCTGTCGGCGGCGCCGACCACCGTGGTCCGCCTCTTCGGGATGAAGGAGGCGATCACGAAGGCGAGCAGAGCCGCACCGGCGCCGATCGCCATGACCACCTTGAAGCCGTTCTCGGACGGCAGGGCGTAGCCGCCGAAGTCGGTGGTCATCTGGGCCAGGATCACACCGGCGATGGCGCTGGCGAAGGACGTGCCGAGCGAGCGCATCAGGGTGTTGAGGCTGTTGGCCGCGGCCGTCTCGGACTCCGGGACGGCGCCCATGATCAGGGCGGGCATCGCGCCGTAGGTGAAGCCGACGCCGCCGCCGATGACGCAGGAGACCAGGACGAGGTGCCAGACCTCCGACATGAGCACGATGTTGAGGCCGTAGCCGGCGGCCACGATCAGGGCGCCGATCATCAGGGTGAGCTTGGGGCCCTTGGCCTTGGTGACGGCGGCGGAGACGCCGGACATGACCATCATGACGAGGCCCTGGGGGGCGAGGACCAGGCCGACGGTGAGCATGGACTTGCCCAGGCCGTAGCCGGTGGCCTCGGGGAGCTGGAGCAGTTGCGGCAGGACCAGGGACATCGCGAACATCGAGAAGCCGAGCGCGACCGAGGCGAGGTTGGTGAACAGCACCTGGGGCTTGGCGGTGGTGCGCAGGTCGACCAGTGGCCGGCTGCTGCGCAGCTCGTAGCGGCCCCAGGCGAGCAGGATCACCACCGAGGAAATGCCGAGGCCCAGGGTGCCTGCGGACGTCCAGCCCCAGTCGCCACCCTTGGAGACGGCCAGCAGCAGGGTCACCAGTCCGGCGGACAGGCCCAGCGAACCGACGAGGTCGAAGCGGCCGCCGGCCCGCACGTCGGACTCGGGCACGAGCAGCAGCACGAGCAGGAAGGAGACGACGCCGAGGGCGGCGGAGGTCCAGAAGAGGATGTGCCAGTCGAAGTTGTCCGCGATGAAGGCGGCGGAGGGCAGGCCGAGGGCGCCGCCGACACCGAGCGAGGCGCTCATCATGGCGGTGGACCCGGCGAGCCGCTCGGCGGGCAGTACGTCGCGCATGATGCTGATGCCGAGCGGGATGACGCCGGCGGCCAGGCCCTGCAGGGCGCGTCCGACGATCATCGGGACCACGGAGTCGGCCAGTGCGCAGACGACCGAGCCGGAGATCAGCAGAACGATGCTGACCAGGAGCATGCGGCGCTTGCCGTACATGTCGCCGAGGCGGCCGACCACGGGGGTGGCGACGGCGGCCGCGAGCAGGGTGGCGGTGACCGCCCAGGCGGTGTTCGACGCCGAGGCGTCAAGAAGCCTCGGCAGTTCGGGGACGATCGGGATGACGAGCGTCTGCATCAGCGCGACGACGATCCCGGCGAAGGCGAGCACCGCCACGATGGCGTTCGACCGCGTCGGGGCGGGCCCCGCTGCGGTGGGTCGGGCAAGGGCGTCGGACATGGCAGGGCCTCCGTGGACAAGAAGGATTGCTTGAGTTACTCAACCATAAGTGTATTGCTTGACTTAAGCAAGTGGGTGCTGAGGGTTACGTCGGCAGCTCGGCGACGACCTCGAAACCGCCCTCCGCCCGACGCCCCGCCCGGACCCGGCCACCGACGGAACGGGCCCGCTCATCCATCCCCACCAGGCCGTATCCGCCGCTCGTGGCGGCGGGCGCGGGGTCGCCGGCATTGGTGACCGTGATGCGGAGCATCCCGGGGGAGTAGCCGAGCCGCACCTCGGCGGCACGGGTGTCGGCGTGCTTGGTGACGTTGGTGAGCGCCTCCTGCACGATGCGGTACGCGATGAGATCCGTACCTGCGGAGAGGGGCCGCGGCTCGCCCTCGCGGACGACGGTCACCGTGAGGCCGGTGTGCCGGAACGAGGCGGCGAGATCCGCCAGCCGGGCGAGTCCGACCGGCGGGGCCTCCTCGTCGGTGGTGTCCCTCAACAGGCCTACGGTCGCCTTGAGTTCGCGCATCGCCGTCGCCGTCGTACCGCTCAGCTCGAGGGCCAGCCGCCCGGCCTCCTCCGGCTGCCCGGGCAGCTGCCTGGCGACCGCGCCGGCCTGGAGGCCCGCGAGGACGAGGTGGTGGGCGACGACGTCGTGCAGGTCGCGGGCGATACGGAGACGCTCCTCGGCGACCCTACGCCGCGTCTCCTCCTCCCGGTTGCGCTCGGCGTCCTCGGCGCGGGCCCGCACCGCGTCGAGATAGGCGGCGCGCAGCCGGTTCACGGTCCCGAGGGCGGTGGGCAGCAGCAGCCAGGCGATGGGACCCAGCGACTTGAGCACCAGCGGTTCGTCGGTGGGACCGGCGACCAGTGAGGTGATCACGAGGGCCGTGATGGCCGCGCCGGCGGCGGTGTTGGCGGTTCTGCGGTCGGTGCGTACGGCCAGCGAGTACAGCGCGGCCATCAGCGGTCCCAGCAGCAGGACCGTGAGGAGATACCCGAGCGCGCACGAGGCCGCGGCACAGACCAGGGTCACCGCGACCGTCGTACGGGGGCGGCCGCGATGCCAGAGCAGTGCGAGACACGCGACGCCGGCCAGCAGTACTCCGGGCCACCAGGAGACCCGGAGGTCGTGGCCGGGGAGGGTGACGAGGCTGCCGGGGACCGCGCAGGCGAACAGCGCGGCGGCGACGACCGCGTCGAGGGCGTGGGGGCGGGGTTGCGCTATGTCGGTCATGGGGTGGGGTCCCGGTCCGGGCCTCGGGGTCCCGCGCACGGCGGGAGCCCCGTATGCCGGAGGTCGCCTACGCCTCGTCGTCGAATGTGACGACGACCTTCTCCGCGGCGCCCGGCGTCAGCGCCAGCTCGAAGGCCCGCTCGACCTCGCCGAAAGGCACCCGGTGGCTGATCAGCTTGGCGAACAGCTCGTGGTGCTCGACGAGTTCGGGCGTGACCTCGAAGATCTCGGTGGGGTACCCCTGGGAGGCGATCAGCGTCAGCTCGCTGCGGAGCATGCCGCCGAGGTCGATGGCGTCGGACTTCTTCTGTACGGCGACCATGACCAGCTTGGCGTGCCACTTGGCGTTGTCGACGACGGCCTGGAAGACGGCGGGAGCACCGGCGGCGTCGAGGTAGATGTCGGTGCCGGGGCGGGGCTGGCCGAGGGCGTTGGCGGCCTGGCCGTGCAGCTCGGTCAGACGCTCGGTGACGTTCTCCGTGGCCGAGTCGATGACGGCGTCGGCGCCGATGGCCAGGGCCGTCTCCAGGCGCTCGGGAAGGATGTCGACGACCACGACGTGTGCCACGCCGCGCAGCTTCAGCCAGATGGCGGCGCCCAGTCCGATGGGCCCGGCGCCGAAGACGACGACCTTGTCGCCGGGGGCCGCCCCGGAGCGGTTGACGGCGTGCCGGGCGACCGCCATCGGCTCGTTCAGGGAGGCCACCTCGAAGGGCACGGTGTCGGGGAAGACCGTCACGTTCCGGCCGGTCTCGACGCCCTCGATCAGCAGGTACTCGCTCATGGCGCCGTGGGCGCCGCCGCAGCCGATGATCCCGGAGGGCACGCCCTGCGGGTTCACCACGACCCGGTCGCCGACCTTGACGTCGGTGACCTCGGCGCCGACCTCGACGATCTCGCCGGCGGGTTCGTGGCCCAGCGGGATCGCCCGCATCGAGCCGTCCGCGCCCGCCGGCATGCCGCCGAGGTGCAGGAAGAAGGTGTCGGTGCCGCAGATCCCGCAGGCGCGGATCCGTACGAGGGCGTCCGTGGGGCCGGGCACGGGACGCTCGACGTCCCGTACGTCGACCGTGTCCTTGGCGGTCAGGGCGGACTTCATCGTGGCCATCTCGGGTCTCACTTTCTCCAGGTGCGGCGAAGAGGTGCCACCGGACCCCGGGGCGGACCTGGGGGAGTGGGCCGGTCCCAGGGCCGGTGGCGGCGCCGTACCCCGTCCCCACGGGTCGGGCGCGACGGGGCCGCATCCGCTCAATGCGACCCCGGTTACTTGAGTTAGGCAAGCACATCACTATTACTTAAGTCAAGCAATCACTTGCATTGCTTAAGTCAGGCAACGACCCCTAGGGTGGTGTCATGACCGCAGACGCGCCGGCCACGGCGACCCTGGCCGAGATAGAGCGAGTCCTCAGCCGGGTCGCGTACCTGGCCGGGCGGAGCCGGCGGCACGAGCGGCTCATGGCGATGGCCGGAGTGCCGCTCGACCGCGCGGCCGTGGCGATCCTGCGGCACATCGCCGAGAGCGAGCCGCTGCGCCCCGGGGTGCTGGCGGTCCGGCTCTCCGTGGAGGCCTCCCATGTCACCCGTCAGCTGCGGCAGTTGGAGCGGAGCGGCTATGTGATCCGCGTCGCCGACCCGGACGACCGCAGAGCCCAGCGCGTCCAGCTCACCGACGAGGGGCTGGCCGCGGTCGGCCGGATACGCGAGGTGGGCCGCCAGTACCTCGAACAGGCGCTGGCCCACTGGTCCGCCGAGGACATGCGACAGCTGGCCACCCTCTTCCACCGGCTCGTGGACGACTTCGTCGGCCACGCCGAGGACCCGCTCGCCCCGTCGCTCTCCGCCTGACCGTACCGCCGTCCGGACCCCCACGATTGGCCTCGCCATGTACGCGCATCTCCTGGAGAAACCGTCACCACCCCGCGGCGACGGACAGCACGTCCTGGTCGTCGCGGGCGACCCCGGTGACGCCGAACTGCTCACCACCACCCTGGAGTTGGCCGGCTACCGGGTCGGCGCCGCGAGCACCGGCGCGGAGGGCCTGGCGCGGCTCAGCCGGCAGCGGTTCGACCTGGTGGTCCTGGACACCGGGCTGCCCGACCTGGCGGACCTCGGCCGGGGCCGCCGGATGGCACCCGCCGACCGGCCCCCGCTGCTCTTCCTGGCCTCCTGCGACTCGTTGCACCGGCTGCTGCCCGAACTCGGCCTGGGCGAGGAGGACTACGTCATCAAGCCCGTGCGCGTCGCCGAGGTCCTGGCCAGGGCGCAGGTACTGCTGCGCCGCCGCGGCCCCGGACCGCGTCCCGGCAGGCCCGGCCACGGTGACCTGGTCCTGGACGACACGACCTGCCGCGCCCGCCGCGGCTCCAGGCCCCTGGACCTCACACCCGCCGAGTACCGGCTGCTGCGCCATCTCCTCGCCAACGCGGGCCGGGTGCTGTCGAAGGAGCAGATCAGCCGCCATGTCTGGGGCGAGTTCCGCGGCCACCAGGCGATCGAGAAACTCGTCTCCCGCCTCCGCCACAAGGTGGACCGGGAAGGGCCCGCACTGATCCACACACGCCGGGGGTTCGGGTACTGGCTCGGCGGTTAGGCCTGGTCGGGAGCGGGATGGGCCGATGCCGGGTGCGTTCGCAGTGGTGGTGGCGGCGGTCGTGGTGGCGGCCGGCTCGGGTCGACGGGGGTGTCTGTGGCGGGGGTCCGGCTACCGGCCCGGCGCTGAGGCCTTGGATCGGGACGTGCCGATGCTCAGGGCGTTCGCCGTGACCACCGCTCCGATGCCGGCCCACTCCGGTCCGCCGAGGTGCTGGTCGAGGACGACCAGGCCGACCGCGGCGGCGAGGACCGGGTTGACGCTCATGAACAGGCCGAACGCCGGAGCCGGTACGCGGCGCAGGGTGACCAGGTCCGCGAGGTAGGGCACCGCCGAGGACAGCAGGCCGGCGGTCACCGCGCAGCCGGCCGCCCAGGCGGTCGGTGGCTGCCGGACGGCGACGACGACCCCGACCGGCAGGAACATCAGCGCCGACACCGCCGCCGCGGCACCCGCGCCCTGGGCGCCGGGGATACGGCGGCCGACGGTGCGGTTGAGGAGGATGTACGCGGCCCAGCATCCGGCGGCCAGCAGGCCCAGCCCCATGCCGAGAGCGTCGGTGGAGGGCCGCGGGCGCATCAGGGTGACGACACCCGCCGCCGCGAGCAGCGCGCAGCAGACGTCCACGCGCCGCCGGGTCGCCGCCAGCGCGATGGCCAGCGGACCGAGGAACTCCAGGGTCACCGCGAGCCCCAGACCGACCCGGTCGACGGCGGTGTAGAGGGAGAGGTTCATCGTCCCGAACACCACGGCCAGCAGCAGCACCGGCCACCACTGCCCCCAGGTGAACGACCTGAACCGGGGCCTGCCGACGGCGAGGAGGAGGGCCGCGGCGACGTACTGGCGGACCGCGACGACCCCGACGGGGCCGATGATGGGGAAGGCGAGCGAACCGACCGCCGCACCGACCTGGTTGGACAGACCGCTGCCGACCATGACGGCCGCCCCCGACAGGCTCGTCCGGGACGGGGTGGGGATGGGCGTGGGTGTGGGTGTGGGTGTGGGCAGGGGAGAGACCGCGGGCTGTGCGGGAGCCTCTTGCATGCGCCGATCGTGCGCGCCCTCGGTGTTTGCGCAAAATGCATCCGCGGAGCCATCTATACGCTTGGGTCATGGATGTGGACCTGCGGCAGCTGCGGTGTCTCGTCGCGATCGTCGACGAGGGGACCTTCACCGACGCGGCCCTCACCCTGGGCGTCTCCCAGGCGGCCGTCTCCCGAACGTTGGCCTCGCTCGAACGGGCTTTGGGCGTACGGCTGTTGAGGCGCACCTCGCGCGAGGTGACCCCGACGCCCACCGGACTCAGGGTCGTCGCGCACGCCCGGCGGGTGCTCGCCGAGGTCGAGGATCTGGTCCGGGACGCCACCTCGGGCCACGCCCAGCTGCGGATCGGCTACGCCTGGGCGGCGTTCGGGCGGCACACCCTCGCCTTCCAGCGCCGCTGGGGTCAGGAGCACCCGGAGACGGACCTGCACCTGGTGCGCGTCAACTCCGCGACCGCGGGCCTCGCGGAAGGCGCCTGCGACCTGGCCGTCGTACGGCGTCCCGTGGCCGACCGCCGGTTCGAGTCGGCCATCCTCGGTCTGGAGCGCCGGCTGTGCGCGATGGCGGCCGACGATCCGCTGGCCCGCCGGCGGTCCGTGCGGATGGCCGACCTCGCCGGCCGCACGCTCCTCGTCGACCGCCGTACCGGCACCACCACCCCCGACCTGTGGCCGGCCGAGGCCCGGCCGGCGGTGGAGGAGACACACGACGTCGACGACTGGCTGAACGTCATCGCCACCGGCCGCTGTGTCGGAATGACCGCGGACTCGACCGCCAGCCAGTACCCGCGACCCGGAGTCGTCTACCGGCCGGTGCGCGACGCCGAGCCCGTCGCCGTACGCCTCGCGTGGTGGCGGGACGACCCGCACCCCGCTGTTCAGGCCGTGATGGAACTGCTCGCCTCGCTGTACCGCGAGGGCTGAGCTGCGACCATGGACGAGAAGTATGGCTGCAATACAGCAGACAAAATTGTTGACAATCTTGTTTGGCTAGATTTAGGTTCGACAGGCACTCACTCAGGGAGGGCACGATGCCGAAAGAAGCCCGTCCGAGCACCGGGGAGCAGGCCAAACAGCATGCGCTCGCGCAGCTGCGGCAGGCGATCCTGCACGGCGAGATGGCACCGGCGCAGCGGCTGGTGGAGAACGAGCTCGCCGAGCAGTTCGGTGTGACACGGGCCAGCATCCGTGCGGCACTCATCGATCTGGAGTCCCAGGGGCTCGTGGAGCGGATCCGCAACCGTGGTTCACGGGTGCGGGTGGTGACCGTGGACGAAGCGGTCGCCATCACGGAGTGCCGCATGGTCCTGGAAGGGCTGTGCGCGGCGAAGGCGGCGGTCGCGGCGAGTGACGAGCAGCTGGTCGAGCTCACCGACCTCGGTACGGCCATGTCCAAGGCCGTCGCCGACGGCGAGCCGGTCACCTACTCCGACCTCAACCACGAACTGCACGTCCGCATCCGGGAGTTCTCCGACCAGCGGACCGCGCAGGAGCTGCTGGAGCGGCTCAACGCCCAACTGGTGCGGCACCGCTTCCAGTTGGCGCTGCGTCCGGGGCGTCCGCAGCAATCCCTGAACGAGCACCTGACCATGATCGAGGCGATCAGGGCCAGGGATCCGCAGGCGGCCGAGACGGCCGTCCGCGCCCACCTCACCAGCGTGATCGAGGCGCTGCGCGACTGATCACCGTGGTTCGGGGCGGGCGTTCACCTGTTACCGAGGAGAATCCAGCATGACCCAGGCCAACGCGCCCGCCAGCCCACGATCGACACTCGTCATCACCGCGCACGCCGGCGACTTCGTGTGGCGTGCGGGGGGTGCCATCGCCCTGGCCGCCTCCCGTGGGGAGAAGGTCACCATCGCCTGTCTGACCTTCGGCGAGCGCGGCGAGTCCGCCAAGGCGTGGCGCGAGGGCAAGAAGCTCGACGAGATCAAGGCGATACGGCGGGACGAGGCCGAGCGGGCCGCCGCCACCCTCGGCGCCGAGGTCCGCTTCTTCGACGCCGGCGACTACCCGCTGCTCGTCACCCCGGAGTTGACCGACCGGCTCGTCGAGGTCTACCGCGACACCCAGCCCGACGTCGTGCTCACCCACCCCACCGAGGATCCCTACAACGGGGACCACCCGGCCGCGAACCGCATGGCCCTGGAGGCCCGCGTCCTCGCCCAGGCCATCGGCTACCCCGGCCCCGGCGAGATCATCGGCGCCCCGCCGGTCTTCTTCTTCGAGCCCCACCAGCCCGAGATGAGCGGCTTCAAGCCCGAGGTGCTCCTCGACATCACCGAGGTCTGGGACACCAAGCGCAAGGCGATGGAGTGCCTCGGCGCCCAGCAGCACCTGTGGGACTACTACACCGACCTCGCCGTCCGCCGGGGCGTCCAGCTCAAGCGCAACGCCGGCCCGAACCTGGGCCTCGCCCACAAGACCATGGCCGAGGCGTACATGCGCCCCTACCCGCAGATCGCGAAGGAGCTGGCATGAGCGGCGTGATCGTCACCGACCCGCCGAAGGCGGAGCTGAAGGACGTCGACGCGCTGGCCGGCTACGGCGTGGCGACGGTGAGCGAGGCCATGGGTCGAACGGGCCTGCTGGGCCCGGAAGTTCGGCCCGTCCAGCAGGGCGTACGAGTCGCCGGTACCGCCGTCACCGTGCTCAGCTGGCCCGGCGACAACCTCATGATCCACGCCGCCGTCGAGCAGTGCGGCGAGGGGGACATCCTGGTCGTCACCACCACCTCCCCGTGCACCGACGGTTTGTTCGGCGAGCTGTTCGCCACCGCGCTCCAACAGCGCGGAGTGCGCGGAGTCGTCACCAACACCGGCATCCGCGACACCCAGGAGCTGCGCGACATGGGCTTCGCCGCCTGGTCCCGCGCGGTCTCCTCGCAGGGCACGGTCAAGGCCACGGGCGGCTCGGTCAATGTGCCGATCGCCATCGACGGCCAGGTGATCCGCCCTGGCGACGTGATCCTCGCCGACGATGACGGTGTCGTGGTCGTTCCGCGGGAGCGCGTCGCCGAGACGGTCGAGAAGTCGGCGGCCCGCGAGGCCAAGGAGGCCGCCACCCGCGCCGCCTTCATCGACGGCCAACTCGGCCTGGACCGCTACGGGTTGCGGGAGACGCTGAAGAACCTCGGCGTCGAGTACAAGTCGTACGACGAGTACGCGGCGAACCCGGGGGAGTCGTCGTGACCTCCGTGCCCGAGGAGGTGCCCTGTCTGCTGATGCGGGGCGGCACCTCCAAGGGCGCCTACTTCCTCGCCGCCGACCTCCCCGCCGAACCCGCCCCGCGCGACGACCTGTTGCTGCGGATCATGGGCAGCCCCGACGAGCGGCAGATCGACGGACTCGGCGGCGCGCACCCGCTCACCAGCAAGGTGGCGGTCGTCTCGCCGTCCGCCGATGAGCGGGCCGACGTCGACTACCTCTTCCTCCAAGTCGCCGTCGACCGCCCCGAGGTGAGCGACCGTCAGAACTGCGGGAACATCCTCGCCGGCGTCGGCCCGTTCGCCGTCGAGCGCGGACTGGTCCCGGCGGGGGAGGAGTCGACCTCCGTCCGGATCCGCATGGTCAACAGCGGCGACCACGCCACGGCGACCTTCCCCACTCCCGGCGGCAGGGTCGACTACACCGGCGACGCCGAGATCTCAGGGGTGCCGGGGACGGCCGCACCCGTCGTGATCGAGTTCCCGGCGGGCACGGGCAGGCTGCTGCCCACCGGGAGCGTCCGCGACGAGATCGACGGCGTCCAGGTGACCTGCGTGGACAACGGCATGCCGGTCGTGCTGATCGCCGCCACCGCGCTGAAGGTCACCGGGCACGAGTCGCCCAAGGACCTGGAGGAGGATCTGGCGCTCGCCGACCGGCTGCACCGGATCCGTCTCAAGGCGGGCCGGCTGATGGGCCTCGGCGATGTCTCGGACACCACGGTGCCTAAGCTCACGCTCCTTGCCCCGCCCCGCCACGGAGGCGCGGTCACCACCCGCACCTTCATCCCGGTGCGCTGCCACACCTCGATCGGCGTGCTCGGCGCGGCCAGCGTGGCCGCCGGGCTGCGGATCGAAGGCGGCGTGGGCGCGGACCTGGCGGAGCTTTGCCCCGACAGTGACCGAATTCGCATAGAACATCCCACCGGATTCCTGGACATCGAAAGCAGCCTCGGGACCACTCCCGAAGGCCTCCCTTCCGCCCGTCGCACCGCCGTGGTGCGGACGGCCCGCAAGCTCTTCGACGGCACCGTCTTCCCCAGGGCCGCCGCACTACCCCGAGGAGGTCACCGATGACTCCGCCGCTCGGCGACATCGCGCACATCGGCCACACCCAGCTGTTCACCCCGGACCTGGACGCCAGCGTCGCCTTCTTCACCGACTACCTCGGCCTCACGGTCAACGGACAGGACGGCGACACCGTCTATCTGCGGACCTACGACGACTACGAGCACCACAGCCTGGTCCTCACCGCCCGCGAACAGCCCGGCCTCGGCCGCCTCGCCCTGCGCACCTCCAGCGAGGAGGCCCTCCACCGCCGTATCAAGGCCAACGAGGAGGCGGGCGGCACCGGCAAGTGGGTCGAGGACGAGCCCGGCCTCGGCAAGCTCTATGTCACCACTGACCCCGACGGCCACGAACATGCCCTGTACTGGGAGAGCGAGTACTACCAGGCCCCCGAGGAACTGAAACCCGCCCTGAAGAACCAGCCGCAGGCCAAGCCCAACAGGGGAGTCGGCGTACGGCGGTTGGATCACATCAACTTCCTCGCCGCCGACGCGCTCGCCAACGCCGAGTTCCAGCAGAACGTGCTCGGCGCCCGGCCCACCGAGCAGATCCGGCTCGACAGCGGGAAGATCGCGGCGCGCTGGCTGACGTACACGAACAAGTCGTACGACGTCGTCTACACCTCCGACTGGACCGGCAGCGAAGGCCGGTTGCACCACATCGCGTTCGCGACCGACACCCGTGAGGACATCCTGCGGGCGGCCGATCTCGCCATCGACACCGGGGTGTTCATCGAGACCGGGCCGCACAAGCACGCCATCCAGCAGACGTTCTTCCTGTACGTCTACGAGCCCGGCGGCAACCGGATCGAGTTGTGCAACCCGCTCACCCGGCTGGTGCTGGCGCCGGACTGGCCGCTGGTCACCTGGACCGAGGAAGAGCGCAAGAAGGGACAGGCCTGGGGCCTTCAGACCATCGCTTCGTTCCACACCCATGGGACACCTCCGGTGGCCTGAGCTGGGCAGAGAGCGGTCCGCCAATGATTGTCGATGAGATTGTTGACAAAAACGTTGACTCTTGGCGGACGGCTCCTTAGCGTCTAGCGCACCAAGCACGAGAGGTAACCAACGATGTCCTCCTCCCCCTCCCCGTCCCTTTCCGCTCGCGGCAGCAGACTGGCCTTCCTGGTCGTCGGTCTGTGCTGGCTGGCCGTGCTCTTCGACGGCCTCGACATGTTCATCTACGGCTCGGTGCTGCCGCACCTGCTGGAGACGAAGACCTTCGGCCTCACCCCCGACCAGGCCGGCGACCTCGGCTCCTACGCCACCTTCGGCATGCTGATCGGCGCGCTGACCGCGGGCACCGTCGCCGATCGGATCGGCCGCAAGAAGCTGATGGTCGCCTGCGTGACGCTCTTCTCGCTCGCCTCCGGTCTGTGCGCCATGGCGGACAGCGTCGCGGTCTTCGGCCTCGGCCGGACCCTGGCGGGCGTCGGGCTCGGCGGCCTGCTCCCCACCGCGATCAGCATGGTCTCCGACTACGCCCCGCGCGGCCGCGGCGCCATCGTCATCGGCGTGCTGATGACCGCCCACCACGCGGGCGGGATCCTCTCCGCCTACGTCGCCAAGTGGCTGATCGACCCCGTCGGCTGGCGTGCCGCCTTCTGGGTCTGCGTCCTCCCGCTGCTCTTCGCCCCGGTGCTCGCCAAGTTCCTCCCCGAGAGCCTGAGCTTCCTGGTCGCCAAGGGCCGCACCGAGGAGGCCCGCGCGCTGGCCGAGCGGTACGACGTCGAGCTGCCGGCCGACAGGTCCGGGAAGAAGTCCGCCGCCGACCGCTTCGACGCCCTCGCCAACCTGTTCCGCGGCGGCGAGTGGATCCAGACCCTGCTGTACTGGCTGGCCTCCTTCGGCGGACTCCTCCTGGTCTACGGCGTCGCCACCTGGCTGCCCACCCTGATGCGCGCCGAGGGCTACGAGCTCGCCAACGCCCTCACCTTCGTCGTCGTCTTCAACCTCGGCGGCATCGTGGGCATGCTCGTCGCGGGCCGGGCCGCCGACCGCTTCGGCGCCCCGCGCATCTCGGCGATCTGGTTCGCGCTCACCGCGGCGGGTGTCTTCCTGCTCAGCGTCCACATGCCGATGGGCGTGACCACCGTGGTCGTCTTCTTCACCGGTGTCTTCCTCAACAGCGCCCAGACGATGATCTACGCGACGGTGTCCATCCGCTCCACCCCGGACAGCCGGGCCACCGCCGTCGGCTGGACCTCCGGCATGGGCCGCTTCGGCGCCGTCTTCGGCCCGTGGCTCGGCGGCCAGCTCCTCGCCGCGGGCAACGGCGAGTTCGGCTTCACCGCCTTCGCCATCGCCGGACTGTCGTCCATGGTCTTCATCGGCATCGCGGCCGTGCGCAGCTCCAAGCAGGCCGAGAAGCCGGGTGCGGACCAGGAGTTGGTCGGCGCCCACTGAGCCGCCCGAGGGGGCACATGCCGAAGCCGGCCACCGCAATGTCAGGGCGGTGGCCGGCTTCGTGCCGTGTCAGAGGGCGATCGCGAGGTCCGGGACGGCCACGTCCACGGGGCCGGAGAAGGTCTCCGCCGCCGTCTTGAGGGCGTCCGAGGGGTCGGTGCCGGGCCACAGATGGGTGAGCAACAGCCGTTGTGCGCCCGCCTGCTGGGCGTACTGCCCGGCCAGTAGCGCCGTCAGTAGATACGGGGCGTCGCCGGAGGAGGGGACCTGGCGGAGGTACGTCGCCTCGGACAGGAAGAGATCCGCACCCTCGGCGAGGCGCGGGATGTCGGGGCTGGGACCGGTGTCGCCGGTGTAGGCGAGGGTGGCCCGCGAAGTGCTGAGCCTGATACCGGCGTTGGGCACGAAGTGCGGCAGCAGCCAGGTGTCGGTGCGGAACGGGCCGATGTCCATGCGGTCGCCGGGACTGAACTCGTGGAGCTCGTAGGCGTCCGCGAGCATGCTCGGCTTGTCCAGCGCCAGAACGGCGTCCGCCGCCCCGTGCGGTGCGAACACCGGCAGGGGCGGCGGGGGGGCGTCGCTCAATCCTCGTGCCCGCAGCAGGGGATTGAGGTCGGCGCAGTGGTCCGGGTGGCCGTGACTCAGCAGGACGGCGTCCACCGCGTCGACGCTGAGGTGCGTCAACAGGCGGGGCAGTGTGGCGTATCCAGGGTCGACGAGGAGCCGGAAGCCCTCGTCCTCGACGACATAGCCACTGCATGCCTGAGTGGCGGTGGGCCAGGCGCCGCAGCCGCCGAGAACTGTCAATCGCATGAACCGGGAGCCTAGTTCGGGCCAGGGGATGCCTGGCGGAGTGTCCCCGATGTTGCGGAAGAGATGGGGGATCGGCGACGGGATGTAAGTGGTGTCGAACCGCTCCAGCCTGGTGCTCGTAGCAGTTTCCGAGGGGCGGCCGCGGCCCCGCTTCTCACCGCACCGCTTCCCTCACACGGGAAGCGATCAAGGCGTACACCTCCCGCGCCTTCACGTCGTCCTTGCCGTCGTAGCCGTGGTCGGCGCCCGCGACGTCGTGGTGCTCTACCAGCGCGCCCACGGTACGCAGCCGGTCGGCGTAACTGAGCGCCTCCGCCTTGAGGAGGTCGTACTCGGCCGTGACGACCAGCGCCGGGGCGATGCCCTTCAGGTCGGCGGTGTCCGAGGGGTGCGCGGGGGAGACCAGCCGGTCCCGGCGCAGGTCCATGTCGGGGCAGTACGACGTGTCGAAGACGTCGGCCATCCAGGGCCGCAGCATGGGCCGGGCGATGGCCGCCTTCTTGTCGCGGGCGCCGGTGGCCAGGTCGAGCGGGGGATAGTGCAGGACCTGGAGGGCGATGGCGGGCCCGGCCTCCTCCAGCGCCTGCCGTGCCACGGCCGCCGCGAGCCCGCCGCCGGCGCTCTGCCCGCCCACGGTGAGCCGGGTCCCGTCCCAGCCCTGCGCGGCACCGTTCTCGGCGACCCAGCGGACCACCTCGTAGGCCTGCCGGGGCGGTGCGGGGAACGGGTGCTGCGGGGCGACGACGTAGTCCACGTTGATCACGACCGCGCCCGCCTCGGCCGCGAGGTACCGGCACAGCGGGTCGTCCAGTTCGGTCAGCGTCATCACGTATCCACCGCCGTGGAAGTTGACGTGCACCGGTGGCGCCGCGTCCCCGTCGGTGGCGGGGAGATAGACCGTCGCCCGGGCCGGTGCGACCGCGGTGGGGATCGTCAACTCCCGGGTGTTGCGGGGGTGTTCGGGGAAGCGGGCGTGTGTCACGGGGGTCATACGGCGGTCGGCGAGCCGGGTGGCGCGCTGCATCGCCCGTGCCGTGAGGCCGGCGAGCGGGGGTCTGGCCAGGAGGGACATGCGGCCGAACTTACTCGAGTCACACAAGCAAGAGCTAGATCCGAGTGCGGACGCCGTCCAGGGCGATCGACATGACCCGCTTGCGCTGGGCGTCGTCGTCGAAGGCCGTCGCGGTGATGCCGGCGACCATGCGGAGCAGCTCGACGAAGTCCATGTCCTCGCGTGCCTGTCCGGCCCGCTGGGCGCGTTCGAAGAGGGGTCCGCCGGCCGCGTA
Organism: Streptomyces sp. RG80; assembly: GCF_040446465.1. NCBI lineage: Bacteria > Bacillati > Actinomycetota > Actinomycetes > Kitasatosporales > Streptomycetaceae > Streptomyces > Streptomyces sp. RG80. Next base: position 487,636 of record NZ_JBEAAJ010000002.1, on the reverse strand, counting down.
CATCGAGTCGCGGCAGGCCGCGAAGATCTCCGACTCGTCGTTGAGTGCCTCGCGCACGGCCCGCTTGGTGACCATGTAGCCCGCGAACCGGTCGAGCCAGGCCGTCAGGGCGTCCCAGGGCTCCTGGTCGGCGACCTCTTCGGCGACCCGGACGAGGGTGTTCACCTCGTCCGCGTACACGGTCTCGAAGAGATGGCGCCGGGTGGGGAAGTTCCGGTACAGCGTGCCGATGCCGACGCCCGCCCGCCGTGCGACGTCCTCCAGCGAGGCCTCCGCGCCGTGTTCCGCGAAGGCCTCGCGGGCGGCGGCCAGGAGGGCGTCGTAGTTGCGGGCGGCGTCCTTCCGGGTGGGCCGGCGGGACGCGACGATCTCGCTGACGGGGTACGACTGGGCGGTCACGGACGCCTCCCGGGGGGTGAAACGGAGGTCGACCTCCGTTACGGGTTGAAGCGGAGGCACGCCTCCGCTAGAGTGGAGGCATGCCTCCACTTTATCAGTCGAGGCGCTCCCATCGTCCTTTCCGCGACCGCTTCCCATGAGGCTCCGGCCGCACCCTGTGCTCGGAGAGGCTCTCCATGCCCCGCAAGTCCACCCGTCTCACCTTCGCGGTCCTCGCGACCGGTGCCGGTGTGTTCGCCATGCTCCAGTCGCTGATCGCGCCGGCCCTGCCGACCGTCCAGCACGCACTGCACACCTCACAGTCCACCGCGACCTGGGTGATGACGGCCTATCTGCTGTCCGCCTCGGTCTTCACCCCGATCCTCGGCCGGGTCGGCGACCTGATCGGCAAGAAGCGCACCCTCGTCGCCGTCCTCCTGGTCGTACTGGCCGGCTGTCTGCTCGCCGCCCTCGCGCCGACCATCGGTGTGCTGATCGTCGCCCGGGTCGTCCAGGGCGTCGGCGGCGCCCTGTTCCCGCTGTCCTTCGGCATCATCCGCGACGAGTTCGCCCCCTCCGAGGTCAGCGGCAGCATCAGCAACCTGTCCGCCGTGATCGCCGCGGGCGGCGGCGTCGGCATCGTCGCGGCCGGCCCCATCGTCTCCGCGCTCGACTACCGCTGGCTGTTCTGGATCCCCGTCGCCGTCGTCGCGCTCACCACGCTGATCGCCCTGCGCTATGTCCCCGAGTCGCCCAACCGCGCCGAGGGCAGGGTCAGTTGGCTCGGCGCCGCCCTGCTGTCGGCCTGGCTGGTGGCGCTGCTCCTGCCGCTGAGCCAGGCGGGCCAGTGGGGCTGGGGCTCGGCCCGGGTGATCGGTCTGTTCGCCCTCGCCGTCGTCCTGTTCGCGCTGTGGCTGTTCGCCGAGTCCCGCTCCCGCTCGCCGCTGATCGACCTGCGCGTGATGCGGCTGCCCGCGGTGTGGACCACCAACACCGTCGCGCTGCTCTTCGGCGCGGGCATGTACGCGCTCTGGTCCTTCCTGCCCGCCTTCGTGCAGACGCCGAGCTCGGCCGGGTACGGGTTCGGCGCGAGCGTCACGGCCTCCGGACTGCTGATGCTGCCGATGCTGGTGGCGATGTTCTGCTCCGGACTCCTGAGTGGCCGACTGGAACCCGTGGTCGGAGCGAAGGCACTGCTGACCACAGGTGCCGCCCTGGGCGCGCTGGCCCTCGGCCTCCTCGCCCTCTGGCACACCGCCCAGTGGCAGGTCGCCGTCGTCGCGGGTGTGTTCGGCCTCGGCATCGGACTGGCCTTCGCCTCGATGGCCAACCTGATCGTGGGCAGTGTCCCGCCCGAGCAGACGGGCGCCGCGACCGGCATGAACGCCAACATCCGCACCATCGGCGGCTCCATCGGCGCCGCGGTCACGAGCGTCCTGGTCACCGGTGGGCTCCAGCCCTCCGGTCTGCCGTACGGCTCCGGGTACACCCACGGCTTCACCCTGCTCGCGGTGCTGTGCCTGGCCGCCGCCCTGGCCGCACTCCTCGTCCCGGCCCGCAGGGCCGGCCGCGTCACCGGGACGACGCGGGCCGCCGGCGAACCGTCCCAGGTCGCACGGCCCACCGCCGTACGCGGCTGACGTCCGCCCCGGTCACGTCCATGAGGTAGGGTTTACCTGCGTGTTCCCGCGGTTCGGCCGGGGGAGTCGCAACCGGGACGTGGCGCAGCTTGGTAGCGCACTTGACTGGGGGTCAAGGGGTCGCAGGTTCAAATCCTGTCGTCCCGACGGTGTGAAGGGTCTTCACGGGCGGATGCCCGTGGAGACCCTTCGTCGTTCTCGCGGAGTTGTCTCGGAGCTCTGTCAGCGCATCCCCAGCCGCTGCCGATACTGAGGCAGTGGCCCCGCGTTCGCCAGTACGGCGGCGCAGTCGGCGTCGGCCGCGCAGGCCCGGCCGGGGTTTTGCGCAGGCAGCAGCGTGTTGCCGGTGAACTCGAGGTCGTGCGGGTCCCCGCAGCCCTCGTCGGGATGCTCCTTGTCGGCCGGCGGCCAGGCTCCGGGGAAGTCCCGTCGCTCCAGCCACTCGGGCACCGCGTCGTCCCAGAAGTTGTCCCGGTAGCGCACGTTGCGCACGGGCCGGTCGCCCCACTCCTCGCTGCACCCGCCGATGGCGGCGACGTAGTCGTAGACCGCGTTGCCCGCCACGGTGGTCCAGTTGGTGCTGTCGTCGGTGTAGATCCCGACGTTCCAGTCACCGTGGTCGCTGCTGGTGACCGCGTTGCCGCTGATGAGGGCACCGTCCTCGAACGACGTGCCCTGTTCGCCCCGCAGGTAGATGCCGCCGCCGTCGGGCAGGAGGCGGTTGGTCGCGAAGACGCGGTTGCCGAGGATGCGGTTGCCGTGCATGAGGCCGCGCAGGTCCTCGGCCGGGCCGGACAGGATGCCGGTGTAGGGCACGTCGTCGACCTGGTTGTGGGCGATGGTCGTCTCCCGGGTCGCCGTGTCCCAGATCGCGGAGGACGCGTGGTACTCCTGGCCGGTGCGGTGGATCCAGTTGTTGGTGATCCGGTTGCCGCGGCTGGTGCCCGTCTCGGCGGGCGGGGTGACCCCCATCAGGATGCCGCCGTCGGAGACATCGCTGATGACATTGCCGTCGACCGTGTTGTACGAGCTGCTGCGCGACAACTCCAGTGCCTGGGCGCCGAGATGGGTGAACCGGTTGCCCTCCAGGGTGATCCGCTCCGCGTGGTGGAAGGCGACCGTGCCGGGCACAGTCAGCAGTCGCGCGTCGTCGCCCTTCCCGGGGCGCAGATACAGGCTCCACGCGGCGGGGAACCCGGCCGGCTCGCTGGGCGCCAGCCAGGTGGCGTGGGCGAAGGTCAGCCCGCGGAAGCCGATGTCGTGCAGCGGGTGGCCGGGCCGGCCGGTGCCGGTGACCAGGCTCTCCAGGACCGGGGCGATCACCTCGGCGTGCCGCATGTCCTGTCCGGGGCGCGGGAAGTAGAGCAGTTCGTGACGGCCGGGGCGGGAGCGGTCGAGGTACCAGCTGCCGGGCTTGGCCTTGAAGCTGGGGGAGTTCTCGACGGCGGTCGGCTCCTTCAGCAACTCCGGCCCTCCGTACAGGGCTTGGGCCAGGTCCCAGCAGGGCTGGTCCATCGTGATGGTGCGGCCGGAGACGGCGGCGACTCCGCAGCGGCCCTCGACATAGCCGCCGCGGTAGACGAACTCGATGTCCGCCGGGTTCCGCCAACTCCCGGGCACGGCACTGGTGGTGACATAGCCGGTCCTCGTCACCTTCAGCGTGCCCTCGAACCCGGCGCCCTCGCGCGCGAGTCGCGTCGCGCGCCGCCCGTCGACGTAGAGCTGCCGGGTCTCCAGGCCGCCCACGTCGGCACGCCAGAACCCGCGCAGCCGCGGATCCGGGCGCCACCCGGAGATCTCGCGGCCACCGCTGAGGGTCACCCGTTCCTGCCGCGGGGTCCCGTAGCCGTACGCCTGGTAGATCACCTTCCGGCCGCCCCGGCCGGAGTCGCCCGCCGCCTCCGTCAGCCGCAGCGGCTTCTTCAGGGTGTACGTCCCCCCGCGCAGGTTCACCACCAGATCCGACGTCATGCGCGACGACCGCTCCCGTACCGCCTGCTGGGCGCGTGCCGGGGTGGCGAAGGGGCGGTTCAGGGTGCCGGGCCAGGAGTCCTCGCCCCAGGGGGCGACGTACAACTGGTCCGGTACGGACGGTGGTTGGGCCGATGCCGGGGACAGGAGCGCCGACATCATCAGGGCCGCTGTGGTCAGCGCGCCGGCTCTGGACGGACTGGACAGGATCGCCATGCTTCCCCCTCGACGGGTCTCGCATCCAGCCTGGGGGCCGCGTAGGGCGGTGGGTATCGGGCGATCGTCGACGCGAGGGTCATCCTCGGTCGATGCGAGCGGCTACCAAAGTCGCCGGCCTCAGGATCTTCCGGCCGCCACGACCTCGTGGGCCAGTGCCACCAGGTCCGGGAGAGCAGGGTGTCCCGGACCCTCGCGCCAGGCGAGGAAGACGGGGACGGCCGGCGCGTCCGTGAGGGGGCGGAAGGCCAGCGAGGGGTGGGTGTGGTTGCTGGGGGTGGCCGTCGTGGTGATGCCCACGGCGCGACCCGCGGCGATGACGATGAGCCACTCGTCGGTGTTGGTGACCTCGATGGTCGCGGCCGGGCCGGACCCCGGCGGCCACAGGTCCATGGTCGTCGTGCCCGAGACCGTGTTGAGGGCGATCGGGTGCGCGGCGACGTCCGCCAGGGCGACCCGGGGGAGCGCGGCCAGCGGACTGTCCGCCGCCATGACCACCAACCGTTCCTCCGACAGCAGCAGCTCCGTGCGCAGCCCGGCCGGGGGCACCGCGCCGCGCAGCAGCGCCGCGTCGACCTTGCCCTGGGCGAGGCCTCCGGTGGGGTCGTCGACACGGAGCAGTTCCAGGGGGACGTCCGGGCGGGTCTCGTCCCAGCGGCGCAGCAGCGGGATGGTGTGGTCGCCGAGCGCCGCCCAGGGGTGGCCGAGGCGCAGCGGCCAGCTCTTCAGCCCCCGGGGGTCCAGGGCCGTGTCCACCGCGGCGAGGGCGGCGGCCGCCTTGTCGCGGAAGGTCCGGCCCTCGGCGGTGAGGTCCAGGTGGTGCGTGGAGCGGTCGACGAGCCGGGCGCCCATGTGCTGCTCCAGCTGGCGCAGGGTGCGCGAGAGCGCGGGCTGGCCCAGATGGAGGCGGGCGGCGGCGCGGGTGATGTTGCCCTCCTCGGCGATGACGAGGAAAGCGCGCAGATGCCGCAGCTCGACGGTCATGCTTCGGAAGCATAACCGCACGGGAACCGGCATTTCACACGGCGCGGACGGGTTCCTAGCGTGAGGCGCATGACCTCCACCGCGCACGACCCGTCCACGGCGCCCAACCCTTCCATGACGGCGGCCGGCCCCGCCCTCCTCCGTCGCGCCGCCGGGCGCGGCAGCCTCGGCGGTGTCGGGCTGGTGCTGGCCGGCACGGTGTCCGTCCAGTTCGGGTCGGCCTTCGCCGCCCTGCTGTTCCCCCGGGCGGGGGCGCTCGGCGTGGTCGCGGTGCGGGTGACGTTCGCCGCGCTGCTCCTGCTTCTCGTGGCCCGGCCCCGGCTGCGCGGACACACCCGCGCCGACTGGGCGGTGGCCGCCGGGTTCGGACTGGCCCTCGGCGGCATGAACCTGCTCTTCTACCAGGCGATCGACCGGATCCCGCTGGGAGCCGCGGTCACCATCGAGGTGCTCGGGCCGCTGCTGCTGTCCGTGGTCGTCGCCCGCCGCGCCGCCGGCCTGCTGTGGGCCGCCCTCGCCCTGGTCGGCGTCTATCTGCTCGGCTCCGGGGACTTCGGCCGACTCGACGTGGGCGGGGTCGGCTTCGCTCTGGGAGCCGGGGCGATGTGGGCGGCGTACATCGTGCTCAACGCCCGGGCGGGGGCCCGTTTTCCGAAGCTCGACGGGCTCGCGATCGCGATGGCCGTCGCCGCCCTGGTCACGCTGCCGCCGGGCGTCGCGTCGGCGGGTGCGACGCTGCTCGAACCCGGCGTGCTCGCGCTGGGCCTGGCGATCGCCGTGCTGTCCTCGGGCGTGCCCTACACCCTCGAACTGCTCGCCCTGCGCCGACTGCCCGCGGCGACCTTCGCGGTCCTGACGAGCCTGGCGCCCGCGGTCGCCTCGCTGGCCGGCTGGCTGGTGCTGGGTCAGGGGCTGTCGCCCCGGGAGTGCGCGGCGATCGCGCTGGTGGTCGCGGCGAGCGTGGGCGCGGTCCGCACCGGCGGGCGCTGAGCCCTCTTCACAGCCGGACGGTCAGCTCCACGCTCACCTCGTCGCCGGCCGTGAGCCCCTGCGGCTTGCGCACGGCGTTCTTCACCGGCAGCAGATAGCCGCCGTCCTTGGGGAACAGCGAGGTCTCGAAGGCGACTTGGCCGATCCGGGCCCGGACCGGGATCACCCCCCAGCCGTACGTCGCCTGGGCCGCCACCTCGCGGATGTCGGCGCACTCCTCGTCCGGCACGGGGACGAAGTAGTACGGCGCCGGACCGCGCCACTCGATGACACGGCCGCTGAAGGAGAGCTCCATGGGGTCAGTCTGGCGTATCGAGCTCCCGGCACAGCCGCCCCCGCCAGGGATGCTCCTCGCCGAAGACCCGGACGAACTCGGGGAGCAGCGCGGTGAGTTCGGCGGTGCCGGCCGCCGGGTCCCGGTGGTGGCGGGTCAGCCGGGCCACGTGGAAGGCGTTGAGCAGGGTGTGCGGATGGTCGCGGCCGAGCGCTGCGGTGCGGTCGTCGAGAAGGGCCGCGAAGAGACCCAGGGCCGTCTGCGGATCGCCCTCGGCCTCGGTCCAGTACGCGATGTTGTGGCGTACGGCGAGGGTGTGCGGGTGGGCGGGCCCGTTGATCCGGCTCTCGTCGGCCAGCAGGTCCCGGAAGTCGGCGAGGGCGAGGGAGCGGGCGCCCTGTGCCGCGGTCCAGTAGGCGGTGTTGTGGCGGGCCAGGAGGGTGTGCGGGGCATGGGGGCCGAGCACCCGCTCGGTGTCCCGGTGGAGATCGGCGTACTGCCGTACGGCGTCGAGGGGGTCGCCCGCCTCTCCGGTCCAGCGGGCGAGGTCGTCGCGCAGCAGGCGCAGGGCATGGTGATCCCGGTCGGCCAGCCGCTCCTCGTAGACCGTGAGCAACTCCCCGGTCAGCTCCCTGGCCCGCGCGGAACGGCCGCACACCCCCGTCCAGTACGCGACCCCGTGCCGTACGACGAGGGTGAACCAGGACACTTCGCCCAGCCGGGCGCGGCAGTCGGCCTCCAGTTCGGTGAGCAGCTTCAGGGCGGCGGAGGCGTTGCCCGCGGTACCGATCGTGGACGCACTCAGATGGCGCTCGCGCAGCAATGCCATGGAGCCCGCCCCCGCCTGGATCGTTGGCCGCGCTCCCAGAGTAGCCAGCGGCGGCCCTCACCAGAAGGTGGCCGACGCACGTCGACGGAGTCCGGAAAGGCGTGTTGCCCGAGCGCGGGTCGACCGCCTCGCCCGAGCGCGGGTGACCGCCTCGTGGACGCCCTCTTGACGCCGTCCCGTGGCCGATCGACACTCCAGATGGGAATCCTAGTGAACAGGTAGGGAAACATGAGGCGCCTGGAGTCGACCGACGGCCGAGTGAGCCGTACGTCCCGGCCGTCGCCCCTGCTCACCTCCCGCCGTCACATCGACCTCCAGCGGGTGTGCAGCGCCATCAGCCGCCTCGGCTGAGCCCGCCCCACCGCCCCGCCATCCTGCTGTCGCGCACCGGCGCGCACCCCTGTCCTGGCCCGACGTCGCTTCCGCCGCGCGTACGTCCGCGCGCCCATCCCCGGGGAGATCCATGTCCGTCACGCCACTCGCCGCCGCCGCGACCACCCGGCCCGCCGCCGTCTTCCGGGGCCGGATCGGGCAGGACGCCCGCAGTGGGCACTACGCCGTGCCGCGCCGCTATCGCGTCCATCTGACGCCGTCCTGTCCCGACGGGCTGCGCATCGCCGTCGTGCACAGCCTGCTCGGCCTCGACGACGCCTGTCCGGTGACGATCCTGCCCGCGGTCCCCGACCGTCCCGACGGCGGCCACTCCGCGCTGCGCCCGCTCTACGACGCCAGCGCCCACCGCTACACCGGCGCCGCGGTCGGTCCGGTGCTCAGCGACGACTGGTCCGGGCGCATCGTCAGCACCCACGCCCCGGACATCACCCGGGACCTGGCCCGGTACTTCGGCGGCGACCGCCCGGCGCTGTACCCGTGCGGCGCCGAGTCGGAGACCGAGGCGGTGGAGCGGCTGTGCGGGCAGGGCATCGAGCGGGCCGCGCAGGAGGCGGGCTCCGCGGGCGCCGACCCGGACGCGCGGGCCGCGGCGCTCGACCGGCTCCTGGAGACCCTGGGGTCCCTGGAGCGGTGGCTCCTCGGACGCGAGTACCTGATCCGCGATCAGATCACCGCCGCCGACGTCGAGTTGTGGGTCACGCTGGTCCAGCTCGACACCGTGCACCGCCACCACCTGGACGCCTCCGCCGTGCAGCGGATCGCCGACCACCCCGTCGTCTGGGCCTACGCCCGCCGGCTGGCCGCCCACCCGGCCTTCGGCGCGCACCTGGACCTCGACGGCATCGCCCGCCGCCACCACGCCCACTGCCGGGGCCTGGAGGCCGCCGGTGCCGCCGTGCAGATCCTCGACTGGGCGGCGCACACCGCGCGGGGCCGATGACGTTCCACCTGGTGGACCGGCGTTGACAGACGCACGGACAACTGGCTTCACTTACGGCACTCTTGGCCCCGAGGGCCTTCGACGCTCCGACGAAAAGTGACGGTGACGGACATGTACGCAGCTCCCAGGACGGCCACGCGCCGCGCCTCGAGCCGCGTACTGCCGTACGTCAACCTCCTCGTCGCCGACCGGACCGTCGACCTCCTGCGCGTGAACAGCGCGCTGTGTACCGCACCGGGCCGCGCCCGCTGTCAGGGCTGACATCTCCTTTCCGCAGCCCCGCGTTTCTGACGAACACCGCCCGAGCGGTGTGTCGTTGTCCGCCCAGCCCCCGGTTCCCGTGCGTCCCCGTGTGCCACGACCCGCCGTAGAGCGGTCGTCGTAGCCGCGTTGCGCGCGCCCGCTTCCGGGGGAACCCGAACCCCGCCGGAGTCCCGCCGTGAGCGAACCCCCAGGCGCCGCCGTGTCCGTCACCGAGGCACCGCCGCCGCCGTCAGCCGACACCCCGTCAAAACCACTGACCGCACAGCGGGTTCTGCCGCTGTGGCGGCCCGGCCGCTGGATCGCCACCGCCGTCGTGCTGGTCCTCACCGCCCAGTTCGTGCACGGCCTGGTGTCCAACCCCTTCTACCAGTGGGACCGGTTCGGCTACTGGTTCCTGCGGCCGACGATTCTCGACGGACTGCTGATCACTCTCGAAGTCACCGCCTACAGCGCGGTGTTGGGTCTCCTCGGCGGCGTCGTCCTCGCGCTGGCCCGGCTCTCGAAGAGCCCTGTCCTGCGAGCGGTCAGCTGGATCTACATCTGGACGTTCCGCTCCATCCCGCTGATCGTCATCCTGCTCTTCCTCTACAACTTCAGCGCCCTGTACCAGACGCTCAGCGTGGGCGTCCCCTTCGGGCCGGCCTTCTTCACCTTCGACGAGTCCCGGCTCGCCACCGACATCGCCGTCGCCGTCGTCGGTCTGAGCCTGAACCAGGCGGCGTACGCCGCCGAGGCGGTCCGCGGCGGCATCCTCTCCGTCGACCAGGGCCAGCACGAGGCGGCCGCCGCACTCGGCCTGCCGAAGGGCTACCAGTTCCGCAAGGTCGTCTTCCCACAGGCTCTGCGCTCCATCACGCCGAACTACGTCAACCAGCTCATCGACCTGGTCAAGGCCACCTCGCTGGTGTTCTACGTCTCGCTGCTCGACCTGTTCGGCGCCGCCCAGACGATGGGCGCCACCTACCCGGGCGACATCGTGCCGCTGCTGCTGGTCGTGACCGTCTGGTACCTCATCCTGACCACGGTCGTCTCCGTCATCCAGTTCTACGTCGAGCGGTACTTCGCCCGGGGCGCCACCCGCGCCCTGCCGCCGACCCCGTTGCAGAAGCTGCGCACCGCCCTCACCGACCTGCGCGCCCGGATCCGCAGGGAGGCCGCCGTATGACCACCGCGACCGTCACGACCGTGCCCGCCGCCGTCGAGGTCCATGACGTCCACAAGTGGTACGGGACCCATCGGGTCCTGGACGGCGTCGACCTGACCGTGCGGCCGGGCGAGGTCACCGTGATCCTCGGCCCGTCCGGCTCCGGCAAGTCCACCCTGCTCCGGGTCGTCAACCACCTGGAGAAGCCGGAGATCGGCCACGTCAGCATCAACGGCGAACTGATCGGCGTACGCCGGCACGGCGACCGGCTCAAGGAGCTGAGCGAGCGTGCCATCCTCGCCCAGCGCAGCAGAATCGGGTTCGTCTTCCAGAACTTCAACCTCTTCCCGCACCTGACCGTGCTGGAGAACGTCGCCGCGGCCCCGGCCGCCACCGGACAGCTCGACCGGACCGCGGCCCAGCGACTCGCCCGCGAGCTCCTGGACCGGGTCGGCCTCGCCGACAAGGAGAACGCCTACCCACGGCAGTTGTCCGGCGGACAGCAGCAGCGCGTGGCCATCGCCCGCGCCCTCGCGCTGCGGCCGGGCGTCATCCTCTTCGACGAGCCCACCTCCGCCCTGGACCCGGAACTCGTCGGCGAGGTCCTCGCCGTCATCAAGGACCTGGCGAAGAGCGGGACCACTCTGATCATCGTCACCCACGAGATCGGCTTCGCCCGCGAGATCGCCGACCGGGTCGTCTTCATCGACGACGGAAAGATCGTCGAACAGGGCCCGCCCGCCGAGGTCCTGGACAAGCCGCGGCACGAGCGCACCCGGGACTTCCTCAGCAAGGTGCTCTGAAGCAAGGTTCCCTGACCCGCGAGCTGCTCCTACGCGCCAGGCGTTCCGGCACGAGGTGCCCGAGCACCACCCACGACTTCCCCCCACGGCAGCACCCTCACCACCCTCTCCCAGTCACAAAGGACAGCCATGCCTACCCAGTTCTCCCGACGCAGCCTGATACGGGGCATCACCGCGGCGACCGCCGTCGCCACCCTCGCCACCGGGCTCGCCGCCTGCGGGGGCGAGAGTGACGCCGCGACCAGGACCTCCGACACCGCCGGCACGGTAACCGTGGGCCGCCTCTCCAACGGCGCGGCCACCGAGACCGAGTTGAAGGTGTCCGAGGTGAAGTCCATCAGCGCCCTGCTCCCCGCCGACATCAAGAAGAGCGGCAAGCTGGTCATCGGCTCCGGCACCCTGCCCTCCGGGGTCCCGCCGCTCGGCTTCGTCGGCAGCGACCAGAAGTCGCTCACCGGCTCCGAGGTCGACCTCGGCCGTCTGGTCTCCGCCGTCCTCGGCCTCAAGCCCGAGGTGCGGCGCTCCACTTGGGAGAACCTCTTCATCGGCCTCGACAGCGGCAAGGTCGACGTGGCCTTCTCCAACGTCACCGACACCGAGGAGCGCAAACAGAAGTACGAGTTCGCCTCCTACCGCAAGGACGATCTCGCGTTCGAGGTGAAGAAGGACAACCCCTGGAACTTCGACAACAACTACGAGAACCTCGCCGGCAAGACCGTCTCCGTCGGCAACGGCACCAACCAGGAGAAGCTCCTCCTGGAGTGGAAGGCGAAGCTGGAGAAGGAGGGCAAGAAGCTCACCGTCAAGTACTTCCAGGAGACCAACAGCATCTATCTGGCGCTGAACAGCGGCAAGATCGACGCCTTCTTCGGCCCCAACCCGAGCCTCTCCTACCACGCGACGCAGACCGCGAACACGCCCCAGGCGACCCGGGTCGCGGGCCAGTTCTCGGGCGCTGGTGAGACCCTCCAGGGCCTGATCGCCGCGACCGCGAAGAAGGACAGCGGCCTCGCGAAGCCCCTGGCCGCCGCGATCAACCACCTGATCGAGAACGGTCAGTACGCGAAGTGGCTCAAGGCCTGGAACCTCTCGGGCGAGGCCATCGCCAAGTCCGAGGTGAACCCGCCCGGGCTGCCGCTCACCAACTCCTGATCATCCGTCAGAACCCTTTGTGCGAAAGGCCGCCGTGGTCCACCAGATCGCCCTCGGAACCCGTCTCCTGGACAACCCCGTCTGGGCCGCCCTGGACGGGCCGCACGCCCCTTTCGCCGACCGGATCGGCCGGGCGGCGCGCTACCCGGCGGACGTGTACGCGTTCGCCGCGCTCGCCGACCCGGCGGACCCGGCCGCCTGGACCGACCTGCACACCCTCGTGGGACCGGCAACCACCGTACGCATCAAGGGAGTCGAGTCCGTGCCCGACGGGTGGGAGATCGTCGGCGGCGGGCAGGGCGTGCAGCTCGTCGACACCCACCTGCGGGCCGGACCCGACCCGGAGGCCGTACGGCTCGGTCCCGGTGACGTCCCCGAGATCCTGGACCTGGTCGCGCGCACCCGGCCCGGTCCCTTCCTCGCCCGCACCATCCACCTCGGCACCTACCTGGGCATCCGGCACGAGGGCAGGCTCGTCGCCCTGGCCGGCGAACGTCTCCATCCGCCCGGCTGGACCGAGATCAGCGCCGTCTGCACCGACCCGGCCCACCGCGGCCAGGGCCTGGGCACCCGACTGGTGCGCGCGGTCGCGGCCGGCATCAGGGAGCGCGGGGAGACCCCGTTCCTGCACGCCGCCGCGGACAACGCGGCCGCGATCCGGCTGTACGAGTCGATCGGCTTCACGCTCCGCCGTCGTACGACCATCCTCCAGGTGCGCACACCGGGAACAGACACCAGGGCCTGGGCGTTGTGACCCAGAACGAGACGCGCGCTACGACGGTGGGAGGCAGGCACATGCTGCGCCACCCCCATCTCCGTCGGCACATCGATCTGCAGCGCGTCGCCGGCGCCCTCTGTCGCCCCTGACCTGACTGCTCCGCCGCCGTTGCCCTGAGTGCCGTGTGCCCGGGCCGGCGTTCCCATACGGATCTCCAGGAAGGCACCCCTTTCGTGTCCCCTTCTTCCCCGCTGCACCTCGCCGTCGCCCTCGACGGCACCGGCTGGCACCCGGCCTCCTGGCGCGAGCCGGTCGCCCGCCCCCGGGACGTGTTCACCGCCGCCTACTGGGCCGACCTGGTCGCCGAGGCCGAGCGTGGCCTGCTGGACTTCGTGACCTTCGAGGACGGCCTCGGCCTCCAGTCCTCGGTCTTCGGCGAGTTGGACAACCGCACCGACCAGGTCCGCGGCCGCCTCGACGCCGTACTGATCGCCTCCCGCGTCGCGCCCCTGACCCGGCACATAGGCCTCGTGCCGACCGTGATCGCCACCCACACCGAGCCGTTCCACATCTCCAAGGCGATCGCCACCCTGGACTACGTCAGCACCGGCCGCGCCGGGCTGCGTGTGCAGATCTCACCCCGCCCGAACGAGGCCGACCACTTCGGGCGCCGCACCGTCCCGCCGCTGAGCCTGGCCGAACTGCAGAGCCCGGCCGGACAGGAACTCGTCAGCGACCTCTTCGACGAGGCCGCCGACCATGTCGAGGCCGTCCGCCGGCTCTGGGACAGCTGGGAGGACGACGCGGAGATCCGGGACGTCGCCACCGGCCGCTTCATCGACCGCGACAAGCTGCACTACATCGACTTCGAGGGCAAGCACTTCAGCGTCAAGGGCCCCTCCATCACCCCGCGCCCGCCGCAGGGTCAGCCCCTGGTCAGCGCGCTGGCGCACCAGACCGTCCCGTACCGGCTGGTGGCCCGCCAGGCCGACGTCGGCTACGTCACCCCGCACGACACCGACCAGGCCCGGGCGATCGTCGCCGAGATCCGCGCCGAGCAGGAGAAGGCCGACCGCGCGGACCAACCCCTGCACGTCTTCGGTGACTTGGTGGTCTTCCTCGACGACGACCCCGCGGCCGCCGCGGCCCGCCGCGAGCGCCTCGACGCCGCGGCAGGAGAGCCGTACGAGAGCGACGCCCGTATCTTCACCGGTTCCCCGGCCCAACTCGCGGACCTGCTCCAGGAGTTGCAGTCCGCCGGTCTGACCGGCTTCCGGCTGCGCCCGGCCGTGCTCGGCCACGACCTGCCCGCCATCACCGGGGGCCTGGTCCCCGAACTCCAGCGCCGCGACGCCTTCCGCCGTGCCTACGAGGCCGACACCCTGCGCGGACTGCTGGGCCTCGCCCGCCCCGCCAACCGCTACGCCGCCGCCTGAGCCGGAAGGACCCCGCAGAGCCATGACCAAGCCGCTGAAGCAGATCCATCTGGCCGCCCACTTCCCGGGCGTCAACAACACCACCGTGTGGAGCGACCCCGAGGCCGGCAGCCACATCGAGTTCAGCTCCTTCGCCCACTTCGCGCGGACCGCCGAACGCGCCAGGTTCGACTTCCTGTTCCTCGCCGAGGGACTGAGGCTGCGCGAACAGGGCGGGCAGATCTACGACCTGGACGTAGTCGGCCGCCCCGACACCTTCACGATCCTCGCCGCGCTCGCCGCCGTCACCGAGCACCTCGGCCTGACCGGCACCATCAACTCCACCTTCAACGAGCCCTACGAGGTGGCCCGCCAGTTCGCCAGCCTCGACCACCTCTCCGGGGGCCGCGCCGCCTGGAACGTGGTCACCTCCTGGGACGCCTTCACCGGCGAGAACTTCCGGCGCGGCGGCTTCCTCCCGCAGGAGGAGCGCTACTCCCGCGCGAAGGAGTTCCTCGCCACCACCAACGAGCTCTTCGACTCGTGGCAGGGCGACGAGATCCTCGTCGACCAGGCCTCGGGCGAGTTCCTGCGGGACGCCAAGGCGGGCTCCTTCGTCCACACCGGCCAACACTTCGACATCCACGGCCAGTTCAACGTCCCCCGCTCCCCGCAGGGCCGCCCGGTCGTCTTCCAGGCGGGCGACTCGGAAGAGGGCCGCGAGTTCGCCGCGTCCAGTGCCGACGCCATCTTCAGCCGGTACGCCACGCTGGACGCAGGCCAGGCGTTCTACACGGACGTCAAGAGGCGCCTCGCCAAGTACGGCCGCCGCCATGACCAGTTGCTGATCCTGCCCGCCGCGAGCTTCGTCCTCGGCGACACCGACGAGGAGGCCGAGGAGCTCGCCAAGGAGGTGCGCCGACAGCAGGTCAGCGGGGCCACCGCCCTCAAGCACCTGGAGTTCGTCTGGAACCGCGACCTGTCCTCGTACGACCCGGAGGGCCCGCTCCCCGACATCGACCCGGACGTCAGCGGCGAGCACATCGCCAAGGGCCGCGCCCAGGTCCGGATGTACCGCGACCCGCTGGCCACCGCCCGCGAATGGCGCGAGCTGGCCGCCGCCAACAACTGGTCGATCCGTGACCTCGTCATCGAGTCGGGCAACCGGCAGAACTTCGTCGGCTCCCCGGCGACAGTGGCGAGGACCATCAACGACTACGTCCAGGCCGACGCCAGTGACGGCTTCATCCTGGTCCCGCACATCACCCCGACCGGCCTCGACGCCTTCGCCGACAAGGTCGTCCCGCTGCTCCAGGAACAGGGCGTCTTCCGCACCGAGTACGAGGGCCCGACCCTGCGCGACCACCTGGGCCTGGCCCACCCGGACGAGACGACGGGCGAGCAGCGGGTGGCGTCGTGAAGTTCCTCGCCATCACGCTGATCGTGCACCGCCCGGATCCGGTCACGGGCGTGCGGAAGTCGACGCACGAACGGTTCCGCGAGGTGCTCGACAACGCGGTGCTGGCCGAGGAGTTGGGCTTCGACGGCTTCGGGGTGGGGGAGCGGCACGAGCGGCCGTTCATCTCCTCCTCGCCGACCGTCGTCCTCAGCCATGTCGCCGCCCTGACCAAACGCATCAGGCTCTTCACGGCGGTCACGACCCTGAGCCTGCTCGACCCGGTGCGCGCCTACGAGGACTACGCCACCCTCGACCACCTCTCCGAGGGCCGCCTCGACCTCATCATCGGCAAGGGCAACGGCGCCGCCCAGCGCGAGCTGTTCCAGGTCACGCCCGAGGACCAGTGGGACCGCAACGCCGAGAGCTACGAGGTCTTCCGGAAGATCTGGCGGCAGGACAAGGTCACCGCCAAGACCCGCTTCCGGCCGGAGCTCACGGACGCCGAGGTGTGGCCGAGGCCCTACCAGCGGCCGATCCGGGTCTGGCACGGCAGCGCCACCAGCAAGGAGTCGGTGGACCTGGCGGCCCGGTACGGCGACCCGCTGTTCTCGGCGAACGTCACCAACCCCATAGAGCCGTACGCCGAGTTGATCCGCCACTACCGCGAACGCTGGGAGCACTACGGCCACGACCCGGCGCGGATCGCGGTCGGCGCCGGGACGGCCGGGCTGCTGGTGACGCCCACCTCCCAGGAGGCGCTGAAGATCTACCGGCCGATCTTCGAGTCGACTCTCGCGTTCCAGCGGCAGTTCGGGCTGCCGGTGGTCTTCGAGACCGTGGAGGACTTCGTCGAGCGCAGCTCCGCGCTGATCGGCAGCCCGCAGCAGGTCATCGACAAAGTGCGGCGCTACCACGAGCAGTTCGGGCACTCGGTCCTGCATCTGCACGCCGACGCGAGCGGGTTGACGGACACTCAGCACCGCGACTCGCTGGAACTGTTCCAGGCCGAGGTCGCCCCCGTGCTGCGGCGCGACATCCCGGACCCGCCGTTCCCGTGGGGACCCGTACGTCAGGAGTCCGCCCATGCCTGAGATCCCCCTCGGCGTCCTGGACCTGGTCCCCATCTCGACCGGCTCCACCGCCGCCGACGCCCTGCGCAACTCCATCGACCTCGCCCAGCGGACCGAGCGGCTGGGCTACGCCCGCTACTGGTTCGCCGAGCACCACCTCAACCCGGGTGTTGCCGGCACGTCCCCGGCGGTCGTCCTCGCCCTCACGGCCGCCGCGACCTCCACGATCCGGCTCGGCTCGGGTGCCGTCCAGCTCGGTCACCGCACCGCGCTGAACACGGTCGAGGAGTTCGGTCTCCTCGACGCCCTGCACCCGGGCCGCTTCGACCTGGGCCTCGGTCGCTCGGGCGGCCGGCCACCGGCGGAGCGGACGACCGAGGCGCCGGGCCGCGCCCCGAACGGTCTGCTCATCCCGCCCCGCTTCTCCTTCGCCCGCCTCCTCGGCTCGCCCCGCATCGCCCTCCAGCGCAAGCTGCTCCTGCTGCCCGGCGCCGAGTCGCAGGAGTACGCCGAGCAGATCGACGACATCCTCGCCCTGCTGGCCGGCACCTACCGCTCCCCGGAGGGCATCGAGGCACACGTGGTGCCGGGCGAGGGAGCTGACGTCGAGCTGTGGATCCTGGGCAGCAGTGGTGGCACGAGCGCCGAGACGGCCGGCGCGCGGGGCCTCAGGTTCGCGGCGAACTACCACGTCAGCCCCGCCACCGTCCTGGAGGCCGTGGACGGCTACCGCTCCTTCTTCGAGCCCTCCGACGTCCTGGACAAGCCGTACGTCAGCGTCTCCGCCGACGTCGTGGTCGCCGAGGACGACGAGACCGCCCGCGAGCTGGCCAGCGGGTACGGCCCGTGGGTCCGCAGCATCCGCACCGCCGAGGGCGCCATCGAGTTCCCGACACCGGACGAGGCCCGCGCCCGCGCATGGACCGACGAGGACCGGGAGTTGGTCCAGGACCGCCTCGACACCCAGTTCGTGGGCTCCCCGACCACCGTCGCCGACCGCCTCGAACAGCTCCAGGAGGCCACGGACGCCGACGAGTTGCTCATCACCACCATCACCCACGACCACACCGACCGGGTGCGCTCGTACGAACTCCTCGCGGAGGAATGGCGAAAGCGAGGTCACTCCGCCCAGTCGAGCTGATGCCCGGGCGTACCCACGGGCCGTGCCGCGGACGACCGCCTCGGCACGGCCCGCCGCGCCCCCGCGCCGATAGCGGCTCTATCCGATCCGCGGCTACCGCCGCCCCGGCGAGCGCGCCGGCGATCTCCTGGGAGCGGGCTCCTCCTCCGGGGCCCCGGACCGTCCGACGCTCACCGGATCACCAGGGCCGCGGCACCCCAGCAGACGGCGAGGAACACGGCGAGGATCCCGGTCGTCACGGCGTTGCGCCCCTTGGCCGTCGCGGCATGCGTCTCACCGGCCGCCCGCAATCTGCGCCCGGCGCCGTAGAACACCCCGCAGGACACCGCACACAGCCCCGCCGTGATCGGCAGCAGCCACAGGACCGTCAGAAGGAAGTCCCGCAGCTCATCACCCGTGCCGCCGTCCGAAGCAAGCATGAGCGGATCCTAGGCGGGCGGCCCGGCGGCGGCAACGGCCGCGACCACCACGCGCTCCCGCACCCACGGCCCGTACTCCCGGCCCGCGATCTCCTCACAACCGGGCAACGGCAGCTCCGGCACATCCACAGACTGCTCACTTGCCCCTGGAGTTCCCGGACATGGCGTGGTCGCGGGAAGTCCCCCTCCCCCGAAGGAGACTTCCCGCGACCGTCCCCCGGCGCCGGACAGTGGACCGGCATCGCCCGTGTGCGGCCTGTATGCGCTGTCACCAGCACATGACCGCGGTTTCCCCCGAACCCCACGCGGAGTACAGGCGCACACGGACGAAGTAGCGGCGACCCTTGACGAGTCGGGCCCTGACGGTGGCATTGTGCGGCGCTCCGCCGTCGTCCTGGCCTGCGAGATAGCGAGGTTCCCCGTCCCGCTCCTCGAAGACCACCACGACGGTGTCGCTGTCGCCGAAGGTGCCCACGCTGTACTCGCGGGTCTCCGGCGGCTCGACGGTGAAGTCGGCCTGTTCGCCCGGGCCGAGACCGAGCGGAGCCGAACGGAACGGCACCAGCTCGGGCGGCCGCGACGGGCCGGCCGACGGGTACCAGCGCAGGACGTACTCCTTGTCCAAGGGCGAGAGCGTGCCCGGCGGGTTGAGGCCCGCACGGAACTGCTCCGGCTCCAGGATCAGCCCCGCCGAGAACGGATACTCCATGATCGACTGCGGGTCCCAGGAGGACCCGTTCACCTCACGGACGTCCAGCTTGCGCAGGATGTTGAAGTACGTCCTGTCCCGGGTCCAGTGGTTCGGCGGGCCCGCCAGATCGGCGTACACGGCCTCGTCGTCCCAGTGGATCCCGGCGAACGGGTTCTGGTGCTCGTGGTGCATGCCGAGCGCGTGCCCGATCTCGTGCAGGGCCGTCCCGCGCTCCCCGGGCGCGGTCAGGTCCCAGCCGAAGTTCATGGTCCGCTCGTGCAGTCCGACCCGCAGCGCGTCCTTGCCCACCGTCGACCAGGAGCCGTCGCCGTGCTGGAACCCGATGCGCAGTTCCGCCTCGCCACGGTCGGCGACCTCGGTGAAGGTGACGCCGACGCCGAGGTCCTGCCACTCCCGGAAACACTCGCGCACCACGTCCCGCTGCTCCTTGGCGCCGACCCACGACACCCGCCGGGTCGCCCCGCTGCCGGGAACCGCGATCACCGAGGCGTCGGACTCGCCGTCGAAGAAGTAGTAGTGCAGCACGGTGTTGTTGACCCACATCCGGCTTCCGCCGATGAGCGCACTGAGCCTCTCGGCGGCAAGCCCCGGTGTGAAGGCGGGGGCCGGCTGCTGCGCGAGGGAGCAGTAGCGGGAGGTCATGCGCCAAGCGTGCCGTGGGTGGTCCTCGGGCGCCTGAGTCGAGGGCTACTCAAGTCCCTGTGTATCAGGCGTGAGTACTCGGGCTCTTGTAGGCGTGACGACTTTCGAACGCGACGCGAAGACCCTGGAACTGCCCTGGCCCTTCACCGGCCGGGAGGACGAACTGGAGCTGATCCGCCGGTCCTTCGCCGCCGGCCACCACGGCATCGTGGTGACCGGTCCGGTGGGCTGCGGCAAGACCCGGCTCGTCACGGAGGCCGTCCGCGGCACCGACTGCGCCAGGGTGGCCGGAACACCCGAGACCCGGCACATCCCCTTCGCCGCGTTCGCCCATCTGCTGCCCGAGACGGTCTCCCTGCACCGGGCCGTCCAACTGCTCTCCACCGTACGGCTGTTGCTGGTCGACGACGCGCACCTGCTCGACGACGCCTCGGCCGCCCTGGTCCACCAGCTCGCCGTGCACGGCCGCACCCGGCTCCTGGTCGTGGCCACGGACGGCGCCCCCGTCCCCGGTGCCGTCTCCCGGCTCTGGACCGGTGAACTGCTGCCCCGCCTCGTCCTGGAACCGCTGTCGCACGAGGAGACGGCCCAGCTGCTGGCGGCGGGCGTCGGCGAAGGCCTGGAGCCGCTCACCGTGAACCGGCTGCACCGCCTGTGCCAGGGGGATCTGCGGCTGCTGCGCGATCTGCTCGGCGCGGTGCGCGAAGCCGGGCTGCTCGGCCGGCTGCCGGGCGCGGACGAGTGGGCGTGGCGGGGACCGGTGCCGGTCACGACGACCGTACGGGAACGGGCGGCCGGCGTGCTGGAGCGGCCGGAGCGTGACGTGCTCGAACTCCTCGCGTTCGCCGAGCCGTTGACCCCGCACATGGACGACCTCGACCTGCGCGCCCTGGAGGACCTGGAGGCCGACGGCATGGTGCACGTCGACGACGACGGTGCCGTCCGTCTCGCCCACCCCCTGCACGGGCCCGTCCTGCGGGCGGCGGCCGGCCGACTCCGGGCCCGGCGGCTGGCCCGTACGCCGGAGCAGTGCAAGGCGGCGCTGGAGGAGGAGGCGGCCGAGCTGGCACGGCGGATGGAACGGGCGGACGTGACGACCTCGTGCGCGCCCGTGGGGGAGTGGCTCGTGGCCGAGGGGGAGCCGGTGCCGGCCCGGTACGCGGCCGTGCGGGCGCGGTTCGCACGGCTGCGCGGAGAGCTGCGGGAGGCGGCGGCCTGGGCGAGGGAGGGGCTGCGGGACACGGCGGGCGACGCGCCCTGCCGTGCCGAACTCGCCCTGGCCGTCCTGCAGTCCGGCGAACTCACGGACAGCGACCTGGACGCCGGCCCCCGCGCGGACGCCTGGCGAGCGGCCGCCCGCGGCGACCTCGACACGGCCCTCGAGACGGTCAGCCGCACCTACGACGCCGTACGCCTGGGCGCACCCGGCACGTCGACCGGCGAGGGGGCGCTCGAGTGGGAGGACGCGGTGGCCTCGGGGGAGTCCACCGACGTGCTCACGCGCGACGGCGGGCCGCAGTGGGGCCACCGGCCCGGCGCGCCCATGGACGAGCCGGCCCCGGTCCGGGACGACGTGTTCGCCCTGCACGCCGACGCGCTCGCCCGCGCCGACGGACCCGGCCTCGACCGGGCGGCCGAGCGGCTGGAGGAGCGCGGGTTCCTGCTCTTCGCCGCCGAGGCCCGCGCCCAGGCCGTGCACGCCCACCGCGACCCGAGCGCCGCACGCACCTCACGCACCCGCGCGGTCGCCCTGGCCCGGCGCTGCCAGGGGGCCCGCACCCCGGCCCTGTCCGGTCTCGTCCTCGGCGAACTCACCGCCCGCCAGCGGCAGATCGTCACCCTCGCGGCCGCCGGCCTCAGCAACCGGCAGATCGCGGAGAAGCTGACCCTGTCCATCCGCACCGTCGGCAACCACCTCTACAGCGCGTACGCCCGGCTCGGCGCGGGCGGCCGGGGCGCGCTGCCATGGCTCGTGGAACTCCCCGACGCCCAGCCGGCCTGAGCCGGCCCCCCTACTGGCGGTCTGACCCCCGTGATCGGGGGAGGGGTCAGGCCGCCACCACGTGCCCGCAGGTGCCGAGCCGCCGCCTCTCGGCCCGCAGGGCGGGGCGTCAGGCGGCCCTCGCGTGGCTCGCGCGGAGTCGGCCCGCCATCGCCCGCGCGGAATCGGTCCGCCCCGCCCGGCCCGTCGAGGCGCCAAGCCTCCGCCTCTCGGCCCGCAGGGCGTCACACCATGCAGGGCGCCGCCCCGCCCTCGCTCGGTCTGCGCGGGGCCAGGCGTCCGTCCCGCTCGGCCCGTGGAGCGTCACGCCGCCCCGAACGCCGAGAACGCCCACCCCGTCGCCTGATGCGTGGCGTCCTCCGGCAGGGCCGCGCGGGCGTCGCGCAGTGCCTCCGCAAGGGAGAGCCCGGCGTCGAGGCCCTTGTGCAGCGCGAGCATCAGCGGGACCACCGCGGCGTCGTTGACGGGTGCCGTGCACGCCACCACCCCCGCGGTGCCCAGCGGCAGCAGCGCGGTGACCAGGCCGAGCAGTTCGTCGGCGCCGACGGAGGCGAAGCGGGCGGTGTCGCAGCAGGACAGGATGATCCGGTACGGGCTGCGGTCCAGGCGTTCGAAGTCGTGCACGATGAGCGGCCCGTCCGCCATCCGCAGCGCCGAGAAGAGCGGGCTGTCGGCCCGGAACGTGCCGTGCGCCGCGATGTGCGCGAGGGCGGCCCCGTCGAGCTCCTCCAGGACCCGCGGCACGCGCGCCTCGTCGTCCTCCAGCACCGTCGAACCGCCGTACCGGCCCGCCAGTTCGGGCACCTCGGCGCCCTCCGTCGCCAGCCCCGGCCCGCGCACCAGCACCTGGCGCCCGCCGGGCGGCGGCTCGGTGTCCCGGGCCCGCAGCCAGCCGCTCGCCGACGGCGACACGCTGAGCACCCGCTCCCGCAGCGCCGGCAGCAGCGCCCACGGCACCCGGTGCAGCCGGCCCGGGGGTACGACGACGACCGGCCCGGAACCGAGATGCGCCGCCGCCGGACCGAGCAGCAGCTCCTGAAGCCGGCGCCCCGCCTCCAGCACCAGCGGGAGCCGCGCCTCCGCCCCGGGGTGGGCCAGCCGCCGCAGCCCCGCCTGCACATGCTCGGCCTCGGTCTCCGCGTCGGCGAGCCGCCCGGCCTCGAACCGCCGCACCCGCCCCTGCCCGCACAACAGCACCTGGACCCGCCCGTCCAGCACGGCGAGTTCGACGAGCAGGACCTCGTCCCCGAGCCGCTCCAGCAGCCGCGCGGGGTCGAACCGGCTGCCGTAGCCGGGCGCGTCGCCGCGGATGTGCAGGGTCCGGGAGCGGATCTCCCTTTCCAGACGGCGCTGTTCGCGGTCGAGCGCCGGTACCGGGCGGCCCTCCATCCGGGCCTCCTCCGCGCGGGCCGCGATCTCCCGGAACGCGGTCAGATCGCCGAGCAGCGTCGGATCGGCCGGTGGCCGGGTGGGCGGCGTGGACAGCGCGGTGGCCCGCCAGCGCTCGCTCCACACCAGCAGCCGACGCGGTCCGGAGTCGAGGCTGGCCCGCTGCGCCAGCGCGGCGAGTTCGGCGCCCTGCGCGGTCGCCCGGGCCCGTAGCTCGGCGGCGCCCAGGGTCATCCGGTGGTCGTCGAGCACGTCCAGGCCGCGCCGGCACGCCTCCAGCACGCCTCGCCCGGACCCCGCCGCCCGGGCCCGGAGCGCCTGCGCGGCCCAGCCCGTCATCCGCGCCAGCGGCGGACCGCTGCGCCGGCTGCGCGCCGCCACCGCCAGATGCCGTTCCGCGTCGGCCGTCCAGCCCAGGTCGAGCGCGATCCGGCCCGCGAGCAGCGAGGCCTCGGGCGCGGCCGGCGCCCCGAACGCGGCCAGCTGCTCGGCCACTTCGGCCGCGTCCGCGACCAGCCGACCCGAGCCGCGCCCGGCGGCGACCCGAGCCTCGATCAGCACCAGCCGGGCATGCGTCTCCCACCAGGGCCGCCGCTGTCCCGCGAACAGCCGTACCGCCAGCGCGGCCCGCGCGATCGCGGTGTGCGGATCGCCCGCCAGCCGGGCGGCCCGCGCCGCGGCCAGAAGCAGCTCCGCCTTGCGCGTGGACTGCCCGCCGTTCCGGTCGAGCACCCCGATCGCCGCGTCCGCCTCGGCCAGCGCCTCCGGGGCGAGCCCGGCGGCCATCAGGACCTCGCAGCGCCGGATGTAGAGCATGAAGGACGGCGTGCCGAGCTTGGCGTACCGCTCCTCGGCCTCGTCGAGCAGCCGCAGCGCCACCGGCACGTCCCCGGACCGGAACGCGGCCAGGCCCCGGCTCTCCACCACGTCCGCCTTGTCGTGGTCCTGGCCGGTGGTGTCCCACAGCGCCTCGGCCGCGGTGAAGTCGGCGTCCGCCCGCTCCACCGCGCCGAGCGCCAGATGCACGGTCGCGCGCAGCGTGAGCGCCCGCGCGGTCCAGATCACGTCGTCCGCCTGCCGCAGCACGGGAATCGCCCGGCGTACGTCGTCCAGCGCCTCCCGGTGCAGACCCAGGACCCAGGAGGCGAAGGCCCGCCGGAACAGGACCCGCGCGCGGGTGTGCCCGGTGCCGATCGCGACCCCGCGCTCCAGCGCGTCCAGGCCCTGCCGAGTGCGCCCCGCGTGCACCAACGCCACCCCGAGCGCGGCCAGCACATCCGCCTCACGGTCCGCCGACTCCGCGCGGGCCGCCAGGTCGCGGGCGCGCCGCAGATGCTCCAGCGCGATCTTCAGGTCGCCCCAGTCCCGTTGCCAGATGCCGATGACCTGGTGGGCGACGGAGGCGTGCAGCGGTGGGGGATCGGTGCCGAGTACCTCTTCCGCCCGCGCCAGCGCCTGGTTGGGGGCGGCGAACACCAAGGGCAGCAGTTCGAGAACCGAGTCGCTTCTCGCCGTCACTCAACGGATGGTAGTCGTCCGGGTAGTGCGCCACACAGGTTTGGCGCTGTATCAATCAACGGCCCCGCGACTCTGACTGACGACCACCGCCCCAGTGGGAGGACACGCCATGGCACCACAGCGATTCACCGAGCAGTTCGACCAGATCCAACGTTCGATGCCCGACGTCGCCCTGGCCCTGGGGCCCGACGATTCGGCCGAGTTCATCTACGAGAAGGGTGTCGTGCTCGCCCGGGACGGTGAGGAGGCCCGAATCGTCGAGGACACGGTGCGCGACCACTTCACCGCCGCGACCGGTCTGAGCGGCGACCAGGTGCGCCGGGCGGGCCCTGAGACCAACCGCTCCGGCATCACCCGGATCCAGGTCGGCGACCCCGGCCACGGCGACCGGCGCGCCGACCGGGCCGTCGCCAACGCCCTGCGGATCATGCGCGAACCCGAGGGACGCGCCGGACGCCGTCTGGTCAGCCGCAACCACGTGGTGTCGATCGCGGTCAACTCCTGTCCCGGCGACGAGCCCGTGCCCGCCCCGCTCAACCAGGGCACCAACCCGGCGCCCGCGGAGGTCGGTCACGACTCCGACACCGCGGTCGGGGTCCTCGTCATCGACAACGGCCTCACCCACGACTACTCCCTGGTCCCGCTGCTCTCCCACGTCCAGGGCGACCTGCACGGCACCGAGACCGACGAGCACGGCAACCTGCTCCAGTACGTCGGCCACGGCACGTTCATCGCGGGGATCCTCGCGTCCGTCGCGCCCAACACGAACATCACCGTGCGCAACACCCTCAACGACGCGGGCGCCATCCTCGAATCCGACTTCGGCGAGGCGCTGTTCGCCGCCGTCGACGAGGCGGGCTGGCCGGACATCATCAGCCTCTCGGCCGGCACCTCCAACGGCCGCACCGACGGCCTGCTCGGCGTCGACGCCTTCATGCGCGAACTGAGGCAGCAGCGCACCCTGTTGGTCGCCGCCGCCGGCAACAACGCCAGCGCCACGCCGTTCTGGCCCGCCGCCTACGCCTCCCTGCCCGAGTACGCGAGCTCCGTCCTCGCGATAGGCGCCCTGCGCACCGACGGCGACCACGGCGCCTGCTTCAGCAACCACGGCTCCTGGGTCAGCGCCTACGCCCCCGGCGAGCGCCTCACCAGCACCCTCACCGGCTTCGACGCGCCGATCCCGTACCTCTACCAGCACTCCACCTACGAGGCCTGCCGCTTCCACTTCACCTATCTCTGCACCTGCCAACACCCCCGTCACGCGGGCGTGTTGAGCGACGAAGGCGGCTCCGCCAAGCCGGACCAGGTGATGTTCGACGGGTTCGCGCACTGGAGCGGCACCTCGTTCGCCACTCCTGCCGCGGCCGGCATGGTGGCCGCGTTCATGACCGCCGACAAGGAGACCGACCCGCGCGCCGCCCGGCAGCAACTGATCGCGAACAACACCGAGTTCGCGGAGGTACGGGGGGCGCACGTCGCCGCGCTCATTCCGCCGACCTGGCGCCCGAGCACGGCCGTACAACTGTGAGGGCCGAACTCGCCCCCGTCACGGCGTACGATGACATGCCGTACACGAGGGGTGGGGCCGTGGACCGAGCAGATGTCGGCGCGCTGGTCCAGTCCGCCGTCGACGGTGACGCGGCGGCCTGGAAGGCGCTCGTGGAAGGGCTGAGCCCGCTGGTGTGGTCCGTCGTGCGCGCGCACCGCCTGTCCGACGCCGACGCGCACGAGGTGTACCAGACGGTGTGGTTCCGCTTCGCCCAGCATCTGGGCCGGATCCGCGAACCGCAGAAGGCCGGCTCCTGGCTGGCGAGCACCGCACGCCACGAGTGCCTGAAGGTGCTCAAGAGCTTAAGGCGGCTCACCCCCACCGACGACCCGCAGCTGCTCGACCGGGTAAGCGAGGACCGTACGCCCGAGCAGTCGCTGCTCGACTCCGAGGAGGCGGCGGTGGAGAGCGAGCGGATCCGCCGACTGTGGCAGGAGTTCGAGGAACTCGGCGATCGCTGCCGTCAGTTGCTGCGCATCCTGATGGCCTCGCCACCGCCCAGCTACCAGGAGGTCTCCGCGGCCCTGGGGATCGCGGTGGGCAGTATCGGACCCCTGCGCCAGCGCTGTCTGCGCCGGCTGCGGGCACGCATGGAAGCAAGGGGGGCGGTGTGAGCACCGTGAACGACGACTTCGACGAAGACGCCACGGACGGCGAGGAGTTCGATGTCGGTCCGCTGGAGGAGGAGCTCCGCCGGGCCGCCGCGATCCTCGATCCGGTGCCGGCGGCGCTGCGGCAGATCGCCGTGGAGGCCTTCGCGTTGCACGACCTCGACGCCCGGATCGCCGAGCTGACCTTCGACTCGGTGGTGGACGCCATCCCGGTGCGGGGAGCCACCGGTGTACCGCGGATGCTGACCTTCCGCGCGGGCGAGGTCACCGTCGACGTCGAGGTGACCGGACAGGAGCTGCTGGGTCAGGTGCTGCCGCCCCAGCAGGCACTGATCGAGGTGCTCAGCGGCCCCCAGGCGGGTGCCCCGCTGACCACCGACGACATGGGGCGCTTCACCTACGACGCGTCCCCCGTCGGCCCGTTCGCGTTGCGGCTGCGGACCGACGAGGGGGCGATCGTCACCGACTGGCTGACCGTCTGAGTCAGTCCCACGTCACGGGCAGGGACTGCGGCCCGCGGATCATCGTCTTCCGGCGCCAGGCCACCTGGTCGGCCGGGACCGCGAGCCGCAGCCCCGGCAGCCGGTCCAGGAGCGAGCCGACCATGAGCTCGATCTGGAGCCGGGCGAGCATCGCGCCCGTGCAGTAGTGCGGCCCGTAGCCGAAGGACAGATGCGGGTTGGGATCCCGGTCGAGGTCGATGCGGTCCGGGTCGGGGAAGACCTCCGGATCACGGTTGGCGGCCAGGTAGGAGACGTACACCGGGTCGCCCGCGCGGATCCGCAGCCCGCCCAGCTCGACGTCCTCCAGGGCGATCCGGGCGAGCCCGACCGCGGTGCGGTGCGGGACGTGGCGCAGCAGCTCGTCCAGGGCGCCCGGGCGGGCCTCCGGCTGATGGCGCATCCGCTCCATCAGCTCGGGCCGCGTCAGCAACAGGTACAGCGTCTGGCCGCAGTTGTGGGTGACGGCCTCACCGCCGATCTGCAACGGCCCGGCCAGCCCGACCGCCTCCTCCTCACTGATCTCACCGCGCCGCACGGCCGCGCCGATCAGCGAGTACACGTCGTCGCCCCTGCTGTCGGCGCGTTCCCGGATCGTCCGGGCGATCCAGCCGAACAGGCCCTTCTTGGCCTCGGCGGAGGCCTCGGCGCCGCCCTGTGTGGAGACGATCGTGGCCGCCCAGGCGTGCACCTGGTCCCGGTCGGCGGCGGGCACCCCCATGACCTCGCTGATCAGGGTGACCGGGAAGGGCTCGAGGACCCGCTCGACGAGATCGGCGGGCGGCCCGTCCCGCAGGAGACCCTCCACCAGCGGATCGAGGAGCTCCTGCGCCCGTGGCCGCAGCCGTTTCATCGCGCTCGCCGTGAACGCGCCGGCCACCGGCTTGCGCAGCCGGTTGTGATCGGGCTGGTCGGCCCAGGCGGGAGAGCCCGCGCGGGGGGCGAAGTGCGGGGCGAGCCGGGTGACCTGGCGGTCCATCCCGGCGGTGCGGCTGAACCGCGGATCGTTGGTGATCGCCTTGACGTCCTCGTAGCGGGTGGCCAGCCACGCCCAGCCCTCGCCGTGCGGCAGCCTGATCCGGGTCAGCGGTCCCTCGCGCATGAGGTCGGCGAGGACGGGGTCGAACTCCGTGCCGTCCAGGTCCAGTGCGGGCCAGTCCCGTACCGGAGGGCCGGTGAGCGTGGTGGTTTCCTCGGTCATGCCACCCACCCTCACCGCGGCGCGGCCCCGTGTCGCGCGGGAGTGCTCCAGCCGGAGGTCAGCGGGAGACGGCGTCGACGAGCGCCGCGAGCGCCGACGCGAGCCGCTCCAGCCCCGGCCCGGCGGGCCCGCCCGGCTCGCTCATATAGGTGTCCCGGCGGATCTCCACCATCAGCGCGGACACCCGCGGCTCCCGCCCGTAGAACTCCAGCGGCACATACGTCCCGCTGAACGGGCTGTCCACCCCGGTCTCCCCGAACGCCTCCCGAGCGGCGGCGAGCAGCGCGGGCGGGGTGTGGAAGGGATCGGTGCCGAGACAGACGGGCGGCCGCGGGCCGTCGCCGTGCAGCTCGTAGGGGAGCGGTTCGCTGGGATACGAGTGCACATCGATGATCACGGCCCGCCCGGCGGCGGCGACCCGATCGGCCACGGCCTCGGTCATGGCCTCGGCGTACGGCCGGAAGTACCGCGCGACGAGCGGCTCGGGATCGATGTCCGCGCCCCGCAGCGCCTCCCGGTGCGTGGTCAGCGTGTACACGGCGCCCATGCCGACCGCGAGCATCTCCTCCCGCTCGTCCGGAAACCGCTCGGGGTCGACGACCAGCCGCGACAGCCGGTTCACGAACCGCCACGGCGCGACCCCCGCCACCTTCGCCGCCGCCTCCGCGAGCTCCGCGGTGTGCGCGTCGACGATGTGATCCAGCTCCCGTTCCAACGCGGTGTCGTCGAGCAGGATGCCCGCACGCACGTCGGCCGGTATCGCCCGCGCCGAATGCGGCACATGCAGGATCACGGGGGAGCCGGCGGCGCCGGGCAGGACCTCGAAGGACGGTGTCATACGGCTGCTCCCGGGGCGTTGTCAGTGGCGTGCTGCATGATCACAGCATGCCCGCGAGCCGACGAGCGGGTGACCGCGCACGCCTTTCTCCAGAGCCGGCGGTGTGCTCAGGGCCGCACCATCGGCACCGAGCGGGACAGACCGCGCGGGGTCGACGCGGTCGTGCACTGGACTCTCACGTCGAGCAGGGAGTGCCGGAAGTCGTGGGTGGGGACCGTGTCGACCAGGAGGCGATAGGTGACCGTCGTTCCGGAGCCGAGGCGGCCGGGGCCTATTCGCAGCTCGGCGCCGCGTACCCGGGCCGGGGGTGCCTGGGCGTCGCCGGGCCGGGACTCGGTGCTCAGCAACTCGGCGTAGGGGACGCCCAGCCGCAGGCGGAACGGCTCGCTGCGGTCGAAGGCGCTGCTCGCTATGTCCCGCCGTCCCGAGTTGGTGAGCACCACCGTGACCACGTGCGGGTCGGTCAGGGGGATGCCGTTGTGACTGATCTCCAGGCTGCCGTCGACCGGGCCGCGGACCAGTGGGTCGTGGCTGACCGTGCAGGTGAGCCGACGCCGGGGGTACGCCGTGCGGAACACGGCCCAGATCCCGCACCACCCCAGCACCACGGTGGCGGCGACCCCGGCCGCGGCCCAGAAGGTCTCCGCCGCGTAGAAAGGGTCGGACGCTACGGGGTGGGTGGATAAGACGTCGTACACGGTCAGCCCCCCTGGCCGGTTGCTCAGCGTTGGTGCGGGCGGCCTTCGGTGGCCGTTGCGAGGAACGCGCGCCACCCGCGTGGCGAGAAGGCGAGCGCCGACCGGTCCGTGTCCTTGGAGTCCCGGACCGCCACCACCTCCTCGACGAAGGTGATCTCGACGCATGCCCCGTTGCCCGTGCTGTAACTGCTCCTGTGCCACACGGCGTTCTCGAGACCGACCTGCGGCGGGCGCGGGCCGTTCCGCTTGTTCATGAGTTCTGCATCTCCCTTGTGATCTGATCCAGCAGGTCGAGCGCCTCCTGGGGATCCGGAGCCGCCGCCCGCAGCAGGTCGAACGTCTGGATGAAGGTGCGGACGTCGCGCTCCTTCTCCAGATAGACGTTGCCGGCCATGGAGTTGACGTAGACGACTGTAGGCGTGTGGGGTTCGAACTCCAGCAGGGAGAAGGCTCCGGACAGGGCGGCGTGCGCGCCCTTGGCGAGCGGCATGATCTGGAGGGTGACGTTCGGCATGGCCGCCGCCTCCGCGAGGTACTTCAGCTGTGCCGTCATGACGTCCTTGCCCCCGACCGGTCGGCGCAACGCGCTCTCCTCCAGCACCACCCACAGTTCCAGGGGGTCGGGCTGCCGGGTGAGCAGAGCCTGGCGCTCCTTGCGGAAGCGCACCAACTGGTCCGTCTCGTACGGCTGGTTGTACGGCAGCGGGGCGATCACCGCGCGGGCGTAGTCCTCGGTCTGGAGCAGGCCGTGCACCACCATCGACTCGTACGACCTCAGGACGCGGGCGTCGGCCTCCAGACCCGCGTAGGTGGCCATGCCGGAGGGCAGCACATCCCCGTAGTGCGCCCACCAGCCCTGCTGCTGGGCGTCCTTGTGGATCTGCATCACGGTCTCGATGCGCAGCGGATCGCCGACGCCGTACCACTCGAGCAGGTCGCGCACGTCCCGGGCCTTGATGGGGGCCTGGCCCGTCTCGACCCGGCTGATCTTCGACATGGAACACTCGAGATGGGTGGCGACGTCCTCGATCCGTCTGCCGGCCTGCTCGCGCAGACGTCGCAGCTCCGCGCCGAGCTGACGCCGCCGTACCGTGGGCCCGCCGGCCGTGGCCATCGCCTCACCCCTCGCAATCGATGCTGTGGAGTATTGCCGGATGCAAGTGTGCCTTGCCCACAAGGTGCTTGTACCCGCGAGGAGTTGGGCCGAGACATTTGGCTCACGCAATTGCGTCACGGAAGTCTCTTTGCCGTACGGTGCCGCCCGACTGGACACCCGTCCACCCCCGGACACACCACCGCCCCGGCCGGGAGGACCCGACCGGGGCGGAACCCTGCGGTGTGCTTGCGTCAGCTCAGGGACGCCAGTGCGTCGTTCCACGTCGTGGACGGGCGCATGACCTTCGCGGCCTTGGCCGGGTCGGGCTGGTAGTAGCCGCCGATGTCGGCCGGCTTGCCCTGGACGGCGTTCAGCTCGTCGACGATCTTCTGCTCGTTGGCGGCGAGGGTCTCCGCCAGCGGGGCGAAGGCCTTGGCGAGGTCCGCGTCCTCGGTCTGGGCCGCCAGCTCCTGGGCCCAGTACAGGGACAGGAAGAAGTGGCTGCCGCGGTTGTCGATGCCGCCGACGCGACGGGTCGGGGACTTGTCCTCGTTGAGGAAGGTCGCCGTGGCGCGGTCGAGGGTGTCGGCGAGGACCTTGGCCTTCGGGTTGTCCGTGGCGGTCGCGTACTGCTCCAGGGACGGGACCAGCGCGAAGAACTCACCGAGGGAGTCCCAGCGCAGGTAGTCCTCCTTGACCAGCTGCTGGACGTGCTTCGGGGCGGAGCCGCCGGCGCCCGTCTCGAACAGGCCGCCGCCCGCCATCAGCGGGACGACCGACAGCATCTTGGCGCTGGTGCCCAGCTCCAGGATCGGGAAGAGGTCGGTCAGGTAGTCGCGGAGGACGTTGCCGGTGACCGAGATCGTGTTCTCGCCGCGGCGGATGCGCTCCACCGACAGCTTGGTGGCCTCGACAGGGGCGAGGATGCGGATGTCCAGGCCCTCGGTGTCGTGCTCCGGGAGGTACGCGTTGACCTTGGCGATCAGGTTGGCGTCGTGCGCGCGGGTCTCGTCCAGCCAGAACACGGCCGGGTCGCCGGTGGCGCGGGCGCGGGTGACGGCGAGCTTCACCCAGTCCTTGATCGGCGCGTCCTTGGTCTGGCAGGCGCGGAAGATGTCGCCCTCGGCGACCGGCTGCTCGATGACCGCGTTGCCGGCCTGGTCGACCAGACGGACCGTGCCGGCGGCCTTGATCTCGAAGGTCTTGTCGTGGGAGCCGTACTCCTCGGCCTTCTGCGCCATGAGGCCCACGTTCGGGACCGAGCCCATGGTCGAGGGGTCGTAGGCGCCGTTGGCGCGGCAGTCGTCGACGACGACCTGGTACACGCCGGCGTAGGAGGAGTCCGGGAGCACCGCGAGGGTGTCGGCCTCGGCGCCGTCCGGGCCCCACATGTGGCCGGAGGTGCGGATCATGGCCGGCATCGAGGCGTCGACGATGACGTCGGACGGCACGTGCAGGTTGGTGATGCCCTTGTCGGAGTCGACCATCGCCAGGGCCGGGCCCTCGGCGAGCTCGGCGTCGAAGGAGGCCTTGATCGCGTCGCCCTCGGGGAGGGAGGCGAGGCCGCCGAAGATGCCGCCGAGGCCGTTGTTCGGGGACAGGCCGGCCGCGGCCAGCGTCTCGCCGTACTGCTCGAAGGTCTTCGGGAAGAAGGCGCGCACCACGTGGCCGAAGATGATCGGGTCGGAGACCTTCATCATCGTGGCCTTCAGGTGCACGGAGAACAGCACCCCCTGGGCCTTGGCCTCGGCGATCTGCGCGGTGAGGAACTCCCGCAGCGCGGCCACGTGCAGCACGGACGCGTCGACGACCTCGCCCTCGAGGACCGGTACGGACTCGCGCAGGACCGTGGTGGTGCCGTCCTCGGCGACCAGCTCGATGCGCAGCGCGCCGGCCTCGGAGATCACGACGGACTTCTCGGTGGAGCGGAAGTCGTTCTGCCCCATGGTGGCGACGTTGGTCTTCGAGTCCGAGGACCAGGCGCCCATGCGGTGCGGGTGGGTCTTGGCGTAGTTCTTGACCGAGGCGGGGGCGCGGCGGTCGGAGTTGCCCTCACGCAGGACCGGGTTCACGGCGGAGCCCTTGACCTTGTCGTAGCGGGCCTGGATGTCCCGCTCCTCGTCGGTCTTCGGGTCGTCCGGGTACGCCGGCAGCGCGTAGCCCTGCGCCTGGAGCTCGGCGACCGCGGCCTTGAGCTGCGGGATCGACGCCGAGATGTTCGGCAGCTTGATGATGTTGGCCTCGGGCGTCTTCGCCAGCTCGCCCAGCTCGTGCAGGGCGTCCGGGATGCGCTGGTCCTCGGTCAGGTACTCCGGGAACACCGCGATGATGCGGCCGGCCAGCGAGATGTCCCGCGTCTCCACAGAGACACCCGCCTGCGAGGCGTACGCCTGGACCACCGGCAGGAAGGAATACGTCGCCAGGGCCGGGGCCTCGTCAGTGTGCGTATAGATGATGGTCGAGTCAGTCACCGGGTGCTCCGCTCCACGTCTGCAACATTGCTCGACATCAAGATATCTCGTGATCGGGCGGGGCTCGACAGGGGTCCGCGACAGGGGAGGGCGCACGCTGGCGTGAGATATCGCACCAGATTGACTGCTCTCCTTCCCGGAGGAAGAAGATTCCTGGCTCAGGCCGCCTCCTGGAGCAGCGCTCCAGGAGGTCCTACGCCCTCAGCACCGGCCGGGATCAGACCTGCCCGGACGAGCATCACGCGGGCGGAATTCTTGTCTCTGGGAGAGACGGCGCCGCACGTGGTGCAGGTGCAGGTACGTTCGGACAGCGGAAGTGCGTGCTTGGTTCTCGCTCCGCACGTTGCGCAGTCCATGGTGGTGTAGGCGGGGTGCACCAGGCGAACGTCTCGCTCGTGCTTGCGGCCCATTTCGATCAGGGCCTGCTTGGTGGCACCGATGGCGGCGTCAGCGGCCTTGCGGGCCATGCCGGACTTGGCCAGGAACTTCGGCTTGAAGTCCTCAACCGCGATGACGTCGTGGTCGCGCACTACGCGCTTTGCCCACTTGCGGGCCGTGTCCTGGCGTTGCCGTGCAATTCTCTGATGGGTCTTCGCCCGCCACCGCTTTGCCTCCCGGTAGCCCTCGGACTTGGCTTGCCCCTTCTCAGGCTTGCGGCGGGCCATCATCCGGTCGTACCGCGACAGCTTCCCCTTCGCTTTCCGACCGTGCTCGGCATGAGGGAGATCGTGGGCGTCGTCGGTTGTGGTTGCGGTCTCCTTCACACCCCAGTCGACACCGAGCGCTCGGCCGGTCGCTGTCAGCGGTTCGATCTGAGCTGGGACGACGAACGAGGCGTACCAGTGCCCGACGACATCCCGGTATACCCGCACCGAGGACGGTGCGGCAGGCAGCTCCCGTGACCACACGACCGTCAGCACAATCCCGCCCGCCACATGCAGACGACGGTTCTTGAGCCGGAAGCCGCGACGTGTGTAGTTCAGGGTCGGGTCGGTTTCGTGCTTCTTCTTGTGGCCCGGCATGCCAGCCCGCTGCTGGCCGGCAGCCTGTCCTTGATGTCCTGGAGAGCCTTTGCCCGGGATGTGCCGAAATCGCGGATGAGCTGCTGCTGCGGAACGCTCGATCCCTCGGCCAGCCACGGCGTGATGCCACGAGCCTCGGTCAGCAGCTTGTCCAGCCCGGCTGGGCCGCACTTCTGCCTGTCGAGGTGAGCCCTCTTCGAGCGGGCCACGCACTCGTTCCAGACCCACCGGCACCGGTCCCACTCCGCGAGGAGCGCCGCTTTGGCTGTCGACGACACGCGCAGCCGGTAGGTGTACCGGATGTGCACGCCCCGGTCAGCTGCTTGCGGTGTCGTCATGACGCCAAACCTAATGAGGGGATTCGCCTCGCCCTACGATTTTCTGAACGCTCATACGAACGAGTGAGGGACGGCTGTCCATGCCATGGCGCCCCATCTCCGTCAGGTCGCAATGCTTGACCGAAGGCTGCCTTGGTCAACGACGCCGTCAGTCGAGGCGGGCGGAGGTCACTTCGCTCGCCTCCTCTACACCCCGCTGCTGCGGGATCACCACGGCGCCCTGCTGGAGCGCCACCGTCCGGGTGGGCGCCGGGATGCGGATGCCCTCCTCGCGGTAGCGCCGGTGCAGCCGCTTGATGAACTCGTGCTTGATACGGAACTGGTCGCTGAACTCGCCGACGCCGAGGATGACGGTGAAACCGATCCGGGAGTCGCCGAAGGTGTGGAAGCGGACCAGCGGCTCGTGGTCGGGGACGGCACCGGTGATCTCGGTCATCACCTCGGCGACGACCTCGATGGTCACCCGCTCGACATGCTCCAGGTCGCTGTCGTAGGCGACGCCGACCTGGACCAGGATCGTCAACTGCTGCTCGGGACGCATGAAGTTGGTCATGTTCGACTTGGCGAGCTCCCCGTTGGGGATGACGACCAGGTTGTTGGAGAGCGCGCGCACGGTCGTCTGACGCCAGTTGATGTCCTCGACGTAGCCCTCCTCGCCGCTGCTCAGCCGGATGTAGTCACCGGGCTGGACGGTCTTGGAGGCGAGGATGTGGATGCCCGCGAAGAGGTTGGCGAGGGTGTCCTGGAGGGCGAGCGCGACCGCCAGACCGCCGACGCCCAGGGCGGTGAGCATGGGCGCTATGGAGACGCCCAGGGTCTGGAGCACCACCAGGAAACCGATCGCCAGGACCAGTACGCGGGTGATGTTGACGAAGATCGTGGCCGAGCCGGCGACGCCGGGGCGGGACTGGGTGACCGACCGCATCAGGCTCGCCACCAGCCGGGCCGCCGCCACCGTGACCACGAAGATCAGCAGCACGGTCAGGACCTGGTTGGTGGTGCGCTGGGTCGTCTTCGTCAGCGGCAGCGCCGCCGCGGCGACGGCGATGCCACCCGCGATGGCCGCCGCGGGCACCACGGTCCGCAGCGCGGCCACGATGACGTCGTCACCGCTCCATTTCGTGCGGTCGGCGTGCTTGCCCAGCCACTTGAGCAGGATCCGCAGAAGAAACGCGGCAACCAGGCCCGCGACCACGGCGATTCCGGGGACGACCAGGTCGTCCATGGTGAGATCCCGTTGAAATGCAGTCACATTGCCACCTGTTCGACATTGCTGGATGAGCGAGCGCGCCGCCGGTGAGGACGCGGCGGACGCGACCGCTCATCCTGCCGTATCCGGCACAGGAGTTCGTAGACGGCCTCGGGGGCGCGGGACGGCGCTCAGACGATCCCCTCGGCCAGTTCCGCCTGGTCACGGTCGGATCCGTAGGCCGCGGCGGTGGGCGTCCCGTACGAACGGCGGGCGACGTACCACCACACCGTGGCGAGGACGAGTACGACGGCCAGGGCGACGGAGGCGTAGTTCATCGTGTCGACCGTCACCGGCGACACCTGCGGCAGACAGAACAGCACGGTGACGAACGCCACCCACACGACCGCGATCCAGCCGATCGGCCTGCTCCACCGGCCCAGGCTCCAGGGACCCGGCTGGAAGCGGTCGCCCGCGCGCAGCCGCAGCAGTACGGGGATGGCGTACGCGGGGGTGATGCCGATGACGTTGATGGCGGTGACCGCCGCGTACGCGGTCGCCGAGTACAGGGACGGCAGGGCGAGGAGGCCGGCCACCACCACCGACAGCCACACGGCCGCGACCGGGGTCTGGGTGCGGCCGCTGACCTTGCGCCACAGGGCGGAACCGGGCAGCGCCCCGTCGCGGCTGAACGCGAACACCATGCGGCTGGCGGCGGCGACTTCGGCGTTGCCGCAGAACAGCTGGGCGACGATCACCACCACGAGCAGCGCGCTCGCGCCGTCGGTGCCGAGACCGTCCAGCAGGATCTGCGCGGGCGGCACCCCCGTGTCCGTGGCCCGGGTGGCGTCGTAGTCCTGGATGGCGAAGGTGAGGCCCGCGAGGAGGACGAAGCCGGCGATCCAGGACACCCAGATGGAGCGGACGATGCCCTTGGCGGCCGACACCGAGGCGTTGGAGGTCTCCTCGGACAGATGGGCCGAGGCGTCGTAGCCGGAGAAGGTGTACTGGGCGAGCAGCAGCCCGATCGCGGCCACGTACAGGGAACTCGACCAGCCGGTGTCGTTGACGAACTCGGTGAAGACGAAGGACGGGGACTGGTGGTGGTCGGGGACGATCGCCAGCGCGCCGACGATCAGGGCCACGCCCGCCAGGTGCCACCACACGCTGACGGAGTTCAGGACGCTGACCAGGCGCACGCCGAAGAGGTTCAGTACGGCGTGCAGCAGCAGGATCGTCAGGAAGATCAGGAAGGTCTTCTCCGGCGTCGGCTCGAAACCCCACTGGAGATTGGCGAACGCGCCCGCGAACAGCGCCGCGCCGTAGTCGATGCCGGCGATGGCGCCCAGCAGACCGAGCAGATTCAGCCAGCCCGTGTACCAGCCCCAGCGGCGGCCGCCGAGCCGGTCGGCCATGTAGTAGAGGGCGCCGGACGTCGGGTAGGCGCTGGTGACCTCGGCGAGCGCGAGGCCCACGCACAGCACGAACAGGCCGACGCCGGCCCAGCCCCACAGCATCACCGCGGGGCCGCCGGTGCCGAGACCGAAGCCGTACAGGGTCATACAGCCGGACAGGATCGAGATCACCGAGAAGCTGATGGCGAAGTTGCCGAAGCCGCCCATGCGGCGGGCGAGGACCGGCCGGTAGCCGAGCTCGCGCAGGCGCTGTTCCTCGTCGTGCGGGGGGCGGCCGTCGGTGGTGCGGGACATACGAACCTCCGGGACTGGTGACGGGTCACGCGGGATGGCAGCGGGCCCGGGCCTGGAGGAAGACCTCCACGGCCCGTGCGGTGTCGCCCTGATCGGTGCGGTACGCCCAGGGCAGGGGCGTCCAGTACGGGCCGAGCGCCTCGAACACCCGGGCCGCGTCGGAGAACTGGAGGGCGCCCCACAGGGCGTGGGCGAGATGGTTGAGGTCCAGCAGGGAGCGCTCGGCGGTGAAGGTCTGCTCGAACCAGGCGTACAGCGCGCGCTGGGCCTCGCGGGTGGCGTCCTCGGCCACCCAGTGCAGGTCGAGCGCGGCGTCGCGGCCGCCGGAGCGCCGGTAGCGCTCGACCCGGACGTACAGCGGCAGGACGTGCAGCGCGGAGCCCGGGGGAGCGGTGTCGGCGGCCCAGTGCGCGTAGCCGGCCGCCTCCGCGAGCCGCCCCGAGGTGCCGTGCTCGTAGAGGAACTGGAGCATCCGGTGGTGCGCCTCGCGGTTGTACGGGTCGCGCTTGTCGGCCTCGGCGAGCAGACCCCACGGGCCCGCCGGCAGCATCGGTCCGGGCGGCGGCACCCGGTGCTCGGCCCACCGCCGCTCCCGGTCCAGCCGGGCCAGCGCCAGCAGGCACACCCACGGGACGGGGTCCTGCGGGGCGGCCAGGGTCGCGGTGTGGCTCGCCCGCCAGGCCTCGCGCCACAGGTCGAGGGTGTGGGCGTGGCCCTCGCGGTGGGCCCGCAGCGCCCGTTCCACGGCGACCCTCGTGTGCATCACGGTGGCCGGGACGCTGTGGGGTTCCTCGTCGAGCCAGGCGCGCACCACGTCGGTGCCTGCGGCGGCGGTGGCGAGGACCTGGGTGCGCTGGGTCCACTGCCACCAGGCGGTGGTCTCCGTGAGGAGTCGGCGCATCGACATCCAGCGTCCGGTGCGCACCTCCTGGAGGGTGGCGCGCAGTGCGGTGTCGTGCCCCGCGGGGTCGTAGGCGGGTCGTGCTCCGTCTCTTGCCATCAGCACCCCGACCATGGCAGCGGGCGGGTTCTGACGGCGAGGTGGAGTAACAACAGCCCTCCTCTGGGCGGCGGTCGAGGTGCTCGAGTCGGTCGCGGCGGAAACTATAGAGGCGGAGGTTCCGCCTCTTCCCCGGATTCCCGATCTTTTCGAACTCCTTTGCGGTGGAAGCGGGTTGACTGACAGTCAGCCCTGCTTGACGTGGCGTGGCGGGCGACGGCAGGCTGTCGCACTGTGATCGCCGAGGGAGGGGCTCGATGACAGGTCCGGTGCTCGCCGTCGACCAGGGCACATCCGGCACCAAGGCCCTCGTCGTCTGCCCCGAACGCGGTGTCGTCGGCGCCGGCTTCGCCGAGGTGCGCCCACGCCATCTGCCCGGCGGCCTGGTCGAGGTCGACCCCGAGGAGCTGTACGCCTCGGTCGTCGAGGCCGGCCGGCGCGCCCTGGCCGAGGCGCGCGAGCCCGTCGTGGCGCTGGGCCTGGCCAACCAGGGCGAGACCGTGCTCGGCTGGGACCCCGACACCGGCCGCCCGCTCACCGAGGCCCTCGTCTGGCAGGACCGTCGCGCGGAGTCCGTGTGCGAGGAACTCGCCCCATACGCCGATGAGTTGCGCGAGCTGACCGGGCTTCCCCTCGATCCGTACTTCGCCGCGCCCAAGATGGCCTGGCTGCGCTGCCACCGCACCCGTGAGGGCGTCGTCACCACCACCGACGCCTGGCTCGTGCACCGGCTCACCGGCGCCTTCGTCACCGACGCGGCGACCGCCGGCCGTACCCAGCTCCTCGACCTCGACCGCGCCTGCTGGTCGCCGCGCGCCCTGGACCTGTACGGACTCGCCGACGAACGGCTCCCGAAGGTCGTCGACAACGCCCGACACATCGGCATGACCAAGGAGTTCGGGCCGGAGATACCGCTCACCGGCCTCGCCGTGGACCAGCAGGCCGCCCTGCTCGCCCAGCGTGTCACCGCGCCCGGCGGCGCCAAGTGCACCTACGGCACCGGCGCGTTCCTCCTGGCCCACACCGGAGACATTCCCGCCCGTGGCACCTCGGGGCTGGTGAGCTGCGTCGCCTGGCGGCTCGCCGGACAGACCGCCTACTGCCTCGACGGGCAGGTGTACACCGCCGCGTCCGCCGTGCGCTGGCTCACCGACCTCGGCGTCATCGAGGGCGCCGCCGACCTCGACACCGTGGGCGCGACCGTGCCCGACAGCGGTGGCGTCACCTTCGTCCCCGCGCTGGCCGGGCTCGCCGCCCCCTGGTGGCGCGGCGATCTGCGCGGCTCGCTCACCGGCCTCGGCCTCGACACCGGCGCCGGCCACCTGGTGCGGGCCCTGTGCGAGGGCATCGCCGCCCAGGTCGCAGAACTCGCCGACGCGGCCGGCACCGATCTCGGGGCGCTCCTGACGACGCTCCGCGTGGACGGCGGCCTGAGCCGTTCCACCCTCCTCATGCAGACCCAGGCCGACCTGCTGCAACGCCCCGTCGAGGTGTCCGCGCTGCCCGACGCGACCGCGCTCGGCGTCGCCGCCCTCGCCCGGCTGGGCGCCCAGCCCGGATCGTCGCTCGCCGACGCGCTGCCCGACTGGAAACCCTCCGCCGTGTACGAACCCCGGATCACCGCCGACCGGGCCGCCGAGCGTCGCGCCGCCTTCCGCGCCGAGGTCGCGGCCCTGCTGGACCGGACCCCCGCATGACGGTCACCACACACGGACCGCTGCCGACGACGCCGTACGACGTGGCGATCGTCGGCGCCGGAGTCGTCGGCTGCGCGATCGCCCGCGAACTCGCCCGGTACCCGAGCCTGCGGATCGCCCTCGTCGAGGCACAGGACGACGTGGGTCAGGGCACCTCGAAGGCCAACACCGCGATCCTGCACACCGGGTTCGACGCGGTCCCGGGCTCGCTGGAGGCACGGCTGGTCCGCGAGGGGTACCACCGACTCCACGCCTACGCGGCCGAGTCGGGCATCCCCGTCGAACCGGTCGGCGCCCTGCTCGTCGCCTGGGACGAGGAACAGCTCGCCGCGCTGCCCAGGCTCGCGGAGAAGGCCGAGCGGAACCGGTACGAGGAGACGCGGCTGCTCGACAGCGCCGAACTGTACGAGCGCGAGCCGCACTTGGGCCCCGGCGCGCTGGGCGCCCTCCACGTCCCTGGCGAGAGCGTCATCTGCCCCTGGACGACGACACTGGCGTACGCCACGCAGGCGGTCCGGCACGGAGTCGACCTGCACCTCAACTGCCGTGTGCGGGACGGCCTCTCCGACACGACCCGGGGTGCTCTCCACGCCCGCTGGGTCGTCAACGCGGCCGGTCTGCACGCCGACACCCTCGACCGGCAGCGCGGCCACGACGACTTCACCGTCACCCCGCGCCGCGGCCAGCTCCTCGTCTTCGACAAGTTCGCCCGGTCACTGATCCGGCACATCCTCCTGCCCGTCCCGACGGCGCTCGGCAAGGGAGTCCTGGTGGCCCCCACCGTCTACGGCAACGTCCTGCTCGGCCCCACCGCCGAGGACGTCCACGACAAACGGGCCACCCAGTCCTCCGCCGAAGGCCTGTCCCTGCTGCGGGAGAAGGGCCGCCGCATCCTGCCCGAGCTGCTCGACGAGGAGGTCACCGCCGTCTACGCCGGGCTGCGCGCCGCCACCGAGCACGAGGACTACCGCATCCGCGTCCACCCGGAGCAGTCGTACGTCACCGTGGGCGGCATCCGCTCGACGGGGCTCACGGCCTCGCTCGCCATCGCGGAGTACGTCACCGAACAACTGGCGGACAGTGGGCTGGAGTTGGGGCCCGACCATGATCTGGAGCCCGTCCGTATGCCCAACCTCGGCGAGGCCTTCCCCCGCCCCTACCAGCGCCCCGAACTCATTGCCGCCGACCCGGAGTACGGCACCCTCGTCTGCCACTGCGAACGCGTCTCCCGAGGAGAGATCCGCGACGCCCTCGCCGGCGTCGTCCCGCCGGGCAACCTCGACGGGCTGCGCCGCCGCACCCGGGCCCGCGCGGGGCGCTGCCAGGGGTTCTACTGCGGGGCGGCGGTCCGGGAGCTGTTCGAGGAGGCCCGCCGATGACCCGCGAGGTCGACGTGCTCGTGGTCGGCGCCGGTCCCGCGGGGCTCGCGGCCGCCGCCCGGCTGGCCGCCGGGGGGCTCGGCCGGGTCGAGGTGCTGGACCGGGAGCAGCGGGCCGGGGGAGTGCCACGGCACTGCGCGCACGGCGGGTTCGGCACCTGGCTGCGCCCGTTGACGGGCCCCGCCTACGCGCGGCTGCTCGCCGACGCCGCCGCACGGACCGGAGCGGTCGTACGGACCGGGGTGAGTGCCCTCGACTGGGCCGGCCCCCTCGCGCTCGCCACCGTCGGCCCGGACGGCCCGGAGACCGTCGGGGCGCGCGCGGTGATCCTGGCCACCGGCGCCCGCGAACGCCCGCGCTCCGCACGCCTGGTGCCCGGGACCCGGCCGGCCGGCGTCTACACCACCGGGGAGCTCCAGCAGGCGGTGCACCTGTACCGGCAGCCCATCGGCACCCGGGCGGTGATCGTCGGAGCGGAGGGTGTCTCGTACGCGGCCGCCGACACCGTACGGGCCGCCGGAGCCGACGTCGTGGCCATGGTCACCGAGTCGGAGCGGCCCGAGGTCACATGGGCCCGCGCCCAGGACGTCCGACTGCGTCTGCGCGTCCCCCTGCTCACCGGGGCCGCCGTCGCCGAACTCCTCGGCCACGGACGGCTGTCCGGTGTCCGCGTCCGGCACCGGGACGGCCGCAGGGCCGTGCTGGCCTGCGACACCGTCGTCTTCACCGGCGACTTCGTGCCCGAGCACGAGCTGGCGCGGCGCGGGGGGCTGACCCTGGCCCCCGAGACCTCGCGCGCCGGGGTGTTCGCCGCGGGAGGGCTGCTCCACCCCGGGCAGAGCGCGGGCGAGGCCGCCCGTGCCGGGGTGCGGGTGGCCGGCGCCGTTCAGAGGCTCTTGAACGACCCGTGCCGGCCCGCTCCCGACGCGAACCGGGCGGCTCCCTCCAGGCTCTCCGCCAACACGCCCATGCCGTAGCGGAGTTCACCACGCAGCGCGGCCTCCTCGGACAGGCCCTCCTGGTCCAGCACCGACGCCCGGTCGGAGCGCAGACACGCCTGCGGGAACTCCGCGACGGCGGCGGCCAGTTCCTCGGCGACGGCGCGCGAGGTGCCGGTGGGCACGACACGGTTGGCCAGGCCCATCTCGTGCGCCTCCGAGGCCGGTACCGGCCGGCCCGTCAGGATCATGTCCAGCGCCCGGCCGGTGCCGATCAGCCGGGGCAGCCGTACCGTGCCGCCGTCGATCAGCGGCACACCCCAGCGGCGGCAGAACACCCCGAACACGGCGTCCTCCTCGGCGACCCGCAGATCGCACCAGAGCGCCAGCTCCAGACCGCCCGCCACCGCGTGCCCGGCGACCGCCGCGATCACCGGCTTGGACAGCCGCATCCGCGTCGGACCCATCGGGCCGTCCCCCTCCTCGGCGACCTCGTTGCCGCGCCCGGTGCCCAGCGCCTTGAGGTCGGCGCCCGCGCAGAACGTGCCGCCCTCGCCCCACAGCACCGCCACCCGGGCCGAGTCGTCCGCCTCGAACTCACGGAAGGCGGCGGCGAGTCCGGCGGCGGTCGGGCCGTCGACCGCGTTGCGTACGTCCGGGCGGGACAGGATCACGGTGCTGACAGGGCCGTTGCGTTCGGTCCGGACGGACATCGGGGGCTCCTTCGGTCAGATGACCTTCATTCGTACCAGGGCCCCGAGCGTCAACGCCCCGGGAACCAGCGGAAGCCACACGGTGATGATCCGGTACGCCAGCACCACGGCCGTGGCGATCGCCGCCGGACCGCCCGCCGCCACCAGGGCCACCACCAGCGCCGCCTCCACCGAGCCGATCCCGCCCGGCGTGGGCACCAGCGCGACCGCCACCGTCGCCGCGAGATACGCCACCGCCATGTGCAGCGGCGGCACCGGCAGCCCCAACGCCTGCCCCACCGCGGCCAGTCCGGCCGCCTGGAGGGCTGGGAAGGCGAACGAACCGCCCCACAGGGCGAACGCCCGGGCGGGCCTGGCGTGCACCTCGCGCGCCTCGCCCAGCGCGGTGCGCAGGAACGACGTCACGGTCGCCCGCACCCGCGGCACGAACACGAGCACGCCCGCCGCAACCAGCAGCACCACACCGAGGGCGGGCAGCAGCGCGCCGATCGCGCCCTCGGGAAGGAGGGCGCCCAGACTCAGCGCGTCGGGGAACGCGATCAGCAGCGCGGCCAGCAGAGCCAGCCGGCCGATCGACTCGGCCAGCAGATACAGCGCGAGCGCGGCCGAGGAGCGGGCCAGCGGCAGCCCGCACACCGTCATGAACCGCAGGTTGACCGCGCTCGCGCCCAGCCC
The DNA here is from genome assembly GCF_040446465.1 of Streptomyces sp. RG80. Taxonomy (NCBI): domain Bacteria; kingdom Bacillati; phylum Actinomycetota; class Actinomycetes; order Kitasatosporales; family Streptomycetaceae; genus Streptomyces; species Streptomyces sp. RG80. The sequence goes on along the minus strand of NZ_JBEAAJ010000002.1, from coordinate 443,609 downwards.
GGTCGGCAGCAGGTGGTTGGCGGCGCCGGCCGCGAACTGGGTGGCCAGCAGCCGCCGTTTGGGCAGTTCCTGCACGACCGCGCCCTGTCGGGTGCAGGCGGCCGCGACCCAGGTCAGACAGGTCGCGCAGACCGCGACCAGCAGCCAGGGCCACTCGGCGGTCTCCAGATGGCCGAAGCCCTCGGACAGGACCGAGCGGTGCTGCACGGCGACGACCGTGACCAGCACGAGCGGGAGCAGACACAGGACCTGGCGGATCCTGCGGGCGGGGACGCGACGGGGGCTCACGTCCTCAGAGGGTTTCCGTACCGCGCCAACTGCGGGTTGCGGGAGGGCGGCCGGAGCATTGCGTACGGTCATCGGATCCTTCGAGCGGGGGCGGGACGACCGGGGAACGCCGTCCGGGGGATGTTGACCTCAAGAACGCTTGAGGTTCTAAGTTCGCTCCCATGAGCATGGAAACCACAGCCTGGACACAGTTGCAGAGCGTGATGCACGCCGAGCGCGACACCCGCCCCTTCGCCCGTGCGACGCTGCGCCGCATCGGCACGTTCGCCCGACCGCACCGCACCCGCATCGCGCGGTTCGTGGTGCTCGGCGTTGCGACCGCGCTGCTCGCCGTCGCCACCCCGGTCCTCGCCGGGCACGTCGTGGACGCGATCGTGACGGGCGACGACGAGGGCACCGTCGTACGCCTCGCCCTGCTCATCGCGCTCATCGCGGTGGTCGAGGCGGGCCTCGGCATCCTCGGCCGCCGGCTGTCGGCGACCCTCGGCGAGGGGCTCATCCTCGATCTGAGGACGGCTGTGTTCGATCATGTGCAGCGCATGCCGGTCGCGTTCTTCACACGCACACGTACGGGAGCGCTGGTCTCCCGACTCAACAACGACGTCATCGGGGCACAGCGAGCGTTCAGCAACACACTCTCCGGAGTCGTCAGCAACCTCGTCACCCTGCTGCTCACCCTCGCCGTCATGCTCACCCTGTCCTGGCAGATCACCCTCCTCGCGCTCGCCCTGCTCCCGGTGTTCGTGATCCCGGCCCGCCGCATGGGCACCCGGATGGCCCGGATGCAGCGGGAGGCGGCGGCGCTGAACGCGTCGATGGGCACCCGGATGACCGAGCGCTTCTCGGCGCCCGGCGCCACCCTGGTCAAGCTGTTCGGCCGCCCGGAGCAGGAGTCCGAGGAGTTCGCGGCCCGCGCCCGACGGGTGGCCGAGATCGGCGTCCGCACCGCCACCGCCCAGTCGGTGTTCATCACCGCCCTCACCCTGGTCTCCGCCCTGGCGCTGGCACTCGTCTACGGCCTCGGCGGCTGGTTCGCCCTGCGCGGCACCCTGGAGCCCGGCGCGGTCGTCTCCCTCGCCCTGCTCCTGACCCGGCTGTACGCCCCGCTCACCTCCCTGGCCGGAGCCCGCGTCGAGGTGATGAGCGCCCTGGTCAGCTTCGAGCGGGTCTTCGAGGTGCTCGACCTCAGGCCGCTGATCGAGGAGAAGCCGGACGCTCTCGACGCCCCCGACGGGCCGGTCGCGGTCGAGTTCGAGGACGTCCGCTTCGGCTATCCGTCCGCCGACAAGGTCTCCCTGGCCTCCCTGGAGGAGGTCGCGTCCCTGGACACCCGGGGCGGCGACGAGGTCCTCAAGGGCATCTCCTTCCGCGCCGAACCGGGCCAGACCATCGCGCTGGTCGGCTCCTCCGGCGCCGGCAAGTCGACCATCGCCGCACTGCTCCCGCGCCTGTACGACGTCGAGGAGGGCGCCGTCCGCGTCGGCGGCACCGACGTCCGTGACCTGACCGCCCGCTCGCTGCGCGCCACCCTCGGCATGGTCACCCAGGACGGCCACCTCTTCCACGACACGGTCCGCGCCAACCTGCTCCTCGCCCGCCCCGAGGCCACCGAGGAGGAACTGCGGGACGCCCTGCGCCGGGCCCGACTCGACGCCCTCGTGGACTCCCTCCCCGACGGCCTCGACACCGTGGTCGGCGAGCGCGGCTACCGGCTCTCCGGCGGCGAACGCCAGCGCATGACCATCGCCCGGCTGCTGCTGGCCCGCCAGCGCGTGGTCATCCTCGACGAGGCCACCGCCCACCTCGACAACACCTCGGAGGCGGCGGTCCAGGAGGCGCTGACCGAGGCACTGGAAGGACGGACCGCGATCGTCATCGCCCACCGTCTGTCCACGGTCCGGGCGGCCGACCAGATCCTGGTGGTCGAGGCCGGGCAGATCGTCGAACGGGGTACGCACGAGGAGCTGTTGGCGACCGCCGGACGCTACGCCGAGCTGTACCGGACCCAGTTCGAGGAGCGCGGCGGTGAGATCCCGGAGATCGAGGCCGCGGCGTAGAGCAGTCGCACGGAACGCGTCAACCCCGCAGGTTCACACAAAGAACGACAACAACATTGCTTCACTCGGGACGACAACCTAGTGTGCGTTCGGTTTCCCAACAGCACCGAACAGGATCTGACGCTCACTCAAGCAGTGCCCCCACACTGTCGTCCCGAGGAAGGTCACGGTCATGGCGCACTTCCCCGTCACTCCCGTCAGCCGCCGCCGTCTGCTGGAGGGAGGTGCCGCCGTCCTCGGCGCGCTCGCCCTGCCCGGCTCGATCACCCCGGCACGAGCCGCCGATCCGGGGGCGGCCACTCCCGAGTGGAACGGAAACATCGCCGTCTTCCGGCTGGGATCCGAGCCGCCGCACACCACCCTCATGCCGTACGCCGACACCGGACAGGCCCTGGCCGCCGACCGCACCCGCTCCCCGTACCGGCTGAGCCTGGACGGCAGATGGAGGTTCGCGTACGCCGACCGCCCCGACGACCGTGACCCGGACTTCTACCGCACCGACGTCGACGACAGCGACTGGGACACCATCCCCGTCCCCGCCGCCTGGCAGCTGCACGGCTACGACCGCCCCATCTACATCAACATCACCTACCCCTGGTGGGGCCCCAACGGCCTGGGCGAGGAGGCGCAGCCACCGGCCGCCCCCACCCGCCACAACCCCGTCGGCCAGTACCGCCGCACCTTCACGGTCCCGCGCGACTGGACGGGACGGCGGACCTTCCTGCACTTCGAGGGCGTCAAGTCCGCCCACTACGTGTGGATCAACGGCGAGTTGGTCGGCTACCACGAGGACTCCTACGACCCCGCCGAGTACGACATCACCGAGCACCTGAAGCCGGGCACCAACCAGATAGCCGTCGAGGTCTACCGCTACTCCGACGGAGACTGGCTGGAGGACCAGGACATGATCCGGCTGAGCGGCATCTTCCGCTCGGTCTACCTGTACTCCACCCCCGCCGTGCACCTGCGCGACTTCCGGCTCGACACCCCGCTGAGCGACGACTACAAGGCAGCCGCCCTGTCCGTCACCGCGAGCGTGCGGGACTACGGCGGGAAGGGTGCAGGGCGGTACTCCGTCGAGACCCAGCTCTACGACGCCGACGGACACCCGGTGTGGTCCCGGCCCCTCCAGCAGACCGTCGCGCTCGACGCCGGCGAGGAGACGACCGTACAGGCCGACAAGGCGGTTCCCCGGCCACGCCTCTGGTCGGCCGAACACCCCGACCTCTACACCGCGGTGCTCCGGCTGCGCGACCCCGCGGGCAGAGTCATCGAGACCCTCTCCCACCGGGTCGGCCTGCGCGAGTTCGCGCTCCGGGACGGCCTGATGCGCATCAACGGCCAACCGGTCTCCTTCCGGGGCACCAACCGCCACGAGATGCACCCGGTCCGCGGCTCGGCCCTCACCCGCGCGGACATGGTCGAGGACATCCGGATCATCAAACGCCTGAACATCAACAGCGTCCGCACCTCGCACTACCCCAACAACCCGCAGTGGCTCGAACTCGCCGACGAGTACGGCCTCTACCTCGTCGACGAGACCAACCTCGAGACCCACGGCATCCGCGGCGAGTATCCCGGCAACCACGCCGACTGGACCGCCGCCTGCGTGGACCGGGCCCGCAACATGGTCCACCGCGACAAGAACCACGCCTCGGTGGTCATCTGGTCGCTGGGCAACGAGGCGGGCGGCGGCAGCACCTTCAGCGCCATGTACGACTGGATCAAGTCCTACGACACCACCCGTGTCGTCCAGTACGAGGGCGACGACCGCCCGGGAATGAGCGACATCCGCTCCGAGATGTACGACAGCCCCTCCCGGGTCGAGGGCCGCGCGAAGGACACCGCCGACACCCGGCCGTACGTGATGATCGAGTACTCGCACGGCATGGGGAACTCCAACGGCAACTTCAAGAAGTACTGGGACCTCGTCCGCCGCTACGACGTCCTCCAGGGCGGCTGGATCTGGGACTTCGTCGACCAGGCCCTCGCCTGGCCCACCCCGACACGCAAACGGTTCACCGAGGCCGGGCCCGCCGCGCTGAAGGGCGAGATCCAGGCCGCCGGCGGCACCTTCACCCGCGCCGAGGGTGTCTTTGGCGGCACCGTCTTCGCCCGCGACCGGGGCCTCGACCTCACCGGCTCCCTCACCCTGGAGGCCTGGGTCACCCCGCACGTGACCGGCGGCCACCAGCCGATCATCGCCAAGGGCGACACCCAGTACGCCCTCAAACAGACCAACAAGGCCCTGGAGTTCTTCCTCTACGGCGGCGGCCAGTGGATCAGCGTCAGCTGGGCACTGCCCGAGGACTGGACCGGCCGCGAACACCACGTCGCGGGAGTCTTCGACGCCGACACGGGCACCCTGACCCTCCACGTCGACGGCGAGGCGCGCGCCACCCGCACCACCACCCGGCGCCCCGCGAACAACACCGCGTCCCTGGCCCTGGCCACCGACGTCGACAACCCCACCCGCGAGTTCAGCGGCACCATCCGGCGGGCCCGCGTGTACGCCCGCGCCCTGACCGCCGCCGAACTCGCCTCCGACGGCCGCGCCCCCGGCGACGACGGCGTGCGGTTCTGGTTCGACGCCGCCACCGTGGACCTCTCCGAGAAGCGGCCCCGCGACCGGACGTTCTACGCCTACGGCGGCGACTGGGCCGACAACCCCAACGACGGAGCCTTCTCCGGCGACGGCATCGTCACCGCCGACCGCGGCCTCACCGGCAAGTCCGCCGAGGTCAAGCAGATCTACCAGGCCGTCAACGCCACCTGGGCGGCCGGGACTTCAGGGGCTTCGAGGGCTGCGGGGACGGTGACCCTCACCAACGAGCACCTGTTCACCAACCTCCGCGAGTTCGACGGCGGTTGGCAGCTCGTCGCGGACGGCAAGGTCGTGCAGCGCGGCAAGCTCACCCGCGCGCAGCTGGACGTACCGCCCCTGTCGAGCAAGGACGTCACCGTGCCCTACAAGGTGCCGGGCACCCCGGCCCCGGGCGCCGAGTACTTCCTCCAACTCTCCTTCACCACCAGGGAATCCACGAAGTGGGCCAGGTCCGGCTTCGAGGTGGCCAAGCAGCAGCTCGCCGTCGACGCGGGCAGCCCGGCCGTGACCCCGGCACCGCTGGACGGTGTTCCGGCGCTCGCCTTCGTGGACGGCGAGGCGTCGGTGACCGTCACCGGCAAGAAGTTCTCCGTCACCGTCGACAAGAAGAGCGGTGTCATCACCTCCTACAAGGCCTCCGGCAGACAGCTGATCGCCTCCGGACCGGCGCCGAACTTCTGGCGGGCGCCCACCGACAACGACCGGGGCAACGGCCAGCACGTCCGCAACCAGACCTGGCGCGACGCCGGTGCCGACCGCCGGGTCACGAACGTCGCCGTACGCGCGCTGCGCGACCGGGCCGTCGAGATCAAGGTCAGCGGCACCCTGCCGACGACCACCGAGTCGACGTACACCACCACCTACACGGTCTTCGGCAACGCCGAGATCAAGGTCGACAACACCCTGCACCCGGGCGCCGCCTCGCTGCCGTACATCCCGGAGGTGGGCACCCTGCTGTTCCTGCCCGCCCGCCTGGAGAAGCTGCGCTACTACGGCCGGGGGCCCGAGGAGAACCACTGGGACCGCGACAACGCCACCGACGTGGGCCTGTACTCCGGCACCGTCACCGGCCAGCGGACCTCCTACCTTCGCCCGCAGGAGAGCGGCAACAAGACCGACGTCCGCTGGATCGCCCTCACCGGCGGCGACGGCTCCGGCCTGCTCGTCTCCGGCGAACCGCTCCTGGAGGTCAACGCCTCGCACTTCACCCCGGAGGACCTGTCGGTGGGGGTACGCCACGACTTCCAGCTGAACCCCCGCGACGAGGTCGTCCTCAGGCTGGCCCACCACCAGATGGGCGTCGGCGGCGACGACAGCTGGGGCGCCCACACCCACAACGAGTACAAGCTGTTCGCCGACCGCGACTACGCCTACACCTACCGGCTGCGGCCGCTGCCGGACGTGTCCGGGGCGATGGCTGCGGCGCGGCGGCCGACCGGCGTGGAGTGATCAGTGGCGGCGGGGGGCGGCGGTACGGCCGACCGTCGCCGCCAGCTTGCGCAACCGGCGCCAGTCCAGCCGGGGTTGCTGCCGGGCGAGCCCCGGGCGCTTGCGGGGGAGCCGGACCCGCAGCGCCGCCGGGGCGATCCGGCAGTGGACCGGCGAGGTCAGTACCAGGGCCTCGCCGTCCAGGCCGACCTCGACCTCGGTCCGGTCGGCCTCGACGACCACCTCCCGGGCGGTCAGCACGGTGAGACCGTCGGGCTCCGGGTCGAGCAGCAGCGCGGCGGCCTCCGCCGCGCTGTCCACCCGGAGCCCGAGAACGCCGAGAGCGCCGCTGTCGAGCCGGTCGCGCCTGCCGAACCCGAAGGGGTCGCCCGTCCGGTAGGGGTTGTTGCTCACCAGGACGGCCTGGGGGGAGTCCAGCGTGGTGTCGCCCGCGCGGGCGGTGAGCTTGGCCCCCTGCTGGCGGGTCAGCAGTTCCGGCAGCAGGTCCAGGCTGGTGCCGATCTTGTCGTCCCGGTAGGACGGGCTCTGCACGATCGCCGCGTACGCCCCGAAGGAGGCGTTGTTGACGAAGGGCCGGTCGCCCGCGAACCCGAGGTCGACCCGGAGTTCCACGCCGTCGGTGAGCGCGTCGAGACAGGCACCGGGGTCGTCGCGGTCCAGACCGAGGTCCAGGGCGAAGTGGTTGCGGGTACCGGCGCTGATGACCAGGAACGGCACATCGTGCTCGGCGGCCACGGCCGCGACCAGCGCCTGCGTCCCGTCGCCGCCCGCGGCACCGAGCAGATCCGCACCCTCCGCGACCGCGGCCCGGGCCAGCGCCGCGACGTCCTGCGGGTGGTCGGGGTCGAGCAGGACGACCCGGGCGCCGAGCCGCGCGGCCTTCTCCTCCAGCCCGAACCGGCCCACCTTGCCGCCGCCGGAACGCGGGTTCATGATCAGGAACGGCCGTCGCGGCGGCGGCGTACGGCGCTCCTTGACCCGCACCCGGTGCTCACCGGTACCGCGCAGCGCGTACCGTCCGCTCCACACGGCCACGCCCCACAGCGCCAGCGACACCGGCAGCGCCCAGAACAGGGTCGCCGCGAACAGGGCGACGAGGGCCGCGGGCACCGCCACGGCCAGCAGCGCGGCGGCCCACCTCAACGGCCCGCGCAGCGTCAGCGTCCACCACAACCCGGCCGCCGCCAACGCCAGTCCGACCGCCCCGCCCACCAGCAGCAGGACCCCGCCCACGCCGCCGTACCCGGCGGGCACCAGCACCGCGAGCCCGGCCGCGGCGAGCGCCACCCGGGCCGCCCACCGCTGCTCACGGTAGGCCCGACTGCTGACATCCATGGCCATGGCTCCTCCCGGTCCGACGGTCATCGTAGGGCGGTCCGGCTGTGGCGATGGTCACGACCGTCCCCCGAGCCCGTTGCGTAGGCTGACCCCAGCCGTCCCGCGGCCCGACGCGCTGCCGCTGTACGGTGTGGAAACAGCCCTTGACCTGCAAGAACGCAGGCAGGGAGCCTACTTTCAGGAGTTGCACCGATGCTGCGCACCATGTTCAAGTCCAAGATCCACCGAGCCACCGTCACCCAGGCCGACCTGCACTACGTGGGATCGGTGACCATCGACGCGGACCTCCTCGACGCCGCCGACCTGCTGCCCGGCGAGCTCGTCCACATCGTCGACATCACCAACGGCGCCCGCCTGGAGACCTACGTCATCGAGGGCGAGCGCGGCTCGGGCGTGATCGGCATCAACGGGGCCGCCGCCCATCTCGTCCACCCCGGCGATCTGGTGATCATCATCAGTTACGCTCAGGTGACCGACGCCGAGGCGCGGGCGCTGGAGCCGAGGGTCGTGCACGTGGACCGCGACAACCGGATCGTGGCCCTGGGGGCGGACCCGGCGGAGCCGGTGCCGGGCTCGGAACAGCAGCGCAGCCCGCAGGCCGTACCGGCCTGACCCAGAGACGGTTTCTTCCAGGAGCGTGCCCATGAGCGACATCGAGATCCGCGACGACCGGGCGGCCGGCCGCCTGGAAGCCCTCGGCGAGGGCGAAGTGGTCGGCCGTGTCGAGTACTTCGTCCTCGAATCGCCCGGGCGCGCCCTGGTCCCCGTCCACACGATCGTGGAACCCGCCCACGAGGGCCAGGGCATCGCGGGCTCCCTCGCCCGCGAGCTCTACGCCGTCGCCGAGCGCGAGGGCACCGTGGTCGCCCCCCTGTGCCCGTACGTCGTCAAGTGGGCCGAACGCCACCCCGAGCAGGCCCCACCGGCCGACCCCGAGCTGCTGCGCGCGGCGAAGGAGTGGCTGAAGGCGCATCCGGGCCGCTTCTGAGGGTAGGCGGGGCAGTAGTCCACAGAGCCGACGTCACCACTGGCCGGAGGACACCATGACCAACCCCTTCCCGGACCCCGTCCACCCGGGCCCCACCCCGGGCCCGACCCCGACCCCGGAACCCCCACAGCCCCCGACCCCTACCCCACCTCCGGGCCCGGGCCCCCAACCGATCCCCCCGGACCCGGAACCGATCCCGAACCCGGAACCGGGACCACCGCTCACGTAGCGACACGGGGTACGGCCGACACACCCAGGGGCGCGGGGCTGTATCGATTTGCGGCTCCGCCGCGCGGGCGCGACCAGCCCCGCGCCCCTGCACACGCGCTACGACCGCACCACCCGAGTCACTAGGCGTCGACCTCGGACCGATCCCCACCCCACAACGTGTGGAACGACCCCTCCCGGTCCACCCGCCGATACGTGTGCGCCCCGAAGAAGTCCCGCTGCCCCTGAGTAAGCGCCGCAGGCAACCGCTCGGAACGCAGCCCGTCGTAGTACGCCAGCGCCGCCGAGAACCCGGGCGTCGGCACCCCCTGCCGGGTCGCCGCGACGATCACCTCACGCCAGTCGTCCTGGGCGTCGGCGATCTCCCGCGCGAACGTCTCGTCGGAGAGCAGGCTCGGCAGATCGGCCCGCGCGTCGTACGCGGCCCGGATCCGGTCCAGGAACGCCGCACGGATGATGCAGCCGCCGCGCCAGATCGAGGACACCGCGCCGAGGTCGATGTCCCAGTCGTACTCGTCGCGCGCGGCCGCGATCTCGTGGAAGCCCTGCGTGTACGACACGATCTTCGAGGCGTACAGCGCCTGCTCGACCCGGTCGGCGAACGCCCCCGCCTCCGCCTCGCTCAGCGCGGTCGCCTTCGGCCCGGCCAGCCCGCGGGACGCGGCCCGCAGGTCCGCGTGCCCGGACAGGGAGCGGGCGAAGACCGCCTCGGCGATGCCGGACACCGGGACGCCCAGGTCGAGGGCGATCTGCACGGTCCAGCGGCCCGTGCCCTTCTGCTCGGCCTGGTCCACGACCACGTCCACGAAGGGCTTGCCGGTCGCCGCGTCCACGTGGGAGAGCACCTCGGCGGTGATCTCGATCAGGTAGGAGTCGAGGCGGCCGGTGTTCCAGGTCCGGAAGATCTCCGCGATCTGCGCGGGCGAGTACCCGGCGACATCGCGGAGCAGCTGGTAGGCCTCGCCGATCAGCTGCATGTCGGCGTACTCGATGCCGTTGTGCACCATCTTCACGAAGTGCCCGGCGCCGTCGGCACCGACGTGCGTGACACAGGGCGCCCCGTCGGCCGCCTTCGCCGAGATCTTCTCCAGCATGGGGCCGAGCGATTCGTACGACTCGGGGGACCCGCCGGGCATGATGCTCGGTCCGTTGAGCGCGCCCTCCTCGCCGCCGGAGATGCCGGTGCCCACGAAGTGGATGCCCTGCTCGCGCAGTTCGCGCTCACGGCGCCGGGTGTCGGCGAAGTGCGCGTTGCCACCGTCGATGATCATGTCGCCGGGCTCCAGGAGCGGGGCGAACTCCTGGATCACCGCGTCGGTCGGGTCACCGGCCTTCACCATGATCACCAGGCGGCGCGGCCGCTCCAGCGCCGCCACGAACTCCTTGGCGGTCTCGGCCGCGACGAAGTCGCCCTCGCCGCCGAACTCCTCGACCAGGGCGCGCGTACGGGACGCCGTCCGGTTGTGCACCGCGACCGTGTATCCGTTGCGGGCGAAGTTCCGCGCGAGGTTGCTGCCCATGACCGCGAGGCCCGTGACGCCGATCTGCGCTGAAGTGCTCATTCGGTTGGCTCCTAGAGGATCCGTTATCGGTGGTGCCGTTCGTGCCAGCCAGTATCGCCCCAACGACCATCCTGACTTGCCGGTACGTCGGGCGCATGTCCGGCCCTGTGACGTTCCGTAGCCAGATACGTGCGACAGGCCCCACCCGCCTCAACCGTGGTGCGGCACAGGCCGATTCCCGGTCGGCCGGCGGCCAGCGCGGCCGATTGCCGTCTTGTCATGGCCTGTTCGGGGCGCTTACTTTTGGCCCTCCTGACGTATGCACGTATGCACGTAGGTCGAGGGGGAGCTCCATGGCCGTACGCGGCCGGCACCGCCGGTATCAGCCGAACAGGATCAACCGCGCCTCACTCACCGTCACGGCGGGCGGCGCCGGAATGGCGATCCCGCTGATCGGCGCCGGTACGGCCCAGGCGGCCGACGTGGACACCTGGAACAAGGTCGCCGCCTGCGAGTCGACCAACAACTGGAGCATCAACACCGGCAACGGGTACTACGGCGGGCTCCAGTTCGCCCAGTCCACCTGGGAGGCGTTCGGCGGTACGCGGTACGCGCCGCGGGCAGATCTGGCCACCAAGGACCAGCAGATCGCGGTGGCGGAGAAGGTGCTGGACGGACAGGGGCCGAAAGCCTGGCCGGTGTGCTCGGTCGAGGCCGGCCTCACCCGCGGCGGCGACACCCCGGACATCCACCCCGCGGGGTCCGCCAAGAGCTCGGTGGCGGACGTACAGCCGCAGACCACGCCCCAGTCCCGGGCCGGGACGGCCGAGATGTACACCGTGGTCCACGGCGACAGCCTCTCCGGCATCGCCGACCGGGAGAAGGTGAAGGGCGGCTGGCAGCGGCTCTACGCCGCCAACCGCAAGACCATCGGCGCCGATCCGGACCTCATCCTGCCGGGGCAGCGGCTCAGTCTGCGCGGCAAGGCGGCGACGACCACCACCCAGACCTCGACCGGCCAGACCTCGACGGACCAGTCGTCGACCGGCTCCAAGTCGTCCCGGGAGAACAAGACTTCGGACGACACCGACCAGAGCAGCGGCTCCCTCGTCGCGCCGGTCGCCGCCCCCACCGGAACGCCGTACCACAAGGCGGGTTCCTCCTGGTCGAAGGGCTACCACACCGGTGTGGACTTCGCCGTCCCGACCGGCACCACGGTGAAGGCGGTCGCGGCGGGGCGGGTGGTCAGCTCGGGGTGGGCCGGTTCGTTCGGGTACCAGGTGGTGATCCGGCACGCGGACGGCCGCTACAGCCAGTACGCGCATCTGTCGGCGATCTCCGTCAAGAGCGGTCAGGGCGTGGGTGCCGGTCAGCGCATCGGCCGCTCCGGGTCCACGGGCAACAGCACGGGCCCGCATCTGCACTTCGAAGTGCGGACGGGGCCCGGCTTCGGCACCGACGTCGATCCGGTCGCGTATCTGCGAGCGGGCGGCGTCAGGCTCTGAGGTCTCGGTCTCGGAGGGCGTGATCGCGCGCGGTCAGGATTTCACTCGCGTGCGATGACGGTCGAGGACCGGCATCGGGACGTACGACGCGCCGTAGAGCGGGCCGTACAGGTACACCGGGGAGTCGGCGGGGAGCTGCGGTGCGGCGTCCTGGGCCGACTCCGGTGCCGGGATCAGGACCTCCTCCCGGACCGCCGACTGCTCGGGCAGGGCCGCGAGCAGCTCCTCGGCGGTGGCGGTCTCGGCCAGGCCGGCCAGCAGCTTCTCGGCGGTCACCGTGGTGGCAGCGTCGGCCGGGGTGGCGGGCTTCGGCACCGTCGGTGCCGCTGCGGGCTCGGGCAGGGGCTGCGGCTGCGGCTCCGTGCGGGCCAGCCGCTCCGTCGTCAGCAGGATCAGACCGCCCGTCGCCACCACACCGCAGCCCAGCGCGAGCAGGGTGCCGGTGGTGCCGTAGCGGAAGCTCTCGCCGAACATCGTGATGCCGACCGCGGCCGCGGCGACCGGGTTGACGACGGTCAGGGTGGCCAGCGGGGCCGCGAGACCGGCGCCTCGGTAGGAGGCCTGCGAGAGCAGCACACCGGCCGTGGCCAGCACGCCGATCACGGCGAGGGAGGGCACGTCCGCCGCGCTCACGCCGCCCGTCCAGTCGACCGCGACGGTCTTGGTGAAGACCGAGGACATACCGAAGGCGATACCGGACGCGGTGGCGAGCAGGATGCTGCGCACCGCCGGGTGCCGGTGGGCAGCCCGGCCCGCGATCATCAGCGCCACGACTGCGAGCGCGGTGGCCGTCGCGACGGCCACCCGCTGGGTGGTGTCCAGCGACTGCGCGTCGGACGCGCCGACCAGGGAGAGCAGACCGGCCAGACCCACGGTCGCCATGATCGCGCCGCGCCAGGCCGTCGCCCCCGCCTTGCGGCGGACGAACAGCGCCGCCATCGGCAGGGCGAAGACGATCGTCAGTGCGCCCAGCGGCTGCACCAGGCTCAGCGGGCCGTACGCCAGCGCCACCACGTGCAGCAGCCCGCCCAGGCCGTTCAGCGCGACCGCCGCCCACCAGCTCGCCCGCCGGAACGGCGCGAACTGCTGCTCGGGGGAGGACACCGCGACCTGCTCCTGGACGATCGCCCCACCGGCGTACGCGACGGCGGAAACGAGCGACAGGACCACGGACAACGCGAGGGCGCTCATGAGCTGCTCCTCTGCGTGAGGCAGGGGCTGATGCCCCGGCGCGGCGAACGGTCGGCTTCCATGTGCAACACGATGCCGCGAAAAGCCATTCCCGTCGTCGTACCTGAGCAGGCAATGGGTCCTACTGCCGATGGAGTACTACGGAGGGTGGGTCCTCCCCAAGGTGGGTGACACCACGCAGAGCCCTTCTGAGGGCAACCCCTAGGGGCCTTGGTACTACTGCTCCTCGTGGACCTCGACGCCGATCTCGCCGCGCTCCGCCCGCTCGGCGGCTTCTTTCTCCTACGTACGGGCGCAGCACCGCGTTCAAGCCTGCCCACTCTCGCTCAGGTGTACGACATCGAGAAAAAGGATGTTTACGGAAATTCTATTACTTTCCGTGTTCAAAAGACCCGGGATGCTCTGCGCGCCCCCGAGCCACGCATCGCCGCCTCCGTAGCCCAGCAGGGACTCGCGGCCCGTCTGTGGTCGGCCGCGCTCGGCTGCGCGGTCCTGTACGGCCGGATCCCCGACCTGGACGCCCGGTTGGTGCGCTGGGACGCCGACGGCAGTGCCCCGGACGACCTGTGGCTCACCGAGGTCCGTCCGCTGCCGGGCGACGCGGCGACCCTCGCCGAGGCCGTGCTGGAGGGCCACCTCGAACCGCTGGCGGCGGCCCTGCGCACCCGGTACCGGGTCGCGACGGGCCTGCTGCGCGGCAACGCGGCCTCCGCGCTGGCCGGCGCCGCCCGGCAGCTGGAGGGCTGGGCCCGCGCCCACGGCCGCAGCGACGCCGCCGCCCGCACCCGCGCCCTGACCGCCGAGCTCTTCACCCACCCCCTGCTCACCGGCACCGGAACCCTCACCGGCACCGCCTTCCGGCGCCGCAGCTGCTGCCTCTACTACCGGGTCCCCGGCGGGGGTGTGTGCGGCGACTGTTGCTTCGCACGACCCCCGCGGTCTTCCCCGGGCGCCGCATCTGGGTGACCATGAAGGACAACCAGCCGCTGAGAACAGGGGGTTCCGGGTGCGAGTGGGACTGCTGACCCGGGAGTACCCGCCGGACGTGTACGGCGGCGCGGGCGTCCATGTCGAGTTCCTCGCCCGGGAGTTGAGCTCCCTGGTCGACCTCGACGTGCACTGCTGGGGCGAGGCCTCCATGAAGGAACGCGCCTCGGGTGTCGTACGCCATCGCCCCTGGCCCGCGCTCGACACCGCCAACGACGCGCTGCGCACCTTCTCCGTGGACCTCGCGATGACCGCCGGCCTCGAAGGCCGCGAACTCGTGCACTCCCACACCTGGTACGCCAATCTCGCCGGCCACCTAGGCAAGCTGCTGTACGGCATCCCGCACGTGATGACCGCGCACTCCCTGGAGCCGCTGCGCCCCTGGAAGGCCGAGCAACTCGGCGGCGGATACGCCCTGTCGAGCTGGGCCGAGCGCACCGCGATCGAGTCCGCCGACGCGGTGATCGCCGTCTCCGGCGCCATGCGCGAGGACATCCTCGGCTGCTACCCGGCCCTGGACCCGGCCCGGGTGCACGTCGTGCACAACGGCATCGACACCACGCTCTACCGGCCCGACCACGGCACCGAGGCCCTCACCCGCATCGGCCTCGACCCGGACCGCCCCTTCGTGCTCTTCGTCGGCCGCATCACCCGCCAGAAGGGCGTGCCCCATCTGCTGCGCGCGGTACGGGACATCGACCCGGCCGCGCAGGTCGTGCTGTGCGCCGGAGCGCCGGACACCCCGGAGATCGACCGCGAGTTCCGCGAACTGTTCCAGGAGCTGAGCGGCGTCCGCGAGGGCGTGCACTGGATCCCGCAGATGCTGCCGCGCCCCGATGTGATCCAACTCCTCACCCACGCCGCCGTGTTCGTCTGCCCTTCGGTGTACGAACCCCTCGGCATCGTCAATCTGGAGGCCATGGCGTGCGGAACTCCCGTCGTCGCCTCCCGGGTCGGCGGCATCCCCGAGGTCGTCGACGACGGCAAGACCGGTCTGCTGGTCCCGGTGGACGACGACTTCGAGCCCGCGCTGGCACGCGCGCTGGACTCCGTCCTCGCTGATCCGGAGGGCGCCCGGCGGATGGGCGAGGCCGGCCGGGAGCGCGCGGTGGGGGAGTTCGGCTGGGACGCGGTGGCACGCCGGACCGTGCGGCTCTACGAGGAGATCCTCAAACAGGCGTACTAAGGCCCGGTCGAGGGCAGGCATGGGTCAACCAGGGTGAGGGGAGCGGCCATGCGTCGTGGCGGACCTTCGGTGCTCGGAATCGTTTTGGCGGGCGGAGAAGGCAAACGCCTGATGCCCCTGACCGCGGACCGCGCGAAACCAGCGGTCACCTTCGGAGGAACGTATCGCCTTGTCGACTTCGTCCTGTCCAACCTCGTCAACGGCGACATCCTGCGCATCTGCGTCCTGACGCAGTACAAGTCGCACTCGCTGGACCGGCACATCACCACCACCTGGCGGATGTCGAGTCTGCTGGGCAACTACGTCACCCCGGTACCGGCCCAGCAGCGGCTCGGCCCGCGCTGGTACCTGGGCAGCGCCGACGCGATCCTTCAGTCGCTCAACCTCGTCCACGACGAACGGCCCGAGTACGTGGTGGTGTTCGGCGCCGACCACGTGTACCGCATGGACCCGCGGCAGATGCTCGCGCAGCACATCGAGAGCGGCGCGGGTGTGACCGTGGCCGGGATCCGTGTCCCGCGCTCGGAGTCCTCGTCGTTCGGGGTGATCACGCCGGGTTCGGACGGGCTGACGGTGGACCGCTTCCTGGAGAAGCCCGCCGACCCGCCCGGCCTCGTGGACGACCCGGAGTGCGTGTTCGCCTCGATGGGCAACTACGTCTTCACCACCAAGGCGCTGATAGAGGCGCTCCAGCGGGACGCCGAGGACGAGAGCTCCGTGCACGACATGGGCGGCTCGATCCTGCCCCAGCTGACCGGCCGGGGCGAGGCCCAGCTGTACGACTTCAGCGCCAACCACGTGCCCGGCGAGACCGCGGGGGACCGGGGCTACTGGCGGGATGTCGGGACCCTCGACGCGTACTACGACGCCCATATGGACCTCATCGCCGAGCGCCCCGCGTTCAACCTCTACAACCGGCAGTGGCCCATCTACACCCACTCCGGCCAGCTCTCCCCGGCCCGGTTCAACGCGGGCGGCATCGCCAGCGAGTCGATCATCAGTGCGGGCTGCCTCATCCGGGGGCAGGTCACCCGGTCGGTGCTGTCGCCGGGCGTCCGGGTGGACCCGGGGGCGGTGGTGCAGGGTTCCGTGCTGCACGACAACGTCAGAATCGGGCGGGGCGCGGTGGTGCGCGGGGCCGTGCTCGACAAGAACGTCGAGGTACCGCCGGGCGCGACGATCGGGGTGAACCCGGACCGGGACGGCGAGCTCTACACGGTCTCCAAGGGCGGGGTGATCGCGCTCGGGAAGGGCCAGCAGGTGTCCTGAGTCACATCGAAGATCACCGAACGGCACCCCTGTGACTTCTGGGGTGCCCATGGCTGGACTTAATCTGCTGTTAACTGTGCGTAGCTTGATCGTACTTGACCGTAATCACGTGCGGGCGATTGACTGCTTGCTCACCCGTCGTCGACGCGAGGCAAGCCATTGACTTCTGACCTGCTCGCACCTCTCGACCTGGCGTTCTGGAACATCGAGTCCGCGGCACACCCCATGCACCTGGGCGCCCTCGGCGTCTTCTCGGCCCACTCGCCCGCGGCGGGCGCCCACGCGGCCGACCTGCTCGCGGCGCGGGCGGCGGCGGTGCCGGGGCTGCGGATGCGGATCCGGGACGTCTGGCAGCCGCTGGCCTTCGGGGGTGCGACCCGCGAGTCCGCCTCCGACTTCGACCCCCTGGACCACGTCCGGCTGCACGCGCCCACCGCCGACTTCCACGCGGTGGCCGGCCGGCTCATGGAACGGCCCCTGGAGCGCGACCGGCCACCGTGGGAGGCCCATGTACTGCCGGGGGAGGACGGCTTCTCCTTCGCCGTGCTCTTCAAGTTCCACCACGCCCTGGCCGACGGCCTGCGGGCGCTGACCCTCGCGGCCGCGATCCTCGACCCGATGGACCTGCCGGAGCGCCGGCCCCGTCCCGAGCAGCCGGCGAAGGGCTTCTTCCCGGACGTGCGCAAACTGCCGGACCTCGTCAGGGGCACCGTCTCCGACGTGGGCCGCGCCCTCGACATCGGCGCCTCCGTCGCCCTGTCCACCCTCGGGGTGCGCTCGTCCTCCGCACTGACCGCCGAACCGAGCGGCACCCGCCGTACCGCCGGGGTCGTCGTCGACCTCGACGACGTGCACCGGGTGCGCAAGGCCCAGGGCGGCACCGTCAACGACGTCCTGATCGCGGTCGTCGCCGGCGCCCTGCGGCGTTGGCTGGACGAGCGGGGCGACGGCAGCGAGGGCGTCGCGCCCCGCGCCCTCATCCCCGTGTCCAGGCGCCGCCCGCGCACGGCGCACCCCCAGGGCAACCGGCTCTCCGGCTACCTGATGAGGCTCCCGGTAAACGACCCCGACCCGCTGGCCCGCCTCGACACGGTCCGCACGGCCATGGACCGCAACAAGGACGCGGGGCCCAACCGGGGCGCGGGCGCGGTCGCCCTGCTCGCCGACCACGTCCCCGCGCTGGGCCACCGGCTCGGCGGACCGCTGGTGAGCCAGGCGGCCCGGCTCTGGTTCGACATCCTCGTCACCAGCGTGCCCCTGCCCAGCCTCGGCCTGAAGCTCGGCGGCAACCCGGTCGTGGAGGTCTTCCCCTTCGCCCCGCTGGCCCGCGGCCAGTCCCTCGCCGTGGCCGTCTCGACCTACCGCGGGCAGGTCCACTACGGCCTCGTCGCCGACGCCGAGGCCGTCCCGGACCTCGATGTCCTGGCCAGGGCGATCACCGAGGAGGTGGAGACCCTCATCACCGCCTGCGAGGCTTGACCGTTCCCGTTTTTGGAGGACCGGCCCGGCGCTCCGTAGAATTCACCGTTCGAAAGCGGTCGCGGTCGGAGCGCCGCACGGTGAGCAGGGATACGGCAGCGCGATGACGGTGACAGAGGACGGCTCGGCGATCACGGACGAGGCCGTCGACGAGGTCGTGTACGGGCCCGGCATCGACCCCGAGCGGCTGGCCGTCTGCCTCGGCGTGCTCGACGAGCTCGACAAGCTGGAGGTCGACCACCCCGACGCGATCGCCGTGCGCCGGGCCACCGCCGGCATCTACCGCACCGTCAAGCAGCGCCGCCGTCAGGAGCGCCGGGCCGCCAAGACCGCCCACGACAAGGCGGTCACCGAGGCCACGGCCACCGGCTCCGCCCAGCGCATCGACGACGAGACCGAGGGCATCCTGCCGTCCTCGATCACCGAGGAGGGCCGGATCGCGGGGATACTCCAGCGCCCCCGCTCCTGCTACACCTGCAAGGCCCGGTACGTGGAAGTCGACTACTTCTACCACCAGCTCTGTCCGGACTGCGCCACCCTGAACCGGGACAAGCGCGACGTCCGCGCCGACCTCTCCGGCAAGCGCGCCCTGCTCACCGGCGGCCGTGCCAAGATCGGCATGTACATCGCGCTCCGGCTGCTGCGCGACGGCGCGCACACCACGATCACCACGCGCTTCCCCAAGGACGCCATCCGCCGCTTCAAGGCGATGGACGACTCCGGGGACTGGATGCACCGCCTGGAGGTCGTCGGCATCGACCTGCGCGACCCGGCCCAGGCCGTGGCCCTCGCCGACCAGGTCGCCGAGGCGGGCCCCCTCGACATCCTGATCAACAACGCCACGCAGACCGTCCGCCGGCTGCCCTCCGCCTACGCCGCGCTGGTCGAGGGCGAGAGCGCCCCGCTGCCCGCCGGTGAGCTGCCCGCCCACCACGTGATCGGCGCCTTCGGCTCCGGCGCCGTGGACGGCCTGGCCGCGCTGCCCGTCGGGATCTCCGGTCTCGACGCCCAGCAGGTCGCCGACCTCGCCCTGGTCGCCGGCAACGCCAGCGTCGCCAAGCACCTCGACGGCACCGCCATCGACGCCGGCGGCCTCGTCCCGGACGTCGTCGACACCAACACCTGGGTGCAGACCATCGAGCAGATCTCCCCGGTGGAGCTCCTCGAGACCCAGCTGTGCAACTACACGGCGCCCTTCATCCTCATCAGCAAGCTCCGCCCGGCCATGGCCGAAGCGGCGAGGAAGGCGGCCAGCGGGCGCGCGTACGTCGTCAACGTCTCGGCGATGGAAGGCGTCTTCGGCCGCGGCTACAAGGGCGCGGGCCACCCGAACACCAACGCCGCCAAGGCCGCGATGAACATGGTCACCCGGACCAGCGCCCAGGAGATGTTCCAGAACGACGGCATCCTCATGACCTCCGTCGACACCGGCTGGATCACCGACGAACGCCCCCACTACGACAAGCTCCGCCTGGCCGAGGAGGGCTTCCACGCCCCCCTCGACCTGGTCGACGGCGCGGCCCGCGTCTACGACCCGGTCGTGCGCGGCGAGGCGGGCGAGGACCTGTACGGCGTCTTCATGAAGGACTACGCGCCCGGCAAGTGGTAGGCCCTTATTCGCTCGCGGGTTCGGCTACCGGCGTTCTACCGTGACGGTGGAGCGCCGGTGTGCCCGGTGCGATGGTCACGCGTTCTTCCTGGTTCGATCCCAGCAGGCCCGTCCGCGGGCCTGTCGCCCGGTCGGAGGGCACCCGCGTAACCGCCTTGATCTCGGGCACGCGCACTCAGCCCACTCCCGGCGCCCGCGACCGCAGCCGCTCGTGCACCGCGTACGTCCCCGAGGAATACGCGGCCCGCACCCGCGTCCCCCCGTCCACCAGCAGGTCAGCGCCGGTCACCCACTCCGCCGCGTCCGAGGCCAGCCATACGACGGCCCGCGCCACGTCCTCCGGCTCCCCGATCCGCCCGAGCGGCAGCCCCGCGGCGAGCTCCTCCTCACCCGGCTCCCACACGAAACGGGCCATCTCGGTCCGTACGAGGCCGGGGGAGACGGAGTTGACCCGGACCCGCGGGGCCAGCTCACCCGCGAGCTGCTGAGTGAGGTGGAGCAGGGCCGCCTTGCTGGTCCCATAGGCGCCTACCCGCGGTCCCACATGTCCCGCGCCCTCCGTGCAGATGTTGACGACCGCACCGCCGTGCTCCCGCATCCACGCCCGCCACGCGCCCTGCACCAGCCGCAGCGGCGCCTCCACATTGACGACGAACGCTTCCCGCCACGCCTGCGGATCGACGTCCATGAGCGGGCCGTACGGCTGGTTGGTAGCCGCGTTGTTGACGACGACGTCGACCCGGCCGAACTCGCGCAGGGCGAGCCGGACGACCTCGTCCGGATGCGCCGGATCCGCAACGTCCCCCGCCACACCGAGGCCACCGAGTTCTTCGGCGACCCGCCGTACCTCCCCGGCGTCCCGCGCGGTCACGCACACCAGCGCGCCCGCCGACGCCAGTTGCCCGGCGATCGCCCGCCCGATGCCACGCGTGCCGCCGGTGACGATCGCGGCCCTGCCCTGAAGTCCGTACGGCGCCGTCATCGGCGTACCGTCTCATGACGGACCGTCAGTCGACAGCCCCGAGACGGGAGTTCCGGGCCGCCACCAGTTCCAGGACGGTGCGCCAGTCCTCCAGGACCCCGGCGTCGAAGCCCGCGGTCCGGCTCTCCTCGTCAGCCAGCCGCAGGCGCAGCAGATCGTCGTCGCCGGCGGGGCCGTGGCGGCGTACGAGGTGATAGACCCGCTCGCCCAGCAGGGGCCGTACGGCCTCGGCCGCGCGCCGGGCCCGCAGGGTCTCGTCGCCCGGGCACAGCAACTGCCCGATGCCGTGCACCAGCCCCGCCACCTGGAGCTCCTTGTCGGCGGGGCGGCCGCGGCGCAGCAGCGCGGCGGTCCGCAGCGCGTGCTGATGCCCACAGGCGTACAGCAGATCCATCAGCTCTTCGACACTGCGCAGCTCCATGCGTCAGTCCTCCCGCCGGGCAAGCCGTTCCCGTCCGTCAGCAGATCATGGCCGCCTTGCGATTCGGCCAACGGGACTTGAACTGCGCTGTCGGGGCCCTCGAAGGCGCGAGCGTCGATGTAGGCCGATCGGGTGATGTCTCGATGGGGCATCAGATGACAAAACTGCACATAGCGGGACCGAGTACACGCAGGGGACTTGGCAAAGTTACTTCATGTTTTCAGCCCCATCGAGCGGGCCTGCGCTCATTTGGTTAATCTGTAGCGGACGGACAGCAGTACGGGGTCCCACCCACACCCACCGTCCGTCCTGGGGCAAGCCGATCACCACGGCCTGTTCCGACATGAGTGACCGGCGCCACCGCGTCCGAGCTGTTCTCGACTCACACCCGAGCGGGCGTCCGGCGACAGATCGCACACTGATCGGTATGCCCCGAGGGTGACCCGACACATAAGGAGTGCGCGGTGACACCGGAGAAGACGAATCGCGATCAACGGCCCAAGGAACGCCCCGAGCGCGCGGGCCGCCGGCCCGGACAGCTCGGCAGCCTCGACGTGTGGGCGCGGTCCGCCCCCATCCGTCTCGCGGGATACGAGGACGACCTGGCCGAGCCCCACATCCTGCCCAGCGTGGACTGAGCCCCGTCGCGATCGCCGTCAGCATGGGCGTGCCAGACTCACGCCCATGCTGATCAGAGAAGCCGCGGCCGAGGACTGGCCGCGGATCTGGCCTTTCTGGCACCGGATCGTCGCCGCGGGCGAGACCTATGCCTGGGACCCGGACACCTCCGAGGAGGCGGCCCGGGCGCTGTGGATGAACCCGGCCAAGCGGGTGTACGTCGTCGAGGACGAGACCGGCGCCGTCGTCGCCTCCGCCTACACCACCCCCAACTACGGCGGTCCCGCCGCCCGCATCGCGAACGCGGGCTTCATGGTCGACCCCGACCACGCGGGCCGCGGCATCGGCCGCGCCCTCGCCGAGCACATCCTGACCGCCGCGAAGGCGGACGGTTATCGCGGCATGGTCTTCAACGCCGTCGTCGAGACCAACCCGGCCGTCGCCCTGTGGACCTCCCTCGGCTTCACGGTGCTGGGCACGGTGCCGGACGCGTTCGAGCATCCGCGGCAGGGGCTGGTGGGGCTGCACGTCATGTACAGGGCGCTGTAGGTGGTGACACCGCCTTTGAGCGAGGTCGAGGTGGCTGCGGCCGAGCGGGAGTTGGGGGTCTCCTTTCCAGCCGAGTACCGCGCGTATCTGCTGGAGGTGAGCGCGGGCGGGGCTGTATCCCGGCTGGCACGGACGGAGCGGGGCTGGTGGTGGGAGAACAACTCCCGTATCGAGCGGGCGTTGCTCGCCACCCCCTTTCCGCACCCCGACTCCTACGCCGCGGAGGACGAGGAACTCGGCGACCGTGAGCCGTGCGCCGAGGACTTCGCCGACGACGAGGCCTATCAGGCCGCCTGGCGGGCCTGGGACGACGAGTGCGGCGTGTTCGAGGACCGCAAGACCGCCGGCGCGATCGTCGTCCAGGAGCACGGCTGTGGCTTCGCCACGCTCCTGGCGCTGACCGGCCCGCTCGCCGGCACCGTGTGGTGGGACGGGCGGGCCACCTGCGATCTGATCGTGCCGCTCTCCCTCGATCACCTGCGTGGCGCCCGCCCCGTCACCTTCGGCGAGTGGCTCGGCCGCAGTTCCTGGGACCTCCTGCCGCCCGGCTGGGGCTGACCCGGTTCAGTCCAGCGGAGCCGTCCGCTCCCACGGGTGCAGCTTCTCCAACTGCTCCGCCACCTCCAGCAGTACCGCCTCCGAGCCTGGCCGCCCCACCAGTTGTACGGCGGTGGGGGCGCCGGAGGGGAGCTTGCCGAAGGGGACGGACATCGCGGGCCAGCCGGTGAGGTTCCAGGGCGGGGTGAGGGGCGAGTAGTTGGTGTTGGCGAGGACGTTGCGGAGCCAGCCCCGCTCGTGCCAGGGGACCGATTGGGGGGAGCGGCGGGCCAGGGCCGGGGTGAGCAGGACGTCGTACTCCTCGAAGAACGGCTCCAGACGGCGGCGCAGGTCGTCGCGGCTCGTGCCGGTGCGCACCCCCTTCACGAAGCGGCGGCCCACGGCCGCGTGGACCCGGGTGCGGCGCGTCAGCTGCCGTGGGTCCAGGCCCTGGGCGTCCTCCGAGGTGCCCGCGGTCCAGTGGGCGAGCGAGGTGAGGCTCAGCGACATCGGGTAGGACGGGTCGGCGCGGCGGACCTGGTGGCCCGCCTTCATCAGGACCTCCGCGGCCTCCCGGGCGGCGCTCGTGTACGGCTTGGTGACGGCGATGCCGGCGAGCGGGCTGCGCAGCGAGAGCGCGACCGTGCGCATCGCGGCGACGGACGGGGGCGCCGGCTCCGTGTCCGCCAGGATGTCGAGCATCAGACGGGCGTCCTCGACGGTCGTGGCCAGGGGCCCGTTCTCGGACATGCCGAACCAGTCGCCGTCGCTGACGCCCGCCGGGACCACGCCGTGCCCCGGCTTGATGGTGACGAGGCCGCAGTTGGCAGCGGGGATGCGCAAGGAGCCCATGCCGTCGTTGCCGAGGGCGAGAGGGACCAGGCCCGCGGCCACGGCGGCCGCGCTGCCGCCGGAGGAGCCGCCCGCGGTGCGCGTGAGGTCCCACGGGTTGCGGGCGGTGCCGTGCACGCCCTCGGTCGTGCCGAAGACGCACAGCTCCGGCACGTTCGTCAGACCCACGACCACCGCACCCGCCGCCCGCAGCCGGGCCACCGTGACATGGTCCTCGGTGGAGAGGGTGTCCGGCGTGGCGGCGGAGCCGATGCGCTTGGACTCCCCGCGCACGGCGAGGTTGTCCTTGACGGCGATCGGCACGCCCGCGAGCGGCAACTCGGACAGGTCGCCGCGACCGCCCACCTCGTCCGCCTCGGCGAGCGCCGCCTCGGTCCGTACCGTCCGGAAGGCGCCGACCCGGCCGTCGAGCCGCTCGATCCGGGCGAGGTGCTCGGCCACCACTTCACGGGGCGTGGCCCGCTTCTCCCGCACGGCGGCGGCGATCTCGGCGGCGGTCCGGCCGATCCAGCTGGTCACGGGTGCTCCTCGGGGGTACTGGCGAGTACGTAGGGAGAACTGTGCCTCTGCTCGGGCGTCACGTCGAGAGGGGGGCGGGCCTTCGCGGGGGCGGAGTCCCGCCTTGGACATTCGCGCCGGTGTTCTTGGACTTTTCGCGACCGGGCATCCGAAGAAGCCCAGGTCATCCGATCAATGGCTCAACTCGGCTGACTTCTCGTCCCATTGACAGTCCCTGAGGGTCGCCCAATCATCAGTCATCCGATGAATGGGAGTCGCTCGTGAGAACGTTTCCGAGACGTCAGATCCTGGGCGTCGCCGCCGCACTGGCCCTGCTCCTGGCGCCGGTCCCCGCGGTCGCCCAGGAGGAGACCCGGCCGCCGGTCACGGTGCCCGCACTGGGCAACTGGACTCCGGAATCCGGCCGTTACGACTTCGGACCCGGTGCCCGCCTCGTGGCGGACGGTCCGGGCGAGCGCAGGGTCGCCGACACCCTTGCCGACGATCTGCGGGAGGCCGGCCACGGCAGCTTGCCGGTCGTCCGGGGCGCGGCGCGCGCCGGGGACATCGTTGTCGACATCCAGCCGTCCCGGAAGTCGCTCGGAGCCGAGGGCTACGAACTCCGGTCCGGAAAGCGGCTGTCGGTGACCGGAGCCACCGAGACGGGCGCCTTCTACGGCACCCGAACCCTCCTCCAGCTCCTCGCCCAGGACGACAGGATCCCCGCCGGACGCACGGTCGACGTGCCGCGCTACAAGGAACGCGGCGTCGGCGTCTGCGCCTGCTACATCCACATCTCCCTGCCCTGGCTGGAGAACCTCGTCCGGGAGATGGCGTACAACAAGCTCAACCAGCTGCTCCTCGAACTGAAGGTGAAGAGCGACGCCCACCCCGAGGCCAACACCTGGGGCTACTACACCAAGGACGAGATACGCCAGCTGGTCGCCCTCGGCGAGAAGTACCACGTCGAGATCATCCCGGAGATCAACTCCCCGGGACACATGGACCCGTGGATCGAGAACCGCCCTGACCTCCAGCTCACCGACTCCGACGGCAACAAGCAGCCCTCCCGGCTCGACATCACCCGGCCCGCGGCCTTCGACTACTACACCGGCCTGATCGACGAGTACGCACAGGTCTTCAAGGCCCCCGCCTGGCACATGGGCGCCGACGAGTACATGCTCGGCTCCGACTTCGCCAAGTACCCGCAGATCCTCAAGTACGCCCAGGACAGATACGGTTCGGGCGCCACCCCGCAGGACGCGTTCATCGACTTCGTCAACCGCGTCCACACCTACGCGGTGGGCAAGGGCAAGAAGCTGCGCATCTGGAACGACGGACTCACCGGCGCCAACACCGTCCCGGTGGCGGCCGGTACGACGGTCGAGCACTGGCTCAACGTGGCGGTGAAGCCCAGTCAGATCCTCGCGCAGGGCTATCCGTTGACGAACGCGGCCTACGCCCTCTACCTCGTGCGCGGCGGCTTCCACAGCGACACCAAGGCGCTGTACGACCAGAGTTGGGACCCCCGCAGCTTCGAGGGCGAGAAGCTGACCTCGTCCCAGGGCATCACCGGCGCGAAGATCAGTCTCTGGCCCGACAACGGGCGCGGCGAGACCGAGAACGAGGTCGCCGTACGCCTCTGGCCCGCCCTGCGCCACCTCGCCCAGGCCACCTGGGGCGACCCGCACCCGGACGCCACCTACGCCGAGTTCACCGCGCGCGGCACGGCTGTCGGGCACGCGCCGGGATGGCGGGACCTGACCAGGCCGGCGGTGACGGACGGGACGTACACCTTCCAGGCGGACGGCGTGTCCTTCGACGCCGACGTGGCGCGCACACCGGACGGCTATGTGACCCTGCGCGGCCCGGCCGGCTGCCTCGCCGTGAGCGGCGGCAAGCTCACGCTCAACGTGCCGCTCCAGCCGGGCGTCGAGGCCACCTGGGACAGCTGCGCCGCCGCGAACACGCTGCAACGCTGGGAGTTGCGGCCCGCCGGGGACGGATACCGCCTCGTCAACGCCATCACGCAGATGGCGATGAGCGTGACGAACGGCCGGATCACGCAGTACCCGCCCGACCAGCACCCGCCCGCCGTATGGCGATTGACCTGAGGAGCCCCACCTCCATGACCGTCTCCAGACGCACCTTCGTCGCCGGCTCGGTCTCCGCGTTCCTCGCGACCGGCCTCGCCTCGACCTCCGCCGCCGGCACCCCCCTGCCGGCCGAACCCGCCTACCGCATCCCCGTGAGCCCCGACGACACGGCCGAGGACCTGGTGCGCAAGGCGTCCCAAGTCCGGCCCACGCCACGGCAGATCGCCTGGCAGGCTCTGGAGCGCACCGCGTTCCTGCACTTCGGCGTCAACACCTTCACCGGCCTGGAATGGGGGACGGGGGACGAGGACCCGGACGTCTTCCAGCCCGCCGGCCTGGACACCGACCAGTGGGCCAGGGCCCTGCGCGACGGCGGCTTCAAGCTGGCCATCCTCACCCTCAAGCACCACGACGGCTTCGTGCTCTACCCCTCCCGCTACTCCAACCACACTGTCGCCGCGAGCAGTTGGCGCGAAGGCCAGGGCGACGTACTGCGTTCCTTCGCCGACTCCATGAGACGGCACGGCATCAAGGTCGGCGTCTACATCTCGCCCGCCGACGAGAACCAGTACCTCGACGGCGTCTACGCCAACGGCAGCGCCCGCTCCACGCGGACCATCCCCACCCTCGTCGAGGGAGACGACCGCACACCCGCGCGGACGTACACGCTGGACGCCACCGACTACGGCGCCCACATGCTCAACCAGCTCTACGAGGTCCTCACCGAGTACGGTCCGGTCGACGAGGTGTGGTTCGACGGCGCCCAGGGTCGCATCCCGCCGGACAAGGTGGAGAGCTACGACTGGGACAGCTGGTACGCGTTGGTACGGGCGCTCGCGCCGGACGCGGCGATCGCCGTCACCGGCCCCGACCTGCGCTGGGTCGGCAACGAGAGCGGGCTGGCACGCGAGGACGAGTGGAGTGTCGTCCCCGTGAAGGAGAACCAGTACGGACGCACCGACTGGGCGCTGTCCTACGACACCCCCGACCAGGGCAGCCGTGCCGCGCTGGTGCGGGCCCAGCCCAGCACCGACTACCTCCAGTGGTGGCCGGCGGAGTGCGATGTGTCCATCCGGGACGGCTGGTTCTACCACGCCGACCAACAACCCAAGAGCGTGGACCAGTTGACGGACATCTACTTCGGTTCCGTCGGGCGCAACTCGGTGCTCCTGCTCAACATCCCGCCGGACACCGACGGGTTGCTGCCCGCAGCGGACGTGACCCGGTTGCGCGAGTTCCGGGAACGTATCGACCGGGAGCTGCCCGAGGACCTCGCGCGCGACGCCCGTACGACCGTCTCGCCGGGCAGGGTCACCGTCGACCTGGGTACCGAACGCGAGGTGGACCGGTTCCGGCTGGCCGAGGACATCGCGCACGGTCAGCAGGTGGAGAGCTTCGTGGTGGAGGCGCAGCGCGGCGGGGTCTGGACGGAGGTGACCCGGGCGGGGACGGTCGGGGCGAGCCGGATCCTGCTGCTGCCGGCTCCGGTGCGGGCGCGGCGGTGGCGGGTACGGGTCACCGGGTCCCGGAGCACCGTGCGGATCGCCCGGTTCGGCATGTACAGATCGAGGCTGTGAGGGTACTCGGGCAGCGCGGTCACCAGGGCGTCGGCGACCTGGTGACCGCCCGTTCACGCCGGCAGTTCGCCTCACCCGTCCCCGTCTTCATCACCGCAGATGCCGGGCGAAGAACTCCATCGTGGCGTCCATGGAGGCCGGCCACTGCGGGTAGAACGTGTGCCCCTCGCCCCGGTACCTGCGCAGCTCGACGCTCTTGCCGGCCTCGGTGAACGCGGCGGCCGTCCGCTCCGACCAGGCGATCGGGCAGGTGTCGTCCGCGGTGCCGTGGTGGATCAGCAGCGGCTCGGTCACCCGGTCCACATAGGTACGGGGCGAGACCTCCCGCCAGAACGTCGGATTCCGCTCCGGGGTGCCGTACGCGGCGTCGATCTCGGCGACGAGCGGATCGCCCTCGGGACGCTGGAAGTGGTCGATGTTCTCGTCGGGGCGCGAGCTGACCGGCGCGAAGACGACCGCCGCGTCGAACAGGCCCGGCGCCACGACCAGCGTGTTGTAGACCACGCCACCGCCCATCGACCGGCCGAGCAGACCGAGCCGGTCGCGGTCGATCTCCGGGCGCCCGGAGTCGCGCAGCGCCAGCGCGGCACCGATGACGTCCTCGGTGTAGCCGAGGCGCAGGTTCAGGTCGTTGTCCGGGTCGTCGTCCGAGGCCGCGTGGTTGCGGTAGTCGGTGTGCAGGACGACGTAACCGTTACGGGCCAGCAGATCCTGCTCCCGGGCGAGCCCCCGGCCGGTCGTGTACACGTCCGGGTCGATGTATCCGTGCGCCAGCACCAGCGCGGGGAAAGGGCCCTTGCCCCGCGGGATGTTCATGAGCCCGGAGATCGTCAGCCCGTCGGACTCGTACGTCACCCGGTAGCTCGTATAGGCCTCGGTGCGGGCGAGGACGGTGCCGAGACGGAGGTCGGAGCCCTGGTGCTTCTTGTTCATCAGGGCGGGGAGGGAGACCGGGTGGACGGGTTTCCTGGTCGGTGAAGGACTGGGCCGGGCCGAGGGCGAGGTCTCCTTCGGTGTCGGCGCGGGCGCGGGGTCGTCACCGCCTCCGGTGCAGCCGATCGCGACGACCAGCGTCAGCCCGGCGGCGGCACAGGCCGTTCGCCATGACCGCATGCCCTCCAGTATCTCCCGGACGGCCGGATTCAGGTGCCCGAGGAGCGGGGCGGCGGCCGGGCGGCGGTGCGGCCGCGGCCGTTCGAGCTGGTGACCCCGCGGTCGCAGCGGGCACAATCCGGGGCGTGACGATCACCGCGCGAGAACTCAACCGGGCCACCCTCGCCCGCCAGCTACTGTTGCGCCGGGAGCCGTCAGGGGTCGCCGAAGCGGTCCGGCGGCTCCTCGCGCTCCAGGCGCAGCAGCCCGCCTCGCCGTATCTCGCGCTGTGGAACCGGATCGAGGGCTTCGACCCGGCCGACCTGGACACCGCCTTCGCCGACCGCACCCTGGTGAAGGCGACCCTGCTCCGGATCACGCTGCACGCGGTCCACGCCGACGACTACCGCACGGTCCGGGAGGCGATGCGGCCGACGCTGTACGCCTCCCGGCTCGGGTATCGCTACGCCGCCGCCGGACTCACCCCGGCCGACGCGGCCGAACTGGAGCCGGGACTGCTGGAGTTCGCCGACCGGCCCCGGTCCAACGGCGAGCTGACGGCGTGGCTCGCGGAACGGGTGGGCGAGGAGCGCAAGGACGGAGCGTGGTGGGGGCTGCGGTCGTACACGCCGCTGGTGCATGTGCCGACCGGCGGGCCGTGGTCCTTCGAGTACGCGCCGGCGTACGTCGCGGCGCCCGAGGGACGGTTCACCGGCGAACCACCGTCGGACGAGGAGGCGTTGCAGACCCTCACCCTGCGGTACCTCGCCGCGTTCGGCCCCGCCTCGATCGCGGACGTCGCCCAGTTCGCCACCGTCGGACGGGCACGAGCCCGGACGGCCCTGCGCGCACTGGGCGAGGCGGTGGAGGAACTGGCGGGAGAGGGCGGCACGACGCTGTACGACGTCCCGGGCGCCCCGCGGCCCGCCGCCGACACCCCGGCGCCACCCCGTCTGATGGCGATGTGGGACAGCGTGCTCCTCGCCCACCACGACCGGAGCCGACTGATCCCGCCCGACTACCGCAAGCTCGTGATCCGCACCAACGGCGACGTGCTGCCGACGCTCCTGGTCGACGGATACGTGGCCGGCGTCTGGCGGCCGGTCGAGGGCGGCATCGAGGCGACGGCGTTCCACGAGCTGCCGGACGAGACATGGGACGGTCTGGGGCGGGAGGCCCGTGAGCTCGCCGGGCTGCTCGCGGACCGGGAGCCGAACGTGTACAGCCGCTACGGCCACTGGTGGAACAAGCTGCCGGAGTCGGACGTGCGGACGCTGCCCGCCTAGCTGCCCGTCTAGCCGGCCAGTTGGGCTCGCAGCCACTGTTCCACTTCGCCCACATGCGCGGCCGCCGCGGCCCGTGCCGCCTCCGGGTCGCGTGCCACCAGTGCCCGGTGGATCGCGGCGTGCTCCCGGCGTGTCCGCTCGAAGGCGCCCTCCTCCTGGTAGCCGCGCCAGACCCGGGCGCGGAAGGTGCGGGAGGAGAGGCCGTCGAGGATGGCCGCCATGGTGTCGTTGCCGGCGGCCGCCACGATCTCGCGGTGGAAGGCGAGGTCGTGAGCGAGGATCTCCTCGGGATCGTCCGTGGCGTTCATCGCGGTCAGGTGCTTCTCCACCTCGGCCAGCTGGTCCGGGGTGATCCGCGCCGCGGCCAGGGCCGTCGCCGTGGACTCCAGGATGCGCCGCACCTCCAGGAGCTCCACCAGACGCGGGCCCCGGGACAGATCGGCGACGACACCGAACGTCTCCAGCAGGTCCCCGGCCTCGAGCTGCGTGACGTAGATCCCCGATCCGTGCCGGGCCTCCAGCACGCCCAGCACGGTGAGGGCGCGGATCGCCTCCCGCATCGAGCTGCGGGAGATGCCGAGCTGGGCCGCGAGGTCCCGTTCGGTGGGCAGTCGCTGGCCCGGCTCCAGGCGCCTTTCGCCGATCATCGCCTTGATCTGCTCGATGGCGCGCTGCGTCACGGTGCCCTTCTGCGGGGCTGTCTCGTCCACGCCGTTCCTCCACTCACCGCTCACCGGGTGGCCGAAGTCTAGCCACGGATGTGGTCCGACCAATACGGCCGGAAGTCGGGGAGATTCGCCGCTGGAGGGTGTTCTCCCGGGGGAGTGGTCTGATAAGTATGCGGGCATCTGCTCGAACACGCTCAATGAGGAGCCTTCGAATGCCGGTCAGGACAGTGGGGAAGCGCAGCAGGTTCCGGACGGTCGCAGTGGTGGCGTTGGGCGCTGCCGCCTCGCTCGCGCTCACCGCGTGCGGGAGCACCAAGGACAGCGCCGGCTCGGCCGGCGGCGGGAGCGGGGACGGCACCGGGAAGGTCGGGGTGATCCTGCCCCTGCTCACCTCGCCGTTCTGGCAGTCGTACAACGACTACGTCCCGAAGACGGCGAAGTCCGAGGGCGTGGACGCGCTGAAGACGGTCAACTCCAACAGCGACCCCTCGCAGCAGATCACCGACATCAACAACCAGCTCAACCAGGGCGTCGAGGGCCTGGTCGTCGCCCCGCTCGACAGCGCGGCCATCGAGGCCGGCCTCGACCAGGCCGAACGCAAGGGCGTGCCCGTGGTCGCCGTCGACGTGGCGCCCGACAAGGGCAAGGTCGCCATGGTCGTCCGGGCGAACAACGTGGCCTACGGCGAGAAGGCCTGCGACTACCTCGGCAAGAACATCACCAGCGGCAAGGTCGTACAGATCATGGGCGACCTCGCCTCGGTCAACGGCCGTGACCGCTCGGAGGCGTTCCGCGCCTGTGTGAAGAAGAACTTCCCCAAGCTGAAGGTGCTGGAGATCCCCGCCAAGTGGGAGTCCGACACCGCCGCCTCCAAGCTGGACACCCTCCTCAACGCCAACCCCGACATCAAGGGCATCTACATGCAGGCCGGCGGCGTCTACCTCGCCCCGACCCTCCAGACCCTGAAGTCCAAGGGGATGCTCAAGAAGGTCGGCGAGTCCGGCCACATCGCGATCGTCTCCAACGACGGCATCCCGCAGGAGTACGACGCCATCCGCAAGGGCGAGATCGACGCCACCGTCTCCCAGCCCGCCGACCTCTACGCCAAGTACGGCATGTACTACATCAAGGCGGCGATGCAGGGGAAGACCTTCAAGCCCGGCCCGACCGACCACGGCTCCACGATCGTCAAGCTGCCCAGCGGCATCCTCGAGGACCAGCTCCCGGCACCGCTGGTCACCAAGGAGAACGTCGACGACCCCGAGCTGTGGGGCAACACCGTCAAATGACCACGGCACTCGTTGAAGCGCACGGCATCGTCAAGCGCTACGGCCCCACCACCGCCCTCGCCGACGGCAGGCTGACCGTCCTGCCCGGCGAGTCCCACGCCCTCGTCGGCCGCAACGGCGCCGGCAAGTCGACCCTGGTCACCGTGCTCACCGGCCTCCAGGCACCCGACGAGGGCGAGGTCCGCTTCGACGGCGAGCCCGCACCCGTGCTCGCCGACCGGGACGCCTGGCGCCGCAAGGTCGCCTGCGTGTACCAGAAGCCGACCGTCGTCCCCGAACTCACCGTCGCCGAGAACCTGTTCATCAACCGGCAGCCCCTCCAGGGCCGTTTCATCAGCTGGCGCAGACTGCGGACCGAGGCCGCCGAACTCCTCGACACCTGGGACGTGCGCGTCGACCCGGAGGCGCGCACCGCCGACCTCAAGGTCGAGGACCGCCAAATGGTCGAGATCGCCCGGGCGTTGAGCTTCGGCGCCCGCTTCATCGTCCTCGACGAGCCGACCGCACAGCTCGACAACCGGGAGATCGAGCGGCTCTTCACCCGCATGCGGTCCCTCCAGGAGTCCGGCGTCACCTTCCTGTTCATCTCGCACCACCTCCAGGAGGTCTACGAGGTCTGCCAGACCGTCACCGTCCTCAGGGACGCCCGCTGGATCACCACGGCTCCCGTTGCCGAGCTCCCGCGCGCCGCGCTCGTGGAGGCGATGGCGGGCGAGGCGATCGCCGAACAGGCGGTACGCGAAAGGGGTGTCGACGACAGCGCGCCCGTCCTCCTGGACGCCCGCGCACTCACCTCCGACGCCTACGAGAACATCGACCTCACCGTCCGTCGCGGCGAGGTCGTCGGGCTCGCCGGCACCAGCGGCAGCGGCAAGATCGAGCTCGCCGAGTCCTTCACGGGACTGCACACACCGACGAGCGGCACGGCCCAACTGGACGGTGAGCGGCTGCCGTTCGGGGATGTGCGCAAGGCGCTGGAGGCCGGGGTCGGGTGTGTGCCGCGCGACCGGCACGGACAGGGCCTGGTGTTCGGGATGAGCATCGGCGACAACGCCACGATGACCGTCCTCGACCGGCTCGGCCGCCTCGGGTTCGTCGGCACCGACCGCAGACGAACCGTCGCCACCGCGCTGATCGAGCGGCTCGACATCCACACCGAGGGCCCGGAACAGCCCGTCTCCGACCTCTCCGGCGGCAACGCCCAGAAGGTCGTGATGGCCCGCGCCCTCGCCTCCGCTCCCCGCCTCCTCGTCCTCATCAACCCCACCGCGGGCGTCGACGTGAAGTCCAAGGAGTCCCTCCTTGCCCATGTGGACGACGCCCGCGAGGACGGCACCGCGGTACTCGTCGTCTCCGACGAACTCGACGACCTGCGGCGCTGCGACCGCGTCCTCGTCCTCTTCCACGGCCGCGTGGTCGCCGAACACCCGGCGGGCTGGCACGACCACGAGCTGATCGCCTCCATCGAAGGAGTGGACCACCATGGCTGACACCAAGGCTCCGCCGATGAAGCCGGTGAGCGTGCCCGACACTCGGTCCGCGAGGGCGGTGCTGCTCCGTCGGGCCCGTGAACTCGCCCTTCTGCCTGCCCTGTTGGTGGTCATCGTGATCGGGGCGTTCGTCAACGACTCGTTCCTCACCGAGGCCAACATCATCACCATTCTCGGTTCGTCGGCCGCGCTCGCGATGGTCGTCCTGGCCGAGGCGCTCGTCCTCATCACCGGCAAGTTCGACCTGTCCCTGGAGTCGGTGGTCGGTATCGCCCCCGCGATCGGCGCCCTGCTGGTGCTCCCCGCCGCCAAAGCCGGTTTCGGCACCGAGCTGCCCACCCCGCTGGCCATGCTGGCGATCCTGCTCGTGGGCGCGGCGGTCGGGCTGTTCAACGGCCTCCTCGTGGTCAAGCTGCGGCTGAACGCCTTCATCGTCACCCTCGCGATGCTGATCATCCTGCGCGGTGTCCTGGTCGGAGCGACCAAGGGCAAGACCCTCTTCGACATGCCCGATGCCTTCTTCTCCATGGCCACCACGACGTTCCTGCGCGTCCCGGTGTCCGCGTGGATCGCCGCCCTGGCCTTCGCCGTGGTGGGCGGCGTCCTGCGGTACCACCGCCTGGGCCGTGCGCTGTACGCCATCGGCGGCAACGCCGAGGCGGCGCGAGCAGCCGGTATCCGAGTGGAGCGCGTCATGCTCGGCGTGTTCATCACCGCAGGCCTGCTCGCGGCGGTCGGTGGCATCATGCGGACGGGCTATGTCGGGGCCATCAACGCCAACCAGGGCCAGAACATGATCTTCACCGTGTTCGCGGCCGCGGTGATCGGAGGCATCAGCCTCGACGGCGGCAAGGGCACCATGTTCGGCGCGCTGACCGGCGTACTCCTGCTCGGCACCGTCGACAACATGCTCACCCTGGCGCAGGTTCAGCCGTACTGGATCCAGGCCATCTACGGCGGAATCATCCTGGTCGCCCTCATGATCGCCCGTATGACCACAGGTCGGGCCCAGGACTGATCCACCGTCAACTCGCCCCCGACCGAGAGGCCCTCCGTGTCCCCGACCCCCGTTCGTGTCACCGCGGTCGACACCTACGACATCCGCTTCCCGACCTCGCGCGAGCTCGACGGCTCCGACGCGATGAACCCGGACCCCGACTACTCGGCCGCGTACGTCGTCCTGCGCACCGACGCCGCCGACGGGCACGAGGGGCACGGATTCAGCTTCACCATCGGGCGGGGCAACGAGGTCCAGGTGGCCGCCATCCACGCGCTCAGACACCATGTGGTCGGACGGTCCGTCGACGAGCTGTGCGCCGACCCGGGGACCCTCAACCGCGACCTGATCGGCGACAGCCAGCTGCGCTGGCTCGGCCCCGAGAAGGGCGTGATGCACATGGCGATCGGCGCCGTCATGAACGCCGTATGGGACCTGGCGGCCAAGCGCGCCGACAAACCGCTGTGGCGGCTCCTCGCCGACGCCGACCCCGAGTGGCTGGTCGCGCAGATCGACTTCCGCTACCTCACCGACGCCCTCACCCCCGGGGAGGCCCTGGAGATCCTCCGCAAGGGCCGGGAAGGCGCCGAGGAACGCACGGCCGGACTGCTGGAGCGCGGCTACCCCGCCTACACGACCTCCCCCGGCTGGCTCGGCTACAGCGACGACAAGCTGACCCGGCTCGCCAACGAGGCCGTCGCCGAGGGCTTCCGGCAGATCAAGCTGAAGGTCGGCGCGGACCTGGAGGACGACGTACGGCGCTGCCGGGTGGCCCGCGCCGTCGTCGGACCGGACGTCCGGATCGCCATCGACGCCAACCAGCGCTGGGACGTCGACGAGGCCATCCGCTGGACCAAGGCGCTGGCCGGATTCGACCCGTACTGGATAGAGGAACCCACCAGCCCCGACGACATCCTCGGCCACGCCGCGATCCGCGAGGCCGTCGCCCCGGTGAAGGTGGCCACCGGCGAACACGTCCAGAACCGGGTCGTCTTCAAACAGCTCCTCCAGGCCGGCGCCCTCGACGTCGTCCAGATCGACGCGGCCCGCGTCGGCGGCGTCCACGAGAACCTCGCCATCCTGCTGCTCGCCGCCAAGTTCGGCGTACCGGTCTGCCCGCACGCGGGCGGGGTCGGGCTGTGCGAACTCGTCCAGCACCTGTCGATGTTCGACTACGTGGCGGTCACCGGCACCACCGAGGACCGGGTCATCGAGTACGTCGACCATCTGCACGACCACTTCCTTGATCCGGTGGTGATCAGGGAAGGTCATTACACGGCACCGAGCGCACCGGGCTTCTCGGCCGCCATGAAGGCCGAGTCGATCGCGCGGTACACCTTCCCGGACGGTGCCTTCTGGGCCGCCGACCTCGCCGAGCAGAAGAGCACGCAGCGGACCGAGCAGCAGAGCAAACAGCAGATCGAACAGAAGGGACAGGCCGTATGAGCGACTTCGAGGGTCTCAAGGCGCTGGTGACGGGGGGTGCCTCCGGTATCGGACGGGCCACCGCGGAACTCCTGGCCGCCCGCGGCGCCCGGGTCGCCGTCCTCGACCTGGACCCCTCGTCGGTGCAGAAGCCGCTCCTCGCCTTCAAGGCCGACGTCACCGACGACGCCTCGGTGCGCGAGGCGGTCGCCGCGGCCGTCGCCGAGCTCGGCGGACTCGACGTCCTGGTCAACAACGCGGGCATCGGCGCCCAGGGCACCGTCGAGGACAACGACGACGCCGAGTGGCACCGGGTCATGGACGTCAACGTCGTCGGCATGGTCCGCGTCTCCCGCGCCGCCCTGCCGCACCTGCGGGACTCGGACCACGCGGCCATCGTCAACACCTGCTCCATCGGCGCCACGGCAGGCCTCCCGCAACGCGCCCTGTACTGCGCGTCCAAGGGTGCCGTGTACTCCCTGACCCTCGCGATGGCCGCCGACCACGTCCGCGAGGGCATCCGCGTCAACTGCGTCAACCCGGGCACCGCCGACACGCCCTGGATCGGCCGTCTCCTCGACAAGGCCCCCGACCCCGCCGCCGAGCGCGCCGCCCTGGAGGCCCGCCAACCCACCGGCCGCCTGGTCTCCGCCGACGAGGTCGCCGGTGCCGTCGCCTACCTGGCGAGCCCGCTCTCCGGCGCCACCACCGGCACCTCGCTGGCCGTCGACGGCGGCATGCAGGGCCTGCGGCTGCGCCCGGCGGGCCGATGAGCACGCCCCGCGGACTCGGCTTCGGGGCCGCCGGCATCGCCGGCCTGTTCACCGAGGTCACCGAGGAGCAGGCGCGCGCGGCGGTGGACGCCGCCTGGCAGCGCGGCATCCGCTACTACGACACCGCGCCCCACTACGGCCTCGGCCTGTCCGAACGCCGCCTCGGCGCGGCCCTGCGCGACCGTCCGCGCGACGAGTACGTGATCTCGACGAAGGTCGGCCGCCGCCTGGAACCGCACACCGGCGGCGGGGACGACCTGGCCAACGGCTTCGCCGTGCCCGCCACCCACCGCCGCGTCTGGGACTTCACCGCCGACGGCGTACGCCGCACCCTGGAGGCCGGTCTGGAACGGCTAGGCCTGGACCGCGTCGACGTCGTCTACCTGCACGACCCCGACGACCACGCCGAAGAGGCCTTCCGGGAGGGCTACCCGGCGCTGGAGAAGCTCCGCTCGGAAGGCGTGGTCGGCGCGATCGGCGCCGGCATGAACCAGACCGCGATGCTCACCCGGTTCGTCCGCGACACCGACGTCGACGTGGTGCTGTGCGCAGGCCGCTACACGCTGCTGGACCACAGCGCGCTGACGGATCTGCTGCCCGCGGCCGTCGAGCGCGGCGTCTCGGTGGTGATCGGCGGCGCCTTCAACTCCGGTCTGCTGGCGGACCCGAGACCGGGAGCGACGTACAACTATGCCCAGGCGCCGACGGAGTTGCTGGAGCGGGCCCTGCGCATGAAGGAGATCGCCGAGCGGCACGGCATCACCCTGCGGGCCGCCGCCCTGGCCTTCTGCGCGGCCCACCCGGCGGTGACCAGCGTCCTGGTCGGGGCCCGCTCGGCGGCCGAAGTCCACGACTGCGCCGACCAGTTCGCGACGCCGGTACCCGCCGCCTGCTGGCAGGAGCTGCGGGACGCCGGACTCCTGAGCACCGAGGAGCCGTCATGAGAGTCGCCCTGCACACCAAAGTCCGCGCCGACCGGATCGCCGAGTACGACGCCGCCCACCGCGAGGTCCCCAAGGAGCTCACCGACGCGATCAGCGCAGCCGGAGCCACCTCCTGGACGATCTGGCGCAGCGGCACCGACCTGTTCCACGTCCTGGAGTGCGAGGACTACGCCCGCCTCCTGGCCGAGTTGGAGAAGCTCCCGGTCAACGTGGCCTGGCAGGCCCGGATGGCCGAACTCCTCGATGTGGTGCACGACTACTCCGACGGGGGCGCGGCCGCCGGGCTGCCCGTGGTGTGGGAGCTGCCGTGACGATCGACGCCCACCACCACGTCTGGGACCTGTCGGTCCGCGACCAGGACTGGATCCCCGAAGGCAGCCCGATCCGGCGGGACTTCACGGTGGCGGACCTCGCCCCCGAGGCGGCCGCCGCCGGAGTCGACCGGACGGTACTCGTCCAGACGGTCACCGTCGCCGAGGAGACCCCGGAGTTCCTGGCCCTCGCCGCCGACCACGACCTCGTCGCGGGCGTGGTCGGCTGGACCGACCTCACCCGCCCCGACACCGCCGACGAACTGGCCCGACTGAAGTCGCTGCCCGGCGGACGGTTCCTCAAGAGCGTCCGGCACCAGGTCCAGGGCGAACCCGACCCCGAGTGGCTGCTGCGGGCGGACGTACGCCGGGGCCTCACCGCCGTGGCCGAGGCCGGTCTGGTCTACGACCTCGTCGTCCTGCCCCACCAGCTGCCCGCCTGCGCCAAGGCGGCCGCGGCCCTGCCCGAACTCACCTTCGTCCTGGACCACTTGGGCAAGCCCCCCATCGCCTCCGGCGCCCGCGAACCCTGGGCCACCGACCTGCGCGCCCTCGCCGCGCACCCCAACACCGTCTGCAAGCTCTCCGGCATGGTCACCGAGGCCGACCCGGCCGGCTGGACGGTCGACGACCTGCGCCCGTACGCGGACACCGTCCTTACGGCCTTCGGCCCGGACCGGCTGATGTTCGGCTCGGACTGGCCGGTGTGCACGACGACGGCCGGCTACGCCGAAGTCCTCGACATCGCACATCAGTTGGTGGGTGCGGACACCCGGATCTTCGAGACCACCGCCCTGCGCGTCTACGACCTCTGAGTCGCGCCCGCCAGCCTGGTCGGCGGCAGATACTCCCGCACCAGGGCCCGCTCCCAGCACGCGCCCGTCTCGCGCAGCTCGCGCCAACTCGTGTACCGGTAGCGGAAGAGACGGGCGCGGACGTACCGGGGCGGGGCGTCGGGCGGGAACGGCGAGCTGCGCAGCAGCCGCAGCGTGGCGCGGTCGCCCTCCAGGAGCCGCTCCACGAAGGTGCCGAACCACGAGCCGGCGTAGGAGGGCGACAGAGCGGCGAACCACATCAGCCAGTCCAGGCGCAGGTGGTACGGGGCGAACTGCCGTGGCCAGCGCCGGGGATCACCGGGCTTGCCCCTGAACTCGTACTCCCGCCAGTCGGAGTCCTCGCGCGGCACGTCGTCGGCCGTGCCCTCGACCACCACCTCGTACCGGAACCGGCTGACGCTGCCGAACGCCCCGTAGGTGTTGACCATATGCAGGGGGTCGAAGGAGCGGTTCATGATCTGGCGGCGGGAGACCATGTTCGCGACCGGGTGGTAGCTGAGGTACCCGATCAGGACGCAGACGGCCAGGACCACGACCTCGTACCAGAGGGGGGCGTCGGGCACCCGGGACGGCGGATCGCCCGGCAGCTCCAGGGCCGGGACGGCCAGCACGATCGTGATCCAGTTCAGCCAGGAGAAGTTGCCCGACAGCACCAGCCACAGCTGGGTCACGATCATCAGCGACGCGGCCGCCGTGGCGATCGGCTGCGGGGTGAACAGCAGTACGGGGACCACGAGTTGGGTGACGTGGTTGGCGGCCACCTCGACCCGGTGCAGCGGCCGGGGGAGATGGTGGAAGAACCAGCTCAGCGGGCCCGGCATCGGCTGGGTCTCATGGTGGTAGTCGAGGCACGTCAGCTTCCGCCAGCAGGCGTCGCCGCGCATCTTGATCAGCCCGGCGCCGAACTCCACCCGGAACAGGATCCACCGCAGCAGGAACAGCACCAGGATCGGCGGAGCCACCTCGTCGTTGCCGAGGAACACGGCGAGGAAGCCGACCTCCAGCAACAGGGACTCCCAGCCGAAGCCGTACCAGGTCTGGCCCACGTTGACGATCGACAGATACAGCGCCCACGGCACCAGCCACAGCACCATGGCGCCCCACAGCGGCAGTCGCGAGTCCAGCCCCGCGAGCAGCGCCGCCGACACCGCGCAGCCCGACCAGGCACACGCCGCGAAGAAGCGGTCCGAGTAGTGCAGTTGGAACAGGCTCGGCGCCGCCCTGAAGGGCACCCGCTCGACGTACCGGGGGATCGGCAGCATGCCCCGGGAGCCGAGCAGCGCGCGGAACTGAAGGGCCGCCGTCAGGAACGCGACCAGGTACACACCGGCCAGGGCCCGCTGGAAGACCAGCCGACTCAGCCAGTAGTCGGGTGCGGTGAACCAGTCCACGGCCAAGTGCTCCTCCCTGCCATTGTCGCGCCGGAAGCCGGAGTCACGCTGCGTGTACCGCGCCTCCGCTTGCGTAACCCAAGTGAGTGAAGCAGACAATAGTGACGAACTGCCCGGCATGAGGCGGGAGAACACGGTGCGTACACCCACCGGGACCTTCGTCACGGCCTGCGCGCTCTCGGCGGCACTGATCGTCGCAGGCTGCGCCGGCTCCGGTGACCAGGGCGCGAGAGCCGGCGGAGAAGTCTTCCTCCAGCCGGCCGCGGCCCAGGGACCCGACCCCTTCACGGACTCCACGGCGACCTCGAAGGCCGCGCTCGCGTCCGTCACCCGAACGCAGCAATCGGCACGGCCGGGCCCGCGGTCGATCTCCGGCGGGACACCCGGCCTGTACGGCGGCACGGCCGGGTCCGGCAGCTGTGACGTGAACCGGCAGATCGGCCACCTCGCCGCGGACCGTGACCGAGGGCGGGCCTTCGCGCGGGTCGCGGGGATCCCGCGGAGCTCGATCCCGTCGTATCTGCGCTCCCTGACGTCTGTCGTGCTGCGCGCGGACACCCAGGTCACCAACCACGGCTACCGGGACGGGCGTGCCACCGGCCATCAGTCCGTGCTCCAGGCCGGCACCGCCGTCCTCGTCGACAACCGGGGCGTGCCCCGGGTCCGCTGCGCGTGCGGCAACCCGCTGACGCCCGCGGGGGCGGCTAGCTCGGGAGGTGCGAGCGGGCGGCCGTGGACCGGGTACCGGCACGGGCAGGTCGTCGTGGTGACCCCGGCGCCCACCGTGGTCACCCACCTCACGATCATCGACATCGTCGACAACACCTGGATCGAGCGGCGGTGCGGACACGACACCCGGCACGACCAGGTCGTACGGCCCACGGCTCCGGTGGCACCGACACAGCCACAGACACAGCCCCAGCCACCGACACAGGCCGAGACGCCGGCACCGGACGGGACAACGCCGTCGGGTCCCGCCGAGAGCGCCGAGAGTGCCGCACCGAGCGACTCCGGCACGATCCCGGACCTCATCGACAGCGCGTCCCCGGGCGCCTCCACGACCGGCGAGAGTCCCACCCCGGACCGCCTCACCCCCGACTGTGTGACCCCGACCGTCACGGTCACCCCCGGCGTCCCCACGACCGGGACGCCCACCGCCGAGGAGGACCCCGCCTGTCCCGCCGCCACGATCACGGCGACGCCTCCCGACGGGCCGACGGTCCAGAACCCCTCGGACACCTGGGAGGAGATCGGCCCCGAGACCGTCCCGGACACCCCCGACCTGCCCGACGGCGGCGGCCTGATCCCGGACGTTCCGGACGAGCCGAGGACCACCGGCAGCATCTTCGACAGCCCCACCGACGTACGGGAGAGCTGACGTCTTCGACCGGTCCCACCAGTCGAAGAATCGGCCAAACCCTGGCAAGGTGGCCCCATGGTTGATCGGGGAGCGAGCGCCCTGTCACTCCCGGACGACT
This sequence comes from Streptomyces sp. RG80, assembly GCF_040446465.1. Classification (NCBI taxonomy): domain Bacteria; kingdom Bacillati; phylum Actinomycetota; class Actinomycetes; order Kitasatosporales; family Streptomycetaceae; genus Streptomyces; species Streptomyces sp. RG80. The sequence continues at coordinate 401,818 of NZ_JBEAAJ010000002.1, read as the reverse complement.
GGCCCGCCCACCCGGACCCGATCCTGGCGCTCAACCGCATGGGCAGCTTCGACTGGGACCTGGACACCGGTCTGTTCCACATGGACGCCCAGGCCCACGAGGTCTTCGACCTGCGCCCCGACGAATACGACGGCCACCCCGAGACCCTCGCGATCCGGGTCCCGGCCCCGGAGGCGTACCGGCTGGACGGCCTGGTCTCCCAGGCCATGAAGGACGGCAGCGAGAACTACGGCACCTACTTCCGCATCCGCTGCCGTAACGGCTCGCTGCGCTGGACCCACACCCAGGGCTACATCCGGCGCGACGAGACCGGCCGGCCGCGCCGGATCGTCGGCATCGTCCGCGACGCCACCCAGGAGCTCGACGACCTCAGAACCCGCCGGGAGCAGGCCGGCCAGGACGCCGCCCGGCAGGAACAGACCAACGTCGTCCAGCTCACCACGGCCGCCCTCGCCCACGCCCGGACCGTCGACGACGTCATCGACGTCCTCAAGGACACCCACGGACTGACCCACCTCGGCGCCACCAGCCTGGTCATGGGCCTGGTCGAGGCCGGCCGCATCAGACTGGTCGCCGAGGGCCCCGCGGGCAGCTTCGTCCCCGGCACCGACGTCACCCGCATCGACGAGCCGTACCCCATGAGCGAGGTCGTGCGCACCCTGACCCCGCGCTTCATCGAGTCACCGGAGGAGTTCGCGCGGGGCTACCCGATGCTGTGGCCGCACATCACCGACCTCGACATCACCTCGGCGGCCTACCTCCCGCTGATCGCCCAGGCCAGACCCATCGGCGCCATGGGCCTGCTCTACAGCGACCGGCGCGGCTTCTCCCCCGAGGACCGCAACGTCCTCGTCGCCCTCGGCTCCAGCATCGCCCAGAGCCTCCAGCGCGCGATGTTCTACGAGCAGGAGAAGGACCTCGCCACCGGCCTCCAGCAGGCCATGCTGCCCCGCACCATCCCCAGCGTGCGCGGCGCCGACGTCGCCGTCCGCTACCGCTCGGCGTCCCTGGGACGGGACATCGGCGGCGACTGGTACGACCTCATCCCGCTGCCCGGCGGCCGGGTCGGCGCCGTCATCGGCGACGTCCAGGGCCACGACACCCACGCCGCCGCCGTCATGGGCCAGCTGCGGATCGTGCTGCGCGCCTACGCCGCCGAGGGCCACACCCCCGCCACCGTGATGGCCCGCGCCTCCGTCTTCCTGCACGAACTGGACACCGACCGCTTCGCGACCTGCCTGTACGCCGAGGCGGACCTGGCCACCGGGGTCGTCCAGGTCGTCCGGGCCGGCCATATCGACCCGCTGGTGCGACAGGCCGACGGCAGCTGCCGGCGCGTCCCCGTCGAGGGCGGGCTGCCGCTCGGGCTGTCCGCCGAGTTCGGTCGCCTGGAGTACCCCGTCGGCACGGTCGAGCTCGACCCCGGGAACACCCTGCTGCTGTGCACCGACGGCCTCGTCGAGCAGCCCGGCGCCGACCTCGACGACGGCATGCAGACCCTCACCGCGCTCATCGCCACCGGCCCCGCCGACGTCCGCGACCTCGCCGACCTGCTCATCGACGTGGCCGAGGAACGCGGCGGCGACGACGACGTGGCCCTGCTCCTGCTGCGCCGCCGGGGCCTGGACGCCCCGCAGTCCGGCGGCCGGCTCCAGCAGCACGTCGCCTCGGGCGACCCGGAGGCGCTGGCGGAGGCCCGGCACATGATCCGCGCGGCGGTCCGCGCCTGGGGCGCCCGGGACCGGGCCGACGAGATCGAGCTGGTCGCCGACGAGCTGATCACCAACGCCCTCATGCACACCGAGGGCGCTGCCATCGTCACCCTGCGGGTGCTGGCCGGCTCCGACCGGCGGCTCCGGGTCGAGGTCGAGGACTCCTCCAGCGCCCTTCCCCGCCGCCGGGAGGCGGGGGAGTCGGGGGTCTCGGGGCGCGGTCTGCTCCTCGTCGACCTGCTGACGGACGTGTGGGGCGTGGAGGCGCGGGGCGGCGGCAAGTGCGTGTGGTGCGAGTTCCTGGTGCCGGAGCGCAGCGGTGCGGATCCGAGCTGAGCCGAGTTCGAGCTGGAGCCGAGCTGGAGCTGAGCACTCCTGTCACCGGTGGCACTCTGGACGTATGCCGGAACTTCCCGAGGTCGAAGCGCTCAAGGACTTCCTCACCGAGAACCTGGTCGGCCACGAGATCGTACGGGTGCTGCCCATGGCGATCAGCGTCCTGAAGACGTACGACCCACCGGTGAGTGCCCTGGAGGATCGTGAGGTCACCGCCGTGCACCGGTACGGCAAGTTCCTCGACCTCGTCACCGACGGCGGCCCGCACCTGGTGACCCACCTGGCCCGGGCCGGCTGGCTGCACTGGAAGGACCGGCTCCCCGACGGCCCGCCCCGCCCCGGAAAGGGCCCCCTCGCGCTGCGCGTGGCCCTGGAGACGGGCGCCGGCTTCGACCTGACGGAGGCGGGCACGCAGAAGCGGCTCGCGGTGTACGTCGTGGGGGACCCGCAGGACGTCCCCGGCGTGGCCCGGCTCGGCCCCGACCCGCTCGCGGCCGACTTCGACGAGGCCCGGTTCGCGGAGCTGCTGGCCGGGGAGCGCCGCCAGATCAAGGGCGCGCTGCGCGACCAGTCCCTGATCGCCGGGGTGGGCAACGCCTACAGCGACGAGATCCTGCACGTGGCGAAGATGTCCCCCTTCAAACTGGCCGCGTCGCTCACCCCCGAGGAGACGGCACGGCTGTACGAGGCGCTGCGCACCACCCTGAGCGAGGCGGTCGAGCGCTCCCGCGGAGTGGCGGCCGGGCGGCTGAAGGCCGAGAAGAAGAGCGGGCTGCGGGTGCACGGCCGCACCGGAGAGCCCTGCCCCGTGTGCGGCGACACCGTCCGCGAGGTCTCCTTCAGCGACTCCTCCCTCCAGTACTGCCCGACCTGCCAGACCGGCGGCAAACCGCTGGCGGACCGCAGGATGTCGAAGCTGCTCAAGTGACGTGGCGCCCCTGCGGCACCGGCGCGCCCGCGAAGGCGTCCAGCAGCACCCGGTCGCCGAGCGGGCTCTCCAGCTTCACGGTGACCTTCCTGCTCAGCAGGTTGGAGGTGCAGGAGCCGTCGCTCGTCCCGACGATCGAGGCGGACAGCACCACGCTGCCGTCCGTCTCCAGCACATGCACCCTGGGGCCGTCGTCGCAGGCCCCGTGGTAGGCGTCGACGGTGACGGACCGGCCGTCCTCGCTCACCGAGGAGAGCCCGGCGAGGTCCATGAGGTCGTCGGAGGTGTCCCCGGCGGGCTTGATGGGCGGTTCGGGAAGCTGCGAGGCCGCGAGGGCGACCCGCTTGAGCGGGGTGTCGTATCCCTTCAGGGTGAACAGCCAGGCGGGGACGGTGGCCGGCCCACGGCTGGTGAGGAGGCTCGCCTCGCCGAGCTTCACCGCGGTCACGGTCAGCCGCGGCCCGTCGCCCTCGTTGCCGGAGACACCGCGGAACGCCTCGTCCGGGGCCATCAGGGGCAGGCTCAGCGCGCCGCCGCCCTCCCATGTCACCTTGCCCTTCTGCGGTGACCCGGTGGGCAGTTCGGTGTCGAGGACGAGGTTGCGGTTGAGATAGGCCTCCTTGTCCTCCTCGTCGTGGAAGGCGTCCTTCGGAAGCTGGACGGTGTCCGCCAGCGGGTAGTAGCCCTGCCGCCACACCTCGGCGGCCCGAGAGCCGTCCCAGGCCTCGGCGACCTCGCGGGCGCGGGACTTGGAGTCGGTGGTCTGCGCCCGTGAGGCGGGTTCACTGCCGCACCCGACGAGGAGGACGGCGAGTGGAAGCAGCAGGGCGGCGGTGCTCGCGAGGCGTGTACGCATGTGTTCCCCCAGGACCGAACGGTTGTCGCTCCTGAGACGCCGGGACCGTGCCCCGCGTTCGCCCTCAGCCGGAGTTGAGCGTCACCAGGCGCTCCCCGTCCGTGGTGCGGACCTCGTAACGGGCGATCTGGTCGGGGTGGTAGGACGAGGCGCCGTTCATCACCAGCTCGCGGGCGTCGTGGCGGGGGACGCTCCAGGTGGTGACCGTCTCCTCGGAGCCGTCGTGGCCGACGATCACCAGGAGGCAGGTGCGGGGGCCGGCCCCGTCCTTCACCTTCAGTTCCACCTGGGTGCCCGCGGTCTCGTCCGCGGCGGTGACCTGGGCCCAGACGCCGGACCGCGCGTCGGTCGCCTCCATCTGCACGGCGTTGTCACCGCCCCGGCCGGCGACGACCACGATTCCGGGTCCGGCCACCGCGAACGCCACGGTCGCCGCGACGGCGCACAGGAACCGCCGGCGCCCGGTCCGGTGGCGTGTTCCCACCTCGGACATCAGGCGGTCCAGCATCCGGGGGCCGGGCTTGGCCAGCGGACTGACGAACTGCGGCGTCGAGCGCCGGTACAGCATCAACTGCCGGGTGATGGGGCCGAATTCGGTGACGGAAGCCGCGCACCGAGGGCACTCCATGAGGTGATCCTCGAAGCGGAAGGCATCCGCCTCGTCCAGCACGCCGAGCGCGTACGCGGCGACGTCGCGATGCCTCTCCTGGGACCTCATGCGGAATCCTCGTGCCGTTGGGTGCGGGTGGGGTTACTCCTTGCTCCCACCCGTACGCAGCGGACCGCCGAATCACTCAAGCCCCGTACAGAATCGCAACCAATAGATTCGGAGCGGCCGGGCGTGAGGATTGGTCCCGTTCGAAAAAGGTCCGGGACTCTGCGTTCGTGGCTAGAACAGGTGAATGGCGAGGTGGCCGAGCGGCAGCCCGAGCTGCCACGCCTTCGTCCACACCTGGGGCCCCTCGTCCTCCCCGATGCCCGATCCGCCGCCCGGCACCGCGTTGAGGTCCGGGGCGAGCAGTTCGGTCTCCTCCAACCATTGCCAGGCCGCCTCGGCCAGGTCCAGATCGGGTGTGGGGGCCCCGGACTCGATCGCCTCGGCGGCGAGTCCGGCCATGCGTTCGCGCACCCAGTCCTGCCAGGGCTGGTCGTAGGCCGTCAGCGACAGCCAGGTCTCCAGCTGGGAGACCACGCGGATGCCGGACAGCTCTCCGTCGGTGTCGGCCAGGAAGATGGTCAGCGCCAGGGCGTCCCGCCCGGCACGGAACTCGAAGGACGTCGGCGGCATCAGATCGCCGGTTCGCAGCAGCTCGTCGGCAATGTACTCGGCGTACAACCAGGCCATGGGGACGGTGAGTTCACCGCCACCGGCGCCGTCCGTGCTCTCTTGACCTCTGTGCAGCATCCCTTCCTGCCTTCCTCCGGTGCGTGCGCGTCGCCCGTTGCCGGGCCCCAGTCGGGAACACGGATGAAGACAGCCGATTACTCAACCATGGTCGTCAGCAAGGCACTTTACGGAGCCTTTGCCGCAACATGGGTTTCACCGCAGGTCGGCCGCATATCCCGGAAGAACCCGGCGCAGGGCGCGCAGCGCGTAGTACGCGCGGGACTTCACGGTACCGGGCGGAATCCCGAGGGCCTGCGCGGCCTCCGCCACACTCGCCCCCTGGAAGTACACGAGCACCAGGACTTCACGGTGCTCAGGAGTGAGTGTCTTCACAGCCTCGCGCACATCGAGGGCGGCCGCGGCCCGTTCGGCGTGGTCCGCGCACACCCGCGCGTTCTCCAGGATCGCGTCCCCGACCTCCGGCGGCCGCGCCTGCCGGGCCCGCCGCGCGTCGATGGCGAGCCGCCGTCCCACGGTCAGCAGCCACGGCCGTACGGACTCGAAGTCGTCGGCGCGCAGCGCCTCGGGATGCTGCCAGGCCCGTACGAGGGTCTCCTGCACGAGGTCCTCGGCGCGCTGCCGGTCTCCGTCGCACAGCCGCAGGAGCAGCGCGAAGAGAGGCCGGCCGTGCTCGCGCTGCAGCGCGGCGAGCTCGTGCTCGGCGGTCGTCGTCCCGTTCGTGAGCGTGATTCCGGCCGTCATGGCCGTATGGCATCGCAGCGTGCCGGTGAGGGACAGGGCACGTACCCGGATCTGCGGCGGACGGTCGATCGCGTCGACGAACGGTACGACGAACGGTTCCCTCCACATCGCCCATAGGACGAATGAACGTGCCCGGACCGTTTGCGGCCGCGCTCATCCTCGTACCTATTTATGCGTAAATACGATCACAGTGGGGTGAGCTGATGATTGCACGCAGACAACAGGTGGCCCTGGCCCTGATGGCCCTCCTGACCGCGGGCGCCGCCTGCCAGGCCCAGGACCAGGACCCTCCCGAACGCCCCGGCCGTCCGGCCCCGTCCGCCGACGGGCCGCGCGGCTTCACACTCGTCGCCTCCGGCGACGTCCTCCCGCACAGCTCCATCATCGACCGCGCCCGCTACGACGCGGGCGGCACCGGCTACGACTTCCGCCCGATGCTCTCGGGCGTCGAACCGCTCGTCTCCCGCGCCGATCTGGCGCTGTGTCACATGGAGACCGTCTACGGCGCCGACGGCGACTACACCGGATACCCCGCCTTCAAGTCCCCGCCCGAAGTCGCCGCAGGCCTCGCCGCCACCGGCTACGACGGCTGCTCGACCGCCTCCAACCACAGCCTCGACGACGGCGCCGACGGTGTCCGCCGCACCCTCGACGCGCTCGACCGCGAGGGCGTACGGCACGCCGGCAGCGCCCGCACCGAGGGCGAGGCGCGCACGGTCACGATCCTGCGCGCGGGCGCCGCGAAGGTCGCCCACCTCGCGTACACCTACGACACCAACGGCTACCCGCTGCCGCAGGGGCAGCCCTGGGCCGTCAACCTCATCGACGAGCAGAAGATCCTCGCGGACGCCCGCGCGGCCCGGGCGGCGGGCGCCGACGTGGTCGTGGTCTCCGTGCACTGGGGCACCGAATGGCAGGACACCCCCGACGACCGCCAGGTCGCGCTGGCGCGCTCCCTCACCGCCGCCCGCACGGACGGCCGCCCCGACATCGACCTGATCCTCGGCACCCACGCCCATGTCCCGCAGGCGTACGAGAAGGTCAACGGGACCTGGGTCATCTACGGCATGGGCGACCAGATCGCCGGCGAGATGTACAACCACCAGGGCGCCCAGGACCCGCGCGGCAACCAGTCCACCATCGGCCGCTTCACCTTCGCCCCGCCCGCGAAACCGGGCGGCCGCTGGGAGGTGCGCAAGGCCGAGTTCGTCCCGCAGCTCTTCGACGTCGACGCCGGCCGGGTGGTGAACCTCAACCAGGCGATCGCGGAGGGCGCCGAGCTGAGCTGGGTGCGCGACCGCATCCGGGAGGTGGTGCTGAGCCGGGGCGGGGCGAAGGACGGGCTGACGATGGGGGAGTAGGTCAGTCCATGTCCACATGGTCGAAGGTGCGCAGCATCTCCTTCAGCACGCGGGTGCACGCCCGTAGTTCGGCCTCGGTCAGCTCGCCGCCGCCGACCTGCCGGTTCAGGGCGTGCTCACGGGCGAGGATCGCGGTGATGACCGCCTCGCCCTCGTCGGTGATCCGGATCAGCGAGGACCGTTGATGGGCGGGGTTGGGGGTGGCCTCGACCCAGCCGCGGTCCGTCGCGTCGTTGGTCATGCGCTGGACGAACTGCCGGGTCAGCGCCATGATCCGGGCCATCTGAGGCACCGTCATGGCGCCGTACCGGTGCAGCAGGACGAGCACGGAGCGCACGCCGACGGACGCCCCCTCGATCTCCTCGCCCTGCTCCAGCTTGCGCAGCCCGCGCCGGTAGAGCGCGCCGATCAGGTCGAACACCTCGCCGACCCGGTGGCCGAGTTCGTCGGGGGGCAGTGGAGCGTCGTCGTCGTTGGCCGGGGCGTCGATGTCGTTCACCCGGACATCATGCACCGAGCTCATCATGACAACCAGGTTGTCAAAGTCGTCCGAAGATGACACCTTGGTTGTCATGACAGTTGCTTCGGAACTCAGCCGCTTCCCGTCCACCGACGGCGATCTCGCCTATCTCGACGCGGGCTCCGGCGATCTCGTGGTCCTCGTCCACGCCGGGTTCGTGGACCACCGTTTCTGGTCGGACCAGATACCGGAGCTCGCCACCGAGTACCGGGTGATCGCGCCGGACGTGCGGGGCCACGGCTTCTCGGCCAACGCGACGCGACCGTTCCGCTGGGCCGACGACCTCGCCGACCTGCTGCGCCACCTCGACGCGGGGCCCGCGGTCCTCGTCGGCCTGTCGATGGGCGGAGTGGTCGTCACCGACACCATGCTGGAGCACCCCGAACTCGTCCGTGCCGTGGTCACCTGCGGCGCCGCGACCGGCGACTTCCAGTACACCGACCCCTGGACCCGCGGGATCCAGGCCGAATACGCGCGCACGCTCGGCGCCGGTGACCTCGAGGGCTGGCTCGCCGCCTTCCTGCGGGTCCTGCCCGGCGAGCACCGCTCCCTCGACGACATGGATCCCGCGATCACGCGGCGGCTGCGGGAGATGGGCCTGCACACCCTCTCCAAGCACTCACCTGGAGAGAAGGACTGGCACGTGCGCGTGACCGACTCCTGGCCCCGTCTGGACCGCGTCGACGTCCCCCTGCTCGCCCTCAACGGCACGCTGGAGGCCCCCGGCATGACCGACGCGGCCGAACGACTCGCCGGCGCCGTCCGGAACGGCCGCGCCGTGACCATGGACGGCGTCGGCCACTACCCGAATTTGGAGAAGCCCGAGGAGTTCAACAAGATCCTTCTGGACTTCCTGCGCACCCTCTGACCGGGGCTACGGAACCACGGTCACCGGCCACCGCCCGGCCTTCACCAGCCGCACCGCCACCGAGCCCACGATCCGGTGACCGGCCTGCTCCGAGGCGCCCACCACCACCGCGTCCGCCTTCAGCTCGTCCGCCGCCTTCACCAGACCGCCGTACGGGTCACCGCGGAACGTGTGGAACTCCCAGCGCACGTCGAATATCCCCTTCGTGCGCTCGGTCGCCTCCCGGATCTGCGCCACCAGGTCCTCGGCGATCTCGTCGGTGGTCTCCGCGACCGGCGCCCCGAGCGCCGCGCCCGCCGCCAGCACCGGCTGCACATAGACGACCGCGAGCAGCGCGTGCTGCCGGCGGGCCAGGCCACCGGCGTAGGCCGCCGCTCTGAAGGAGGAGTCGGAGCCGTCCACTCCGACGACGATGACCTTGGGCCCGTCCGTGCCCCGCTCGAACTGGTGCGAGTGCTGTTCCGTCACGGCAGGGAGGCTATCGGAAACCGCTGGTCCCGACGCCGCGCGGGTCCTTTCGACGGGCGGGGCGGCCCGGCTGTTCCTACAGTCGGAACATGAGTGCCACCGTCGAGGCCGTACCGGCGAAGGACACCACGGGCCGGACACGGCGGCCCGGCAGCGGCCTCCTCAGCAGGGTGCCGGAGGGCTTCGCGGCCTTCTTCGGCGCCCTCGGACTGCTGTGTCTGCTGCTCGCCTTCATCCCGCCGCTGCGCAGACTCCTGCGCCCCGTCGTCCGCCTCCTCGACCTCCTCATCGTCCCGGTCAGCGCCAACCTCGCCTACGCCGTCTTCCTCTTCCTCCTCGCCGGCGCCACCGCCGCCCGCAAGAAGGTCGCCTGGTGGCTGGTCGTGGTCTACCTGGGCCTGCTCGTCCTCGTCGACGCCCTCGGCGTGGCGGTCGGCCTCTACTTCGACTCCCTCCCCTCCCTCGTCGTGTGCGGCCTCGCGCTGGCCCTGCTCGTCATCGCCCGGGGAGAGTTCTACGGCGCCTCCCGCCGGGCCGCCGTCCGCCGGGCCGTCCTCGTCCTGCTGGCCGGGCTCGCCCTCGGCATCCTCGTCGGCTGGGGCCTGGTGGAGCTCTTCCCCGGCGACCTGCCGCGCGGCCGGCGGCTGCTGTGGGCCGCCAACCGGGTCTGCGGCGGCCTGGTCTCCGGCCGCTCCTTCGACGGCGAGCCACCCCGCCCCCTGTACTTCCTGCTCGGCCTCTTCGGCGCCCTGGCCCTGCTGAACGCCGCGGCCACCCTCTTCCGCTCCCAGCGCATGGAAGCCGCCCTGCACGGCGACGAGGAGGCCCGCATCCGGGCCCTGCTGAACGCCTACGGCGAGAACGACTCCCTCGGCTACTTCGCCACCCGGCGCGACAAGGCCGTCGTCTTCTCGCCCAGCGGCAAGGCCGCCGTCACCTACCGCGTCGAGGCCGGCGTCTGCCTCGCCAGCGGCGACCCCGTCGGCGACCGCGAGGCCTGGCCGCACGCGATCGCCGCCTGGCTCGACGCGGCCCGCCGACACGCCTGGGCGCCCGCCGCCATGGGCGCCTCCGAGGACGGCGCCAAGGCCTACGCCCGCGCCGGACTCGGCGCCCTCCAGCTCGGCGACGAGGCGATCCTGAACGTGGCCGACTTCGACCTCGGCGGCCGCGACATGCGCGTCACCCGGCAGGCCGTGAACCGGGTCCGCCGCACCGGCGCCCACTGCCGTATCCGCCGCCACTCGGCCCTCACCGACGCGGAGATGGAGGAGGTCGTCGACAAGGCCGACGCCTGGCGCGACACCGAGACCGAACGCGGCTTCTCCATGGCCCTGGACCGCCTCGGCGACCCCGCCGACGGCGACTGCCTCCTCGTGGAGGCCCTCGACGAGGACGGCAAGCTCCTCGCCCTGCTCTCCTTCGTACCCTGGGGCGCCGACGGCGTCTCCCTCGACCTGATGCGCCGTGACCGCAGCGCACCCAACGGCGTCATGGAGTTCATGGTCACCGAACTGTGCGCGGTGGCCCCGAAACTGGGCGTACGCCGGATCTCCCTCAACTTCGCCGTGTTCCGCTCGGCCTTCGAGGAGGGCGCCCGTATCGGCGCCGGCCCCGTGCTCCGCCTCTGGCGCCGCCTGCTGCTCTTCTTCTCCAAGTGGTGGCAGCTGGAGGCCCTGTACCGCTCCAACGCCAAGTACCACCCCGAGTGGTACCCCCGCTTCATCTGCTACGGCGAGACCGGCGCCCTCGCCCGCATCGGCCTCGCCTCCGGAATCGCCGAGGGCTTCGTCTCCGTACCCTCCTTGCGCAAACTCTGGGGAAAGGGGCACCCGAAGGCCGGGCCGCGGCCGGCCACCACCGAAGGCCTGCCGCCGCTGTCGGCGCTCGGCCTCGACGGAGGGGACGAGGCCGGGTCGGCCGGCCCGGATGCGGGCCTGCCCGAGCAGGCCCGCATCCGGCACCGGAAACTGGACCGGCTGCGCGCCGAGGGCGTCGACCCCTACCCGGTCGGCGTCCCGGAGCGCACCCACACCCTCGCCGACGTCCCGGAGGGCGAGGAGGTCACCGTCGCGGGCCGGGTCATGCGGGTGCGGGACTTCGGCGGCATCGTCTTCCTCACCCTGCGCGACTGGTCCGGCGACCACCAACTCGCCCTCACCCGCGCACAGTCGGGCGCCGAACTCGCCCGCTTCACCGCCGACACCGACATCGGCGACCACATCACCGCCACCGGCACGGCAGGCGTCAGCGACAAGGGCGAACCCACCGTCTTCGTCACCACCTGGCAGCTCACCGGCAAGTGCCTGCGCCCCCTGCCCGACAAACGCCGCGGCCTGACCGACCCCGAGGCCAAGGTCCGGATGCGCTACCTCGACCTGGTCGCCAGTCCCGAGGCCCGCGACGTGGTCCGCGCCCGCTCCACCGCCGTACAGGCCCTGCGCCAGGGCCTGCTGGAGCGCGGCTACCTGGAGGTCGAGACCCCGATGCTCCAGCAGATCCACGGCGGCGCCAACGCCCGCCCCTTCACCACCCACATCAACGCCTACGACCTCGACCTCTATCTGCGCATCGCCCCCGAGCTGTACCTCAAACGACTGTGCGTCGGCGGCCTCGAGAAGGTCTTCGAGATGGGCCGCACCTTCCGCAACGAGGGCGTCTCCTACAAGCACAACCCCGAGTTCACGATGCTGGAGGCCTACCAGGCCTTCGCCGACTACGACGTCATGCTCGACCTCACCCGCGAGCTCATCCAGGGCGCCGCCACCGCCGCCTTCGGCTCACCGCTCGCCCGCAAGGACGGCACCGAGTACGACATCTCCGGCGACTGGCCGGTCAAGACCGTCTACGGCGCCATCTCCGAGGCACTGGGCGAGGAGATCGACGCCGACACGGAACTGCTGCGGCTGCACCGGCACTGCGACCGCGCGGGCGTGCCGTACACGGGCGACGACGGCCGCGGCGACGTCGTACTCGAGATGTACGAACGGCTGGTCGAGGAGCGGACCCAGCTGCCCACCTTCTACAAGGACTTCCCCACCGACGTCTCCCCGCTCACCCGCCAGCACCGCACCGACCCGCGGCTCGCCGAGCGCTGGGACCTCGTCGCCTTCGGCACCGAACTCGGCACCGCCTACTCCGAGCTGACCGACCCCGTCGAGCAACGCCGCCGGCTGACCGCCCAGTCGCTGCTCGCCGCCGGGGGAGACCCCGAGGCGATGGAACTCGACGAGGACTTCCTCGACGCCCTCGAGTACGCGATGCCGCCCACCGGAGGCCTCGGCATCGGCGTCGACCGGCTCGTCATGTTCCTCACCGGACGCACCATCAGAGAGACGCTGCCGTTCCCTCTGGTGCGCCGTCGCTGACGACACGACGTAGGCCGGGCGGGTGCTTTCCTGCCGCCGCACCGGTCAAGTCCTGGTGCGTCGGCCATGGTTCGGGCGACTGATGAGTCATGACGAAGGATCAGTTGCTCACCCGGCTGCTCTCGCGACGCCGGGCCCTGCTCGTCGGCGCCGCCACCGCCGGGGCGGCCGGCACCGCCGCACTGTTCGCGGCGGGCACCGGAGACGCCCCCGCGCGACCCGCGCTCCCCGCCGCGGGCCCCCCGGCGCGCCGCCCGCTCAAGCCCTCCGCGTACCGCCTCCAGCCCCTGACCGGCTACGGGCCCCCGCGCACCGCCCCCCGCCGCACCCTGGTGCGCCACGAGCCGCTGCTACGGGTCTCCGGACGCGGCCGGACCATGGTGCTGACCTTCGACGACGGACCCGACCCCCGCTACACCCCCCACATCCTGGACACCCTGGCGGAGTACGACGTCCGCGCGATGTTCTTCGTGTGCGGCGAGATGGCGGTCGACAACAAGGACCTGCTGGAACGCATGGCCGACGAGGGCCACGTCGTCGGCAACCACACCTGGTCCCACCCCCTGCTCACCCGGCTCAGCCGGGGCCGGATCCACTCCGAGATGGAACGCACCTGCGATGTCATCGAGGAGGCGTACGGCGAACGCCCCCAGTGGTTCCGCGCGCCCTACGGCGCCTGGAACCGGGCCGCGTTCCAGCTCGGCGCCGAACTCGGCATGGAGCCCCTCGCCTGGACCGTCGACACCCTCGACTGGACCGCCCCCGGCGCCCGCACCATCGTCGGCCGGGTCGAGAACGGCGCCGCCCCCGGCGTCGTGGTGCTCTCGCACGACGCCGGGGGCGACCGCTCCCAGAGTGTCCGGGCGCTGCGCGAATATCTCCCGCAGCTGCTGGACTCCGGCTATCACATCACCGTCCCGCGACGGCACTACGCATAGGACGGAAATCGCCCGCCCGGTCGAGGAACGCTCAGCGGACCTCGACCAGGCGGGCGAAAGCCACGACATTACCGGCATAGCCGTTCTGCTTGGAGAAACCGCCCCCGCAGGTGATGACCCGCAATTCCGGGGTGCCCTTGGAACCGTAGACGCGGTCGCCCGGGAAATTGTTCTTCTCGAAGACCTCGATGCCGTAGATCTCGAAGACGGCCGTCTTCCCGTCGTTGCGCCGCACCTCGACGCGATTCCCCTTCTTCAGGGCCCCGAGTCCGTAGAAAACGGCGGGGCCCAGCCGGTTGTCGACATGGCCCACCACCACGGCCGTGCCCTTCTCGCCGGGAGAGACCGCGCCGGTGAACCAGCCGGCCAGGTTCGGGTCCTCCGGCGGCGGCGCGCCCACCCAGCCGTCGGCGTCCAGACCGACGGGCAGGACCGGCGCGTCCACCTGGATCGCGGGGATCCGCACCCGCTCGGGCATGGAGTACGACAGCGGTGCCGCGGACCCGGCGAAGGTGCCGGGAACACGACTGTCCGCCGCAGCGGCGGTCGCCGGCTGCGGCGGACCCACGTCGAACTCTCCCGAACCATTCCGAATGAGAGCGAGGCCGGTCAGCAGCACAAGCGCTATCACGCCCCAAGGAGCGCGCTTCTTCCGCCGCTCCTCCTCTTCGGCCAGCTCGGCCAGCTCGGACGCAGACATTCGACTTCCCCTCTCGACGCGGCCGTCGCCCCGTCAATTCGCGCATACGAGAACGCTAAGTACCGCAGGCGAAACCGGCGACGCGACAGCAGCGAACGGGTGGCGCCGTACCCGTGGGTGCGCCATCCGAGTTGACGTCGGCAGGAAATTTCTGACGGTCCGTGACCTGCGGCAATATCCGATTGTGCGCTTTTCGCTCGGCGTGTCCTCTCACCAGGACGGACCATCGCCGAAATGCGCCCGCGTGCACGGCATCTGAGGGTCTTTCTGGGAGGCGCTTTCTCGCCGATCCACCGGGGACCGTTCCCGGGGCGTCTTCCGCGGAGGATCACATGCGTACCACCCGTGCCCTGGCGGCCTCTGCCGCCGCGGTCGCCGCCCTCGGACTCGCCGCCCCCGCCGCCGTAGCGCGCGACGGGATGCCGGGCGGTCCGGGCAGCGCCGTCAGCCCGAGCAACATCGTCGCCCTGCCCAGCGTCATCGCCCGCGGTGGTCAGCTGACCATCACCGTCGACAACTGCCCGAACGGTGGCACCGCCACCTCGTCGGCGTTCACCGGTTCGGTCACCCTGACCGGTGGCAGCCCCGCCAGGGGGACGGCCACCGTCAGCTCGACGGCCAGCCCGGGCCTGTACTCCATCACGGTCAACTGCACCGGCGGCCGGAACCCGCTCACCCGGGACGACGCCTTCACCGTCATCGGCGGTGTCCGCGGCGGCCTCGGCGGCAGCAGCTCCACCGGCGCCACCCCGACCGACATGGCCATCGGCGGCGGGCTGGTCGCCGCGGCCGTCGTCGGCGGCGGGCTCTTCTGGATGCGCCGCCGCTCCGAGAAGCGGATCTGACCTCCCCCTTCGGAGACAGCCCCCGTCGCACACGTGAGACAGGCCTTCGCCCCGGACCCTGGGAAGGGTTCCGGGGCGAAGGCCTGTGCGAGGGGGCGGCGGTCAGGCGCCGTCCTCCCCGCTGCGGCGACGCGAGAAGTGGTACGCCGCTCCGACCGAGCCGGCGATGAGCGCGGCCCCGAGCCCGATCTCCCCCAGGTCGAACCCGGCGACGGTGCCGCCCTCACCGGCGTGCACGCCCCTGTTGTACGGGTAGGGGGTCGGCTGCGTCGGGGTCGTACGCCCGGATGCGATGGTCAGGTTCGTCGAACCGCTCACCCCGTCACAGGCGAACGTCACCTTGTAGACCGCGCCCGGTTTGGCGTCCCAGTCGACGACCGCCGTCGCCGAGGAGCGGTTGCCCGGGATCGTGATCGTGTCGAACACCCCCGAACTGACCGTCGCGGACCCGGTGCAGCCGCCGTGGTCCCGGTCCAGTTGCAGAGTGACCTGGCCGCCCGCCGCGATGGTCGAGGGCAGGACGCTGAAACCGAACGGCGTGATGTTGTCGCCCTGGGCGACGGCGGCCGGTGCGGCGAGGGCGAGGGCGCCGACGCCCAGCAGTGCGGCCGCAGCTACGCGTATCGCGCGCATGGTGAATCCTCCGGGTCCCCGAGGAGCAGCCGCGGACCTTTTCCGCCGGCGCCAGAAATGCACCTCGATGATCGGAACGCTAGGAAGGTGCGCACATGTGCGCGAACGCTGTCGGGCGAATGGGGCACAGGTGTGGGCCGCTCGGGGGACGGCCACGGCGTGGCGGCGTCCCCCGAGCGGCCCGTCAGGTGAGGGCGCGTCAGGACTTGGCGTCGGGGAAGAGGTTCAGGAACGGCTCCGCCGACGCCGTCACGCCCCTGCTGTAGGGCGCGTCGAAGTCCCAGATCAGGAAGAGCAGGAAGGCGATCAGGGCGGAGAAGATCCCGGCGAGGATCAGCTCGCGCGCCGTCCGCCGGATCTGGAGGGCCAGGACCATGCCGATGGTGACGACGGCCCCGCCGATCAGTCCGAACCACACCACGCCCGGCATCGTCGCCCCCATCGAGCTGATCCGGGCGTTGCGTGCCTGGTCGGCCGCGGCCACCTGGTCGACGAGGGGCTGGTAGGCCTGGGCCTGGAAGTCCGTCGCGGGCTCGTAGTCGGTGACGTCCCGGCGGATCCGGTCGAGGAGCTCGGCGCCCTGCCGGGTCGTCTCGCCGTCCTCGGCCATCGTCTTCCACTCGGTGTTCACCACGTGTCCGACATAGGCGTTGACATCGCCCCGAATACGGTCACGGACGTCGGCCGGGTAGACCCGGACCCGCTCCGAGATCTCGTGCAGAGCCACGGCCTCCGCCTGGACGTGGTCCTGGGCCGCGCTGCGGCCCTCCCAGACGCCCGCGATGGCCAGACCCAGGACGATGGCGTACACCACGCCGATCCACATCGTCATGTACTCGATGACGTCCGGGGTCTCGCTGGGGTCCTCGTCCTGGGCCGCCGCCTTGTGGCGGACGACGGAGATGATCACCACCACGCCACAGGCGGCCAGCATCGCGAGGGTGAGAACAAGCCATTCCGGCAAGGGAGCCTCCAGGGATCAGCGCGGACGCAACGCGGCGACGGCGACCAGGGCGGGCACCGTGATGAGCAGGACGAAGGTGAGCGGCGAGGTGTGGCCGCCGGTGGCACGCCGGGGTGCCGGGGCCTTGTACGCCGGATAGTGCACGGGCGCCGCGGCGGGGGCCGGGGCCGGCTCGGCCGGCGGGGTGCGGGTCGGAGTCGGGGTGGGCGTCGGAGTGGGGGTGGGAGTCGGTCGGGGCAGGGGCGCCGCCGGTCGCGGAGCGGGGGGAGGCGGCGTGGGCGTCGGTGTCTGAGTGGGGGTCAGGGTGGGTGTGGGGGTCGGTTCGGGCTTCGGTGTCGGGCGTGGGGGTGGCGTCGGTGTCGGAGTGGGCTCGCACGTCGGTGTGGGTGTCGGGGTGGGGGTGGGTGTCGGAGTGGGGGTCGGGGAAGGTGTCGGGCAGGGCGTCGGCCAGGTGAGGCTTCCGGCGGCCGCCACCGCGCTGATTCCGTCCGGCCCGATCGAGGCGGAGGCACAGGCGTCGGCCGCCGCCGTGTTCGCGGGTACGCCCACGGCCAGCCATGTCAGTGTCAAGAGCAACAACACCCGTATGGCCGGGGCGTATTGAGTCGGTTCGGGTCGCTGCACGACGGAGATCATGAACCCAGAACGCGTTGTCCCGTGCCCGGGTACCGGGGGATTGCCCCGAACGAGTGATCGGCCCGCTACACAGGTCTCGGAAAGAAAAATGTGCCCCCGTTGAACACAAGAGCCACTTCCGTCCGTACTCATGGCCGTGCGGCGGCGCAGAAGGGCGCCGCAACACCCGTACGACAATGGGGAGTTGACGATGAAGACCTCCTGGCGGAGCGCCTCACTCGTGGCAAGCGCTGCGGCGGTGCTGGCGCTGACGACGGCGTGTGGCCAGGAAGCAGCCCCGTCCGCGAGCAGCCAGAACGTCGGAGCGACGGCCGCGGCCGGCGACTACGGAAACGCGGGCAACGCGGGCACCGGCATCGGGTCCGGTATCGGCAACGCCACCGCGAGCCCCTCGGCCTCCGCGGGCGGCCAGGTCGCCGGTGCGGGCAAGCTGGCAGTCGTCACCAACCCCGAGCTCGGCAAGGTGCTGACGGACAGCGGCGGCCTGACCCTGTACCGCTTCGACACGGACACCGCCGAGCCGCCGAAGTCCAACTGTGACGGCGACTGCGCGACCACCTGGCCGCCGGTGCCCGCCGACGACGTCTCGGCAGGCGAGGGCATCGACAAGGCGCTGCTGGGCGAGGTCACCCGCGCCGACGGAAGCAAGCAGCTGACCGTCGGAGGCTGGCCGGCCTACCGCTACGCCAAGGACGTCAACGCCGGGGACGTCAACGGCCAGGGTGTGGGCGGCAAGTGGTACGCGCTGGCCGCCGACGGCAAGAAGGCCGGCGGTGGCGGCGGCGGGGGCGGCGCCGAGGCGGCCGACCTGCCCGGTCTGTCCACCCGCAACGACCCGGAGTTCGGCGAGATCGTCGTCGACAAGAACGGCATGACGGTCTACCGCTTCATCAAGGACGTGGCCTGGCCGGACCCGATCTCGAAGTGCACCGGAGCCTGCCTCGAGAAGTGGCCGGCGGTGGCGCCGGTGGAGGCGAACGACACCAAGGGCGTCGAGAAGAAGGGCCTGATGAGCTTCACCCGGCCCGACGGGGTCAAGCAGCAGACCATCGACTGCTGGCCCATCTACACCTTCGCCCAGGACAAGGAGCCCGGAGACACCAACGGCCAGGGTGTCGGCGGCACCTGGTACGTCGTGGCACCCGACGGCAAGCCGATCAAGAAGTAGGTCGCCTTTCCGAGGCAGACCGCGCGATCCACCGGCCCGCCCCCTGCGCACCGCACGCTGGGGGCGGGCCGGTTTGCCTTGTTTCAGCGGGAGTTGGGCATGGTCAACCCGGCACGTGCCGCAGGCAGTGACCGGGAACGGACGGTCAATTTCCGGTTCGGCTCGCTCCTTTGGCAGGCGATCAGTAGCCTCAGCTCGAACACCGGATCGCCTACGCCTTGGAGAGATAGATGGAGCGTCCCGCCTGGGCCCCACGAAGCATCGACATCTCGGTGCCTAGCGTTTCGCGGATCTACGACTTCTACCTGGGCGGTTCGCACAACTTCGAGGTCGACCGCGAGGCGGCCCGCAAGGCGATGGAGTTCATGCCAGGACTCCCCAAGATCATGCAGGCGAACCGCGCGTTCATGCGCCGCGCGGTGCGCTTCGCCGCGGACCAGGGCGTCACCCAGTTCCTGGACATCGGCTCCGGCATCCCGACCTTCGGCAACGTCCACGAGGTGGCCCAGACCGCCAGCCCCGGCGCCCGGGTCGTCTACGTCGACCACGACCCGGTGGCCGTCGCGCACAGCGAGGCAGTCCTCGCGGGGAACCCGGACGCGGGCGTCGTCGCCGCGGACCTCCGCAAGCCCCAGGAGATCCTCGCGAGCGCCGAAGTTCAGCAACTGATCGACCTGAACCGGCCGGTGGCCCTGCTTCTCGTTGCCATACTGCACTTCGTGGAAGACGAGGACGACCCCTACGGTGCGGTGGCGGAGCTGCGTGACGCGCTCGCGCCCGGCAGTCTGCTGGTGCTCACGCACGCCTCGTACGAGGGAGTCCCGCTGCCGCCCGAACGGGCCGCGGGCACGGTCGACGTGTACAAGGACATCCGCAACCCGCTGATCATGCGCCCGCGCGACGAGATCGCGCGGTTCTTCGAGGGGTACGACATGGTGGAACCGGGACTGGTGCCGATGCCGCGCTGGCGGCCGGAGTCGGAGACCTGGGACCCCGACGACGAGGATCCCTGGGCGTTCTCCGGTTTCGCCGGCGTGGGACGCACCGCGTGACCGCCGAGCCGGACGGGCCGGAGGACAGACTGCGGCGGTTCGCGACGATCTGGAGCCGGGCGGTGTTCCCGGTGACCACGACGTCCTCGACCCGCGCCGAGTTCGAGGGGCAACTCCTGCCGCTGGCCCGCCGGTTGAGCCAGGCGCTGCGGGCGCGGACCTTCGACGCGGACGAGGGCCGGTCGGTCGGCGCCGCGCTGGTCACGGTGCACTGCACCGACCCGGAGTCGCTCAGCCGCAGCCTGGACTGTGTGGATGCCTACCTGGTCCTCTACTGCGGCGGCGACGGCGACCAGGAGGACCTGCGGGTGCGGGCCTCGCGGCTCCAGCACGCCATGGCCGCCGGATTCGCCGCGGCGCTGCGCGAGCGGACACTGGCCGAGCAGGAGGCGATCTCCGCCGCCGCGCTGAAGGCCCAGGGCGTGGTCGCCCAGGCCCTGCACGCGAGCGAGGCCCGCTTCCGCGCGGTCTTCGAGGGCGCCGCCATAGGGATCGGCATGGCCGACCTCGAGGGCAACATCCTCCAGGTCAACGAGGCGCTGCTGCGGATGTTCGGCATCTCCGAGCCCATGATGCGCGGCCGCAACGTCATGGAGTGGACGCACCCCGAGGACGCGCCCCAGACCTGGACCCTCTACGACGAGCTGGTCCGCGGCGAGCGCGAGCACTACCACCTGGAGAAGGCGTTCTCCCGCCCTGACGGAACGGTCCTGTGGACCAACCTGACCGTCTCCCTCCTCCGGGACGCGGACGGCAACCCGCAGTACCAGCTGGCGCTGATGGAGGACACCACCGAGCGCCGGCTGCTCAACCTGCGGCTGCGCTACGAGGCCACGCACGACGCGCTCACGGGCCTGCCCAACCGCACGTTCTTCTTCGAGCGCCTGGAGAAGGCCCTCGGCGCGGGACAGGGCCAGCGGTTCGGGCTGTGCTACCTGGACCTGGACGGCTTCAAGACCATCAACGACAGCCTCGGCCACGCGGCCGGCGACCGGCTGCTCGTCGAGGTCGCCGACCGGCTCCAGTCGTGCACGACGGCGCCCGGTGAGATGGTCGCCCGTCTGGGTGGCGACGAGTTCGTGGCGCTGACCACCGGAACCGACACCGAGCGCGAGGTCGACGAACTCGCCTCCCGGATCATGAACGCGCTGGTCGCCCCGATCAGCGTCGACGGCCGTGAACTGACCGTGCGGGGCAGCATCGGCATCGTCGAGGGCCCGGCCGGGGAGCGCGGTCCCGCGGAGGTGCTGCGCAGCGCCGACATCACGATGTACCGGGCCAAGTCGGCGGGCGGCAACCGCTTCGAGCTGGCCGACCCGGAGGCCGACGCCCGCGCCATCACGCGGCACGGGCTCACCACGGCACTGCCGACGGCCCTGGACCGGGGCGAGTTCTTCATCGAGTACCAGCCGCTGGTCCACCTCGGCGACGGCAGTGTGCGCGGCGCCGAGGCGCTGGTGCGGTGGCTGCACCCGCAGCACGGCGTGCTGGGCCCCGACCGCTTCATCCCGCTCGCCGAACACACCGGCCTGATCGTCCCGCTCGGCCGCTGGGTCCTGGAGCAGTCGGTCCGGCAGGCCCGCGCCTGGCGAGAACGGTACGAGGGAGCGGGCCCGCTCCGCATCAACGTCAACCTCTCGCCCTGCCAGCTCACCCACCCCGGCCTGGTGCAGGACACGGTGGACATCCTGGAGCGGGCGGGCGTGGAGCCCGACGCCCTGTGCCTGGAGGTCACCGAGTCGGCCCTGATCGGCGCGGACGACGACCTCCTGAAGCCGCTGCGCCGGCTCGCCGAGATGGGCGTCGACATCGCCCTGGACGACTTCGGCACCGGCTACTCCAACCTCGCCAACCTGCGCCGCCTCCCGGTGAGCATCCTCAAGCTGGACCGCTCCTTCACCCAGAGCATGCAGCAGTTCCCGGCGGACCCCGTCGACCTCAAGATCGTCGAGGGCATCGTCTCCCTCGCCCACAGCCTCGACCTCGCGGTCACGGTGGAGGGCGTGGAGACGGGAGCCCAGGCCGAGCAACTGCGCATACTGGGCTGCGACACCGCCCAGGGCTGGTACTACGCCCGCCCGGGCCCACCGGAGCGACTGCACGAACTGGCGCTGGTGGACGCGACGGGGTGAGCGCGGAACTCGGTCGCGAGGCCGGCGGGGTGTGCGTGAGGATGCGTGGATGACGCACGCATCAGACGACGTGAGCCAGGCGATCGCCGGCGAGCTGAGCCTCATGGACCCCGCCGTCCGCGCCTCCCGCGCCCGCTTCGAGCCGCTGCTCGACCCCGAGTTCGTCGAGGTCGGCTCCTCCGGTCGGCGCTACACGTACGAGGAGATGCTCGCCTGGCTGCCCGACCATCCGGGCGGCTCGGCGGGCGGCCCCCGCTACGAGCCGGACGACATCGCGGGCGTCGTCCTGGCCCCCGGGCTGGTGCACCTCACGTACGAGACGCGCTTCGACGGCCTGCGGGCCCGCCGCAGCTCGCTGTGGCGTCGGCAGAGCGCGGAGGGCGGCTGGCGCATGTACTACCACCAGGGCACCCCGGTACCGCCGGACGTCGACTGACTCAGCGCTCCAGCAGCATCCGCTGCAACTCCCGCGCCGCCCGGGGCGGGGCCACGTCGCTGCGGTGGGCCAGGGCGATCGTGCGGTGCAGGCCCGGGCGGGTGAGGGGGGTGACGCGTAGGCCGCGTCCTGATCGTGCCGCCACCATCCGCGGTACGACCGCGAGGCCCAGCCCCGCGCGTACGAACCCCAGGACCGCGTCCATCTCGCCGCCCTCCACCGCGAAGTCCGGCTCGAAGCCCTCGGCGCGGCAGGCGGCGACGGTGAGTTCGCGCAGGTCGTAGCCGTGGCGGAACATCACCAGGCGCTCGCCCTCCAGGTCGGCGATCCGGACGGTGCGCCGACCGTCGCCCGGTCTGGGCGCGTCCGGGGACGACACCACCACCAGGTCCTCCCGCAGCAGCTCCACCGTCGTCAGCGCCGGGGACGGGGTCGGCAGCGGGAGCACCACCAGGGCGAGGTCGAGGGCGCCGCGGGCCAGTTCCCGGACCAGGTCGTGGGAGCCGCCCTCCTCGATCATCAGCCGGATACCGGGATAACGGTCATGGAAGGCGCGCAGAACGTCCGGCAGCAGGCCCGTGCAGAGGCTGGGCGTCGCGCCGAGGCGCACCCGGCCGCTGCGGAGCTGCACCAGCTCCTGCACCTCGTGCCGTGCGGTGTCCGCGTCGGCGAGGATCCGCCGGGCCAGCGGCAGCAGCGCCTCGCCCGCGTCGGTGAGCGTGATGTTGCCCCTCGCCCGCAGGAAGAGATCCGCGCCGAGCTCCCGTTCCAGCGCCTTGATCTGCTGGGAGAGGGACGGCTGCGCGACATGGACCAGGTCGGCGGCCCGGGTGAAATGCCTGGTCTCGGCGACCGCCACGAAGTACTGGAGCTGCTGGAACTGCATCCTCGTACGATAGCCGCTGACTATGGAATCAAGCCGGACCATGTCTTGGACCGATCGGCCCGTCCGGCCCTAGCGTCTTGAGTCATGGCTCTGGCAACGCGGACGGACCGACGGCCGTCGATGGCGCGCACGGTGTGGGACAGCTCCGTCGGCAAGAAGACGGTGATGGCCGTCAGCGGCTTGATCATGCTGCTGTACCTGGTCGTCCACATGATCGGAAACCTGAAGATCTTCTTCGGGCCCGGCGAGTTCGACCACTACGCGCACTGGCTGCGCACCCTGGGCGAGCCCTTCATGCACTACGAGTGGACGCTCTGGCTGATCCGCGTCGCGCTCGTCGTCGCGGTGATCGCCCACGCCACCTCCGCGTACCAGCTCAGCCGCCGCGACATCAAGGCCCGGCCGACGAAGTACGTCCACAAGAAGGCTCGGGCGAGCTACGCCACCCGGACCATGCGCTGGGGCGGGATCATCCTGGGCCTGTTCATCGTGTGGCACCTGCTCGACCTGACGACCGGCACGGTGCACACGGGCGGCTTCCAGGAGGGGCACCCGTACCAGAACGTGGTGGACACCTTCTCCACCTGGTACGGCAACGTCATCTACATCACCGCGGTGCTCGCGCTCGGCCTGCATGTCCGGCACGGCTTCTGGAGTGCGGCGCAGACGCTCGGGGCCGGCAGCCGTACCCGTGACCGTGCGCTGAAGATCGTCGCCGACGTCCTCGCACTGCTGCTCACGGTCGGCTTCATCGCCGTTCCCGTGGGCGTCATGACCGGATTGGTGAGCTGAACATGAACGCATTCGCGCAGTACGCGACCGGCGAGCCGCTGACGGACGGCAAAGCCCCCTCCGGCCCGGTCAACGAACGCTGGGACAGGCGTCGTTTCGAGGCGAAGCTGGTCAACCCGGCCAACCGGCGCAAGCACACGGTGATCGTGGTGGGGACGGGTCTGGCGGGTGGTTCGGCCGGTGCCACGCTCGCCGAACAGGGTTATCACGTGGTGCAGTTCTGCTACCAGGACTCTCCGCGGCGGGCGCATTCGATTGCCGCGCAGGGCGGTATCAACGCGGCGAAGAACTACCGCAACGACGGTGACTCGATCCACCGGTTGTTCTACGACACCGTCAAGGGCGGCGACTTCCGGGCCCGTGAGTCCAATGTGCACCGGCTGGCGCAGATCTCGGTGGAGATCATCGATCAGTGTGTGGCGCAGGGTGTGCCGTTCGCGCGGGAGTACGGCGGTCTGCTGGATACCCGGTCGTTCGGTGGTGTGCAGGTGTCCCGGACGTTCTACGCCCGTGGGCAGACGGGTCAGCAGCTGTTGCTGGGCGCGTATCAGGCTTTGAGCAGGCAGATCGCCGCGGGGAACATCGAGATGCATCCGCGTACCGAGATGCTGGACTTGATTGTGGTGGACGGGCGGGCGCGCGGGATCGTGGCGCGCGATCTCATCACCGGTCGCATCGACACGTACTTCGCCGATGCTGTCGTCCTCGCTTCTGGTGGCTACGGCAATGTCTTCTATCTGTCGACGAACGCGATGAACTCCAACGCGACCGCGATCTGGCGGGCGCACCGGCGCGGCGCGTACTTCGCCAACCCGTGTTTCACGCAGATCCATCCGACGTGCATTCCGCGCACCGGTGACCACCAGTCCAAGCTGACGCTGATGAGCGAGTCGCTGCGCAACGACGGCCGGATCTGGGTGCCGAAGGCCAAGGGCGACACGCGCCCGGCCGGCCAGATCCCCGAGGACGAGCGGGACTACTACCTGGAGCGGATCTACCCGTCCTTCGGCAACCTGGTCCCGCGTGACATCGCCTCCCGCGCCGCGAAGAACGTCTGCGACGAGGGACGGGGGGTCGGGCCCGGCGGACAGGGCGTCTACCTGGACTTCGCCGATGCGATCGCGCGGATGGGGCGTAAGGCGGTGGAGGCCAAGTACGGCAACCTCTTCGACATGTACGCGCGGATCACCGACGAGGATCCGTACACCGTCCCCATGCGGATCTATCCGGCCGTGCATTACACGATGGGTGGTTTGTGGGTCGACTACGACCTCCAGACCACCGTCCCGGGTCTGTTTGCGATCGGTGAGGCCAACTTCTCCGACCACGGCGCGAACCGGCTGGGTGCCTCCGCGCTGATGCAGGGGCTCGCGGACGGCTACTTCGTCCTGCCGGCCACCATCAACGACTACCTGGCGCGCAACCCGCACCAGGGCCCGGTGACCGAGGAACACCCGGCTGTGCAGGAGGTGTTGGCGGAGACCGAGGACCGGCTAAACCTCCTGCTGTCGGTCGATGGTGACCGCACCCCGGACTCCTTCCACCGTGAGGTCGGGGAGCTGATGTGGGAGTTCTGCGGGATGGCCCGCACCGACTCCGGGCTGCGCAAGGCCCTGGAGCGGATCCCGCAGATCCGTGAGGAGTTCTGGCGCCGGATCAAGGTCCCCGGTACCGGTGAGGAGTTCAACCAGTCGCTGGAGAAGGCGAACCGGGTGGTGGACTATCTCGAACTCGCCGAGCTGATGTGCCTGGACGCCCTGCACCGTGCCGAGTCGTGCGGCGGTCACTTCCGTGAGGAGTCCCAGACCCCGGACGGTGAGGCGGAGCGCCGGGACGAGGAGTTCGCGTATGCGGCCGCCTGGGAGTTCACCGGCACCGGTGACGCCCCCGTCCTGCACAGGGAAGACCTGGTCTTCGAGTACGTTCACCCCACCCAGCGGAGCTACGCATGAAGCTCACCCTGCGCGTCTGGCGGCAGAAGAACGCCGACGCCGACGGAGCGATGTCCACCTACGAGGTGGACGGCATCTCCAGCGACATGTCGTTTTTGGAGATGCTCGACACCCTCAACGAGGAGCTCATCCTCAAGGGCGAGGACCCGGTCGCGTTCGACCACGACTGCCGTGAGGGCATCTGCGGTGCCTGCTCGCTCGTCATCAACGGCGACGCCCACGGGCCGGAGCGCACCACGACCTGTCAGCTGCACATGCGGTCCTTCCAGGACGGCGACACGATCGACATCGAGCCGTGGCGGGCGTCGGCGTTCCCGGTGATCAAGGACCTGGTGGTGGACCGCTCGGCGTTCGACCGGATCATCCAGGCCGGCGGCTACATCACCGCCCCCACCGGGGCCGCCCCCGAGGCGCACGCCACCCCCGTACCGAAACCGGATGCGGACTTCGCGTTCGAGCACGCCGAGTGCATCGGCTGCGGGGCGTGTGTCGCCGCGTGCCCCAACGGGGCGGCGATGTTGTTCACTTCGGCCAAGGTCAACCACCTCAACGTCCTGCCCCAGGGCGCGCCCGAGCGTGAGACGCGGGTGCTGCACATGGTGGCCCAGATGGACGAAGAGGGCTTCGGCGGCTGCACGTTGGCGGGCGAATGCGCGACCGCCTGCCCCAAGGGGATTCCGCTGGTGTCCATCACCAGCATGAACAAGGAATGGCTGCGGGCCACGCGTAAGGCGGCCAAGCGGTAGGGATGCCAAGGACGTTCGCCGACAACGTGCGGACGGGCGGGGCCGGGGCTGGTGCTCCCCGGCCCCGTCTCGCTTTTCGGATCTCGATAGTCTGCGCGCATGATCTTCGCAGGGCAGGGGAGGGCGCGGTTCCTCGGGGCCGTCGACGGGTTCGAGACCGCGGTGCGCGCACAGGACCCGGACGGGGCGGAGCGCGCGTTCCAGGAGATGCACCAGAGCCTCGGCGAGGCGGGGGCGCAGGAGATCGCCGAGGCCGCGCCGCGGCTCGCCGCACTGCTGGCCGACGTGCCGCCCGGGCCGCGCGGCATCGTGGCCGTCGTCGTCGGCGCGTGTGTCGAGCGGGGCGCGGACCCGGGGCCCTGCGCGCCGTACGTCTTCGTGGAGCTGGCCGAGGCGCTCGCCGAGGTGGGGGAGTTCTGTGAGCGCTGGCAGGAGACCGGCGGCGGGGACTTCCCGGACCCGGAGGACGGCGAGGCGCATGCCGCGCTCTTCGACCGGGTGGGACCGGAGGCGGCTCTGGCCTGGCTGTCGTTGCCGCAGTGGGAGATGGCCTGCGTGGCGATGCTCAACCACCCGGGCGTGCGCACGGCGCTGGACGGCTCGCTGCGCGCCCGGTTGGTGCGGGCGGTCGGGGTCGTGGAGGAGGCGTCCGGGCACCAGTTCAAGTGCCTGAAGTACGGCCTGCTCGTCCTCGACGACGAGCCGCTGGTGGTCCTGCACCGCCCCACCGGCACCGGCTACCGGATGCGGATGAGCGGCATCGGCGACAACTTCCAGCTGCACACCCTGCTCGCGGACGCCCTCGTCGGCGGCGGCCATGTGCCGGGGCGGGCGCCCTCCGCGCAGGAGGTCGCCGTGTGCCGGGACGCGCCCGGGCAGGTGCACACCACGGGCTCCTTCAACCTCATGACGCCCGGCGGAGAATGGGTGTGGAACGAGGGCACCCCCGCCGACATCCCGGTCGTCGACGGCGTACGGCTGCTGGTCCTGGACCCGCCGGCCTACGAGCGCAGCTGGCCCTCCGGACGGTTCTTCCCCGGGATGACCGGAGACCTCGTCCTGGAGCGTGTTCTCGACGCGGCGGAGACGCGCTACTGGCTCGGAGGTTGCGTCCCGGCGACGTGACGGTCGGCCGACCGTTCCGTTCAGCAAGCTCACATCCCGGCTCCCGTATTCGGTCATGTACCGGCCAGACGGCATCGGAAGAACAGGTACGCGAGGCCGTAACCACCGGCCCGTCCTTCCGCTCAGGCCGTACCGGCCCGTGACCTGGAGTGAGCCATGACCGCCGTATCCGCTCTGGACTCCCCGCCCCTGTCCGCGCTCCCCACGCGGTACACCGTCACCCTAGCCCGCGACGAGTCCGACGTGCGGGCCGCGCAGCGGCTGCGGCACGACGTGTTCGCCGGGGAGATGGGCGCCCTGCTGGCCTCCCCGCAGCCGGGCCACGACATCGACCCCTTCGACGCCTACTGCGACCATCTCCTCGTCACCGACACCACCACCGGGCAGGTCGTCGGCACCTACCGGCTGTTGCCGCCGGAGCGCGCCGCGGTCGCCGGACGGCTGTACTCGGAGAGCGAGTTCGACCTGACCCGAATCGACGCGCTGCGCCCAGGCCTCGTCGAGGTCGGCCGCTCCTGCGTGCACCCCGCGCACCGGGACGGCGCGGTCATCGGGCTGATCTGGGCCGGCATCGCCCGCTACATGCTCGACCGCGGCCACGAGTGGCTGGCCGGCTGCTGCTCCATCCCGCTGGCCGACGGCGGCGCGCTGGCCACCGCGACCTGGGACCGGGTGCGGGACAGGCATCTGGCGCCGGAGGAGTACCGGGTACGGCCCCTGCTGCCCTGGATCCCGGGCGAGGCGGGCGGCGCCCGTACCGAGCTGCCCGCCCTGCTGCGCGGCTACCTCCGCCTCGGCGCCTGGGTGTGCGGGGAGCCCGCGCACGACCCGGACTTCGGAGTCGCCGACCTGTACGTGCTGCTGTCGATGCGCCGGGTCAACCCGCGCTATCTGCGGCACTTCCTCTCCCTCGTACCCGCCTGATGAGCGTCTGGCTGCCCAGCGCGCCCTGCACCCCCGGGGCGTGTGTGGAGCGGACGGGACCCGGCACGGCCGTACCGCGTGCCGTGCTGCGGCTGGTGGCGGTCACGTTCCTGGTGGTCACCGGGGTCGTGCTGGCGCCGCTCGGCGGGCGGATCCCCGCCACGGTGGTCCAGCGGTGGTGCCGGTGGATCGTGCGGGCCGCGGGAGTCCGGGTCCGCGTCACCGGTACTGCCGCGTCCACCGGCGGGGTGCTGCTGGTCGCCAACCACATCTCCTGGCTGGACATCCCGCTGCTCGCCGCCGTACGACCGGCCCGGATGCTCGCCAAGTCCGAGATCCGGCAATGGCCGGTGGCGGGTGCGCTGGTCGGCCGGGCCGCCCTGTTCATCGAGCGGGACCGGCTGCGGGCCCTTCCCGCGACCGTCGCCCGGATCGCCCGGTCGCTCCGCGCAGGGCAGGCGGTCGCGGTCTTCCCCGAGGGCAGCACCTGGTGCGGGCGCGCCCAGGGCACCTTCCGGCGGGCCGTCTTCCAGGCCGCCCTGGACGCCGACGTCCCCGTGCAGCCGGTGCGGCTCGGCTACCGGTGCGACGGGGGAACGGCCAGCACCGCGCCCGCGTTCGTCGGCGAGGACACCCTGCTCGCCTCGGTGTGGCGGGTGGTCTCGGCGCGGGGGCTGGTGGCCGAGGTGGAGGTCCAGGACGTCATCCCGCCCGGCAGCCATCCCGACCGCCGGACGCTGGCCCGGGCCGCGCAGCCGGACACCTCGCCCCAACCCGGCTGGATCCACTCCGCGTTGGTCGCCTAGAGCCGCTCCGGCTGGGCCGTGCGCGCGTCCCGGGCCGCAGATGATGTGATGGCGTCGTGAGTCGCGCCACCGAGGAGAGCAACCGCCGGATGCTGCGGGCGCGGGACGCCATGGACCGCGCCTACGCGCAGCCGCTGGACGTCCCGGCCCTGGCAAGGATCGCCCATGTCTCCCCGGCCCACTTCGCCCGCACCTTCCGCGCCACGTTCGGCGAGACACCGCACCGCTACCTCCAGCGCCGCCGGGTCGAACGGGCGATGTTCCTGCTGCGGGAGAGCGACCGCAGCGTGACGGACATCTGCTTCGCGGTCGGCTTCGCCAGTCCGGGGACCTTCAGCCGCACGTTCCGCGACATCGTGGGCCGGTCGCCGAGGGCGTACCGCAAGGAGGCCGTGCCGGTCGCCGTACCGACCTGCTTCACCAAGGCGTGGACGCGGCCGAGCGCCCCCGTCGACTGAGCAGTTCTGGATAAGTTTTCGCCCGGCCCGCTCGCTAGCGTGAGGGGCATGTTCACCGCCATCACACACTCACAGATCTACGTCCTCGACCAGGACCAGGCCCTCGACTTCTACGTCGGCAAGCTCGGCCTGGAGGTCCACACCGACGTCGACCTCGGCTTCATGCGCTGGCTCACCGTCAACGTCCCCGGACACCCGGAGCGGCAGATCCTGCTGGAGCGGCCGGGGCAGCCGGCACTGTCCGAGGAGACCGCGGCGCAGGTCCGCGAACTGCTCACCAAGGGCGCCATGGGCGGCCACCTCATCTTCAGCACCGATGACTGCCGCAAGACGTTCGAGACGCTCAAGAGCCGTGGCGTCGAGATCACCGAGGAACCCACGGAACGCGACTACGGCATCGACTGCGGCCTGCGCGACCCCTTCGGCAACAGCATCCGCTTCACCCAGCCGAAAACCGGTTGAGCGGCGCCGCCGGGCACCCTTACCGTCCTGACTGACCCAGTCGTCTGATCAAGGACGTGCCGTTGTACACCGTGTGAGACACCCCGAGCGCTGAATCGTCGCGCGTCGCGCCCTGCGTGCCGCGCTCCTTCTTGCTGCGGACTTCTCACTGGAAACGGTGTACTTCTGTGCTCAATAGCTGGGTGGTCATGCCCACCTGCCTGCCGCTCGTTCGCCGTCGCTGCCACACCTGCGCCGCCGAGCGCTTCCGGGCGAACGGCAAGATCCGTGTCAACGCGAACCACAAACTGATCGACGTCTGGCTCCTCGTGCTCTGCACCGGCTGCGGGGAGACGGCGAAACTCACGGTCCTGGAGCGGGTCAACGTCCGCTCCGTACGACCCGGGCTGCTGGACCTGCTGCACGCCAACGACCTGGGCCTGACAGCCGAGTTGCTCCAGGACCCGGTCGTACGGCGTCGCAATCGCATCGCCCTCGACTGGGACGGCGCCTGGCGTCTGGACACCGGCGGAACGGTGCTTCTGGACCACGAGGTGATCGACGTCTCGGTCCGCTTCGCGGCCCGGATTCCGGTCCGGCCGGTGCGTCTGATCGCCGAAGGGTGCGGTCTGTCACGGGCCGAGGTCGAGCGCCTGATCGTGGACGGGAAGCTCGTCTCGGCGGTCCGGCTGGGCGGGAAGCTCTCCGGGGACTTCACGTTCACGCTGAAGCGCTGAGTCCCTGAAGCGCTGAACGGGCGTACTGCGGACTAGGCGTGGGCCGAGGGGCCCGGCGAACGGACGGCGGCGGCCAGATAGCCCGCCGTCGCGCTCCCCTCGGCCCGCGCCACCTCCGCCGGCGGCCCCGCCGCCACGATCCGGCCGCCCGCGTCCCCGCCGCCCGGGCCCAGGTCGATCACCCAGTCCGCGCCCGCGACGACGGACATGTCGTGCTCGACGACGATGACGGTGTGCCCGGCGTCCACGAGCCCGTGCAGCTGTCGCATCAAAACCTCGACGTCCGCCGGATGCAGTCCGGTGGTCGGCTCGTCGAGGAGGTAGAGGGTGTGGCCGCGCCGCCCGCGCTGCAACTCGCTGGCCAGCTTGATGCGTTGGGCCTCGCCGCCGGACAGCTCGGTGGCGGGCTGGCCCAGCCGCAGATAGCCGAGGCCGACGTCGAGGAGCGTGCCGAGACTGCGGGCGACGGATGGCGTGTCGGCGAAGAACTCCGCCGCGCTCTCCACGGTCAGGTCCAGCACCTCGGCGATGTTCCGCCCCCGGTACGTCACTTCGAGCGTCCCGGGGTTGTAGCGGGCCCCGCCGCAGTCCGGGCACGGCGCGTACGTGCTCGGCAGGAACAGCAGCTCGACGCTGACGAACCCCTCGCCCTGACAGGTCTCGCAGCGCCCTCCCGCCACGTTGAAGGAGAACCGGCCGACACCGAAGCCGCGTGCGCGGGCCTCCTCGGTGGCCGCGAACTCCTTGCGTACGACGTCGAAGAGGCCGGTGTAGGTGGCCAGGTTGGAGCGCGGGGTGCGTCCGATCGGCCGCTGGTCGACGGAGACGAGCCGTCCGACGCCCGGCGTCTCCTCCGTGATCTCGCCGATGAGGGTGGACTTCCCGGACCCGGACACGCCCGTGACGGCCGTCAGGACGCCGAGCGGGAACTGTGCCGTCACTCCGCGCAGGTTGTGCCGGGTGACCGGACCGAGCTTCAACTGACCACGCGGGGCGCGCACTTCACGTACAGGTGCGGGGGAGCGGTCGAAGAGGAACCGTGCGGTCTGCGACTCCCGGACCGTGGCGAGCTCCGCCACCGGCCCGCTGTGCAGCACCTCGCCCCCGTGCTCACCGGCCAGCGGACCCACGTCCACCAGCCAGTCGGCGCCCCGCACCACGTCCAGGTGATGCTCCACCACGAACACCGAGTTGCCCGCCGCCTTGAGCCTCGCCAGCACGGTGAGCAGCGCCTCGGTGTCCGCCGGATGCAACCCGGCGGAGGGCTCGTCGAGGACGTACACGACCCCGAACAGCCCGGAGCGCAGCTGGGTGGCGAGCCGCAGTCGTTGCAGCTCGCCGGCGGAGAGGGTGGGGGTGGCGCGGTCGAGGCCGAGGTAGCCGAGGCCGAGTTCGAGGACGGGGGCGATCCGGGACCTGAGGTCGCCGGTGAGGACACGGGCGGTCTCGTCCTCGGCCACCAGATGGTCCATGAGCTCCGTCAGCGGCAGCCGGGCCAGCTCGGCGATGGTGTGCCCGGCGAAGGTCACCGCCAGCGCCTCCGGCCGCAACCGACTCCCGCCGCACGCCGGACAGGGCGCACTGCTGAGGAACCGCTCCGCCTTCGCCCGCAGCGTCGGGCTCTTGGAGTCGGAGAAGGTCTTCATGACATACCGCCGGGCACTCATGTACGTGCCCTGGTACGGCCGTTGGATGCGATCGGCGTCCCGCACCGGATGCACGGTGACGACGGGCTGCTCGTCGGTGAAGAGGATCCACTCCCGCTGCTCGGCGGCCAGCTCCCGCCAGGGCCGGTCCACGTCGTACCCGAGCGCGTCCAAGATGTCCCGCAGGTTCTTCCCCTGCCAGGCACCGGGCCATGCGGCGATCGCGCCCTCCCGGATCGACAGCGACGGATCGGGAACCAGCGACTCCTCGGTCGTACGGTGCACCTCACCGAGCCCGTGACACTCCGGGCAGGCCCCCGCCGCCGTGTTCGGCGAGAAGGAGTCCGAGTCCAGCCGCTCGGCGCCGGGCGGATACGTACCGGCCCGCGAGAACAGCATCCGCAGCGAGTTCGAGAGGTTCGTGACCGTCCCGACCGACGACCGTGACGTCGGCGCGGAACGCCGCTGCTGCAACGACACCGCCGGCGGCAGCCCACTGATCTCCCCGACCTTCGGCGCCCCCACCTGATGGATCAGCCTGCGCGCATACGGCGCCACCGACTCGAAGTACCGCCGCTGCGCCTCGGCATAGATCGTCCCGAACGCCAACGACGACTTCCCCGACCCGGAGATCCCGGTGAACACGACCAGCACGTCCCGCGGGATGTCGACGTCGACCCCCTTGAGGTTGTGCTCTCGGGCGCCGCGGACTCGGACATATGGGTCGTGGGGGTGGTGCATCCAGGGAACTCCGTACGGGCTGTCGACGAGACGGCGAAGAGTTGGGGCAAACTCCCCAATTCTATGCAGAACGGATTACCCCTGCGCGCATTCCAGGCCTATCTTCACATCGACTGAATTTGCTGCTGCCTGGATCTCGCACGACCGGGATCCTGTGGGTCGGTACCGGGAAGCGTCGTAGAGGACCGCCTGTGCACGTCGTGGCGCCCTCTAGGGGGAGGACGTCGGGGTGGGGACTTCCACGCAGGCACGACGAGAACGCTACTTTCAGGCCATCTCGGTGCACCCGGAGTCCACACCGGTCACGACGGCCGGGACAGCCAAGGCCGAACCGTCTGTGCGCAAGGGAAAACGCCCGCCACGTACGGAAGCGACCAGACGACTGTGTGCGGCGGCGCACGCCCGCCCTGATCGACTGGAGCCGGTCAGAAGGGCATGGCGACACCTTGGGACCCATGGCTGGCGTCCTGAGTCGGCGCGCGCCCTTCTGGCGGACGAACGCCCTCGGCGGGGGGCCACGAGTGCGGCCTGCCCGCCGCTGGGCGAGCCACTCGCCCGGTGGGCGATCGGAAAAGTGCTGCTCTCGCGTGTTCGTGTCGTGCCTTCCTACGGCTTCGACCTCGCCCCCGTCCTCGCACACTGCCTAGCCGCGCGAAGACAGTGGCGGGTGCGCCGGACTGTGCTGGCCATCGCCCTGGGTTGGATCGCGTACCGCTTCCCGCTCGGTGTGGCGCTGTGGGCGTTCACTGCCGCGCTCGCGTTGCTGGTCACCCGACCTCCGCGGCGACCTCTGTGGCAGTCGAGAGGGCGTCGCCGCTGGTTGAGCAGGGCCTGGATCGGCGTTGGCGTGCTGGTGGCGCTCCCCATGCTGGTGATGACACTTCGCCCCATGAGCAGGGCGGGTGAAGAGACGCTGGCGGCGCTCGTGTACGCCACGCTCGCCTATTTGGGCGTGCGGATTGTGGACCGGCTCGTGGCGGTCGTCTACGCACTGGTCTGCGACCGGGGCGGCCGTCAGCCGTGGACGGGCCCCCGACTGCGTGCCCGTATCGCCGCGATCGAGCACGCGCAGGCCGGCGACGCTCTCCCGTATGAACTACAGGCGCGCTACTGGCGTTTCATCGGAGCAGGCAACGCCTTGTGGCAGCGGTCCACGATCAGCATCAAGTTGCAGGGCGAGAAAGACGACGAGGACGAGGAGGTCCGCAGGGACTTCGAGTCCTTCGGCACCGACGAACTGCTCGCAGCCGTGCGAGAGGACCTGGAGGATCTGCGGATCGCCGAGCCGCCCTTCCAGCCTCTCGAATGCGACGTCCGGTACATCCGAGGCGGCCCGTCCCGGCGCTGGGCCCGGCTGCCCAGAAACCTCTCCGGCGACGAGGTCGGCGAGGACGTCCGCTGGGGGCGGGAGCCGGACGAGAGGGGCTCCGGGATAGTCGTCCGCCGCTACCTGTCAGCACAGGTTCTCACCTGGTCGGGCCAACTCGTCATCACCGTCCTGGCATCGGCGGTGATCGAGGGTCAGGAACTCCACTTCGTCGTGCGTCCCCACGTACTCCCACCCCTCTTCGACGATGTCGAGGAGGCCGTCGACCCCGAAGTGCTCTGGAGGTTCGCCACATTCGCGCTGGTGCCGGTCCAGGCCGTGGGCGATCTGGTGGTGCTGGGCTACGGGTGCTGGCGTTTCCTGCGGTGGTGGGCACGTGAGAACCAGCAACGAACGGTGGCGGAGGACCAGTTGGCCGAGGTCCCGAAGCGCCCGATGCCGACCAGCCTGCGTGAACGCTACTCGCCCGTCTACACAGGCGACATGCATGTGTCCGAGGACGCGGTGCGGCATGTGTCGATCGTTCAGCAGTGCATGTTCTCCACGGTCGAGGAGTTCCTCGAGCGCCAGGGGGTCGACGTCACGGACTTCAAGCGCCAGGCGCAGAAGATCATGACGATCATCCACGCCGGGGACAACAACATCATCCAGGCGGTCACCGCGGGCCGGGACGCCCATGGCGTACACCAGGGTGCCAGTCAGACGCAGGACCGGCAGTCGGGTCGGCATGACGACCGGGACGAGAGTGAGAAGACGGAAGAGAAGGGGGAGGACGAGGAATGAACCGATTTCGACGTGAAGGTGGCTGGCGGAGCAGGACAGGTCGACAGCAGGTCTCGTCGGAGGTGAGGGCGCGCGACAACAACGTCATCCAGTCGACGAGCGCTGGAGGCAACGTGAGCAACGTCCGGCAATCTGTGTCGCAGCCCTTGGGAAACGACCAGGTCGTGGCCGAAGTGCGCGCCAGCCTCACGGAGTTCCGGGACGCCCTGTACCGGCTTGAGGCTGACGAGAACCGGGACGCCGGGCTGCGTGCGGCTGACCGGATCGAGCGAGCCCTCGGTAATCCGGCGGATCAGCGCGACACCATCGAGGGCGCGGCCGACACCATCGGCGTCATCGGTCGGACCGTAGCGGCACTGGCAGGCGCGGCGACCGCCGTGCAGCAGGCCGTGGCGGCGCTCTTCTGAACTGTTCCCTCCGCGCCCTCTGCGCCCTACGCGGAGGGCGCCCTCGCCTCGTCGACGATCCTGGCCAGCCGCTGGTAGGAGTCCAGCAGCGCGTCCCGGTCGTAGGTGCTGGTCGTGACCAGGATCTCCTGCGCGCCGGTCTCCTTCAGCACCGTCTCCAGTTCGTGGGCCACCTGGTCCTCGGTGCCGGTGATGTGGCCGGTGAGGCCGGATTCGTAGAGGGCGCGTTGCTTCGGGGGCATGGTGAGGGAGTCGACGCGCTCGGCGGGGGGCAGGGGCGGGAAGGTGCCGTGGGTGCGGGAGTGGGCCATGGACCATGCCTCCGGGATGAGGAGGCGGTGGGCCTGGTCCGGGGTGGCGGCCACCGCGATCGTGCCGGAGACGACGACGTACGGCTCCGCGGCCCAGGGGGAGGGGCGGAAGTGGGTGCGGTAGTGGTCGATGCCGCGCTGCATCTTCTCGCGGTTGCGGAGGTCGCCGATGACCATGGGCAGGCCCGCGTGGGCCGCGATGGTGGCGCCCTCGCCCATCGCGAGGACGAACGGCGGCACCGTCAGGCCCTCCGCGGGGCGGGCGTGCACGCCGGTCGGGGAGGTGCCGCGGAACCAGCCGAGGAGCTCGTCGAGCTGGGCGGCGAAGTCGTCGGCGTCGTCCTTGTCGCGGCCCAGGGCTCTGCGGACGCCGTCGGTGAAGCCGACCGAGCGGCCGAGGCCCATGTCGATACGGCCGGGAAAGAGGGACTCCAGGACGCCGAACTGTTCCGCCACGACCAGCGGGCGGTGGTTCGGCAGCATCACGCCGCCCGTCCCCACCCGGATCGTCCGCGTCGCCCCGGCGACCGCGGCGGCCAGCACGGTCGGCGCGGATCCGGCGACGCCGGGCACGCCGTGGTGTTCCGAGACCCAGAAGCGGTGGTAGCCCAGCTCCTCCAGCCGCTGCGCGAAGCGCACGGTGTCGCGCAGCGCCTCGGCGTCCGAGTGGCCCTCGCGGGTGCGCGAACGGTCGAGGACGGAGAAGCGGGTGGTGGCGAGCAGCGAGGTCACAGGGGGTTCAACGCCGGGGACGCCGTGGCATTCCCGGCGTCACTCGGCGTCATCCCGCATTACGTGACGTCACCTATCAGTGCGCGGCCACGGCGTGCTCGTGCTCGCAGGCGTCGTCGATGCCGTACGTGTCCCACGCGGGGAAGGGGTCCGGGGCAGGCACGCTGTCGTCCGGGGTCATGAGGCAGGTCGCGAGTGCCTTGTGCAGTTCCGCCTGCTCCAACCGCGTCCCGATGAAGACCAGTTCCTGCGCGTACGGCGCCTCCTCGTCCCGCGCCGCCGACGGCTCGAAGCGGGCCACCGAGCCGGCCTGCGACCACAGGCCCGTGACGTGCGGACGGCTGGCCAGGGTGAAGAAGCCCTTGGAGCGCAGGATCCGGCCGTAGGAGCCGCTGTCCATGTCCTC
The DNA here is from genome assembly GCF_040446465.1 of Streptomyces sp. RG80. Classification (NCBI taxonomy): domain Bacteria; kingdom Bacillati; phylum Actinomycetota; class Actinomycetes; order Kitasatosporales; family Streptomycetaceae; genus Streptomyces; species Streptomyces sp. RG80. The sequence goes on along the minus strand of NZ_JBEAAJ010000002.1, from coordinate 364,588 downwards.
GGTGATGAACGTCCACAACCGGGCCGGGTGGAAGGGGAGTTCGGAGCGGAAGACGGTGGAGGAGACGCCGTACTCCTCGGTCTCGGGGATGTGCTCGCCGTTGAGTTCCTGGACCCAGCCCGGCGCCTGCTGGGCGCGGTCCAGGTCGAACAGGCCGGTGCCCAGGACCTGGTGGAGGTCCACGCGGGAGTGCCGGGCCTCGACGATCCGGGCGACGGGGTTGAGGCGGCGCAGGGTGGCGTGGAGCCGGGCCGCGGCGTCCGCGTCGACCAGGTCGAGCTTGTTGAGGACGATCACGTCCGCGAACTCGACCTGGTCGACGAGCAGATCACTGACCGTGCGCTCGTCGTCCTCGAAGGGGGCGAGGCCGCGCTCGGCCAGTTCGTCGCCGCTGTCCAGTTCGGGCAGGAAGTTCGCCGCGTCCACGACCGTGACCATCGTGTCCAGGGCGGCGACGTCCCCGAGGGTGGCCCCGTCGTCGCGGGCGAAGGAGAAGGTCGCGGCGACCGGCAGGGGCTCCGAGATGCCCGACGACTCGATGAGCAGGTGGTCGAAGCGGCCCTCCCGGGCCAGCCGGTCCACCTCCTCCAGCAGGTCGTCGCGGAGGGTGCAGCAGATGCAGCCGTTGGTCATCTCGACCAGGCGTTCCTCGGTCCGTGACAGCGCGGCCTCGCCGCCCCGCACCAGCGCCGCGTCGATGTTGACCTCGCTCATGTCGTTGACGATCACGGCGACCCGCAGGCCCTCGCGGTTGGCCAGGACATGGTTGAGCAGGGTGGTCTTGCCCGCCCCGAGGAACCCGGACAGAACGGTGACCGGCAGACGGTCGTACGACGGCATGGGCTCAGCCCTCGGGACGCAGCAGGCCGCGCTCGTAGGCCTTCACCAGGTTCTGCGGTACGAGGTGACGCACGCCGTCGATCGTGACGGGCACGAGCGAGGGCGTGGTCGCCTTCCACTGGGCGCGGCGGTGACGGGTGTTGCTGCGGGACATCTTCCGCTTGGGGACAGCCATGACAGGGACCTCCTCGGTGGGACGGCGAGCACCGAGGACGCTACATGAAAATGGATCCCATTAACAATTAAGGCCTTCTTCGCCGCCTCAGAAGCGGGCCCCGATGGCCACCCCGCTGCGCGGCACCAGGAACGACGGCGCCGAGGGGAGCGAGCCGTCCGCGCCGCGCGTGCCCGCCAGGGGTGCCGGGTCCGTGCTCAGCACCGAAGCGGCGTTCCATGTGCCGCCCAGATTCCAGGAGTTGCCGCTCGCCACCGTCCCCGACCCGACGGCCGCGGCACGTGCGTCGGCGATCGAGAGGTTCGCGCTGAGCGTGGCCTTCCCGCCGGAGACGTCCGCGTCGAAGCCGGTGCCGCCGTTGGCCCACGTCGTGTCGCGGCTCAGGGCGAGGGTGCCGGGGTTGCCGTTGTCGGTGAAGCCGTGCGCCGCGTTCTTGAACGCGACGCTGTTGCGCACGGTGTGGCCCACCGCGGGGGCCGGGCTGCCGCCGCCGAGCTTGAAGCCGTTGCCGTCGCCCGCGAAGTCCGGGAAGCTCCAGCGGTTGACGCCGTTGCCGTACGCGACCGTGTTCTCGAGGGTGATCGGCGAGGTGAACTTCCAGGCGTCGAAGCCGTCGTCGACGTTGTTCCACAGCCGAGCCCCGCGCACGACGTTGCCCGTGCCGCTGCCTTCCTTGATCGCGAGCCCGTCCGCGCTCTCACCGTTCTTGCGCGGGTCACGGTTGGCCCAACTGTCCAGGTTCAGGATCTGGTTGTTGCCGGAGGCGCCCTGGAGCTGGAAGCCCGACTCGTAGTTGTCGTGGGTCTTCAGCCGCGCGAAGACGTTGCCGTTGCAGCCGTCGCAGTAGATCCCGTACGGGCCGTTCACGATCTCCAGGTCCGAGATCCGCCAGTACGACGCCTCCTGGTGGATCGCCCCGCGCTCGGCCCGCGGGATGCTCCCGCCGACCGGTGTGTGGCTCGCGGGAAGCTGCTCGCCGTCGATCACCACCCGCTCGCCCTGGTAGGCGCCGAGCGAGATGGGCTGGGACGCCGTGCCCGAGGTGGTGATCGTGATGTTGTCGGTGAGCGCGTAGGTGCCGCCGCGCACGGCGATGATGTCGCCCGGCGCCGCCAGGTCCACCGCCTTCTGGACGGTCCGCAGCGGCTGCGCCAGGGTGCCGGCGGCCGAGTCGCTGCCGTTCGTCGCCACCACCAGCGTGCGCGGCGCGCCGGACGCCTCACCCGCCAGCCCCAGTACCGACACCGTCGCCGCCCCCACGACCGCCGCCCAGATCGCCGTGTTCCGCATCAGGCCTCCCGCCTTCGCCCACGTCCATGTCGCAGGGGAGTCGGTGCCGGGCGCGAGAAGGTTGCCGGGTTCTAGGGTGGACCGTGTGACCGACAGCAGAAAACGCCCCCTCGCCGTGTTCGACCTGGACAACACCCTCGCCGACACGGCCCACCGGCAGCGCTTCCTGGAGCGGAAACCCCGCGACTGGGACGGATTCTTCGGCGCCGCCCCCGAGGACCCGCCCCTCCCGCAGGGCATCGCCCTGGTCCTCGAGAGTGCGGAGGAGTGCGAGGTCGTCTATCTCACCGGCCGCCCCGAGCGCTGCCGCCGCGACACCCTGGAGTGGCTCGCCGCGCAGGGGCTGCCCGAGGGGAACGTCCACATGCGGCGCGACAACGACCGCAGGCCCGCCCGGCGCACCAAGCTGGAGATCCTCCGCCGTCTCGCCCGCACCCGCGAGATCCGGGTGCTGGTGGACGACGACGAACTCGTCTGCGAGGACGCCGAACGGGCCGGTTTCACCGTCGTACGGGCGCGCTGGACCGCCCCCTCCGCAGCGCTGGAGACCGCGCAGGAGCGGGAGGGGCGGACCTGAGGGGCCGCGGTCTTCGGGCCGGCCCCTCGGTCGCTTTTTCTAGTCGGACTCGTCCAGGCGGAAGCCGACCTTCAGGCCCACCTGCCAGTGCTGGATCTGTCCGTCCTCGATCTGACCCCGCACCTGGACCACCTCGAACCAGTCGAGGTTGCGCAGGGTCTGGGAGGCACGGCTGACGCCGTTGCGGATCGCCTGGTCGACGCCGTCGGGCGAGGTGCCGACGATCTCGGTCACCCGATAGGTGTGATTCGTCATGGGTCCACCGTGCCCCAGGTGGCGGCGGAGCGCGAGACGTACGTCATCGCACTGTGCTCAGCGACAGCGCGAACCGGCCCTCGCTGTCCGTCCACCAGTGGGACAACTCCAGCCCCGCGGCGGCCAGTTCGGTCCGCACGCCCTCCTTCCGGAACTTCGCCGACACCTCGGTGTGCAGCTCCTCGCCCGCCGCGAAGTCCACGGCGAGGTCCAGTGCGGGGATCTTCACGGTCTGCGCGGTACGGGAGCGCAGCCGCATCTCGATCCACTCGTTCTCCGCGTCCCACAGCGCCACATGGTCGAAGGCGCCGGGGTCGAAGTCGGCGCCCAGCTCCCGGTCGACGACCGTCAGGACGTTCTTGTTGAACGTCGCCGTCACCCCGGCCGCGTCGTCGTACGCCCTGACCAGCACGTTCTCGTCCTTGACGAGGTCGGTGCCGAGGAGCAGGGCGTCACCCGAAGAGAGCAGGGCGCGCACCGAGGCGAAGAACTCGGCCCGCTCGGCCGGCAGCAGGTTGCCGATCGTGCCGCCGAGGAACGCCACCAGCCGGGGACCCGGTGTCTCGGGCAGGGTGAGCGCGGCCGTGAAGTCGGCGATCAGGGCGTGCACGTTCAGCCCCGGCCGCTCCTCGATCAGCGCCTGTCCGGCCTGGGTGAGGGCGCTCTCGCTGACGTCGACGGGGACGTACGTGTGCAGCGCGGTGAGCGCGTCGATGACGTACCGGGTCTTCTCCGAGGAGCCGGAGCCCAGTTCGACGAGCGTGCGGGCCCCGGTCGCCGCCGCGATCTCGGCGGCGCGCGCGACGAGGATCTCCCGTTCCGCGCGGGTGGGGTAGTACTCGGGCAACTCGGTGATCTGATCGAAGAGTTCGCTGCCGTGGGCGTCGTAGAACCACTTCGGCGGGAGGGTCTTCGGGGTGCGGGTCAGCCCGCTCAGGACGTCGGCGCGCAGGGCGGCCTCGGTGGCGTCCTCGGGCAGGGTGCGGGTGAGAAGGAACGGACTCACGTGCGGGGCTCCTTCAGTGGTTCCATGGACGGTTCCTTGAGGGGCGTCAGCAGTACGTCCGTGCCGCTCGCCGCGAGCAGCGTGCGGTCGGGGACCTCCTGCCAGTGCGGATCGTCGTCGTAGGGCTCGGAGGCGACCACCGTGCCGCGCGGGCAGGTGAGGTACCACAGGGTGTCGCCCCAGGTGGTCGCGGTGATGGACTCACTGCTGGTGAGCAGGAGGTTGAGGCGGGAGCCGGGGGCCGCCTCGGCGACCTCCAGGACCGTGTCCGCCAACGCCTGACCCTCGTCGTCACCGGCCCGCAGCCGGGCCAGGACCAGGGCCCAGACGAACGCCGAGTCGTTACGGGCCTCCATGGCCAGGACGTCCGCCGCGGGCACGTCCGCCACGAGGGGGGCGAGGGATCTCGGCCAGCCCTTGACGGCGCCGTTGTGGCTGAACAGCCACGGCCCCGAAGCGTACGGCGCCGCCGCGGCCTCGGCGTCCGCGCCCGCCAGGGTGGCGTCCCGGACCGCGGCCAGCAGCGCGCCCGACCGCACGACCCGGGCCAGGTCCGCGAAGGACTGGTCCGCCCAGATCGGACCGGCGCGCCGGTAGCGGGCCGGTACCGGGTCGCCCTCGGCATACCAACCCACCCCGAAACCATCGGCGTTGACCGTGCCGTACCGCTGGCGCCTGGGGGCCCACGACTGCCGGTACAGGCTGTGCGGCGGCTCCACGAGGAGTGTGCCGAGCGGCTCAGGCGTGCCCAGATACGCCAGGTGACGGCACATCAGACGCCCTCCGCGGAACGGGCGGTGCGGAAGCCGGAGAAGATCTGCCGCCGGATCGGGTAGTCCCAGTTGCGGAACGTGCCCCGGCAGGCGACCTCGTCCACGGCGAACGAACCGCCGCGCAGCACCTTGTACTCGGGGCCGAAGAACACCTCCGAGTACTCCTTGTACGGGAACGCCTCGAAGCCCGGGTACGGCAGGAAGTCGCTGGACGTCCATTCCCACACGTCGCCGATCAACTGGCGTACGCCGAGCGGTGATTCGCCCGCCGGGTAGCTGCCCGCCGGGGCGGGACGGAGGTGCCGCTGGCCGAGGTTGGCGTGCTCGGGCGCCGGGTCGGCGTCGCCCCACGGGTAGCGCATCGAGCGGTCAGTGGTGGGGTCGTGGCGGGCGGCCTTCTCCCACTCGGCCTCGGTGGGCAGCCGCCGCCGGGCCCAGCGGGCGTACGCGTCGGCCTCGTACCAGCTGACGTGCACCACGGGCTCGTCGGGCGGGACGACCTCGGTGACGCCGAAGCGGCGGCGCAGCCACTGGTCGCCGTCCCGGCGCCAGAACAGCGGGGCGTCGATGTCGTGCTGCCGGATGTGGTCCCAGCCGGCCGGTGTCCACCACTGGTCGACCCAGTAGCCGCCGTCCTCGATGAACTCCTGGTACGCCTCGTTGGTGACCGGGGCCGTGTCGATGTAGAAGGACGCCACCTCCCGCCGGTGCGCCGGACGTTCGTTGTCCAACGACCACGGCTCGGTGGAGGTGCCCATCGTGAACGGGCCGCCCGGGACCAGGACTTCGGACGGTCCGGTGTACAGCGGCGCGGGGTCCGGGTCGGGGGCGGTCAGGGCCTGGGGGCCCGTGCGGAGCTGATGGGTGATCAGCATCGTCTCGTCGTGCTGCTGTTCGTGCTGGGCGATCATCCCGAAGGCGAAGCCGGCCTCCGTGAGCCGGGTGCCGTGGAAGGCGGTGGACTCCAGCAGGTCCAGGACCCGGCCGCGCACCTCCGCCGCGTAGTGGCGGGCCTCGGCGGGCGGCAGCAACGGCAGCTTCGGCCGGTCCGCGCGCGAGTGCTCGAAGGCGTCGTAGAGGCCGTCGATCTCGGGGCGCATCGCCTCCCGCCCGGCGACCGCCCGCAGCAGCCAGAGCTCCTCCTGGTTGCCGATGTGCGCGAGGTCCCACACCAGCGGGGACATCAGCGGCGAGTGCTGGGCGGTCAGGTCGGGGTCCTCGACGCAGCTGGTCAGCAGCGTGGTGCGGTCGCGGGCCGTGGTCAGGGTGGTCAGCGCCCGGATACGGAGCGTCTCGGCGTCGTCGGTCTTCTCGGCGTCGTCGGTCATGGGCGGAGGTCCTTCCCGTGCAGCTGGTCCAGCAGATCGTCGGCGGGGCAGCGGCCCTTTTGGACGTAGCGCTCCAGGTACGCCGCGACGGCGCCCGTGACCTCGGCGGTGGCGCCGAGCCGGGGCAGGGCGTCCAGGGCGGCGGTGAAGCACTGGACGGCCACGTCGTGCAGTTCGGGGTCGGCGAGGCCGGTGCGGGCCGCGTCCAGCCACAGCGGGTTGTGCGGTGCGGGCTGCCCCTGGGACCGCTCGGCCAGCGGCTTGACCGCGCGGTAGGCGGTCTCGGCGGCCTCGGGGTCGTCGAAGAGGGCCGTCGTCACGGCGAGCGGCACGATCCAGCCGTCGTCGCCGGGCTGGGCGTCGATCATGCGCAGCTCGAGGTGGCCGCGCGGTCTGACCGGCGGGAACAGCGTGGTGATGTGGTAGTCGAGGTCCTCGCGGGTCGGCGGCCGGGGCGCTCCGGTGCGCGTCCACTCGCGGAAGGTCATGCCGTCCGGCACGTCCCAGGCGCGGCCGTCCTGGCGGATGCACATCACCGGGGCGTCCAGCACATGCCGTGCCCAGGCCTCGCGCGGGTCCCCGGCCAGCGGGGGAGCGCCCGCGCGGCCCGCGCCGATCTCCATCCACAGCAACTGCCGGGTGGAGACCCAGCCGGTGGGCTCCCGGCCCACGAGCGGGGAGTTGGCGAACGCGGCGACCAGGACCGGGCCCAGCTGGTGCGAGAGCCACCAGCGCCGCCCGTGTCCGAGCGGGCCTGGCTCCTCGTGGCCGGCGTCCAGGCACACCTGCACGGAGGCGGAGGTGCACATCATGGCGCGGCCGGCCGGGCCCGTGCGGTCGAGGCAGGCCTCCATCGCGTCGTAGCGGGGCTCGTGGAGATAGCGGCGGGGCGAGTGCCAGGGGTCGTTGCCGACGCCCACGAGGCCGAGATCGTGCTCGGCGAGCGTGGCGCGGACGGCGTCCAGATCGGCGGAGACGGTGCCGACGCACTCCATCAGGGAGGCGGCGGGCGGCGAGCTCAGTTCCAGCTGGCCGCCGGGCTCGACGGTGAGCGCCGACCTCAGGGGCACGGTCCGCAGTGCGGCGTAGGCCGCTTCGAGTCGTTCGGGTGTGACGGGGAGCTGCGGTGTGCGCAGCTCGTGGACGAGCCATTCCACCTCGACCCCGACGGTGCGGGGCGGTCCGGTCTTGAAGCAGATGCCCCTGACCAGGGCCTCCACCTCGGCGGCGGACAGAGCGGTGCGGGGCTCCGTACAGTCGCCACAGTCGGTTACTGAATCGGACATGTCGGGATCCTCCTGAGATTCCACCATGCCGCCGGCCCGGATGATGTTGGCCGGACCGGCATCGCTCGTCCCACCCAAAACCCTCGAAGCGAATCGCACAAGGGTGCACATCGCCGCATTCGGGGCCGAAGATCTCCGTTTCCTGTGTGTTCGCCGGGTGTTCTCGAGGCCCGGAAACTCCGTTGCACCGCATGACCAGCATCGCCCACGATGCGTACATGAGCACGACGGGGGAGCGCGCACGGCGCGCGATCGAGGCGCCCACGGGGGTGGCGCCATGAGCGCGCGCCTGCGGGGCATCGCGACGGAGACGGAACAGATCGTCGAGGCGGGCTTCTACCGCTCCCCGGGCGGCCGCGAGGTGTCCGTCGCGGCGCAGACCGAGGCCGCGCGGGCCGGTACGCGGATGTACGGACCGCAGCCCGTGCCGGTTCCCAAGTTCGTGCCCGCCGACACGTTCGTCGAGGTCACGGGGGAGAGCAGCCTGGAGGCCGCGCGCCGCCTCGGCGGTGTCCCGGCGGTTTTGAACTTCGCCTCGGCCCGCAACCCGGGCGGCGGCTATCTCAACGGCGCCCAGGCCCAGGAGGAGGCCCTGTGCCGCGCCTCCGCGCTGCACGCGTGCGTGCGCGAGGCCCGGGACTTCTACGACCACCACCGGGCCCACCGCGACGCGTTCTACACGGACCGTGTCATCCACTCACCGGCCGTGCCCGTCTTCCGGGACGACCGCGGCCGGCTGCTGGACGAGCCGTACACCGCCGGTTTCCTGACCGCCGCCGCGCCCAACGCGGGTGTCGTACGGCGTACGACACCGGAGCGCACGGCCGAGCTGCCGCGCGCCCTGGCGGTACGCGCCGAGCGGGTGCTGGAGGTGGCGGTCGCCGAGGGCTACCGGCGGCTCGTGCTCGGTGCGTGGGGCTGCGGGGTGTTCATGAACGACCCGGCGCAGGTGGCGGGTGCCTTTCACGCGCTGTTGGGGCCGGGCGGGCGGTTCGCGGGGGCGTTCGAGCACGTGGTGTTCGGGGTGCTGGACCGCACACCGGGGAACGTGGTGCGGGTCGCCTTCGAGAAGACCTTCCAGGCCTCGGCGTAAGACCGCTCAGGTCCAGCCGTAGCGCTCGTGCAGCCGCTGCCTGACCAGGTTGAACCGCATCCGGTCCAGGGCGCAGGCCTCCCGGCGCATGCCGTCCTCGTGGAGCCGCAGGATGCGGTCGACGTCCACCCAGGAGTCCCGTCCGGTGCGGTCCCACGGGCCGCTGCCGATCGCGACCCACTCCCGGTCGCCGTCGTGCCGCTTGCTCGACAGCTGCACGGCGAGGAACGTCCCGGCCGCCTCCCGGGCCACGACCAGCACGGGCCGGTCCTTGCCGCGCCCGTCGTTCTCCTCATAGGGCACCCAGGTCCAGACGATCTCGCCGGGGTCGGGGTCGCCGTCGTGCGCGGGGGAGTACTCGGTGCGCACCCGGCCCACCTCGCGGGCGTCGGCCTCGACGGTTGCGGTGGGGCCGGAGCGGCCGGGGACGTTCTCATCGGTAAACGCAGTCACGGGGGCACCTTAGAGGCTGCCCCCGTGACGCTCGGACCAGGGCCTACTTCTCGTCCACCGGCACCTTCTGCGGCGGCGGCGTCGCGAGCCCGTTGAGGGACGAAGTCCCCGCCGGGGCCTGACCGTTCTGGTTCATGGACGCCAGCAGCTGACGTGCCAGGCCCAGACCGGTACCGCCCATGGTGAGGGCCTTGGCGAACATGTCCGCCATGCCGTCGGCGCCGTTGAGCACCACCATGTTGTCGATGTTGCCGAAGGCGGACGCGCCCGCCTGGACGATCTCCGGCCAGTTCTCGGCGAGTTGCTGCGCGACCACCGCCTCCTGGTTCTCGGCGAGGGCGGCGGCCCGCGCTTTGATGGCCTCCGCCTCGGCGAGACCCTTGGCCTTCGTCGCCTCGGCCGCCGCCAGACCCTTGGCCTGGGCCGCGGCGGCCTCGGCCTCACCGGTGGCCCGGGTCGAGGCCGCCGTCGCCGTACCGCGCGCCTTGGTCGCCTCGGCCTCGGCGCCCGCGGCCGTCTTCACCCGGGTCGCCTCGGCCGCCGCCGCCAGCTCCGTCTCCTTCGCCTTGGCCTGCGCCGCCGAGATACGGGCGTCGCGCTCCGCCTCCGCGAGGGTGCGCTTCTCGTACGCCCTCGCGTCCGCGGGCTTGCGCACGTCGGCCTGGAGCTGCTGCTCGGTCCGCTGCGCCTCGAGCTCGGCGACCCGGGTCATCTGCACGACGACCTCCTGGCGGGCCGCCGCGTCCGCGAGCGGTCCGGCCTGCTGGGCCTTGGCGGCGGCCTTGTCGCGCTCCGCCTGGTAACCGGCCTGGAGGATCTCGCTGTCCCTCGTCGCCTCGGCCATCCGCGCGAACGACTGCTGCTCGGCCTCGGTGGCCAGCCGGTTGGCCTCCGCCTGGGCGATCCGCGCGTCCCGCTGGACGGCGGCCGCGTGCGGCATCGCCAGGTTCTGGATGTAGCCGGTCGGGTCCTCGATCTCGTGGATCTGGAGCGAGTCCACGATCAGACCCAGCTTCTCCATCTCCGTACCGCACGCGGCCCGCGTCTGCCCGGTCAGCTTCTCCCGGTCGCGGATCATGTCCTCGACGGTCAACCCGCCGACGATGGACCGCAGATGACCGGCGAAGACGTTGTGCACCCGCTCCGACATCAGCTTCTGCTGGTCGAGGAAGCGCCGCCCCGCGTTGGCGATCGACACGAAGTCGTCGCCCACCTTGAAGATGACCACGCCCCGCACCTTCAGCGGAATGCCCTGGTGGGTCACGCAGTCCACGTGCAGCTCGGTCTCGTTGAGGTCGAGGGAGAGCTTGCGCACCGCCTGCACGCCGGGCAGCACCAGCGTGCCGCGCCCCGTGACGATCCGAAAACCCATGCCCTCCTCGAGGCCCTCGGTCCGGTGCTTGGAACCGGAGATGATGAGCGCCTCATTGGGCTCGGCCACCCGCCACATCATCTTGAACACACCGATCAACGCGAGAAACGCGACTACGGCGATCCCCGCAACGACGCCGATGACCATCGGCATTCGCCCCCTTTGGATGGTGCCCTTTCGGCACCGAACGAAGGGAGTGTGCGCCTCGGCGACGCCCGGGTACAGGCTCTTGCCGATCCTTGTCACAACCTTGACGCAGACGGCTCTCACCTGCGACGAAGCATGCTCAACTGTCGTACGCCGACTGGACGTAGACCGTCCTTGGGGCCTGGTACTCCACCACCATCACCACCGTGCCGCGCTCGATGCGGTCGGTGCCGGTGGCCGGGTAGGCGAGGAAGTGCTCGGCGCCGCCGCGCACCCGGACGATCACCTCGCCGACGAGCCCGGGTCCGACCGTTCCGGTGACCCGTCCCATGAGCCCGACCATCGACGCATCGTCCATGGTCACAGGGTAAGGGGCGAACGCCGTTACGCGGCCGGGGAGTCCGTCGCGATGTGCGGCACGGGCGGCCACGCCTCGTGCCAACGCAGCTCCGCCTCCAGCTGCGCGGCCAGCGACAGAAGCAGCGGCTCGCTGTTCGCCGGACCGAGCAACTGCGCCCCGACGGGCAGCCCTTCGCCGACCAGTCCGGCAGGCACGTTGACGCCGGGCCAGCCCAGTACGTTCCACGGCCAGGCGTAGGGACAGGCCGCGATCATGGCCCGGTCGGTGGCCAGCCCGCCGAGGCTCAACAGCGCGCCGATACGCGGCGGGGGAGCGGCCGTGGTCGGGGCGAGGACGACGTCGTACGACGTGAAGAAGGCGCCGATACGGCGGTGCAGGACCGCCTCCGCGCGCCGCGCCGCCCGCAGCGGCACCCCGCCGAGCAGGCGACCCAGCCGGGCGGCGTCCCGGGTGCGCCGGTCGAGCAGTGCCGGGAAGGGTGCCTCGCCGACCCGCTCGGCGAGCCCGACCGTGGCGCGCGGGATGAAGGTGAGCCCGATCTGTCCGTAGGGCGGGTCGGCCTCCTCGACGGTGTGCCCCAACGCGGCCAGTTTCTCGGCGAGTTCGACGACCTTCGCCCGTACCTCGGGCTGGAGCCGGGCGGGCAGCGCGGTGAACGGCGGTTTCAGGGCGAGCGCGATGCGCAGCCGGCCGGGGTCGCGTCCGACGGCCTCGCAGGCGTCGACGGCGGGCGGCCGGTGCGGGTCGAGGGCGTGGTTGCCGCTCGCCGCGTCCAGCAGCAGGGCCGCGTCGGCGACCGTACGGGCCAGCGTGCCGTTGACGGTGATGCCCTGGAAGGACTCGCCGCGCGGCCAGGTGGAGATGCGGCCGCGCTGGGGCTTGATGCCGATGAGGTGGGTCCAGGACGCGGGGATGCGCACCGATCCGGCGCCGTCGGAGCCGAGCGCGGCCGATACCAGCCCGGCGGCGACGGCGGCCGCCGAGCCTCCCGACGAGCCGCCCGGGGTGTGCGCGGCGCTCCACGGATTGCGGGTCGCGCCGAAGGCGGGCCCCTCGGTGAAGGGCCACTGCCCGAACTCGCAGGTGTTGGTCTTGCCGACGACGACGGCTCCGGCCGCGCGCAACCGCCGTACCGCTTCCCCGTCCTGGGCCACCGCCGGGAACTCGCCCTGGCAGCCGAACGCGGTGGGTTCGCCCGCCACGTCCATGTCGTCCTTGACGGCCACGGGCACCCCGAGCAGCGGGCGGCGCACCCCGGCGGCCAACTCCTTGTCGGCCGCCTCCGCCTCGGCGAGCGCCCGTTCGGCCCGGACCACCCGGAAGGCGTTGAGGGTGGATTGCGTCGCGTCGATCCGTGCCAGGGACTGCTCCACGAGCGCCCGGGACGTCACCTCCCCGGCGGCCAGGGCACGGGCGGACTCCGCGAGGCCTGCGGCACGGTCGAGCGTCATACGGACACCTCCGAGGCGTTGTGTACCGAACGGTAACCTCGGGAAGCGGTTGCCCGGAACGCTTTCGGCCGCCGCGGATCCGGGTGTTCGGCACAGCTTTCCCACAGGGCCCGTCGGGTCGTGCGCAAACCATTGACGCGATTCAGCCCCACCCCTACCTTCTGATCGACTTTCCGAACTGAGTTCGGTATTTCGGACGCGAGAGCCGCGTTGTGCCCGAGGGAGAGCCGCCCGTGACCACACGACCCCCCAAGCCGTCCCGTCGTACCCTGCTGCGCGCGATGGCGGCCCTGCCCGCCTCGGCCGTACTGCTGGGCGAACTCCCCGGCGCGGCCTACGCCGCCGCCCCGCCCAGCGGCTCCGCGACCCGCTACACGATCGTGCCGTTCCTCAACAGCAACGACGGCACGGTCAACGTCTACCAGTCGGACGACGCCCTCGACTTCCGGCTGCTGAAGTCCTCCGCGTACACCCCGCCCAGCAACCGCATCCGCGACGCCAGCATCTTCAAGCACACCAACGGCTACTACTACATCACCTACACCACCCACACCTGGCAGGACGCCAGCACCACCATCGGCTTCGCCCGCAGCTCCGACCGGGTCAACTGGACCTTCCTGTACGACTACACGGTCCCGATCGCCAACCTGTCGCGGGCCTGGGCGCCGGAGTGGTTCGTCGACAGCGACGGCAGCGTCAACGTCATCGTGTCCTGCTCCACCACCAACGACGAGTGGATCTTCACGCCTTATCTGCTGAAGGCGACGAACTCCGGGCTGACGGCGTGGAGTTCGCCGGTCGCCCTGTCGGGCATCGGCGCGAACCACATCGACACGTTCATCGTGAAGATCGGCTCGACCTACCACGCGTTCACGAAGAACGAGACGACCAAGTACATCGAGTACGGCACCGCGGCCGGCCTCACCGGCCCGTACACCATCACCAGGACCGGCGACTGGGCGGGCTGGGGCAGCTACCGCGAGGGCCCGGCGCTGGTGCAGCTCGACAACGGTGCCTGGCGGCTGTTCTTCGACGGCTACGGCGACGGCAACTACTACTACAGCGACAGCTACGACACCTTCGCCACCTGGTCCGCCCCCGCGGCCCTGCCCGTCGTCTCCGGTACGGCCCGCCACTTCACGGTCATCAAGGAGACGGTGTCCGGCGGTCCGACCCTGGCCAAGAACGTCACGCGCTCCTTCCAGTCGGCCAACTACTCCACCCGCTACTGGCAGTCGCAGTCCGCGCTGCTCAACCTGCCGGTGGTGACCAGCTCCAGCACCTCGGCCGAGAAGACGGCGTCGACCTTCACGGTGGTCGCGGGCCTAGCGGATTCCAATGGTTACTCGTTCCGGGACTCCTCCGGCAACTACCTGCGCCACTGGGACTTCCGCGCCCGCTTCGACGCGAACGACGGCACGTCGACCTTCGCCAAGGACGCCACGTTCATCGCCCGCACCGGCTCCACGAGCGGCTCGATCCGCTTCGAGTCGTACAACTACCCCGGGTACTACCTGCGCCACTACAACTACCAGCTCAGGGTGGAGCGTTCGGCCGGCACGGACCTCTTCCGGCAGGACAGTTCCTTCGTGCCGGTGACCGCCTGGGCCTGAGCCGCCGGGTCTACAGCGGCGCCGGTGACGAGGCGCCGGCGATGAGCAGACGGGGCGTGCCCGTGCCGTTCGCGGGCACGCTCCACAGGTCGCTGCTGTCGGCCTCGCCGTCGGCGGGCAGGGCGTAGGCGACGGTGTCGTCGTCGAGCCAGGTGGCCTGGTCGTCGACGCTGTGCCGTTCGGCCAGCGGGGTCTCCTTGAGCGTCCTGAGATCGAGGACGTACTCGCGCCACAGGGCCGTGTTCGACAGGACCCGCTTCTTGAAGACGACCCGGGTCTCGTCGGGCGAGAGCGAGGGGCACTCCACGTTCTCCGCCAGGGTGGTCACCGTCTGCCGGGACAGTGAACCGCGTACCAGGTAGGTCTTGTTGGCGGTGTTGAGGGTGGCGTAGAAGGTGTCGTCGTCCTTGGCGAAGGTGACGCCCCAGAAGTTGATGTCCGCGGCGTGGTAGGACTTGCCGTCCTTGACGATGGAGAACGTCTCCAGGCTCGGCGTCAGCTTCATGGTGCGGGTGTCCAGGACCGAGGTCCGGGTGGAGAAGTACGCGGACGCGTAGGACTCTCCGGAGACGAAGACGGTCCAGGCGACGAAGCGGCCGCTGGGCGAGACCCGGGCCCGGCTGGGGGTGCCCGCGAGCGAGTAGGTGTGCCGGGTGCGCAGGTCGGCGTCCAGGAGCAGGGCACGGTTGTTCTGCTTGAGGACACCGGTGTCGGACTGGAGGCAGACGCCGGTGCCGGCGGCGGCGTAGAAGCGCGCGCACTTCAGGTCCGAGGCGGTCCGTCCGCTCTTGGGCTCGGTGGACGGGACCGAGGCGACCGCCGTGCGGTGCGGTCCGGCGGCCGCGTTGACGAACATCAGCCGGTCCTTCTGACCGAGCGTCAACCTGCCCCCGCTGACGGCGGGTCCGCCCGCCTGCGGCCGGTTCTTCTCGTCGGCCCGGTCGGCGGCGTGCAGCACCATGCCGGTGGCCACGCCGGCCAGGATCAGGACCGCCGTGACGAGAACGATCAGGCGGCGGCGGAGCGGTGTCATCTGTTTCCCTTGGTTCCTGGTCTCTGTCGGGTTCATCGGGTCTCGCCCCTCGGCCGCAGCACCAGGCCCGCGAGGGCCGCGCAGCACAGCAGTCCGATCGCCGAGCCGGCCAGTGCCGGGCCGTCGCCCCACACAGTCCAGGCGGCGCCGAAGGCCAGCGAGCAGCAGAACCGGGCCAGCGCCTGGCTGGTGCCGACGATGGCGAGGCCGCTGGCGCGCAGGTGTTCGGGCACCGTGGCGGACAGGGCGGCGGGCAGCACCCCGTCGGTGGCGGCGTAGAAGAGGCCGTGCAGGGCGAGGACGGCGAAGGGCAGGGCCGGGGTGGCCGGGGCCCACAGCAGGAGGCCGTAGGCGGTGAGCAGCGCGGCGTGCCCGGCGAGGAAGACGGTGTGCCGTCCGATCCGGTCGGCCAGTGCGCCGAGCGGTACGGCCAGCAGCAGGAAGACCACGGCGGTGCCCAGCGGCAGCAGCGGGAACAGGCCTTCGTCGAGGCTCGCGCGCCGTTGCAGGAGCAGGTAGACGAACGCGTCGCTGACGGTGGTCAGGCCCAGCAGGGCGGCGCAGCCCGCGAGAGCCCGCAGCCGGGGCAGGCGCAGAAGGGCCAGCGCCTCGCGTATGCGTACGGGAGGCCTGCCGCCCGGTGCTCCGGTTTCGGGCGCCTCGGCCGTCGGCTCCCCGCCGGACTCCGGTGCCGCGCCCCGCCGCCGGCCGGGCACGAACAGCACCAGCACCACCACGCCGAGGACCGCCACGCACGCGCTGACACCGAAGACGGCGTCGTAGCCGTCGGCCGCCACGCTCAGGATGAGGAACGCCGCGAGCGGGCCGAGCATCGCGCCGGTGGTGTCCATGGCCCGGTGGATGCCGAAGGCGCGACCCTGGCGCTCGGTCGGCGTCGACAGGGAGATCATCGCGTCGCGCGGGGCGGTGCGCAGCCCCTTCCCGGTGCGGTCCAGGGCGAGGACGGTACCGAGGGCGCCGATGCTGCCCGCGAGCAGGAGCAGCGGTTTGCACAGGGCCGACAGGCCGTAGCCGAGCCCGGCGATCAGCTTGTGGTTGCGTACCCGGTCGGCGAGGTGGCCGCCGGTGAGCTGCACCAGCGCGCTGACACCGTTGTAGACGCCGTCGAGGGCGCCGAAGCCGAGCGGGCTGAAGCCGAGGGTGGTGACGAGGTAGAGCGGCAGGACGGCGGTGACCATCTCCGAGGAGATGTCGGTGATCAGGCTGACCGTGCCCAGTACGAGGACGACCGGGGCGACCTTGGGCCGCGGGCCGTGTCTTCGGTCCCGCTCGGTCTCCGCCCCGGCGGGCGCGGAGCGGTCGGTGAGGTACATGTCCGGAACTCCTGGTGCGGTGCGTTCAGTTCTGCCGGCTGCTCTCGTCCCGCAGCCAGGTGCCGAAGTCCTGTGCCTCGACGGCCTTCGCGGCCTTGCGGCGGGCGACGACCGCCGCGGCGACGAAGACCACGACGCTCGCCAGCAGCCTCGGCTCCCGGCGCAGCAGGGTGGTGAGATCGGCCTTGCTCGTGCGGGCCGTGGCCTCGTCCGGCCGCTGGTGCTGTTCGACCTGGGCGGTGGAGACCGCGGCGCGGATCCGGCGTTTGATCAAATCCGGCCAGGTACGCGGCGGATGGACCACCACGCGGGCCGCGCCGACCACGCGCCGCTCCTCGGGAGCGAACGCCAGGGACGCCGCCAGGTCGTCCGCCATCAGCGGCGGCAGGGCGGTGATCCGGGCATGTCCGGCCTTGGAGACCGCGATGACGCCCCGGCCGAACAACCCCGCGCGTACGGCGGGCAGTCGCTGCCAGACCCGGTAGTAGGCGCGCACCCGCCAGGCGCAGCCGTCCAGCGGGATGTGCCGTTCGGGGGCGGTGGCGAGGACGCCCGAAGTGCCGTCGTCCAAGGGCTCGGTGAGGGCCCGTACGTCGGCGCCCGTGATCACGACGTCGGCGTCCACGTAGACGCGCGGAAAGCCGCGCGCGTGGTCGTCCCCCGTCCGCAGCGCGGCGTGCTTGGAGGGCGTGGGTGTCTCGACCACCCGGACGCGTGGGCCGCGGGCGGCCGCGACCTGCGCGGTGTCGTCCGTGCAGCCATTGCAAACGACCACGATGTCGGTCTCGTTCTCGCATGATTCGGAATCGGCCAGAAGTGAATCGAGTAGCCGGCCGATGACTTGCGCTTCGTTGTGGGCCGGGATCACGATGCTCGTCACCTGGGCAGTATGCAGTCGATGTCACTAATGCGATGTGTGTTTCGTCCAACTGTTCCCGTGACTGTGTTCGGTGGTCTAGATTGAGGGCCGCCGAACCGGTTTGGGTGGGGAACGCGAGGCACTGGCCAACATGCAGGGGACATGAGGCGGTTGGGGAACCGCTGAGGCTTCTTTCTTTCATCTACCGCTGTGTCGGGGGCGCAGCGGTGTCCGGTCAGGGGTAACCGTGCACGTGGTGGGGGGCGCATGACCATTGAGGTCACGCATGAGCAACTGGATGTGGAACGTAGAACTCCACAAGGCCGCCGAAGACCTTGGGAGCAGAAGTACCGGATAGTCCTGCTGGTCGCGGACGGCTTCGCAGCCGCAGCCGCGGCTTTTGTGATCCACGCGGTGTACGGCCGCTGGGCGGTGGCCCTGGTGCTGCCCCCGACCTGGATCGTGGCGATGATCGTCCACCGGTCCTACGACCGCAACGCGTTGGGGCTGGGGACGGAGGAGTACCGACGGGTGCTCCGCGGCGCTGTCGCGCTGCCGGCCCTGGCCGCGGTCGCGCACTGGTCGTTCACCCACGACATGGGCCTCTTCCATGACATGATCATGGCTGCGATGCCGGCCGCCGTCATCGCCCTGTCGGCCCGCTACCTCCTGCGCCGCCGGCTGCACCGACGCTGGGCGCGGGACCGGGGCCGCAGCGCGACACTCCTGGTCGGGCCCTCGCGCGGCATCGTGGAGCTCGTCGCCGTGCTGCGACGGGCGGGCGTACAGGAACTGCAGGCCGCCGGGGTGTGCCTGAGCGATCCGGAGAACGCGGCGGAGATCCGCAGACTGGGGCTGCCGGTCCTCGGCGGCGTCGACACCATGGACGACGTCATCCGGGCCCTGGGGATCGGCACCGTGGTCGCGCTGCCCGCACCCGAGTTCGACGCCTCCGTGCTGCGCCGGATCTCCTGGACCGCGGCCGTGCAGGGCGTCGACTTCCTGCTCGCCCCGGTACTGGCGGACGTCTCGGCCGCCCGGCTGGCCGTCCGGCCCACCAGCGGCGTCCCGCTGGTACGGGTCCAGGCGCCGAACCTCTCCCGCAGCTCCCGGCTGCCCAAGGAACTCCTGGACCGCACGCTCGCCGCGGTGCTCCTGCTGTTGCTCGCCGTGCCGATGCTGGTGATCGCCCTGATCGTCCGGCTGGACAGCTCCGGACCCGCGCTCTTCAGACAGCAGCGGGTGGGCCGCTTCGGCGACCACTTCACCATGCTGAAGTTCCGCACGATGCGACCCGACTCCGAGTCCCTGCGGGCCGAGTTGGAGCACCTCAACCAGAACAGCGACGGCCTGCTGTTCAAGGTGAAGGAAGACCCGCGCATCACCCGGGTCGGCTCGTTCCTGCGGCGCACCTCGCTCGACGAACTGCCGCAGCTGCTCAATGTGATCGGCGGCCACATGTCGCTCGTCGGACCCCGCCCCTCGCTGCCCGAGGAGGTGGAGGAGTACCCGCCGGAGGTCAAGCGCCGACTGCTGGTCAAGCCCGGTCTCACCGGGCTGTGGCAGGTGAGCGGCCGCTCCGACCTGCCGTGGGACGAGGCGGTCCGGCTCGATCTCGGATACGTGGACAACTGGTCGATGGGCCTGGACCTGTCGATCCTGGCGCGCACCGGATCCGCGGTGGTGCGCGGAACGGGGGCCTACTGATGGACCGGAAGAAGAGGAACCAAGTGACCGAGACCGCGGAGCCGCTCGGAGTCGCAGTCGTCGGGGCCGGCTACTGGGGCCCCAACCTCGTCCGCAACTTCCAGGCCAGCGACCGCTTCCGGCTGCGCTGGCTGTGCGACCTCGACGTGCAGCGGGCCCAGCGGGTCCTCGGCGGCTACTCCACGGTGCAGCCCACCGCGGACTACGCGGCCGTCCTCGCCGACCCCACCGTCGACGCCGTCGCCGTGGCCACGCCCGCCGGCACCCACCTCGACATCGCCCTGGCCGCGCTGCGCGCCGGCAAGCATGTCCTGGTGGAGAAGCCCCTCGCCGCGACCTACGCCGACGGGCAGCGCCTGGTGGCCGAGGCACAGGAGCGCGGGCTCACCCTGATGTGCGACCACACCTACTGCTACACGCCCGCCGTGGCACGGATCAGGGACATGGTCCACTCCGGGGAACTCGGCGAGATCCACTTCGTCGACTCGGTGCGGATCAACCTCGGGCTCGTCCAGAAGGACATCGACGTCCTGTGGGACCTGGCCCCGCACGACCTGTCCATCCTGGACTTCATCCTCCCCGCCGGTGTCGAGCCGGTCGCCGTCGCCGCCCACGGAGCCGACCCGATCGGCGCCGGACAGGCCTGCGTCGCCTATCTGACGCTGACGCTCAACACCGGCGCCATCGCCCACGTGCACGTCAACTGGCTGTCCCCGACCAAGGTACGGACCACCATGGTCGGCGGCTCCAAGCGCACCCTGCTCTGGGACGACCTCAACCCCCTTCAGCGGGTGTCGGTCTACGACCGGGGCGTGGACATGGCCGCACCGCAGGAGATCGGCGCCGACGAGCGCCGGGAGATGCTCATCTCGTACCGCTCCGGAGACATGGTCGCGCCCGCGATCGGCGAGAAGGAAGCGCTGCGCAGCATGGTCGACGAGTTCGCCGCGGCGATCGGCGAGAGGCGTCCGCCGCTGACCGACGGCCGGGCGGGCCTCAGGGTGCTGGACATCCTGGAGGCGGCGTCCCGCAGTCTCGAGTTCAAGGGCGCGGTCGTCGGCCTGCGTGCCGGGCGTTGAGCGAGATCAATTCACTGAGAGGGCACAGCAGTTGAGCAGCGTACGTGGCAAGAAGATCCTGGTCACCGGGGGAGCGGGCACGATCGGCTCCAACCTCGTCGACCTGCTGGCCGAAGGCGGCGCCCGCGAGATCGTCGTACTCGACAACTTCGTACGCGGACGGCGGGCCAACCTCGAGCGGGCCCTGCCCAGCGGTGTCGTGCAGGTCGTCGAGGGCGACGTCCGGGACGTCGACACCGTACGGAAGGTCACCGAGGGCGCCGACCTGGTGTTCCACCTCGCCGCGATCCGCATCACCCAGTGCGCGGAGGAGCCACGGCTCGCCAACGAGGTGCTGGTCGACGGCACGTTCAACGTCCTGGAGGCGGCGGCCGCGGCCGGCGTCGCCAAGGTGATCGCCTCGTCCTCGGCGTCCGTCTACGGCATGGCCGAGACCTTCCCGACGACCGAGCGCCACCACGCGTACAACAACGACACGTTCTACGGCGCGGCGAAGGCCTTCAACGAGGGCATGCTGCGCAGCTTCCACGCCATGTACGGCCTGGACTACGTGGCGCTGCGCTACTTCAACGTCTACGGCCCCCGGATGGACATCCACGGCCTCTACACCGAGGTCCTCATCCGCTGGATGGAGCGCATCGAGGCGGGCGAGCCGCCGCTGATCCTCGGCGACGGCACCCAGACCATGGACTTCGTCGACGTCCGCGACATCGCCAGGGCCAATGTGCTGGCCGCCGAGTCGGACGTCACCGACGAGGTGTTCAACGTGGCCAGCGGCACGGAGACCTCGCTGCGCGAACTCGCCGACGGGCTCCTGGAGGCGATGGGCGCTTCAGGTCTGGAGCCGGAGCACGGACCGGCCCGCTCGGTGAACTCGGTGGTGCGCCGACTCGCGGACACCTCACAGGCCGCCGAACGGCTCGGGTTCACCGCGGAGATCGACCTGCGGACCGGGCTCAAGGACCTCGTGGCGTGGTGGCGCGCGGAGCGGGAGGCCGCCAAGTGAGCACCGACCGCATTCCGGTGATGATCCCCTGGCTCGGCGAGGAGGAGGCGCAGGCCGCCTCCGAGGCGGTGCTGTCCGGGTGGGTCGCCCAGGGGCCCCGGGTCGCCGCCTTCGAGCGGGCCTTCGCCGAGCGGGTCGGCGCCGAGCACGCCGTCGCGGTCAGCTCCTGCACCACCGCCCTGCACCTGGCGCTCGTCGCCCTCGGACTCGGACCGGGCGACGAGGTCGTGGTGCCCTCGCTGTCGTTCATCGCCACCGCCAACGCCGTACGGTACGTCGGCGCCGAGCCCGTCTTCGCGGACGTGGACCTCGCCACCGGCAACCTCACCCCGGCCACCGTCGACGCGGTCCGCACCCCGCGCACCAAGGCCGTCCTCGCCGTCCACCAGGGCGGCGTACCGGCCGATGTGCACGCCCTGCGGGCCGCCTGCGCCGAGTGGGACCTGCCGCTGGTCGAGGACGCGGCCTGCGCCATCGGCTCGACCGTCGGCGGCAAGCCCGTGGGACACGGCGCGCTGCTCGCCGCCTGGTCCTTCCACCCCCGCAAGCTCGTCACCACGGGCGAGGGCGGCATGGTCACCACCGACGACGCCGAGTGGGCGGCACGACTGCGCCGGCTGCGCGAGCACGGCATGAACGCCTCGGCGGCCCAGCGGCACGCCAGCGACAAGCCGGTCCTGGAGAGCTACCTGGAGGTCGGCTTCAACTACCGGATGACGGACGTCCAGGCCGCGATCGGCCTGGTCCAGCTCGGCAAGCTCGACGCGATGATCGCCCGCCGCCGTGAACTGGCCGCCCGTTACGACGAGTTGCTGACCGACATACCCGGACTCACCCCCGTGTGCGATCCCGCGCACGGGCAGAGCAACTTCCAGTCGTACTGGGTGCTGCTGGACGAGGACTTCCCCGTCGGCCGCGACGACCTCCTTGCCGCGCTCGCCGCGGCCGGTGTCTCGGCCCGGCGCGGAATCATGGCCTCGCACCTCGAACCCGCCTACGCCGACCACCCCGGCGCGCCGCTGCCGGTCACCGAACGGATCACCCGCGAGTCGCTGATCCTGCCGCTGTTCCACACCATGACGCAGGCCCAGCAGGACCGGGTCGTCGCGGCACTGCGCGAACAGGCCCGCGGATGACCGGACTTGTCGTCATCGGCGCGGGCGGCTTCGCCCGGGAGACCGCACAGGCCGTACGCGACGCGGGCGAGTTCGAGCTGCTCGGCCACCTCGACGACAACCCCGCCCTGCACGGCACCGACGTGGACGGCGTGCCCGTGCTCGGCGGCTGCGACCTGGTCCACGAGCTGCCCGGGGCCCGTGCGGTGATCTGCGTGGGCAACCCCCGCGACTACGCCGCCCGCGCCCGCCTGGTCCGCCGGCTCGCCCTGCCCGTGGACCGCTACGCCACCGTGGTCCACCCGACGGCGGCGGTGTCGGCGACCTCGCGGATCGGCGCCGGCTCGGTGCTGCTCGCGCACTGCGTGCTGACCGCCGCCGTGAGCGTGGGCGCGCATGTCGCGGTGATGCCGCAGGTGGTCCTCACCCATGACGACGTGGTCGAGGACTACGCCACCCTCACCTCCGGGGTCCGCCTGGGCGGCGGGGTGCGGCTGGAACGCGGGGCCTATGTGGGCTCCGGGGCCCTGGTCCGGGAGGGCACGACGGTCGGCGCCTGGTCGCAGATCGGGATGGGGAGCAGTGTGCTCGGCGACGTACCGCCGGGCGAGGTCTGGGTGGGGAGCCCGGCCCGACGGCTGCGCGCGGCGGAGGCGCCCGCGCTCGACGAACTCGCGACACACACAGACCGACTCGTGGCGCGATCGGACGACTTCGCGACGCGAACAGTGGGGGGACCGCTGACATGAACCAGATTCCGCTCGTGGACCTCAAGGCGGCCCACCGAGAGGTCGCCGACGAGGTACGGGCCGGCTTCGACCGGGTCCTGGCCGACACCGCCTTCGTCGGCGGCGAGGAAGTCCGCCGATTCGAGCGCGAGTACGCCGACTTCGGCCGGATCGAGCACTGCGTGGGCGTCGCCAACGGCACCGACGCCCTCGAACTCGCCCTGCGCGCAAGCGGAGTGGGGCCCGGCGACGAGGTCGTCATCCCCGCCAACACCTTCATCGCCACCGCCGGTGCCGTGGCCCGGACCGGCGCACGGCCGGTCCTCGCGGACTGTCTGCCCGACAGCTACCTGCTCGACCCGCAGGCCGCGCTGGACGCGGTCGGCCCGGCCACCCGCGCGGTGGTGCCCGTGCACCTGTACGGACAGATGGCCGACACCGCGGCCCTCGCCGGCCAACTCCCGGACCGGGTACGGATCGTCGAGGACGCCGCCCAGTGCCAGGGCGCGAGCCGCGACGGCCGCACCCCGGGCAGCGGCGGCATCGCGGCCACCAGCTTCTACCCGGGCAAGAACCTCGGCGCCTACGGCGACGCGGGCGCGGTGCTGACCGACGACGAGGACGCGGCCGGCCTGATCCGCGCGATCGCCAACCACGGCGGCGTCGCCAAGTACCGCCACGACGTCCCCGGATTCAACAGCCGGCTCGACGGTCTCCAGGCCGTCGTCCTGCGCGCCAAGCTGGCCCGGCTGGCGGACGGCAACGCGGCCCGCCGGGCGGCCGCCACCCGCTACGACACGCTCCTCGCCGACCTGGCGGCCACCGGCCGGATCGCGCTCCCCACGACCGACGCCGGCAACGTCCACGTCTGGCACCTCTACGTCGTGAGGATCGCCGACGCGGACCGCGACGACCTCGTCGGCAAGCTCAACGCCGAGGGCATCGGCGCCGGGGTGCACTACCCCGCCCCGGTCCACCTCACGCCCGCGTACGGCCATCTCGGCCATACCCGGGGCGACTTCCCGCACGCCGAGCAGACGGCGGACCGGATCCTGTCGCTTCCGCTCTACCCGCAGATCACCCCCGAACAGCAGCAACGCGTCGTGGACACGCTCACCCACGCGCTGCGCGGCTGACCGCTCAAGGTTTCACGCTCCAGCCCGTCTGCACGGGTCGCTCCTGCACAGCACCGCTGAGAGGTACATATGAACAGATGGAGCAGACGGCTCCGGGGCGGGCGCCTCGCCGTCGTCGTGGCATTGATATTCGCGGTGTTCCCGCAGGTGGGGACCGCCCAGGCGGCAGCCGATCCGTGCGGGTCGGGCTCGAACGCGATCGTCTGCGAGAACTCCAAGGCGGGCAGCCCGATGTCCGACTGGTACTCGCCCAACTCCTACGGTGACATCAAGGGGTTCACCACCAAGGAGAGCGTGCAGGCGGGCGACACCGTCCAGTTCAAGATCCAGTCGAAGACCACGTACCAGATCCAGATCTACCGGCTCGGCTGGTACGGCGGTGACGGAGCGCGCCAGATCTCCACCGCGGCCCAGGCGGCGGTGACCTACCCGGCGAACTACACGAACAATCCCGCCAGTTGCACCACCAAGGCCGCCACCGGTCTGGTCGACTGCGGCAACTGGCCGGTGACCGCGAGCTGGACGGTGCCCAGCGACGCCGTGTCCGGCCTGTACATCGCCAACCTGACGCAGACCGACGGCGACGGCCTGATGCCGTACCCGTTCGTCGTCCGCAAGGACTCCAGCACCTCCGACATCGTCGTGCAGACCAGCGACCAGACCTGGCAGGCCTACAACGACTACGGCGGCCAGGACTTCTACGGCGGCGCGGGCCCCGCGCCCGACGGCCGTGCCTACGAGGTCAGCTACAACCGCCCGCTGGACATCGGCGGCGACAACGGCATCTACGGCTCCGAGTTCATGATGCTGTCCTGGCTGGAGCGCAACGGCTACGACGTCAGCTACCTCTCCGGCGTCGACGTGTCGAACAACGGCGGCACCCTGCTGAAGAAGCACAAGGTGTACCTGTCCTCCGGCCATGACGAGTACTGGACGCAGAGCCAGTACAGCAATGTGCTGGCGGCCCGGAAGGCCGGGGTCCGGCAGGGCTTCTTCAGCGGCAACGAGGTCTTCTGGAAGACCCGGCTGACCCCGAGCATCGACGGCACCAGCACCTCGAGCCGCACCCTGGTCTGCTACAAGATGACCAAGATGGTGCAGAACAACGGCATCGCCGACCCCAGCGGCGAGTGGACCGGCACCTGGATGGATCCGAAGAGCACCGACTACGGCCAGGCCTACCAGCCGCCGAACATCCTCACCGGCTCCATGTTCACCGTGAACGGCTACCGCGCCGACGCCATCACCGTCCCCGGCTCGTACGGCAAGAACCGCATCTGGCGTGACACCTCCATCGCGAACCTCACATCGAGCCAGACCGCGACCTTCCCGACCGGCACCCTCGGCTACGAGTGGGACAGCGACCTCGACAACGCCACCAGGCCCGCGGGCGCGATCAACGTGTCGTCCACGACGGTCGACATCGACGACGGCAAGTACCGCCTCGACTGGGGCAACATGTACGGCAACGGCACCGCGACGCACAACCTCGTCGAGTTCCGCGACCAGGACTCCGGCGCCCTGGTGTTCGGAGCGGGCACCGTGCAGTGGTCGTGGGGCCTGACCAACCTGCCGACGTACGACCCCGAGGACGTGGTGGTCACCGAGGACGTCCGGATGCAGCAGGCGACCGTGAACATCTTCGCCGACATGGGCGTCCAGCCGCTGAGCCGGCAGAGCAACCTGGTCGCCGCCACCGCCTCCACCGACACCACGGGCCCGGCCATCACCGTGACCAGCCCGGCCTCCGGGGTCACCGTCCCGGCGCTCAAGCCGGTCACCATCAAGGGCACCGCCACCGACTCCGGCGGAGTGGTGGCCCGCGTGGAGGTCTCCACCGACGGCGGTACGACCTGGAAGGCCACCACCGGTCTGACGTCCTGGAGCTACAGCTGGACGCCCACGACCCCCGGCTCGGCCTCCATCAAGGTCCGCGCGGTCGACGACAGCGTCAACATCGGCGCCGTCACCACCATCCCGCTGACCGTCGGCCCGCAGGCCTGCCCCTGCACCATCTGGCCGGCCACCGCGGTCCCCGGCACCGTCAACGCGGGTGACGGCGGTCCGCTGGAACTCGGCGTCAAGATCCGCACCACGACGGCCGGTTCGATCACCGGCGTCCGCTTCTACAAGTCGCCGGCCAACACCGGCACCCACACCGGCAGCCTGTGGAGCGCCTCCGGCACCCGCCTGGCCACCGGCACCTTCACCAACGAGACGGCCTCCGGCTGGCAGCAGCTGAACTTCGCCACCCCGGTCACCGTCAAGGCCAACACCACCTACGTCGCCTCGTACTTCGCCCCCAACGGCGGCTACTCCTACGACGGCGGCTACTTCTCCAACAGCGACGCGGGCCTCGCCCCGCTCACCGCCCTGAAGTCCGGCACCGACGGCGGCAACGGCGTCTACAAGTACAGCTCCACCAGCGCCTTCCCGTCCTCGGCCTCCTCCGGCAGCAACTACTGGGTCGACGTGGTCCTGGACACCTCCACGGCCAGCACCACCCCGCCCACCGTCAGTTCCACCTCCCCGACCTCCGGGGCGACCGGAGCGGCGATCACGGCGCCGGTGTCGGCCACCTTCAGCGCGGCCGTCGACATCGACAACGTGACGTTCACCCTGAAGGACCCGGACGGCAACAACGTGCCGGGCGCCCTCACCTACCCGGCGTCGAACAAGGCGACCTTCACCCCCTCGACAGAGCTGGAGCTGCACACCACGTACACGGCGTCCGTGCAGGCCTCGGACGTCTGGGGCAACGCCATGGCGAACCCGGTGACCTGGTCCTTCACGACCAGCTCCACGCCACCGGCGGTCACCTGCCCCTGCACGCTGTGGAACGCGAACGCGGTACCGGCCACCCCCGCGGTCACCGCCGACCCCAACTCCGTCGAACTGGGCACCCGGTTCACGTCCTCGGCGGACGGCTGGATCACCGGCGTCACCTTCTACAAGGGCGCCACCAACACCGGCACCCACACCGGCAGCCTGTGGTCGGACGACGGCACACTGCTCGCGACCGGCACCTTCACCGCGGAGTCGGCGTCCGGCTGGCAGCAGATGACGTTCGCCTCACCGGTGGCCGTCACCGCGGGCACCGCGTACGTCGCCTCGTACCACGCGCCGAACGGCAACTACGCGGTGGACGGCGGCTACTTCGCATCGGCGCACAAGTCGTATCCGCTGACGGCCACCGCCGACACCACCGCGCATCACAACGGGCTCTACAAGTACGGCAGCACGACGGCATTCCCCAACGGTTCCTACGGATCCGCGAACTACTGGGTAGGGCCGCTGTTCACCGCCGACAACCCGAGCGCGTCCCAGGCGGCGGGCACCTCCTCGGAGGCGGCCTCGTCCACGGTGGAGTCCACCGCGGACCAGGACAGCCCGCTGGTGATGTCCGTGCCCGCCTCGGCCAAGCCGTCGTCGGTCAAGGCGACCCTGACCGTCCTGCAGGGCGCCAAGGCGGCCGAGGCCAGGAAGCTGAAGATCAAGGCCGTCGCGTTCTACGACCGGGCCACCCACAAGGTGACCGTCCACCTCACGGCCCCGCTGCCGGACGGCACCAAGTTCAGGGTCACGGTCACGGCCAAGGACAGAAAGCACCACGAGGTGAAGTCCCGTAGCTGGACCCTCACCAGCAAGTCCGTCCGCACCAAGAAGAACTGACCGATCAGAACCCACCGGTGGCGGTCCGCGCCCAGCGCGGCGCGGACCGCCACCGGGGATTGGCTTCCCCACCGATGAGCACCGTCTGTGTTGTCATCCCCTGCTACAAGTACGGCCACTTCCTGGCCGACTGCGTGAGCAGCGTCCTGGACGAACAGGACGGCGTCGACGTCCGGGTCCTCATCATCGACGACGCCTCGCCCGACGACTCGGCGGAGACCGCGCGCAAGCTGGCGGCCTCCGACCCGCGGATCGACGTCCACGTCCACCGGACCAACAAGGGCCACATCGCCACCTACAACGAGGGCCTGCTGGAGTGGGCCGACGGCGACTACGTGGCCCTGCTCTCCGCCGACGACCGGCTGGTGCCGGGCGCCCTGGTCCGGGCCGCCGCACTGCTCGACGAACACCCCGAGGCGGGGTTCGCCTACGGCCGCCCCCTGCGCTTCCAGCACGGCGGACCGCTGCCCAAGGCCCGTACCCGCAGCACCGGTT
Organism: Streptomyces sp. RG80; assembly: GCF_040446465.1. Classification (NCBI taxonomy): domain Bacteria; kingdom Bacillati; phylum Actinomycetota; class Actinomycetes; order Kitasatosporales; family Streptomycetaceae; genus Streptomyces; species Streptomyces sp. RG80. The sequence continues at coordinate 336,404 of NZ_JBEAAJ010000002.1, read as the reverse complement.
CGGTCGTCTACCCCGGCCAGTGGTGGCTGGAGCGCCGGTTCCGGGAGGGCACCGGCTGCATCACCTCACCCGAGGTCGTCGTCCGCACCGGCCTCCAGCGCAAGGTCGGCGGCTACGACCCGGCCCTGCCGCACGCCGGCGACATCGAGATGTGGATGCGGCTCGCCGCCCACGCCGACGTCGGCTACATCCGCGGCGCCGACCAGGCCTTCTACCGCGTCCACGGCAACAACATGTCCACCACCGACTTCGGCGGCCAGCTCGACGACCTGCGCCAGCGCCTGGTCGCCTACGACTCGGCGCTCGCCAAGTGCGCCGACCGGCTGCCGCACGCCGACCGCCTCGCCGAGCAGGTCCACACCCGGCTCGCCCGCTACGCGCTGCGCCGCGCCTACCGCGCCTACGACCGGGGACGCACGGACGTCGTACCGGTCGAGGAGTGCGTGGCCTTCGCCGAGGAGTGCCTGCCGGGGTACGCGGCGCTGCCCGAGTACCGGGCACTGCGCCTCAGACGACGCATCGGCCCCAAGGCCATGCCCTATCTCCAGCCCCTGGTGTGGTCGGCCGTGGCCGAACGCGGCCGGGAGTGGCTGTGGTGGGAGTCCTGGAAGCGCCGCGGAATCTGATGCACATGCCCGACTCGCACCCGACCGCGCGCGGTCGCTCAGCCCGCCACCGGAACCCGGTCCGCCTCGCGGCGAAGCTCCCGCTCCGGGGCGGTCCCGCGACGGCGCCGCAGCACGAACTGGTCGCACCACAGCGCGCCCAGGATCCCGGCGGTCGCCCCCAGCAGCGCCACCCCCGCCAGCGCACGGCTCTTGGTGCCCTGCACCAGGGCGGCGCTCGGCGCGACCAGGACGGACGCGCTGATCCGCGAACCGGCCGCGACCCCCTGCGCGTCCTGGAGCTCCGCCACATGCCGCGAATACACCTCGATGACCTGACCGACCGCCGTGTCCGCCGCGACGGCGGAACCCCGCCGCGCCTGCACCTGCACCGAGGGGATCAGATAGCGCGGCGTCGCGCTGGTGCCGCTGTTGCGCGGGATCAGCTGGTAGCTCCCGTGCACCCCGGCGGCGTCCAACTCCGCCCGCCCGGCGGGCGACTCGAGCTGCTGGATCACCCCGTACGACAGCGTGGCGAGCGGCGGCTGGAGGTTCGTCAGCTGGTTCGGCTGGTTTCCCGTCGCCGGCGGTTTGAGGACGACCACCGCCGAACTCAGGTACTGGGGGGTCGGGCGCAGCACCGGGTAGGCTCCGGCGGCCGTCAGCAGGAGCGCGAGCACCAGTACGTACCAGCGGCGGAGCAGCGCTTCGGCGACGTCACGAGGCGACACAGGGATTCCTTCCGTCGCCACCGATACTCGCAGGCACCGGGACAAGTCACCACCCGATCGGCGAACCGGGGGGAGCGGACATGAGTCTCGGCGATCTTCTGGCGATCATGCGCAGGCGCTGGTACTTCATGGTGCCCCTGACCCTGATCAGCCTCCTCGCGGGCGGCTACCTGTACCGGACCGTCCCCGTCTCCTACGAGTCCCAGAGCTCGGTGACCCTGCTCGACTCCACTGCCATCGCGGAGTTGGCACCGACCTTCGGCAACCCCCTGTCGAACGCGGGCGGTTCGCTGGTCGTCACGGCCGACGTGCTGATCAGGACGCTCCAGTCCGGCGACTCGGCCAAGGAACTGCACTCCCGCGGCGTCACCGACCGCTACACCGTCGGGTTCGCACCGGACGCCGACAGCCCGCTGCTCACCCTGAGCGTCACCGGCACCGACCAGAAGAAGGTGCTCCACGAGACCACCGTCCTCACCGACTTCGCCGGCGAACAGCTCAAGGCCCTCCAGGCCGCCTCCAAGGTGCCGAAGACGTACCTGGTGCAGACCGCGCCGGTCGTCCTGCCGCAGACCCCGGTCTCGGAGCCGAAGAGCCGCTACCAGAGCATCGCGGCGGTCGTCATCGTCGGGCTCGTCGGCGCGTTCCTGCTGTCCATCCTGGCCGAGGGCGTCGCGGTGGTCCGCCGTCGCGGACGCGCCCAGGCCGGATACGTGCCCCGACGCCACCGCCTGAAGCCCCCCGAGCGGGCCCCCAGAGGACTGCTGGTGCGCCGGCTGGACGCCACCACGATCCTCACCGGCTATCTCGCGCTGGCCTTCTTCGTCCCCTCCAACCTCACCCTGCCCGCGCTGGGCGGCGTCGGCACCCCGGCCAACGTCTTCGCCCTGCTCGGCCTCCTGTGGTACCTCGCGACCTGGCTCGGCGGCCGGATCGTCCCGGCCAAGGGCACCCGGCTGCCACGCGTGGCGATGTGCCTGCTCGCCGCGGCGGTGCTGCTGTCGTACCTCGCGGACGCGACCCGCGACAGCTCCCACGAGGAGGTCCTCGGAGCCGACCGCGGCCTGATCGGGCTCGGCGTGTGGGTGGCGCTGGTGGTGCTGGCCTCGGCCGGCATCCAGGAGCGCAGCCGGCTGGAGACCCTGATGCGCCGGCTCGTCGTGCTGGGCACGGTGGTCGCCCTGATCGGCTACTACGACTTCTTCGCCGCGACCAACATCGCCGACTCCATCCACATCCCCGGCCTCCAGTCGAGCTCCGCCGGGATCAGCGCCATGGACCGCGGCTCGTTCACCCGGCCGCGCTCCACCACGGCCCACCCCCTGGAGTTCGGCGGGATGCTGGCCATCCTCGTCCCCTTCGCCGTCCACCAGGCGTTCGATCCGGTACGACGGCACGCGGGCGCCCTGCGCCGCTGGGCCCCCGTCGCCATCATGGCGGGCGCGCTCCCGCTCACCGTGTCCAGGACGTCCATCATCGGCGCCTTCATCGTGATCCTGGTGATGGTGCCCCGCTGGAAGCCGCAGCGGCGCTGGGCGGCGATCGGGCTGATCGTGGGCTCGGTGGCCGGCTTCAAGGTGATCATCCCCGGGCTGATCGGGACCATCACCAACCTCTTCGCCAGCTTCCTGGCCGGCTCCGACAGCAGCACCCAGGCACGCACCGTGAAGTACAGCGCGATCGTCCCCTACCTCGAGGAACACCCCTGGTTCGGGCGCGGGTTCGGCACCTTCACCCCCGACCTGTACTTCTTCACGGACAACCAGTACATGCTGACCCTGGCCGAGATGGGCATCCTGGGCCTCGTCGCGCTGCTCGCCCTGTTCGTCACCGGCATCCACACCGGCGGTGCCGTCCGCCGCCTCGCCCGCAACGACTCGGACCGGGAACTGGGTCAGGCCTTCCTCGCCTCGGCGCTGGTCGCCCTGGTCATCAGCGCCACCTTCGACGCGTTGAGCTTCCCCATGTACGCGGGGATGTTCTTCCTGGTCCTGGGCGCCGGCGGCAGCTACCTCGGCTTCATCCGCCGGGAGGCGGCCGAGGCGGAGGCCGAGTCCAAGGCCCGGACCGAGGCCGCGGTCCCCGCGCCCGGTGAGCCGTCCGAAGCCCGCGTCCCCGAACTCGTGGAGTCCCGTTGAGCACTGTCGCCGTCATCGTCGTCACCTGGAACAGCGCCGCGGTGCTCCCCGGGTTCCTCGCCGCGCTGCCCGAGGGCATGGCCGGCCTGGACTGGCGGCTCGTCGTCGCCGACAACGACTCCGCCGACGACACCGTCGAGGTGCTGCGCACCCTGGCCCCGGACGCCACGGTCGTCCAGACCGGCCGCAACGCCGGGTACGCGGCGGGCGTCAACGCGGCGCTGGGCGCGGCCGGGGAGTACGAGGTCGCGCTCGTCTGCAACCCCGACATCCGGATGCGGCAGGGCTGCGCCAAACTCCTCGTCGACAGCCTCGGCGACGGCGTCGGGATCGCCGTACCTCTGCTGTACGAGGAGGGCCGGGACACACCGCACCACTCGCTGCGCCGGGAGTCGAGCGTCCTGCGGGCCCTCGGCGAGGCCGTCATCGGCAACCGCCGGGCCGGGCGCTTCCCGCGCCTGAGCGAGCTGGTCACCGACCCCGCCGCGTACCGTCGGCCCACGCGGGCGGACTGGGCGACCGGCGCGCTCATGGCCGTCTCGGGGGAGTGTCTGGCCGCTTGCGGGGCCTGGGACGAGTCCTTCTTCCTCTACTCGGAGGAGACGGAGTTCTGCCTGCGGGCCCGGGACCTGGGGTACGCCACCCAGCTGGAGCCGGCGGCCGAGGCGGTGCACCTGGGCGGTGACTCCCAGGTGTCGCCCCGGCTGTGGACCCTGCTGACGCTCAACAGGGTCCGGCTGTACGGGCGTCGGCACGGCGCTGTCGCCACGGCGGCCTTCCGCGGCGCGGTCCTGCTCCGGGAGACCGCACGCGCGGCACTGGGCAGGAAGGCGAGCCGAGCGGCAGCCGGCGCCCTGGTCAGGCCCGGAGCCCTGCGAAAGACACCGGGACCGTGACAGGGAGCCGCGCTCGTCCTACGGCCTGACTCGGCACACCATCGCGATGAAGTCGTGCCCGACCTCCGGCAGCGCCGCGTCCTCGATGGCGAAGCAGCGCTCCAGCAGCTCCAGGGTCTCCGGCTTGTCGTCCCTGAAGTTGTGGGCGATGCCGGAGAACGCGATGTGCAACACCGTGCCCCCGTAGGGCCGTTCCTCCACCACCTCGAAGTGCCGCCGCAGCCCCGGCAGCAGGGACGCCGCGTCGACCGCCTCGGAGGGGTCGTCCAGCACCATGGACATCCTGCTGGGCCGTACCACGCGCCGCTTGACGCGGCCGTCCGCCAGGCGGCGGCGCTCCTCGGGGAGCAGCGCCAACAGGGCGTTCGCCGCGTCGAGTTGCGCGTCGGTCCACTGGAACCGCGTCGGTCCGACGAACTCGTCGATCACGAACAGGCCGTCGGGTTCGATCAGTTGGGACAGCCGGGGCAGCGTCTCGGCGAGGCTGTCGAAGTGGTGCAGGGACTGCAGTCCCAGCAGGACGTCGAAGCGCTCCCCGTCGCTGGTCATCCGGTTGACGTCGGTGACCCGGAAGCGCAGGACGTCGGCGAGGCCCTCCTCCGCGGCGGACCGCGTGGCGAAGTCGATGCGCTGCTGGGCCACGTCCACGCCCTCCAGGAGACCGAACGCGCCGGTCTTCGCCCAGAGCAGCTCGTTCCCGCCGGTGCCGCAGCCCAGCGACAGGCCGCGCAGATCGGTGCGCGGCGCGAAGTGCTTGGCGGCGACGTACTCGGGGAACGACGTGTCCGCGTCGCCGGTCATCAGCAGGTTCCAGCGCTTGATCACCGGGGGGATTGCCCACCACTCGGTGAGCGACGGGTCGACCTGGGACCAGTGCTGCACGACCCGCTCACCGCCGCGCACCCGCAACTTGGCGAGCACCGGGTTGAGTTCGAGCTTGCGGACCTTGCGCAGCAGCCGGTCGGCGTCGTGTCGGTTGACCAGGTTGTTCAGCATCACCGCTCCGTTCTCACGGCTATGAGCGACTTCGTGGCGCCGAGCACCCGCTCGCTGAGGAGCGTCGAGTCGGGGAACAGGTAGCGCATCTCGGTGCGGGTCAGCAGCTCGATGTTGATGACGGCGTTCATGGCCGACTCCGGACTGTCCGGGCGGCTGTGGACGAGCGGCCAGTGCCGCACCAGCCGGGCGCGGGCGGCCAGCGGCAGGAACTGGAAGCCCGGCGCCACGAAGTGCGGCTCGACCGGGAAGTAGCGGTACGGCGTCTGGATCCAGTGCAGCGGCGCCAGTTGCTCCACGGCGGCGACGAACAGCCGGCGCTGGCTGTGGCCGCCGACGTGCTCGATGGTCGAGTTGGAGAACACCATGTCGTAGCCGCCCTGCCGGCTCAGCTCGGCGGCGACCTCGGGGTCGGTGACGTCGGCGTTCTCCGCGGTGATCCAGTCGGGCAGTTCGGCGGGGTGCGCCTCCAGGTTGATCAGGTGGACGTGCTTGGCGCGCACCGGTGCCCGCAGCCACATCTCGGCCGTCCCGCCCAGGTCCAGGACGCTCATGTTCTCGATGCCGGGGAAGCAGCGTCGGAACCGTTCCCAGCGGGCGACGCGCATCCGTTCGCCCAGGGAGCCGGGAGCGTCGACGAACTTGTTTCTGAGGGCGCGGGATCGGGGCACGGGATCAACCACCTGTGGTCGTGGGAGAGGTGAGGGCAGGAGTGGGTCTCTGCAACCGGTCTGTCACCACCGGGTGTAGAAGCTCGCGGGATTCATCAGGTACCGGACGGTCGGGTGCGGCACATGCAGCACCCGGTGCCTTCGGGCGTACCGGCGGATCAGCTCCCAGTCCTCCCGGGGCATCACCTCCGGTGTCCGGCGCAGCCGGCTGAAGCGCAGGGCGCGGGTGCGGCGGGCGACGAAGGCGTTGGTGTCGAGGAAGGACTCACGGGCCGCCCGGCGCCGGTCGTAGGGGACCGAGAGGATGTCCCGGTCGGTGCCGTCGGGCAGGACGCGGCGCAGTGCCGTGTAGACGCCGTCGGGTCCGCCGGGGGCTTCCAGCGCCTCCAGGGCCCGGGCGAGGTGGTCGGGCTCCCACAGGTTGTCGTCGTCCAGGAACGCGACGTAGCGGGAGCGGGTCAGGCGGATGCCGATGTTGCGGACGACTCCGGCGGTGCCGATGTTGGCCGACAGGGACACGGCGAACAGGCGCGGGTCGTCCGGTAGTTCGGGCAGGCCCGCGCCGTCGTCGACGACGATGACGACCTGGTCGCGGACGCTCTGGGCCAGGGCGGAGCGGACGGCGGCGCGCAGTGCCTCGGGGCGGCGGTGGGTGGCGATGACCGTGGCGACGAGTGCCGAGGGCGGTGAGCCGAGGTCGGCGGCCAGGCGTCGGGTCTCGGCGTCCTCGATCCGGCGCAGGCGCAGCGCCGAGGGGGCCAGCACGACCTTGTTCCTCGCCTCGAAGAGCACCAGCCAGCCGAACACCGCCTTGAGCAGCGTCCAGGGCGCCCGCGCGACACGGCGCGTCACGACCGCGCTCATGCGGACGGCTCCGGGGTGACCAGGCGGCCGTCGGACAGCCGGTTGTTGCGCCACACGTTTCCGGCGCCCTTGTGGTTCCAGTGGGCGACCACGCCGTAGCCGCCGGAGTTCGGGTGGTACTCCGTGGAGAAGATGTTGTCGGTGACCTTGATCCCGGTGGCGCCGGTGCTGCCGCCGTAGAGGGCGTACGCGCCGCCGGCGATCCAGTTGCGGTCGACGGTGACGTTGCGGACCACTCCGGTGTCCGCGAACAGCCCGATGCTTCCCGAGGCTCCCTGCTTGAGGCTGGTCGCGTTCAGCAGGGTGTTGTGGCGGATGATCAGATGCCCGGTGTTGCCGCCGCCGCTGATCACCGCGTTGGTGTGCTGCCACTCGCCGCCCAGGTTCACGAACGGGGCGATGTCGTGGACGTAGTTGTCGTGCAGATTGCCCTGGCCCATGGACAGGGCGTCGCCGAACACCGAGACGTCGCACCAGCCGACCTCGATGGAGCTGCCGCCCATGTTCGACACCGCGTAGTCCACACCGCCGTTGTCCGGGCCCTTGCCGGGCACCGCGGTGATGGTGGTGTGCAGGACCTTCAGGCCGCTGAAGCCGGGGCGCAGGTTGATGCCCCACCAACTGTCCGAGGTGATCCGGGAGTCGATGATCGTGACGTTGTTCGCGTAGATGTCGAGCGAGCCCTTGATGTCCCAGCCGCGGATGACCTTCCCGTGCTCACGGATGGCCAGGTAGCCGGTGTTGTGCGGGGTGAGCTCGGTGCGGTGGCCGGTCGTGTCGGCGTCGGGGAAGCCGCAGGCGCCGGGCGAGGCGCAGTTGGCCTTGGCGTTGGCCGTGGGCGAGCCGGACGGACCGCTCGGGCCCGCCGTCGGGGTGGGCGACGACTTCGGGGACGGAGAGGTGGAGGCGGGCTTCCCCGTAGCCTCGCCGACCGTGGCCGACGGAGCGGGGTTCGGCGCCGTCGAGGAGGCGCTCGGGGAGCGGGGCGGCGACGCAGACTTCTCCGTCCCCGAGCAGGCCGTTCCCAGGACCGCCAGTAAGGCGGCGAGCAGCAGCCCCACGAGCGACTTCCGGCTGGTACGCCGTGACATCCGGTTACCTCACGTCCTGTTGGGTGGACCGGGCCGGTGTGGCCGCCCGGTGCCGGCCTCGGTGGGGCCGGTCGCCGCGGTCGACGCCGCGCAGGAAGTCGCGGCTGGGCAGTACGCACACCGTGTAGCCGGCCAGTGCGAGCGTGCAGATGGCGAGGAGCGCGAGCCGGCTGTCGCCGAACCGGGGCTCCAGGAAGAGGATGATCGCCGCCATCACGGCCCCGCCGAGGAAGGGCCACGCGCAGGCCCTGGCGATCCTGCCGACGCCGATGCCGCCGCGCCCGAGGGCGAACAGGAACACCGGCACCACCAGGCCGCCGGCGACCAGGACATGGGCCTGGGAGACGCCCACGATGCCGTTCAGATGGGAGGCGGCCAGCAGGACCGGGACCAGCGCCACCAGCCACAGGCCCTGCACCAGGAACAGCGAGCGGCGCTGGCCGAGCGCGACCAGGCAGTCGTAGGCGAGTTCGGCGCCGATGCGGATCAGGCCGAGGGCCATCAGCCAGGGCAGCGCGGCGGCGGCCGGGCCCCACCGGTCCCCGTAGATCAGCTGGATGACCGGGAGCGCCAGGCCGCCCAGCAGGACGCAGATCGGGACGGTGACGGTGATCAGTACGCCCAGGGCGCGGCTGAAGCCCTGGGCGAGCGCCTCCGGCGACCCGGCCAGCCGGGAGAAGCCGGCGAAGGACACCCGGCGGGCGGCCTCGGAGATGATCCTGACCGGCCAGCCGGAGATGTTGAAGGCGAGCACGTAGAACCCCAGCGCCACGTTGCCCAGCGTCGCGCCGACCACCATCGTGTCGACGTTGACCACCGCGAGGGCCAGCATGCTCGCGCCCGCCAGCGGCAGCCCGAACCGCAGCAGCGCCCGGGCCTGTTCGGGGTTCCAGCCGTACTTCAGGGTGCCCGGGGCCGCCAGGGCGCACCCGACGAGCGTCACGACGTTGCCCGCCACCGCCCCCCAGGCGAAGCTCATCGCGCCCCAGCCCTGGAAGGCCAGCAGCAGCGTCAGCGAGGTGGCGACCACAAAGTTCAGCCCGTCGATGACCATCCGCTTGCCCTGGGCGAACTCACGGGTGAGGAAGTGACCGGGGACCTGTGCGATGCCGTCGATCAGCACACACAGGCACATCACCCGCAGTACGCCCGCGGCGTCCGGCGAGCCGAGCAGACCGGCCACCGTCGGCGCCGCCGCGAACAGCACCACGTACAGCAGACCGCTGGAGAGGGTACTCATCGTCAGCACGGTCGGCGCGAACCGTCGCGGGTCCCCCTCCCAACGCACGATGGCCAGGCCCACGCCCAGCTCGTTCGCGGACAGCAGGACCAGCAGCACGGTCTGGGCGATGCCGTACACGCCCCATTCCGCGGGACCCAGGGCGAAGCGGGCCAGCACGATGCCGGTCGCGAAGTTGCCCAGGCGCAGGACGACGGTGTTGATCAGGCTCCACCGGGCCGCCGAACGGACCTTTCGGCCGAGGGCGGGAGGCGCGTCGGGCGCGGGGTGGGGTGGTGCGGGAGCGGGAGGAGCGGGAGAGTCGCCCGTCTCACCGGTCTCGCTGCCCGGTGCGGGGGCGGTGTCCATGAGTCGACTCCTCGTCGAGGGGCTCGGCTGCGGACGCCACGGCCATGACGGGCCGTGGCGCTTCGGGCTCGGCGGCCGGACCGTCGTCGCGGGACCGCGTCCAGCTGGGCGGGCGCCGGATGGCGAGCGTCTCCTCCACGATCCGTTCCCCGGCCGGGGGAGCGGGAGCGGGAGCGGCCGGGTCCTGCTCCGACTCCGACTCCTGCTCCGCCTCGGAGTCGGACTCCGACTGCGGCTTCGGCTCGGCCGTGGGCCTGCGGGACCTCTTGCGGGCCTCCACGTAGAAGACGGCGATCATGGTGAGCACGAAGCCGCCGCCGCCCGCCATGATCATGTACTCGAGCCGCGTCTTGGTCTGTGCCACCGGCGTCTGCGGGGAGACGATCGTGGTCATCCGGATCATGGCGTTCTCGGCGACCGACTGCTGCTCCTGGAACTCCCTCAGCCGCTCCTTGGCGTACGCCGTCAGGATGCGGTCCGAGGCCAGCGTCGACTTCTTGTCGGTGCCGGTGACGGTGAGCCAGAGCAGTGGCCCCTGCGCGTTGTCGGCGAGCTTGGCCTCGAACGTGCCGGTGGCGCCACGGGACTTGAGCTCCCGGACGGAGACATCGGAGTTGAGGTTGCGGGCCAGGTTGTCCGCCATGCCGGTGAGCGAGGTCTGGGTGCTCAGGAACGGGTTGCCGTCGTAGGCCTCGGTGGCCTTGCGGGAGTTGAGCAGATTGACCGTGCTCTGCGACTGGTAGGTGACCGGAACCACCGCGGTGACGGCGAACGTCAGGCCCGCGGCCAGCAAGAGTCCGGGCAGCAGGACGTACCAACGCCTGCGCATGACCCGGAAGATCTCAGCGAGATCCAAGACGGTCCCCCCTAGCGACCAGATGTTCGATGAGCATATGTTGCAAGCGGATCATATGGGGAGCGCTCGGTCGCCGGGTCTCGGCTGGTCGGTGGGTCTGGGCCGGGTGCTCGCGGTGCCCCCTCGCAGCAGGACGTCGGCGATGCGCTCGCTCGCCCGGCCGTCCCACAGTTCGGGCCGGCGCGGCGCGGGCGGATCGGCCAGCACCCGGTGCACGGTGGACACGATGCGCGCCGGATCCCGGCCGGCCAGCACATTGGTGCCCTGGTCGACGGTGATGGGCCGCTCGGTGTTGTCCCGCAGGGTCACACAGGGCACGCCCAGCGCGGTGGTCTCCTCCTGGACACCGCCCGAGTCGGTCAGCACCACGCGGGCGGCGTCCTGAAGGGCGATGAAGTCGAGGTATCCGGCGGGCGGTACGAGCCTGATGCCACCGGGGACGCCGATCTCCGCGAGCCGCTGTGACGCACGTGGGTGCACGGGCAGCACGAGCGGGCAGTGGCCGGCGATCTCGCCCAGCGCCTTGAGGAGCCCGGCGAGGGTCTCGGGGTCGTCCACGTTGGCGGGGCGGTGCAGGGTGACCAGGCCGAACTCGCCTCTGGACAGGCCGTATCGGCCGAGGACGTCCGAGGCCCTGGCGCGGTCCAGGTTGGCCAGCAGCGTGTCGATCATGACGTTGCCGACCAGGTGGATCTGGTCCTCCCGGTACCCCTCCGCGCGCAGGTTCTCCACGGCGTCGGGCGAGGGGGCCAGCAGATAGTCGCTGACCCGGTCGGTGGCGACCCGGTTGACCTCCTCCGGCATGGCCCAGTCGCGGCTGCGCAGACCGGCCTCGACATGGGCCAGGAGCGGTCCGGCCTTGGCGGTGACCAGGGCGCAGGCCAGCGTGGAGTTGATGTCGCCGACCACCACGACGAGGTCCGGGGCCACCTCTTGGAGAAGCGGCTCGAAGGCGGCCATCACGCGTCCGGTCTGCTCGGCGTGGGTGCCGGAGCCGACGCCGAGGAAGCGGTCGGGCGGGCGGATGCCGAGGTCGGCGAAGAACACGTCGTTCATCGCCGGGTCGTAGTGCTGACCGGTGTGGACCAGGAGCACCTCGGCGCCCCGGCGTTCCAGTGCGTCCATCACCGGTTTGATCTTCATGTAGTTGGGGCGTGCCCCGGCGACGCAGAGGATGCGCGGCATGGTTCAGAGCACCTCGATCGTGGGTCCCGCCGGCAGCCGGCGACGGCAGTCCAGGACGAAGGGGGCGTGTTCGGCGACGAGTTCGTAGTCGAAGTTGTCGTGGTCGGTGAGCAGCACCACCAGATCCGCGGAGGCCAGCTCCTGCTCGGTCGGCTCGACCCGCACCAGCCGGTTGTCCACCGGCAGGCTCTCCACCACATGTGGGTCCGCCGCCCTGACCTGGGCCCCCATGTCCAGCAGCAGCTGGGAGATACGCAGGGCGGGCGACTCCCGGGCGTCGCCGGTGTTCTTCTTGTACGCCAGCCCGAGCAGCAGCACGCGCGAGCCGTTCACGGAACGGCGGCGGGCGTTGAACAGGTCGCTGACGCGGCGCGCTACGTAGTCGGGCATGTGGTTGTTGATGTCGTTGGCCAGCTCCACGAACCGGAAGCTCTGGCCGAGTTCACGCTGCACCCGCCAGGACAGGTACGAGGGGTCGATCGGCAGGCAGTGGCCGCCGACCCCCGGTCCGGGCGTGAACTTCATGAAGCCGAAGGGCTTGCTGGAGGCGGCCTCGATGGCCTGCCAGACGTCGATGTCGAGGTGGTGGGCGAACATCGCGATCTCGTTGACCAGCGCGATGTTCACGTGCCGGAAGGTGTTCTCCAGGAGCTTGGCGAGTTCGGCCTCCTTGGGCGAGCTCACCGGCACGGTGGTGTCGACGAGTCGGCCGTAGAAGTCCTGGACGGCCTTCAGGGACGCGGCGTCGACGCCGGAGACGACCTTCGGGGTCTCCTTGAAGCCCCAGACCGTGTTGCCGGGGTCGATGCGCTCCGGGCTGTAGCCGAGGTGGAAGTCGGCGCCCGCGGTCAGGCCCGAGCCGTCCTCCAGGATCGGCGCGAACAGCTCCTGGGTGGTGCCGGGGTAGGTGGTCGACTCCAGGACCACGGTGGCCCCGGGCCGCAGATACCGGGCGAGCGTGACCGCCGACTCCCGGATGTAGCGCAGGTCGGGCGTGCCCTCGTGCAGCGGGGTCGGGACGGTCACGACGGCGACGTCGAACCCGCCGCAGTCCCGGGCCGCGTCGCTCGGGCGGTAGCTGCCGTCGTCCAGCGCCGCGCGGATCCGCTCGGAGGAGACGTCCTCGACGAAGGACTCGCCCGCGGCCAGGCTCTTGATCCGCCGGGTGTCGACGTCGTAGCCGATCACCTCGTGTCCGACCTCGGCGGCGCGGACGGCCAGCGGCAGACCGACGTATCCCTGTCCCACCACGACGACACGCATCAGTGACTCCTGTTCGCGGAAGCGGTCTGCGGGGTGAGGCGGATGAACTCGCGTGCCGTCATCAGGGCGAAGGCGGCGTTGGTGGTGAGATAGCGCCGGCCGAGGCGGCGCGGCTCCTGGAGCGCGCGGTAGAGCCACTCGAGCCCCATCCGCTGCCAGGCGGCGGGGGCCCGCTTGGTGACCCCGGCGAGGATGTCGAAGGAGCCGCCGACGCCGTGCACGACCCGGGCGCCGGTGCGCGCGCCGTAGGCGGCGGTGAAGATCTCCTTCTTCGGCGAGGTCATGCCGAGGAAGAGCAACTGGGCGCCGCTGTGGGCGATCGCGTCCGCGACGGAGGCCTGCTCGGAGTCGTCGAAGTAGCCGTGGCGGCTGCCGGCGACCTTCAGACCGGGGAAGCGGTCGGCCACCCGGCGCTCCATCTCGGCCAGCGCCTCCGGCTTGGCGCCGAGGAAGTACACCGACAGGCCCGCCGACTCCGCCTCCGCCAGCAGCCGTACGAACAGGTCGATTCCGGCGACCCGCTCCGGCAGCGGGGCGCGCAGCACCCGGCCGGCCCAGACCACGGCCTGTCCGTCGGCGACGACGAGATCGCAGCCGGCCACCGCCTGGGCGAGCCGGGGGTCGCGCCGCATGTTCACCAGCTTCGCGGCGTTGACCACGCCGATCTCCAACTGGCGCCCGTCGTGCACCGCTTCGAGGCAGTGCCGCACGGTCTCGTCCATGGTCAGCGGGTCCAGCTCGACCCCGAACAGGGTCCGGCGCTCGCTCATATCCGGCCCCCCTGCCAGGCGTAGAGCATCCAGCCGAACTCGTACGGCCGGCATTCGCGGTCCACCGACAGCGGGCGGTAGACCCGGTCCAGGGACTTCAGCCGGAGGTTCGGGGCGAGGCGGGTACCGAGGCCCCGGGCGGCGCGGACGGCCTTCTTCGGGTCGCCCCGGTAGACCTTGCGCCACGTGGCGCCGAGCTCGTCGAGGATCAACGGCTCCTGGCGCTCGGTGTGTCCGGCCAGTTCCGGCACCTCCGTCATCCAGCGCAGACCCTTGCGGATCGACGCGCCGAAGTCGCTGCCGCCGGCGTCGGTGAGGTCGAACAGGGCGGTCGGCGCCATCGCGTGCTGGTGAACGCTGTAGACGGGGTAGCCCTCCACGACCCCACCGGTGCGCGCGTCGTAGTGCCACCACCACTGCCCGCCGTCGCCCTGGAGCTCGCAGATGCGTGCCGCGCACGCCTCGGACGCGGCCAGCGCCTCCGGGTCGCCGCCCTGGTCGTCGCTGGCGTGCGCGCGGGCCAGGGCCTGGAGCGGGTACGTCTGGTCGGCGAAGCAGCTCACATGCGACCGGTACCAGGGCACCAGGCCCGGTCCGGTGGCGTGCGGGAAGAGCGGGCTGTCTCCGATACGGGCCCGCAGCAGCCGGTCGCGAGCTGCGCTGAAACGTCTCTCCACATCGACCGTGCCGCGCGCCGCCGCGAGGGCGGAGAGCACCCAGGCAGCCTCGACGGTGTACTGCGGCCTGCCCTCCACGTCGAGCGCCTCGACCCGCTCGAGGGCGTCGGACAGCTTGGGGTGCGCGGTCTCGGCGGCGGCCCAGGCGATGAGCGCCGCGTCACCGAGGTTGGTCACCGCGGGCAGCGACTCGATCAGCAGACCCGTGAACTCCTGGGCGCTGCGCCCCGCGAGCACCGCGCGCTGCCGGTCCTCGGGGAGGAACTCGACGCCCAGCGCGGTGATGGCCGCGTACCGGGTGCTGGTCCCGCGTCGTTCCAACGTCCAGGAACCGCTCGGGGCTTTGCTTCCGGACATGGTGAAGGAGAAGGCCTCACCACCCGGGAGCAACATCGCCGGCAGCCCCAACTCGGCTACGGACAGCAGCCGTTGGGCGAGCGAGAGCAGCGGCGGTTCCTCATGGCCGAGGGCCGCCAGACGTGTGGTGGTCATCTTCTGGGCACACCAACCCCCCTGTGGGTCCTGTTTTGCGCAGACTGGAGATCGCCGCGGCGTGGTCGGCCGTACGGCGGGGAAAGGGCAGACGTCAGGCGCAGGAGTGGTCTTGGCTCCTGGCAGCAGGCATAGGTGTTCCCACCCCCGTAACCCCCCTGGGCACTACCGGTTCGTGTGCTCATTGTGCTTGGTCTGCACAGATCGCACACACGTTATGGCTATAGATGTTCGAGGATTTGCGTTTTTAGGGGAACGGGAGTCAAACGCGGGGGAAGAGTTCGCCGTCCTTCTCGTCGTAGCGCTCGCCGGTCTCGGGGCACTCCCAGCCGCCCGGCTCGCCCTCCCGCTCCACCAGCCGCACGCCGGCCCTGCCGACCCAGCCGATCCGGCGCGCCGGGACTCCGGCCACGAGCGCGAAGTCGGGCACGTCCCGGGTCACCACGGCGCCCGCCGCGACGAGGGCCCAGCGGCCGATGCGGACCGGGGCCACACACACCGAACGGGCTCCGATGGACGCCCCCTCCGCGACCACGACGGCCACGGCTTCCCAATCGCCACCGCGCTTCAACTTGCCCTGCGGGTCCACGGACCGGGGGAAGTGGTCGTTGGTGAAGACCGCCGCGGGGCCCACGAACACCCCGTCGCCCAGCACCGCGGGTTCGTAGACCAACGCGTAGTTCTGGAGCTTGACGTTGTCGCCGATCCGCACCCCCGGACCGACGTACGCCCCCCGGCCCACGATGCATCCGCTGCCCAGCGTCGCGTCCTCCCGCACCTGGGCCAGGTCCCAGACCGTCGTCCCGTCGCCGATCGTGGCCGTCTCGTCGACCTGGGCGGTCGGCTGGATCCTGGAGCTCATCAGGCTGAACCTTTCTTCCTGTGTTGCCGGGGACCCGGACAACGGGAGTGGCGCCTTCACGGGATCACCATACTTACGCCGAACTCGCCGAAGAAGGCCGTTGGATCATCCTCCGGGCTGACCCGCCACTGGTACCGCGGTACCAGTCGCGGTCGGAAGTGGCCTCCGCGGACCCAGAGACCGGCACCGGGGCGTGCCTGGCTCGATGAAAGGAGATGCCACGGGCCCGCCGTGGCGGAGGCGACGCGAAAGACGGCCGATGATCGAAGTGCGCGAACTGACCGAACGATACGGGGACAAGAAGGCCGTCGACGGGCTGAGCTTCACCGTCAAGCCCGGCGAGGTCACCGGATTCCTCGGCCCCGACGGCGCCGGGAAGTCCACGACCATGCGCATGATCATCGGCCTGGACGCGCCGACGAGCGGCACGGCCACGATCGGCGGCCGCCGGTACGCGCAACACTCCGCGCCGCTCCAGGAGATCGGCCATCGTCCCGCCCATCTCCGGCACGGTGGAGGCCCCCTCGCGCGACGCCTGGGGCGGCCCGAGGCCGTCTCCTCCCCGGAACAGCCACGGCCACGGCGGAATCACTGGCGACGCTCGTGGTCAACGGCCTGCTGGGGACCGGCACTTCGGGGCGGTCCTGAGTGATGGCCGAAGGGGCGGTCCGCGAGGACCGCCCCTGATATGAGTCCGCTCCGACGCCTAGGCCGCCGGGATCGTCCCGCGCGCTTCCCATCGCCGTACGCGTTGCCGGCCCGCCGCACGGCAGACGACGTAGATCGTGAACGACACGGTGGTGACGTATGGGCTGATCGGGATGGAGCCGCCCAGCGCGAGCAGGATGCCGCCCTCGATGGAGAGCACGGCGAACAGCACGCTGAGCGCCGGGAGCAGTACCGGGGACGCCGTGACGCGGGCGGCGGCCGCGGCCGGGGTGACGACCAGGCTCAGGACCAGCAGCGCCCCGACGACCTGCACCGACAGGGCGACCGCGAGCCCCAGCACGAGCATGAACGCGAACGACAGACCGCGCACCGGCACCCCGCGCGCCTCGGCGACGTCCGGGTCGGCGCTGGCGAAGGACAGCGGCCGCCACATGACCGCCAGCGCCACCACGACCAGCGCCGAGGTGCCCAGCAGCCAGGCCATCTGCGGGGTGTCCACGGCGACGATCTGCCCGGTCAGCAGGCCGAACTTGTTGGCCGCGCGGCCCTTGTAGAGGGCGAGGAAGAGCACGCCGAGGCCGAGACCGAACGGCATGATGATGCCGATCACCGAGTTGCGGTCCCGCGCCCGCGAGCCCAGCACCCCGATCGTGCCCGCCGCGAGCAGCGAACCGAGGATCGAGCCCGCCACGATGTTCGCGTCCAGCAGCAGCGCCGCCGACGCCCCCGCGAAGGACAACTCGCTGATGCCGTGCACCGCGAAGGGCAGGTCGCGCATCATCACGAAGACCCCGGCGAGGCCGCCGACCAGGCCGAGCGCGGCGCCCGCGACGAGCGAGTTGCGGACCAGGGCGAGGAGTTCGCCGTAGTTGTCGAAGCTGAAGATCTGCTGCCAGACCCCGTCGGCGAGAGTCATGAGCGCACCTCCTCGGGCTGCGGGGCGTGATGAGGCGGTGCGACCGTCTCGTCGGGGGCGCCCACGACCACGACCCGCCCCTGGACACGCACGACGTCGACCCGCGTGCCGTACAGCTCCGACAGGGACGCGGAGGTCAGGACCTCCTCCGGCGGACCGACCCGGTGACCGGCCCGCGCCAGGTACAGCACCCGGTCCACCAGGCCGAGCACGGGGTTGATCTCATGGGTCACGAAGACCACGGCCGTGCCGTGCGAACGGCGGCGGGCGTCGACGAGTTCGGTGACCGCTCGCTGGTGGTGCAGATCGAGGGAGAGCAGCGGCTCGTCGCACAGCAGGAGCCGCGGATCGGTCGCCAACGCCTGTCCGATGCGCACCCGTTGGCGCTCCCCGCCGGACAACATGCCGAGCGGGACGTCCGCGTACGCCGACGCCCCGACCGACTCGAGGATCTCGTCCACCCGTCGGCGCACACCGCCGGTGCGCAACCGCGGTCCGAAGCGGTGCCCGTCGATGCCGAAGCGCACGAGGTCGCGGGCGCGCAGCATGGCCTGCGCCGACAACTCCGCCTGCTGAGGCACGTATCCGATCTCCCGTGCGGCCTCCTTCGGTGCGCGGCCCAGCACCGTCAGACTCCCGGCGGACAGCGGCTGCCGGCCCAGCAGAGCGCGTACGAAGCTGGTCTTGCCGGCTCCGTTCGGCCCGAGCACGGCCACGAACTCCCCTGGCCGCACGTCGAGTTCGAGGTCCCGCCAGACGATCCGTTCGCCGTACGACAGGGCGGCGCCGCGCAGGCTGACGACCGCGCCGCTGCCGCCCTGGGCCGGGATCCGGACCGGACCCGTCACTTGTCCAGCGCGCTCGCGAGCGCGTCGACGTTGGAGGTCATCCAGCCGAGGTAGTCCTTGCCGCTCGGCAGGGTCTCGGTCACCGGTACGACGGGGATGCCGGCCGCCTTGGCCGCGGCCTCGGCCTTCTCGGTCTGCGGGCCGGAGGTCTGCGCGTTGTAGACCAGCGCCTGGACCTTCTTGCCGGAGAACAGCGCCAGCGCGGCCTGGAGGACCTTGGGGGAGACGTCGCTGCCCTCCTCGATGGCCTCGCTGAACTCCGCGGGCGTCGCGTTCGTCAGACCGCTCGCCTCGATCATGTACAGCGGCACCGGCTCGGTGATGGCCACCGCCTCGCCGCCGTGCGCCTTCTTGATCTGCGCTTCCTTGGCCTCCAGCGGCTTCAGCTTCGCCTTGAACGTCTCGGCGTTCTTGGTGAACGTGGCCGCGTTCGCCGGGTCGGCCTTGCCGAGGGCGGCGGCGACACTGTCGGCGATCTTGGCGACGGTCGGGAAGTCGTACCAGACGTGCTCGTTGAGCTCACCGCCCTTCGGGGCGGTCTTCCCGGAGATCTTGACGGCGTTGACGACCTCGGCGGAGGAGTTTCCGCTCTTCAGCATCCGGTCGACGAAGTCGTCGTAGCCGCCGCCGTTCTCGACGACGACCTTCGCCTTCGACAGGGCCAGCTGGTTCTGGGTGTTGGCCTCGTAGGAGTGCGGGTCCTGGTCCGGGTCGCTGATGATCGAGGTGACGTCGACCTTCGCGCCGCCTATCTGACCGACGATGTCGCCGTAGACGTTCGTCGAGGCCACGACCGGTATCGCGGAGGCGGCGGCCGGGCTCGGCGAGGCGCTCCCGTCGCTGTCGGAGTCCGACGAGCCGCAGCCGGCCAGCAGGGCCAGCGAGGCGCCGGCGACGAGGGCGGCCAGGCGCCGGGACGGGGGCGTGGGCATGGATCCTCCACGAGAGGGTGGAACAAGGGGACGCGCACCACGCTAGATGAAAATGAATGTCAGAAGTATGGCCGAATCCGTTCCATGTGAAAACCATTGCCAATACTTGACGTCTGCGCTGGTCGAAACGTGGCAGGGCCTTTACCGCTGACTTGTTGTACCTGCGAGTCATGCGCAGAAGGCTCGGTGGTGCGGCCGAAGACGGCCGCTGTCCGACGAGTGAGGCCCGCACCCCCATGAGCACCGCGCACCGCATCCGCACCTCCATGACCCGGAAGGAGTGGGCGAGTCTCGGCGGCATGGCCGCGTTCATCCTGGCGCTGCACGTCATCGGCTGGTTCACGCTGGTGGTGATCGTCGCCCCGGAGCACTACAGCCTCGGCGCGAAGAGCTTCGGGATCGGTATCGGTGCCACCGCCTACACCCTCGGGATGCGGCACGCCTTCGACGCCGACCACATCGCCGCGATCGACAACACCACCCGGAAGCTGATGAGCGAGGGCAAGCGGCCGCTGTCCGTGGGCTTCTGGTTCTCCCTCGGGCACTCCAGCATCGTCTTCGCGCTCGCGTTCCTGCTCTCGCTCGGGGTGAAGGCGCTGGCCGGACCGGTCGCGGACGACGACTCCACGCTGCACAGCGTCACCGGCTGGATCGGCACCACCGTCTCCGGGACCTTCCTGTACCTCATCGCGATCATCAACATCGTGATCATGGCCGGTATCTGGAAGGTCTTCCGGCAGATGCGCACCGGCCACTTCGACGAGGCCGCGCTGGAGGAGCAGCTCAACAACCGGGGCTTCATGAACCGGCTGCTGGGCCGGCTGATGAAGTCGATCACCGAGCCGTGGCAGATGTACCCCCTGGGCCTCCTGTTCGGCCTCGGCTTCGACACGGCGACCGAGATCGCGCTGCTCGTGCTGGCCGGCTCGGGCGCCGCGTCCGGGCTGCCCTGGTACGCGATCCTGTGCCTGCCGGTCCTGTTCGCGGCCGGCATGTCCCTGCTGGACACGATCGACGGCTCGTTCATGAACTTCGCCTACGGCTGGGCGTTCTCCAAGCCGGTCCGCAAGGTCTACTACAACCTCACCATCACCGGCCTGTCCGTCGCCGTCGCGCTCCTCATCGGCACGGTCGAACTCCTCGGCCTGATCGCCGACCAGGCCCACCTGCACGGCCCGTTCTGGAACTGGGTCTCCGGCCTCGACCTCAACATCATCGGCTACGTCGTCGTAGCACTGTTCTTCGCCACGTGGGCGGTGGCCTGGCTGGTGTGGAAGGTCGGCCGCATCGAGGAGAAGTGGACAGCGGGCCTGGCCGGGTCCGCCGTCGCCGCGCCCGAGAAGAGCTGACTCACCCAGGGGTGGACGAGCGGGCGCGCGGCGGGACGGGTCAGTCCTTCTTGCCGCGGCCCGTGAGCGTGTCGCGGAGGCGGTCGACCATGCCGACGCCCGGCGCCAGGAGTTTGTTGGCCGGGGGTGTGCTCGGCGTGGACGGGTGGGGGCGGGTGGGGGCGAGCTTCTTGGCCTGGCGGACCTTGTCGCCCAGGGTGTCGAGGGCTTCGGGGGGACAGGACGCCCGGAGCTTGGGGAAGAGGTTCTGCTCCTCGTCGGCCACATGGGAGCGGATCTCGGTCATCAGCGTCGCCATGATCCGGTCGAACTCGGGATCGTCGGCGTCGCAGCCCTCCAGGTCCTTCATGAGCCGCTCGGCCCGGGAGTGGTCCTCGATCTCCTGGTCGGCCAGCGCGTCCCCGCCCGCCACGTGCTCGCGCACGGCCGGATACAGATAGGCCTCCTCGGCCACGGAGTGCCGGACCAGTTCCATCGTGACCTGGTCGGCGTACACCTTGCGGTCCTTGTCGCCGGACGCGAGACCGTCGATCCGGCCGAAGAGCTCCTCGACCTCGCGATGATCGGTCATCAGCTCGTCGATGACGTTCCCACCGTGACCCATGTCCTCCACCTCCCTGGTGCGGCGGCCCGGACGGCCCCGCCGCGGTCCCGAGTGCCCCGGACCGGGCGGGCCCACACGGCGACCCGCGCAAGGCGGTCGCAGCGGGGTACTCGCCGAAGCAGCCCGCTCGCACATGGACAGCTGGAGGTGACACGGTGGCCGACGACCGTGACCGAACCAAGGACATCTGGGGAGCCCGCACCCCCTACGACCCCGGCACCCCCTGGCCCTCCCGCACCGACACACACCTGGCCCCCGGCCTCGCCGAGGACGACGTCGAACGATGGGTGCCGTCCGCGTCGCTGCTGCACTCCAACGGCGACGCCATGGACATCGCCGTGCGCGACGGGCGGATCGTGGGCGTGCGAGGGCGGGCCGCGGACCGCGTCAACCGCGGTCGGCTCGGCCCGAAGGACCTGTACGGGTGGCAGGCGAACGGCTCCCCCGACCGGCTGACCCGCCCCCTGGTCCGCCGGGACGGGCGTCTGGTGGAGTGCGACTGGGACACCGCGATGGACGAGGTCGTGGGCCGCTCACGGGAGCTGCTGGAGCAGCGCGGCCCGGGAGCCCTCGGCTTCTACACCACCGGACAGCTGTTCCTGGAGGAGTACTACACGCTGGCCGTCCTCGCCCGCGCCGGTATCGGTACCAACCACCTGGACGGCAACACCCGGCTGTGCACGGCCACCGCCGCCGAGGCGCTCAAGCAGACCTTCGGCTGCGACGGCCAGCCCGGCTCGTACGAGGACATCGACCACGCCGACGTGATCGCCCTGTTCGGGCACAACATGGCGGAGACCCAGACCGTGCTGTGGGCACGGGTACTGGACCGGCTCGCCGGGACCCGGCCGCCCCGCCTGGTGTGCGTGGACCCCCGGCACACCCCGGTGGCCCGGCATGCCGAGGTGCATCTCGCGCCCCGGCCCGGCACGAACGTCGCCCTGCTCGACGCACTGCTGCACGAGATCATCCGCCGGGACCTCGTCGACCGCGACTACATCGAGGCGAACACCGTCGGCTTCGACGAACTGGCGGCCATGGTCGAGCCGTGCACGCCACGCTGGGCGGCCGGGATCTGTGACGTACCGGCGGCCACCATCGAGCGCGCGGCGGACCTCCTCGGCACCGCCGAGCGGCTGACCTCCACCGTCCTCCAGGGCGTCTACCAGTCGCACCAGGCCACCGCGGCCGCCGTCCAGGTGAACAACCTGCACCTGATCCGCGGCATGCTCGGCAGCCCCGGCCGCGGGCTGCTCCAGATGAACGGCCAGCCCAGCGCGGAGAACACCCGGGAGTGCGGCGCGGACGGCGACCTGCCGGGGTTCCGCAACTGGCAGAACGACACACACGTCGCCGACCTGGCGAAGGTGTGGAACGTACGCCCGCAGGACATCCCGCACCACGCCCCGCCGACTCACGCGATGCAGATCTTCCGCTACGCCGAGCAGGGCTCGATCCGGCTGCTCTGGATCACCGGCACCAACCCGGCCGTGTCGCTGCCGGAGCTGTCCCGGATCCGTTCCGTCCTCTCCCAGGAGCGGCTGTTCGTGGTCGTCCAGGACCTGTTCCTGACCGAGACGGCCCAGCTGGCCGACGTGGTGCTGCCCGCGGCGACCTGGGGCGAGAAGACGGGCGTCCTCACCAACGCAGACCGGACCGTGCATCTGTCGGAGAAGGCCGTGGAGCCGCCGGGCGAGGCCCGCGCCGACCTCGACATCTTCCTCGACTACGCCGCCCGCATGGACTTCCGGGACAAGGACGGCGGCCCGCTGATCACCTGGCACGACCCGGAAACGGCGTTCGCGGCCTGGCGGCGGTGCAGCGCGGGACGCCCCTGCGACTACACCGGCCTGGACCACGACCGGCTGCGCGAGGAAGGCGGCATCCAGTGGCCCTGCACCGAGGAGACGCCCGGCGGCACACAGCGCCTCTACACCGACGGCATCTCCTTCGCCGACGCCGACACCTGCGAGAGCTACGGCAAGGACCTGGTCACCGGGGCGTCCGTCGAGCCCGTGGAGTACCGCTCGCTCAACCCGCACGGCAAGGCGGTCCTCAAGGCGGCGGAGTATCTGCCACCCCACGAGGACGTCTCCCCGGACTACCCCCTCCAGCTCATCACCGGACGGACCGTCCACCACTTCCACACCCGCACCAAGACCGGCCGCGCCCCCGAGCTGAACGCCGCCGCCCCCGAGGTCTGGGCGGAGATGTCACCCACCGAGGCCGCCCGGCAGGGCCTCAGCGACGGCGACCTGGTCCAGGTCGGCACCCCGCGCGGAGCGGTGCGCGCCCGGCTGCGGGCCACCGCCATGCGCGACGGAGTGGTCTTCCTGCCGTTCCACTACGGCTACTGGGACACCCCCGAAGGCCACCGGCCCCCGGACGGGAGCGCCGGCCGCGCCGCCAACGAGGCCACGGTCACCGACTGGGACCCGGTCTCCAAGCAGCCCCTGTTCAAGACGTGCGCGGCGCGCGTCACCCTCGTCGCCCGCCGCACCGCACCGACGGTCCGGGAACGGACCGGCGCCGACGTCGGGAGCCGGACATGAGCGGCATCGCCCTCACCCTGCGCGCGCTGCACGACGGCGAACGGGCCCTGGAGAAGGACCTCCTGGCCACCGCCGAACGGCACCGCGGTGACCACGAGGTCCACCACGTCGCGGGCGACCTCGCCCGTTGGTCGCGTGAGCACAGCACCCGGCTCGCCGAGCTGGGCCGTCACCACGACGTCGACCTCGACGGCCCGGCCGACGACCCCTCACCCGGCGCTCTCGCCGGTCTGCGGGAGAAGGCCGCCGAGGCCCTCGGCCGACGCCCCGAGGCCGGCCTGCTGCTCCTGTACGACCTGCGCGACCTGCACCTGGCCGCCGCTCGCAACTCCCTGTACTGGGAGATGCTCGCCCAGACCGCACAGGCCACCCACGACGAACGGCTCCTCGCCCTGGTCACGGACTGCCACCCGCAGACACTGCGGCAGATGCGCTGGACCAACACCCTGATCAAGGAACTCTCGCCGCAGCTCCTCACCAGTGCCTAGGCGCTCCGCGGGAAGTGCGGTGTGCGGGTTGTTGAGGCCCCGGGGCGCGGGTACTCGGTGGCCTCCGGCACCGTCCGGCGGCCGGGCCCATCACGGCGACGGGAAGAACCATGACCGAGCCCTCTCCCGAGAACGCCGCCTCCGCGGCCCAGCAGGCCCTGCGTACCGTCGTCGCCCACGGCCCGGACGAGGCGGCGCTGAGCACGCTCGCCGGCGCCGAGGTACTGGTTCCCGCGGTGCTCAACGGGGAGGGGCCGGGCCCGAAGGCCCTGAGCCTGCCCGTGTACGAACAGGAGGACGGCACCGAGCTGGTGCCGGTCTTCACCACCCGAGCCCGGATGGAACGGGCGCTACCGCAGATCCGGCGGCACCGCAGCGTGGTGCTCGGCGCCCTCGCGCATGACTGGCCCGAGGAGGACCTGACGCTCGTCATCGACGCCGGCACCCCCGAGCAGCTGGCGCTCACGGCTCAGGGCGTGAAGGAGCTCCTCGACCGCGACGCTGAATGACGCGGTGCGCTGACGCCGGGGCACGTCACCGCGCCGGGCCAGGTCACCGCGCCGGCGGGGCTCATCGGCCGTGGTGGCCGGGGCGTCGCATCGGGCCCCACGGCCCCTCCTGGTCGATCACCGCGGTCTCCGCCTCCTCGATGACCTTCTCGTCGATCCAGCCGATCGGCTCGACGTCCTGGACCAGCGGCTCGTTGTCGGGGCCGCGCCCCTCCTCGCGCCCGTGGAGCACCCACGGGCGCACCCCCTCACCCCTCTCCCGCGGCAGGTGGGAGTAGTCGTACAGCCGCCGGGCCACCCACAGCTCGACGGGCCGCCCCTGCCACCAGGGCTCGACGGCGAGCGGGTTGGCGGACAGGCCGGACATACGGATGCCGGTCAGTCCGTCGCGGCTCTCGCTCAGCTCCCGGTCGGCCTCGGGACCGCGTGACCAGCGCACGTAGAGGTGGGGGCCGCGCGCCATCAGTTCGGCGAGTTCACCGAGGGTGCGCAGCACGGGCAGCCGGTCGGGAGCGCTCATCAGGTCGTCACTTCCCTCTCGTGCGGGCGTCAGATGTCCCGCTTCTCCAGCGGCCGCAGGGCAGGTCCCTGGACGATGTCCCCGTCGGGGGTGAAGCGGGACCCGTGACAGGGGCACTCCCAGGCGCGTTCCGCCGAGTTGAAGGCGACCAGACAGCCCAGGTGCGTACAGCGGGCCGAGACGGCGTGCAGTTCTCCGTCCTCGTCGCGGTACACGGCACAGCGGTGTCCGCCGACCCGGACGACGGCGCCGTCGCCCCGCTCGATGTCGTCCACCGAGCCCCCCGCCACCGAGGTCAGCCGGTCCCCGACGAAGTGCCGGGCGACCTTGGCCTGGGTCTTGAGGAAGGTGGGGGCCTCCCCGACCACGGAGCGGATGCGCCGGGGGTCGTACAGATCGCTCCAGTCGGACTTCTGACCCGTGATCAGCCGCTCCAGAAGGCGGCCGGCCATGATGCCGCCGCTCATTCCCCAGCCGCCGAAGCCGGTGGCCACGTACGTGTGCCGGCTGCCCGGGTGGAGCGGGCCGACGAGCGGTACGGAGTCCGTGGAGTCGTTGTCCTGGGTGGCCCACTGGTGGGTGAAGGCGAGGTCGC
Source organism: Streptomyces sp. RG80 (assembly GCF_040446465.1). NCBI lineage: Bacteria > Bacillati > Actinomycetota > Actinomycetes > Kitasatosporales > Streptomycetaceae > Streptomyces > Streptomyces sp. RG80. Next base: position 310,737 of record NZ_JBEAAJ010000002.1, on the reverse strand, counting down.
CGAATTGTTCGCGCGCCCAGTCGGCGAGCCGGTCGAACCGGGCGTTCACATCGGCGGTGCCGGGGGTGAAGTGCTCGCCGGTGACGATCAGCAGCCGCTGTCCGTCCTGGTACGGGGCGGTCCGCACCGAGCGGGTGCCCTGCTCGGGCGTGATGAACATGCCGCCCGGATCGAGGCCGGCGGGGATCGGCGCGGTCAGGACGAGTTCCCGGCGCGGCGAGAGGCGGGTGAACAGCAGGGCCCGGTCGAAGACGGGGTAGTGCGTGGCGACCACGACGTCATCGGCCCGCACCCGGGCTCCGCCCTCGGTCCGCAGCGTGCAGGGCTCGCCCTCCTCCAGGCCCACGACCCGGGTCCGCTCATGGATGATGCCGCCCTGCCGGACCAGGTCCTCGGCGAGGGCTAGGAGGTACTTGCGCGGATGGAACTGGGCCTGCTCGGCGACCCGGACGGCGCCCGCGACCGGGAACGGCAGCCCGGTCTCGGTGACGTACTCGGCGGGCAGCCCCGCCTCGCGCGCGGCCTCCGCCTCGGCCTTCAGCTCCTGTGTCCCCGACGGCTCCTGGGCGTAGGTGAAGGACGCCGTGTCCTCCCAGTCGCAGTCGACGCCGAGCTGCTCCGCCACCTCGGCGGCTCGCCGGACCGCCTCCGTCTGGGACCGTGCGTAGAGTTTCGCGGTCTCGGGCCCGCGGGTGCGTCGCAGCCGTGCGTAGACCAGGGTGTGCAGGACGCTCAGTTTGGCGGTCGTGTGGCCGGTGACGCCGGCCGCGATCCGGTCCGCTTCCAGGACCGCGACCCGGCGGCCGGCGCGCGCCAGTTCCCAGGCCGTGCTCAGTCCCGCGATGCCCGCGCCGATGACGGCGACGTCGACCGTGAGGTCGGAGTCCAGGGGCGGGTGGAGGGCTCCTGGGGGTGCGGTTTCCATCCAGTACGACTGGTGATCCCCTGCGAGTGCGCTCATGGGGGCCGGGTTCCCCCGAGAGATCCCGGTGAAGCACCCGCCTTCTCAGCCGGTGCCGCGCCCGGTCAGCCGTCCTTGCCCAGCGCCTTGCGCACCGCGTCGCGGGTGCGGTCGACCAGGGCGGCGAGCGGCCCGAGGGTGAGATTCCCGGCCGCGGACTCGGTGCCCGGGTGGGGGTGGGTCGGAGCCATCGCCTCGGCCGCGCGCAGCGCCGTGGCCATGGCGGACAGGCGGGCCTGGTCGGCGTGCCGGCGGACGTGGATGAACTCGTAGCGCTCCTCGGCGCGGGCGTGCCGCATCACGTCCGTGCGCAGGGTCTGGAGCTCGGGCAGGAACTTCGGGTCGTCGGTGTCCATGCCGTCCAGCCGCGACAGCAGCTCCTTCGCCTCCCGTTCCTCGGCCAGCCGGTCGTCGACGATCCGTCCGCCGTCCGGTACCGAACCGCGGATGAAGGGGTGGATCACCTCCTCCTCGGCCGTCTCGTGCACGGCGAGCAGCCGCACCAGGTTCCGGAAGGCGGCCCGGCGCTCGTCCCCCACGGTCCGCTCGACCTCGTCGAAGAGGTTGCGGATGTCACCGTGCCGGCGCATCAACAGGGCGACGACGTCGGCGTCGCTCGCCGCGATCCCGGCCATGTCAGCTCCTCTCCCGGGAGGCGACGTCGGGGTGCTCGCCCTCGGTCTCGACGCGGTACTCGCGGCCGAACATCTCCCGGTGCCGGGCCATCACCCGCTCGCTGGGCGGCTCCTCGCCGCCGTGGATCCGCTCCTGCATCCTCTCGAAGCGCTCGTGCGCGTCGCGGACATAGCCGGCGCCCAGCGTGGTGAGGTCCATCTGGGTGTCGAGCACGCCGCGGACGAACTGCTTGTTCTCCTCGAAGGTCAGCACGTCGGGCAGTTCGGGGGCGAGGATCTCCTGCGGTTCGCGGCCGTCGTGGCGGCGCATCAACTCGCAGGCGATACGGAGGTGTTCGAGCTCCATGTTCAGATGCAGCTCCCAGATCGCCTTCACCTTGGGATCGGGCTCCTGCTCCATGAAGGAGTGGTAGAGGTAGCACTCGTTGTACTCGTGGGTGACGAGCTGCTCCCACCACGACTCGCCCGGGTCGACCAGCGACTCGTAGTGCGTGACGTGCTCCTCCTCGATCAGCCCGATCTCCTGGTAGAGCTGCCGCGCGATCGGCTCCATGTACTGGGGGCCGACGTTCATGTAGAAGTTCATGGTCTGCTGCTCCGCCGACATGATCGTCAGCGCGTGCAGCCGGGACAGCGGGTCGACGGTCGTGCGGTCGTAGGGATCGCGCACGTTGTCGGCCGGGTGGCGGTGGTGGAACTTGGTGGGGCGGCCCGGCATGACCTCGGTCAGCCCGTCGACGACCGACTCGGCCTTGCGGTGCTCGATCATCTCGTAGAGGTTGGAGTACCGGTACAGGTGGTCGAAGTCCTCCAGGACGCCGAACTCGTACGCCTGCCTCAGATACGGGTCGGGCTCGTGACGGGCGATCCAGCCGGTGAGGTCCACCGCGACCTGCTCGTAGGAGATGGTGGTCTCCAGTACCGAGGAGAGGCCGGGCAGCAGCCAGTTGACGGCCTTCTGCTGCTGTTGCTCGATGTAACGGACCTCCGCCAGCTGCCGCTTGACGTCCGGGTCGGGGCAGTGCCGGGCGAACTGGTGGCTGAAGAGGATCGCTTCGACCTCGATGCCGTTCATGGCGATCACGCGGCACTTGGTGTACGGGTCGCCGTGATCGGGGTCGACGGGTTCGACGTCGAGCTCGCGCCAGTTGCGCAACTGGCGGTCGAGTGGGATGCCTTGGTGTTCGAGCGGGTTGAAGCCCATGAGAGTCTCCTCGGCTGACGGCCGGATCCGGGCCGGCGTCGGGTGCCCGTCGCTGCCGGGCACAACCTGCGAGGACGGCGGGTACCGGGTGGAACCGGCCATAGGGCACATCGGTGCGGGGACCTGCCCCGGGTGGCCGGTACCTGGTGAGGACGGTCGGGTGGGGGAGTGCCTCGCTCCGGCGCGGCGGCCGTCAGGTCGGGGCTCGGGCAAGCGGAGCTTCCGCTCTCCCGAACGTGCCTCCAGGGCGGGCGAGTTACTCGGTCGCCAGGCCGAGGCGAGCCGTGTCCGGCGAGCCGCCGGACAATGGCCGGATCGACGTCGGCCCCGGCTCGGCGGTCACGGGGCGGCGTGGGGCGGCGCGGACCGGGGGCGCAGCACCCGGAACACCTGGACGACGGCCCTGGCGTGCAGGGAGTCCAGCGTCGTGATCTGCTCCTCCGCCCTCCGCAGCAGCCGTTCGAGCTGATCGGCGTCCAGACGGGCCTCCTGCGCCGACACGGAGAGCAGGGCACGCCACAACGCCGCCTTGCCCAGTGCCCCCAGCCGCAGGGCCTCCAGTTCGACCAGCACGCTGAGACCGGAGCGACGCAGCAGTCGGCCGTTGGGTTTCATCCGCCCGATCCGCTCGGCCAGCCACGCCGCGACCACCTTGTGACGCCGCGCGGGGACGCCGAGGTCGGCCAGCAGCCCCAGCAGGGCCTGACGGTCCTCGGAGATCTCCGCCGCGAGTTTCCCCAGCTTGCCGCCGTACGCCGTTCTGCGGTGCTCGTGCACCATGCGTCGGGCGAGTTCCGTACCGGTCGTCGCGCCGGCCAGATGATCGTTGAGGTAGATGCCCAGCATTCTGTGCCGTGCCGGACCGTCGGACGACTTCCGTGTCGGCACGTTCATAATGTCCCTTCCCCGGGGCCGGTTTGCTCGAAGGCGGCTCCGTCTTCACGCCGCCGCAGTACCCGCCGGTCCGGTCACGGACCGGACCAGCCGCTCTTCCACTCCTCGCTCGCCTCCGCGTCCGTCTCCTCGTCCTCCTGGTCCGTGTCCTCGCCCTCCGCCTGCGACGGGGTGGTCCGGGGCACGTCCCGGGCATCGGAGGACGGCGGCTCGTCGTTCGACGAGGTCTGCGGCTGTTCGCCCTCCGCCTGGGACGGGGTCTGCTCGCTCATGTCGGCCTCACTGTCGGATGGTTCGGTGTCGAGCACCCGGATGGATGCCGCGGGTATCCCGCGGGTCTCAGGCCCCGTTCCGGGCCGGGGACCGCAGCCAGGCGGTGTTCGTCCGGACGGCCGGGTACCCCTGGCCGGGCGCGCTCACTCGGGGCCCGGCGCGATCGTCGTCGTGACCCGGGTGAGCGCGGAAGCCTCCGGGTAACGGCCGCGAAAGAAGGGTGCCGCGATTGGATCACCGGGTCCGGGGCACCCAGAGTGACGGCAGAGGCAGCGCGGGGGCGACGAACGGAGATCACCGATGGTGTCGGAGACGCTGATGCCGGCCCCGCCGGCGCTGTTGCTGACCCCGCCGGGCGTGTACGCCCCGCAATGGGACACCGGGCTGCTGATGCGGGCCCTGGGCCGGGAGGACATCGACAACGCGACCGAGGTACTGGATCTCGGGACCGGCAGCGGCGCGGTCGCCGTGCAGGCGGCGCGGCTGGGCGCCCGGGTGACCGCGGTGGACGTCTCACGGCTCGCCGTGTTCACCGCGCGCGTCAACGCGCTGCTGGCCGGCCGGCGGGTCCGCGTCCGGCGCGGCGACCTCACGACGGCCGTCGCGGGACGGTCGTACGACCTGGTGGTCAGCAACCCGCCCTACGTGCCCTCGCCCGCGGCCCGGCTGCCGCGCCGGGGTGCGGCCCGGGCCTGGGAGGCGGGCGCCGACGGCCGGGCGTTCGTGGACCGGATCTGCGAGGCGGCCCCCACCGTGCTGCGCCCGGGCGGGGTGCTGCTGATCGTGCACTCCGGCCTGTGCGGGACGGACGCCACGCTGCGGCGGCTGAGGGACCGGGGCCTGAGCGCCTCGGTCACCGAACGCGCCGCCGTGCCGTACGGCCCCGTGCTGCGTTCCCGGCGGGCGTGGCTGGTACGGCAGGGGCTGTCCGGCACCGACGACCACCAGGAGGAACTGGTCGTCGTCCGCGCCGCACGGCCATGAGGAAGGGTCCGGCGGCCACGGTCGGAAGCGGCCCCCGGAGGTAAGTGCCCCCCGGAGGTTTCAGGTCACCAGCCGTACCCGGAGCTCAGAGGTTCAGTTCCACCAGCATGGCGATCAGCCCGACCGCGACCAGCGCCACGATCAGCGCGATCACGGTCAGGGGCATGGCCCCCCAGCCTTTGCCGCGCAGTTCCGGCGGCTCCGGATGGGAGATGCCGGAGATGCCCGTCTCCGCGGGCGGGGTCTCGCCGGGCGGCACACCGCCACCCGGTACCGGATTCCGTCGCGGTCCCTGATCAGGGCTCGACATGACACACGCTCCTTCCCTCCGGCGAAGAGCGGTCCGTCGGCCGCGCACCGCCGTCGGGCCCCGGGTACCCGTCCCGCGGGCTGCACCACCGGGATCCGGGTAATCGGGGGAGGAGGGTGTTCTTGAGGAGGCGGGGATGCGGCTCCACCACAGCCGGCCCACCGAGCCGGGATATCACCGTCGGCGGCACGGACGCGGCTTTAGCTACCTCGACGCCGACGGACAGCCCGTACGGGATCAGGTCGAGCTCGCCCGGATCCGGGACCTGGTGATTCCGCCGGCCTGGCAGGACGTGTGGATCTGCACCCGGGCCAACGGGCACCTCCAGGCCGTCGGCACCGATGCCGCCGGACGCCGCCAGTACCTGTACCACCCGCGGTTCCGCGCCGAGCAGGAGCAGGCCAAGCACGAGCACGTGCTGGACCTCGCCGAGACGCTCCCCGCCGTCCGGGACGTCGTCGAGGAGCATCTGCGTGACCACGGGCTGACCCGCCGCCGGGTCCTCGCCACCGCCGTACGCCTGCTCGACCTCGGCTTCTTCCGGATCGGCAGCGACCGCTACACCGAACTGAACAACAGCTACGGCCTGACCACGCTGCTGCGCGAGCACTCCCGCTGCCGGGCCGGGGCCGTCCTGTTCAGCTACTCCGGGAAGGCCGGCCGGGAGATCGCCCAGACCGTCGTGGATCCCGCCGCCTGCCGCAGCCTCACCTCGCTGCTGCGGCGCCGGGGCGGCGGCGACCGGCTCCTGGCCTACTGGGAGGGGCGCGCCTGGCACGACGTGAACGGCGACGACGTCAACGCCTACCTCAAGGAGGTGGCCGGACTCGACGTCTCCGCCAAGGACTTCCGGACCTGGCACGCCACGGTCATGGCCGCCGTGGCCCTGGCCGTCTCGGAGCCCGTCGCACGCAGCGAGAGCGCCCGCCGCCGTGCGATCTCCCGCGCGGTGCGGGAGGTGGCCGAGTACCTCGGCAACACACCGGCGGTCTGCCGGGCCTCGTACATCAATCCCCGGGTGATCGAGCTCTACGAGGAGGGCGTGACCGTCGCCGCGGCCCTGCCCCACCTCGGCGAGGAGGGCGTGTACGGCATCCCCGCCACCCAGGGCCCCGGCGAACGGGCCGTTCTTCACATGCTCCGGAAGTCTTCGCGTGGCGCCGACCGGGTACCCGGCGCGGACCACAAGCAGTGAGGAGGACGACTGATGAGCACGGTCAAGGAATCGGTGGACGTCGAGGTCCCCGTCCACACCGCCTACAACCAGTGGACGCAGTTCGAGGAGTTCCCGCGGTTCATGGAAGGTGTCGAGGAGGTGCGGCAGCTCGACGACAAGCACAACCACTGGACGACCAAGATCGGTGGTGTGCGGCGCGAGTTCGACACCGAGATCGTCGACCAGCTGCCGGACGACCGGATCACCTGGCGGGTCGTCGAGGGTGACGTCCAGCAGCGCGGGACCGTCCGGTTCCAGCGGCTGGACGACACGCACACGCGCGTGGAGCTCACCATGGACGTCGAGCCCGGGGGTGTCGCCGAGAAGAGCGCGGACATGCTCGGTGTGCTCGACCGCCGGGTCAAGGGCGACATGCGCCGCTTCAAGGACTACATCGAGCACCGGGGCGGCGAGACGGGCGCCTGGCGGGGCCGCATCCGGCCCGACGAGCCCGGCACACCCGGCACCCCCCTCGTCTGAGCTTTTCCCGAGCCAGGCGGGCCTGAGCGCCCCGGGCGGTTCCGCGTACGCGCGGTCCGCCCGGGGCGGGCGTCAGCGCTCGGCACGCGGCCTGGACCAGCGGCACACCAGACGGAAGCCCTGGAGCAGGGTCACCGGCCACAGGGCGGCGAAGGCCAGGAGCACCGCGGGATCCCAGCTGCCCATGCCCACCACTGCGAGGAAGACCGAGGCCGCCCCCAGGAGCCCCACAGAGAGGGCCAGCCACGGGTCGCGCCCCCGCGTACCCGCTGTCCTTCCCGGCGGCCTGTCCGTGCGGCGGTCGCGCCGCATCTCGGTCTCGATGTGCTTGAGGACGAGACGGTCCCGGATCGACAACCGGGCATCGGCACCATCACGCATGGCGGCCTCCTGGGTCGTGCGAGGTGGCCCACGAGTACCCGGCCGCCGACAGGGCGAACCAGGGCGCCCCCACCGGCACGGGCCGCGCCACGGACCTGACACCATGATCCGGTGTTCGATTTCGGTGTCGAGGGATACGAGCCGCGGTGGCTGCGGAGCCGCGACGCGGTCGAGCGGGCGCACGGGCCGCGCCTGAGGGCCCTGGCCGGGCGGGTGCTGACGAGGACCTGGACGGTCTGGGATCTGCGGGACGACGAGTGGTTCGCCGACTGCCCGGTGCTGTTCGACTTCGATGGCGAGCGGGTCGAGGTCAACCACGGGAAGCTGGACGAGGTCTCCCTCACCTGGAACTCGATCGACCCCGGCCGCCCGGTCCACTGGCCCGGCTTCGACCTGGAGTGGCGTTTTGACCCCCTGCCCGGACTGGCAGCCCTGCGAGGTCAGGCCCTGGAGCGTGCCGAACTCCTCGTGTGGAGCGGCAAGGACGCCGCCGAGGGGAACGTGGACGTGAGTTTCGTCTTCCCGGACGCCCGGGTGAGTGTCTTCAACGCCCTGGACGAGAACGGACTCGCCTTCGGCCCACCGCGCTTGACGGGGTGTGCCGTCAAGCGGTGAGGTGGGGTCAGTCCAGATCAACTCCGGGAGAGCGCATGCCACTTGACGAGAAACTCATCCGCAGCGACGTGCCCCACTCGGCCCGGATCTGGAACTACTGGCTGGGCGGCAAGGACTGCTACGAGATCGACCGGCAGGTCGGCGACCAGATCGTCGAGGCGAATCCGCAGATCCTCGACATAGCCCGGGCCCAACGGGCCTTCCTCGTCCGCAGCGTGGAACACCTCGTCCGCGAGGCGGGCATCCGCCAGTTCCTGGACGTCGGCACGGGCCTGCCCACCGCCGACAACACCCACGAGGTCGCGCAGCGCATCGCCGCCGAGACCCGGATCGTCTACGTCGACAACGACCCCGTCGTACTCGCCCACGCCGAGGCCCTGCTCACCAGCTCGCCCGAGGGCGCGACCGACTACATCGACGCCGACATCCGCGACCCCGAGGGCATCCTGCGGGCCGCCGCCCGGACGCTGGACTTCGAGCGGCCCATCGCGCTGGTGCTGCTGGGCATCACGGCCCACATCGTCGACGACGCGGCGTACGGCGTCGTCGGGCGGCTGGTCGAGGCGCTGCCCTCCGGAAGCTACCTCGTGCTCTGCGACGACACCGAGGTGCTCGACCCCGAGGGCATGCGCACCATGATCGAGCAGTGGAACGAGGCGGGCGACAACCCGCGGGTCAACCGCAGCCCGGAGGAACTGGCCCGCTTCTTCGACGGTCTGGACCTGGTCGAGCCGGGCCTGGTGTCGGTGTCCCGCTGGCGCCCGGGACCGGCCGGCACCGAGGGCCCGGAGGTCGACGACTTCGGAGGCGTGGCCCGCAAGCCCTGACGCCGGCCCGAATTCCGGGTGGGCCGGACGTCACCTGCCGTACCGGGGTCGCTGCTTTCAGCCGGCCCCGTCCCGCACGGCGTCGGAGAGGGACTTGACGCCGCCGTGCGCGGTGAGGCCGCCGTCCACGGCGATCTCGACGCCGGTGATGAACGAGGCTTCGTACGAGAGCAGGAAGACCACCAGCGGCGTGATCTCGGCGACCGTGCCGGTGCGGCCGAGGGGGGTCTCGCGGATGTTCGCCTGGCGGAAGGCGGGGGCCGCGGAGGCCGTCATCTCGGTCTCGATGTAACCGGGGTGCACGGTGTTCACGCGGACACCGCGCGGGCCCAGCTCCGTGGCCGCCGCCTTCGACAGACCCCGCAGGGCCCACTTGCTGGCCGTGTAGGCGACCGGGTAGTGCCCGGTGAGCGCGGCCGTGGAGCCGACGTTGACGATCGAGGCGCCGGGCGGCATCAGCGGGGCGAGGTGCTGGATGCCGAGCAGCGGGCCGGTGACGTTGACGGCGTGGACTCGGGCGAAGTCCTCGGGGCGTACGTCGCCGACGCGGGCCCGCCAGGTGATGCCCGCGTTGTTGACCAGGCCGTGGACGTGACCGTACGACTCGCGTAGTTCCGCGGCGAGTTCGGCCCACTCCTGGTCGTCGGTGACGTCGAGGCGGCGGCAGCCCGGGGCGTCGGTGACATCGGTGGCGACGACCAGGGCGCCCTCCCGGGTCAGGGCCTCGGCCTCGGCGGCGCCCTGACCGCGGGCGGCGCCGGTGACGACCACGACCTTGCCGAGGAGCCGTTTCACGGGCGCTCCCGGGTGCGGCGCCGGCCGGTCGGCAACGGCACCGGGTCGACGCCGGCGACCACGGTGTTGGACGTGCTGCCGAGGCCCTCCACGGTGAGCGTCACGGTGTCGCCGGGCCCGAGGGGCGCCGGGTCCCGACGCCCCCGTACGCCCCAGAGCTCCGCCAGACAGCCGCCGTTGCCGCAGGTGCCCGAGCCCAGCACATCGCCCGGGCGGACCGTGGTGCCCCGAGAGGCGTACGCGACCATCTCCTCGAAGGTCCAACTCATGTTGGAGAGCAGGTCCTTGCCGACCACCTCACCGTTCACGGCCGCCGTCAGGGACAGCCGCAGGAACCCGTCCGGGTCCCGGTACCCCTCCAACGCGTCGGCGGTGACCAGGTACGGCCCGAGGGTCGCGGCCGTGTCCTTGCCCTTGCACGGGCCGAGGTTGACCCGCATCTCGCGGGACTGGAGATCGCGCGCGGACCAGTCGTTGAGGATCGTGTAGCCGACGATGTGGTCGCGGGCCTGCTCGGGTGTGAGGTCCCGGCCCTCGCGCCCGATGACGGCGGCCACCTCCAGCTCGAAGTCCAGCACCCGCGAACCCGGGGGCACCGGCACGTCGTCGTAGGGGCCGATGACCGCGTAGGGGTTGGTGAAGTAGAAGGTCGGGGCGTCGTACCAGGCGTCCGGCACCCCCGCGTCGCCGTCGATCGAGCGCCGTACGCCCTCGACGTGTTCCTCGAAGGTCACGAAGTCCCGGACGGTCGGCGGCTGGAGCGGCGCCAGCAGACGTACGTCGGCCAGCGGGACGGCGGGCCCCACCGGGCGCACGCCGGACGCGGCCTCGATCGGCGAGGTGCCGTCGGGCAGTTGGCGTACGACCGGGTCCTCGACGACACCGACCCGGCGGCGGCCGTCGTGGAGATAGGTGGCTATGCGCACGGGGGCCTCACACCGGCGGGGCGACGAACACGCCGCGGTCGACGTCGTTGAACGACTCCTTGGCGACCAGTTCGTTCATCGGGTTCGCCGTGCCCCACTGGTCGGAGACCTCCGGCCGGGAGAAGTCGTAGACGTGCGGGTGCCAGGTGTCCTCGTCCAGCACTTCCAACTCGGTCGTGTACTCGACCGTGTTGCCGTGCGGGTCCAGGAAGTACGTGAAGGTGTTGTCGCCCGCCATGTGCCGGCCAGGACCCCAGACCTTCCGGTGGCCGGCCCGCATCACCCGGCCGGAGCCGCGCAGGTACTCGTCGATGCCGCGCATCTCGAAGGAGACGTGGTGCAGGGCGGTGTGCGGGCCCTGCGCGATGGCCATGGAGTGGTGCTGGTTGCTGATCCGCATGAAGTGCATGGCCTCGCCCATGCGCGGGTGCATGAGGGTGTCGGAGAGCCGGAAGCCCAGATGGCGCTCGTACCACTCCCGGGTGACGTTGAGATCGGGGGAGTTGAGGACCACGTGCGACAGCTTGACCGGGATCGCCTCCTTCTCCTCGATCTTGCGGTGCCGGCGGACCGCCACGTCCGCGGAGACCTCGACGGTCCGGCCGTCCACGTCGAAGAAGCGGAAGCCGTAACCACCGCCGGGCGTGTCCACCTTGCCCGGCCGGGAGATCAACCGCACGCCGCCCGCGAGGAGTTCCTCGGCGAGGGTGTCCACGTCGGCGGCCGAAGCGGCACCGTACGACACCAGGTCCAGCCGCTTCTCCTCGGCCTTGCGCAGCCGTACGACGTACTGCTCCGGCGAGCCCTCGGCGGCCAGGAAGGAGATCCCGGAGTCCTCCGCGACCTTGGTCAGGCCCCAGACGCCGGCGTAGAAGTCGAGCTGCTTGTCGTAGTCGGGCACGGCGAGGTCGACGTGACGCAGATGGGTGAGCAGACGCATGACGGTCAGTCCTTCCGGAGGAGGGCGGCGGCGTTGCCGCCCCGTACGGCGTGGAAGTCGGGGTCGGGCAGCCGGGCCGCGCGCAACGCGCCGACGGGATCCCCGGTGCCCATGTCGAAGGGGTAGTCGGAGCCGAGCAGGACCCGGTCGGGGCCGACGACCCGGACCAACTCCCGCAGGACGTACGGGTCGTGGACCAGGGAGTCGAACCAGAGGCGCTTCAGGTAGCTGCTCGGCGGGTGCGCGCAGCCGGCGCCCGCGTCGGAGCGGGCCGACCAGGCGTGGTCGGAGCGGCCGATGTGGGTGGGGAGGTAGCCACCACCGTGCGCGGCGATCAGCTTCAGGCCGGGGTGGCGGTCCAGCACACCGGAGAAGATCAGATGGGAGAGCGCGACGGCGTTCTCGACGGGCTGCCCGACGACGTTGGACAGGTACCAGCGGTCCAGGCGCTCGTCGAGGGTGCAGCCGAAGGGGTGCAGGAAGAGGATCGCGCCCCTCTCCTCGGCCCGGGTCCACAAGGGTTCGTACGCCGGGTCGGACAGCTCCCGACCCGGTGCGTGCGAGGAGATCTCGACGCCCGACAGGCCCTGGTCCAGGGCGTCCTCGAGAGCGCGGACGGCCAGCGAGGGATGCTGGAGCGGGACGATTCCCAGGCCGCGCAGCCGGTCGGGCGACTGCGCGCAGTGCGCGGCCGTCGCCTCGCCCGCGAGCCGGTACACCTTCTCGGCCGTCTCCTCGTCCGCCCAGTAGTGGTAATGCGAGGGGGAGGGGCTGACCAGCTGTACGTCCACGCCCTGGGCGTCCATCGCGGCCAGCCGTACGGCGACGTCGGTCGCCTTCGGGACGATGGAGCGGACCATCGGGCCGCTGACCGCGAGGGACGCGGCGCCGTTGCGGCGGGCGTCGAGCGCCTGGGCCTCGGCCAGGCCGGGGAGCCCGGCGACGGCCGCCTCGACCTCGGGGATCAGGACGTGGGCGTGCACGTCGACGGTCGGGCCGGTCACGGCCGTTCCCTGAGGGGGTTCATCGTGCGGGCCATCAGCCCCGGCACGTCCGCGTCACGCACGCCGTCCAGTTGCCACCGGCCGAGCTGGAGTGACGCCTCGACCACGGATCTGACCCGCGGGATACGGCGGTCGTGGAAGCCCTGGAACAGTTCGTCGTTCCAGTCCCGGCCGTCGCTCAGCAGCTCGGCGAGCACGGACGCGTCCTCCAGGGACATCGCCGCGCCCTGCGCGAGGGTGGGCGGGCAGCAGTGGGCCGCGTCGCCGATCAGTACGACCCGGCCGCGGTGCCAGGATCCCTCGACCAACAGGCTTTCGAAACAGGTGTAGTTGATCTTCGCGGGGTCGGTGATGTGCCGGACGATCTCGGGCCAGAATCCGCCGTACGACCGTGCCAGTGCGCACATCTCGTCGGCGTAGGCGGCCGGGTCGACGGAGTCGCGTTCGCGGCGGGCCTCGACGACGTAGGCGTAGAGGGTGTTCTCGCCGGTCGGGGAGTATCCGGCGATGTAGGCCGGGCCGCCGTAGGCCAGGTCGGTGCGGGTGACTCCCGCGGGGCGCGGTGCGGGGGTGCGCCAGATCGCCATGCCGGTCGGCTCGGGTCTCGCGGTGATGCCGATCGCGGCGCGGGTGGCGGAGTTGAGGCCGTCGGCGCCGATCGCCAGGTCGTAGCGGCCCTCGGTGCCGTCGCTGAAGCGCACGGAGACGCCGTCGGTGTCCTGGGTCAGCTTCTCGGCGGTGGTGCCCAGCCGGACCGTCGCGCCCGAGGCGCGGACCGCGTCGATGAGGATCCGCTGGAGCTGGGGGCGCTGCATGCCGAGGGTGGCGGGCAGGTCTTCGCCGCCGGTGCGGATGTCCTGCTCGACGTGGACGACGGTGCCGTCGGGGGTGGTCACGCCGAGTTCCCCGTAGGCGAAGCCGGACGCCTCGACCTGGTCCCAGACGCCGAGTTCGCGCAGCACGCGCAGGGCGTTGCCCTGGAGGGTGATGCCGGAGCCGGTGGTGGCGTTCCAGTCGGGTCTGGCCTCGATCAGGTCCACCGTGACGCCGGCACGGCGCAGCAGGATCGTCACCGCGTTGCCGGCGGCGCCGCCGCCTATGACGAGGACTGTGCGGGGTGTGCTCATGGGGAACTCCCTTGTTCCGCGGGTTACTTGACGGCGATCGGGTTGACCGGGGAGCCGACGGCCCCGGTGATGGGCAGGGGCGCGGCGGTGAGCCAGAACTCGTACCGGCCGTCCGTCGCGCAGTCCGCGGCGAGGGCGTCGAGGTCCCACATCTCGCCGATCAGCAGGCCGATGTGGGGGATGGCGACCTGGTGCAGCGGCTGGAAGGCGTGCTCGAACTCGTTGGGCCGCACCTCGAAGCCCCAGGTGTCGGTGGCGATCGCGGCGATCTCCGTGCGGTGCAGCCAGCCGGCCGTGGTGAACGACAGTCCGGGGGAGTCGCCGCCCGCGTAGTCGCCCCAGCCCTCGCGCCGGGCGCGGGCCAGCCGCCCGGTGCGGACGGCGACGATGTCACCGCGGCCGACATGCACGCCGTGCGCCTCGGCGGTGGCCGCGAGGTGTTCCTCGGTGACGGCGAAGCCGTCGGGCAACTCGCCCCGCTCGCCGATCACTTGACCCACGTCGAGGAGGACACCTCGCCCGGCGACATACGGTGCCATGTGCTCGATGCCGGTGACGAGGTCCCCGTCCGAGGTGACGGTGCGGGCCGCGTCCCGGCCGTTCCAGGCCCGGCCGTGGTCGAAGATGTGGCCGAGCCCGTCCCACTGGGTGGAGCACTGCAAGGGCATCGCGATCACGTCGTCGGCGCCGCCGATGCCGTGCGGGAAGCCCTGGTTGCCGAGGGCCGCGTCGGTGCCGGTGTCGAGCATGGTGTGCACCGGGTTGGTGCGGCGCCGCCAGCCCTTCTGCGGGCCGTTCATGTCGAAGCTCTGCGCGAGGGAGAAGCTCACACCGCGCCGCACGAGTGCGGCGCCTTCCCGGCGCTTGGCCTCGTCGAGGAAGTTGAGGGTGCCGAGCACGTCGTCCTCGCCCCAACGCCCCCAGTTGGAGCACACCTTGGCGGCCTCGGCGATCGCGCCCTCGGGGTCGTCGGGGTTCACGACCCCTCCTTCACACACCGGGTGCGCTGTGCGCCGAGACCGGTGATCGACGCGTCCATCACGTCGCCGTCCCGCAGCAACCGGCCCCAGTGCATACCGTTTCCGGCCGGGGAGCCCGTCAACACCAGGTCACCGGGGAGCAGTCGGGACGTCCGCGAGGCGTACGACACGATCCGCGCGACGTCGAAGAGCATGTCCGCGGTCGACTCGTCCTGCATGGTCTCGCCGTTGAGCTTGAGCGTGAGCCGCAGGTCACCGGGGTCGGCGAGCGATCCGGCCGGCACGATCCAGGGGCCGAGCGGGGTGAAGCCGGGCGCGTTCTTGCTGCGCAGCCAGTCCGTGCCGATGGCCTTCATGTCCCGGCGGAACACGGAGGCGCGGTCGGTGAGGTCGTTGGCGATCGTGTACCCGGCGACATGGTCCAGGGCCTCCTCGACGGACACCCGGTAGGCGGGCCGGGAGATCACGACCGCCAACTCCAGTTCCCAGTCCGGCTGTTCGGCCCAGTCGGGGAGTACGACATCGTCGTAGGGGCCGGTGATCGCGCTCGGCAGGCCGATGAAGACGTACGGCAGGTCCTCGGCCGCCCGCCGGTCCATGATCTCCGCGATCTCGGCCCGTGCCTCCTCCACCGTGCGCGGATCGTCGGGGGAGCGGTGGGCGACCTCCAGGTCGATCACGTGCTGCCGGTAGTTGGCACCCGACTGGAAGATCTGGCGGGGCTCGACGGGGGCGTGCACGCGCAGGCCGTCCAGGGGGCGGCGGCCGGCTGTCGGGTCAGCCGCCAGCTCGTGCAGGCGGGGCAGCAGCTCGGTCCAGCGCTCGAGGACCGCGCGGGTCGTCGGGGCGGGCTCGTCGAGAGCCGTCCGAAGGTCCAGCACCTGCCCCTCGGGGACCAGGAGGCCGGGGAAAGGGGCCTCGTCAGGGGCGGAGAAGGTACCGAGCGCGAACGGTCCGGAGAAGGCTGCAGGTTTCACGGGCGTGTCCTCCTGATGGCGATGTGACTAATCTGGGCCCTCCTCTCGTAATCTGGGAAATCGATTCCGTGGATGCGGATCATCCACGCGGTTTATGAAGACGGCTTATGACGACCGAAGGGCGCGCGATGAACCTGGCCAGCCTCGACCTCAACCTCGTGGTCGCCCTTCGCGCCCTGCTGGAGGAGCGCAACGTCACCCGCGCCGGGCGCCGGGTCGGTCTGAGCCAGCCCGCGATGAGCGCGTCCCTTTCCCGGCTGCGCCGCCACTTCGACGACGACCTGCTCTCCCGCGTCGGCGGCCACTACGAACTGACCGCCCTCGGCCAGGTCCTCCTCGACCGCACCTCGACCGCCTGTGACCTGCTGGAGCGCCTCTTCACCAGTCAGGCCGACTTCGATCCGGCCAGCGAGGAGCGCGAGTTCACGATCGTCTCCTCCGACTACGCCGTGGCCGTCTTCGGCGCCGCACTCGCCCGCACGGTCCACGAGGAGGCCCCCGGTATCCGGCTGCGGTTCGTCCAGACGCCGCCCGGCATCATCGAGCAGGCCGGCACCCTGCTGAGCACGACCGACGGTCTCCTCATGCCGCACGGCATCATCAGCGGCTTCCCCGCGACCGAGCTCTACCGGGACCAGTGGGTCTTCCTGGTCGCCGACGACAATCCGGAGGTCGGCGAGCGGCTCACCCGGGACGACGTGGCGCGGCTGCCCTGGGTGACGTACCAGCGCACCTACGACGCTCCGGCCGTCCGCCAGCTCGGCATGCTGGGCATCGAACCGAAGGTCGAGGTGTCCGTCGACAGCTTCCAGGTGCTGCCGTTCCTGGTCGCCGGCACCCGGCGCATCGCCCTGGTCCAGGAACTCCTCGCCGAGCGGCTGCGCGGCATCGCACCCGTGCGGATCATGGGGGCGCCCTACGAGACGGTGCCGTTGCAGGAGGCCCTGTGGTGGCATCCGGTGCACACCCATGACGCCGCGCACATGTGGCTGCGCGAGACGGCGGCGCGGGTCGGAGCGGCGGTGCCGGAGGCGGTGACGGTGAGGGAGGCGGAGGCGGTGGCGGAGGCAGCGGCGGATCAGGGCGAGCGGACGGTCGCGGGCGGGCCGGGCATCCAGGTCGTGGATGATCCCGATCCGGGAGATCGATCGGCTGAGGGCTAGGCGCGGACCCCGCGCTCGCTCATAGTCGGGGCAGTTCCTGACGCCCGCCGCTTCGGGCGCAGTCCCCGCCGGTGCGCGACCGCCCTGCTGCGGCGCGGCACCCCCAGCCACCGCATGTGGAGCCCCGCCATGCCCGGATCCGTCCCCCTGCGCGCCCCTCTCCTCATGGCGGGCAGCTGTCTGCCCGTCCTCGGCGCCGTCCTGATCGCCCCGGTGCTGCCGAAGATGCAGGACCACTTCGACTCGGTGCCCGGCGCCAAGACCCTCGTCCCGGTGGTCCTGACCGTCCCGGCGCTGGCGCTCGCCCTGCTGGCCCCCTTCGCGGGCGTCATCGTCGACCGGCTGGGCCGCAGACGCCTGCTGGTCGTCGCGACCTCGCTGTACGCACTGTTCGGCACCGCACCGCTCTGGCTGGACTCACTCGGTGCGATCGTCGCCTCCCGGGTGCTCGTCGGCATCACCGAGGCCGCCATCATGACCTGCTGCACCACGCTGATCGGCGACTACTACACGGGCCGTGTCCGGGACCGCTATCTCGCCCTCCAGACCATGTGCGCATCCGCCTCCGCCACCGCGTTCTTCGTGATCGGCGGCGCGGCCGGCTCGGCGGGCTGGCGCGCGCCCTTCTGGATCTACGCGGTCGGCCTGCTGCTGGCGCCCCTGATGGCGACCACCCTGTCCAAGCCGGACCAGGAGAAGATCACCGAACCCGCCGCCGAGGCACGCCCGTTCCCTGTCAGACGGCTGGCCGGCATCTGCGCGCTGACGGTGTTCGGCGCCATGGTGTTCTACACCGTGCCCGTCGAAACGGCCTATCTCCTGGACGACCTGGGCGTCACCTCCACCGGCACCATCGGCCTCGCCACCGCTCTCGCCAGTGCCGCCACGGTGGCCGGATCGATCGCCTTCACCAGGCTGCCGGGCGCGCCCGCGGACCGGCTGCCTGTCGTCTTCGCGCTGTGCGGCACCGGATTCCTGGTCATGGGACTGGCGAACGGCCCCGTGCTCCTGATCGCCGGAGCGGTGCTCAACTGCCTCGGTACGGGTGTCCTGTTGCCGTCCCTGCTCACCGTCGCGATGTCGCGGCTGGACTACGCCGACCGGGGCCGCGGGACCGGCCTGTGGACGGCGGCCTTCTTCTTCGGCGAGTTCGTCTGCCCGCTGATCCTCATCGGCCTCGAAACCGTGGTCGGCAGCCTCGCCACCGCCGTCGGCATCCTGGGTCTCGCCTCGGGAATGGTCGCGGGCGCGCTGCTGCTCGCGGGGCGTGCGCACCGCCCCTTGGGTGAGGAGGCCACTCCCGTTATAGTCAACGAAGTGAGTAGGTGACTCCTTGACTGGGTGAGGCGGTCGGTCATGACGGAGAACGGGCCCCTGCGCTACGTCGCCCTCGGTGACAGCCAGACCGAAGGGTGCGGCGACGGCGACGACGCGGCGGGACTGCGCGGCTGGGCCGACCGGCTCGCCGAGCAACTCGCCCGGCACACACCGGAGTTGCGCTACGCCAACCTCGCCGTCCGGGGCCGTCTCGCCGGCCAGGTACGGGCCGAGCAACTCGCGCCCGCCCTGGCCCTGCGGCCCGACCTCGCCACCGTCGTCGCCGGGGTCAACGACCTGCTGCGGTCGGGCTTCGACGCCGACGAGGTGGCCGGACACCTGGAGGCGATGTTCGCCGCGCTCACCGCGCAGGGCGCGCGCGTGGCGACGGTGACCTTCCCGGACGTCGCCCGGATCACCCCGCTGGCCCGGCCGCTCCGCCCCCGCGTCCTCGCCCTCAACGACCGCATCCGCCAGGCGGCGGCCCGGCACGGTGTCGTGGTCGCCGAGACCTCGCACCACCCGGTCGTGACCGACCCGCGCCTGTGGAGCGCCGACCGGCTGCACGCCAGCCCGCTCGGCCACGCCCGTATCGCCGCCGCGGTCGCCGACGCCCTCGGCCTGCCGGGCAGCGACGACAGCTGGACCCTGCCCCTGCCCGCCGACCGGCGCACCGCCTCCGGACTGCGCACGGTCGGCGGCGAACTGCGCTGGGCCGGCACCTTCCTCGGCCCGTGGCTCGTACGCCGGGTCCGTGGCCGGTCGTCCGGCGACGGCCGGCGGGCCAAGCGCCCCGAACTGCTCCCGGTGCTCCTGCCTGCGCCTACGCACCCCTCTGAGTAATCAATTAGGTTGAGGGCATGGCTCTGCGCAACGCGGTGATGGCCGCCCTCCTGGAGGGCGAGGCCTCCGGATACGACCTCGCCAAGGGCTTCGAGGCCTCCGTCGCCAACTTCTGGATGGCCACCCCGCAGCAGCTCTACCGCGAACTGGAGCGGATGGAGTCCGACGGGCTCGTCTCGGCCCGCGTGGTCGAGCAGGAGCGCCGCCCCAACAAGCGGCTGTTCTCCCTCACCGAGGCCGGCCGGGAGGTTCTGCGCGCCTACATCGCCGAGGTGCCCGCGAAGCCGACGGCCATCCGTGACGAGCTGATGGTCAAGGTCCAGTGCGTCGACATCGGTGACGCCGACGCCGTACGGGCCGCGGTCGTCGAACGCGTGGAGCGGTCCACCGCCAAACTGGCCCGCTACGAACGGATGCGGGAGCGCATGCTGGCCGGCCGCACCGAGGACGAGTACTTCGCCGAGGCCGACCGCATCGGCCCCTACCTCACCCTCCTCGGCGGCATGGCCTTCGAACGGTCGAACCTCCAGTGGGGGGAGATCGCCCTGAAGAGGCTCCCGCAGCGACACCGCAGTGCGAACGCGGTCGATGAGCCCTGACCCCGACGATCCCGACCCGGGATGCCCGCACCTGGACTGGGCCGCGTCCGGTGCCATGGCGCTCACCGGCGAGGACGACGGCCCGCCGCTCCTCGCGCCGGGCGGCCTCATGCCCCGCCTGCGCGAGTTCGTCGACGCGCTCCCCGTGGACATCGACCCCGCCCTCCTCCTCGGCGCCCGCGCCGGCGCCCTCGGCCTGACCCGGCGCGGCCGGACCTCCGCGGGCGGCGCCACCCGACTGCTGCGGGCCGCCGACGGCTGGTGTGCCATCACCCTGGCCCGCCCCGACGACCTCGACCTGGTCCCCGCGATCCTCGGCCGCACCGACGTCCACGACCCGTGGCAGGACCTCGCCACCGCCGCCCGCGCCACCGAGGCCCGTGAACTCGCCGAGCACGTCCGCCTGTTCGGGCTCCCGGCCGCCGCGCTGCCGACCCGGCCCCCACCGGTCGACACGCCTTACCGCACCTCACGCATCGCCGGACCCGCCACGAGGACAGGCCTCGACGGCGTCCTCGTCGTCGATCTCTCCTCCCTCTGGGCGGGCCCCCTCTGTGCCCACCTGCTGGGGCTCGCGGGTGCCCGGGTGGTCAAGGTCGAGAGCACGCGCAGACCCGACGGCGCCAGATCCGGGAACCGACGGTTCTACGACTGGCTGCACGCCGGCCACGAGAGCGTCGCCGTCGACTTCACCACGGCCGAGGGGCGTACGGCGCTCGCCGAACTCGTCGATGCCGCCGACGTGGTGATCGAGGCGTCCCGGCCGCGCGCGCTCGCCCAACTGGGCCTTGCCGTCGAGCGGTTGGAGCACCGCCCGGGCAAGGTGTGGGTCGCTGTCACCGGCTACGGCAGGAGCCACCCCGACCGGGTCGCCTTCGGCGACGACGCCGCAGTTGCCGGGGGACTGGTGGCGCGGACGCCGTACGGCCCGGTCTTCTGCGGCGACGCGATCGCCGACCCGCTCACCGGACTGGCCGGCGCCCTGGGCGCGTTCACGGCCCTGGCCAGAGGCGGCGGGGAGCTGATCGACGTCTCGATGCGCGATGTCGCCGCCGCCTTCGCCGGAGCCCCCGAGCCGGAGCACGGGCCGCATCCGGTACGCCGGGACGCCGACGGATGGACAGTGACCTGCCCGTGGTCCGGCCACACCCGACGGGTGCTCCCGCCGCGACCGCCGGTCCCGGCGGGGGCCGCCGCCGACCTGGGTGCCGACAACGCCCTCATCCGTACACCACCCGCCCCGCGATGAGGGTGGCCCGCACATGCCCGGCGTCGGGCGCGGACAGCGCCTCGCCCAGCGGCCGGTCGAGAAGTACGAGGTCGGCGGGCCGACCCGGTTCGACGCGCCGTGGCAGCCCTCCCGGATCGTGCAGCGGGGACAGCAGACCGCTCAACACCACGTCGGCCGGGACACGTTCGCCGGGACCGAGCACCCGCCCGGAAGGGGTAAGCCGCTCGGCCGCAGCTCGTAGACAGGCCCAGGGATCGGGGTCCCCGTACGGTGCGTCGCTGCTCGCCGCCACCTGGACGCCCGCCCGCACCAGACCGCCGTACGGCCATAGGTCCGCCCGGTCCTCGGGATCCACGCGACCCCAGTAGTCGTCGCCGCGCCGGGTCACCAGCGTCGGCTGGGTGACGACCCGGACGCCGCGTACCGCCAACTCCCGTGCCAGGGAAGTGTCGGCGACCGCGCAGTGCTCCACGCGGTCGCCCCGCATGCCGCCCGCCCCGTCCAGCGCGGCCAGGGTCAGGGCGAGGGCTACGCGGGTCACACAGTGCACGGCGACCGGGCGGCCCGCGGTGTGGGCCCGCCGTATGCGTGAGGTGAGGTCGGCTAGGTCAGGGGGCGCGTGGTCGGCGACCACCAGCTTCACCGGGCCGACGCTCAGCCGGGGATGTTCCGCCGGGTCGCTGTCGGCGGCCATCACCATGACGTGCTGGGGGAGTTCACCGCGCCGCACCGCGTCGGGCACGACCCTTGCTGCCCCCGCGTCCGGCGTGGCGTCCGCGACATGGGTGACCCCGAGAGCGGCCAGCCGGGCACCGACCGCCCGCAGGGACGGGGGCCGCGCGCCGAGCCGCTCGCGCAGCCAGGCGTCGGCACGCCACAGCAGCCCGCGCTCGACGCCGGTGTCTCCGAGCCGTTCGAGCCTGGTTCCGGTGTCCCCGAGCCGTTCCAGCCCGGCCGAGTTGACCACCCACAGCGCGCCGGAGCGGTGTTGCACCCGCACCGGCAGCACCCGGTTCCACCCGTCGAGGACGTCCCGGTCGAGGTCGCCGTGGACCACCTCGTCGTACCCGACCGCCCGTACCCACCCGTCCTCGCCGGGGACGGCCCGTGCGATCAGGGACGCAAGCTCGTCGCGCGGGACGCCGGAGGCGTCGAGGGACGAGTCCAGTGCCGCCATGGCCGCGAGATGCAGATGGTGATCGGCGAGCCCCGGCAGCAGGGCGCCCCCCTCACCTCGTAGGACGGGCTCGTCGTCGCGCGGCCGTAGCCGAGGGCCGATCTCCGCCACGATGCCCCCGCGGACCCGACAGTCCACCAGTCCCGCCTGCGAAGGAACCCGCACGTCGCGCAGCAGAACGTCAGCGCTCATGGCCGTCGATCTCGTCCACCAGCCCCCAGCGCCGGGCGGTAGCGGCGTCCACCCGGGCCCCGCTCAGCATCATCCACGCCGCCCGCCAGCGTCCGATCCGGCGCGGCACGCTCACCGTGCCGCCCGCGCCGGGCACCAGCCCCATCCCCACCTCCGGCAACAGGAAGAAGGCGTCCGGCGAGGCCACCACATGCCCGGCGAAGGCGGCCATCTCGACGCCGGCACCCACGGCCGCACCCCGCACCCGGACGGTCACCCGGTCCCGCAGCCGGTCGACGAGCCGCCAGGGTGCCCGGTCGAGCCGTACCAGATACGCGGCCACGAGATCGCGGGCGGTGCCGAACTCGGCGAGGTCGCCGCCGCTGCAGAACACCGGCCCCACGCCGGTGAGTTCGACCTCCGTGACCATGTCGTCCAGAACGGCGAGCTCCAGGGCGTCGTAGAGTTCCTCGCGCATCCGGAAGGCGAACGCGTTCCGTCGTTCGGGACGGTCGAGCAGGATGGACAGTCTGCCCCCGTCCCGCCGCAGCCGGACGCACTCCCCGTCGAGGGGCGGCGCGGCGCGGGGGCCGCGCTCGGTCAGCCAGGCGGCGAACTCCTTCCCGCCCAGCAGCATCGAGTACGCCGCCGCCTCGGCGGCCAGCCCGTCGAGGGTGCCGAGCGAGGGTGTCTGGCGCAGCAGCCGGTCCAGCGTCACGGTGGTCTGCGGGCGGCGATCGCCGACTTCGGTCAGTTCGGCGTATGCCTTCCACGGGTCCGGCACAGATATCAACTCGCGCCGAGTGGCGTCCACTTGTGGTCCGGCCAGCGTCAGTGACAGCGGCTGGAGGAGTGCGCTCAACCGCTCCGGCGGCTGCCGGGTGGCGATGCCGATGGTCAGAGGGAGCGAGTCGGCGATCCGGGCGGCGGCCTGTGCGACCCGCGCGGGATCGGCGGTGTGCCAGTCGTCGAGATCCACCGGTTCCATGCGGTGAGCGTAGACGGGGTTCGATTCTCCGTAGCGGTATTGGCATTCTCATTTTCTGCAAGTAGCGTATCCGAACGATGAATGACTTCGCCCAGACCTCGTCCGGCATCCCGCTCCGGCCGGTCTACGGACCGGCGGACCGGGTCGTCGAGCCGCCGGAACCGGGGACCTTCCCGTTCACGCGCGGCAACTACGCCTCCGGCTACCGGGGGCGGCTGTGGACGCTCCGGCAGTACTCCGGGTTCGGTACGGCGGAGGACTCCAACCGTCGCTACCGGTATCTGCTGGAGCAGGGCGGCACCGGACTCTCGGTGGCGCTGGACCTGCCCACCCAGTGCGGCTACGACTCCGACGACCCCGAGGTGAGCGAGGAGGTCGGCCGGGTCGGCGTCGCCGTGGACACCCTCGCCGACGCCGAGGTGCTCTTCGAGGGCATCCCGCTGGACCGGATCAGCACCAGCTTCACCATCAACGGCACGGCGGCGATCCTGCTCGCCTTCTACGTGGCCGCCGCCGAACGCCGGGGCGTGCCCCGGGCGAAGCTGACCGGCACCATCCAGAACGACATCCTCAAGGAGTACGCCTCCCGCGGGACCTGGATCTGGCCGCCGGAGCCGTCGCTGCGGCTGATCGCCGACACCATCGAGTTCTGCGCGGCCGAGGTGCCGAGGTTCAACGCGATCTCCGTCGCCGGCGCGCACTTCCGCGACGCCGGGGCCAACGCCGTGCAGGAGATGGCGTTCACGCTCGCCGACGGGGTGACGTACGTCGACACGGTCCTGGAACGCGGGCGCATGACGATCGATCAGTTCGCCCCGCAGGTCTCCTTCTTCTTCTACACGCACGGCGATTTCTTCGAGGAGATCGCCAAGTACCGGGCGGGCCGCAGGCGTTGGGCCACGATCGTCCGCGAGCGCTACGGGGCGAGTTCCGACAAGGCGGCGATGTTCCGGTTCGGCTGTGTCGCGGGAGGTGCCTCGCTGTACGCGCCGCAGGCCCGCAACAACACCGTCCGGGTCGCCTACGAGGCGCTGGCCTCCGTGCTCGGTGGCGTCCAGTCGATGTTCACGGCCGCCTGGGACGAGCCCTTCGCCCTGCCCAGCGAGGAGTCGGCGACGCTCGCCCTGCGCACCCAGCAGATCCTCGCTCACGAGACGGGCGTCGCCCGCGTCGCGGACCCGCTCGGCGGCTCGTACTTCGTCGAGGCGCTCACCGACGCCACCGAGGAGCGGATCGTCGAGATCATGGCGGATCTGGAGCGGCACGGCGGCATGGTCCGGGCGATCGAGGACGGCTACTTGCAAGGGCTCATCGCGGACGAGGCCTACCGTCTGCACCGGGCGGTCGAGGCGGGCGAGCGGCCCGTCATCGGCGTCAACCGGTACGTCGACGAGGACGAGCCCGCCCCCGACGTCGCCACCTATGAACTCGACGCCAAGGGGCGCGAGGTCCAGCTGAAACGGCTCGCCCGCGTCAAGGCCGAGCGGGACCCCGCCACCGTCCGGGCCCGGCTCGCGGCGCTGTCGAGGGCCGCCGAGGGCACCGACAACCTCATGGGCCCGCTGATCGACTGCGCGGGCGCCTACTGCACCGTGGGCGAGATGGTCACCGCCCTCAAGAACGTGTGGGGCGAGTTCCGGCAGCCGGTGGTGTTCTGATGGGCGCCAGGATCCTGATCGCCAAGCCCGGCCTCGACGGCCATGACCGCGGCGCCAAGATCGTGGCGCGGGCCTTGCGGGACGCGGGCTTCGAGGTCGTCTTCACCGGTATCCGGCAGAAGGTCGAGGACATCGTGGCGACCGCCGTCCAGGAGGACGTCGCGATGGTCGGACTCAGCATGCTGTCCGGGGCGCATCTGGCGCTGACGGCCCGGACGGTGGCGGGCCTGCGGGCCGCGGACGCGGGGGACATCACGGTCGTCGTCGGCGGCACCATCCCGCCCGCCGACGTGCCGCGCCTGAAGGCCGCGGGCGCCGCCGCCGTGTTCCCCACCGGCACACCCCTGGACGTCGTGGTGGCGGACGTACGCGCCCTCACCGCGCCCCGACACCTCGCCTGACACCTGGCGCCTGACATCTGACCTGACATCTGGAGGGAACGTGCGGATCGGAGTCATGATCGGGCCCGAGCGGGGGGACAGCGCGCGGAAGACCGAGCGGCTGCTGGCCGACGCGGAGTGGGCCGAGTCGGCCGGCCTGGACACCGCCTGGATCCCGCAGATACCCACGGACTACGACGCGTTGACGGCCGTGGCGCTGATGGGAACCCGGACGAGCCGCATCGAGCTGGGCACCGCGGTCGTCCCCCTCCAGGCCCAGCACCCCGTCGCCCTCGCCCGCCAGGCCCTCTCCACCCAGGCGGCCACCGGCGGCCGCCTCGCGCTCGGCGTCGGCCCCTCGCACCACTGGATCGTCCAGGACATGCTCGGCCTGCCCTACGAACGCCCCGCCGGCCTCACCCGCGACTACCTCGACGTCCTCGACGCCGCCCGCAACGGCCCGGGCCCGATCGACGTCGAGAACCGCACCTACACCGTCCACAACCCCCTCGACCTCGCCCCCGTGGCCCCGCTGCCGATCCTCCTCGCGGCCCTGGGACCGGTCATGCTGACCCTCGCCGGCGAGCGGGCCGACGGCACCGTGCTGTGGATGGCCGACGAACGCGCCGTCGCCGAGCACGTCGTCCCCCGTATCACCAAGGCCGCCGAGGCCGCCGGACGCCCCGCACCCCGGATCGTCGCGGGCATCCCGGTCTGTCTGTGCCGCCCCTCCGAGACCGACGCCGCCCGCGAACGCGCCAACCGGATCCTCGGCGAGGCCGAGATCTCCCCCAACTACCAGCGCCTGCTGGACTATGGCGACGCGCGCGACGTCGGCGACCTGTGCGCGGCGGGCGACGAGACCGCGATCCTGCAACGGCTCAGGCGGTTCGCCGACGCCGGCGTCACCGACCTCTCCGTACGTCTGCTGCCCCTCGGCGAGAGCCGCGACGAACTCGTCGCCTCCAAACGCCGCACCCGCGAGATGATCGCGCGCGTCGCGGCGGAACTGAGGTGAGGGCCGACGGGCGAGAGCCCCGGCGCGACGCCGAAGCGGCTCCCGGGCCCCTCGCGGGTCTGCGCATTCTCGAGGTCGGGCACATCCTCGCGGGCCCGTTCGCGACCATGCTCCTCGCCGACCTCGGTGCCGAGGTCACCAAGGTCGAACCGCCCGGCGGGGACCTCTCACGACAGGTCGGCGCCGCCTACTTCGCCAGCATCAACCGCGGCAAGCGCAGCGTCCGTCTCGATCTGACCACGGACCAAGGGCAGTCCCGCCTGGGCGAGTTGGCGGCCGACGCACACGCCCTCCTGGTCAACCTCAAGCCGTCGGTCATACGGCGGCTGGGGCTGACGTACGAGAGTCTGCGCCGGCACAACGAGCGGATCGTCTGCGTCGCCGTCACCGGCTACGGCCTCGACGGCGGCGACGACCCGGCCTTCGACTACGTCATCCAGGCCGCCACCGGGGTAGCCGCCCTCACCGGCGACCCCGACGGCCCGCCGACCCTGCCCGGATACTCCTCGGTCGACAACTCCGCAGGCCTGACCGCCGCGTTGGGCCTGCTCGCGCAGATCGTCTCGGGACGCGGCGGGCAGGTCGAGGTGGCGCTGCGGGACGTGATGCTGGCCCAGCTCAACTACCGGGCGTCCGCCTATCTCAACGACGGCGTCGAGCCGCGCAGGCTGCCGTACGGCGCCCACTCCTACTATGTGCCGGCCCAGCTCTTCCCCACGGCCGACGGGCACTTGGCGCTGTTCATCACGCACGACGGCTTCTGGAAGACCTTCGCCGCCGAGACCGGGATCGAGGGCTTCCCGACCATGGCCGAGCGCGCCGCGCACCGGGACGAGGTCCTCGACGCCGTCACGCGGGCGCTCGGCGCCGACACGGCCCGGGGCTGGGAGGCGCGGCTGCGGCCGCTCGGCATCCCGGCCGCCGCCGTCCGCACGCTCCCCGAGGCGCTGGATGCGACCCCGGAGATGATCGTGCGGGCCGGTGACTTCCGGCTCGTCGGCAGCCCCGTGAGGGTCGCCGGGTACGAGCCGGTGTACAGTCCGCCGCCCGAGCTGGGCGCTCACTCGTAGACGACGGTGACCGATCCCTCGTCGGGCACGCCCTGGCAGGTCAGGACATAGCCCTCGGCCACCTCGTCCGCCGTCAGCGCGTCGTTCACCCGCATGGTCGCGCTGCCCTCGGTGATCCTGGCCATACAGGTCGCGCAGTTGCCCGCCTCGCAGGAGAAGGGCGGGGTGAGACCGGCCCGGCGGGCGCTCTGGAGCAGGGTCTCGCCCGGGTGCTTGGGCACGGAGGCACGCTTGGCGCCGAGGACGACGGTCACGGTGCCCTGATCCGGCGGGGGCGTCTCCGGGACCGCCGCCGCAGGCCTCGGCGCCCCGCCGAACCGCTCGCTGAACACCCGGCCCGGCCCCGGCAGCGCCGACTCCACCAGCTCCATGAACGGCTCAGGCCCGCACACGTACGCGTCCGCGCCACCGTCCGCGCCGACGAACTCCCGTATCGCGTCCGGCCCCATGAAACCCCGGTCGGCGTCGAGATGGCGTACGACCGTCAGCCGGTCCGGGTGGTCGGCCACCAGCTTCGCCAGCGCCGCCTCGAAGAGGGCCGAGGCCCGGTCCCGGTCGGCGCACAGCAGCCGCACCGGGCGGCCGGTCGTCGCCAGCGCGCTCTTGGCCAGCGACAGGATCGGGGTGATCCCGCTGCCGCCGCTGAAACCGAGCAGCGGTGTCTCGGCCGGACGGAGACAGAACAGCCCCCGGGGTTGGGTGAGTTCGACCTCGTCGCCCTCGACGAGATGGTCGTGCAGCCAGTTCGAGACCTTGCCGCCGGGCACGCGCTTGACCGTCGTCATCAGCTCGGCGTCCGTCTCCGGCGCGCTCGACATCGAGTACGAGCGCAGCAGATCCCTGCCGTTCACCCGGACCCGGAAGACGCAGAACTGCCCCGCCTGGTAGGCGAACGGGCCGTCGTGCGGGTCGAGGACGAAGGTCCGGGCGTCGGGTGTCTCCTGGACGATCTTGACGACGGTGGCACGCCGGAACAGGGCGGGGCTCGCCATGGACGCCCTCCTCGAGCTCTGGTATCAAGGTTCTGTCAATGCGAGAATACTATTCTCATCGAGTAGATGGGACCCTCTCAACGGGCGGGGGCGAGAGATGAGCGAACGGGCCGCGCTGGTCTTCGAGGACCGGGAGTACACCCTGGCCGAACTGGCGGGCCTCGCCGACGGGTTGGCCGACGAGCTGCACGGCCGGGGCGTGCGGGCGGGTGACCGGGTCGCGCTGATGTCGTCCAACCGGCCCGAGTTCGTGAGCGCCGTCCAGGCCGTCTGGCGGCTCGGCGCGGCGGTCGTCCTGCTGAGCCCGGCCTGGAAGCGGGGCGAGGTCGAACACGCCCTGGAGGTCACTGGTCCCGGGCACGCCGTCGGCGACCACCCGGTACTGGCGGAGCTCATGCCGATGCGGCACCTGGACGAGCCGATCGCACCCGGGCCGGATTCCTTCGAGCGACCCCCACAACAGGCCGACGCCGTCCTGGTGTTCAGCTCCGGCACCACCGGTATGCCCAAGGCCGTACGCCACACCCACGAGTCCCTCGCCGCCGCCGTACGGCACTGGCGGGACGCCCTGCGGCTGACCGCACGGGACCGTATCCAGATCGCCACACCGCCCTCGCACATCCTGGGCCTGCTCAACATCGTGACCGCCCTGGAGACCGGCGCCCGGCTGCGGCTGCACCGGCGCTTCGACCTGGACCGGCTGCTGCACCACATCGAACTCGACCGCATCACCGTCGAGATGGCCGTCGCCCCGATCGCGCTCGCCCTCGCCGCGCACCCGGAACTGGAGTCGTACGACCTCACCTCGCTCCGCTACATCATGTGGGGCGCCACACCGGTCACCCCGAGCGTCGCCGAGACCGTGACGCGCCGCACGGGCGTCCCCTGGGTGCCCGCCTACGGGGCCAGCGAGCTGCCCGTCATCGCCTGCAACCCCCTCGGTGGGGCCCGTCTGGACACGGCGGGGCAGGTCGTGCCCGGGGTGAGTGTGCGGGTGGTGTCGCTGGAGAGCGGGACGACGGTCGGCGCGGGCGAGACCGGGGAGATCGAGGTGCGGTCGGACTCCCTGATGGCCGGATACCTGCCCGCCGAGGCCACGGCGGAGGCCTTCCACGACGGCTGGTACCGGACCGGGGACGTCGGCAGCGTCGACGCCGACGGCTGGCTGCGGCTCACCGACCGCTCCAAGGAGATGATCAAGGTGCGGGCGTTCCAGGTGGCGCCCGCGGAGGTCGAGGCCGTCCTTCACGGCCATCCCGCGGTCGCCGACTGCGCGGTGTTCGGCGTGCCCGACCCGGCGGACGGCGAGGCGATCGTCGCGGCCGTCCGTACGACCCGCCCGGTGGCGGCGGCCGAGCTGATCGACCTCGTCGGGTCCCGGCTCGCCTCCTACAAGCGGCCCCGCCAGGTGGAGTTCGTGCCCGAGATCCCCCGACTCCCGTCCGGCAAGGTCCTGCGCCGGGTCCTCAAGGAGCGTCATGGACGTACGTCTCACCCCTGAGCAACGCCAACTACGGTCCGCTGCCGCCCGGTTGGCCGACGACCTCGGACCCGGCTCCGTCCTCGACCTGGACGACACCGACCGACGCGCGCGGCTGGAGAAGGCGGTCGAGGCCACCGGGTGGCGCGCACTGCGCTCGGACGGCGCGTCGGGGGTGGAAGTCGCCCTGGTCGTCGAGGAGTTCGGGCGCGGTCTGGTCGACGTACCACTGCTCGGCCCCGTGCTCGCCGACGACCTGGCCCCCGGGATCTCCTCGGCGACCGTCGTCGTGGACGGCCAGGCACGGGACGCGCGCGGCCTGCGGCAGGGCGTCTTCGCCGAGGGCGACCGTGTACTGGCCGCCGCTCTCGGCCCCGAGCTGCCCGGACCCGACCTGACCCGCCCCGACGCCTGCGTCACCGGACCACCGGAACCCGTCGGGACGCTGACCGGTGAAGTTGCCGCCCGGCGAAGGGCGTTGGGGCTCGTGGCCACCACCGCCGACCTGGTCGGCACGGCCCGCGGCGCCCACGCGCTCGCCGTCGACCACGCCAAGCTGCGTGAGCAGTACGGCAGGCCGATCGGACGGCACCAAGCCGTCGCCCATCCGCTCGCCGAGGGACTGGCCCTGATCGAGGGCTCGGTGAGCGTCCTGCGGCACGCGGCATGGGCCGTCGACGAGCTGCCGCCCGAAGAGGCGATCCGGGCGGCCCGTATCGCCAAGCTCTACTGCGCCCGCGCCGCCCGCACCGTCTGCGAGACGGCGATCCAGGTCCACGGCGGCATCGGCAACACCTGGGACTGCCTCGCCCACGTCCATCTGCGCCGGGCCCTGACGTCCACCGAACTGTTCCCCGTACGCCTGGAGGAGATCGACCGTGGACTTTCGTGACGCCCCGGAAGAGGCCGCCTTCCGGAGCCGGCTGCGGACCTGGCTGACCGAGCGGGCCGGCACGTTCCCGACCTCGGGCGACGCCTACTGGGCCCGGCAGGGCGACTGGCACCGGGCCCTGCACGCGGCCGGCTTCTTCGGCCTGTCCTGGCCCAAGGCCTACGGCGGTCAGGAGCTGCCGCCCGTCTACGACGTCATCCTGGACGAGGAACTGGCCCGCGCGGGCACCCCGCCCCGCCCCAGCCTCGGCTACCTCGTCCAGGGCCTGGGCCGGCACGGCGGCGAGGAGCTGTGCCGCCGCTTCCTGCCCGGCATGATCGACGGCACCGAACGCTGGTGCCAGGGCTTCAGCGAACCCGGCGCCGGCTCCGACCTCGCCTCCCTCACCACCACGGCCACCCGCGACGGCGACACCTATGTCCTGCGCGGCCACAAGATCTGGACCAGCTACTCCGACGTCGCCGACTGGTGCCTGCTCCTGGCCCGGACCGACCCGGCCGCTCCCCGCCACAAGGGCATCTCGGCGTTCGTCGTCGCCATGGACCAACCCGGCGTCGAGCAGCGCCCGTTGAAGATGATGAGCGGGGTGACCAAGGAGTTCGGCCAGGTCCTTTTCGACGGCGCGACCGTGCCCGCGGACCAGATGGTCGGCGCGCCGGGGGAGGGCTGGGCGCTCGCCATGACGGTCGTGGGACACGAGCGGGAGCCCGCCACGCTCGGCTTCTCGGCCCGGTACGGCAAGCTCGTGCGCGAGCTCGCGGCCCGTACCGAGGGGACCCCGCCGCCGGAGCTCGCCTGGGCGGTCGTGGAGACGGAGATGCTGCGGCTGCACGTACGGCGGCGGCTGTCCGAGCGGCTCGACGGTGTCTCGCACGGCCCGGAGGGGTCGCTGGACAAGCTGCTCATGACCTGGACCGAGCAGACGGTCGGACACGCGGCCCTGGCGGTCGGCGGCACCCGCGACGCGGAGTCCCTGAACGCCTACCTCTACAGCCGGGCGCAGAGCGTCATGGGCGGTACCTCGCAGATCCAGAAGAACATCATCGCCGACCGCATCCTCGGACTGGGAGCCTGACGTGAACCTGTACGGCATGCCGGAGGAGATCCAGGTCGAGGCCGACGGCCCGTTGCGGATCATCACCCTCAACCGGCCCGACGCCCTCAACGCCGTCAACGACCCCCTCCACACCGGCCTCGCCCGACTCTGGCCCCGCCTGAGCGAGGACCGCGACGCCCGCGCCGCCGTGCTCACGGGCGCGGGCAAGGCGTTCTCGGCGGGCGGCGACTTCGCCTACCTCGACGAGATCAGACAGGACGCGGACCTGCGCGCCCGCACCATCGCCCACGGCCGGGACATCGTCCTCGGCATGGTCCGCTGCCGCGTCCCGGTCGTGGCGGCCGTCAACGGGCCCGCCGTGGGCCTGGGATGCAGCCTCGTCGCCCTCAGCGACACGGTCTACCTCGCCGAGTCCGCCTACCTGGCCGACCCGCACGTCCAGGTCGGCCTCGTCGCCGCCGACGGCGGCCCGCTGACCTGGCCCCTGCACACCAGCCTGCTGCTCGCCAAGGAGTACGCCCTGACCGGCGCCCGGATCCCGGCCGAACGGGCCGTCGCCATGGGACTGGCCAACCACGTGGTCGCCGACCCCCTGGCCGAGGCCACGGCCTGCGCCAAGCGGATCGCCGAACTGCCCAGGCAGGCCGTCGAGAGCACCAAACGGCTCCTCAACCTGCACCTGGAACGAGCGGTCCTCGCGACCCTCGACTTCGCGACCACGGCCGAGGAGCAGTCGTTCCAGACGGAGGACTTCCGGGTGACCCTGGCGCGGCTGACGGGCGGGTAGACCCGCCGCGCCGTCACTTCGGCGGGAACCGCAACGCCCCGTCGAGGCGCACGACTTCGCCGTTGAGGTAGTCGTTCTCGCACAGGTGCTGGACCAGGGCCGCGTACTCGGCGGAGCGGCCCATCCGGCGCGGGTGGGGGACCTTGGGGCCCCAGTAGGCCTCCAGTTGGTCACCCGCCTTGCCGTACGCGGGGGTCAAGAAGGTGCCCGGTGCGATCGTGACGACACGGATGCCGAGGGGGGACAGGTCGCGGGCGGCGACCAGGGTCATGGCGGCGACCCCGCCCTTGGCGGCGGCGTAGGGGAGTTGGCCGATCTGGCCCTCGTACGCGGCGATCGAGGCGGTGTTGACGACGACGCCACGGCCGCCGTCCTCGTCGCAGGGCTCGTGGCGGGCCATGGCGGCGGCGGTCAGACGCAGGACGTTGAAGACGGCGGTCAGGTAGATGTCGACGGTCTGCCGGAAGCCGGCCAGGTCCAGCGGTTCGCCGTCGCGGCCGATGAGGCGTCCGCCGCTCGCGGGGCCGCCGTGCGTGTCCACCGAGATCCGCAGCGGGCCGAGCGACTCCGCCTCCGCGACGGCCGCCAGCACGTCCTCCTCGCTGGTGGCGTCGGTGCGCATGTAACGGACGCCCAGCTCCTTCTCCAGGGCCCGACCCCTGTCGTCGGCGAGGTCCGCGACCACGACCGCCGCGCCCGCCGCGTGGAGGCGGCGGACCGTCGCCTCGCCCAGACCCCCCGCCCCGCCGACCACGACCGCGGACGACCCTGCTATCTGCATGACGGCTCCCTTGCGAGTCATGTTCTGGTTTTGCGAGAGTAACATTCTCATCCGAGCTCTCATCGCGTTCTCACCCAGTGTCCTGACCGAGTTGGAGGCGTCCATGTCCGAGGCAGTCATCGTGTCCGCCCAGCGCACCCCCGTCGGAACCGCGGTCAAGGGCACCTTGCGCGACACCACCGCCTTCGACCTGGCCCACCACATCGTCGGCGCCGCGGCGAAGGGGCTCGACCCGGACCGCGTCGACGACGTGGTCCTCGGCGAGGGCCTCTACGGCGGCGGTGTCATCGCCCGCCACGCAGCCCTGACCGCCGGGCTCACCTCGGTCCCCGGCGCGGCCTGCAACCGGCACTGCGCGGCGGGCCTGGAGGCCGTGGCGGGCGCGGCCGCGAGCATCCGGGCCGGCATGGACCACCTGGTCATCGCGGGAGGCGTCAACTCGGCCTCCACGGCGCCGAAGTCACGCTTCCGGATCGACGGCGAGTGGGCCGAACCCTGGATGCCGCCCACCCACCCCGACCGGCCGGACGCGCCCAACGCCGACATGTCGCTCTGCATCGGCTGGAACGTGGCCCAGCGGGCCGGCGTCTCCCGCGCCGACATGGACGCCTGGGCGCTGCGCTCGCACCGCAACGCCGTGCGCGCCATCGACGAGGGCCGCTTCGACGCCGAGATCGTCCCCGTCGACACCCCGCACGGCCTCTTCGCGGTCGACGAACACCCGCGCAGGGACACCTCGTTGCAGAAGCTCGCCGCGCTCAAGCCGCTGCACCCGGAGATCGAGGGGTTCAGCATCACCGCGGGCAACGCCTGCGGCGGCAACGACGGCGCGGCCGCCCTGGTCGTCGCGAGCGAGACGACGGCGTTCGCCGAGGGCCTGCCCGCCCTGGCCACCGTGCGGTCCTGGGCGTCCGTCGGCGTCGACCCCGCCGAGACCGGCCTCGCCCCGGTCGAGGCGATCCCGAAAGCCCTCTCCCGCACGGGCCTCACCCTCTCCGACGTCGACCTCTTCGAGATCAACGAGGCCTTCGCCTCGGTGACCGTCGCCGCCGTCCGCCTCCTCGACCTCGACCCGGAGACGGTCAACGTCAACGGCAGCGGCTGCTCCCTCGGCCATCCCGTCGCCGCGACCGGCGCCCGCATGCTGGTCACCCTCGTCCACGAACTGCGGCGGCGCGGCGGCGGGATCGGCGTGGCGTCGATGTGCGCGGGCGGCGGGATGGGCTCGGCGATGGTCGTGGAAGTCAGCTGAGGGTCGCCGTGATCTGCGGCAGCTCCACGGTCGTCCGGATCCCGGGCTCCGCCGCGCACACGAACGGCACCGCGTTGACCGCCCGGTTGGCGGTGTACGACGGTGAGATCTCCGCCATCCGCTCCAGCGGCACCGGCAGCCGGACGCTCACGTCGAGCGGCGCGTCGCCGTCGACCGTGACGTGCCAGCCGGTGTCGTGGAGGTCCCAGTCCGGTTCGAGGTCGGTCGTGCAGTACCAGGTCGCCCGGAAGCGCATGAGCGGACGGCCCGCGCGCGTCCCGGTCACCGTCAGACGCTGCGCGGCCACCGTCCCCGGCGCCAACTCGCCCGCGGCGATGCGGACCCGGTGCCGCGCGGTCGCCAACTCCCCGCTCGCCTCCAGGGAGTCCAGCGGCAGCGACAGCGCGTCGGCGACCAGTCGCAGCGACGGTCCGAAGCTGGTCCGGGCCCGGGAGAGCCGTTCCTCGGCGAACTCGGCGGGCGCGACACCGAACCCCATCACCCCGAACAGCAGCTCGGGCGAGGGCCGTCGGGACAGATCGGCGTACTCGTCGACGGCCACCCGCTCGACGCGCCGCGCGATCGACGTCAGTACGAGGGGTACGGCCTCGGTGATGAACCCGGGGCTGCTGCCCGTGCTGTGGATCGAGGTGCCGCCCCGCTCGCAGGCGGCCTCCACCCGCTCGCGTACGACGCGATGCATGCTCCCCGGATGATGGAACTCCCCGCGCGTGGTGACGATGTTCGCGCCCGACTCCAGCAGCCGGCACACCTCGTCCAGGTCGCAGGTGAGCGGCATGTAGAGCACACAGTCCGCTCCGAGGCCCACGACGCGCTCGACGTCCCGCGTCGCGCGCACGCCCGTCGAGGCGCCGAGCCCGCACAGCTCACCCGCGTCCAGCCCGTCCTTGCCGGGCGCGTGCACATGGACTCCGGCCAGTTCCAGCGAGGGATGCTCGATGACGCCCCGCAGCGAGCGGGTGCCGATGGTGCCGGTGGCCCACTGCACGACCCGGTACGGCCTCACACCGCCTCCCGGGCGAAGCGCAGCAGGGCCTCCTGGGCGTAGGAGGCGACCAGTGAGCCGTCCTCGGTGAACACGTCCCCCCGGCCGAAGCAGCGGCCGTGGGCCAGGAGCGG
The DNA here is from genome assembly GCF_040446465.1 of Streptomyces sp. RG80. Classification (NCBI taxonomy): domain Bacteria; kingdom Bacillati; phylum Actinomycetota; class Actinomycetes; order Kitasatosporales; family Streptomycetaceae; genus Streptomyces; species Streptomyces sp. RG80. Next base: position 275,212 of record NZ_JBEAAJ010000002.1, on the reverse strand, counting down.
GCTGTGCTGGCGCAGCAGGAGCCAGTCGTCGGCGCGGAAGGGACGGTGGAACCACACCGTGTGCGAGGTGACGGCGGAGGTGAACGCCTGTTGAGCGTCACGCTGCCCGACCCCTTTCAGCGGTCGCAGCGCGGTCCCGATGAGGGTCAGGTCCGTGGTGTACGCCGTGAGCGCGGGCGCCAGTTCGGGGTCCGCGGTCGGGGTGCGCCACCAGAGGTCGAACTCGGGCGGCCCCGCGTCGGGGGAGTCCAGGTCGGTGGTGGCACGGGTCTCCCAGGGGAGGGGATGCAGCCCGACGCGGTGTTCGGGACCGAGCAGGGCCGGGACGGGCTCCGTGGTCTGGTGGGCCGGTCCGTCCTCGGCGGCGTGGAGGGAGACGCCGGCGGTGGCGACCACGCCGTGGGCCTGCCGGGCCACGACCGTCAGCGTGGCGAACGTACCGCCCTCGTGGTGGTGCTCCACCTCGTAGCGGACGGGCTCCTCGGGCCGTCCCGCCCGCGGGAACAGCGTGTGCAGCGACTTGACGTCGTTGTCCGGGCGGCTGAGCAGCGCCGCCCGGACGGACTGGGCGAGCAACTGGCCGCCGAACAGCCGGTGGTAGCCCAGTCGCTGGTTCCGGGCCTCGTAGACCGAGCCGTCACCCGTGACCGGGCGCAGGTCGAGGCAGGAGAGCAGGTCGTCCCAGAGTTCGCTCGTGGCAAGGGGCATGCCAGCGAGCGTAAGGGAGATTTCTTGGGTTGAGAATGGGGTTCTCCGACTAGCTCAGGGTGAACCCCTTCGCGCAGAAGTCCCAGATCTCGTCGGCGGTGATCGGGTGGGAGCCCGCCTGGCCGCTGGACTGCGCGTTGAACATGACGGTCTGCATGGTCAGGGCGGCCACCCGGCGCGGCTTGAAGCCCGGACGCAGCAGGCCCGCCTCCTCGAGGTCCGTCATCAGCTCGGTGAGGAGCGCGAGGAGCGGCGCGTTCGCGATCCGCATCTCGTTGGGGTGCGAGACCAGCAGACGCAGCGCGAAGTCGGTGAAGAGCGGGCGCTGGGCGGCCGGGTCGGGGCAGGAGTTCTCGAACAGGGTCTGCACCGCGACCTTGAGCCGGTCCAGCGGGTTCGACTGCTCGACCGCGGCGGTGCGCAGCTGCTCCGCCGACTTGCTCATGGCGTCCTCGAACAGGGCGAGCAGCAGTTCGTGCTTGCCGTCGAAGTGCTGGTAGAAGCTGCGCAGCGACTGCTTGGAGCGGTCGACGACCTCCTGCACGGTGAAGTCGGTGGTGCCCTTCTCGGCCATGATCGCCTGGGCCGCGTCGAGGAACCGCTCCACCCGCTGCTCGGCCCGGCGCTTCGCCGCCTGGGTGGAACGCTCTACCGCGCGCTGCTTCCAGGCAGGTTCTTCGGTGGGGGTGCTCACGGGCTGATCCGCCTTCTGTGCCATGGGAGAACTTTACTGGAGTGTAGCGACAACAGCCCTACGGCCTGACTGAACACCCCTTATCGCCTCTGTGAGACTCTTAATTTCTTTCAGTGAGAATGCTATTCTCGCGCCGATGTGCCGGGACACGGGCAGGGGAGGCCCCCATGCTGTTGGAGTTCGACGCCGAGCAGCGGCTGTGGCAGGACACCGTGCACAAGGCCGTACTGAAGGAGTGCCCACCTGCCCTGATCCGCCGTATCGCCGACGAGGGCGCCGACCCGGAACCGCTCTGGCAGGTCTACGCCGACCTGGGCTGGACCGAGCTGACCGATCCCGCGGACGCCGTCGAGCTGGCGATCGTGCTGGAGGAGCTGGGCCGCGCCACCGACCCGACGCCCTACCTGGCGACCATGACCCAGTACGCCCCGCTGGCACCCGACCACACCGAGCCGGGCCGGTCCGGCACCGCCGCCTACGGCGGGGTCGACGCCCGCGCCGAGGGCGGCGACTGGGTGCTCAGCGGCGTGGCCCGCCATGTGCTGGACGGGGACCGGGCCGAACGGCTCGCCGTGGTGACCCCGGGAGGCGTCTTCGTCGTCCCGGCCACCGAGGTGACCGCCCTACGGTCCACCGTCTTCGACCCCGTCCTGCACATCGCCGACGTCCTGTTCGACCGGGTACGCGTCCCCGCCCGCGACCGCAGCGCCACCGATCCCGAACGCGCCCGCCACCTCGCCCTCACCGGCATGGCCCTGACCATCGTCGGCGCCTGCCGACGCGCCCTGGACCTGGTGCTCGACCACGCCCGCACCCGGCACCAGTTCGGCGCGCCCATCGGCTCCTTCCAGGCCGTGCAGCACAAGGCGGCCGACATGCACGTGGCCGTCGAACGGGCCCGCGCGCTCGGCTACTTCGCGGCCCTGACCATCGCCGAGGACGACCCCCGGCGCCGGATCGCCGCCGCGATGGCCAAGGCGGCGGCGGGCGAGTGCCAGGCCCTGGTGTTCCGCAACGCCGTGCAGCTGTCCGGGGCGATGGGACACACCTGGGAGAACGACCTCCAGTTCGCGATCAAGCGGGCGAAGGCGGGCGAGCTGCTCCTCGGCGGCGCCGCCGAGCACCGGGCGCTGATAGCCGAGGAGTGCCATGCGACTGACCTTTGACACCGACGTCGAGGCCTTCCGCGCCGAGTTCGCGGCGTTCCTGGAGGCCCACCTCCCCAAGGAGGCGGAGGCCGGCGAACGGTCCCGCTCCACCGGCCACCTCCCCGACTGGGCCCGCCGCTGGCAGCGCCTCCAGTTCGACGAGGGCTGGCTGCTGCCGGGCAACCCGCCGGAGTACGGGGGCCGCGACGCCACCGTCATCCAGAGCTTCGTCCACATGGAGGAGCTCTCCCGGCGCCGTATCTTCCACAGCTTCAACCCGCAGGGCGTCGGCATCATCGCCGCCTCCCTGCTCACCTTCGGCACCGAGGAACAGAAGCGGCGCTGGGCGGTGCCCATCCTGCGCGCCGAGCTCACCGCCGCCCTCGGCATGAGCGAACCCGGCGCCGGCTCCGACCTCGCCTCCCTGCGCACCCGCGCCGAACCCAGGGGCGACCACTTCCTGGTCAACGGGCAGAAGGTGTGGACCTCCGGCGCCCATGACGCCGACGTCCTGCTCACCTTCGTCCGCACCGACCCGGACGCCCCCAAGCACAAGGGCATCAGCGTCCTGCTGATCCCCACCGACAGCCCCGGCCTCACCCGCCGCCCCTTCGCCTCCTACACCAACCCCGAGGACAAGGACTTCAACGAGGTCTTCTTCGAGGACGTGCGGGTCCCGGCGGAGAACCTCGTCGGCCCCCTCAACGAGGGCTGGCGGGTGGCCAATGGCTCACTCGGTCACGAGCGCACCCTGATGTGGGTCAGCGAGGCCGAGCGGCTCGGCGACATCGTGCGGGACTTCCGCCCCAGCGGCCCGCTGGAGAAGGACTGGTACGCCACCCTCGTCATGGACCTCCAGGCGCTCCGCCTGCTCGGCTCGGCCGCCCTGGCCCGCGCCGCCCGCGGCGAACAGGACGTACCGGCCCTGTCCGTGCTGAAGGTCTTCGGCTCGGAGGCTTCGCAGCGGGCCCTGGAGAAGGTCCTGGAGGCCGCCGGGCCCGACGGTCTGATCCACCCGGCGACCACGGCACCGGCCTACCACATGACCTACGACGACAACTACGCCAGTTGGTTCCACCGCTACGCCCGCAGCTTCGGCGCGACCATCGCCGGCGGTACGTCCGAGATCCAGCGCACCATCATCGCCGAGCGCGTGCTCGGCCTGCCCCGACGCTGAGGAGCCGTTCGTGCACATCCGCTACGAGGTCGAGGACCGCATCGCGACCCTCACCCTGAACCGCCCCGAGGTCGCCAACGCCCAGAACATGGCCCTCCTCGACGAACTCGACACCGCCTGGACGCGGGCCGCGCAGGACGAGGAGGTGAAGGTCATCGTGCTGCGCGCGGAGGGGAAGCACTTCTCCGCCGGGCACGACCTGAAGGACCGGTGGCCCGCGCCGAACGAGATCACCCTGGAATGGATCTACGGGGCGGAGACCCGCCGGTATCTCGAGTACACGCTGCGCTGGCGCAACGTCCCGAAGCCGTCGATCGCCGCGGTGCAGGGGCGCTGCATCGCCGGTGGGCTGATGCTCTGCTGGCCCTGCGATCTGATCGTCGCCGCGGAAGACGCGCTGTTCTCGGATCCGGTGGTGACGATGGGTATAGGCGGCGTCGAATACCACGGGCACACCTGGGAGTTGGGGCCGCGCAAGGCGAAGGAGATCCTCTTCACCGGGCGCCCGCTGACCGCGGAGGAGGCGGAGAAGGTCGGCATGGTCAACCGGGTCGTGCCACGCGAGGAGTTGGACGCCGAGACGCGCGAACTCGCCGAGCGCATCGCCAGGATGCCCGCGTTCGGCCTCCGCCAGGCCAAGCGAGCCGTGAACCAGACCCTGGACGTGCAGGGCTTCTACGCCGCCGTCCAGTCCGTCTTCGACGTGCATCAGACCGGGCACGGGAACGCGTTGAGCGTCAGTGGCTATCCGATCCTGGCGAAGCTGGACGAGATGAAGGAGAAGCTGAGGTAAGGAGGTTGTCCGCGGCACCGTAGTGGCTGGTCGCGCAGTTCCCCGCGCCCCTTCGGGGCGCTCAGGTCGCCGCGGGCAGGTACCGCGCAGCCACGTGTTCCGCCATCGTCCGCAGGTGCGCGTAGTAGGTCGCGCAGTAGTCGTCGCCGATCAGCGGCAGGGCCTTGTCCAGGGCCGCGATGCACCCCCAGAGGATCGCGACGCCCTCGTCGTCGAGTCCGCCGTGGAGTTCGCGCTGGACGAGACCGGCGACATCCGCGTCGAGCAGGATCAGCTCCACCCCCGCGATGTCCACGCCGCGGAAGCCGGAGGGGTAGGGCGCGAGCATGTGCTCATCCCACAGCGACGAGAGTTCCGGTGCGCTCATGCCCTGGATCTTCTCACCTACAGGTGCACCAGCCTCGGCGCCGCCCCCTCCGCCCGCAGCCGTGCCCCCGCCTCCCGCGTCAACTCCCGTGCGCTGCCGAGCAGTCCGTCCAGCACGAGGGCCCGGCGGACATGTCGGTGCAGGGGGTGTTCGGCGGTGAAGCCGATGCCGCCGAGGACCTGTTGGCAGTGCCGGGCGGCGGTGAGCGCGGCCTCGCCCGCCGCCGCCTTCGCCAGGAGTGAGCCGAAGGGATCCGTGGCCGCGGTCAGGGTGGCCTCCGCGCCCTCCAGGGCCACCAGGGTCTCCGCCAGCCGGTGCCGTACCGCCTGGAAGGCGGCGAGGGGGCGGCCGAACTGGACGCGGTCCAGGGCGTGCGCGCGGGCCAGGGCGAGCATGGCCCGGCCGGTGCCGACCAGCCACCAGCCGAGGGCGCGCTGCCCGGCGGCGAGGGGGAGCGGCTCACCCGACGGGACCGTGCGCAGGGGGAGTTCGGGGTCCAGGGTCGTCCCCGGGGCGGACGGTGACCACACGACCCACCTGCCGCCCGCGTAGGGCAACGCGGGTGTGCCGCCGCCCGTCACGTCGTTGAGCAGCGAGGCGTGCGCCCCCGTCTCGCCGAGGAGCCCGAAGACGGTCCGGATCGCCAACACCGGGTACTCCGCGTGCAGTTCCCGCCAGCCCAGTCCCACCAGCGCCTCTTCCAGCGCGGCCCCCGAGGGCGTCGTCGTCATCGTCTTGCGGAACGTCTCGGTGAGCAGCTCCAGTTCCGGCCCGTCCACGCCTCACTCCTTCCCGAGGTCCAGCAGACGGCGGGCGATGATGTTGCGCTGGATCTCGGCCGTACCGCCGTAGATCGTGGCCGCCCGTGAGTAGAGGTACTCGGACCGCCAGGGCGAGTCGGTCAGTTCGAGCACCCCTGGCAGCAGGTCGCGCGCGGTGTCGAGGAGCCGCTGTTCCGCCGTGGCCAGCAGCACCTTGTCCACCGAGGTCTCCGGGCCGAGCCGGGCGCCCGCGGCGAGGCGTCGCTGGGTCGCGTGGGAGCGGCAGCGGACGGTGTGCAGGGCGAGGTAGGCGGCGCCCAGCGCGGTGTCGTCCGGCTCCGGTGTCTCCTCGAGCAGCCGGTCCAGGCGTGTGTACAGGTGGGCCACGCGGTGCCAGAAGCACGTCGAGCGTTCGTGCGGAAGCAGGTCCATCGCGAGGCGCCAGCCGTCCCCGGGGCGGCCGAGCATCCGGTCGGCGGGGACGACGACGTCGTCGAGGAACACCTCGGCGAACTCGTCGACGCCGTGCATCGTGCGCAGCGGCCGGACCGTGATGCCGGGGGTGTCCATGTCGACGAAGAAGGCGGTGATGCCGTCGTGGCCCGGTGCCGTGCGGGTGAGGAGCACGCAGCGGGCCGCGTACTGGGCGAGGCTCGTCCAGACCTTCTGGCCGTTGACCCGCCAGGTCCCGTCGTCCTGCGGGACCGCCCGGGTGGTCAGGGACGCCAGGTCGCTGCCGGAGCCCGGTTCGGAGAAGCCCTGGCACCACTGCTCGCGGCCGCTGAGGAGCAACGGGACCATTTCGGCGGCCAGTTCGGGGGGAGCGTAGGAGATCATCGTGGGGACGAGGACCTCGACCATCGAGTAGATGCCGGGCTCGGCCAGGCCGCGGGTGGCGACCTCCTCGCCGAGGACGGCCCGCAGGACGGCCGGCCCGCCGAGCCCCCTCACCTCGGCGGGCCAGCCGTGGCGCATCCAGCCCGCGTCGAAGAGGGCCCGGCGGACCCGCGCCAACTGGGCCACCTGCGCGTCGAGGGAGTGGTCGGGGCCGGGGGAGAGGTCGTGCGCGTCGAGCCAGTCCTGGAGGGCGGAGCGGAACTCCGCGACCGGGTTCATACCGCGGGGCGCCCGAAGGCGTGCGGCCGGCCGGAGTCGTGGACGCCGTTGCGGCGGATGAACGTCATCGCGCGGGTCCGCAGCCGCCAGCCGTCCGCCGTGCGCGCGTAGGTGTCGTCGTAGTAGCCGATCCGCATGTCGTGCGTGGCGTGGTCGACGAAGCACAGCGGCTGTGTGCCCTTGGCCGTGTCGCCGTCCGACTCCTCGACGACCGGGGTCCCGGTCAGGAACAGTCCCTTGGGGGCGGCCGCGACCAGCGCGGGGAACTCCGCCAGCGGATAGGTGTCGCCGAAGGCGCTGTACGTGCCGTCGGGGGTGAAGACCGCGAGCAGTCCGTCGATGTCGCCCCGGGTGATGGTCACCGCGTAGCGGGCGAGGAGCTGCTGGATCTCCACGAGGTCGTCAGTGGTCATGACCGCTCCCTTCGGTGTCGGGCAGCACGCCGAACGTGTTGAAGGCCATCGCCATCACCGCGTACGCCCCGACCGTGAACACCAGGTCCATCCGCTGGCGTTCGTCGAGGTGCTCGCCGAGCGCGTCCCAGGTGGGCTCGGAGAGGGTGGAGCGGTCCTCCAGCTCGTCGACCGCGGCGAGGACCAGGCCGTCCAGCGGATCGTCCGCCTTGCCGCGGCCCGCCGCCTCGATCTCCGCCTCGGTCAGTCCCGCCTCGCGGGCCAGCTTCTGGTGGTGGGCCCACTCGTAGGCGCACTCCCGGCGCGCGGCCACCCGCAGGGTCGCCAGTTCGCGCACCCGGGCCGGCAGGGTCGAGCGGAACAGGACGTACACGCTGAAGGAGAGGAAGGCCTCCGTCAGGTCGGGATGGCGGGCCAGCCTCGACATCGCCGGTCCCGCGCCGTGCTCGTTGCGCAGCCTCCGGGGGAGCAGCGCGGACAGGGCTTCGCGCGTCCGGTCGTCCCACTCCTCGTCCGGCAGCGGGGGAAGGCGCATCCGTAACTCCCTTGAGCTAGGCGAGAATGGCATTCTCTCCATACGAACTGAAGGTTTCCATGGGGTCGGCGAGGGCGTCAACCGTCACGCGCGCAGCTTGGCGAAGTCCCAACTCACGATCGTCTCAGGGCGAAGCCGGAGCCAGGCGTGCCAGCCGTCGTACTGGAAGCCGCGCCCTTGCGCGTACTTCCGCGCGAACAGCCGCTCGGGCTCCGCGAGTTCGTCCGAGGTCTCGCCCCGACGCGGCACCTCGCCCACGATCTCGGCTCTTCCCAGCAGCTCCACGCCCCGAAGGCGCAGGAAGTCGAAGCCTCCGTCGTCCACGAGCACGCTGATGTCGGGGCGGTTGCCGATGTCAGCCCATCGTCGGCTTTTCGTCAGGGAGTTGAGCCACAATGCCGTCCCGTCCCAGACGAACCACAGCGCGCTCGCGTGCGGACGGCCAGCCGGCCCCGCCGTAGCGACCCGGCACACCGGCCGGGCGTACAGAAAGGCGTCCCGCTCGTCGTCCGTCATGGCGATCCTCGTGCCCCTGCGCTGACCGGGCATGATTCCTCCCGCTCTTCTATGAATGCCTAATTCTCGTGCACGAATGGTTGCTTCTCCTCTAGTGAGAAGCTACTTTCCACCGCAGGCGGGGCCGTGGCAAGCAGGACCCCGCGTCACCCGGAAGAGATGGGGAGCCGTGAGTCTTTTCCATGAGGACCGGCTGTTGATCGACGGTGAACTCGTCCATGCGGGCCGCGACTTCGAGACCGTCGATCCGTCCACCGGAAAGGTGCTGGGCACGGCCTCCGACGCGACGGACGACCAGGTCGAGGCGGCCGTCGGCGCGGCCCGCCGGGCGTTCGACACCACCGACTGGACACGCGACCGCGCACTGCGGCTGCGCTGTCTGCGCCAGCTGTACGCGGCACTGCTCAAGCACCGCGAGCCCCTGCGCGAACTGACCATCGCCGAGGTGGGCGCACCTCGCTCACTGACCCACGGCACCCAGCTCGACGAGCCGATCGAGCTGGTCAAGTGGTACGCCGACCTGCTGGAGCGCTACGAGTTCCGTGAGGAGCTCGTCCCGCAGGAGAGCCGCGGCCGCCGGCATCTGCGGTGGGTGGAGAAGGAGGCGGCGGGAGTGGTCGCGGCGATCCTGCCGTACAACTTCCCCAACCAGCTGGCCCTCGCCAAGCTCGCCCCCGCCCTCGCCGCCGGCTGCACGGTCGTCCTCAAGGGCGCCCCCGACACCCCGTGGACCACGCTCACCCTCGGCCGGATCATCGCCGAGGAGACCGACATCCCCGCCGGAGTGGTCAACGTCCTCACCTCGTCGCGGCCCGAGACCGGCGAGCGGCTCACCACCCACCCCGGCGTCGACATGATCAGCTTCACCGGGTCGACGCCGGTCGGCCGGGCCGTCATGGCGGCCGCCTCGGCCACCCTGAAGAAGGTCTTCCTGGAACTCGGCGGCAAGTCGGCGATGCTCGTGCTCGACGACGCCGACCTCACCCAGGCCGCGACGTTCGCCGCCTTCACCGTCTGCACCCACGCCGGCCAGGGCTGCGGCATCACCTCACGGCTCCTCGTCCCACGCGCCCGGCACGACGAGGCGGTCCAGCTGGTCGCCGCGATGCTCGGCCGGGTGCCCTACGGCGACCCCGCCGACCCGGCCACCCACATGGGCCCCCTGATCAGCGAACGGCAGCGGACCAAGGTGCACGGCCTGGTCGAGCGCGCCGTCGCCGCCGGCGCCCGCCTGGTCACCGGCGGCCGGCCCGCCGCACGCGAGGGCTTCTTCTACGAGCCCACACTCCTCGCCGACGTCGACCCGGGCTCCGAGATCGCCCGCGAGGAGATCTTCGGACCCGTCCTGGTGGTCATCCCCTACGACGACGAGGACCACGCGGTCCGGATCGCCAACGACTCGGTGTACGGCCTGTCCGGCGCGGTGATCGGCGCCGACGACGACCACGCCGTGGCGGTGGCCCGGCGGATCCGCAGCGGCAGTTTCAGCATCAACGGGGGCATGTTCTTCGGCCCCGACGCCCCGTTCGGCGGCTTCAAGCAGTCCGGCATCGGGCGGGAGATGGGTGTGGCGGGGCTGGAGGAGTTCCTCGAGCTCAAGACGTTCGGCGTGCCGGCGAAGTAGCCGGGAACGGCACCTTGGAGGCAACCCCGTGAGAGTCAAGGCAATCCCCGCCGCCCTGACGGCGGCCGTACTGCTCGCCGTCGCCGGATGCGGCGGCCACGACGACGCCGCCGAGTCCGACGGCGACGGCACCCCCACCAAGGCCGCGCAGCAGGCGGCCTCCGGCGACTTCGGCGACCTGAAGGGCGTCTGCGGCCCGGGCACGGCGAAGAGCGCGCCCGCCCAGGGCGTCACTGCCGACGAGATCAAGGTCGGTGTCTTCTCGGACGTCGGCTTCACCAAGAAGTCCGAGTTCTCGGACGCGGCGAAGGTCTTCACCTCCTGGTGCAACGAGGCCGGCGGCGTCAACGGCCGCAAGCTCGTCGCCACCACCCGCGACTCCAGGCTGATGGAGGTCCGCCAGCGGATGCTGGAGGCCTGCAAGGAGGACTTCGCCCTCGTCGGCGGCGGCGCGGCCCTGGACGCCCTCGGCGTCAAGGACCGGCTGGAGTGCACGCTGCCCGACTTCCCCGGCCAGGTCAGCCAGATCCAGAACAACGGCTCGGACCTTCAGCTCAACGCCACCGGCGGCGCCTCCTACAGCCGCTACCAGGGCTACTACGAGTGGCTCCTGAAGGAGGGCTACCCGGGCTCGGCCAAGGCCGTCGGCACCATCGGCGGCGACGCCCCCGTCACCAAGGTCATCAACGCCGAGGCACAGGAAGCCCTCCAGGCCGCCGGCGCGAAGATCGTCTACAAGGACCTCTACCCCACCCAGGGCGTCTCCGACTGGACCCCGTACGCCCAGGCCCTCAAGAGCAAGGGCGTCAAGGGCCTGATCTTCAACGGCGACATGGTCAGCCTGACCAAGCTGGAACAGGTCCTGACCGGTATGAACTACAAGCTCGACTGGATCGACGCCAACAACAACTCCTACGGCCCGGCCTTCCTCCAACTCGCGGGCAAGTCCCTCGACTTCCAGAACAACCTGGCCGACCTCAGCGGCGTGTACCCGCTGGAGAAGGCCGCCGACAACCCGGCCACCGAGCAGGTCGTCGAGCTGTTCAAGAGGTACGCCCCGAAGGCCCAGGTCACCCTGCCGGCCCTGCGCGGCTTCGCGGCCTGGGCGCTGTTCGCCAAGTCCGCCAAAAGCTGCGGCGACGCCCTGACCCGCCTTTGCGTCTACGAGGCCGCCCGCAAGGAGACCGCGTGGACGGGCGGCGGACTGCTCGCGCCGGTCGACCTGTCGAAGTCGGACGCCCCGCTGACCTGCTTCAACATCGAGAAGGCCACCTCGAAGGGCTGGGAGCCGGCCGATTTCGAGCCGAACCAGGGCGCCTACCGCTGCGACGCCCCCGCTTACAAGTTCAAGGGCGACTACGGCAAGCCCCTCACCCTCGCGGACGTCGGCAAGAGCATGAGCGACGTGAAGTGACGTGAGCTGATGGAACAGTTCCTCACCTTCGGGATCGTCGGCCTGAGCACCGCCGCCATCTACGCGGTGATCGGCAGCGGTCTGGTCCTCACCTACGTCACCACCGGCGTGTTCAACTTCGCGCACGGGGCGGCGGGTATGCTGGCGGCCTTCTGCTACTGGCAGTTCACCGTCGGCTGGGGCTGGCCGGTCCCGGTGGCCCTGGCCGCGGTGCTGCTGGTGCTCGCCCCGGGCTTCGGCCTCGCCGTGGAACGGGTCCTGATGCGGCCCGTGCAGCGCCTCGGCGAGGCCGAACGGCTGGTGATGACGGTGGCGCTGCTCAGCGGCGCCATCGCCGCCGCCCGCTGGATCTGGGACCCCGACGTCCCGCGCCCGCTGCGGGTGTTCTTCGCCGACCGCGACCCCTTCCACCTGGGACCTGCCACCGTCACCTGGCACCAGGCCCTCACCATGACCGTCGCCGTGGCGGTCGCGGCGGGCCTGTGGTTCCTGCTCAACCGCACCCGCACCGGCGCCGAGATGCGGGCCACGGTGGACGACCGCGCCCTGGTCCAGCTGACCGGCGCAGACCCGGTCCGGGCCAGCCGGGTCGCCTGGATACTGGGCACCCAACTCGCCGCGGTCGGCGGCATACTGATCGCCCCGACCGTCGCCCTCGACGCCTCCCAGCTCTCCCTGCTGATCGTCAGCGCCTACACCGCCGCCGTCTTCGGCCGGCTGCGGAGCCTGCCGCTGACCTTCGCCGGCGCGATCGTCGTCGGCTGCCTGGAGAGCTACCTCACCGGATACCTCCCGCAGAACGACTACCTCCCCGGCCTGCGCCTGGCGGCCCCCGCCCTGCTGCTCTTCCTGGCGCTGCTGGTCTTCCGCCACCCCCGGCTGCGCGGCCGCGACCGCCGACTGGTCCCGGTCCCCGCCCCCACCCCGCGCGGCACGGCCGTCTTCGCGCTGGCGACCGTCACGTTCGCCGTCGTCCTCGCCACCACCCTGGGCGACGCCGACCTCGTCACCTACGGCCCGATCTTCTCCCTCGGCATCGTCGCCCTCTCCTACGTCCCCCTCGCTGGGTACGCCGGCCAGATCTCCCTGTGCCAGCTGAGCATGGCCGGCATCGGCGCCGTCGTCTGGGGACACCTCGGCGCCCACGGCGAGCTGTGGGCGCTGGCGGCGGCGATCGCCGTGTCGGCGGCCGCCGGAGCCCTGATCGCGGTCCCCGCCCTCCGCTTCTCCGGCGTCTATCTCGCCCTGGGCACGGCGGCGTTCGCGGTCGTCCTCGACCGGTGGATCTTCACCCTGCCCGCCTTCGAGGTGCTGGGCGTGCGGATCGCCCTCTTCGACCAGGGCTCCGTGGAGATGACCGGCCCCCGTCTCCTCGGCCTACGACTGGACTCCGAGGCCGAGTTGATGATCCTGGCCGCGGTCTGCCTGGGCCTGGCCTCCCTCGGCGTCGCCCGGCTGCGCCGCAGCGGCTTCGGGCGCCGCCTGATCGCCCTCAGGGACAGCGAGGCGGCGTTCGCGACGCTCGGCGGCAACCTCCTCATCACGAAGGTCCTCGTCTTCGCACTGTCCGCGGGCATCGCCGGCCTCGGCGGCGCCCTCTACGGCATGCAGCAACGCTCCATCACCGCCGAGCAGTTCAACCTCGTCGCCGGCCTGCCCGTCTTCCTCGTCGCGGTCATCGGCGGACTCGGCGCGGTCGGCAACGGCCTCTTCGCCGGCACCGCCTTCATCGGCCCCAACCTGCTGATCGGCGTGGCCGCCTGGACCCAGAACATCGTCAGCGTCCTGCCCGCCCTGGCCGGCATGGGCCTCGGCCACAGCCCACAGGGCATCATCACCAGGTTCCGGCAGGACTGGGAGTCCCTCGGCCGCGACCGCGTCGCCCTGCCCGCGCTGCTCGCCGGACTCGCCCTCGGCTGGGTCCTCACACTGACCGACGTCGTCAACGGCTGGACGTTCCTGCTCGGTTCACTGGTCCTGGCGTACGCCCTGCGCGGATACGCGGCCGCCCGCCGGGCCCCGAGGACCGAGCCGGACGTCCCGGTCGAGTGGTGGGGCGTACGCCGTCCCTGGCGTCCCGAGGACGGGGAGGTGCTGGCCCGTGCCACTGCTGGAAGTTAGCGCGGTGACCGTCGCCTTCGGCGGCAACCGGGCCCTGGACGGGGTCGGGCTGCACGCCGAACGCGGCCGGGTCACCGGCCTCATCGGCCCCAACGGGGCGGGCAAGAGCACCCTGTTCGACGTCGTGTCCGGGCTGCGCAGACCCGCCACCGGCAAGGTCGTCCTCGACGGCCGGGACGTCACCCGCCTCGGCCCCGCCCGCCGCGCCCGGCACGGACTGGCCCGCACCTTCCAGCGCCTGGAGCTCTTCGGCCGGCTCAGCGTGCGGGACAACCTCCTCGTCGCCGCGGAACTCGGCCCCGAACACAACAGGGCCGAGCGGGTCGCCGACGGCATCCTCGAACGCCTCGGCCTCACCGGCATCGCCGACGCGAGCGCCGACACCCTGCCCACCGGAGCGGCCCGCCTGGTCGAGGTCGGCCGCGCCCTCGCCGTACGCCCGCACCTGCTGCTCCTCGACGAACCCGCCGCCGGACAGGACGGCGAGGAGACCGAGCGGTTCGCGGCGCTGCTGCGCTCGCTCGCCGACGACGGGACGGCCGTCGTCCTCGTCGAGCACGACATGGGACTGGTGATGAGCGTGTGCGACGAGGTCCACGTCCTCGACCTCGGCAAGGTCATCGCCGTGGGACCGCCCGAGGTGATCCGCACCGACGAGACCGTGCTGGCGGCCTACCTGGGGGACGCGTGAACGACCTGCTCGAACTGCGCGCGATACGCGCCGCCCACGACGGACTCACCGTCCTGCACGGCGTGGACCTGACCGTCGCCGCCGGCCAGGTCGTCGCACTGCTCGGACCCAACGGGGCCGGAAAGACCACCACGTTGAGGGTGGCCGCAGGGCTCCACCCGGTCCTCTCCGGTCAACTCCTCGTCGGCGGACGGGAGGTGACCGGCGCCGACCCCCGCGACCTCGCCCGCGCGGGCATCTGCCTCATCCCCGAGGGCCGCGGAGTCTTCCCCAACCTCTCGGTGCGCGACAACCTCCTGATGATGACCTTCACCGGCCGCACCCGTGAGGAGATCGAGCAGACAGCCTTCGCACGCTTCCCCGTGCTCGCGCGACGCGCCGGACAGACGGCCGGCACCCTCTCCGGCGGCGAACAGCAGATGCTCGCCCTCGCCCGCGGCCTGGCCACCGACCCCGCCGTGCTGCTCCTCGACGAACTGTCCATGGGACTCGCCCCGTTGGTCGTCTCCCGCCTCTACGAGCAGGTCGCCGAGATCGCCCGGCAGGGCGTGGCCGTCCTGGTAGTCGAGCAGTTCGCGGCGGCCGTCCTCGGCATCGCCGACCACGCCGCCGTCATGGTCCGCGGCCGGGTCCGACGGCAGGGCAGCCCCGACGACGGCCTGCGCGACGAACTGTCCGCCCTCTACCTGGGGAGTTCCGCATGACACCCACCGAGCCACGTACCGACTCCCGAGCGGACCGCTTCGTCCGAGAACTGTCCGAGCTCAGAGTCCCCGACCCGGCCGCCGCCCGCACCGCCCTGTGGCTCCGCGTCGGCGGCTCGCTGATGGTCGTAGGGCTGGTGCTCGCGCTGTCGGCGTACTTCGTCACCCACAACACCCAGAACCCGCTCGACCAGCGCGACGGCCTCGCCCTCGGCCTCGGCGGCATCGCCACGACGGTCGTCGGCGCGGCACTGTTCCTGCGCTACTCGCTCACCGGCTTCCTGCGGTTCTGGATGGCCCGCCAGTCCCACGACCTGGCCGTACTCGCCGACCGTCTCTGCGAAGGGGACCTGAACCATGACCTCACCAGCACCGATGCTGCGCCCCGGTGACCAGCTGGCGGACGCGCGGGGCAGCACGAGGGTGGTCGTCGTCCGCGCCCCCGCCGACCGGCGCCCGCAGCTCACCTGCGGCGGCGCCCCGATGATCCCCGTGACCGGCGCACCCCCCGCACCCGCCACGAGCGCCGAGCCGGACACCCTCCTCGGCAAGCGCTACGTCGACGCCGACGGCACCCTCGAGCTGCTGTGCACCAGCGCCGGTGCGGGCGAACTCGCCTGCGACGGGGCCCCCATGACCGTCAAGGCCGCCAAGCCCCTGCCCGCCTCCGACTGAAAGGCACGCGCATGCTCAAGGACGACATGATCCTCATCAGCGTCGACGACCACATCATCGAGCCGCCCGACATGTTCGTGAACCACCTCCCGGAGCGGTACCGAAAAGACGCCCCGCAACTCGTGCACCGCGACGACGGCACCGACGTCTGGCAGTTCAGGGGCGTCACCATCACCAACTCCGCGCTCAACGCGGTCGCCGGGCGCCCCAAGGAGGAGTACGGCGTCGAACCGCAGGGCCTCGACGAGATCCGCCCCGGCTGCTACGACGTCCACGAGCGCGTGAAGGACATGAACGCGGGCGGCGTCCTCGCCCAGATGAACTTCCCCTCCTTCCCCGGCTTCTCGGCCCGGCTCTTCGCCACCGAGGACACGGACTTCTCCCTCGCGCTGGTCCGCGCCTACAACGACTGGCACATCGACGAGTGGTGCGGCGCCTACCCCGGCCGCTTCATCCCCATGGCGCTACCCGCGATCTGGGACGCCGAACTGTGCGCGGCCGAGGTCCGCAGGGTCGCCGCGAAGGGCTGCCACTCGCTGACCTTCACCGAGAACCCGGCCGTGCTCGGCTATCCGAGCTTCCACGACGAGTACTGGAACCCGCTGTGGCGGGCCCTGTCCGACACGAACACCGTGATGTCCGTGCACATCGGGTCCTCGGGCCGGCTCGCGATACCGGCCGCCGACTCCCCGCCCGACGTCATGATCACCCTCCAGCCGATGAACATCGTCTCGGCCGCCGCCGACCTGGTGTGGTCGCGCCCCGTCAAGGACTTCCCCGACCTGAAGATCGCCCTGTCGGAGGGCGGCACGGGCTGGATCCCGTACTTCCTGGAGCGCCTGGACCGCACCTACGAGATGCACTCCACGTGGACCCTCCAGGACTTCGGCGGCAAGCTGCCGAGCGAGGTCTTCCGCGAGCACTTCCTGACCTGCTTCATCACCGACAAGCTCGGTGTCCGGCTGCGGCACGAGATCGGCATCGACAACATCTGCTGGGAGGGCGACTACCCGCACAGCGACTCCCTGTGGCCGGACGCGCCGGAACAGCTCCACGACGTACTTCAGTCCTGTGACGTCCCGGACTCCGACGCCGCGAAGATCACCTACGAGAACGCGATGCGCTGGTACTCCTTCGACCCCTTCGCCCACCTCCCGCGCGAGCAGGCCACGGTCGGCGCGCTCCGCAAGGCCGCCGAGGGCCACGACGTCAGCGTGCGCTCGCGCAGCCACCAACTGGTCGAGCCCGCCGAGAAGTTGGCGTCCTTCCGGTCGAAGGCCCGGGCGGCGGCCGCGGCGGCCGCCAAGTGAGCGGACTGTTCGACCTCACGGGCCGCTCGGCGCTGGTGACGGGCGCGGCAGGCGGTATCGGAGCGGCGGTCGCGCACGCCCTCGCGGAGGCGGGCGCGGCCGTCCTGGTCACCGACGTGGACGGTACGGGGGCCGCCGCCGTCGCCGGGAAGATCACGGCGGCAGGGGGTACGGCGGACAGCGCCGCGCTGGACGTACGGGACCGGGACGCGGCCGACGCGGCGGTGTCCAGGGCGGCGGAGATGGCCGCCGGGAGCCTGCACATCCTGGTCAACAACGCCGGCGTCACCGCCCCCGCCATGTTCGCGGACCTCGACGAGGAGAGCTTCCGCCGGATCCTCGACATCCACGTCCTGGGCACCTTCACCTGCTCCCAGGCCGCCCTGCCCTACCTGCCCGTGGACGGCACCGGACGCATCGTCAACGTCACCTCCTCGGCGGGCCTGACCGGCACCCTCGGCCAGGTGAACTACTCCGCCGCCAAGGCCGCGATCATCGGCATGACCAAGTCCCTGGCGCGGGAGTTGGCCCGTCGGCAGATCAAGGTCAACGCCCTGGCACCGCTGGCCGCGACCCCGATGACCGAGACCATCCGCACGAACGAGAAGTTCGCCGCGACCATGCTGGCCCGCATCCCGCTCGGCCGCTGGGCCGAGCCCGCCGAGGTCGCCGGCGCCTTCGTGTTCCTGGCCTCCGACGCGGCCTCCTTCGTCACCGGGCAGGTGCTGCCGGTGGACGGGGGCCTGGTGATCTGATGCCGGACTCGCGAACGCGGGGGCCGCTGGCGGGCGTCACGGTGGTCGCCCTGGAACAGGCCGTCTCCGCGCCACTGTGCACCCGGGTGCTGTGCGATCTCGGCGCCCGGGTCATCAAGGTGGAGAACCCGGACGGAGGCGACTCCGCCCGCCACATCGACCAGGTGGTGAACGGCCAGGCGGCGCACTTCGTCTGGGCCAACCGCGGCAAGGAGTCGATCGCGCTGGACCTCAAGTCCGAGGCGGGGATGACCGTCCTGCACCGTCTCCTGGACCGCGCCGACGTGCTCGTCTCCAACCTCACGCCCGGCACCACCGCCAAACTCGGCCTCGCCCCCGACGACCTGGCCACCAGCCACCCCGAGCTGATCGCGGTGGAGATCGACGGCTACGGCCGGGGCGGCCCGCTCTCCCACAAACGCGCCTACGACCTCCTCGTCCAGGCCGAGTCGGGGGTCTGCGCGATCACCGGCCACCCCGGAGCCCCGGCCAAACCGGGCCCGCCCATCGCGGACGCCGGCACCGGGCTCTACACGGCGCTGACCGTCGTGGCGCTGCTGTACGCCGGAGAGCGCCGAGGGGACCGCGGCGGTGCCGCCGCCGTGAGCCTGTTCGACACCATGACCGAGCTCATGGGCTATCCGCTCACCTACACCCGCCACTCGGGTGTGGAGCAGCAACCGATCGGACTCGGCTCGCCCGCGGTCGCCCCGTACGGCGCCTACCGGACCGCGGACGCCCAGACCGTCGTCCTCGGCACGACCAACGACCGTGAATGGCAGCGGCTCGCCCGTGACCTCCTGCACCGGCCCGACCTGGCGGACGACGACCGCCTGCGCACCAACCCCGGCCGGGTGGAACACCGCGCGCTGCTCGACGCGGCGATCGGCGCCTGGTGCGCCCGGCACGAACTGGCGTACGTCCAGCACCGCGCGGACGAGGCGGGCATCGGCAACTCCCGCTACAACACGCCCCGCGAAGTCCTCACCCATCCGCACCTGGCGGCCCGTGACCGCTGGCGCACGATCGACACCCCGGGCGGCCCGGTGCCCGCGCTCCTGCCGCCCCCGGTCATCGCCGGCTACGAGCCCCCGATGGGTGCTGTTCCCGGCCTGGGCGAGCACACCGAACGGATCCTCGCCGAACTCGGTGCGACCGAAGGGGAGACCGTCGAGTGACCGTACTGCTGTCGACCGACACCGGAGGCGTACGGACCCTCACCCTGAACCGGCCGCACCGCAAGAACGCGATCGACCCCGAACTCTGGGGCGCCCTGCGGCACGCGCTCGTCCGAGCGACCGAGGACCGGGTACGGGCTCTGGTGCTCACCGGAGCCGGCGGAGCCTTCTGCTCGGGCGCCGACCTCAAGTCCGTGGACACCAGGCATCCCCTCGACAAACTCCGCGCCCTCAACGAAGTCGCCGCCCTGCTGCACGAGTTGCCGGTCCCGACGATCGCCAAGGTCGACGGCGTGGCGGTCGGGGCGGGCTGGAACCTGGCCCTCGGCTGCGACCTGGTCGTGGCCACTCCGCAGGCCCGCTTCGCGCAGATCTTCACGCGCCGAGGGCTCTCCCCGGACTGCGGCGGCACCTGGCTGCTGCCGAAACTCGTGGGACTGCAACAGGCGAAACGACTGGCCCTGCTGGCCGACATGATCGACGCGGAGGAGGCACGATCGCTGAACCTCGTCACCTGGGTGGTGCCGCCCGACCGGATCGACGAGTTCGTGACCGGCCTCGCCGACCGGCTGGCCGCCGGCCCGCCCGTGGCCCTCGCCCAGACCAAGGCCCTCCTCAACGAGGGGGCCGACCGCACCCTGCGCGAGGCGCTCGCCGGGGAGGCCCGCGCGCAGGCGGCCAACTTCGCCACGACCGACGTACCGGAGGCGTACGCGGCGTTCGCGGAGAACCGCGAGCCGCGCTTCACCGGCCGCTGGTACCGACCTTCGGAGGACCCGTCATGCGCGAAGCAGTGATCGTCGAGGCCGTCCGCACCCCGGTCGGCAAACGGGGCGGAGGCCTGTCCGACACGCACGCCGCCGACCTGTCCGCCATGGTCCTCGAAGCGCTGGTGGCGCGCACCGGCATCGATCCGGTGGTCGTGGACGACGTCGTCTGGGGCTGTGTGTCGCAGGTGGGCGACCAGTCGAGCAACATCGGCCGTTACGCGGTCCTCGCGGCCGGCTGGCCCGAGTCGATCCCCGGCACGACGGTCAACCGGGCGTGCGGTTCGAGCCAGCAGGCGCTCGACTTCGCCGCGCAGTCGGTCATCTCCGGCCAGCAGGACGTGGTGGTCGCGGGCGGGGTCGAGGTGATGAGCCGGGTGCCGCTCGGCTCGGCACGGGCGACGGGAATGCCGTACGGGCCCAAGGTGCTCGCCCGCTACCGGGACTTCTCCTTCAACCAGGGCATCTCCGCCGAGAAGATCGCGGAGAAGTGGGGCCTGTCGCGTACCCGGCTGGACGAGTACGCGGTGCAGTCGCACGAACGGGCCGCGGCCGCACTGGACTCGGGCGCCTTCGACACACAGATCGTTCCCGTGGAATCGACCGCTGCGGACGAGGGCGTACGACGGGGCAGTACCGTCTCGAAGCTGGCCGCGCTGAAGCCCGCCTTCCGCGACGACGGGGTGATCCACGCGGGCAACTCCTCCCAGATCTCCGACGGAGCGGCGGCCCTGCTGGTGACGACACCGGAGAAGGCGCGGCAACTGGGTCTTACCCCGCTGGTGCGCTACCGCGCGGGCGCCGTCGTGGGCGCCGACCCGGTCCTGATGCTCACCGGCCCGATCCCCGCGACGGAGAAGGTGCTCCGCAGAGCCGGTGTCGGCCTCGCCGAGGTCGGTGTCTTCGAGGTGAACGAGGCCTTCGCGCCGGTCCCGCTCGCCTGGCTGGCCGAGACGGGCGCCGACCCCGCCCTGGTCAACCCGCTCGGCGGCGCCATCGCGCTCGGCCATCCGCTCGGCGCGTCCGGCGCGGTTCTGATGACCCGCATGATCCACCACATGCGCGCCCAGGGCCTGCGCTACGGCCTTCAGACCATGTGCGAGGGCGGCGGCACGGCCAACGCCACGCTCGTGGAACTCGTTTCCTGACCGGGAGGGTCCCCTCGTGCGCCGAGATGTCTTCACCGCCGACCACGACGAATTCCGCAAGCTGGCAAGGGACTTCGTGGCCAAGGAGGTGGTCCCCAACTACCCGGCGTGGGAGAAGGCGGGCCGCCTGCCGCGCTCCCTGTTCGAACGCCTGGGTGCGCTGGGCATGCTGGGCGTGGCGATCCCCGAGGAGTACGGCGGGGCGGGCCTGGACGACTACCGCTACAACGTGGTGCTCCAGGAAGAGGCCGCGCGGGCGCTGGTCACCCTGGGCACCGTCCGCACCCAACTCGACGTCGTGCTCCCGTACTTCCTCACGTACGCCGACGAGGAGCAGCGCCGCCGCTGGTTCCCCGGCCTCGCGGCGGGGCGGCTGCTGACGGCCGTCGCGATGACGGAACCCGGCACGGGCTCGGACCTCGCCGGCATCCGCACGACGGCGGTCCGCGACGGCGACGCGTACGTGGTGAACGGCGCCAAGACGTTCATCACCGGAGGCCTGCTCGCCGACCTGGTGATCGTGGTGGCCCGCACCGCCACCGACCCCGACGACCGCCGGGCCGGACTGACGCTGCTGGTGGTCGAGGACGGCATGCCCGGCTTCACCCGCGGCCGGGTCCTCGACAAGATGGGCATCAAGGTCCAGGACACCGTCGAGCTGGCCTTCCACGACGTCCGCGTCCCGGTGGCCAACCGGCTCGGGGAGGAGGGCGCGGCCTTCGGCTACCTCGGCCACAACCTCCCGCAGGAACGGATGACGGTCGCGGTCGGCTCGGTCGCCCAGGCCCGGGCGGCGCTGGACGTGACAGCGGACTACGTCCGGGAGCGCCAGGTCTTCGGCAGACCGGTCGCCTCCTTCCAGAACACCAAGTTCGAACTCGCCGCCGTCTCCACCGAGATCGAGGCCGCCCAGGCCATGCTGGACCGCGCGGTCCTCGAACTCGTCGCCGGCGAACTCTCCGGCGCGGACGCGGCAAGGGTCAAGCTCTTCTGCACGGAGATGCAGGCCCGGGCGGTCGACCGCTGCCTCCAACTCTTCGGCGGCTACGGCTACATGGCGGAACACCCGATCTCCCGCCTGTACGCCGACGCCCGCATCACCCGCATCTACGCCGGCACCAGCGAGGTGATGAAGGTGATCATCGCCAAGTCACTCGGACTGTGAGGGGCATCAGCTGTTGAGCAACTGTCGTAAGAGGCACGGTCGATGAGATCGGCCAGGCCGAGCGCCGGGGGAGCGATGACGAGCGCGGCGAGAAGAACAAGCCACCAGCCAGGAAGAAGTCAGCTGTGACCGGGGTGAGGAAGCCCACGACTCCCAGGAGGACCGCCCGGTCGTCCGGGTCGACCACGAAGAATCCTCCAGGTACAGCACGGCGGGTCGGTTACGCGGTCACCGTGAGCGACGCCGGCCCGGTCTTCACCTCCCCCAAACGCTTCCCGCCGGGACTGAAACGTCACGCCCCGTAGCGCGTCGTCTCCGCCAGTTCCGCCGCGCTCTTCATGAGGTCCAGCACCATCGGGCCGAACGCCTGCAACTTCTCGTTGTCGCCCGCCCGTTGGAAGCCCTGTTCCAGGACCACGCCCAGCTTCCACTGGGCGAGGACGTCGTAGTAGTCCATGTCGTCGACCTGGCGGCCGGACACCTCGGAGTAGTGCTGGATCAGGGCGTCGCGGGAGGGCATGCCGGTGAGGTCGACGTACAGGGCTGTGGCGGCCTCGGGGGCGTTCGTGTCGTCGGGCCAGCCGCGGAGCATCCAGGCGAGGTCGAGTTTGGGGTCGCCGACCGTGCCCATCTCCCAGTCGACGATGGCGGCGAGGCGGGCGGGGGCGCCGTGGCGGTACATGACGTTGGCGAACTGGTAGTCGCCGTGCATCAACCCGGGGACGTAGTCGAGGGGCCGGTGGGCGCGCAGCCAGGTCGCCGCGGCCTCGAAGCCGGGCAGTTCGCGTCCCTTCACCCGCTCCAAGTAGCGCGTCCAGCGGTCGACTTGGCGTTCGTGGAAACCGTCGGGGCGGCCGAGGTCGGCCAGGCCCTTCGTCCGCCAGTCCACCCGTGACAGGAGCGCCACGCCCTCGGTCATCGCGTACGCCAGCCCCGCCCGCGCCGCGAGGTCGGTGTCGAAGGGGTCCGGCCAGCCCTGTCGTGTGTTCATCGGCGACCAGCCGTCGACGAACTCCATGAGATAGAAGGTGCGCCCCAGCACCGACGGGTCCGTACAGACCGCGATCGCCTCGGTGTGCGGGACGTCCGTGCCGTTCAGCGCCTCGATGATCCGCCACTCGCGGAGGATGCCCTCGTCCCGGGCGGCCGGCGCGGCGGTCGGGGGAATGCGCAGGGCGCAGTGGAGTTCACCGCGGCGGACCTCGTAGATCTCGTTCTGGGCGCCGCCGGAGACGTAGGCGTGCTCGATCGGCTCGCCCTTGCCGGGCAGCCCGGACTCGTCCAGCCAGGTCGCGAGGCGCTCGATGTCGAGCATCAGGCCTCCAGGAACTCGGCGTACTTGGCGCGGGCCGCCTCGACGCGCCGGGGCAGGTAGGCGCTCGGCCACAGGTCGTCGCTCGGCCTGTGGTCGCGCAGGACCTGCCGGGCCACCGTCACTTTGTGGACCTCGGTCGGTCCGTCGGCGATGCCGAGGACGCTCGCGCCCAGCAGCATCCGGAACAGCGGCATGTCGCCGCTGACGCCGAGCGCGCCGTGGACCTGGATCGCACGGTGTGCGATGTCGTGCAGGACGCCCGGCAGCAGGACCTTGACCATGGCGATGTCCTTGCGGACCTTGCGGTAGTCGTTGTACTTGTCGATCTTCCAGGCGGTGTGCAGCACGGCAAGGCGGAACTGCTGGAGCTGCGCCCAGGAGTCGGCTATGTGCCCCTGCACGAACTGCTTGTCGGCGAGCCGCTCACCCTGCGTCCGCCGGCTCAGCGCCCGCTCGCACATCATGTCGAAAGCCTTGCCCGCCAGCCCGATCGTCCGCATCGCGTGATGGATCCGGCCGCCGCCGAGCCGCGTCTGGGCGATCACGAAGGCCTGGCCCTCCCCGCCGAGGAGCGCGTCCGCCGGAACCCGTACGCCCTCGTAGCGCACGAGCGCGTGCGAGCCCCGGTCCTGCGGCTCACCCGCGAGAGCGACGTTCCGCTCGATGACGATCCCGGGGGTGTCGGCCGGGACGAGGAACATCGACATGCTCTTGTACGGGTCGCCCTCGGGGTCCGTCACCGCCATGACGATGAGGAACGCGGCTGTCCTGGCGTTGGACGAGAAGTACTTCCAGCCGTCGATGACCCACTCGTCGCCGTCCCGTACCGCCCGCGTGGTGAACTCCTTGGGGTCGGCGCCGGCCTGGGGCTCGGTCATCGAGTAGCAGGAGAAGATCTCCCCCTCCAGCAGCGGCCGCAGATACCGATCCTTCTGCGCCTCGGTGCCGTAGTGTGCGAGGATCTCGGCGTTGCCGGTGTCCGGGGCCTGGCAGCCGAAGACGATCGGGGCCCAGGAGGCGCGGCCCAGGATCTCGTTGAGCAGACAGAGCTTGACCTGTCCGTGGCCCTCGCCGCCCAGGTCGGGGCCGAGGTGGGTGGCCCAGAGTCCGTGGGCGCGCACCTCCTTCTTCAGCGGGTCGAGGACCCGGCGGAGGTTTGGGTCGGGCGGGGTGAACTGCAGGCCGTCCCACAGGAGATCAAGGGGCTCGACCTCCTCCCGCACAAAGCGGTCGGCCCAGTCGAGCTGTGCCTGAAATTCGGGTTCGGTTTCGAAGTCCCACGACATTGTGTCTCCTTCCGGCGGCTGCCAGAATAGCGTTCTCATGAGCGAGAACACAATTCCCCAGTCACGGAACGACGTTGCCGAGCGCATCGCGCAGCGTGCCCTGGCGGATCGGGGGGCCCACTACACGACCGAGGTGCGCGCCCTCCTCGACGCGGCCCTGGAGGTGATGCGGGACCGCGGCACCACCTCACGGCCGCGCGTGGCGGACATCGTGGCGGCGGCCGGACTGTCGAACGAGGCCTTCTACCGGCACTTCCGCTCCAAGGACGCCCTGGTCGCCGCGCTCATGGAGGACGGCGCCCAGCGCCTGTGCGGCTACCTCGCCCACCGGATGGCCAGGGAACCCACCCCGCGGGGCAAGGTCCGCCGCTGGGTGGAAGGTGTCCTCTCCCAGGCCATGGACGAGGACACCGCGGCGACGACCCTCGCCGTGATGTGGAACGCGGGCACGGTGGCCGAGGGCTTCCTCGCCGGCCCGCCGACCGCCGCCGGCCTGCTGGCGACGCTGCTCCGGGAGCCGTACGCCGAACTCGGCAGCACCGACCCGGACCTGGACGCGTCCCTGGCCGCCCACGCGACCGTGGGCCGGCTCGCGGACCACCTGTGGCGACGGGAGCGGCCCACGGCGGCCGACGTCGACCACATCACACGATTTCTGCTCCGCAGTGTCGATCAGGAGGTGGGCCGATGAAGGCCGCAGATCAGTTCCACGTCGGGATGATCGTCGACGACCTCGCCGCGGCGGCGGCCGAGCTGTCGGCCCTCTTCGGCCACGAGTGGTGCGCCGAGACGGGCGCGGAGGTGACGGTGAGCCTGCCGGCCGGGGACACCGTGCTCGACCTCAGGAACGTGTACTCGACGACCACACCCCGTCTGGAGCTCGTGCGGAGCATCCCGGGCACGCTGTGGGAGCCGGGCTCGGGCGTCCACCACCTGGGCTACTGGTCCGACGACGTGACCGCCGACTCCGCGCAACTCACCCGGTACGGCTACACGACCGAGGCCGTGGGCAGACGGCCCGACGGCACCCCGTACTGGGCCTTCCACCGCAGCGGCACCGGACCGCTCGTCGAGCTCGTCAGCCGTGAACTCCAGCCGGTGCTGGAGCGGTTCTGAACGAGCGAAGGGGTGGCGTCATGACGACGGTGGGGATCGTGACCGGGGCAGGCCGTGGCATGGGCCTGGAGTGCGCGCGCCGGCTCACCGGCACGGTCGACCGGCTGCTGCTTGTCGACCTGGACGACAAGACGGTGACCGAGGCGGCCGACGCGCTCTCGGGACAGGGCGCGGCCGTCGAGCCGTACGCCCTCGACATCACCGACCGTGAGGGGCTCGCGCGGCTCGCGGACCACGCCCGCGGACTCGGCACCCTCCGCGCCGTCGCCCACGCCGCCGGCATCTCACCGACCATGGCCGACTGGCGCCGCATCCTCACCGTGGACCTGGTCGGTACGGCCCTGCTGGCCGAGGCGCTGCGCCCGCTCGCCACCACCGGGACGGCGACCGTGTGCTTCGCCTCGATGGCGGCGCACATCGGCATCCCCGAGCCGGACCCGGCGGCGGACGCGGCACTCGCGGACCCGCTCGCCGCGGACTTCCCGGACCGTCTGCGCGGCGCCCTCGGTCCCGCCGTCGAGGATCCGGGCGTCGCCTACTCCTGGGCCAAGCGCGGCGTCCACCGCCTGGTCCGGCGGGAGGCCGTGCGCGTCGGACCCGTCGGTGCCCGCGTCTGCTCGGTGTCGCCCGGCATCGTCGCCACCCCGCAAGGCCTGCGGGAGGCGGAGCACCATCCGTCGATGAAGGCGCTCGTGGCGGGATCGGCGCTTGGCCGCGAGGGGCGACCCGAGGAACTCGCCTCCGTCGTCGCCTTCCTGCTCTCCGACGGGGCGTCGTTCCTGACCGGCGTGGACGTGCTCGTGGACGGCGGGGTGTGCGCCGCCCTGGCTACGCGCCAGGCATGACGAAGCCGGTCACGAGCACGGCGTGGGACTCGGCCGCCGCCTGCCGCAGCGGCTTCGCCCGCTGGTAGGCGGGTGACTCGTACCAGGCGCGGGCCGCTTCCACCGACTCGAATTCGAGTACGACGGTCTGGTCGCCGTGCCACTCGCCCTCGAGGACCTGGGGTGAGGGGTCGGCGGCCAGCACGGCGGCCCCGCTCTCGGCCAGCGAGGGCCCGGCGGCGCGGCCGTACGCGGCCATGCCGGCCGGGTCCTCGATGGCCTCGGTCACGATGACGTACGCCTTCGGCATGGCTCTCCTCGAAGCTCGAAGTCGGTGCGGTCAGCTGACGGTGATGGCGCGTTCGGGACACATCCCGGCGGCGGAGCGCACGACGTCCTCGAACTCGGCGGGGACGTCCGGGGTCTCGACCACGGCATAGCCGTCGTCGCCGATGTCGAACACCTCGGGGCAGAGCGAGCAGCACACTCCGTGCCCTCGGCAGCGGTCGTCGTCCACGGTGACCTTCATCGGGCCTCGCTCCACTCCAGGCCGAGGTGGGTGAGCCCGCGCAGGATGAAGGTCGGGACGTACTGGTAGCGGCGGGCGTCGGCCGGGCCGTGCGCGCGCTCGGAGATGCGGATGTCCGAGGTGCGGTCCAGCAGTCGTTCGATGGTCACCCGGGCCTCGGCGCGGGCCAGCGGGGCGCCCGGGCAGGCGTGGACACCGCGGCCGAACGCCATGTGCCGGCGCACGTTCGCCCTGGTGACGTCGAAGGCGGCCGGGTTCTCGAACTGGCGCGGATCGCGGTTCGCGGCGCCGTTGAGCACCATCACCGTGGTGCCCGCCGGGATCGCTACCCCGCCGACCGTCGTGGGTGTCTTCGACAGTCGGAAGTCGCCCTTGACCGGGCTCTCGACGCGCAGGGTCTCCTCGACGAAGTTCGGGATGCGGTCGCGTTCGGCACGCAACAGCCGTTGCAGCTCGGGCTGTTCGGCGATCAGCCGCAGCGCCGCGCTGAGCAGGCGGACGGTGGTCTCCTGGCCCGCCGCGAAGAGGTTGGCGGCGACCCGGACCACGTCGGCGACCTCGGGCGTGGATCCGTCCGGGAAGGTCGCGGTGGCCAGCCCGGTCAGCACGTCCGCGCGCGGTTCGCGGCGCCGCTCCTCCACATACGTGGTGAAGCGGCCGTACAGATAGTGCAGCGGGGAGAGGCCCATCGTGTCGTCGCCCGTGCTGCCGATCCCGGCCTCGGTCTGCGGCCGGCGCTGGAGCTTCGCCATGAACTCCTGGCGGTCCTCCTCGGGCACGCCGAGCAGGTCGGCGATGACGAGCAGGGTGAAGGGCCCGGCGAACCCGCCGATGAACTCCCCTTCGCCCGGGGCGAGATAGGTGTCCAGCAGCCCGTCGGCGAGGTGCCACATGGACGCCTCGTTCTCCTTGAGGCGCTTCGGGGTGATCAGCCGCATCAGCAGCGCACGGTGGTCGGTGTGCGTGGGCGGATCCAGGGTGGGCAGCTGGTCGCTCATCGGGAGCTCGTCGCGGTGCCGTTCGACGAGCCCGCTGACGTCGTCGCCCTCCAGCGGGACCGGGAAGCCCGGGAAGGGGCCGGAGACGGAGTTGCACGCGGAGAAGGCGTCGGTGTCGTTGTAGACCTGCAACGCCTCGTCGTACCCGGTCACCATCATCACGTCGTGGTGGCTCTCACGCCGCACGGGACACCGCCCGCGCAGGGCGTCGAAGTACGGGTAGGGGTCCGCGACGACCGCCGCGTCCCGGAAGAAGTCGATCGCCTCGAAGTCGTCCACGTCTGCTCGGCTCTCTGTCGGTCAGGGCCCTGACGCCGAGGGACGGTAGCACAATTCTCCATTTGCTGGAATCGTGACTGCATGTTTCAGAGAGTGCCATTCTCGTACGGTGATCCAGGGAGACCCATGGAAGAGTCCGAGGCGCTGAGCGCCGCCCGCGCCATCCGCCGTGCCGTGCTCGGTGACGCCTACGTCGACGGCGCCACCGCCGACCCGGGCCCCGTGGCCGTCGAGTTCCAGGACTACCTCACCGCGACGGCGTGGGGAGTCTGGACCCGTGGCGGCCTGAGCTCACGGGACCGCAGCCTCCTCGTCCTGGCGATGACCGCCGCCCTCGGCCGGATGGAGGAGTTCCGTATCCATGCGGAGAGCGCGCCCCGCGCCGGTGTGACCGACGCGGAGGTCGACGAGCTGCTGTTCCAGATCGCCGCCTACGCCGGTGTACCGGCGGGGAGTTCGGCGCGCCGGGTCGTCACGGCCGTCAGGAGGGAGCGGTGACCGTCGGTTTCGTGGGCCTGGGCAACATGGGCGGCGTCCTGGCCGCGAACCTCGTGGCCGCGGGGCATGACGTGCTGGCCCACGACGCCCTCGGCCCCCGGCGGGCGCCCGAAGGGTCTGCCTACGCCCCCGACGTGGCCGAAGTCGCCCGCGGAGCCGACGTGTTGGTGCTCAGCCTCCCCGACGGCACCGCCTGCGAACAGGTCGCCCGCGCGGTCCTCGCCGCCGACGACCGACGCGTCCGCCATGTCGTCGACACCTCCACCATCGGCGTCACCGCCGCCCGGACCCTCGCCGAACTGCTGGCCGAGGAGAAGGTCGGCTATGTCGACGCTCCGGTGTCGGGCGGCGTCGCCGGCGCGCGTGCCCGCACCCTCACCGTGATGTACGCGGGTTCGGACGACGACTGCGACCGGGTCGCGAAGGTGCTGGCCGGTCTGAGCGACCGCCGCCACCGGGTCGGCGCCCGCCCCGGCATGGCCCAGGCACTCAAGCTCGCCAACAACTTCCTGTCCGCCACCACCCTCGCCGCCACCAGCGAGGCCATCGCCTTCGGGCTCGCGGCCGGCCTCGACATGGCGACCATGCTGGACGTGCTGAACGGATCGAGCGGCCGCAGCGCCGCCACCGAGGACAAGTTCCCCGGCCACGTCCTCACCGGCCGCTACGCCGCCGGCTTCACCAGCTCCCTGATGAGCAAGGACGTACAGCTCTATCTGCGCGAGGCGGGGGCGGGGGCGGGCGCGGGCCCGATCGGGGACGCGGTCGGGGCGCTGTGGGAGCGGTTCGCGCAGGTCGAACCGGGTGCCGACTTCACGCGGATCTATCCGTACGTGGCGGGTTCTTGACGCTCCGACGCGGGCGAGAATAGCATTCTCATACGGAGAGATTCAGATTATCGTCCCTCCGTACAGCCGACTGGAGGACCAGACCCCATGGCGCACTTCAAGAAGCCCGAAGCGGGCAGCTGGACCGAGCACCTCAAGATCGGCACCGAGCCGGTCAGCTACGAGGACTCCATCTCGCCCGAGCACTACGAACGCGAGCGGGACGCCATCTTCCGGCGGACCTGGCTGAACGTCGGCCGCGTCGAGCAACTCCCCAAGCGGGGCAGCTTCTTCACCAAGGAGCTGGACGCGGCCCGCACCTCGGTCATCGTCGCGCGGGGCACGGACGACGAGATACGCGCCTTCCACAACGTGTGCCGGCACCGCGGCAACAAGCTCGTGTGGAACGACTTCCCGCGCGAGGAGACCAGCGGGGTCTGCCGCCAGTTCACCTGCAAGTACCACGCCTGGCGCTACGACCTGGAGGGCAAGCTCGCCTTCGTCCAGCAGGAGCAGGAGTTCTTCGACCTCGACAAGTCGCGGTACGGGCTGAAGCACGTACAGACGGAGGTCTGGGAGGGGTTCATCTTCGTGAACCTCGACCCCGAGAACAGCACCCCGCTACGGGAGTTCCTCGGCGAGTTCGCGAACGGCATCGAGGGCTACCCGTTCCACAAGATGACCCAGGCCCACAAGTACCGGGCCGAGATCGGCGCCAACTGGAAGCTGTTCATCGACGCCTTCGCCGAGTTCTACCACGCGCCGATCCTGCACGCCGGCCAGTACATGGCCGAAGAGGCCCGCAAGATCCAGAAGTACGGCTACGAGGCACTGCACTACGACATCGACGGCCCGCACAGCATGGTGTCCTCCTGGGGCGGCATCGCCCCGCCGCACGACCGCAAGATGGTCAAGCCCATCGAAGGCGCCCTGCGCAGCGGTCTGTTCGGGCCGTGGGAGTTCCCGGACATCGGCGTGGCGACCGAGGATCTGCCGCCCGCCATCAACCCGACCCGCGACGAGCGCTGGGGCATGGACTCGTTCGTCTTCTTCCCCAACTTCATGCTGCTGATCTGGCGGCCCAACTGGGTGCTCACCTACCACTACTGGCCGACCGCCCACAACACCCACATCTTCGAGGCGACCTGCTACTTCGTCCCTCCGGAGAACGCCTTCCAGCGGCTCCAGCAGGAGCTGGCCGTCGTCTCGTTCAAGGAGTACGGCCTCCAGGACGGCAACACGCTGGAGGCGACGCAGACGATGCTCGAGTCGCGCGCGGTGCAGGAGTTCCCGCTCAACGACCAGGAGGTTCTCCTGCGGCATCTGCACCAGACCGCCCGCCAGTACGTAGACGACCACGAGCAGCGCACCGCGTCCTGAGGAGGCCCACCCATGACCCCCCTTGCTCCCACCACCCCGCCCTGCGTCTTCCCGCCCGAGTTCGCCGCCCTGGAGCCCTTCGCCGACTGGGCGATCCCGACCGAGAAGGCCCGCTACGCCAAGCGGATCGCCTCGACCATGGACGAGCTCGACGCCTTCTACGCCACGGCGTTCCCGCTGCTGAGGGACGGCACCGAGTACCTCCAGAACGTCTCCATGGAGGACATCTCCGAGCCGGACAAGCACCTGCTGTGGCTGTTCTGCGCCCTGGTGACCGTCGCCTTCTCGGTCGAGGCGTGGCGTCAGCCCAAGGTCCCCGACACCGGGGCCGCGAGCATCGACGCCGTAGTCGAGCCGGCCGTCTGATGCCCCGCCCCCGCGCCCCTCAGCCGCCCGTCCGGCTCCGCGCCGCCCGCATGCTCGACATCGACAAGGGCGAACTCGTCGAGCCGGGCGACCTGTTGATCGAGGGCGAGCGCATCACCGCGCTGGCCCCGGCGAAGGTCCCCGAGGACGCCGTGGAGATCGACCTCGGCGATGTGACACTCCTGCCGGGCCTGATGGACATGGAGGTCAACCTCCTGCTCGGCGGCCCGGACCACCGCAGCCCACTGAACCCGGTCCAGGACGACCCGGCCGTACGCACCCTCCGTGCCGTGGCCAACGCCCGCCGGACGCTCCACTCTGGCTTCACGACCGTACGCAACCTGGGCCTGTTCGTGCAGACGGGCGGGCTGCTCCTGGACGTGGCCCTGAAGAAGGCGATCGACCTGGGCTGGATCGAAGGGCCGCGGGTCGTCCCGGCGGGCCACGCCATCACCCCGACCGGCGGCCACCTGGACCCGACGATGTTCCAGGCGTTCGCGCCGCACATCATGCCCCTGACCGTCGAGGAGGGCATCGCCAACGGCGTCGACGAGGTGCGCAAGGCGGTCCGCTACCAGATCAAGCACGGCGCCCGGGTCATCAAGGTCTGCGCGTCCAACGGCGTCATGTCGCACACCGGCCCGGCCGGCGCCCAGCAGTACTCCGACGAGGAACTGCGGGCGATCGTCGACGAGGCACACCGGGCGGGGCTGAAGGTGGCCGCGCACTGCATGGGCGACACGGCGGTCCGGGCCGCGCTGGACGCGGGCATCGACTGCGTCGAGCACGGCTTCCTGGCGAGCGACGAGGTCCTCGACCTGATGGTCGAGCGGGGCACGTTCCTGGTGGCCACCACATACATCGCCGACGGCATGGACGTCTCCAAGGCGGCGCCGGAGCTCCAGGCCAAGGCCGCCGACGTGTTCCCCCGGGCCAAGGCGACGATCGCCCGGGCCATCGAGCGCGGGGTGCGCGTCGCCTGCGGCACAGACGCCCCCGCGGTCCCGCACGGCCGGGGCGCCAAGGAACTGCTGGCCCTCGTCGACCGCGGCATGACCCCGTTGGGCGCGATCCGAGCCGCGACGACCGTGGCGGCGGACCTGATCGACGCGGACGACCGGGGCCGCCTGGAACCGGGGCTCCTGGCGGACGTGATCGCGGTCCCCGGCAACCCGCTGACGGACATCGGCGTCACCGAGGACGTCCGGTTCGTGATGAAGGGCGGCCAGGTGTACCGGCACGACGACACGGGGCACTGAACTCCGCGGCGCGGACGGTCAGTAGGCTGCCCTCCGTGTTCGAATACCACGGCTGGATCAGCGTCCGCGAGACCGCCGAGGTCTCCGAGACCGATGACGACGCGGCCCGGCTCCACGAGATCGTCGACGGACTCGCGGCACGCATCCGGGAGATCGACAGCCCGTACGTGCTCGACCTGAGGTGGATGAACGGAGAGCCGTTCATCCACCTCGGCGGTTTCCGCAACCACCACGACCCGGAGATCCCCGCGTTCTTCGGCGAGGTCGGACGGCGGGCGCCCGGCTCCTACGGTCTGCTGCACGTGTGGGACGACGAGGACCGGGGCCGGGAGAACGAGGTCCGGGTCCTGCGGCTGGTCCGCGGGCAGGTGTCCGAGGACACGGAGACACGGCTGTCGCCCTGTATCCCCGTGCTGGAGGATCCCTTCACACCTTCCGCGTGATCCCGCCGTCCACCCGCACGATCGCCCCCGTGGTGAAGCTCGACGCCGCGCTCGCGAAGTGCAGGGCCAGCGGTGCCACGTCGTCCGGCTGCCCCAGCCGTCCCAGCGGCACGAAGGAGGCGTCGAAGTCCTCGGCCGACCAGGCCTGGTGAGCATCCGTCAGGACCGGGCCCGGGAGGATCGCGTTCACCCGGACCTTGGGGGCGTAGGCCTCCGCAAGGCCGACGGTCAGTGCGTTGAGACCCGCCTTCGCGCAGGCGTACGGGAGTTCGTGGACGCTCGCGAGCAACGAGCCCGCGGTGCCTATGTTGATGATCGAGCCATCGCCGTGGTCCGTCATGTGCTTCGCGGCGAGTACGGCCAGGCGGAACGGCCCCTTGAGGTTCACGGCGAGCGTCTTGTCGTAGAGCTCCTCGCTGACCGTGTCGAGGCTCTCGTACATGGGGGACATCCCCGCGTTGTTGACCAGCACGTCGAGCCGGCCGAACCGGTTGAGTGTCTCGGAGACCAGCCGCTCGCAGTCGGCCCAGCGGCCGACATGGCAGGCGATTCCCACGGCCCGCCGCCCGGTCGACTGCCGGATCTCCCGGGCCGCGGTCTCGCACGCCTCGATCTTCCGTGAGGCCACCACCACATCGGCACCGGCCTCCGCCAGCGTCTGCGCGATGGACCGGCCGATCCCGCGCGAACCGCCGGTGACCACCGCCACCTTGCCCGTCAGATCATGCAGCTCAGCAAAGGAAGTCACCCGCGTCGGCCTCTCCGTGTGGTGTCGAGCAGTTGTCGGCGCAGCAGCTTCCCGGTGGGTGTGTAAGGGAGTTCGGCGAGGAAGTCGACCGTGTCGGGCGTCCTGGAACCCCGCAGTCGTGTGCGCACCCAGGAGCGCAGCGCCTCCGCGTCCACGCCCGCCCCCTCGTGCACGACGACGAACGCGGCGATCCGCTCGCCCCACTCCTCGTCGGGCACCCCCACGACGGCCGCTTCGCGCACGGCGCTGTGCTGCAGCAGGACGTCCTCCACCTCGGCGGGGGCGATGTTCTCCCCGCCCCGGATGATCGTGTCGTCGGCCCGCCCCGCGATGAACAGATAGCCGTCGTCGTCGAAGTGGGCGAGATCGCGGGTGTGGAACCAGCCGTCCGCGTCCAGCAGGGCTTCGGCGCCTTGGTACTCCCCGGACACCTGCGGCCCGCGCACCCACAACTCACCGACGGCGCCCGGCGATCCGGCGCCCCTGATCCGCGCCTCCACCCCCGGGACCATACGCCCGGCCGAACCCAGCCGGGCCCGCATCGCGGGGTCGCCCGACGAGAGCGCCGCCCGATGGTCCTCCGGGCCGAGCAGCGCGATCGTGGAGCTGGTCTCGGTGAGGCCGTACGCGTTGGTGAACCCGGTGTCGGGAAAGGCACGCAGGGCCGCCTCCAGAACCGGGGGCGGCATCCGCGCCCCGCCGTACGCAAGCGACCGCAGCGAGGGGACCTCGGCCGGGCGGCCGTCCAGATGCTCCACGATTCGGGCCAGCATGGTCGGCACGACCATCGCGGACGTGATCCGCTCGGACCGCACCAGCTCCAGCCACGCCCCGGGCTCGAAGGCCCCCAGATGCACCATCCGGCGCCCGGCGTACAGACTGCTGAGCACCGACCCGACCCCCGCCACGTGATACGGCGGCACGCTGGTGAGCACCGCGTCCTCGGGCCCCGCCGAGGCGAACTCGACGGTCTGCAGAACATAACTGGCAAGGTGTCGATGCCTCAGCACGGCCACCTTGGGCGCTGCCGTCGTCCCGCTGGTGAACAGCAGCACCGCCGGATCGTCGGGCGAGCCCTCCAGACCGGTCGCCGGTTCGACGGACATCGCCTCCTTCATGAGGGCCTCAGGAGTCCGTACGTCCTCGAAGGCACCGGCGAACGCCTCGTCGGCGACCACCAACGGCCTCTCGGCATGACCGAGCAGATCGGTCAAAGCACCCGCCGACAAGCGGTAGTTGACCGGCATCAGCGGTACACCCGCCAGTGCCGCGCCGAACAGCAGCACCGGAAAGGCCGGTCCGTTGAGCCCGGCGAACACCAACTCCCGTGCACCGGTGGCATGGACGACGGCCGCGACACCCGCGGCCGTCCGCCGCAGCTGCGCACAGGTCGTCCCGGAGCCACGGTGGCCGATGGCCACCCGGCCGGGATCACCGGCCACGGCCATGTCGAGCAGCGTCGCGATGTTCAAGGCGGTCTTCCTCTCTCGGCAGATGCAAACGCTATTCTACGTACAGGGAAACCTCATTCTCCAGGGAGTCGCCGTGGATTTCGAGTTGACCGAACAGCAGGAGGACATCCGGGCCGGCGTCCGCGAACTGGCCGCCGCCTTCGGTCCCGAGTACTGGGCGGACCGCGACGAACGCGCCGAGTTCCCCTGGGCCTTCTACGACGCCTTCGCCAAGGCCGGCTGGCTGGGCATCGCCGTCCCCGAGGAGTACGGCGGGGGAGGACTCGGCGTCCTGGAGGCCTCGCTGCTGCTGGAAGAGGTCGCCGCCTCGGGGGCCGGCATGAACGGGTGCAGCACCATGCACCTCACCATCTTCGGCCTCAACGTCCTGGCCAGACACGGCAGCGAGGAACTGCGCCGCGAGGTGCTGCCGCTCGCGGCCACCGGCGACCTGCACGTCTGCTTCGGCGTCACCGAACCCGACGCCGGCACCGACACCACCAGCATCACGACGTTCGCCCGCCGCGACGGCGACCACTACGTCATCGACGGCCGCAAGATCTGGATCACCAAGGCGGGCGACTCCCAGAAGATGGTCCTCCTCGCCCGCACCACCCCCCGCGAGGAGGTCGACAAGCCGACCAAGGGCATCTCCGTCTTCCTCGTCGACGTCGACCGCACGGCCATGGACATCCGGCCGATCCCCAAGATGGGCCGCAACGCCGTGGCCTCCAACGAGATCTTCATCGACGGACTCCGGGTGCCGGCGAGCGCGCGCATCGGCGAGGAGGGCGAGGGCTTCCGCTATCTGCTCGACGGGCTCAATCCGGAGCGCATCCTGCTCGCCCACGAGGCCCTGGGCCTGGGCCGGGCCGCTCTCGACGCGGCGACCCGCTACGCCCGCGACCGCGTCGTCTTCGGCCGCCCCATCGGCCGGAACCAGGGCATCGCCTTCCCGCTCGCCGAGGCCCTCACCCGGCTCGACGCGGCCCGCCTCATGGCCCGAAACGCGGCCTGGCGCTACGACCGCGGACTGGACTGCGGGCGCGAGGCCAACATGGCCAAGTTCCTGTGCGCCGACGCCGGTTTCCAGGCCGCCGACCGGGCCGTGCAGACCCTGGGCGGCATGGGGTACGCCCGTGAGTACCACGTCGAGCGGTACTTCCGTGAGTCCCGGCTGCTGCGGCTCGCCCCGGTCAGCCAGGAGATGGTGCTCAACTACGTGTCCCAGCATGTGCTGGGGCTGCCCAGGTCGTACTGAGTACGGTCCCGGACAGCCCTCGGCACAACTGCCTCAGCCCTTGCGGGTGTTGATCTCCTCGGTGAGGGCGGGGACGACGTCGAAGAGGTCGCCGACCACGCCGTAGTCGACGAGGTCGAAGATCGGGGCCTCGGCGTCCTTGTTGATCGCCACGATCGTCTTGGAGGTCTGCATGCCGGCGCGGTGCTGGATGGCGCCGGAGATGCCGGAGGCGATGTAGAGCTGCGGGGACACGCTCTTGCCGGTCTGGCCGACCTGGTTGGTGTGCGGGTACCAGCCGGCGTCGACGGCGGCGCGGGAGGCGCCGACGGCCGCGCCGAGGGAGTCGGCGAGGGACTCGATGAGCGCGAAGTTCTCCGCGCCGTTGACGCCGCGGCCGCCGGAGACGACGATCGCGGCCTCGGTGAGCTCGGGGCGGCCGGTCGACTCGCGCGGGGTGCGGGCGGTGACCTTGGTGCCGGTGGCCAATGCGCCGAAGGACACCGTGAGGGCCTCGACCGCGCCGGCGGCGGGGGCGGCCTCGACGGCGGCGGAGTTGGGCTTGACGGTGATGACCGGGGTGCCCTTGATGACGCGGGTCTTGGTGGAGAAGGAGGCGGCGAACACCGACTGGGTGGCCACCGGGCCCTCGTCGCCGGCCTCGAGGTCGACGGCGTCGGTGATGATGCCCGAGCCGATGCGCAGTGCGAGACGGGCGGCGATCTCCTTGCCCTCCGCGGAGGACGGCACGAGTACCGCGGCCGGGGAGACCTCGGCAACCGCGGCCTGGAGGGCGTCGACCTTCGGCACGACCAGGTAGTCGGCGTACTCGGACGCGTCATGCGTAAGCACACGTACCGCACCGTGCTCGGCCAGCGCGGCCGCCGTGTCGGCGGCACCGGCACCCAGTGCCACAGCCACCGGCTCACCTATCCGACGAGCCAGCGTCAGCAGCTCCAGGGTGGGCTTGCGGACGGCACCGTCCACGTGGTCGACGTAGACCAGAACTTCAGCCATGGATCAGCAACTCCTAAGAACTCAGATGAACTTCTGGCCTGCGAGGTACTCGGCGAGCTGCTTGCCGCCCTCGCCCTCGTCCTTGACGATCGTGCCGGCGGTACGCGCCGGACGCGCAGCCGCGGAGTCGACCTTGGTGTAGGCGCCGTCCAGACCCACTTCCTCGGCCTCGATGGCGAGGTCGGACAGGTCCCAGGAGGCCACCGGC
The DNA here is from genome assembly GCF_040446465.1 of Streptomyces sp. RG80. Classification (NCBI taxonomy): domain Bacteria; kingdom Bacillati; phylum Actinomycetota; class Actinomycetes; order Kitasatosporales; family Streptomycetaceae; genus Streptomyces; species Streptomyces sp. RG80. The sequence goes on along the minus strand of NZ_JBEAAJ010000002.1, from coordinate 237,648 downwards.
TTCTTCTTGGCCGCCATGATGCCCTTGAAGGACGGGTAACGCGCCTCGCCCGACTGGTCGGTGACCGACACGACCGCCGGCAGGGAGGCCTCCAGCTGCTCGCTCGCGGCGTCGCCGTCCCGGCGGCCCTTGACCGTGCCGTCCTCGACCGAGACCTCGGACAGCAGCGTCACCTGCGGCACACCCAGCCGCTCGGCGACCAGGGCCGGAACCACTCCCATGGTGCCGTCGGTGGAGGCCATGCCGGAGATGACCAGGTCGTAGCCGGCCTTCTCGATCGCCTTGGCCAGCACCAGCGAGGTCCCGATCGCGTCGGTGCCGTGCAGGTCGTCGTCCTCGACGTGGATCGCCTTGTCGGCACCCATGGACAGCGCCTTGCGCAGCGCGTCCTTGGCGTCCTCGGGGCCCACCGTCAGCACGGTGATCTCGGCGTCGTCGGCCTCGTCGGCGATCTGCAAGGCCTGCTCGACCGCGTACTCGTCCAGCTCGGAGAGCAGACCGTCCACGTCGTCCCGGTCGACGGTCAGGTCATCGGCGAAGTGCCGGTCGCCGGTGGCGTCCGGCACGTACTTCACGGTCACAACAATCCTGAGACTCACGTCAATTGCTCCTCAATGGCCGCTGCGCCGCAGCCGTACGCGGTACGAGTAGTGCTCGGGCAGGAAGTGGCTGATCGCCAGCTCGACGGGCTGTCCGGCGGCCGACTGGTAGACCCGGTCGATGCGCAGCAGCGCGCGCCCCGGTTCGCAGCCGAGCTGTCCGGCGAGTTCGCGGGTGGCCTCCGCGACCGTGATGCTCTGCTCGGCCTCGGCGATCGGCTCGGACAGCCGGCCGTCGAGCAGACCGATGACGGTGGCGGGGCTGGGGGTGCCGGGCTCGGTCAGTTCCGGGACCGACTCCAGCAACTGGCCGACCGCGGGCGGCAGGAAGACGGCGGTGTGACAGAACACCGTGTCCTCGTGCAGCCGGAGGAAGGCCAGCTTGTGCACCCGGTCGGTGTGCAGACCGAGGCGGCCCGCCGCGTCGACGTCGACCCGCCGATGCAGGGGGGTGACGACGTGCATACGCGTGTCGATGGACAGGCCCATCAGGTCGTCCACAGACCCGAACTGGCGCAGGTACTGCTCGTCGCGCGGGGTGGCGAAGGTGCCGCGTCCCGGCACCCGGTGCACCAGGCCCTCCGCCACCAGGTCCTGGAAGGCCCGGCGTACGGTCTGCCGGCTGATGCCGCGCTCCTCGGCCAGTTGGGCCTCCGTCGGCAGCCGCACCCCTTCGGGGTAGTCGTGCCGCAGGATCGCGGTGCGCAGCTCGCGGGCGAGCTTCAGATACGTGCTCTCACGCTGGGGTGGCTCAAGCATCGACGTCACCCCGTGATCAGACGACACCGTCGGCGCGCAGCGCCTCGATGCTGTCGTGGCTGTGGCCGAGCGCGGCCAGGATCGCGTCCGTGTGCTCGCCCACAGCCGGTACGGGGTCCATACGGGCGGGCAGCCCCGCGAGGTCGGCCGGCGGCAGCAGCGCCTGCACGGTCGCGCCGGGCACGCCCACCTCCCGCCAGCGGCCGCGGGCGGCGAGGACGGGATGGTCGAGGAACGCGGCGATGTCGTTGACCCCGGCGCAGGCGATGCCGATGTCCTCCAGGTCCTTGAGGATCTCCGCGGCGTCGGAGCGGGCGCAGCGCTCGGCGACGAGGGCGTTCACCTCGTCGCGGTGGGCGACCCGGTCGGAGCCGGTGGCGAAGCGCGGGTCGTCGGTCAGCCCGGGGTCCCCGAGGAACTCCGCGCACAGGGCGGCCCACTCGCGTTCGTTCTGGATCGAGAACAGCACGTCCTTGCCGTCGGCGGCCGTGAAGGTGCCGTAGGGCGCGATGGTGGCGTGCTGGCTGCCCAGCCGTGGGGGCTGGCTGCCGCCGTAGCGGGTGTAGTTGGCGGGCTGGCCCATCCACTCGGCCAGTGCCTCGAAGAGGGAGACCTCCACCGGGTGGGCCCTGCCGGTCGTGGCGCGGGTGTAGAGGGCGGTGAGGACCCCGCTGTAGGCGTACATCCCGGCGGCGATGTCGGCGACGGAGATCCCGACCCGCGCGGTCTCCTCGGGGGTGCCGGTCAGGGACACCAGGCCGGTCTGGCACTGCACCAGCAGGTCGTAGGACTTGCGGTCGGCCCAGGGGCCGTCGGTGCCGTAGCCGGAGATCGTGCACGGGATCAGCCGCGGCCGGTGCTCGGTGAGGGTCTCGGTGTCGAGGCCGAGGCGGTCGGCCGCTCCGGGGGCGAGGTTCTGCACGAAGACGTCGGCGTCGTCGAGGAGCCGGTGCAGGATCTCCAGACCGCGCGGGTCCTTGAGGTCCAGGGTGAGGGATTCCTTGGAGCGGTTCAACCAGACGAAATAGCTGGAGTGACCGTGGACGGTCGTGTCGTACCGGCGGGCGAAGTCGCCGCCGCCCGGCCGCTCCACCTTGATCACGCGGGCGCCGAGGTCGGCCAACTGCCGGGTGGCATAGGGGGCGGCCACCGCCTGCTCCAGGCTGACGACCGTGATCCCGGACAGAGGAAGCTGCGGGACGCTCATAAGGCCTATTTGTACGGCCAAATCAGCGCCATCGTCAAAGTGATCCTGGTCATTTGTGCGTACCGGCCACCGACCCTCGCCGTCCGGGAGGAAGGACACTCGGTCCTCCCTCCCCACCTCGCGTGATCAGGACGAACGGCTCGGATGGCACAGCACCATCACGGCGCGGGCGACCAGTTCGCCGGCCCCGCCGAGTTCCTGGCGGTAGCGGTCCGTCATCTCCCGTACGGTCTCGGCGAACTCGGGGTCGACGGCGCGGGCACGCGCGGGGGGAGGCAGCTCCTGGGCCATGGCGCGGCGCCGGGCCAGGAGGGTGATGATCTCCTCGTCGAGACGCTCTATCCGGTCCGGTGACGGGTCCGCCGTCAGGTCGGCGGTGTGGTTGGTCGTCACAGTGGTTCTCCGTTCTCCCGCGGGTGACGCGACGAGCCTCATCGCAATTGGTCCTTCAACACCTTGCCCGTGGCGCCGACCGGCAACTCCTCCCGGAACTCCACGGATCGGGGCACCTTGTATCCGGCCATCCGTTCCCGGCTCCAGGCGATCAGCTCCGCCTCCGACACCCGGCCGTGCCGTACGACGTAGGCCTTGCCCACCTGTCCCATGCGGGCGTCGGGGACGCCGACCACCGCGGCCTGGGCCACGTCCGGGTGCTGGAGCAGGAAGCCCTCGATCTCGGCGGGGTAGGCGTTGAAGCCGCCGACCACGAACATGTCCTTCTTCCGGCCGACGATCCGCAGCCGGCCCCGCTCGTCGAGCGTGCCGAGGTCGCCGGTGTGCAGCCAGCCGTCCGGGTCGACGGCCTCGGCGGTCGCGGCGGGGTCGTCGAGGTAGCCGAGCATGACGCTGTAGCCGCGCACCAGCACCTCGCCGTCGTCGGCGACAGCGACCTCCAGGCCGTCGCAGGGGAGGCCGACGGTCGTGGCGATGTCCTCGAAGGAGTCGCCGGACCGGGAGGCGGTGACGGTGCCCGCCTCGGTCAGGCCGTAACCCGTCATGATCGTCCGGAAGGGCAGTTCGCTCCTGATCCGGCGGACGAGTTCCACGGGAATGTCCGCGGACCCGGTGACCGCCGCCCGCAGCGAGGACAGGTCGCGGCCGCCCTTCGCCTGGGCCTCCAGCAGGGAGTGGTAGAGCGTGGGCGGGCCGGGCAGCATGGTGACCCGTTCGCGTTCGACGAGGTCGAGCACGTGGTCCACGTCGAAGACCGGCACCGGGAGGACGGTCGCGCCCCGGATCAGGGAGGCGATACAGCCGGCCTTCCAGCCGAACATGTGGAAGAACGGGTTGACGACGAGATAGCGGTCGCCCTCCCGCAGATCCGCCAGGTCGCACCACTCCGTGAACAGCCGCAGGTTCTGCGCGTGCGTCATCAGCACGCCCTTGGGCCGGCCGGTCGTCCCCGAGGTGAAGATGATGTCGGAGAGGTCCGACCTGCCGACCTCGCACTCGTACGGTGATCCGCTCGCGAGGAAGTCCGACTTCAGGTCGATCACCGGAACGCCGGGCGGCCCGGCGAACTCCAGGCCCAGGAAGCCCTGTTGGACCAGGAGGGCCTTGGCTCCGCTCCGTACGACGATGTCGTGCGCCTCGGCCGTCTTGAACCGGGTGTTGACCGGCACCAGCACCCCGCCGGCGGCGAGCAGGCCGAAGCCCGCGACCAGCCACTCGGCGGAGTTGGGCGCCCAGATCGCCACCCGGTCGCCCTTGTGGATCCCCAGCGCCGCGAACGCGCCCGCCGCCTTCCGTACCCGCTCGGCGAGTTCGCTGAAGGTGAGGCGCAGCGGGCCGTCGACGACCGCCTCGGCGGTACCGAAGCGGTCTGCGGCGCTGAGCACCATCCGGGGGATGGACTCCCATGTCATGCCGGGATCAGCCATGTCATGCGGGGATCAGCCGGGCCAGATTGCCGCCCATGATCTTGGCCTGGTCGGTCACGGCAAGGCCCTGGATGGCGTTGACGTACGAGGTCGGCTGGGACAGGCCCTCCGGGTGCGGGTAGTCCGAGCCGAACAGGATGCGGTCGACGCCGATGAGGTCGACGAGTCCGCCGAGGTCCTCCTCGTAGAACGGGCTGACGTGGATGCTGTCCTTCACGGCCTGCACCGGGTCGCCGAGGAACTCGTTCGGCATCTTCTTGTACACGTCGGCGAGTTGGTCGAGCAGCGGCGCCACCCACGAGGAGCCGTTCTCGATGAGGGCGATCTTCAGCTCGGGGAAGCGGAACAGCGCGCCGTGGCACACCCACGCGGCCACCGCGTCCTGGATCGGCCGCCACTCGGACACCGTACGGAAGGCGTTGGGCTTGAACGGCAGCATCTCGCCCTGCCCGCCCTCCCAGTCGCTCGTGTACTTGGCGTAGCCGCTGTCGGAGGAGTGCATCGCGACCAGCACGCCGGTCTCCACGACCCGCTTCCAGAACGGGTCGAACTCCTCCAGCGCGAAGGAGCGCGAACCGCCGTAGCCGGGTACCGGGGCCGGACGGATGAGAACGGCCTTCGCGCCGCGCTCCACCGCCCAGTTCAGCTCCGCGATCGCCTTCTCGACGATCGGCAGCGTGATCACCGGTGTGGTGAAGATGCGGTCCTTGTAGTTGAACGACCAGGTTTCGTACAACCATTCGTTCAGCGAGTGGATCACTGCGTGGATCAGCTCCGGGTGATGCCGCATCCGCTCCTCGATGAGGCTGGCGAGCGTCGGGAACATCAGGGTCCGCTGGACACCGAGTTCGTCCAGCAGTTCAAGGCGCGGTCCGGGCTCGCGGAACGCCGGGATCGAGCGCATCGGGTCGCCGAAGATCTCCCGCCGGCTCTTGCCCTCGGGGTTGCCGACCCGGAAGTACTCCTCCATGGCGCCGGGGCGGGCGACGACCTCGAAGGTCGGGTTCGGGATGTACTCGCTGATCTGCCCCAGGATCGCGATCTTCGTACGGCCGTTGACCTGTACGTACTGGATCGCCCCCGCGTACTCCTTGGGGAGGTGCCTGGTCAGCGCCTCCTCGGTCTCGTACAGGTGGTTGTCCGCGTCGAAGAGCGGATACGGCAGCGCACGCGACGTCATGAGACCCTCCTTGGCGATTTGTGAGAATCATATTCTCATCATGTGCGTACGGCAATGTCCTGCCGCAGCCGGAACTTCTGGACCTTGCCGCTCGCGGTCCTCGGGAAGTCGGTCACGCCGTGCAGTTCCTCGGGCCACTTCTGTCTGGCCAGACCGGAGTCGTCGAGGTGGGCGCGCATCCCGTCGAGGGTGGGGAGGGGGTGGTCCGGCAGCATGCGCAGGAATGCGGCGGCGTGTTCGCCGAGCCGGGGGTCGGGGGCGGCGACCACCGCGGCCTCCGCGACGCCGGGAAGGGAGAGGAGGACTTCCTCGACCTCCTGGGCGCTGATGTTCTCGCCGCCGCGGATGATGATGTCCGCCTTGCGGTCGGTGACGGTGAGGTAGCCGTCCTCGTCGAGGACGCCGATGTCGCCGGTGCGGTACCAGCCGTCCTCGTCGAAGGCCCGCTCGGTCAGGGCCGGGTCGGTGTAGCCCAGGCACAGGTCGGGGCCCCGGCTGAGGATCTCGCCGTCCTCGGCTAGGCGTATCTCCACACCGGGGAGCGCGTCCCCGTCCGTGAACAGCCGTTTGGACTCCGGGGCGTTGAAGCCGGACGACGTGATCGAGGGATGCTCGGTGCTGCCGTAGGCCCGGAAGACATGGATGCCCAGGCCGGCCAGACGGGTCGTGACGGCCGCCGGGACCGACGAACCGCCCAGCCCCGCATGCCTCATGTGCCGCAGATGCCCCTCGGTGAAGTCCGGGTGATCGAGGAGGCTCGTGACGTAGTAGGGGGCGCCGCCGCCGATGTGGAGATCGTGACGGGTCATCAACTCCAGTGCCCGGCCAGGGTCCCAGACGTCCGTGAGGTTGACCGGTGAGCCCTCCAGTACCGGGATCAGGAAGGCGTTCACCATGCCGATGAAGTGGCCGATCGGGGCCGCGGTGAGCTGGTGGCCGCGGTCGGGCGGGTAGCTGGCGGCGAGTTGGCGGGTCTCGTGGCCGAGCGTCCGATGGCTGTGGATCACACCCTTCGGATCGCGGGTCGTGCCGGAGGTGAAGGCGATCAGGGCGGGGGCCGCAGGGTCGGCGGGCAGGGCGCCGGAAAGCGGGGTGTCGCTCAGCAGGTCGTCGAAGGGCTGGATGTGCGGTTGCCGCCGCGTGACTTGCCCGATCACGCCGACGACGGGAACGTGCGCGCACAGCTCGGGCCGGAACTCCAGCCGGCCGAACCGCTCGGCGGTGACGAAGACGCTCGGCCGTACCGCGTCGAGGATGTAGCCGACCTCCTTGCGCCCGTAGAAGTGGACGATCGGAACTACGGCCGCCCCGAGGATCGCCGAGGCCCAGAACACCGCGGCGGCCTCCATCCAGTTGGGCAACTGGAAGGCGACCGTGTCCCCGGGGCCCACGCCCCGCTCCCGCAGCCCGCCCGCGAGCCGGCGCGCGACCCGCTCGACGTCCCCGAAGGTCCCGGACCAGGGGCGGACCGCGGAGTGCACCCGGAACCCGACGTCGGGCGCCGCCGCCAGGCCCCGCGTCAGCAGGTCGCCGATCGTGTCCCTGGTCCACCAGCCCTCTGCCTCGTAGCGCTCGGCCAACTCTGCGGGGATCCTTCGCATGTGCCTGCTACCTCCCGTACTGCGATGCGGCTCCGATAGGCGGCGCATACGCTATTCTCGGATTTGGAGAATGCCAATATCCCTCGGGGGGAATCGCGTGATCGACCTCGAACTGGACGGCGGTCTGGCCGTCCTCACGATCGACCGCCCGCACGCCCGTAACGCCATCTCGCTCGACACCATGGACGAGCTGGCGAAGGCGCTCGACGCGGCGGAGGGCGCGCGGGCCCTGGTGATCAGAGGGGCTGGGGAGCGGGCCTTCGTCTCCGGGGGAGACCTCAAGGAACTCGCCGCGATCCGTACCGAGGACGCGGCGGCGGCGATGGCCCGGCGGATGCGGGGCATCTGCGACCGGATCGCCGCCTTTCCGGGGCCTGTCGTCGCCGCGCTCAACGGTCATGCCCTGGGCGGCGGGGCGGAGGTCGCCGTCGCCGCCGACATCAGGGTGGCCGCGGACGACATCAGGATCGGCTTCAACCAGGTGACCCTGGCGATCATGCCCGCGTGGGGCGGCGCGGAACGCCTCGCGGCGCTGGTGGGACGGGGCAGGGCGCTGCTGCTCGCGGGCACGGGCGCGGTGCTCGACGCGGCGGAGGCGCACCGCGTCGGGCTCGTCGACCAGGTGCTGCCGCGCGCGTCCTTCGAGGAGGGCTGGCGCGCGCTGGCCCGCTCGCTCGCCACCGTCCCGGCCGGCGAGGTCAAGCGCGTGGTGTCCGGCGGCACTTCACCCGAGGAGGCGGTCCAGGCCTTCGCCCGGCTGTGGGTGGCCGACGCGCACTGGGAGGCGGCGGACCGGGTGCTGGCCCGCGGGAAGTGACGTGATGCGTGCCCGTCGGGTCGCCGGTCGTGCCGTTCAGGTGTTGCGCCCCCCGTTCACCCCGATCACCTGCCCGGTGACGTAGCCGGCCTCCTCGGACACCAGGAAGGCGCACGCGGCCGCGATGTCCTCCGGGCGGCCGGCGCGGCGTACCGGGGTGCGTTCGGCGTGGTGGTCCACCGAGCCGCCGAGCAGGCCGCGCTCCTCGGAGTCCCGCAGCATGGGGGTGTCCACGAACCCCGGGGGGATCGTGTTGACCGTGATGCCCGCGGGGCCGAGCTCCAGGGCCAGCGACTTGGTGAGGCCGATGAGGCCGGCCTTCGAGGCGACGTAATGGGTCATGTACTGCTGGCCCGACTGGGCGCTGGAGGAGGAGATGTTGACTATCCGGCCCCAGCCCGCGTCCCGCATGTCGGGGACCACGGCCTGGCAGAAGTAGAACGGGCCGTTGAGGTTCACGGCCATGATCCGGTTCCACGTCTCGTCGGTGATCTTCAGGAACCCCTGGGTCGCGGACACCCCGGCGTTGTTGACCAGCACGAGCACCGGCCCGCCGAGAGAGTCCCGCACCCGTCGTACGGCGTCGTCCACCTGTGCACGGTCCGATACGTCGACACCGCCGAAGGCGAGCGCCTCGTACCCCTTGCGCCGTGCCTCCTCGGCCACCCCTTCGGCCGCCTCGGTGTTCAGGTCGAGGACGGCCGTGGCGAAGCCGTCCTCCGCGAGCCGCAGCGCGATGGCCCGCCCGATGCCCGAACCGCCGCCCGTGACCAGGGCGGTACGCCGTTCGCCGGTCATGCGACGAGCTCCTCGCCCGCGAGGGAGGTGCGGTGCATCAGGCGGGAGGAGGCCTCGCCGTAGGGCAGCGCCCGGTGCAGCATGCCGGTGTTGTCCCAGATGACGAGGTCCCCCTGGCGCCACCGGTGGCGGACCACGGACTCAGGCCGCGTCGCCCGCTCCAGGAGCCCGTCGAGGAGCGCCCGGCCCTCGTCGGCGGGGCGGCCGACGATCTCGCCGGCGGTGGCGCCGATGAGGAGCGACCTGCGGCCGCCGGACCGGGTCCAGACGAGCGGCTGCTCGCGGGACGGGTTGCGGTCCCAGGCCGCGCGCTCCTTCGGCGACGGGTCCGGGGTCACCAGGAGCTGCGAGGCGGCGAAGCTGTGCACCACGCGCAGCCCGTCCAGCTCCTTCTTCTCCGCCTCCGAGAGCGCCTCGTACGCGGCGAAGGTGTTGGCGAACTCGGTGTCGCCGCCCCCGTCGTCCGAGATCTGGCGTGCCGTCAGAAGCGTGGCCTTGTTGGGGATCTCGTCGGTCGTCCCGTCGATGTGCCAGTGGAACGTCCCCTCCCGGTAGGCGGCCAGCGGGCTCTTCGACGGGTCGCGGGTGATCCGCTGGATCTCCTGGTGGGTCGGGTGGCCGCCCATCGGCAGCGGGACGATCTCGCCGAGCATCCGGCTGAAGGCGACCAGATCGTCGTCGTCGAGATGGGCCTCGCGGTAGATCACCACGCCGCGCCGCTCCAGGGCGGTCCGGCACTCCTCGGCGACCGCGCGGTCGACCAGGCGGCTGCCGCTCAGGCCCGCTATCTCGACACCGGTGGTCGGGGTGATCTCGGTGACGGTGACTGTCATGGCTGTCCCTTTCCGTAAGCGAGGACTCAGGTCACCGCGCCCGCGGCCTTGAGCGCGAGGATGCGGTCCCAGTCCAGGCCCAGCTCCAGCAGGATCTCCTCGGTCTGCGCGGCGAACTCCGGTGCCGGACCGCCGGGACGGCGCGCCTCGACGTCGAACTGCACCGGGCTCGCGGCGAGTTCGAGCTCCCCGGCCCGCACCACGTACTCGTTGGCCCGCACCTGCGCGTCACCGCCCACCTGCAACGAGTCCTGCACCGGCGCCCACGGCCCGGCCAGCGTGGCGAAGCGTTCGGTCCAGTCGGCGAGGGTGCGGCCGGCGATCACCTCGCGCAGGATCTTGACCGCCTCCTCGGTGTGCGCGGCGAGGTCGGCGGCGGTCGAGAAGCGCGGGTCCTCGGCCAGTTCGGGCCGCTCGACGTGCCGGCACACATCCGCCCAGAACTTGCCGGGCTGCATCATCACGAACGCCAGATAGCGGTCGTCGGACGTGCGGTACAGCCCGGACAGCGGGTTGGTGGGGGAGCCGTGTCCGCCCGCGGGCGGCGCGACCATGGGCCGCTCCAGATGCAGGGAGAGGGCGATCCCGTGGCCCATCGCCCAGACCCCGCTGCCCAGCAGGGAGACGTCCACGACCGGCGCCTGCCCCGTCCGCTCGCGCTGGAGCAGGGCCGCCGCGATGCCCCCGGCGAGGTTGGTACCGGAGATGGTGTCGCCGTAGGCCGGTCCCGGCGGCGGGATCATGCCCTCGACGCCGGGCGGGGTGAGGCTCGCGGCCGTGCCCGCCCGGGCCCAGAAGGCGGTCATGTCGTAGCCGCCCTTCTCCGCCTCCCTGCCGCGCGGACCGAGCGCGCTGCCCCGGGCGTACACGATCCGCGGGTTCACCTCACGGATGTCGTCCACGTCGATCCCGAACTTCCGCCGGGCCGACGGCAGGAAGCTCGTCAGGAACACGTCCGAGCGCCGGGCCAGGTCGTACAGCACCTCCCGGCCCTCGGGTCGTGCCATGTCGAGGCCGATGCTGCGCTTGCCCCGGTTGGCGTGCTCGACGTTGGGGTTGGGATCGCCCTCGACCCTGAACGTGCCGGTCTGCCGCAGACCGCGCTGCGGATCGCCGTTGACCGCGTGCTCCACCTTGACGACGTCCGCGCCCCAGTCGGCGAGCACGGCACCGGCGGACGGCACGAAACCGTACATCGCGACCTCGAGCACCCGTATCCCGGCCAGCGGCCCCGTGCTCATACGACCACCGCCCCGAAGGTCTTGCGCTCCATGAACTCCTCCAGACCGTCCACGCCCTTCTCCCGGCCGATCCCCGACTGCTTGTAGCCGCCGAAGGGGGTGTCGGAGAAGAAGTAGTTGCCGCCGTTGATGCTGAACGTGCCCGTGCGGATCCGCCGGGCCAGGGCGATCGCCCGCTCCTCGTCGGCGCTGTGCACCGCGCCGGACAGGCCGTACACCGAGTCGTTGGCGATCCGGACCGCGTGGTCCTCGTCGTCGTAGGGGATGAGGGCGAGGACCGGCCCGAAGACCTCCTCCTGGGCCAGCTCGCTTCCCGGGTCCACGCCGCCGAGCAGCGTCGGTGTGTAGAAGAAGCCCGGGTCCACCCGCTTGCCGCCGGTCAGCAGGGTCGCGCCCGCCTCGACCGCGCGCCGGACCATGCCGTCGACCTTGTCGCGCTGCCGCTCGCTGATCAGCGGGCCCATGTACGTCCTCGGGTGGCCGGGGTCGCCGTATCGCACCCGCTCCAGCGCGGCCGCGACCTGCTCGGCGATCGTGTCGTGGTGGGCGCGCGGCACCAGCATCCGGGAGGTGATCGCACAACTCTGGCCCGCGTGCAGGCAGATCATGTACGCCGCGTACCGTGCCGCCGCCGCGAAGTCGGCGTCGTCGAGGACGATCAGGGCGGACTTGCCGCCGAGTTCGAGGAAGACGCGTTTCACCGTGCCGCTCGCGGCGGCCATGATGCGGCGGCCGGTCGCGGTGGAGCCGGTGAAGCTGACCATGTCGATGTCGCGGTGGGTGGTGAGCAGTTCGCCGATGGCCGCGTCCGAGGAGGTCAGTACGTTGACCACGCCGGGCGGGATGTCCGTGTGCTCGGCGATCAGTTCGCCCAGGGCGAGGGTGACCAGCGGGGTGTCGGGGGCGCCCTTGAGGACGACCGTGCAGCCCGCGGCGAGGGCCGGAGCCAGCTTCGCCAGGGCTAGTTGGGTCGGGTAGTTGTAGGGGACGATCGCGGCGAGGACGCCGCCGGCCTCCTTCTCCACCCAGCGGCGGTGCCGCCGGCCCAGGTACTCGACCTCGCCCAGGTCCTCGGTCAGCGGATGGGTTTTGAGCAGGTCGGCGTAGTAGCGGACCAGGTCCACCGGCTCGTCGAGCTGCTGGCCGTGGGTGAGCATCCGGGGCGCGCCGACCTCGGCGATCGTCAACTCCCGCAGCTCTTCGAGGTGTTCGGTGAGCGCGGTGTGGAGCCGGTCGAGGCAGTGGACGCGGAACTCCGGGTCGGTGGACCAGCTCGTGGTGTCGAAGGCGCGACGGGCGGCCGCGACGGCGGCCTCGGCCTGGTCGGTCGTGGCGTCGGGGGCGTGGCCCAGAACGTCGCCGGTGGCCGGGTCGAGCGTGGCGAACGTCCGGTCGGCCCCGACGAGTCGCCCGTCGATGAGCAACCGCCTGTCCGGGGGTGGCATCCCGTCCCCTTCCCGTTGGAAATGACGTTCGGAAATGGCGTTCTCGAATTGGGAGAACAGTACAGCGGCGCAACTTCCACGTCACGACCTCGGTCCGGATCGGTCGCGCTTGTCACGCGCAGACACAAAGTCGCCACGCGGACCTTCCGGGAGGCGAAGGTTGAAAGTATGGTTCTCGCATTCGGAAGGGAGATTCTTGTGACCCGGGACGGAACGTGACACGCGTCGGCCTCGTAGGGGCCGGGCGCATGGGCCGACCGATGGTGCGCAGGCTCGCCGAGGCGGGGCACGGGGTACGGGTACTGGCCCGCTCGGCCGAGGCCCGTACCGCGCTCGCCCAGGAGCCCGCACGGGTGGTCGGGCGGCTCGCCGAGGTCGGCGAGGGTGCCGACGTCGTGCTCGTCTGTGTCCACACCGACGAGCAGGTACGCCAGGTCTGCCTCGACAGCGCGCTGTTGGACGCCCTGCCGAACGGCGCCGTCCTCGTCGTGCACACCACCGGCAGCCCGCACACCGTCGAGGCGATCGCGGCTCGCGGCGTCCAGGTGGTCGACGCCCCGGTCAGCGGCGGCCCGCCCGATGTCGCCGCCGGTCACCTCACCCTCTTCGTGGGCGGCGCCGACGACACCGTCGCCCGCGTCCGCCCCGTCCTGCGCGGTTACGGCGACCCGGTGCTGCACGTCGGCCCGCTGGGCGCGGGACAGCGCGTGAAGCTCGTCAACAACACCGTCTTCGCCGCCCAGCTCGGACTGCTCGCCCACGCGACCCGGCTCGGCGCACAACTCGGCCTGGACGAACGGCCTTTGCTGGACGCCCTCACCCACGGCAGCGCGTCGAGCCGCGCGCTCGCCGGAGCCGTACGCCGCGGCTCGGTCGCCGAATTCGCCCGGGCCACGGCCGAGTTCCTCGGCAAGGACCTCGACGTGGTCCGCGCGGTCGCCGCCGAACTCGGAGCGGACCTCGGCGCGCTGGCCCGGATGCTCGACGCGGCGACCCCCGCGGGCGCCCCCACCACCGCCGCGGGCACCCCCTGAAACCCACCGAACGACAACGTGAGGACACCACCCATGGGACGAGTTGAGGGCAAGGTCGCGTTCATCACCGGCGCCGCCCGCGGTCAGGGCCGCAGCCACGCGGTACGGCTCGCGGAGGAGGGCGCCGACATCATCGCGGTCGACCTGTGCCGTGACTACGAGACCGTCGGCTATCCGATGGCCACCCCCGAGGACCTCAAGGAGACGGTCCGCCTGGTCGAGGAGCAGGGCCGCCGTATCGTCGCCCGCCAGGCCGACGTACGGGACGTCGGCCGGCTGAAGGAGGCGCTGGAGGCCGGGCTCGCCGAACTCGGCGGCCTGGACATCGTGGTGGCGCAGGCGGGCATCGCCCCGTTGCGCGGCGAACCCAAGCTCCAGGCCTGGTGCGACGCGATCGACGTCGACCTCATCGGCAGCATCAACGCCATCCAGGTCTCCCTGCCGCACCTGCGCGAGGGCGCCTCCGTCATCGCCACCGGCTCCACCGCCGCCCTCATGGAGCACGGCATCGTCGACACCCCGGGCTCCAACCCCGGCGGCGCCGGCTACGCCTACGCCAAGCGCGCCCTGTCGGAGTACGTCCACGAACTCGCCCGCAACCTCGCCCCGTTGATGCAGCGGGCCAACGTCATCCACCCCACCAACGTGGACACCCGGATGCTCCAGAGCGAGCCGATGTACAAGTCGTTCCGCCCCGACCTCGAACAGCCCACCCGCCAGGACGCCGAGCCCGTCTTCGCCGTACAGCAGGCCATGCCGATCCCGTACGTCGAGCCGGTCGACATCAGCAACGCCGTCCTGTTCCTGGCCTCCGACGAGTCCCGCTACATCACCGGCACCCAACTCCGCGTCGACGCCGGCGGCTACCTCAAGTGGTACGACTGGCGCCGCTGAAGCGCCGGGGACGACAGAAGCGACAAGGAGGCAAGCCGTGAAGGTCCGAGTCGATCCGGAGCGCTGCCAGGGCCACACGCTCTGCTGGATGACCGCTCCGAAGGCGTTCGAGCTGGACGAGGTCGACGGCCACTCCTCGGCCGTCAGCGAGGACGTACCGGCCGATCAGGAAGAGGACGTGCGGGAAGCCGCGCACTCGTGCCCGGAACGGGCCATCCAGATCTTCTGAAGGGAAGGCCCCATGAGCGAGGCCGACAGCGTCGACGCCTGCGTCGAGGACAGCGCCGACGAGCGTGGTGACGAGCGCGTCGACGACCGCAAGAAGCACCGGGTGCACTTCGACCGGCACACCCCCGAGTACCGCCACCGTTTCGAGGAGATCACCCACGAACTGCACGCCAAGTGCCCCATCGCCTGGACGGACACCTACGGCGGCCACTGGGTCGCCAGCGGCAACAGCGAGGTGTTCGAGCTGGCCAGGTCCGCGGAGTTCCTCTCCAACGACCACGACGTCAGGGGCGAACGGCGCGGCTACCACGGCATCTCCATCCCGCCGCCACCCCGCGCCGCCGAAGTCCAGGGCGGCTTCCTGGAGATGGACCCGCCGGACCAGCGCCACTACCGCCAGACCCTCAACCCCTATCTCTCCCCGGCCGCCGTGAGCCGCTGGATCCCGCTCGTCGACGAGGTGGTCCGCGCCTGCCTCGACGAGCGGATCGAGGAGGGCCGGATCGACTTCGTCGACGACCTCGCCAACGTCGTCCCGGCCGTCCTCACCCTGGCCATGATGGGCATCCCGCTGAAGGACTGGACGGTCTACAACGAACCGGCCCACGCGGGCGTCTACACCCCGCCCAACTCACCGGACATCGAGCGCGTCACCGAACTGAGCCGCACCATGGGCCTCGCCCTCTACACGGCGATCCAGGAGACCCGCGCCAAGCCCCGGCCCGGCCTGGTCGACGCCCTCGTCCGCGCCGAGATCAACGGCCGCACCCCCGACGACCTGGAACTGTTCGGCGTGCTCGCCCTCCTCATCGGCGGCGGCTTCGACACCACCACCGCGCTCACCGCGCACGCCCTGGAGTGGCTCGGCGAACACCCCGGGGAGCGCGACCGGCTCAGCCGCGACCGGGAGACCGTGCTGGACTCGGCCACCGAGGAGTTCCTGCGCTACTTCACCCCCGCGCCCGGGGACGGCCGTACGATCTCCGCCGACTGCGAGATCGCCGGCCAGCGCTTCGAGGAGGGCGAACGCCTCTGGCTGTCCTGGGCGATGGCCAACCGCGACCCGGCCGTCTTCCCCGACCCCGACCGTGTCGACCTGGAACGCAAGGGCAACCGGCACAGCAGCTTCGGCCTCGGCATCCACCGCTGCATCGGCTCCAACGTCGCCCGTACGGTGTTCAAGCGCATGGTCACGGCCGTCCTGGACCGTATGCCCGACTACCGCTGCGACCCCGAGGGCACCGTGCACTACGAGACCATCGGCGTCATCCAGGGCATGCGCCACCTCCCGGCGACCTTCACCCCCGGCAAGCGCCTCGGACCCCCGCTCGACGAGACCCTGGAGATCCTCCAGCGGGCCTGCGACGAACAGCGCCTCGCCGAACCCGTCACGGTCCGCTCGTCCAGGGCGAAGATCCAGCGCTGAGAGGGAGGAGCACGACGTGGCCGCGAACCCGGGACGCCCCTCGCCCCAACTCACCGACCAGAACGCCTTCTTCTGGACCTCGGGCGCCGACGGACGGCTGCGGATCCAGGAGTGCGCGTCGTGCGCCTCCCTGATCCACCCGCCCCAACCCGTATGCCGCTATTGTCGCGCCCACGAGATGGGCGTACGGGCCGTCTCCGGCCGCGCGACCCTCATCGGCTTCACGGTCAACCACCGCTTCGGCCTGCCGGGCCTCCCCGCCCCGTACGTCGTCGCCCAGGTCGCGCTGGAGGAGGACGACCGCGTCCGGCTCACCACCAACGCGGTCGGGTGCGACCCCGAGGACCTGGTCCTGGGCATGCGCATGGAGGTCGTCTTCGAGCGGACGGGATCCGAGCAGACGGGATCCGAGCAGACGGGGTCCGAGCAGACGGGGTCCGAGCGCACGGGGGAGGCGTGGCTGCCGTTGTTCCGCCCCGCCGCGGAACAACCGGGGCCGGGACCGGCACCGCTGCCCGAGGACGAGGTCCGACCTCGCATCCGGCCGATGGTCACGACCGAGAAGTTCGAGGACAAGGTCGCGATCACCGGCATCGGCACCTCACCGCTCGGCCGCCGCCTGATGGTCCCGCCGCTCTCCCTCACCGTCCAGGCCTGCGAACAGGCCGTCGCCGACGCCGGGTTGACCCTCGACGACATCGACGGCCTGGCGACCTACCCCGGCGCCGGCCCCTTCGGCGGCTTCGCCGAGGGCGGCGTCACCGCCCTGGAGTCCGCCCTCGGCATCCACCCCACCTGGCACAACGGCGGCGGCGAGACCTTCGGCCCCGGCGGCTCCCTGATCGCCGCGATGCTGGCCGTGGCCGGCGGCCTCGCCCGGCACGTGCTGTGCTTCCGGACCCTGTGGGAGGCGTCGTACGGCGAACTGCTCAAGCAGGGCAGGATCCAGCCGCCGAGCGGCCCGGACGCCGGCTGGCTCAGACCCTTCGGCGCGACCTCGGCCGCGCACACCCTGGCCCAGAACGCCCAGCGCCACTTCCACCGCTACGGCACGACCCGCGAGACCCTCGGCTGGATCGCCCTCAACCAGCGCGCCAACGCCACCCTGAACCCCACGGCGATCTACCGCGACCCGATGACCATGGACGACTACCTCCGAGCCCGGCCCATCACCACCCCGTTCGGGCTCTACGACTGTGACGTGCCCTGCGACGGAGCCGTCGCCGTCGTCGTCTCGCACGTCGACACGGCCCGGGACCTGGCGAAACCGCCCGTCCTCGTCGAGGCCGTGGGCACCCAGATCACCGAGCGCCTGGAATGGGACCAGAGCACTCTCACCCACGAACCCCAGGTCATCGGCCAGTCCGCCCACCTGTGGACCCGTACCGCACTGCGCCCCGACGACGTCGACGTGGCCGAGCTCTACGACGGCTTCACCTTCAACTGTCTGTCCTGGATAGAGGCGTTGGGCTTCTGCGGCATCGGCGAGGCGAAGGACTTCCTGGACGGAGGAAAGAACATCGCACGGGACGGCGTACTGCCCCTGAACACCCACGGCGGCCAGCTCTCCCACGGCCGCACCCACGGAATGGGCCTGGTCCAGGAGGCGATCGTGCAACTGCGCGGCGAGGCGGGCCCCCGGCAGGTGCCCGGCGCGCGGGTGGCCGTGGTCAGCTCCGGCGGGCTCACCCCCAGCGGAGTCCTTCTCCTCAGGACGGACACGTGAGCACGGGACGGACACGCGAACCACAGGACGGACACGTGCAACGCGGCGTCATCGACATCGACGGCATCCCCCTGTCGTACCGGGTGAGTTGGGCCCCGCAGCCGCGTGCCGTCGTCCTCGCCCTGCACGGCGGCGGCACCGACTCGTCGTACTTCGACTGCCCGAACCGGCCCCGCCTGTCGCTCCTGCGGACCGGCGCCGCGCTCGGCTTCACGGTGATCGCCCTCGACCGGCCCGGATACGGCGCCTCACACGCCCACCAGGAGCGACTGACCGACCCCGCCCGCCGGGTCGCCCTCACCCACGCGGCCCTCGACGGGCTGCTCGCCTCCCGCCCGCGCGGCGCGGGCGTGTTCCTGATGGCCCACTCCGCGGGCAGTGAACTGGCCATCCGGATGGCCGCCGAGGAGCGCGGACGCGCCCTGCTGGGCCTGGAGATCGCCGGCACCGGACGCGAGCACCACCCCCGCTTCTCCGCGCGCTGGGCCACCCACGGCGAGCTCGGCATCCGCCGGCCCGCGCGCCGCCGGATGCGCGACCTGCTGTGGGGCCCGAGCCACCTGTACCCGGCCGACGTCTTCGGCGGGACGGCCATCGGCGCCCCCTCGCCCGCCTACGAGTTCGAGGCGCGCGCCTGGGTACGGGAGCTCGTCGAACTGGCCGCCCGGATACGCGTTCCCGTGCGCTACACCCTCGGCGACCACGAGGCGGTGTGGCGCTCCGGCCCGCGCGCCCTGGCCGACATGGCCGCGATGTTCACGGCGGCGCCCCGGGTGCTGACCTACGAACAGCCGGACAGCGGGCACAACCTGAGCCTCGGGCATACAGCCCGCGCCTACCACCTCAGGGTGCTGTCGTTCGCCGAGGAGTGCGCCGTCGCCCGCGAGCACGCGCACGCCGACTCCACGCGCGGAAGGGTGAGTTGACCGACATGGACGATGTCGCGCTGCTGCTGGTACGCCTCGTCCTGGGCGTCGTCATGATCGCGCACGGCCTCAACCACTGGCGCGGCGGCGGCCGTATCGAGGGCACCGCCCGCTGGTTCACCGGCCTGGGCCTGCGCAACGGCACGCTCCAGGCCTGGTTGAGCGTCGTCACCGAGATCGGCGCGGGCGCGCTGCTGGTGCTCGGCCTGTTCACCCCGCTGGCCTGCGCGGCCGTCGTCTCGGTGATGCTCGTCGCGGGCCTCCTCGCCCACCGCCCGCACGGCTTCTTCGTGTTCAAGGACGGCTACGAGTACGTCCTGACCCTCGCCGTCGTCGCCCTGGCGGTCGCCGTACTGGGACCGGGCGGCGTCTCGCTGGACGAGGCGAGCGGCATCGACGTCACCGGCTGGGCGGGCGGCGCCCTCGCCCTCGGTGTCGCCGTGGTCGCGACGGCCGGACTCCTCGCCGTCTTCTGGCGCCCCGAACCCCCCGAGCAGGAGGCAAGCTGATGCGAGTCGGTTTCATCGGCCTGGGCAGCCAAGGCGCCCCCATGGCCCGCAGGATCGTCGACGCCGGGTTCGAGACGACGCTCTGGGCCCGCCGCCCCGCCACCCTGCTGCCGTTCGAGGACACCGCCGCCAAGCGTGCCGGGTCCCCGGCCGAACTGGCGTCGGTCAGCGACCTGGTGTGCGTGTGCGTCGTCGACGACGCGGACGTAGAGGAGGTCCTCACCGGAGCCTCCGGGATCCTGGCCGGGTTGCGCCGGGGCGGTGTCGTCGCCGTGCACAGCACGGTCCACCCCGACACCTGCCGCCGCCTCGCCGACCGCGCCCGCACCCACGGGGTCACCCTGATCGACGCACCCGTCAGCGGCGGCGGACCGGCCGCCGCCGAAGGCCGACTGGTGGTGATGGCCGGGGGAGAGCAGGGCACCGTCGCCTACTGCCGCCCGGTCTTCGCGACTTACGCCGACCCGGTCGTCCATATGGGCCCGCTGGGCACCGGACAGGTCGCCAAGCTCCTCAACAACCTCCTGTTCACCGCCAACCTGGCCACCGCCGCGAGCACCCTCGCGCTCGGCCGGGACCTGGCCGTCGACCCCGCCGCCCTGGCCCAGGTCGTCGCCCACGGCAGCGGCCGCAGCTTCGCCCTGGACCGGGTCACCTCCGCGGGCGGCACCCTCGACCGCATCGCCGCCCACGCCGGACCCCTCCTCCGCAAGGACGTCCGCCTGCTGACCGACGTCGCCACGGCCGCGGGCGCCGCTCCCGGCGTCGTCACCACGGCCGCGGAGGAGGCGCTGGAGCTCATGAACCGGGTGCGCTGACCCTCATGAACCGCGTGTGCCGAAGCCGAAATCCGTTGGTCGGCGCCTCGGCCCCGCCGATAGGGTCACCGCGTTCAGACCAGCTACCCACGAGAGCGACCTCACCCCATGACCAGCCCCCGACCGACGACGACCCTCTGGCGCCCCACCGGCCCGGTCGAGCTGGACCTGGTCCGCGAGTTGAACTGGCGGGCCTGGCCGCCGCGCCTGCCCGAGCAGCCGATCTTCTACCCCGTCCTGAACGAGGACTACGCCGTGAAGATCGCCCGCGACTGGAACGTCAAGCACGACGGCGCCGGCTTCGTGACCCGCTTCGAGGTCGACTCGGAGTTCCTGAGCCGATACCCGGTCCAGCGGGCGGGCGGCGAGACGATCCTGGAGCTGTGGGTGCCGGCCGAGGAGCTCGACGAGTTCAACGCCCACCTCGTCGGCCCGATCCAGGTCGTCCACGAGTTCCGCTGACCGCGTCTACGACCGGGCCAAGTGGCGCATCGTCAGCGCCAGTTGCAGCCTGAAGCGGCCCTGCGGGGTGCGCACCGGCCAGCCCAGCAGATGCTCGGCGTGGACCAGTCGGTCCTGGAGCGTCGAGTGGTGCACGTTGATCTCGGTGGCGGCCGCCCGGAGGCTCGCCGTCGACGCCACGGCGTGCAGGGTGACCAGCAGCCACGGAGTCGCCGCGGCGGCCGACTCCAGCGCGACCACGTCGGGCGGGGGTTCGGCTCCCGGTACGACGAGGTCGGCGAGCAGCGCCGTACCGCCCAACTCGTCCGCGTACATGACACGTTGACCGGGGTCCTGGGCCGTGCCCTCCGCGGTGAACCGCAGCGCGGTGCGCGCGGCGGCCCAGGACCGCGGCAGTTCGAGGACAGGGACGGCGGTGCCCACGCCGAGCCGGACCGCGGACCCGGGGTCGTCCGGCAGCCGCGGGACGACCCGGGGCGGGCCCTCGGCCGGCGCCACGGCCCGCGCGGGCAGCGACGGGTCCAGTCCCAGCCGCCGGGCCGCGTGCAGCCGGGCGGGTTCCGGGGCGGTGGCGTCGAGCAGCGTCTCCACCAGAGCCGGATCGTCGGCCGGGGCCCGGCCCCGGGTGCGGTCGAGGACCAGCCGCACGGCACCGGCGGCCCGCTCCAGGATCACGGCGTCCACCACGCTGGGCGCCGCCGCCCGCTCCAGCCACAGCGCGGGCGCCCCGTCCGGGGTCAGCGCCGCCGACGGCCAGGCCGGATCCGGTGGCAGCTCGGCGTCACGGCGCGTGCCGTCGGCCTCCACCCGCACCTGCACCCGCCGGTCCGCGTCCACGAGCCGCGCGGGCACCCCGGCCAGCACGGCCGCCCCACGTACCAGCGCCTCCAGGCCGGCCCGTGACTCGGCCAGCCGATCGAAGTAGGCGATCACCTGGACGGCGGCACCGGCGTCCGGATCCAGCGCGGTCAGGCGCCCGGCCAGCTCTTTCATGCGTCCATGGTGCGCCATGCCGGGCCCGGCCGGGAGCCCGTGGCCCTCGGCGGCGTACGGAATCCGGTGTCAGGCGCCCAGAAGCCTGCGCAGCCAGTCCAGGTGGGCCGCCCGGGCCCGCTGGGAGAGGGCCGCCTGCGGGGCGAAGCCGTCGTAGCCGTGGAAGCCGCCGGGCCACACATGGAGCTCGGCGATGCCGCCGGCCTGCCAGATGCGGGAGGCGTAGGTGACGACCTCGTCGCGGAAGGTCTCCGCGGAACCGACGTCCAGGAAGGCCGGGGGCAGACCGGACAGGTCCTCGGCGCGGGCCGGTGCCGCGTACGCGGGTACGTCCGCACCGCCTCGCCGCTCGCCCAGGAGGGCCGTCCACCCAGTCTCGTTGGCGGTGCGGTCCCAGACGCCCAGGCCCGCCATCTGGTGCGAGGACGGGGTGTCGTTGCGGTCGTCCAGCATCGGGCACATCAGCACCTGGCCGATCGGGCGCGGCCCTCCCCGGTCCCGGGTGAGCAGGGCCAGGGCCGCGGACAGCCCACCGCCCGCACTGGCACCGGCGATGACGATCCGCTCCGTGTCGGCACCGAGCTCCCCGGCGTGCTCCGCGGTCCACAGCAGACCGGCGTACACGTCCTCGATCTGTGCCGGATACGGGTCCTCGGGGGCCAACCGGTACTCGACCGACACCACGACCGCGTCCAGCTCCTTCGCCCAGGCCAGCGCCACGTCCACGCCGACCCGGTTGTTGCCGAGCACCATGCCGCCGCCGTGCACGTGGTAGACGACCGGTCGCGGGCCGGTGGTCGAGGGGACGGTCGGACGGCAGATCAGCAGCGAGATGTCGGGGGCGCCCACCGGGCCGGGCACCGTACGGTCCTCGGTCTTGAAGAAGCCGTCGAGGGTCAGGTCCAGCTCGGCCAGCATCTGGATACCGGGGCCCTGGCGGATCTGCTCGATGTCCTCCGGGGTCATTCCCGGGGAGATGAACTCCTTGATCAGTTCCAGGGCTCCGGCAAGCTCCGGGTCGAACGGCGGCGGCACCAGGCTCATGTCTTCTCCTCACGCGGAATACGCGGCGGCTCGTGCCGACATGATTCGCGCCCCGACCGCCGTCCGGGGCGCCGCCGTCCGGCGGAACCTGACCGCCGTCCGGCGGGTGACACCGGTGTGACCAGTGACCTTGCCATGTCATAACTTTCTGTTCACCTTCCGTAGGTGGAAGGGATCGGAACCTGAGACAACCCTGTGAAAGCCCCACCAGTACCAGGAGTAACAAGTGAACGTGTCTCTGTCCGTCTGGCTGCTGACGGTGGCCGCGCTGTGTGCGCTGGTCGCCGTCGACTTCTTCATCGGCCGCAAGCCCCACGACGTGTCGATCAAGGAAGCCGGCATCTGGACGGCCGTCTGGGTGGCGCTGGCCTGCCTCTTCGGCATCGGCCTGCTGATCTTCGGTGGCGCCAAGCCCGGCGGTGAGTTCTTCGCCGGATTCATCACCGAGAAGTCGCTCAGCGTCGACAACCTCTTCGTCTTCGTCCTGATCATGGCGAAGTTCTCGGTGCCCTCGCAGTACCAGCAGCGCGTCCTCATGGTCGGCGTCCTGGTGGCCCTGGTGCTGCGCGCCGTGTTCATCGCGGCCGGCGCCGCGATCATCTCCACGTTCTCCTGGGTGTTCTACCTCTTCGGCGCCTTCCTGATCTGGACCGCCTGGAAGCTCGTCCAGGACGCCCGCAAGGGCAGCCACGAGGAGGAGTACGAGGAGAACAAGCTGCTCAGGATGGTCGAGCAGCGCTTCGGAGTCGCCGACCGCTACCACGGCACCAAGCTGTGGATCGAGGAGAACGGCAAGCGGGTGATGACCCCGATGCTGGTGGTCATGCTCGCGATCGGCTCCACCGACGTGCTGTTCGCGCTCGACTCCATTCCGGCCATCTACGGGCTCACCGAGGACCCGTACATCGTCTTCACGGCCAACGCCTTCGCGCTGATGGGTCTGCGCCAGCTGTACTTCCTCATCGGCGGCCTGCTCAAGAGGCTGGTCCACCTCAGCTACGGCCTGTCGATCATCCTCGGCTTCATCGGCGTCAAGCTGGTGCTCCACGCCCTGCACGAGTCCGGCGTCCACGTGCCCGAGATCAGCATCCCCTTCTCCCTCGGCTTCATCGTGCTGGTCCTCGCCGTCACGACCTTCACCAGCCTGCGCGCCTCCAAGAAGCAGGAGGAGGCGGAGCGGGTCGCCTAGCGGACAGCCGTACGGCGGCTCCGTGGCGATGGCTCCCGGCGTCGGCGGCACTTGACTTCGAGAGCACTCCAGGATCTAGCGTCACCAGGGTCGGTCAGGCCCTGGTGAACGGAGAAGTCCATGCGCGTGGGCGTGCACATCAACCGGTTCGACCACCCCGGAGGAGGGCCCGCGCTCGCCGCCGAACTCGGCGCCGCGGGAGCCGCCGCCGAAGCCGCCGGGCTCAGCTGGGTCTCGGTCATGGACCACTACTTCCAGATGGAGTTCAACGACCGGGCCGAGGACCCCATGCTGGAGGCCTACACCACCCTCGGCTATCTCGCGGGCCGCACCTCGACGGTCCAGCTCGGCGCCCTGGTCACCGGCGTGTCCTACCGGCACCCCGGACTGCTCGCCAAGATCGCCACCACGCTCGACGTCCTGTCCGGCGGCCGGGCCACCCTCGGGATCGGCGCCGCCTGGTACGACCGGGAGCACGCGGGCCTCGGCGTGCCGTTCCCGCCGGTCGCCGAGCGCTTCGAGCGGCTGGAGGAGACCCTGCGGATCTGCCTCCAGATGTGGGACCCGGACAACGACGGTCCGTTCGAGGGCAAGCACTACCGGCTCGCCGAGACGCTGTGCGTCCCGGCACCGGTCAGCGACCCGCGCCCCGAGATCATGATCGGCGGTGGCGGCGAGAGGAAGACCCTTCGGCTGGTCGCCCGGTACGGCGACGCGTGCAACCTGTTCACCACCACCCCGGAGGAGGTCGCGCACAAGCTGGACGTCTTGCGCGGCCACTGCGACACCGAGGGCCGCGACTACGACGCGATCCGCAAGACCGTCGCCTACTCCGGGGAACCGCTCGCCACGGGCGACCTGGACGCCTTCACCGAGGACATCACGGGCTACACCAAGCTCGGTATCGACACCGTGATCCTGTCCCCGCGCACGGGCGAGCCGGCGGCGTTCATCGAGCGGTTCGCGGCGCCCGCCGTTCAGCGGTTGGCGGGACTGGACTGAGGGAGGGCCGGTCCGCTGCGGGAGACGATCCGCGTCCCGCGGTCGTCGATCACGCGGACCTGGAGCGAGCCGCAACCGCAGCGGGTCCACACCGTGCGACCCGCCGCGGTGGCGTGCCGGGACACCACCTGGAAGGGCTCGGCGGCATCCGGCCAGCCGCAGTGCGGGCAGACGGTTCCGGCAATCCCCGTGGTACCGGTCGTGCCGGTCGTGCTGGTCATGAGAACTCCTCGTACGTCGTGGCTGGTTGACCGTCGCGACACCACCAGGGTGCGTCGCCGCCATCGTGCACGTCCAGGTTGACTTTCCGGACCCGACCTTGAAGCGTGGGCTTCATGATTGACCTCCGTCGGCTCCACGTCCTGCGAGCGGTCGCGCACTACGGCACGGTCACCGCGGCCGCCCGCGCCCTGCACTTCACCCCGTCCGCCGCCTCCCAGCAGATCCGCCAGCTCGCCCGCGACCTCGACGTGGACCTGCTCGAACCGCAGGGCCGGGGCGTACGTCTCACCCCGGCCGCCGAGAGCCTGCTCGCGCACGCCGACGCCATCCAGGCCCGCTGGGAACAGGCGGAACTCGATCTGCGCGCCGAACAGGGCGCCCCCGCCGGGCCGTTGCGGGTCTGCGGGTACCCGGTGGCGATCTCGGTACTGCTGGCACCGATGGCGGTCCGGCTGCAGGAGCGGTACCCGCGGTTGGCCGTGCGCATCCTGGAGGCGGGCGTGCCGGAGAGCTTCGACCTGCTCTTCGAGAACGAGATCGACCTCGCGATCGTCGAGGCCACCCCGCACAACCCGCCACTGAGCGACGCCCGCTTCGACCAGCAGCCCCTGCTGGACGACCCGTTCGACCTGGTGGTCCCCACCGGTCACCCCCTGGAGGGCAGGGAGTGCGTCGACCTCTCGGACGCGGCGCACGAGGACTGGATCACGCCCATGCCGGACAGCCCCTGCCGTACCCATGTCATGTCCGCCTGCGGAGAGGCCGGTTTCAGCCCCGCGGTGGTCCACCAGGCCGTGGACTGGAACGTCACCGCCCATCTCGTCGCCCACCGGCTCGGCGTCGCGCTGATCCCACGGCTGGCCCAGCTCACCCCGCACCTGCCCATCACCCGAGTGCCCTGCACGGGCAACCCGCACCGCAAGATGCTGACCTGCACGCGCCGCGGGGGACATGAACGTCCCGCGGTGCAGGCGGCGTTGACGGAACTGCGGGAGCTGGCGCCGGGCGCGGTGGCGTAAGCGGTGTCAGTGCCCTTCGGCAGGATGGGGATCACGAGTCGCAACATCAGCGAAGCGCTGGACCACCTCATCGCGGGCCGCGCCGACTCGGACGCCGAGTGCGCGGGCCACGCCTACTACAGCGCCCTACAGAAGATCATCGACTGCAACGGCAGCGAACCGTACCAGGTGGGCACCTTCTCCAAGCCGTCCACGTTCTTCGGGCTCATGGACGACGAGCTGCGCCGCCTCGGCGTCCCCGCCGACCTGCTGCCGGGCGACTTCCTGTTCGCCGGACCGCCCGAGGGGATCCCCTTCCACATCCCGTACCCCGTCGACGGCACCCCGGGCAGCTGGAGTTCGAGCACGGCGAGTGGCGGACCGCGCAGTCGATCGACTGGTACAGCCAGGACACGATCTTCTTCTCGATCACGGGCTGAACGGCCGTAAGGGCATGCGAAAGGGGCCGGCGCTCCAACGAGCTCCAGCCCCTTGCCGCGAGGTGCTGATCAGGCGGCGACGGTCTCGCCGGCGTGGCCGTGCAGCCGGGCGATGACCTCGGTGAGCTGCTCGGCGACCTCGGCGTCGTCGGCCGGGTGGGTTTCGGCGAAGCGGACCACGGAACCGGGGATGGAGAGCTTGACGTCCTCCAGGACCTTGGCGCCGGCGATACCGAGCGACTTACGGGTCTCGTCCTGGGCCCAGACGCCGCCGAACTGACCGAAGGCGGTACCGACGACGGCGGCCGGCTTGCCGCCGAAGGCGCCGGCGCCGTACGGACGCGACAGCCAGTCGATGGCGTTCTTCAGGACGGCCGGGATGGTGCCGTTGTACTCGGGGGAGAAGAGCAGGAAGCCGTCGGCGGCCTGGGCGGCCGCACGCAGCTTGGCGGCGGGGGCCGGGACGCTGCCCTCGACGTCGATGTCCTCGTTGTAGAACGGGATCTCGGCGAGGCCCTCGAAGAGCTCGACGGTCGCACCCTCGGGGGCGAACTTGACGGCCGCCTCGGCGAGCTGGCGGTTGTGCGAACCGGCGCGAAGGCTGCCGACGAGCGCAAGGATGCGAACAGACATGCGAACTCCAAGATGCTGAAACAGTGCCGTCACAATACGGACCGGGGTCCGTTTAAGTTCTACCACCATAACCGGACCGCGGTCCAGTTTCATTCCCGATGCTTTACGCTGTCTTCATGTCCGCCTCTCTGCCGCCCTTTCCCAGGCCCCAGGAACCCTCGGGTGAGGCCGAGTTGCTGCAGCTCGGCACGTCCGGGGAGGAGCCCTGCCTGCGCGCCGACGCCGCGCGCAACCGGGCCCGGCTGCTGGAGGCCGCCGCCCGGCTGATCGCCGAGCACGGCGCCGCCGGGGTCACGATGGAGGCGGTGGCCGCCGCGGCCCAGGTCGGCAAGGGAACCGTCTTCCGCCGCTTCGGCGACCGCACCGGCCTGCTGATGGCGCTCCTGGACCACTCGGCGAAGAAGCTCCAGGAGGACTTCCTCGGCGGCCCGCCGCCCCTGGGCCCCGGAGCACCGCCCCTGGAGCGGTTGCGGGCGTTCGGCGTGGCCATGCTGTACCGCTCCCACGAACAGCTGGACCTCCAGCTCGCCGCCGAGCCGGAGCCCACCCGCCGGTTCTCCCATCCCTCGCACCGCGCGCTCACCATGCACGTCACGGTCCTGCTGCGCCAGATCGTGCCGGACGCCGACTGCGAACTGCTGGCGCGGACGCTGCTCGGATATCTCGACCCCGCCCTGATCCACCACCTGACCAGGGAGTGCGGGATGCCGATGGAGCGGCTGGAGGCCGGCTGGGTCGATCTCGTGGACCGCGTCACGGGCGCCGGGGCGACCCACTAGAGGCGGCTCGCACAGGTTCTGCAAAGATGCGTGGGGTCATGGTGCAGATACCGAAAACGCCCGCCCCCGCGTCGCCCGCACCGCGCTCCGTGCCCACGAGCGCCGATGTGGCCCGCCTGGCCGGCGTCTCGCGCGCGACCGTCTCCTACGTCCTCAACAACACCAGCGCCGTCCGGATCAGCGAGCCCACCCGCCGCCGGGTCCACGAGGCCGCCAAGGAACTCGGGTACGTGCCCCACGCGGCCGCCCGCAGTCTGCGCGCCGGACACAGCCGCCTGGTCCTGATGCCCGCCCCGACCATCCCCGTGGGCCGGCTCTACGGACAGTTCATCAACGAACTCCAGTGGGCCCTCAGCCGCCTCGACTACACCGTCGTCCAGCACGGCAGCGTCGGCCTGCAGGGCGACGAGGCCGCCCGCGCCTGGGCCGAACTGCGCCCGGTCGCCGTCCTGGTGCCCGGCGCCGGGCTCGGACCGCAGGGCGTCGCGGTCCTCAAGCGCTCCGGCGCCCGCGCCGTCCTCACCCTCGGCCCCGAGTCCGTCGAGGGTGCCCACGCGCTGCTCATGGACCACGAGGCCGTCGGCCACCGCGCAGGCACCCACCTCTACGAGCGTGGCCGGCGCCGCATCGGCGTGGTCGTCCCCGAGGAACCGGGCCTGGAGGGCTTCTCCCTGCCCCGGCTGGCAGGCGTGCGCAACGCCCTGCACGGCACCGACGCCGGCATGACCCACCTCCCGCTCGCCTACACCGAGGAGGCCGCGGCCCGCCTCGCCGCCCGCTGGCGCGAGCTCGGCCTCGACGCCGTGTTCGCGTACAACGACGAGTACGCGATGCTGCTGATGCGCGCCCTCCAGGACCAGGGCATCGACGTACCCGGCGAGACCGCCGTGATCGGCGCCGACGACCTGATGCTCGGCCGGCTGCTGCGGCCCCGCCTCAGCACGGTCCGTCTCGAACTGCCCTCCGGCCGCGACCTCGCCGAACTCGTCGACCGCGCGGTGCGCAACCCCGGCGCCGCGCCCGAGACGCACAAGGTGCTGGGAGCCACGGTGGTGCACCGCGAGTCCAGCTGAGAGCCTGAGGGCCGGGCTGTCACCCAGGGGACCCAGGGGAGGCGTGCGATGCGCACGACGGTCGGCATCATCGGCGGCGGACCCGCCGGACTGCTCCTCGCCCGCCTGCTGCACCGCGCGGGAATCGACTGCGTCGTCCTGGAGGCCAGGACACGGGAGTACGTCGAACAGCGCCAGCGCGCCGGAATGCTGGAGCAGGGCACGGTCGACGCCCTGCGCGAGTGCGGCGCGGCCGACCGCCTGGACCGGGAGGGCCTGGTCCACCAGGGCATCGAGCTGCGCTTCGACCGGCAGCGCCACCACATCGACTTCCCGGCCCTCACCGGCGGCCGCACCGTCACCATCTACGCCCAGACCGAGATCGTGAAAGACCTCGTGGCCCTCCAACTCGCGGACGGGCCACCGCTGTTGTTCGAGGCCGAGGCACTCGCCATCGAGAATCCGCAGACCCGGACACCGGTCGTACGGTTCGTGCACGAGGGGCGCGAGCAGACACTGAACTGCGACTGGGTGATCGGCTGCGACGGCTTCCACGGCATCTCCCGCGACACCGTCCCGGCCGCGATCAGCCGCAGTCACGAGCACGGCTACCCGTACTCCTGGCTCGGGATCCTCGCCGACGTCGCCCCGTCCTGCGACGAGTTGATCTACGCCCGCGGCGAGCGCGGCTTCGCCCTGCACAGCATGCGCTCGCCGCGCGTGTCACGCCTGTACCTCCAGGTACCCAACGGCACCGATCCGGACGACTGGCCCGAGGAACGAATCTGGGACGAACTCGCCGCCCGCTTCGCCATCGACGCCGACTGGACCCTCGGCCGCGGCCCCATCACCGCCAAGTCCGTGACCCCGCTGCGCAGTTACGTCCACGAACCGATGCGTCACGGCCGCCTCCTGCTCGCCGGCGACGCCGCCCACATCGTCCCGCCGACCGGCGCCAAGGGCCTCAACCTCGCCGTCTCCGACGTACGCCTCCTCGGCCGCGCCTTCGCCGAGCTGCACCGCACCGGCTCCGAGCGACTCCTGGACACCTACTCGCAATCGAGCCTCGCCCGCGTCTGGCAGGCGACCCGCTTCTCCTACGACATGACGACGATGCTGCACACCCGACCCGACGCCGACCCCTTCGAGGACCGGCTCCAACTCGCCCGGCTGCGCCGGATCACCGCGTCCCGGCACGCCGCAGCCGAACTGGCCGCCAACTACACGGGACTTCCCCTGGAGCGGTGAACCACGCAGGGGAAGTCCCGTACGCCTACTGGCCGTTCTGCTCGGCCTGGGCCTGCTGCTCGGCGACCGACTTGCGGACCTCGTCCATGTCCAGCTTCCGGGCCTGTCCGATCACATCCGTCAGCGCGGCCTCCGGCAGCGCGCCCGGCTGGGCGAAGACGGCCACCCGGTCACGGACGATCATCAGCGTGGGAATCGACTGGATCCCGAAGGCCGCCGCCAGCTCCGGCTGAGCCTCGGTGTCCACCTTCCCGAAGACCAGGTCCGGGTTCTCCTCGGCGGCCTTGTCGTACACCGGCGCGAACTGACGGCACGGCCCGCACCAGGACGCCCAGAAGTCGATCAGCACGAACTCGTTGTCCGTGACCGTCTGGTCGAAGTTCTCCTTGGTGAGCTCCACGGTCTTGCTCATGGCGTGAATCCCTCTTCCTGATGTAGGGGCGAAGCCGTCGTCGCAAACACGGCAGGCCGAGTAGGTATTCCGCGCGCGTACCCATGTGGCCTGAGCGCACACCACCCACCAGACTGACCCCATGACGGAAACGGAATCCATCGCGCACACCACCTACGACGTAGTGGTTCTCGGTGCCGGACCCGTGGGGGAGAACGTCGCCGACCGCACCCGTGCGGCCGGCCTCTCCACCGCGGTCGTGGAGAGCGAACTGGTCGGCGGCGAATGCTCCTACTGGGCCTGTATGCCCAGCAAGGCCCTGCTGCGCCCGGTCATCGCCCAGTCCGACGCCCGCCGCCTGCCCGGTCTCGCCCCCGCCGTACAGGGCCCCCTCGACACCGCAGCGGTCCTCGCCCGCCGCGACGAGTTCACCTCCCACTGGAAGGACGACGGCCAGGTCCGGTGGATCGAGTCCATCGGCGCCGACCTCCACCGCGGCCACGGCCGCCTCACCGGTCCACGCGAGGTCACCGTGGGCGACAAGGTCCTCACCGCCCGGCACGCCGTCGCCGTCTGCACCGGCACCCGAGCCGTCCTGCCCGACCTCCCCGGACTCGACGAGGTCAGGCCCTGGACCAGCAGGGAGGCCACCAGCGCCAAGGCCGCCCCCGGCCGCCTGGTCGTGGTCGGCGGCGGGGTCGTCGCCACCGAGATGGCCTGCGCCTGGCAGGCCCTCGGCTCCCGGGTCACCCTCCTGGTCCGCGGCAAGGGCCTGCTGAACCGCATGGAGCCCTTCGCCGGCGAGCTGATCCACGAGGCTCTCACCGAGGCGGGCGCCGACGTCCGCACCGGCACCTCGGTCGCCTCGGTGACCCGGGAGAACGGCACCGTCGTGGTCGTCACCGACGCCGGCGACCGCATCGAGGCCGACGAGATCCTCTTCGCCACCGGCCGCGCCCCGCGCACCGACGACATCGGCCTGGACACCCTCGGCCTCGAGCCCGGCTCCTGGCTGGAGGTCGACGACAGTCTCCGCGTCACCGGCAGCGACTGGCTCTACGCCGTCGGCGACGTCAACCACCGCGCCCTCCTCACCCACCAGGGCAAGTACCAGGCCCGGATCGCGGGCGCCGCCATCGCCGCCCGCGCCTCCGGCGTCCCCCTGCTGGAGACCGACCCCTGGGGCGCGCACGCCGCGACCGCCGACCACTCCGCCGTACCCCAGGTCGTCTTCACCGACCCGGAGGCGGCCGCCGTCGGCCTCTCCCTGGCCGAGGCCGAACAGGCCGGCCGCCGGGTCCGCGCCGTCGACTACGACCTCGGCAACGTCTCCGGGGCGAGCCTGTACGGCGAGGGCTACCGCGGCCGCGCCCGGATGGTCGTCGACCTGGAGCGCGAGATCCTCCTCGGCGTCACCTTCGTCGGACCCGGCGTCGGCGAACTCATCCACTCCGCCACCGTCGCCGTCGCCGGAGAGGTACCGATCAGCAGGCTCTGGCACGCCGTGCCGTCCTACCCGACGATCAGCGAGGTGTGGCTGCGGCTGCTGGAGAGCTACCGCGACAACTGAGGCCTGCGGTGGTCAGGCGGGCGTGAGCAGCTCCAGGTAGTCCTCGTGCCACAGGTCCTCCTCGGACTCCGGGAGCAGCAGGACACGGTCCGGGCGCAGTGCCTCGACGGCGTGGTCGTCGTGGGTGACCATGACGATCGCGCCCGGATAGGTGCCCACCGCGGCCAGCACCTCGGCACGGGAGGCCGGATCGAGGTGGTTGGTGGGCTCGTCCAGGAGCAGCACGTTGGCACCGGAGTGCACCAGGCCGGCCAGCGCGAGCCGGGTCTTCTCGCCGCCGGACAGCACGCCGACCGGCTTGTGGACGTCGTCCCCGGTGAACAGGAACGAGCCCAGCACACGCCGGAGTTCACCGTCCGTCAGGTGCGGGACGGTGGCCGCCAGGTGCGCGCCGACCGTCGACTCCCGGTCCAGGGTGTCGTGTTCCTGCGCGAAGTAGCCGAGCCGCAGTCCGTGCCCGTGCACGACCCGGCCGCCGTCTGGAGTCTCCCGGCCCGCCAGCAGCCGCAACAGGGTCGTCTTCCCGGCGCCGTTGGGACCGAGCACGACCAGACGGCTGCCCCGCTCGACGGCCAGATCCACGCCCGGAAGGACGCGCCGGTCGCCGTAGGACTTCGTCAGGCTGATCGTGGCCAGCGGGATCCTGCCGCACGGCGCCGGCTCGGGGAGCCGGATCCGGGCCACCTTGTCGGCGCGCCGCTCCGGCTCCAGGTCGTCGAGCAGCCGGTCGGCGCGCCGGGCCATGTTCTTCGCGGCCGTCGCCGTCGCCACCCGGGCCCGCATCCGGTCGGCCTGCGCGTGCAGCGACGCCGCCTTCCGCTCGGCGCCCGCCCGCTCCCGGGTACGGCGCCGCTCGTCGGCCTCGCGCTGGGCGAGGTAGGCGTGCCAGCCGGTGTTGTGGACGTCGATGGTGGCGCGGTGGGCGTCCAGGTGGAAGACCCGGTTGACGGTGTCGGCCAGCAGGGACGTGTCGTGGCTGATGAGGACCAGGCCGCCGCGGAGGTTCGCCAGGAAGGCGCGCAGCCAGCCGGTCGAGGCCGCGTCCAGGTGGTTCGTCGGCTCGTCCAGCAACAGTGTGCCGTGGTCCGCGAAGAGGATCCGGGCCAGCTCGACACGCCTGCGCTGGCCACCCGACAGAGCCCCGACCGGCTGGTCCAGCAGACGCGTCGGCAGACCGACGCCGGCCGCGATCCGCGCCGCCTCGGCCTCCGCGCCGTACCCGCCACAGGCCTGGAACTCCGCCTCGGCACGCGCGTAGGCGGCCATGGCGCGCTCGGTGCCGTCGGCCATCGCCGCCTCCGCACCGCGCAGCGCGCGCACCGCCCGGTCGAGGCCGCGCGCCGACAGGACGCGGTCGGTGACGGTGACCGCCGGATCGGCCGCGCGGGAGTCCTGCGGGAGGTGGCCCACCTCGCCGGTCCGGGTGACGGTCCCGGCGGCGGGACGCAGCGTGCCCGCGAGGGTGTGCAGCAGGGTGGTCTTTCCGGCGCCGTTGCGGCCCACCAGGCCGATGCGGTCGCCGGGGGAGACGTGGAAGGAGAGGTCGGACAGCAGCAGGCGCGCGCCGACGCGCACGTCGACACCACGAACGGTGATCATGAGAAAACGCTCCGAATGAGAATTCCGGACAGGGATCCGGACCAGCGAGAGGGCACACGGGTGACGTGGAAGCCGGTCCTCAGCTAGGAAATTCGGGGCGTTGACATACGGCCAAGGTAGTGGAGGCGCCCCGGTCGGCGCCTGCGAATTACGGCCGGGGCAGTTCGAAGCCCAGGGACTCGGCGGCCGCCTCGGGGGTCGGCTGCGCCCACCGCTCGGCCATCGCCCGGCCCGACGACAGCGACCGCAGCTCCGCCCGGTCGAGATAGAGCGTGCCGTCGAGGTGGTCGGTCTCGTGCTGCACGATGCGCGCCGGCCAGCCGGAGAACACCTCGTCCACCGCGCGCCCGTGCTCGTCCTCGCAGGTCAGCCGCACCTCGGTCGGCCGGGCCACGACCGCCTGCCAGCCCGGCACGCTCAGACAGCCCTCGAAGAACCCGGCGCGCGCGGCACCCACGGGCTCGTACGACGGATTGACCAGGACCCGGAACGGCAGCGGGACCCGGCCGCGGGCCAGCCGGATCTCGTCCGGCACCGGCGCCGGGTCCTCGATCACCGCGATCCGCACACCCACGCCGACCTGCGGCGCCGCCAGGCCCACGCCCGGCGCCGCGTGCATGGTGACGCGCAGCGCCTCGACGAACCGGGCCAGCAGCGCGGAGTCCAGTTGTCCCTCGAACCGCTCGGTGCCGCGCCGCAGCACCGGCTCGCCGGCCGCGACGATCGGCAGCGGTCCGTCGACCGCCAGGAGTTCCTCGACCTGTTCGGCAAGGGACGCGTGATGACGGGGAGTTGCCATCGCGTCAGGATGCCACGTCCCCCTGCCCACCCTGATGTGACGCAGGTCACTCGAAGCTCCGGGAACTCGGACGCCTCTTCCCCCGACTACTGGACCGGTACCGCCGAGAACCGTCCCCTGCCCCGGAGAAGAACCGCCGATGACCTCCGCTCTCACGACGACCACGGACGAGGCCCCGAAAGCCGCCGATCCGACGCCGTCACGCAGCAGTTGGGCGCCACTGCGCCCGCTGGTGCTGCGCCTGCACTTCTACGCCGGGCTGTTCGTCGCGCCGTTCCTGCTCGTGGCCGCCTGCACCGGACTGCTCTACGCCGCCTCCTTCCAGGCCGAGAAGATCATCTACGCCGACGAGATGACGGTCTCCGAGGTCGGCGCGACCAAGCTCCCCATATCCGAGCAGGTCGACGCCGCCCGCAAGGCCCACCCCGAGGGTGCCGTCGCCGCCGTCCGTCCCTCCCCGGCGGACGACGCGACCACCCGCGTGCTGCTCTCCGGCGTCAAGGGCGTCGACGCCGACCACACCCTCGCCGTCTTCGTCGACCCCTACACCGCGAAGGTGGAAGGCGCCCTCGAACAGTACGGATCGACCGGGGCGCTGCCGCTGCGCACCTGGATCTCGGAGCTCCACCGCAATCTGCACCTCGGCGAGACCGGCCGCCTCTACAGCGAGTTCGCGGCGAGCTGGCTGTGGGTGATCGCGAGCGCCGGTCTGCTGCTGTGGTTCACCCGCCGCCGGGCCCAGCGCAAACTGCGCGGCACCAGCGGACGGCGCCGCACCCTCGGCCTGCACGGCACGGTCGGCGCCTGGGCCGCCGCCGGGTTCCTCTTCCTGTCGGCGACCGGTCTGACCTGGTCGACCTACGCCGGTGCCAACGTCGACGTCCTGCGCACCAACCTGGGCCAGTCCACCCCCTCGATCTCCGCGGCCGCGGGCGGCGACCACTCCGGGCACGGCGCCGCCACCTCGGCGGGGGACGCGGAGCACGGCGTAGGCCTCGACAAGATCCTCGCGGCGGCGCGGTCCGAGGGGCTCGGCGACCCGGTCGAGATCGTCCCGCCCGCGGACGCCTCGTCGACGTACGTCGTGAAGCAGGTGCAGCGCAGCTGGCCCGAGAAGCAGGACGCGGTGGCGATCGACCCCACCACCGGGGAGGTCACCGACGTGCTGCGGTTCGCCGACTACCCGGTCCTCGCCAAGCTGACCCGCTGGGGCATCGACCTGCACACCGGCGTCCTGTTCGGGCTGGTCAACCAGATCGCCCTGATGCTGCTCGCGCTCTCCCTGATCCTGCTCATCGTGTGGGGCTACCGGATGTGGTGGCAGCGCGGCCGCGGCTCCGCGTTCGGTCGCCCGATTCCGCGCGGTGCCTGGCAGAAGGTGCCCCCGCAGATCCTGCTGCCGTGCGTGGCGGCCGTCGCGGTCCTCGGCTACTTCGTCCCGCTGCTCGGCATCCCGCTGGCCGCGTTCGTCGTCCTGGACGTGGTGCTCGGCGAGATCGGCCACCGCAGGCGCGAGCGCGCCGGCGCGGCGACCTGACCGTACGACAGAGCGGGGGCCCGGTTCCGTCACGGAACCGGGCCCCCGCCGTGCTTCTCAGAGCGTGTCGAAGTCGCCCGCCAGCGCGGAGGCGAGGCGGATGTGCGGCTCGGCCTCCTGGTGCCGCCCCTGCCGCTCCAGGGTGCGGCCCAGCATCAGCCGGGCGTACTGCTCCACCGGGTCGCGCTCCACGATGATGCGCAACTCGCTCTCCGCGCGGCGCAGTTGGGCCGAGTGGTAGTAGGAGCGCGCCAGCAGCAGCCGCGGTCCGGTCTGCTCCGGCACCTCCTCGACCAGTCCGTCCAGGACGCGCGCGGCAGCGGTGTAGTCCTTGGCGTCGAAGAACATCAGCGCGCGCTCCCAGCGCTCCGCCGGCGTTCCGTGGTCGTAGTACGTCATGTCCACTCTGACCTCCTTCGACGCCGTCAACGAAGGGTGGTGATTGAATATTCCACTACTTCGCGGGGGTGGTGAGGGCCTTGAGCTCGGCGTCGGCCCGCTCGGCGATCAGGGTCAGCACCCGTCCGGCGGCGGCCAGGTCCTCCGTCGGGATGCCGGCGTAGATCCGGGCGGTGATGGGGGCGGTCTCGGCGGACGTCCGGTCGTACAGCTCCCGCCCGGCGTCCGTCATCCGTACCCGGGACGGCTCCTGCGGGGCCAGCAGCTCCGCGGCGATCAGCTCGTCGACCACGGAGTGGGCCTCCGTGGCGTCGATCTTGAGCGCGCCGGTGACGCTGTCGACCAGGTCGTCCCGCCGGATCGGCCCGTCGGCGACGGCGACGGGCCGGAGGGTGACGGACTGCTGAAACGTCACGCCGTGGCGGGCCAGCACCTGTTCCAGAACCGCCCGGGCGGCGTAGTGGGCCAGGGCTATGGTCCGCGGGTTGACCAGGGGAGGAGTGGTGGTGGTCATGGCTGCTCCTTGTCGGGCTCGCCGGTGGCGGCGAGCGGGTCGAGAGGTGCGTCGAGGAGGGTCGCGAGCTCATGGCTGAACTCCCGGGTGCGCGCGCTGTCGAGCCCGCCGAGCGGTGCCAGCAACTGCTCCAGCAGTCCCTGGACGACCCGGATGGCCTCCCGCGCCGCGTCGCGGCCAGGCTCGGTGAGGGCCAGCTGTACGGCACGCGGGTCGCGCGGATCGCGGGTGCGCTCCAGCAGGCCGGCGGCTTCCAGGGCGCGCGCCAGCTTGGACACGTAGAGCGGCTCGAGCCCGGTGTGGTCGGCCAGGCGCCGCTGGCTGGGGCGTTCGCCGTCGCGCTGCATGCCGTACAGGGACGCCACCAGTGAGTACTGCGCGTGGGTGAGGTCCAGTGGGGCCAGTGCGCGGTCCACCGCCGTCCGCCACTTCATCGACAGTCGCCACACCAGGAAACCGGGTGTCGCCTTCTCGGAACCCTTGCTCATGCCAGATACCGTACATGGCTACTATGTACATGGCTACTATTTTCCGGGTCTCCTCAGGACAGCCCCGGTGACGGACTGACGGGACCCCTCCGACGGGTCTAGGTTGGGCGGCATGAGCAATCTTGATCGCGAGGCGGCTCCCGCCCTCTGCGGCGGCCGCGGCTTCGTGGTGGCGGAACCCGTTCGTGAACTCCTCAGCCCGCGCACCGTCAAGCTCGGCGAAGCCACCGAGGTCCGCCGGCTGCTGCCCAACCTGGGGCGCCGCATGGTCGGCGCCTGGTGCTTCGTCGATCACTACGGCCCCGACGACATCGCCGACGAGCCCGGCATGCAGGTGCCGCCGCACCCGCACATGGGCCTCCAGACGGTCAGCTGGCTGCACCAGGGCGAGGTGCTGCACCGCGACTCCACCGGCAGCCTCCAGACGATCCGCCCGCGCGAGCTGGGCCTCATGACCTCCGGACGGGCCATCAGCCACTCCGAGGAGAGCCCGAAGTCGCACGCCCGCTTCCTGCACGGCGCCCAGCTGTGGGTCGCCCTCCCCGACAGCGACCGCCACACCGACCCGCGCTTCGAGCACCACGCCGAGCTTCCGGTCGTCACGGCGCCCGGTCTCACCGCCACGCTGATCCTCGGCGACCTCGACGGCGCGACCTCGCCCGGAACGACATACACCCCGATCGTCGGCGCCGACCTGACCCTCGCCGCCGGCGCGGACGTCCGGCTCCCCGTGCAGCCGGACTTCGAGTACGCCGTGCTGTCCATGTCCGGCGAGGCCCACGTCGACGGCGTCCCGGTCCTGCCCGGCTCCATGCTCTACCTCGGCTGCGGCCGCACCGAACTACCGCTGCGCGCCGCGTCGGACGCCTCCCTGATGCTCCTGGGCGGCGAGCCCTTCGAGGAGGAGCTGATCATGTTCTGGAACTGGATCGGACGGTCCCAGGAGGAGATCGTGCAGGCCCGCCAGGACTGGATGACAGGTTCCCGGTTCGGGGAGGTGAAGGGGTACGACGGTGCTCCGCTGGCCGCCCCGGAACTGCCGCCGGTGGCGCTGAAGCCGCGGGGGAGGGTGCGCTGAGCTGTGGGTAGGCCGAAGAGCCCGCCTGTCCGTGTCTAGGACGTCGTCGGCGTCGGCAGATCCGGTTCCGTCGGCGGGAGTTGGCTGGTCGCCCTCGGCAGGCTCAGTACCATCGTCAGGCCTCCGCCCGGGGTGTCCTCGGCGCGCAGGGTGCCGCCGAGGGCCTCGGTGAAGCCGCGGGCGACCGCGAGGCCGAGGCCGACTCCGGCGCCGCGCGGGGAGTCGCCGTAGCGCTGGAAGGGCTCGAAGATGCGGTCCTTGGCCTCGTCGGGGACACCCGGGCCGCGGTCCACGACCCGTACCTCGACGCGGTCGGCGAGGGCGCTCGCCGAGACCAGTACCGGGGCGCCCGCGGGGCTGTACTTCACCGCGTTCTCCACGACGTTGGCGACCGCCCGCTCCAGCAGGCCCCGGTCGACGGCGACCATCGGCAGGGTCTCCGGGATGTCGAGGCCGACGCTGTCCTCGGGAACCCCGCCGAGCGCCATCGGGATGACCTCGTCGACGTCGGTCTCCCGGATGATCGGCGTCACGGTGCCGGTCTGGAGGCGGGACATGTCGAGGAGGTTGCCGACGAGGGCGTCGAGGCGGTCGGCGCCGGCCTCGACAGCCTCCAGCAGCTCCGCCTGGTCCTCCGGCGACCACTCCACGTCGTCGGAGCGCAGGGAGGTGAC
Source organism: Streptomyces sp. RG80 (assembly GCF_040446465.1). NCBI lineage: Bacteria > Bacillati > Actinomycetota > Actinomycetes > Kitasatosporales > Streptomycetaceae > Streptomyces > Streptomyces sp. RG80. Next base: position 198,616 of record NZ_JBEAAJ010000002.1, on the reverse strand, counting down.
CGCCGCCTTGATCCCGGCGAGCGGGGTGCGCAGGTCATGGCTGACGGCGGCGAGCAGGGCGGTGCGGATGCGGTCGCCCTCCGCGAGCTCCTTGGCCTCGTCCGCCTTCTGCTGAAGGCGCCGCCGGTCCAGGACGACGGCGGCCTGCGCGGCGAACGCGGCCAGCACCCGGCGATCCTCGGCGGGAAGCACCCGGCCGCTCAGCGCCAGCGTCATGTGGTCGCTCACCGACACGTCGACGTCGGCCTCCTCGGGGGCGGTGCACGGCCGCGGGCCCACGCTGCCGGCGCAGGTCCAGGGCGCCATGTCGCTCTCCCGTTCCAGTAGGGCCGCCGAGTCCATGCCGAACGTCTCGCGCACCCGCTCGAGCAGCGCCTCCAGACCGGTCTCGCCGCGCAGCACGTTCCCGGCGAGGAAGGAGAGGATCTCCGACTCGACCCTCAGCCGGGCGGCCTGGTGGGTGCGGCGGGCGGCGAGGTCCACGACGGACGCCACGGACACGGCCACCCCGACGAAGATCGCGATGGCGACGATGTTCTTCGGGTCGGCGATCGTGAGGGTGTGGACGGGCGGCGTGAAGTACCAGTTCAGCAGGAGGGATCCGGCCCCCGCCGAGGCCAGCGCCGGGAAGAGACCGCCGAGCAGGGCCGCCGCCACGGTCGCCGTCAGGAAGATCAGCATGTCGTTGGCGAGGCCCACGTCGGGGAAGACACCGTTCAGCAGCCAGGTCAGCAGGACGGGCCCGCCGAGACCCACCAGCCAGCCCCAGATCAGCCGGGACCGGCCGAGGAGACGGGCACCCCGGTTGACCGGGAGTCCACGCCCCTTGCCCGCCTCGTCGTGGGTGATGAGGTGGACGTCGAGGTCGGGCCCGGAGTCCCGGGCGACCGTGGCCCCGACGCCGGGGCCGAAGACGTACTGCCAGCCCTTGCGGCGGGAGACGCCGAGGACGATCTGGGTGGCGTTGACTCCCCGGGAGAAGTCGAGCAGCGCGGGCGGTATGTCGTCGCCGACGACCTGGTGGAAGGTGCCGCCGAGGTCCTCGACGAGGGTGCGCTGCACGGCCAGCTCCTTCGGGGAGGCGGAGGTCAGGCCGTCGCTGCGGGAGATGTACACGGCGAGCACCTCGCCGCCGGCGCCCTTCTCGGCGAGCCGGGCGGCCCGCCGTATCAGCGTCCGCCCCTCCGGACCGCCGGTCAGGCCGACCACGATCCGCTCGCGTGAACCCCAGATCGTCGACACCTGGTGCTCGCTGCGGTACTCGGTCAGGTAGGCGTCCACCCGGTCGGCGACCCACAGCAGCGCCAACTCCCGCAGGGCGGTGAGGTTTCCGGGCCGGAAATAGTTGGAGAGGGCCGCGTCGACCTTGTCCGGCTGGTAGATGTTGCCGTGTGCCATCCGGCGGCGCAGGGCCTGCGGGGACATGTCGACCAGCTCGATCTGGTCGGCGCGGCGCACCACCTCGTCCGGCACGGTCTCCCGCTGCCTCACACCCGTGATCGACTCGACGACGTCGCCCAGCGACTCCAGGTGCTGGATGTTCACCGTGGACACGACGTCGATCCCGGCGGCGAGCAACTCCTCCACGTCCTGCCAGCGCTTGTCGTTGCGCGAGCCGGGGACGTTGGTGTGGGCGAGCTCGTCGACCAGGGCCACGCCGGGGCGGCGCGCGAGGACCGCGTCGACGTCCATCTCCGTGAACACGGCGTCCCGGTAGTCCAGTTCCCGGCGCGGGATCTCCTCCAGGCCGTGCAGCATCACCTCGGTGCGCGGCCGGCGGTGGTGCTCGACGAAGGCGACCACGCAGTCGGTGCCCCGCTCCACACGGCGGTGCGCCTCGGACAGCATCGCGTAGGTCTTGCCGACGCCGGGAGCCGCGCCGAGATAGATGCGGAGCTTGCCGCGAGCCATGTTCACCCTTCGAAGCGGTAGCCCATGCCGGGCTCGGTGATGAGATAGCGGGGGTGCGCGGGGTCGGTCTCCAACTTGCGCCGCAGCTGGGCCATGTAGACCCGCAGGTAGTTGGTCTTGTTGCTCTGGGAGGCACCCCAGACCTCCTGGAGCAGCTGCTTCTGGGTGATCAGCCGTCCGGGGTGGGTTATCAGGATCTCCAGCAGATGCCACTCGGTGGGCGTGAGCCGTACGTCGCGCTCGCCCCGCCGCACCTTCTTGGCCAGCAGATCGACGGTGAACTCGGACGTCTCGACCAGCGTCGTCCCGGGAGCGAGCGGCATCTCCTCGGTGCGGCGCACGGCTGCCCTGAGCCGGGCGAGCAGTTCGTTCATGCTGAACGGCTTGGTGATGTAGTCGTCGGCCCCCGCGTCGAGCGCGGCCACCTTCTCCTCGGACGCCTGCCGGGCGGAGAGCACCAGGACCGGCACCCGGGTCCAGCCGCGCAGGCCCTTGAGGACGTCGACGCCGTCCATGTCGGGCAGCCCGAGGTCGAGCAGGACCACGTCGGGCCGGCGGGCGGCCGCGAGCCGGAGCGCGGTGGCGCCGTCGGGTGCCGCGTCGACCCCGTACCGGCGTGCCTGGAGATTGATGATGAGGGCCCGTACGAGCTGCGGGTCGTCCTCCACCACCAGCACCCGTGTCATGGGCGTGTGCCTTTCGTGTCATATGTGACGGTGGGAGCCGGCGGCACCGGGGTGTCCCGGACCGCCGGCTCCCTCGTGGGCCTCGTAACGCCGTCAGCCCTTGGCCGCGAGTTCCTTGAGCGCGATGTTGAGTTCGAGGACGTTCACCCGGGGCTCGCCGATGAAACCGAGGGTGCGGCCCTCGGTGTGTTCGTCGACCAGCTTTTGCACCTGGGTCACGGACAGGCCGTTCTTCTCGGCGACCCGGTGGACCTGGAGGTCGGCGTAGGCCGGGGAGATGTCCGGGTCGAGGCCGGAGCCGGAGGAGGTGACCGCGTCGGCGGGGACCTCGGAGGGCTTGACCTGGTAGCCGGCAATGGAGTTGTCCTTGACGACCTTGGCCTTGGCCTCCTTCACCCACTTGACGAGCTCGGCGTTGTCACCGGAGCGGTTGGTGGCGCCGGAGAGGATCAGCTTGTACCGGGTGTTGACCGAGTTCTCGCCCAGGCCGTTCGCCGGGCGCGGCTGGAAGTAGTCCAGGCTGTAGCCCTGTTGGCCGATCAGGGACGAGCCGACGACCTTGCCGTCCGCCTTGATCTCCGAGCCGTTCGCCTTGTTGTTGAACAGTGCCTGGGCCACGCCCGTGACCAGCAGCGGATAGATGACGCCCGTCACCAGGGTCAGCACCAGGAGCGCCCGTAGGCCGGCCCCGAGCAACCGGGCGGTGTTCGTAACGGAGTTGTTCATGACGGGTCAGCACGCTTTCGAGGAATTACAGCCCGGGGATGAGGGAGATGAGCAGGTCGATGAGCTTGATGCCGACGAAGGGCGCGATCAGCCCGCCGATGCCGTAGATCGTGAGGTTGCGGCGCAACATCTTGTCGGCGCTCACCGGCCGGTACTGCACACCCCGCAGGGACAGCGGCACCAGCGCGATGATGATCAGCGCGTTGAAGACGACGGCCGACAGGATCGCGGAGTCCGGCGAGGACAGGCCCATGATGTTGAGCCTGTCCAGACCCGGGTACACGGCCGCGAACAGCGCCGGGATGATCGCGAAGTACTTGGCGACGTCGTTGGCGATGGAGAACGTCGTCAACGCGCCCCGGGTGATGAGGAGTTGCTTGCCGATCTCGACGATCTCGATGAGCTTGGTCGGGTTGGAGTCGAGGTCGACCATGTTGCCGGCCTCCTTGGCGGCCGACGTGCCGGTGTTCATCGCAACGCCGACGTCCGCCTGGGCGAGGGCGGGTGCGTCGTTGGTGCCGTCACCGGTCATCGCGACGAGCTTGCCGCCGGCCTGCTCCCGCTTGATGAGGGCCATCTTGTCCTCGGGGGTGGCCTCGGCGAGGAAGTCGTCGACGCCCGCCTCCTCGGCGATCGCCTTGGCGGTCAGCGGGTTGTCGCCGGTGATCATGACGGTCTTGATGCCCATCCGGCGCAGTTCCTCGAACCGCTCCCGCATGCCCTCCTTGACGACGTCCTTGAGGTGGATGACGCCCAACACCCGGGCGCCGTCCGTGTCTTCGACGGCCACGAGCAGCGGGGTGCCGCCCGCTTCGGAGATGCGGTTCGCCGTCGTGTCCGCGTCCTCGGCGACCGTGCCGCCGCGCTCCTCGACCCAGGTGATGACCGACCCGGCCGCGCCCTTGCGGATCCTGCGCCCGTCGACGTCGACGCCGGACATCCGGGTCTGCGCGGTGAACTCGATCCACTCGGCACCGGTCAACTCGCCCTGGTGCCGCTCGCGCAGACCGTACTTCTCCTTCGCCAGTACGACGATGGAGCGGCCCTCGGGCGTCTCGTCGGCCAGCGACGAGAGCTGGGCGGCGTCGGCGACCTCGGCCTCCGTCACCCCGCTCACCGGGACGAACTCGGACGCCTGGCGGTTGCCGAGGGTGATGGTGCCGGTCTTGTCGAGCAGCAGCGTGGAGACGTCACCGGCGGCCTCGACCGCACGGCCCGACATCGCGAGCACGTTGCGCTGGACCAGCCGGTCCATGCCGGCGATGCCGATCGCGGAGAGCAGCGCGCCGATGGTCGTGGGAATCAGGCAGACCAGCAGCGCGACCAGCACGACCATCGTCAGGTGCGTCCCTGCGTAGTCCGCGAAGGGCGGCAGCGTGGCGACGGCGAGCAGGAAGACGATGGTCAGCGAGGCGAGCAGGATGTTCAGCGCGATCTCGTTGGGTGTCTTCTGCCGGGCCGCGCCCTCGACCAGGTTGATCATCCGGTCGATGAAGGTCTCGCCGGGCTTCGTCGTGATCTTGATGACGATCCGGTCGGACAGCACCTTCGTGCCGCCGGTGACGGCCGAGCGGTCGCCGCCGGACTCCCGGATGACCGGGGCCGACTCGCCGGTGATGGCCGACTCGTCGACGGAGGCGACGCCCTCGACGACGTCACCGTCGCCGGGGATGATGTCGCCGGCCTCGCACACGACCAGGTCGCCGATGGTCAGCTCGGTGCCCGGCACCTGCTCCTCACGGTCGCCGACGAGCCGGCGCGCCACCGTGTCGGTCTTGGCCTTGCGCAGGGTGTCGGCCTGCGCCTTGCCGCGGCCCTCGGCGACCGCCTCCGCCAGGTTGGCGAAGACCACGGTGAGCCAGAGCCAGACGCTGATGGTCCAGCCGAACCAGTCGCCCGGGTCCTTGAACGAGAAGAGGGTGGTGAGCAGGGAGCCGATCCACACGACGAACATGACGGGCGACTTGACCATCACCCGCGGGTCGAGCTTGCGGAAGGCGTCCGGCAGCGACTTGAGCAGCTGCTGGGGATCGAAGAGGCCCGCGCCGACACGGCCCTCGGGGGACTTGTGCCCGGTCGGTACGTCGCTGTGCGGCGCCCGGGTCGGAGTGGCTGTGGACATCTCTTCGCTTTCGTTGCGAGCGGTCCCGGTGGGAGGGGTCATGACGCCAGCCCCTCGGCCAGCGGGCCCAGGGCGAGGGCCGGGAAGTAGGTCAGTCCGGTGATGATGAGGATCGCGCCCACCAACAGGCCGGTGAACAGCGGCTTCTCGGTGCGCAGGGTGCCCGCGGTGACCGGCACCGGCCGCTGCTCGGCGAGCGAGCCGGCCAGCGCGAGCACGAACACCATGGGCAGGAACCGGCCGAGCGCCATGGCGATGCCGAGCGTGGTGTTGAACCACTGCGTGTCCGCGTTCAGCCCGGCGAAGGCCGAGCCGTTGTTGTTGGCGGCGGACGTGTAGGCGTAGAGGATCTCGGAGAAGCCGTGCGCCCCGCTGTTGGTCATCGAGTTGCCCGGCGTCGGCAGGGCCATCGCTGCCGCGCTCAGGATCAGGACCAGCGCCGGGGTGATGAGGATGTAGCAGGCGGCGAGCTTGATCTCGCGGGTGCCGATTTTCTTGCCGAGGTACTCGGGGGTGCGGCCGACCATCAGGCCGGCGATGAACACCGCGATGATCGCCATGATCAGCATGCCGTACAGGCCGGAGCCGGTACCGCCGGGCGCGATCTCGCCCAGCATCATGCCGAGCATGGTGATGCCGCCGCCGAGGCCGGTGAAGGAGGAGTGGAAGGAGTCCACCGCGCCGGTCGAGGTCAAGGTGGTGGAGACCGCGAAGATCGACGACCCGCCGACGCCGAAGCGGACCTCCTTGCCCTCGTACGCGCCGCCCGCGATGTCGAACGCCGGGCCGTGGTGGGCGAATTCGGTCCACATCATCAGGGCGACGAAACCGACCCAGATGGTCGCCATGGTCGCGAGGATCGCGTACCCCTGCTTCACGCTGCCGACCAGCACACCGAAGGTGCGGGTCAGCGCGAACGGGATGACCAGCAGCAGGAAGATCTCGAAGAGGTTGGTGAAGGGGGTGGGGTTCTCGAAGGGGTGGGCGGAGTTGGCGTTGAAGTAGCCGCCGCCGTTCGTCCCCAGCTCCTTGATCGCCTCCTGCGAGGCGACCGCGCCACCGTTCCACTGCTGCGAACCGCCCATGAACTGACCGACTTCATGAATGCCGGAGAAGTTCTGGAGGGCACCGCAGGCGACCAGCACGACCGCCGCGACGAACGCGCCCGGCAGCAGAATGCGGGTGACCCCGCGCACCATGTCGGTCCAGAAGTTGCCGAGTTCACCGCTCCGCGAGCGCGCGAAGCCCCGTACGAGCGCCACGGCGACCGCGATGCCGACGGCCGCGGAGACGAAGTTCTGCACGGCCAGACCGGCGGTCTGCACGACGTGGCCCATGGCCTGCTCGCCGTAGTACGACTGCCAGTTGGTGTTCGTCACGAACGAGACGGCGGTGTTGAACGCCTGGTCCGGATCGATCGACTTGAAGCCCAGCGAGCCGGGCAGCACACCCTGGAGCCGCTGGAGCAGATACAGGAAGAACACCCCGGCGGCCGAGAAGGCCAGCACGCCCCGCAGATACGCGGGCCAGCGCATCTCGGTGTCGGGATCGGCACCGATGCCCTTGTAGATCCACTTCTCGACGCGCCAGTGCTTGTCGGAGGAGTAGACCTTGGCCATGTAGTCGCCGAGGGGGATGTAGGCGAGGGCCAGCGCGCCGATCAGGGCGAGCAGCTGGAGGACGCCTGCGAGTACGGGTCCCATCGCGAGTCTCAGAACCTCTCCGGGAAGATCAGGGCGAGGACGAGATAGCCCAGCAGGGCGACGGCCACGACGAGGCCGACAACGTTCTCGGCGGTCACAGCTTGGTCACCCCCTTGGCGACCAGAGCCACCAGCGCGAACAGCGCGATCGTGGTGACGACGAAGGCCACATCGGCCATCGCGAACTCCTAGAGAGGTTCGAAAGAGAAGCGGACGATTAGAGGAAAGCGCCTGCGTGACCGGATCCGAGCGCCGTTGACGGGTCCCATACGGCGGCCCCCGCGGCTTTGACGGGACTCTTACGCCCCCGCCAGCCACCGGCCCGGAAACCGGCTCACATCAGCCGGAACCGCAGGCGGCAGATCACCGCATCCGCGCCGCACCGCGTGCGCGACGACGGCACCCCGTTGGTTCTGGAGCAACCGCTGCCACAGCCGCTCCGGCTCGGTCTCCGGGATCAGCACAGCCCGACCAGGGCCACACCCGGGTCCCACTCGGCCCCATCACGACGGACCGGTCGGGGTGCGGTGGCTCGGGGACGCGTCCGCGGCCGAGCCGTTCGCCGATCCGTTCGTAGGCGCGGTGGGCGGCGACGAAGGGTGCCACGAGCAGCGGCGGCGCGACGACGATCAGCCAGGCATCCGACGCGAACTTCTCCACCGTGACGACGACGGTCGAGACATCGTGAGCAGGGCCCCGAAGCCGACGAGGACGCCGGTGGCGAACTGCGGCGCCAGGGTGTTGGTGTCCCCGCCCGAGAAGGCGAGCAGCGCGGCGGATACGGTCGCCAGGGCGAGCACCCCGTGGCGGTGCACCTGACGTGCGGCCTTCAGGGCGAAGGCGTGCGGCAGGACGAGACGGCCAGGGCGGTGCTCGGGGGCGTCCTGACCTGGCCCTACGACTGGTGCGGTCGTGACGTGCTCCACCCGGTGGAGAGCTGCCCGCTCTACCATGGCGAGCGCTTGCGCGAACGGTCGGAACTGAAGGCGGCACGCATGGGTATGGGGGACGGTACGGACGCCCTCGACGGCACGGAGTCCGTCGACGGGACGCACTCCCTCGGCAGCGCTCATTCCCTCGGCAGTGCTCATTCCCTCGATGGCTGGGACTCCCTCGACCAGGCGACGAAGGTGTTCATGGCGGTGCGGCCCCAGCTCTTCGGCATCGCCTACCGCGTCCTCGGCAGCGCCTCGGAGGCCGAGGACGTCGTTCAGGAGGCGTGGCTGCGCTGGCAGGACACCGACCGTGGCGTGGTCCGCGAGCCGAAGGCGTTCCTGACCACCGTCACCGCCCGACTGGCGATCAACCTCGCCCAGTCCGCCCGGGTGCGGCGCGAGTCGTACGTCGGTCCCTGGCTGCCGGAGCCGATCGACACGCGCGCCGACCCGCAGCTGGGCGCCGAGCGGGCCGAGGCACTCGACCTGGCGGTGCTCTTCCTCCTGGAGAGACTGAACCCCGTGGAACGGGCCGCCTATGTGCTGCGGGAGGCCTTCGACTACCCCTACCGGCAGATCGCGGACATGCTGGAGACCAGCGAGACCAACACGCGTCAGGTGGTGAGCCGCGCGCGCAAGCGCATCTCCTCGGAGCGCCGCAAGCCCGTCGGCGCCACCGAGCACCGACGGCTCATGGAGGTGTTCCTCGCCGCGGCACAGACCGGCGATCTGGCCGTGCTGGAGGACATCCTCACCGAGGACGTGATCAGCTACACCGACGGCAACGGGCTGCGCGGGGCGTCCCGGATTCCGGTCGTCGGCCCGCTGCACGTCTCCCGGTACCTCGCCGCCTTCGGCCCGCGCTTCTGGCCGCACAAGGAGATCGAGTGGGTCGAGGCCAACGGCGCACCGGCCGCCCTCGTCTCGGACGGCGGGGCGCCCGTGGTCCTGCTGACCCTCGACATCTCGGAGCGCGGCGTCGAGCGGGCCATGTGGGTCATGAACCCGGAGAAGCTGACGCCGTACGTGGCATCGCTCGGCGACTGAACCGATCCAGCCCCTACTGGATGAGAGGGAAAACTCGTCGAACGTAAGTCGAGTGAAGTTGTCACAAACGGCTCCGGTGCCCGGTCTCCACTGATGCAGGCAATCAGGGAAACCCGAACAAACCCGAGAGGAACTCCGTCATGAAGGTCGTAGTGATCGGTGGAACCGGGCTCATCGGCTCGAAGGTGGTCGCCGGGCTCGGCGCGCACGGGCACGAGGCGGTCGCGGCGGCGCCCAACACCGGCGTCAACACGCTGACGGGCGAGGGGCTGGCCGAGGTCCTCCAGGACGCGTCGGTGGTGGTCGACGTGTCGAACTCGCCCTCGTTCGAGGACGAGGCGGTCATGGAGTTCTTCCGCACCTCGACGACCAACCTGCTGAAGGCGGAGACGCAGGCCGGAGTGGGGCATCACGTGGCGCTGTCCGTGGTCGGGACCGACCGTCTCCAGGGCAGTGGGTACTTCCGCGCCAAGCTGGTCCAGGAAGACCTGATCAAGGCGTCCGGCAACCCCTACTCCATCGTCCACGCCACCCAGTTCTTCGAGTTCGCCAAGGGACTCGCCGACGGGGTCACCGAGGGCGACACCGTGCACCTGCCCGACGCCAGGATCCAGCCCATCGTCTCCGACGACGTGGCCGCGGCCGTCGTCCGCGCCGCGGTCGGCGCACCGGTGGGTGGCGTGGTGGAGGTCGGCGGACCCGACGTGTTCCAGCTGGAGGAGTTCATCCGCATGGGGCTGACCGCCCTGAACGACCCGCGCAAGATCGTCACGGACCCGGACGCGACGTACTGGGGCGCCCCGCTGGAGGAGAACACGCTCCTGCCCGGCCCGGACGCGCACATCGCCGGGACGAGGTTCGCGGACTGGCTCGCCGAGCAGAAGTAGTTCCCGTGGGTGGCCCTCACCGAAAGGAGAGGGCCACCCATAGCCGTATCTGCGCCCTGAGCGTCGGCGTCAGCCCGTGAGGGCCTCGACGCGGGCGTGGATGTCGTCGACGTGGTGCTCGGATTCCGGCTTCATCAGGACGCTGCGGAGGATACGGGCGCCGTCGGCATCGGCGGTGACCTTGGGGTGGCGGGTGCCGAAGGCCTCGCGGTCGGCTCGGAGGGTGCTGAGGAAGACCGGGTCGGGGACGGTCATGCCGTCGGTGAGGACGCGGGCGGAGGCGGCGTTGACGGCGGTCAGGGTGGCGGGTTCGACGGTCGGGAAGTAGGTGACGACGTCGAGTTCGGGCTGCTGGTAGAGCTCCAGCCGGCTGGACGCGGTGATCAGGTCGGCCCAGCGCAAGGCGGCGCGGCGGCCCGCGGCGAGTACCTGGCCGAGCCCGTCGGGGGTGGGCGGCAGGAGCTGGAAGGTGAGCCACAGGGCGGCCGCGGCGGCGCCGGCGCGCGAGCACTCCAGGCTGATCTCGCCGAGGTGCAGATCGGTGGAGGTGAAGTAGGTGTAGGGCGAGTCGTGGAGGTAGAAGCGGCCCACCTCCGGGTCGCGGAAGAGGACGGCTCCGCAGCCGTAGGGCTGGAGCCCGTGCTTGTGCGGGTCGATGACGATCGAGTCGCACCGGGCGATGGCCCGCCAGGGCTCGGGCGGGAGTCCTTCGGGGCCGTCGGCGCCGGCCAGCAGGGTGAAGAAGCCCCCGTAGGCGGCGTCGACGTGGACCCGGGCGCCGTACTTCCGGGCGAGGGGCAGGGCGAGGTGGACGGGGTCGATCGCGCCCAGTCCGGTGGTACCGGCGGTCAGCACGACCGTGCCGATCCGCCCGGTCCGCAGCAGCTCTTCGAGGGCGTCGAGGTTGATGCGACCCCGGTTGTCGGTGGGGACGGGGTGGCCCTCCAGGCCGAGGACGCGGCACATGCGGCCGTGGGTGTAGTGGGCGTCGGCGCTGTAGGCGATGCCGCGGTCGGGGTGGAGTTCGCGGGCGACGAACAGGGCTTCCAGGTTGGCGATCGTGCCGCTGGTGGTGAGGTGCCCGAGGTGAGTGTCGTAGCCGAACATCGCGGCGAGTCGGGCGACGGCCTCGCGTTCCATCGCGGCGGTGGCGGGACCGCCGTCCAGGGCGTGGTTGTTGGGGTTGATCAGCATGGTGGTGAGGTAGCCGACCACGGCCGCCGGGTGCGGGGGCTTGAGCATCTGGCCCGCGTAACGCGGGTGGAAGAAGGGGTAGTTGTTCTTCAGACGTCCCGTCAGTTCGCCGAAGGCCGTGGCGAAGCGGTCCTCGTCGACGAGCAGTGAGGGGTGCGTGTCGTACGCGCCGTAGGTGTCGGCCCAGTTCTGTATCTCGTGGGTGGCCCGTCCGAGCCAGTGCTGCAGATCCACGGTCCTGCCCCGCTTTCGTGGTCGTCGCTGAGGAGCCCTGCCCGAGCCCTGTCCAAGTTCCGTCCACGGTAGAAGATTGTTGACTGCTCAGCAATTGAGTAGTCAGTATTTGAGATGTCGGTAGGTGAGTGCGCAGTAAACTCGGGGAGGTTTCGCAGGCAAGGGAGAGGGGCTCGACCGGTGGGTGCGGAGAAGCGGCAGGGCGGGGAGGCGGGGCGTGCCGCCAACAGTGCGCTCGTGCGGGATTTCGGGCTGCTGATCAAGGCCGCCACCCGTCTGGAGCTGCGGATCGACGCGGCACTGCGGCAGCGGTGCGGGATCAGCCACACGATGTTCGAGGTGCTCATCCGGCTCTGCCGACAGGAGGGCGAGGGCGTCTCGCAGCGTCAGCTGGCGGATGACCTCACGCTCACCAGCAGCGGCATCACCCGGCTGATCGACCGTATGGAGGAGACCGGCCTGGTCCGCCGGGTGCCGTCGCCGACGGACCGCAGGAGCGTCCTGGTGGAACCGGCCGACCGGGGGCGTACGGCCTTCGTCGACGCGGCGGCCGTGCATGCCGAGGTCGTCGAGCGGTACTTCGTGGAGCCGCTGTCCCAAGCCGACTACACGCGACTGACCGCGGCGCTGGACCGGATCGACAAGTCCCTGGACGACACCGGGCAGTGAGCCGAAACCCCGTCAGACCCCTCGGCGAGGTGCGTCCGGCTGAGGTGTGTCCGACTGAGGTGTGTCCGACCCGGCCTCACCCGTCGCCGCCTGCGAGACCCTGCGCATCCGCCCGTACATCCCCGAGCTGGCGGTCAACAGCCGGGTCCCGAAGAACACCGAGGACACCGACCTGGACCCGGCGACCCTCGACCACGTCAGGGCCCCGATCGACACGGTGCGGGGCACGGTCTCCTCGGAATGGCGGCGCTGCCCGGACGGCCGGATCGACCTCGCGGTGACCGTCCCCCACAACACCGACGCCGAGATCTGGGTGCCCACCCGGGACCGGCCCGTCGCCGCGCCGCGCGGGGTCGACTTCGTCCGGGACGACACCTCGGGCGGCGCGGCCTACAAGGTCTACCGGGCCCGGGCGGGGGAGTACCGCTTCAACGCCGGGTGAACGAGCGGGCCCGCCGTCGGCCCGGCTACCAGGCCACCGGCAGTTCGTAGACGCCGTACACCACCCCGTCGTCCTTGAAGGGGATCTTCTCCAGGCCGACCGCCCGACGCAGGGTCGGGACGCGGCGGAGGAGGGTGCTGTAGACGACCTGGAGTTCCAGTCGGGCCAGCGGCTGGCCGAGGCACTGGTGGATGCCGAAGCCGAAGGCCATGTGGCGGCGGGCGTCGCGCCGGACGTCCAGGCGGCCGGGGTCGGGGAAGCGGTCGGGCTGCCAGTTGCCGCTCGCGCCGGGGATGATGACACCCTCCCCGGCGCGGACGGTCTCGCCGCCGATCTCGACGTCCGCCAGGGCCACGCGCCGCTGGCCGTTGTGGACGACCGTCAGATAGCGCAACATCTCCTCGACGGCGCCCGCGAGCACCTTGGGGTCGTCGGTGTCCCGGACGACCGCCAGCTGCTCCGGGTGCTCCAGCAGTGCCAGGACGCCGAGCGCGATCATGTTGGCGGTGGTCTCGTGCCCGGCGCCCAGCAGCAACAGGCCCAGCATCGCGGCCTCGTGACGGGCGAGGTCGCCGTCCCGCGTCCGGGCGGCCAGGTCGGAGAGCAGGTCGTCGCCCGGGTCGGCGAGCTTCGCCTGGAGCTGTGCGTCCAGGTACGTCAACAACTCCCCACTGGCGGCCCGGGATTCCTCGACCGAGGCGTCCCGGCGGACCCCCACCTCGCTCCTGCTCTGGAAGAACTCGTGGTCGGCGTACGGGACTCCGAGCAGTTCGCAGATCACCAGCGAGGGCAGCGGCAGTGCCAGGGCCCGGACCAGGTCGGCGGGGTTCGGACCGGCCAGCATCGCGTCGATGAACGCGTCGGTCATGCGCTGTACGGCGGGGCGCATGGCCTCGATGCGCTTGATGGTGAACGGCGCGGTGACCATCCGGCGGATCCGCGCGTGCTCGGGGTCGTCCATGTTGAGGAAGGACGGCGGCATCCGGGAGTAGGCCTCCTGGAAGGCGGCGCTGAAGTGGGGGAAGCCCGGCCGCCGGGGATCGACGCTCAGCCGCGGGTCGCCGTAGAGCGACCGCTGGTCCTCGTAGCGCGTGACGAGCCAGGGGGTGCTGCCGTCCCACAGCCGGACACGGGAGACCGGCCGCTCGGTCTGAAGACGCAGCATCTGAGGGGGCGGGTCGAAGGGGCACCCGGCCGCGCGTGCCATGGGGAAGTCCGCAACGGTGTCGGTCATCTCGCTCCTCGGGGTTGGGGGGAAGGGCGTCGTCGTCATCGAAGCCCGCGAAGCTGACAACTACCGGCCATCCGCCTGACAGCGGCCTGATGTGGCCGGAACGCGCGGGTCCGTGGCGCCGATCCCGCCACTTCCGGTACGGACGTCCGTTCTGAGGCGGGTGCTGACCGTCCAGCCTGATTGGACTATACGTCCAAGCATTGGACCTGTAGTCTAGAACCGCTGGTCGGTAGTGAGAGCGGGGAGAGGTGTCATGTCATCCGAGCGGGCCCTGGAAGCGGAACGGGACGCGATCGTCGCGGCGCTGATGCCGGTCGTCGACGGGCTGGTGGCGACCTTCGGTCCGGTGTGCGAGGTGGTCCTGCACGACTACCGGCTCCCGGAGAACTCCGTGGTCGCCCTCGCCGGTTCGGTGACCGGACGTGCGGTGGGCGGGGCGATGAGCGAGATCGGCCTGCGGATCGTCGCCCGCGGGGACGAGGCGGGCGACGAGCTCAACTACGTCACGCGCACCGGCACCGGGAAGACCGTCAAGTCCTCCACGCTGGTGCTGCGGGACTCCACCGGCGCGGTCTTCGGCGCCCTGTGCGTCAACCTCGACGTCACCGCCGCGAGCGAGGTCCACGCGCTGCTCGGCGCGCTCGCCGGGATCGGCGCCGCCCCCGCCGAACTGCCGGTGACCACCTTCGGCGACGACATCGACTCGGTGGTCGACGTCATCCTGGACACCCACCGCCACCAGCCGTGGGGCGCCCTCGACCGGGCCGGACGCCTCGACCTGTTCCGCAGCCTCGACGACCGCGGTGTCTTCGCCGTACGCCGGGCCGTCGAGCAGGTCGCCGCCCGTCTCGGCATCTCCCGCGCCTCCGCCTACAGCTACCTCTCCCAGGCCCGCGCCACGACCACGGACGCGGGCACCGCGTGACGAACACCGATGGAGGCACCCCAGTGACGACCACGACCCCGCCCGTCACCCTCGACGACGTCCGTGACGCGGCCGAGCGGCTCAAGGGGGTCGCGCACCGCACCCCCGTGCTGCGCTCCCGCACCCTCGACGCCCGCGTCGGCGCCGAGGTCTTCCTGAAGTGCGAGAACTTCCAGCGCATGGGCGCCTTCAAGTTCCGCGGCGCCTACAACGCGGCCTCCCGGTTGACCCCCGAGCAGCTGTCCCGCGGTATCGCCACCTACTCCTCCGGCAATCACGCCCAGGCGGTCGCCCTGGCCGCCCGCGAGCTCGGCAGCACCGCGGTGATCGTCATGCCCGAGGACGCCCCGCGCTCCAAGCGCGAGGCCACCGCCGGCTACGGCGCCGAGATCGTGCCGTACGACCGCTACACGGGCGACCGTGCGGCGCTGGCCGAAGCGCTGGCGGCCGAGCGGGGACTCGCCGTCATCCCGCCCTACGACCATCCGCACGTCATGGCCGGACAGGGCACCGCGGCCCTCGAACTCCTCGAAGAGGTGGGGGAGTTGGGCGTGCTGATGGCACCCGTCGGTGGTGGCGGGCTCATCGCCGGGAGTGCCACGGTCGCCACGGGGCTGTATCCGGGCATCCGGATCATCGGGGTCGAGCCCGAGACCGGTGACGACACCAAGCGGTCCCTGGAGGCCGGTCGGCGCGTCACGATCCCGGTGCCCCGCACCATCGCCGACGGCCAGGCGCTGGAAACTCCCGGCGAGCTGACCTTCTCGGTGAACCGACGGCTCGTCGAGGCGATCGCGCTGGTCACCGACGACGAGATCCGGGACGCGATGCGGTTCGTGTTCGAGCACCTCAAGATCGTCGTGGAGCCGAGCGGGGCGACTCCGCTGGCCGCCCTGCTGTCCGGCCGGGTGGCGGAGCTCGCGGGCCGGGTCGGAGTGATCGTCTCCGGCGGCAACGTCGACGCCGAGCGCTTCGCCGAGCTCTGCGGCGGACCGGCCTGAGCCGGGGTCCTTCGAATGGCGGCGCCGGGTGGCCGGGCGGACGATGGAGTGGTAGGGGGCCGGCCGCCGACGGAGGCGTACAGGGTCACCGGGAGGTCCGCCCCCGGTCGCGGTGAAGCGCGGCCGGAAGGGAGTGCGTCATGTTGGAAGTGAAGACGCTCGACAAGCCGGACGAGCGGCGTGATTTCCCTCGCGGCCACCTGGAAGCCGTCCACATGACGGACCTCGACTTCGCCGTGGGGACCATGGAGCCCGGCTGGCGTTGGTCCGAGTCCGTGGGCCCGATCGCGGGCACCGACAGCTGTCAGATGCACCACAACGGCTACGTGGTCCAGGGCCGTATGCACATCACCATGGACGACGGCGGCGAGGCCGAAGTCGGACCCGGTGACGTCTTCGTCGTCTCGCCGGGACACGACGCCTGGGTCGTGGGCGACGAGCAGGTCGTGCTGTACGACTTCCAGGGCCAGACGGCGAGGGAGTTCGCGAAGTCGGACTGACCCGTCCGTCACACGGAACCGGTCGGTGTCCGTGTCAGCAGAGGTCCGATCCCGAGAGCCTGGCGGCCAGGTTCTCGGGAGTCGACCGGTCAGGGGCGGGGCCGTCGGGCCGCGTCCCAGGCATGCGGGTCGCGGTGGTGGTTGCGGTGCCCGGCGGCGAGCACGGCACGCAGTTGCGCCAGGTGCGCGGTGTCCGGCGGGAGGGCCACTCGGCTCAGCAGGTCCAGGGCGGCCTGCGGTTCGAGGTCGCCGTGGACATCGTGGTAGCTCCCCAGCAGGGCCCTGAACAGGGCGGGGTGCAGTGCCGGGACGTGCGCGGCGATGCCGTACGCGGTCTCCTTCACCGGCCAGGGGACCGGACCCGAGCACTCCAGGACCCGGCGGGCCCGGCGGAGCAGGGGATCCGAAGGGTCGTTCCGCAGGCGATGGATGTCGTGCCCGAGTACCTCGGCGAAGGCGGTCGCGGCGGTCTTGCGGTCCTCGAACCAGTCGACCCACAGCGAACAGGTCACGGCGTCGCCCGTCTCGGGGGCCTCCAGCCGCTGTCGGTAGCCGTCCCACAAGGCGCCCGGCGGCAGCGGGCCGCTCGGGTCCTGGTCGGCGAAGCGGATCTCGCAGGTGACCCAGTAGGCGTCGAGGAGATCCAGCAACCCGAACGCCAACCTCAACTGCCCGGCCCGGTCGAGGCGTTCGTCGGTGAACGCCTGTCCCGCCCAGGACCGTGCGACGTCGTCGGCGGTGAGCCGGGCGTCAGGGGCGTCGCCGTCGAGCCACGTGTCGTCGCCGACCTGGGTGACGCCGGCCTCCGCCAGCCACCGCCGGGCATCCTCCCTGGCCTGTGTGTCCATCGGCACAGTATGACCGGGCCGCCGGTTCAGATCGGCAGCAGCCGTCCCACCAGGGCGCCCAGCTGCCGGACGTTGCGGCACTCGTGCATCTCCACGAGCTCGGCGTACTCCGGCGCCGCGGAGTCACCGGTGCCCCACCGGGTGCGCTCCTCGGGGTTCAACCAGTAGACGCGGCGGGCCCGTTCGGAGATCTGCCGGACGGCCGCGAGGTTCGGGTCGCTCATGTTCGTACGGGCGTCTCCGAGGACGAACACGGTGGTGCGCGGGCCGACCGCGTCGCCGTAGCGCTCCGCGAACTCGCCCAGGGCCATGCCGTAGTCGCTGCTGCCGTGATAGCCCGTGAGCTCCGCCTCCGACTGGATGCGGGCGCCGAGCCCGGCCGCGTCGGCCGCGCCGTGCACCAGCAGTCCGGTCACCTCGTCGATCCGGTTGACGAAGGCGAACACCCGCACCTTGCTGAACTGGTCGTGCAGCGCCTGCACCAGCAGCATCGTGAAGTCCGAGAAGCCGGACACCGAGCCCGACACATCGCACAGCAGCACCAGTTCGGGCCGGGCCGGACGGCGCCTGCGCAGCACCGGCTTCATCGGCACCCCGCCCGTCGACAGCGAACCGCGCAGGGTCCGCCGTAGATCGATGGTGCCCCGGGCGGCCCGGCGCCGGCGGGCCGCCAGCCGGGTGGCGAGCTTGCGGGCCAGCGGCTGAACCGTCCTGCGCAGTTCGGCCAGTTGGGCCTTTCCGGCGAACAGGAAGTCCACCCGGTCGGCCGTCGGGGCCACCGCGCGCCGGGCGAGGAAGTCCCGGTCGCGCCGCTCGGCGACCCGGCGCCGTGCCTCCGTGGCGACCAGGGCGCGGAAGGCCTCGATACGGCGCCGGATCTCGTCGTCGAGGAGCCGGTCCGCGAAGCCCGAACTCCCGCCCCGCGCACGGATGTCGGCGCGGACGCGGGCGAGCAGCGTCTGCGGGCGGAGCCGGTCGAGGGTCTGGTACGACGACCAGCCGTCCGACGCGGGAGAGGAGCCGTATCCGCCGAAGCCGTCGACGGCCTCGACCGCCAACCGGGCCATCAGGGCCTCGTCCTGGGCGGCGAGGGCGGCCGCGAGCCGGTCGCGCAGGTCGTCGCGGTCCTTGGCGGAGGAGTCGGGCGCGCCGACTCCGCGGGGGAAGTAGAGGTCGAAGACCGGGTCGAACACCGGCCGTTGAGCCGCACCGTGCAGCAGCGTCGCCGCCAGCCCCTCGCGCAGCAGCTCCCGGTCCGTGAGCCCGAGGGCCTCCATCGCCTGGGCCGCGTCCACCGTCTCGCCGGTGCCGACCCGGATGCCATGGGCCCGCAGTGCGGCGACGAGCGACGTGAGCCGCTCGGCGACCGGCGTGCTCACAGGGCGTCCAGGTCGAGCTTCGCGGCCGCCTTGAGGACGTCGTCCTGGTGCTTGAGGATCACGCCCAGGGTGTCGCGTACGACGCTCTCGTCGAGGGTGTCGGCGCCGAGCGCGAGGAGGGTGTGCGCCCAGTCGATGGTCTCCGCGACCGAGGGCACCTTGCGCAGGTCCATCGCCCGCAGCGCACCCACCACCCGGACAACCGACTCGGCGAGCGCCGCGTCCAGCCCCGGCACCTTCAGCCGTACGATCCGACGCTCCAACTCCTCCTCGGGGAAGCCGATGTGGAGGAACAGACAGCGACGGCGCAGCGCCTCGGACAGCTCGCGGCTGGCGTTGGAGGTGAGGACGACGAACGGGCGGCGGGTGGCGGTGATGGTGCCCAGCTCGGGCACCGTGACCTGGAAGTCGCTCAGCACCTCCAGGAGCAGACCCTCCACCTCGACGTCGGCCTTGTCCGTCTCGTCGATCAGCAGGACCTTGGGGTCGTCGCCGCGGATGGCCGTCAGCAGCGGCCGGGGGAGCAGGAACTCCTCGCTGAAGATGTCGGTGCGCGTCTCGTCCCAGGTCTCGTCGCGGCCCGCGCTGATCCGCAGCAGCTGCTTGGCGTGGTTCCACTCGTACAGCGCGCGGGACTCGTCGACGCCCTCGTAGCACTGCAGGCGCACCAGCTGTGCCCCGGCGACCTGGGCGACGGCCTTGGCGAGCTCCGTCTTGCCGACCCCGGCGGGGCCCTCCACCAGGAGCGGCTTGCCGAGCCGGGCGGCCAGGAAGACGGTCGTGGCGACGGCGGGCGAGGCGAGGTAACCGGTCTCGGCGAGGCGCGCGGAGACGTCGTCGACGGAAGTGAACAACGGGGCCTCCGGGTCGGCGGCGATGACGGTGGCGGCCGGGCGGCCAGGTGCCCGTCAGGGCGTCCACCTATCTAAGCGCTTGTTCAGCGGTTCTGTCACGCCCCGCGTGCCGCGGCCGGACGGGGTGGGGACACTGGGCGATGAGTTCCGGAGCGTTCGGCAGTCACAACGTCGAATCCGTCACCCAGGAGGACTTCCGATGCGCAGAGTGACCTACTCGATGAACGTCTCACTCGACGGCTACACCGTCGGACCGGACGGCGGTTTCGACTGGCCCGGGTTCGACAAGGAGATCTTCCGCTACTGGATCGACGAGATCCGCGGCGTCGACGTCCACCTGATGGGGCGGCGGCTGTACGAGACGATGCTGTACTGGGAGACCGCCGAGCAGGAGCAGTCCTTCGACGAGGACGACCGCGAATGGGTGCGGCTCTGGAACCCGCTGCCCAAGGTGGTGTTCTCCACCACGCTGTCGGAGGTGAAGGGCAACGCCCGCCTGGTCTCCGGCGGTCTGGTGGAGGAGATCGAGCGGCTGCGCGCCGAGCCCGGGGAGGGCGAGATCGCGATCGGCGGCGCGACGCTCGCCGCCGAGGCCGCGGCGGCGGGGCTGATCGACGAGTACCGGGCCATGGTCTACCCGGTGCTGGCCGGCGGCGGCACACCGTTCTTCCCCCGCAACGAGCGCCGGGTCGATCTCGAACTCGTCGAGACCCGCACCTTCGGCCGAGTGGTCCTCCTCAGCCACCGCGTGGTGCGTGAAGCATCAACGATGAGTTGACCAGGCATACGACCCGGACGTACGACGAGGGGGCGGCCGCCGCGGCAGCCGCCCCCTCACCCGCGCGCTCCCCTCACGCGGCCAGTGCCACAGCCTCCGTCGCCGGTGTCCGCAGCACCTTCCGCGCCGTCGCCAGACTCGTCCCCAGCGTCACCGCCGCCGCGACCGACACCACCGCGAGCCAGATGCCGAAGGTCTGCTCCGGCAGCACCGCGTCGGTACGGACGACGGCGAAGGGGACGATCCCCGCCAGCGCGGCGACCGTGCCGAAGAAGACTCCGGTGACCGTCAGGACCAGCGTCTCGGCCCCGACCACCCCGAGCACCTGACCCGGCGTGGCCCCGGCCAGCCGCTGCTGACCGAACTCCCGGCCGCGGTAAGTGGTCGCCGCGTACAGCGAGTTGACCAGCATCACGCAGACGAACACCACGATGATCCCGACGACCGTGTAGTTCAGCGTCTCCAGGTTCTTGGCGTCGACCGACTTCACCAGCCCCGACGCCTCGATGGCGTCGCTCTCCACCGACTGCATGGTGAGTGTCGCCGTGGCCATCGCCGTGAACAGGATCAGCGACATCAGGATCCCGGAGAGATGCCCGGCCCGCTCCCGCAGATTGCGCACGGCCAGCCAACCCGCCGCACCCGACAGACGCAGCCGGTCCAGCACCCCCGCCAGCAGCCGCGGCGCGAGGAGCGCGAGCCCGACCGACAGCAGGATCGCCCCGTACGCAGGCGGTGCCATCAGCGTCTCGTCCGTCCCGGAGGAGGCGAAGGTGGACGTCGCCGACAGGGCGCCGGCCACGAGAGCGGCGTACGTGAAGAACTTCCGTGCCCGGCCGCGCTGTCGGCGCTGTCCGCGCGTCACCCGCCGTACCGCGAGGAACGCGGCGCCCACGGTGGCGAGCAGCGTGATGGCCACGCCCGACAGCAACGCGATCGGGCCGAAGGAGTGGTCGACCGACGACGCCACCTGACCGTTGTCCTGGAACAGGTCCAGCAGCGCCTGTCCGCCGAGCATCGCCGGGCCGATCGCCAGCGCGACGCCCACCAGGGCCACGGCCATCGCCTCACCGACCACCATCCGCTTGAGCTGCGCCGGAGTCGCCCCCGAGCAGCGCAGCAGCTCCAGTTCGGCGGCCCGCTGGCGCACGTTGACGGTGAGCGTGGAGGCCACGGCGAAGAACACCAGCAGGGAGCCGTAACCGCCCACCACGCTCGCCGCGGTCGTGAGCGTCTCCGAGCTCACCGGGTCGACGCCGTTCTGGGCCGCCGTGTCGTGCATCGAGTTGAACGTCATGATGATCGCCGCGCCGAGGAAGGCGGACAGCAGCGTCGCGAGGAACCGTCCGGGGCGTTGCCGGATCGACCGCATGGCCAGTACGAACATCGGTCACACCCCCGCCGTCAGGTCGTCGCCGAGGTGGGCGAGGCGCTCGGCGACCGCGTCCGCGGTGGGCGCGGTCAGCCCGCCGGCCAGCCTGCCGTCGGCGAGGAACAGCACCGAGTCGGCGTAACTGGCGGCGACCGGGTCGTGGGTCACCATCACCACGGTCCGGCCGTGCACCCGGACCGCCTCCTGGAGCAGCCGCAGCACATCGCGTGCGCTGCGGGTGTCCAGCGCGCCGGTCGGCTCGTCCGCGAAGATCACCCGGGGCTCGGCGACCAGGGCGCGGGCGATCGCGACCCGCTGGCGCTGACCGCCGGACAACTGGTCGGGACGGTGCCCGAGCCGGTCCCCGAGACCGACCTGGGTGAGCACCTCCCGGGCCCGCCGCCGGTCGACGCGCTGCCCCGCGAGCTTCAGCGGCAGCACCGTGTTCTGCGCGACGGTGAGCGTGTCCAGCAGGTTGTACTGCTGGAACACGAACCCGATCCGGCCCCGCCGGAACCGCGTCAGCTCGGCCTCGCCGCCGCCCGTCAGCTCGGCGCCGTCCACCACCACGATCCCGCTGTCGGGCCGGTCCAGCCCGGCCGCGCACTGGAGCAGCGTCGACTTGCCGGAGCCCGACGGTCCCATCACCGCCGTGAAGGAGCCCCGGGGCAGGCTGAGCGTCACCCCGTCCAGGGCGGTCACCGCGCTGTCCTCGCTGCCGTAGGTCTTGGAGACCTTCACCAGCCGCAGCGCCTCGGCGGCGGGGCCCGTGTCGTGCGTACGTCGCGAACGTGTGCGAAACATCGTCTTGACCTCTCCGTCCGGCACTCCCTGTGCCCTGACAGCGAAGTTACGGAGAAGACGGAGCGACCACATTGGGCCCAGAACCCGTATCGAGGGGTGTACCCAGCGACACCCCGGACGGGTCACCACAACGAGCCGACCCCCTGGCACGACCGGTGCAATGGAGGAGTGACCGCCCCTCCGGACGACTGCCTCGCGCGCAACGAGTGGATCTGCGGCGAGTATCTGAGCTCCCGTCGGCAGATCCTCTGGGACGCGGTCCTCCAGCATCTGCAACTGACCACGGTCTCGGTGCTCATCGGCCTCGTCATCGCGCTGCCGCTCGCCGTGCTGGCGCGCCGCTGGGGCTGGGCGGCGGGCCCCGTCCTCGCCGTCACGACGGTCCTCTACACGATCCCCTCCCTGGCGATGTTCTCCCTGCTCCTGCCCGTGTACGGGCTCTCGGCGGGCCTGGTCGTCGCCGGACTCGTCCTCTACTCGCTCACCCTGCTCGTGCGGAACATCCTCGCCGGACTGCGGGCCGTCCCCGAGGAGACCCGGCAGGCCGCCCGCGGCATGGGCTACGGCCCGGTCCGCCTGCTGCTCACCGTCGAACTGCCCCTCGCCCTGCCCGCCGCGATGGCCGGCCTGCGCATCGCCACGGTCTCCGCGGTGTCGCTGGTCACGGTCGGTGCGATCGTCGGCTTCGGAGGGCTCGGGAACCTCATCTACGCGGGCATGAACACCTACTTCAAGGCCCAGGTCCTCACCGCCTCCGTGCTGTGCGTCGTGATCGCGGTCGCGGCCGACGTGCTGCTCCTCGGCGTACAGCGGCTGCTCACCCCGTGGACCAGGGCGGCCCGCGGATGACGACCCTCACCGACGCCTGGGACTGGCTCACCGACTCCGCCCACTGGGCCGGCGACGACGGCATCTGGCACCGGCTGCTCCAGCATCTCCTCCTCACGGTGGTCTGCCTGGTCGTCAGCTGCCTGATCGCCCTCCCGGTCGCCCTCGTCCTCGGCCACCTCGGCAAGGGCGGCGCCCTCGCGGTCAACATCTCCAACATCGGCCGGGCGGTGCCCACCTTCGCCGTCCTGGTGCTCCTGCTGCTCACACCCGTCGGCGACTGGGGAGAGGGCCCGACGGTCGTCGCCCTCGTGCTGTTCGCCCTCCCGCCCCTGCTCACCAACGCCTACGTCGGCATGCGTGAGGTGGACCGCGGCGTCGTCCAAGCGGCCCGCGGCATGGGGATGACCGGAGGGCAGATGCTGTTCCGCGTGGAGCTGCCCCTGGCGCTCCCCATGGTGCTGAACGGAGTACGCATCGCCGCCGTCCAGCTCGTCGCGACCGCCACCATCGCCGCGCTCGCGGGCGGCGGAGGGCTGGGCCGCATCATCACGGCCGGCTTCAACCTCGCCAGTACGCCGCAGGTGGTGGCCGGAGCGGTGCTCGTCGCCCTGTTCGCGCTGCTCGTCGAGGGCGTCTTCGAGATCGCCGAGCGCCTGGCGCCGCGCTGGACGAGGGGCACGCGATGAGGCGCCGGTGGGTCGCCGTGGTGCTCGGCGCGCTGCTGACCGGCTGCTCCACGGGCCCGTCCCTGGAGAACCAGAGCGCGGTCACCGCCGCGCCCGGCGACAGCCACCGACTGACCATCGGATCCGCCGGGTTCACCGAGAGCGACCTGCTCGCCCAGATGTACGCGCTGCTGCTGAACCAGGCCGGCTACCGGACATCCCTGCTCACCGTCGCCAACCGCGAACTGTACGAACCGGCCCTGGAATCCGGCCAGATCGACGTCGTGCCCGAGTACGCGGCGACCTTCGCCGACTGGCTCAACGCCAAGACCAACGGCGCCGACGCGACCCCGGTCGGCTCACCCGACCTCGCCGCCACGATGAAGGCCCTGCGCCGACTGGCCACACCGCGCGGCCTCACCGTCCTGGACGCGGGCAGGGCCGTCGACCAGAACGCCTTCGCCGTGAGCGCCGCCTACGCACGGCAGCACGACCTGAAGACCCTGAGCGACCTCGGCGCCTCGGGCCTGAAGGTACGCCTCGCCGCCGGGGACGAGTGCGTCCAACGGCCTTACTGCGAACCGGGGTTGAGGAAGACCTACGGCATCGACATCACCGGCGTCGACCCCAAGGGCGTCGGCACCACCCAGGCCAAGCGGGCGGTCCAGAGCGGTCAGGACCAGATGGTGCTCACCACCACGACCGACGCCACCCTGACCGACTTCGGCCTGGTCATCCTCACCGACGACAAGCACCTCCAGAACGCCGACTACGTCGTCCCCGTCGTCAACCGCTCCCGCGCCGGCAGCGAGGGCGTCACCAAGGCGCTGGACAAGCTGAACGACGTCCTGACCACGACCGACCTGGCCTCGATGAACCAACAGGTGGACAGCTGGCGCCGATTGGCGAAGGACGTGGCGCGGACGTATCTGGAGGAGAAACGGCTGCTGAAGTGAGATGTCAGTGGGGCACCGTACATTGCCGTCATGGGTGTCTATCTGGTCGATGTCGACGCACAGGACTGGCGTGATGAGCACGAGGGCGGTCATGGGGAGATCGCCGCAGCGCTCGACGAAGAGTTGAGGCAGCGCGGTCTGCCCGCGTACGAGCCGTTGCTCGAGGAGAGAAGTGCTCCGTGGTTCGAGGAGAAGCTGAGTCCGTCCATGGACGGCTTCGTCAAGTTGTGCCGGGCGCATCTGACGCGGGCGGAGGAAGAGTTCCTCTGCAGCTGGTCGGTTCTGGTGCCGATCGCGATCGAGGAGGAGATACGGCTGCCCATCGGCTCCGCCTACACGGACGTCACGGTGGTCGCCGGAGCGCCCCGGGCGCTCGCCCTCGCCCAGCGGCTGGCCTCGGCCATCGCACTGCCGCCCATGCTGCCGGCCGCGTACACGAACCTCGGTCTGACCTGCTGGTTCCTCGACGGACAGGCCAAAGAGACCGCCGCCGCCCGACCCGGCCCCTGGGCCGACGACCTCGACGCCGCCTTCTACGTGGCCCTGTATCTCCGCGCCGCCCAGCACTCCCTGCGCCGCGGCTGCCCGATCGTCTACAGCTGACGTGACGGCTCCGTGACGTCGGTGACCGTACTGGTGCGGTGGGGAGGCTTCCCGGGGTCCTTCCGCGCGGGTACACCCGGTTCATGGGGGACAACAACGGGGGAGACCGTCACCCTTGGTGGCGGGGGATGCGTGAATCGTTCGACGGGGCCGACACCGAGCTGCGACCCGAGGGACTCGTCGACGTGGTGCCGGCCGGCTTCGACGGCGCCTATGTGCAGTTCGGCGATCTGTATCCCGAACAGCAACTCCAGCTGCAACTGCTCTACGGGGCCTCGCAACGCGCCTTCGAACACCGTACGAGGATCTCGGCACGCGTCACCGTCGTGCGGGTGCTCGGCAATGCGCTGACCGATCCCCGTCTCGGCGACCAGAAGCCGAACGAGCACCTGGCGGAGTATCTCGACCAGGAGATCGCCGACCTGCGTGGCCGGCTGGCCCAGGACAGCGCGACGGCCGTCAGCCGCGGCCTCAACATCGGCCTCGGCCTGGGCTCGGCCGTCAGCCTGGTCCTGCTCGCCGTACCGCTGCTGTGGGGCGTGGGCCTGCTCGGGGCGCTGGGCGTGACGCTCAACTGCACCAACCGCTGGAGTCTGATGGGCGCCTTCGTCTGCGGCGGCGTCGGCGCGTTCGGCGCGGTGCTCAGCGTCCTGGTGCGGCTGCGGGGCAGCGCGGACCAGCTCGCGCGACGACAGACCAACGGTCGCGAAGGCGTAGTGGTACCCGGTCAGATGGCCCGCAGCATGCGCCACGAGGGCCTCTACCGGGTCTTCGTCGGCTGGGTCCTCGCGCTGGCCGTCTACTTCCTCTTCAGCGGCGGTATCGTGCCGGTCTTCCAGGTCCCGGCGACGGCGGCCGAGATCTGCCCGTCCCCGGGCAGTCCCGGCTCCGCCGTCAAGGGCACCGACTTCTGGGGCTTCTGGTGCGCCGTCGGCTTCGTCGCGGGCTTCAACGAACGCTGGGCCTTCGGCATCCTGGGACGGGAGTCGACCCGCCGACCGGGAAAGAGCTCCTGACCGGCGCGCGGCCGCCTACTCCCCGCGCGGTTCGAAGTCCTCCACGAAGTAGCTGTCGTGCCGGATGCGGAACCGCTTCAGTTCCTCGGCGCCGCGCTGCGACACCTCCGCGACCCGTTCGAAGTACTCCTCACGCGGGGCGCCCGGGGAGAAGAGCATCAGCATGGACATGGGCTCGTCCGTCGTGTTCTTGAAGGCGTGCAGCCCGCCGACCGGGACGTACAGGAAGTCACCGGTCCGCCCCGTGACCCACTTCTCGCCGTCGTAGAGCTCCAGTTCGCCGGAGAGGATGTAGAAGGACTCCGACATCGCCCGGTGGAAGTGGGTCCGGGCCCCGGCGGACCGCGGGCCCAACTCCGCCTTGTACAGCCCGAATTCGCCGCCGGTGGAGTCGTGCGTGGCGAGGTAGTGGGTGGCGCCGCCCGGCGACGAGATGTCCGGGGGCGTCTCGGCCGACCGGAAGGACGCGTTCACCTCACCCTCGTCGCCGAGATAGCGGGGCTCCGGGTACGCGAGGTGTTCCGGGTAGGACATGGTGCGCTCCTTCTGACAGGCGTCGACCCTCATGCTGTCCCGCCCCCGTCCCGGAGACATCGGCCCCGCGCACGATCTAGGACGCGACCAAGACGGAGGACCGACGACCTAGTCCCAGGCCCGACCGTGCCCCTGACCCCCTGACAGCAGAAACCGACCCCCGCCGTCCACACCTACAGGTCCACCACCCCGGCACACCTACGCGCCACCACGGCCCCGGCAGCGCCGACGCGTCGACCTCCACCCGGCAACACCTACGCACCCGCCACCGAATCGAACCGCACCTGGTCCCGAGGCACCCCCAGCGCGTCCGCGTCCACCGATCGGCGCAGGGCCTCGTGCAGCTTGGCCGGGGTCAGGACGCCCAGGAAGCGTGCCCCGTCCAGCACGGCGACCCAGCCCGCGTCGTGCTGGAGCATCACCCCGAACGCCTGCTTGAGGGGGGCGCCCACCGGCACCCAGGCGTTCATCCGGTGGGCGCGGTCGCCGACCGTGCCGCCCGCGCCGAGGTCGTCCACGCCGACCCAGCCGTGGAGTTCGCCCGCGTCGTCGAGGACCACGGCCCAGCGGGCCCCCTCCGCACCCAGCCGTTCCGCGGCGGTCCCGGCCGGCTCGTCCAGGCGGGCCAGCGGCGGCTGCTCCAGGTCGTCGGCCTCGACGTCGGTGACCGACAGCCGCTTCAGCCCACGGTCGGCGCCCACGAACTCGGCCACGTACGGCGTCGCCGGCGCCCCCAGAACCGTTCCGGGCGTGTCGAACTGCTCGATCCGCCCCTGCCCGTACACGGCGATCCGGTCGCCCAGCCGGACCGCCTCCTCGATGTCGTGCGTGACCAGCAGCACCGTCTTGCGCACCGCGGCCTGCATCCGCAGGAACTCGTCCTGCAACTGCTCCCGCACCACCGGGTCAACCGCGCCGAACGGCTCGTCCATCAGCAGCACCGGCGGATCGGCGGCCAGCGCCCGCGCCACGCCGACCCGCTGCCGCTGCCCGCCGGACAGCTGGTCGGGATAGCGCGGCCCGTACCGCTTGGGGTCCAGGCCCACCAGATCGAGCAGCTCGGCCGCGCGCGCCCTGGCCTTCGCCTTCTTCCAGCCCACCAGTGCCGGCACGGTCGCCGTGTTGTCGAGGATCGTGCGGTGCGGGAAGAGCCCCACCTGCTGGATGACGTAGCCGATCCGGCGCCGCAGCCGCACCGGGTCGATGTGCGCGATGTCGTCGCCGTTGACGAGGATCCGCCCCGAGGTCGGCTCGATCAGGCGGTTGACCATCATCATGGTCGTCGTCTTGCCGCAGCCGGACGGGCCCACCAGGGTGACGAGCTCCCCCTCGGACACCTCGAAACTCAGGTCGTCCACGGCCGTCGTACCGTCCGGATACCGCTTGCTGACCTGCTCGAACCGGATCATGCCCACACGCTAACGGCGCGTGCCGCACGGCGCCTTCCCACGAGGTCCCTCTGGCTGGCGAAGGGCGGCTCTCAGTTTTCGAAGATTTCGAAGCCGGCAGCTCGGGAGGGAGGAGTGCGCATCCCCGGCTTCCTTCCGGCCGCTACGAGTCGACCTCCGCGCTCGACCGGCCGCCCACCAGCACCACCTCCAGGGTGCGCGGACCGTGCACCCCCTCGACCCGGTCCAGCTCGATGTCACTGGTCGCCGAAGGACCGGAGATCCACGTCAACGGGCGGGCCGGGTCGAGACGTTCGAGCCCCTGCGGGACGGAGGAGACGACCTGCTCCGGGACCCGTACGACACAGATGTGGTGGTCGGGCACGAGCGTGATGCGGCGGCGGCCCTGGTCGGGCGAGCCGTCCAGGACGATCGTGCCGGTCTCCGCGATGGCCACCGCGCACGCCGTGACCACGCTGTCGATCCCGTCCAGCTCGTGCGGGGTGCTCTCCGACCGGTCCGGCACCTGGTCGGCCTCGGCCTCCGCGAGCCAGGACGGTTCCAGACCCGGCGGCACCAGCACCGTCTTCGCGCCCCGCGCGGCCAGCATCCCGGCGAGCGTCACGGCCAGGTCGTCGGCGGTGCAGCGGTGCACGATCGCCCGGTAGTCGGCGAGGTTCTCGGCCAGCAGCTCGACGGTCTGCTCGACACTCCGGTCCCCGTGCTCGCGCACGTAGTCCCGGGCGACCGCCTGGTCGTACGGCGTGTCGTCCTGCGGTACGTCGGCGAGCGCGCGCCGCACCCGGCCCAGGATCCGTTCCCTGCTGCTCACTTGGCGCCGTCCTTTCCGCCGTTGGTCCGCTGCCACCAGTCCCGGAACGGCTCGGCCGGCAGCGGCGGCAGATCCCGGGTGCCGCTCCACGCCTTGCCGGGGCCCGGCAGCTTGCGCGGGTGGAGGCGGCGGGTGCGCGAGGCGAGCCGCTGGCCGGTGCGCAGCGCGCCGGGGCGGGCGAACGCCCAGCGGGCCGCCCGCATGGCCGCCCGCTCGGCGGCATGTCCCTTGGCCGGCTTCAGCACGACCTTGTTGCCCTCGCGGACCACCGGCCCGCCCTCCACGACCCGCTCCCGCAGGTGCACCAGCACCTCGGGGATGTCGATGGCGACCGGGCACACCTCGTAGCAGGCCCCGCACAGCGAGGACGCGTACGGGAGGGAGGCGTCGATCTCGCTCTGCGTCCCCCTCAGTTGGGGGCTGAGGATGGCGCCGATCGGGCCCGGGTAGACCGAGCCGTAGGCGTGGCCGCCGGCCCGCTCGTAGACCGGGCAGACGTTCAGGCACGCCGAGCAGCGGATGCAGCGCAGGGCCTGGCGGCCGACCTCGTCGGCGAGGGTGTCGGTGCGGCCGTTGTCGAGCAGGACCAGATGGAAGGTCTGCGGGCCGTCGGCGGTCTCGGAGTCCGTGGTCCCGGTCCACGTCGACGTGTACGGGTTCATGCGCTCGGCCGTCGAGGAGCGGGGGAGCGTCTGGAGGAAGACCTCCAGGTCCTGCCAGGTCGGCAGGATCTTCTCGATGCCGACGACCGAGATCAGCGTCTCGGGCAGGGTCAGACACATCCGACCGTTGCCCTCGGACTCGACGACCACCAGCGTGCCGGTCTCGGCGATCATGAAGTTGGCGCCGGAGATGCCGACCTTGGCGCGCAGGAACTTCTCGCGCAGGTGCAGGCGTGCGGCCTCGGCGAGTTCGGCGGGGCTGTCGGTCAGTCCCTCGGGGGCGGGGCGGCCCCACTCGCTCATCTCACGCTCGAAGATGTCCCGGATCTCGCCCCTGTTGCGGTGGATCGCCGGAACGAGGATGTGCGAGGGCCGGTCCTTGCCCAACTGCACGATGAGCTCGGCGAGATCCGTCTCGTAGGCGCGGATCCCGGCCTCCTCCAGCGCCTCGTTGAGCCCGATCTCCTGCGTGGCCATCGACTTGACCTTGACGACCTCCGACTCGCCCGTCTCCTTGACCAGTTCGGTCACGATCCGGTTGGCCTCGTCGGCGTCGGCGGCCCAGTGGACGATGCCGCCCGCCGCCGTCACCGACTCCTCCAACTGCACGAGGTAGCGGTCGAGATGACGGAGCGTGTGATCCTTGATCCGCTTGCCCGCCTCGCGCAGCTCAGCCCAGTCGGAGACCTCGGCGACGGCCTTCTCGCGCTTGGCGCGGATGGTGTGTGTGGCGTGCCGCAGATTCCCGCGCAGCGTCCGGTTCTCGACCGCCTCGTGCGCGGCCTTCGGAAAGGCCGGCATCCCTACGAACGTCCCGCTCATACCGCCGGCTCCTCCTCCGTGCTCGCCAGGATCTCCGCGATGTGCACCGGCCGCATCTCCGTGCTGAGCCGGGCCATCGTGCCGCCGATGTGCATCAGACAGGAGTTGTCGGCCGCGCACAGCACATCGGCGCCCGTCGACTCGGCGTTGCGCACCTTGTCGGCGCCCATCGCCGCCGAGACATCGGAGTTCTTCAGCGCGAAGGTGCCGCCGAAGCCGCAGCACTCCTCCGCCCCCGGCAGCTCGACCAGCTCCAGCCCCTTCACGGCCTGGAGCAGCCGCCGGGGCCGCTCACCGAGCCCCAGACCGCGCAGCCCGTGACAGGTCGGGTGGTAGGTCACCTTGTGCGGGTAGTAGGCACCCACGTCCGTGACCCCGAGGACGTCCACCAGGAACTCGGTCAGCTCGTACGTCTTCGGGACCACGGGCGCCAGCGTCGCCGCGAGCGAGTCCCCACGCCCCTCGGCCCGGGCCCGCTCACCCATCCGCGGATACAGCTCCCGCACCATCGCCCCGCACGACCCGGAGGGCGTGACGATCGCCTCGTACTCCCCGAATACATCGGAGAAATGCCGGGCCATCGGCTCGGCCTCATGGCGGTAGCCGGTGTTGTAGTGCGCCTGCCCGCAGCAGGTCTGGGCCATCGGGAAATCGACCTCGACGCCCAGCCTGGTCAGCAGTTTCACCACCGCGCGCCCGGTGTCCGGATAGAGCGTGTCGTTGACACAGGTCAGGAACAGAGCGACACGCATCGCGGCTCCTTGTGATCGATCATCGGATGAGTGCAGAGTAATGCGGCTGCGAGGTATGGGGGAGACCCCGCTCACCGATCGGTGAGCCGAGCCTCCGCCTCGCGCCACGGTGCCGTGTCCCCCTGGGGTTCGTACCGTGTCAGCGGCTGGGTACGGGTCAGCAGCCCCCGCGCCTCGGCCAGGTCGCCGACGAGGCCGTGGGCCCGGGCCTGGACCAGGACGTTTCCGAGCGCCGCGGCCTCGGTCGGGCCCGCGACCACCGGCAGCCCGCAGGCGTCGGCGGTGAGCTGGCAGAGCAGCGCGTTGCGGGTACCGCCGCCGACGACGTACACGACGTCCACCGGATGATCGGCGAGCCGCCGTGCGTCGGCGATCGCCCTGCGGTGTGCGAGGGCCAGCGAGTCGAGGATGCACCGCGTGATCTCCCCCGGCGTCTCGGGCACCGGCTGCCCCGAGGCGCGGCACGCCTCGGCGATCCGCTCCGGCATCCGCCCGGGCGCCAGGAACGCCGCGTCCCCCGCGTCCACGACCGACCGCAGCGGAGGCACCTTCGCCGCGTCGAGCAGCAGCGCCCCCAGGTCCGGCTCGCCCCAGGCCCGTACGCACTCCTGGAGCAGCCACAGCCCCATGATGTTGCGCAGGTAGCGGACCGTGCCGTCCAGCCCCAGCTCGTTGGTGAAGTTGGCGGCCCGGCTCTCCTCGGTCAGCACCGGCGCGTCCAGCTCGAGGCCGGCCAGCGACCAGGTGCCGGTGCAGATGTACGCGAACCGCTCACCGTCACCGGCGGGCACCGCGGCCACCGCGGACGCGGTGTCGTGCGAACCGACCGCCGTCACCGGCACCGGCCCCCGCAACCCGGTCTCCTCCAACACCTCGGGCCGCAGCAGCCCGGCCGGATCGCCGGGCTGCCGCAACGGCGCGAAGAGGTCCAGGTCGATCCCGAGCCGCGCGGCGATGTCGTACGACCACGCGCGCGTCCGGGGATCGATCAGCTGGGTCGTCGAGGCGTTGGTGAGCTCCGTGCCCTGCTCGCCGGTGAGCCAGTAGGTCAGGAGGTCGGGGATGAGCAACAGCCGCTCGGCGTGCGTCAGTTGAGCCGACGAGTGGGCCGCGGTGAGCTGGTACAGGGTGTTGAAGGGCGCGTACTGGAGCCCCGTCGCCGCGTACAGTTCCTCGGCGGGTACGGTCGCCCAC
This sequence comes from Streptomyces sp. RG80, assembly GCF_040446465.1. Lineage (NCBI taxonomy): Bacteria > Bacillati > Actinomycetota > Actinomycetes > Kitasatosporales > Streptomycetaceae > Streptomyces > Streptomyces sp. RG80. The sequence continues at coordinate 166,111 of NZ_JBEAAJ010000002.1, read as the reverse complement.
ACCTTCTCGGCGATGCCCTCGGTGCGGGCGTCCCGGTAGTGCACGGGGTTGCCGAGCAGCGCCCCGTCCGCGTCGAGGAGGCCGTAGTCCACGGCCCAGCTGTCGATGCCGACCGAGTCGACCTGCCCGGCGGCCCGCAGTCCCTCCAGGACACCGGCGTACAGGGAGAGGATGTCCCAGCGCAGGCCCTCAGGGGTGCGCACCGGCCGGTTCGGGAAGCGGTGCGCCTCGGACAGCTCCAGGCTGTCCGGCCCGACGCGGCCGACCATGACACGTCCGCTGGACGCGCCGAGGTCGACCGCGGCGTACGACTTCACGCCCGTCACCGCAGGAAGGCGGCCGCGACGCCGGCGTCGACCGGGATGTGCAGACCGGTGGTGTGGGTCAGCTCCCCGCCGGTCAGGGCGAAGACGGCGTTGGCGACATGGTCGGGCAGCACCTCGCGCTTGAGGATGGTCCGCTGCGCGTAGAACTCGCCCAGCTTCTCCTCCTCCACGCCGTACACGGCGGCGCGCTGGGCGCCCCAGCCGGCGGCGAAGATGCCGGACCCGCGCACCACGCCGTCCGGGTTGACCCCGTTGACGCGGATGCCGTGCTCACCCAGCTCGGCGGCGAGCAGCCGGACCTGGTGGGCCTGGTCGGCCTTGGTGGCGGAGTAGGCGATGTTGTTGGGGCCCGCGAAGACGGCGTTCTTGGAGGCGATGTAGACGATGTCGCCGCCCAGCCCCTGCGCGATCATCACCCGGGCGGCCTCGCGCGAGACGAGGAACGAGCCCCGGGCCATGATGTCGTGCTGGAGGTCCCAGTCCTTGGCCGAGGTCTCGAGCAGCGGCTTGGAGATGGAGATGCCCGCGTTGTTGACGACGAGGTCCACCCCGCCGAAGGCGAGCGCGGCGGCCTTGAAGGCCTCGGCGATCTGCTCCTCGGACGTCACGTCCACGGTCACGGCGACGGCCTTGTCGGGCCCGCCGAGCTCCTCGGCCACGGCGGCGGCGTTGTCACCGTTGAGATCGGCGACGACGACACAGGCACCCTCGCTGACGAGCCGGTGCGCGATCGCCTTGCCGATACCGCTGCCCGCACCCGTCACCAGCGCGACCCGCGTGGCGAGCGGCTTCGGCTTGGGCATCCGCTGGAGCTTGGCCTCCTCGAGGGCCCAGTACTCGATACGGAACTTCTCGGACTCCTCGATCGGCGCGTACGTGGAGACGGCCTCCGCCCCGCGCATCACGTTGATGGCGTTGACGTAGAACTCGCCGGCCACCCGGGCGGTCTGCTTGTCCTTGCCGAAGGAGAACATGCCCACACCCGGGATCAGCACGATCGCCGGGTCCGCTCCGCGCATCGCGGGGGAGTCGGGCAGGGCGTGCCGCTGGTAGTAGGCGGCGTACTCCTCGCGGTAGGAGGCGTGCAGCTCCTTGAGCCGGGCGACGGCCTCCTCGATCGGCGCGGCCGGCGGCAGGTCGAGGACGAGCGGCGCCACCTTGGTGCGCAGGAAGTGGTCGGGGCAGGAGGTGCCGAGCGCGGCGAGCCGCGGGTGCTCGGCGGCGGCCAGGAAGTCCAGCACCACGTCGGCGTCGGTGAAGTGCCCGACCTGCGGCTTGTCCTGCGAGGCGAGGGCGCGGACATGCGGCGCGAGCGCGGCGGCCCGCTCCTTCCGCTCGGCCTCGGGAAGCGCGCCGTACCCCTCGACGGCGGGCCCGAACGGCTCGGCCTTGCCGTGCTCCTCCAGGAACTTCTCGGCGGTCCGGATGATGTGCAGCGAGTTCCGCTCGCACTCCTCGGCCGTCTCGCCCCAGGCGGTGATCCCGTGTCCACCGAGCACGCACCCGATGGCCTGCGGGTTGGCCGCCTTGATCGCGGCGATGTCCAGCCCCAGCTGGAACCCGGGCCGCCGCCACGGCACCCAGGCGACCGTGTCGCCGAAACACTCGGCGGTCAGCTTCTCCCCGTCCGCCGCGCAGGCGAGCGCGATCCCGGAGTCGGGGTGCAGATGATCCACGTGCGCGGCCTCGACGAGCCCGTGCATCGCGGTGTCGATGGACGGCGCCGCGCCACCCTTGCCGTGCAGGCAGTAGTCGAACGCGGCGACCATCTCGTCCTCACGCTCGACACCCGGGTAGACATCGACGAGCGCCCGCATCCGGTCCAGCCGCAACACGGCCAGCCCACCTTCGGTCAGGGTGCCCAGATCCCCACCGGACCCCTTGACCCACATCAGCTCCACATCACCCCCGGTGACGGGATCGGTTTCGACACCTTTCGCGGACGCGTTCCCGCCGGCGTAGTTGGTGTTACGGGGGTCGGCACCGAGCCGATGGGATCGGGCGAGCAGCGCGGCGGCTTCAGGATGGGTTGCCATGACTTTCAGTTCCTTCTGAAGAGAGGGGAAGCGGAGACACCTAGGGGCGCGGGGCTGTATCAATTTGCGGCTCCGCCGCGCGGGCGCGACCAGCCACATCCGGCCCGCACCCCGCAGACGACAGAACCCGGCAGACGCTCACGCACCCCATCCGGCCTGCTCGCCACCAACACGCTCAGCCACGATCTTCTCGGCCCACCCTGACCGCGCGTACGCCCCCATGGGATCGACGTCCAGCCCCATCTCCTCGCGAACCTCACGCAGCAACGGCCGCACATCGGTGTTGTACGCGTCCATCAGCACCGCATTCGCACTGAGCACATCACCGGCACGCTGAGCCTCGGCCAAAGCGGCGCCGTCGACCAGCAGCGCCTTCGCCGTCGCCTCCTGCACATTCATCACCGAACGGATGATCGCCGGAATCTTTGCCTCGATGTTGTGGCACTGATCGAGCATGAACGCCACGTCCGGCGTGAACCCGCCCCCACGCACCACTTCGTACATGATCCGGAACAGCTGGAACGGATCCGCCGCACCCACCATGAGGTCGTCATCCGCGTAGAACCGAGAGTTGAAGTCGAACCCGCCGAGCTTCCCCTCCCGCAGCAGCGTCGCGACGATGAACTCGATGTTGGTCCCGGGCGCGTGGTGCCCGGTGTCCACGACGACCTGCGCCTTCGGGCCCAGCTTCAGGCAGTGCGCGTACGCCGTACCCCAGTCCGGGACGTCGGTCGCGTAGAACGCCGGCTCGAAGAACTTGTACTCCAGCAGCATCCGCTGCCCGTCACCGAGCCGCTCGTACACCTCGGCGAGGCCCTCGGCCAGCCGGTCCTGGCGGGAGCGGATGTCGTCCTGCCCGGGATAGTTCGTGCCGTCGGCGAACCACAGCTTGAGATCGGTGGAGCCGGTCGCGTCCATGATGTCGACGCACTCCAGCAGATGGTCCACGGCCTTACAGCGTACGGAAGCCTCCGGATGGCAGATGCTGCCGAGCTTGTAGTCGTCGTCCTGGAAGGTGTTGGAGTTGATCGCGCCGAGCTGCACGCCACGGTCCTCGGCGTGCTTGGCCAGCGCGGCGTAGTCCTCGACCTTGTCCCAGGGGATGTGCAGGGCGACGGTCGGCGCGACACCGGTGAACGCGTGCACCTGCGCCGCGTCGTCCAGCTTCTCCTGCGGGGTACGGGGGACACCCTGTTGCGCGAACACCTTGAAGCGCGTTCCCGAGTTCCCGTACGCCCACGACGGCGTCTCGACTGCCTGGGTCTTGAGCGCGGCCTTCACCGCGGCGAGCTCGGTCACTTCAGGGCTCCTGTGACGTCGGGTCGGAAGGTTTTGAAAGGTTCCAAGAACACGTTCCGAGAAAGCTTCGGTGTGAAACGATTCAAGACGGGAAGCTATGAGCCGCTCGGGAGGGTGTCAAGCCCTGAGGCCAAGCCTGTTGCCCGTGACCCGGCTGTTACCTACGTACATCGAAATATTTTCGACACGAACCCATTGACGTGACATGCACTGCATGCCTAACGTCCCGGCAACCAAGTTGAAACCTTTCACGACGCCGTGAGGCAGGCCCCGGGCGTCGTCGAGGAGCCCCTCATGACCCACCCGTCCGAAACGGGTCCATCCCCGGTGCTGGCCCTCAAGGACATCTCGAAGTCCTTCGGCGCCGTACGCGCCCTTCGGGACGTGTCCCTGGAACTGTTCCCCGGCGAAGTGCACGCCCTTGCCGGCGAGAACGGCGCGGGCAAGTCGACCCTCATCAAGACCCTCGCGGGGGTGCACCGGCCGGACACCGGCCAGGTGCTGCTCGACGGCGAGCCCGTCGTCTTCCACGGCCCCGGCGACGCCCGCGACGCCGGAATCGCCGTGATCTACCAGGAGCCGACGCTCTTCCCGGACCTGTCGATCGCCGAGAACATCTTCATGGGCCGCCAGCCGCGGCGCGCGCTCGGCCGCATCGACCACAAGTCCACCCACGCGGCCACGGCCGCCCTGATGCAGCGGCTCGGCGTCGAACTCGACCCCGACCGCCCGGCGCGCGGCCTGTCCATCGCGGACCAGCAGATCGTCGAGATCGCCAAGGCGCTCTCCTTCGAGGCCCGCGTCCTGATCATGGACGAGCCGACCGCCGCCCTGACCGGCAGCGAGGTCGCCCGGCTCTTCGGAGTCGTGCGCACCCTGCGCGAACAGGGCGCCGCGGTGCTGTTCATCTCCCACCGGCTGGAGGAGATCTTCCAGATCTGCCGGCGGGTGACCACCCTGCGCGACGGCGCCTGGATCTCCAGCGAGCCGATCGACGGCATGACCGAGGACGACCTCGTCCGCCGCATGGTCGGCCGCGACCTCGACGAGCTCTACCCCAAGCAGGACGTCGAGGCCGGCGAGGTGGCGCTGAGCGTGCGCCGGCTGACCCGGGAGGGCGTTTTCACGGACGTCTCCTTCGACGTCCGGCAGGGCGAGATCGTCGGCCTCGCCGGACTCGTCGGCGCCGGGCGCACCGAGGTCGCCCGGGCGGTCTTCGGCATCGACCGCTGGGACGCGGGCGAGGTCGACGTGGCCGGCAAGGCGCTCACCAACGGTGCCCCTTCCACGGCCATGGCCGCCGGGCTGGCCCTCGTTCCCGAGGACCGGCGCGCCCAGGGCCTGGTGATGGACATGTCCATCGAGCGCAACATCGGCCTCACCGGACTGCGTACGACCGTCAAGGCCGGACTGATGGACCGGGGGGCCGAGCGCAGCCGGTCCCTGGACTGGGCGGTCAAGCTCCAGGTGAAGTACGCCCGCATCGCCGACACCGTGAACACGCTGTCCGGCGGCAACCAGCAGAAGGTCGTCCTCGCCAAGTGGCTGGCCACCGGCCCCAAGGTGCTGATCGTCGACGAGCCCACCCGCGGCATCGACGTCGGCACCAAGGCCGAGGTGCACCGCCTCCTGAGCGAACTGGCCGCCGACGGCGTGGCCGTTCTGATGATCTCCTCCGACCTGCCCGAGATCCTCGGCATGGCCGACCGCGTGCTGGTGATGCACGAGGGCCGCCTCACCGCCGAGATCCCGCGCTCCGAAGCCACCGAGGAAACCGTGATGGCCGCAGCCACGGGGAGGGCCGCCGCATGACGGTCATCAGCCCCGACAAGAGCCCCGTCGCCGAGGTGCCCAAGTCCAGTGGCACCCGGCTGGTGGACCGCGTCTTCAAGATGCGCGAACTCGCCATCCTGGTCGTCTTCCTGGTGATGATCGGCGTCACCCAGGCCGGCAACAGCGAGTTCCTGTCCGAGCAGGGCATCAAGGACCTCCTGCTGAACGCGACGATCCTGGTCCTGGTCGCCACCGGCCAGTCCCTCGTCGTCATCACCCGCAACGTCGACCTGTCGGTCGGCTCGACGCTGGGCATCAGCGCCTTCGCCGCCGGTACGTATCTCCAGGGCGGCGGAAACTCCGTCGTGGCGATCGCCCTCGCGGTGCTCCTCGGCATCGGCTGCGGACTCGTCAACGGTCTGCTCGTCAGCCTCGGCCAGGTGCCCGCCCTTGTCGTCACCCTGGGCACGCTCTACATCATCCGCGGCATCGACTCCATCTGGGTCGGCTCCCGGCAGATCACCGCGGCGAACCTCCCGGACGGGTTCATCGACTTCGGCTCCGGCGGCATCTCCGCCGTGCCGTATCTCGCGCTCATCGCGCTCGCGGTGCTCGTGGCCACGGCGTACTACCTCAAGCACTTCGGCAGCGGCCGCGAACTGTACGCCCTCGGCTCCAACCCCGAGGCCGCCCGGCTCGCCGGCATCCCCGTCCGCAAGCGGATCCTCGCCGCGTACACCTTCTGCGGGGCCCTCGCCGGACTCGCCGGCGCGATGTACCTGGCCCGGTTCGGCAACGTCGACTCCGGGACCGGCAACGGCTACGAACTCACCGTCGTCAGCGCGGTCGTGGTCGGCGGTGTCGTCTTCACCGGCGGCTCCGGCAGCGTCTACGGCGCGGCCCTCGGCGCCCTGCTGCTGACCTCCATCAACAGCGTGCTGCCCGCCCTCGGTGTCAGCTCCGTGTGGGTGCTCGCCATCAACGGCATCCTGCTCATCCTCGCCATCGCGGTCGACCGGGTCGTCGCGCTGCGCGTGGCCTCGGCCCTGAAGAAGAGGAACGCCCGCCATGCCTGAGTCTTTGACGCGAGCGATTCGCTGGGACACGGTCGTCGGCGCGCTCCTGATCGTCGTCCTGCTCCTCTCCTTCGGCACGGTCGACGGTTTCGGAAACGCCTTCAACCTGTCGTTCCTGATCGGCAGCACGCTCCCGATCGCCATGATCGCCCTGCCGATGACCCTGCTGGTCGTCTCGGGCGAGATCGACCTCTCGGTCGCCTCCACCGCCGGTCTCTCCGGCGCGGTGATGGGCGCCCTGTGGAACCAGGGCATGACGATCGAGGTGATCATCCCGATCTGTCTGCTGCTCGGTGTGGTCTGCGGACTGATCAACGGTCTGCTCGTCACCCGGCTCGGACTGCCCTCCCTCGCCGTCACCATCGGCACCCTCGCCGCCTACCGGGGCATCGCACAGATCGTGCTCGGCTCGGACGCGGTGACCGACTTCCCCACCCAGTACCTGGACTTCGCGTCCGGACGCTACGGGGACTCGTTCGTCCCGAAGGCCTTCCCGCCCTTCCTGGTGCTCCTCGTGATCGCCCTGATCGTCCTGCACGCCACGCCGTTCGGGCGCGCCACGTTCGCCATCGGCGCGAGCGAGGAGGCCGCGCGGTTCGCCGGCATCCGGGTCAAGCGGCAGAAGCTGATCCTGTTCACGGTGACCGGGCTGATGGCCTCGCTCACCGGGATCTTCTGGGCGCTGCACTACGCCAGCGCCCGCTACGACAACGCGACCGGCCTCGAACTGTCCGTCATCGCCGCGGTGCTGCTCGGCGGCATCGACTTCGACGGCGGCAAGGGCACGCTCGGCGGCGCGATCGCGGGTGTCTTCCTGCTCGGCACGCTCCAGAACGTGATGAGCCTCCAGGACGTCTCGGCCCAGTCGCAGATCGTCGTGACCGGAGTCCTGCTCGTCCTCTCCGTGCTCGGCCCCCGGGTCGCACGCCAGATCGCGGTGGCGAGGGCGGGCCGTAGAGCCGCCTCGACTCCGACCTCGTAAATCCGCTCACCCTCGTAAAGGACCTTCACCATGCGCAAGACATCGCTCCGCCGTGCCTGTGCGGCCCTCGCCGCCGGAACCTCCCTCGCCCTGGCGCTCACCGCCTGTGGTGGCACCACCAAGAAGGACGTGGAGAACGAGGGCGCCTCCGCCGCCTCCACCGCCAAGGCCGACCCGAACGCGGCCACCAAGAAGGGCCTGACCGTCGGCTTCCTGCCCAAGCAGGTCAACAACCCGTACTTCACCTCCGCCGACAAGGGCGGCGAGGCGGCCCTGAAGGAGCTGGGCTCCAGCTACAAGGAGGTCGGCCCGTCCAACGCCACCGACACCGCCGGCCAGGTGAGCTACGTCAACACGCTCACCCAGCAGCAGGTCGACGCGATGGCCATCTCCGCGCAGGACCCGGGCGCCCTGTGCACCGCGACCAAGCAGGCCATGAAGAACGACATCAAGGTCGTCACCTACGACTCCGACACCAAGCCGGACTGCCGTAACGCCTTCGTCTCGCAGGCCTCCGCCGAGGACCTCGGCCGCACCGAGGTGCAGCTGCTCGCCGAGCAGATCGACTACAAGGGCGAGATCGCGATCCTGTCCGCCGCGCAGACGGCGACGAACCAGAACACCTGGATCGACTTCATGAAGGACGAGCTGAAGGACCCCAAGTACAAGGACATCAAGCTCGTCAAGGTCGCGTACGGCAACGACGACGCCCAGCAGTCCTTCCAGCAGACCCAGGGCCTGCTCCAGGAGTACCCGAACCTGAAGGGGATCATCTCCCCGACCACGGTCGGCATCAAGGCGGCCGCCCAGTACCTGTCGGGCTCCAAGTACAAGGGCAAGGTCAAGCTGACCGGCCTCGGCACCCCCAACGACATGCGCAAGTACGTCAAGAACGGCACCGTCGAGGCGTTCGAGCTGTGGGACCCGTCCAAGCTCGGCGCGCTGGCCGCGCAGACCGCCGTGGCGCTGGTCTCGGGCCAGATCACCGGCGCGGAGGGTGAGACCTTCAAGGCCGGCGGCACGACCTACACCATCGGCAAGGACGGCGTGATCAACCTCGGCAAGCCGACCGTCTTCGACGCCAAGAACATCGACCAGTTCAACTTCTGATCCCCTCGTGAAGGAGCGGTACTCCATGCAGCGCGTCTGTTTCCTGCTCAAGGTCCGTCAGGACAAGCTCGCCGAGTACCGCGAACGGCACGCCGCCGTGTGGCCGGAGATGCTCGACGCTCTCTCGGCCACCGGCTGGCACAACTACTCCCTCTTCCTGCGCGACGACGGCCTGCTCGTCGGCTACCTGGAGACCGAGGATTTCGAAGCCGCGCAGGCCGGTATGGAAGCCACAGAGGTCAACGCCCGTTGGCAGGCCGAGATGGCGCCGTTCTTCGAGTCGCTGGACGGCGCCCGCCCCGACGAGGCCATGAAACCGCTCACCGAAGTGTTCCACCTCGCCTGACATCCCCATCAGGAGCCGCACCCATGAAGAGACGTACTCTGCTCGGCGCCGCCCTCGCCGGTGCCGTGGTGACCCCCGCCTTCGCCTCCGGCACCGCCCGTGCCGCCGACCCCGGCCCCTCGGTCACCAGGACGGGCACGACCACGCTCGACAGCCAGGCCGTGTTCTTCGTGTCCTACGACGGACTGGTCAACAACAACTCCTTCCAGAAGAACGGCCTGTTGACCTACAAGGGCTACCAGTACGCCGTCTGGTACACCGCCGACAAGAACGCCGTCGTCGGACGCCGGGTCCTCGGCGGCAGCACCTGGTCCACCGTCCAGGTCGGCCACACCCTCAAGGCCAGCGACTCCCACAACGTCATCTCCATGGGCGTCTCCAAGGTCGACGGCCGACTGCACCTCAACATGGACTCGCACAGCGACGGCTTCACCTACGTCAAGTCGGTCGCCGGGCTCATGGACAACCCCGCGGGCCTGAGCTGGACCGCGGCCCGGTTCGGCGCCCCCCAGTCCACGCTGGACGGCCTGGCCCTGACCTCGCAGTTCACCTACCCCCAGTTCATCTCCACGCCCGAGGGCAAGCTCCAGCTCAGCTACCGGGTCGCCATCTCCGGCAACGGCCGCAACGCCCTCGCGGAGTACGACGGTTCCACCTGGACCAACCTCGGCGAGTGGTCCAGCTCCACCGGCACCTACACCAGCGAGCACGGCTCCTCGACGGCCCGCAACATGTATCTGCACGGCATCGACTACGACGTCAACGGCCGGCTGCACTCCTTCTTCACCTGGCGTGAGCAGAACGGCGCCGTGATGTGCTCCAGCGGCGGCATCACCAACCACGACACCGGCTACGTCTACTCCGACGACCGCGGCCGCACCTGGCGCAACAACGCCGGCACCGCCGTCGGCACCACCGGCGGCTCCGACAAGGTCGCCGTCACCGACTCCGGCCTCGTCGTCGACGCGCTCAACCCGGACCACTCCCTGATGAACCAGGAGAGTCAGGCCACCGACTCCGCCGGCCGACCGCACGCGATCATCAGCTACGTGCCCGGCCGTTTCGGTCAGTGCACCACCAACTACGTCTCCGACCGCACCGCGAACGGCCGCGCCTTCCACCTCCGCAAGAACGCCTCCGGCACCTGGCAGAAGACCGAGATACCGGTGGTGCTGGGCTCCAGCCAGCGCACCAAACTGGTCCTGGACAAGTACAACAACGCCTACGCGATCTTCCCGTTCGGCCGGATCGCCGCAGCCTCCGCGGCCTCCGGATACACCGACTGGAAGATCCTCTTCGACGGCAGCGGCCTCAACGCCTTCGGCGAGGTCGTGATCGACGAGATGCGGATCAAGGCCGACAACGTCCTGTCCTTCATGTACCAGGAGAAGTCCACCGGCACCACGCCCTCGGCGCTGCACGTGGTGGACTTCGCTCTTCCCGCCTGACCGAAGCAGCAGATGGGCGGCGTGCCGGTAATGTGAAATCCTGCCCGCCGCCCGTCATTTCCCTGGAGGTCTCTGCCTGATGGCCCAGTCGGTGGGTATCAAGGACGTCGCCCGTGCCGCCGGAGTCTCCGTGGGCACGGTCTCGAACGTCATCAACCGTCCGGACTCCGTCGCCACCGAGACCCGCGCGCGGGTGCAGTCCGCGATCGACCGGCTCGGCTATGTCCGCAGCGAGTCCGCGCGTCAGCTCCGCGCGGGCCGCAGCCGGATCATGGGGCTGCTCGTCCTGGACATGGGCAACCCGTTCTTCGTCGACGTCGCGCGCGGCGCCGAGCGGGCCGCCCGGGACGCCGGACTCGGCGTGATGGTCTGCAACAGCGCGCAGAGCCCCGGCGAGGAGGCCGAGTACCTCTCGCTCTTCGCCGAGCAGCGGGTCCGGGGCGTGCTGCTCACCCCCGCCGACGCCACCGGCCGCAACATCGAGACCTTCCGCCGGCACGGCATCCCCTTCGTACTCGTCGACCGCGTCGCCGAGGGCACCAAGGAGTGCTCGGTCTCCGTCGACGACGTCGCCGGCGGCGCGCTGGCCGTGCGCCACCTCATCGACGCCGGACACCGCAACATCGCCTACGTCAGCGGCCCGCCCGGCTTCAACCAGGTCCGCGACCGCCGTACCGGCGCCCTCAACGCGCTCGCCGAGGCCGGCCTCGCCCCCGGAGTGCTGCGCGAGCTGCCCACCGAGCGCCTCGACGTCGCCGCGGGCCGTGACGCCGGCGCCCGCCTCCTCGGGCTCGCCGACCGCCCCACCGCGGTCTTCTGCGCCAACGACCTGCTCGCCCTCGGCGTCCTTCAGGCCATGTACGCGGCCGGCATAAACGTTCCCGACGACCTCGCCATCGTCGGCTACGACGACATCGAGTTCGCCGCCGCCGCGGCCGTCCCGCTCACCTCGGTCCGCCAGCCCGCCGTCACCATGGGCGCCCTCGCCGCCGAGCTGCTGCTGGAGGAGACCGAGGCGGAGACCGCGCCGCGCCGGCACGAACACCGCCGGGTCGTGCTCCAGCCGGAACTGGTCGTACGCCGCTCGAGTCTCTCCGCCCGCTGATCCACCATTCAGTACGATTTCATGATCCCGGGGATCGGATATCGGACGGACATGTGCTGAACTGGGACGCGTCTCGAAGATTCCGTCCGTCCCGGGAGCCCAGTTGACCGCGACCTACCGCCAGCCCGGCGTCGTCCTCACCGACCGCCGCTTCACCGTGCCCCTCGACCACGACGACCCCACCGGGGAGACGATCGAGCTCTACGCCCGTGAGGTGGTCGCCGGCGACAAGGTGCGGCAGAACCTGCCCTGGCTGGTCTACCTCCAGGGCGGCCCCGGCTTCGGCGCGAACCGCTTCGTGGGCAAGCCCGCCTGGCTGGGCCGCGCCTTGAAGGAGTACCGCGTCCTGCTCCTGGACCAGCGCGGCACCGGCCACTCCACCCCCGCCAACCGGCAGACGCTCCCGCTGCGCGGCGGCCCCGCCGAGCAGGCCGACTACCTCACCCGCTTCCGCGCCGACTCGATCGTCAAGGACTGCGAGACGATCCGCCCCGAGGTCACCGGCGGCGCCCCCTGGACCGTCCTCGGCCAGAGCTTCGGCGGCTTCTGCGCGGTCACCTATCTCTCCACCGCCCCCGAGGGCCTCAGCGCCGCCGTGATCACCGGCGGCCTTCCCTCGCTCGACGCCCACGCCGACGACGTCTACCGCGCCGCCTACCCGCGCATCGAGCGCAAGGTCGCCGCGCACTACGCCCGCTACCCGCAGGACGTGGAGCGGGCCCGCCGGATCGCCGAGCACCTCCTGAACCAGGAGGTCGTCCTGCCCAACGGCTACCGCCTGACCGTGGAGGCCTTCCAGTCCCTCGGCATCGTCCTCGGCGGCGGCGAGGGCAGTCACCGGCTGCACTTCCTCCTGGAGGAGGCCTTCGTCCGCACCCCGCACGGCACGGCCCTGTCCGACGCGTTCCAGGAAGAGGTCCAGCACCTCCTGTCGTACGCGGGCCACCCCCTCTACGCCCTGGTCCACGAGGCGATCTACGGTCAGGACGAGCGACCGACGGCCTGGTCGGCGGAGCGGGTCCGCGCCGAGTTCCCCCAGTACGACGCCGCCAAGACGCTCGCGGGCGACGGACCGCTGCTGTTCACCGGCGAGTCCATCCACCCCTGGATGTTCGAGACCGACCCGGCCCTGTGCCCGCTCCGCGAGACCGCCGACCTCCTCGCCGCCCGCACCGACTGGACCCCGCTCTACGACACCGCCCGCCTCGCCGCCAACGAGGTGCCGGTCGCCGCCGCCGTCTACCACGACGACATGTACGTCGACACCACGCACTCCCTCCAGACCGCCCGTGCCGTCCGGGGCCTGCGCACCTGGGTCACGGACGAGTTCGAGCACGACGGCGTCCGGGCCGGCGGCCCACGCGTCCTGGACCGGCTGCTGGCCCTCACCCGCGACGAGGCGTGAGTGTCGGTGGCGCGGGCTACTCTGCGGGCATGACCGATGTGACGACCAATCAACTTCGGCCCATGCCCGAGGACTGGCAGCGCGCCCTCGCCGTCGTGGCCCACCCGGACGACCTGGAGTACGGCTGCTCGGCGGCGATCGCCGCCTGGACCGACGCCGGTCGGGAGGTCGCCTATGTCCTCGCGACCCGCGGGGAGGCCGGGATCGACACTCTCGAACCCGCCAAGTGCGGTCCGCTGCGCGAGCGGGAGCAGCGGGCCAGCGCGGCGGTGGTGGGGGTGTCGGCGGTGGAGTTCCTCGACCACGCCGACGGTGTCATCGAGTACGGCATCGACCTGCGCCGCGACATCGCCGCCGCGATCCGCCGCCACCGCCCGGAACTGGTCATCACCCTCAACCACCGCGACACCTGGGGCGGCGTCGCCTGGAACACCCCGGACCATGTGGCGGTGGGCCGGGCGACCCTGGACGCGGCCGCCGACGCCGGCAACCGCTGGATCTTCCCGGAACTGGTGGAACAGGGCCTGGAACCCTGGAACGGCGTCCGCTGGGTCGCCGTCGCGGGCTCCAGCACCCCCACCCACGCATCGGACGCGTCGGCCGGACTGGAGCGCGCGGTGCGCTCACTGCTCGAACACCGCACCTACATCGAGGCGTTGACCGACGAGGAACCGGAGACGTACGCCCGTGACTTCCTGAGCGCCAACGCCACCGCGACGGGGGAGCGGTTCGGTGGGAAGCCGGCCGTGGCCTTCGAACTCTTCGGCCGGTAGGGGGACTTACGAGGCGGAGCGACTGCCGGACGGTTCGGTCAGGCGGCGACGACCAGCGGGCCGAGCGTCCGGTGGGGGCTCACCGTCCGGCCGTCCGGGAGGAGTTCACCGGTGTCGTCGAAAACGATGGTCCCGTTGCACAGCAGGTGCCAGCCCTGTTCGGGGTGGGACGACACGATGATCGCGGCGTGGTGGTCCGTGCTGTCGGCGGTGGGGCACGCGGGCTGGTGGCTGCACATGATGTCTCCTCGACGCGGTCCTGCTCCTGCTTTCATCGGCTGCACCTCAGTGGTAGCCGAGTTTGTTTTCTCTTGTATGTGGAGACCCCCACATCGCAGGAAATTCATCGGTGAGCTCGGTTCCGTATGCTGGAATCCATGCAAGATCACATAGTCGGTGCCGCCGATCTGCGCGGCGACTGCGCGAACTGCTTCGGGCTGTGCTGTGTCGCCCTGCCCTTCACGGCCTCGGCGGACTTCGCACGCGACAAGTCGGCCGGCACCCCCTGCGCCAACCTCCAGGACGACCACCGCTGCGGCATCCACGCCCGGCTGCGGCAGCAGGGCTACAGCGGCTGCACGGTCTACGACTGCTTCGGGGCCGGCCAGAAGGTCTCGCAGGTCACGTTCGGCGGCCAGGACTGGCGAGGCGGCTCCCGTGAGCGGGCCCGCGAGATGTTCGACGTGTTCCCGGTCGTCCGGCAACTGCACGAGCTGCTCTGGTACCTCACCGAGGCCCTCACCCTGCCCCCGGCCCGCCCGATCCACCCCGACCTGCGCGGGATGCTGGAGCGGACCGAGGAACTCACGCGCCGCACCCCGAAGGAGCTGCGCGGGTTGGACGTCGCCGGGCACCGTCAGGAGGTCAACGTCCTGCTGCTCAGGACCAGCGAACTGGTCCGGGCGGGCACCCGCGGCAAGAAGAAGGACCGTCGGGGCGCCGACCTGATGGGCGCCCGTCTCAAGGGCGCCGACCTGCGCGGTGCCAACCTCCGCGGGGCCTACCTGATCGCCGCCGACCTCACCGGTGCCGACCTGCGGGGCGCGGACCTGATCGGTGCCGACCTGCGCGACACCGACCTCACCGACGCCGATCTGACCGGCGCCTTCTTCCTCACCCAGCCGCAGCTGAACGCGGCCAGGGGCAGCGCGGGCACGAGACTGACCGATTCGGTCACCCGCCCGGGCCACTGGACGACCTGAGGGCCCGGGAGCGCCGGTGCCTCCTCAGTCACCGCCCCCACGCACAGGACACCGTGACTCCGGTACTACCGCCTCTTCGGCCTCCGCCGCCGACGCCACCGGCGCGGGCACGCTCCGTCGCTCCAGGTGCAGCCGCAGCCCCTCCGGCATCAGCGTCAGCCGCTCGGTCACCCGGAGCCGGTAGGCGGGGTCGGCCCGGAGCTCGTAGCGGCGCAGGAGCAGGCCGAGGACCAGGGTGGCCTCGTGCAGGGCGAACTGCCGGCCGATGCAGGCCCGGGCGCCCGTCCCGAACGGCTTGAAGGTGTGCGGGGCACGGGTGCGTACCGCCTTCGGGTCGAAGCGGTCGGGGTCGAAGCGCTCGGCGTCGGCGCCCCACACCTCGGGATCGCGGTGCAGCATCGGGGTGAGGACAAGGGTCCACGCGCCACGCCGCATCGGATGGTCCCCGGCCAGCAGCGTGTCCTCGACGGCCTCCCGGGCGAAGGCGGGCGCCGTCGGCCACAGCCGCAGCGACTCGTCCAGCACCCGGCGCACATAGCGCAGCTTGGCGACCTGGTCGTACCCCGGGACCGCCGCGTCGCCCCAGACCCGGTCCACCTCGGCACGCGCGCGTGCCGCGACGTCCGGGTGCCGGGAGAGGTAGTGCAGGGCGAACGAGAGCGCACCCGACGTCGTCTCGTGGCCGGCCACCAGGAAGGTGATGACCTGGCGGCGGACGTTCTCGGCGGAAAGCCGTTCGCCGGTCTCGGGGTGGGACGTCTGAAGCATCCGGTCGAGGAGGTCGCCGTCCCCGCTCCCCGTGCGCCGGACCCGGATCAGTTCGTCGACGGTCCGGTTCAGATACCCGATGTCGGCCTCGTTGTGCCGCGCCGCCTTCCGCAACAGCCCTGGCCAGGGCACGCTGTTGAGCCGCTGCGCGTAGGTGAGCGTGCCCACCATCGCGGTGATGAACGGATGCGGCCGGTCCCGCTCGAAGGAACCGAAGTCGTGCCCGAACCCGGTGCGCGCGATCGTCTCCAGCGTCAGCTTGGTCATGTCGCCGGGCACGTCCACCGCGCGGCCCGCCGTGAGCTCCCGGTCCCAGTGGTCCGTGAGCCGCTCGGCCACGGCCAGCATCATCGGGTGGTAGCCCTCCATGGCCTCACGGCTGAAGCCCGGTGCCAGCACGTCGTGCGCCAGCTGCCAGTTCGGCTCGTGGTTGTACGCCGTGAAGAGCCCGTCCCCGGCGACCGGCCGCAGGTTGGCGACGCCGAGCCCGACGTGCTTGGCGAAGCGCGTCTCGTCGGCGAGGTCGGCGGCCAGCTCCCCGCCCCACACGAACACGAACTCCCGGTTGAAGGCCTTGCGCCGGTAGATCGGCCCCAGCATGCGGGCGTACTTGAGCGAGTCCTGGAGCGGGGTGGCCCTGTTGGCCCCGAGCACATCGCCCAGGAGCGGGAGCCGGTGCGGCGGATGCGGGATGCGGTGCAGCTCGGGCCAGCCCTGTTCGGCGCTGCGGAACCCCTTCGGCAGCCCGGTATCGGCCGTTGTGTCCGCCATGACGCCATCTCCCTTGCTCCACCTGCGGATTACGCGTGTTGTACGTGGGTTCAATAGCGTGGTTCAGTGTGATCCCGTTGTTGAACCGGCGTCAAGTAAAGTGCTGACATGGCCGCCAAGCAGGGTGAACGCGCTCGCCGTCGGCTCAGCACCGAGGAGCGCCGTGAGCAGCTCCTCGCCGTCGGCGCCAGGCTGTTCTCGGAGAGCCCGTACGACGACGTGTGGATCGAGCGCGTCGCCGAGATCGCCGGGGTCTCGCGCGGGCTGCTCTACCACTACTTCCCGACCAAGCGGGACTTCTTCGCGGCGGTCGTCGAGCGTGAGAGCGCCCGGATGCTGCGGATGACCGAGGCCGTCCCCGGTGTCCCGGTGCGCGAGCAGCTGGCCGCCGGGCTCGACACGTTCCTGGAGTACGTCGAGGCCCACGCGCACGGTTTCCGCGCCTTCCACCGGGCCGACGCGGCGGGGGACCAGGCCGTGCGCAAGGTCTACCAGCGCTCGCTCGCCGCACAGGAGCGGCAGATCCTCGCGGCGCTCACCGCGGACCCCGAGTTCGGCGCGGCCCTCGGGGCGCGGCCCGACATCGAGCTGGCCGTGCGCGGCTGGCTGGCCTTCACCACCGCCGTCTGTCTGGAGTGGCTGCGGGGCTCCGAACTCTCCCGGGAGCAGGTGCGGGACCTGTGCGCCCGGGCCCTTTTGGGAGCCATTGCCCCCTGAGCGCGCCCCCGTGCGCCGAAAAGGGACCGTAAAGGATGAGGGCGCTGGTTGGCGTACACCCCGATCTCGGATAGGTTAGGCAAGGCTTACCTAAGGAGGTTCTGGGATGGGTGCTGGGACGGTTGACAGCCAAGGCTGGGCGGCGGCGCCTGCCGCGGCGGAGCGGGCGCGCTCGGTGCTCGCCACCGCGTGGTCCTGCACGGTGACCGCGGACGGCGGGCGCGAGGAGTTCGTCGGCGCGCACGCCGTGACCGACGACGGCCGACTGCTGCTGGACGTGCCGGAGGACAGCGCCCTGCTCGCGGCCGCGATCTGCGCGCCCCGTGGCGAGCCGTCCGCCGTGGTGGAGTTCGCGGACGTCTCGCCCGTCCCCGTGCGCAACCGTATCCGCGCCCGGCTCTGGCTCGCCGGCTGGTTCGTCCCCGAGGACGGCAAGCTGGCGTTCCAGGCGACGCGCGTGGTGCTGCGCCAGCCGTCCGGCGCCGTGGTCATCGACCTCGACGAGTACGCCGCCGCCGTACCCGACCCGCTGGCCACCGCCGAGGCACGGCTGCTGACGCACCTCGCCGACTGCCACTCCGACGCCGTCGAGCGGCTCACCCGGCTCGTGGAGTCCGACAGTCTGCACGGCGCGGTGAAGGTCCAGCCGATCGCCGTCGACCGGCACGGACTGACCCTACGGATCGAGCGCAACCGCGCCCACGGCGACGTACGCCTGCCCTTCCACCGGCCGGCCGACGACGTGGGGCAGCTCACCGAGCGGATGCACGTTTTGCTCACCCAGGCGAGCGCCGCGTCCTGCCCGCGCGCCCTACAGCGGCAGCGCACAGACGGCGACGGGTGACGCGAACGGCTCGCCCGCGAGCCGTAGTTCACCGCTCGCCGAGTTCACCCGGAACACGCTCACCGTGCTGGAGCGCTGGTTCGCCGCGAACAGCAGCGTCCCGTCCGGCGAGAAGGCGATCTGACGCGGGAAGTCCCCGCCCACGGGCACGGTGTCGAGCAGCCTGAGCCGGGCGCCGTCCGCCTCGATCGCATAGCGCGTGAGGCTGTTGTGGCCCCGGTTGGCGAGATAGGCGTACGAGCCGTTCGACGTCACCAGGAGCTGCGCCGGGTAACTGGTGCCCGACCCCGTGCCCGTGGACTGTGCCTCGCCCACGGTCAGACGGCCGGTCTCCACGTCGTAGGCGCAGACGGCGACCGTGTTGTCGACCTCGTTGGCCAGATAGGCGAACCGGCCGCCGGGGTGGAAGGTCAGATGGCGCGGTCCGGCGCCCGGCCGGGTCCGCGCCCGCGCGACCTCGGTGAGCTTCCCCGTCCGCTCGTCGAGCCGGTAGGTGTAGACGGTGTCCGTGCCCAGGTCGACGGCGAGCACATGGCCGCCGTCGGGACTGGTGACGACCTGGTGGGCGTGCGGACCCTCCTGCCCCGGTCCCGGCGGGGGTGCGGAGTGGGTGACGAGGTCGGCGCGTTCGCCGATCGCCCCCGAGGCCTCGATCGGATGCACGGCCACGCTGCCCGAGCCGTAGTTGGCGCTCAGCAGCCAGCGCCCGCCCGGATGCACCGACAGATGACAGGGCGCGCCGCCGCCGGTGGCCCGACTGCCCAGCACCTCGCGGTCGGCGAGCCGTACGGCGGTCACGGCGCCCTTCTCCCGCTCGTTGACCGCGTACAGCGTGTCGCCGTTCGGATGCAAAGCGAGGTACGAGGGGTCGGCGACGCCCTCGAGAGTCCTGCCGCCGGTCACCTCGCCGGTCGCCGGGTCGTAGGTGGCGAAGCCGATGCCGGTGCCGCCGCCCTCGGCGGAGGTGTAGGTGCCGAGGTAGAGGGGGTGAGGGCCGCTCGGGGTGGAGGTCGGGGTCGCACCCGGGGTGCCGGCCTCCGGAGCCCGGACGGCCGGGGTCGACGGGCTCGACGGGGCCGCCGAGGGCGCCGGAGCCGTCGGGCCGGGCGCGTCGCCGCAGCCCGCCGCCGCGGCCGCCGTTCCCGCGAGGGCGCCGACGAATCGGCGCCTGCTCCAGTCGCCCCTGCCCATGCACACACCTCGGGTGGTCGGTTGCCTCGGCCGTCACCACCTTGACGCGGACCACCCCGCACACGCAAACGGCGCCGGCGGTCGTCGGGGGGTCCGAGAGGCGGTCGTGTCACCTGGAGCGACGCGCGAGGGCGGGACGGTTCCTGCGCAGCAGCTCCTGGAACCGGGTCAGCCGCGGCATGCGTTCGCGCTGCTCCCGGGAGGTGCGGTCCAGCTCCTCCAGGAGCCGGCGCGAGCGGTGCTCGGTGTCGAGCTCGTCGAGGATGCGGTTCACCTCGGTCAGCACGGCGCCGTGCAGCTGCCACTGGCGGGCGTCGCGCTGGACCTCCTCCAGGAGCAGCTGGGCGAGCTTGTCGCGGGTGGCCGCGGCGTGCCGGAGCTGGGAGGCGAGCCGCTCCTCCGCCGACTCGGCGCTACGGCTGACGTCGGTGGTGACCAGCACCGCGAAGCTCACCACCGCGTCGGCGATCTCCGACAGCAACTGCTCCACGGCGGCACCCGCCTGCCGTGCGAACAGCCGCTCGGACTCACGCTCCTTGGCGAGGTCGGCCAGGGTGCGCGCGAGCACCCGCAGCACGACCGTGCAGATCTCCAGCGTGTCCAGACCGGTCCGCAGCACCACCCGGTGCAACAGCCCCTCACGCACGCGCGGGTTGAGCCGCAGACTGTCCTCGGCCTGCTTCAGGGCCGCGTCCACCTCGACGATGTCGTGGTCGAGACGGCGTGCCTCGTACAGCCGCTCGGTGGCGTGCTCGACGGGGGTGCGGCCCGCGGCCTCCTCGCCCATGCTCAGCATCAACTGGCGTACCCGGCGGGCCAGTCCCTCGATCGACTCGCCGGCCTCGTCCACCCACACCGGCGGCGCCAGCAGCAGGTTGAAGCCGAGGCCGACGACCGCGCCGATGAGCGTCTCAAGGACCCGCGCCCAGGCGGTGTCCCCGACGGTGGTGACCCCGAGGACCAGCATCGCGCTGATGGCCACCTCGGGGACGTACTCGTCGACTCTGACCAGATGCCCCACCCCCAGCGAGGCCAGGATCAGCAGCGCCAGGCTCCACCAGGTGAGCCCGACCAGCAGGCTGAAGGCGATGGCGACGAGGACGCCGGCCACCACGGCGTTCACCCGGCGGATGCCGTTGGTGAGCGTGGCGTAGAGGGTGACCTGGACGACCAGCAGCGCGGTCAGGGGCGCGGTGAGCGGGGCCGCCTCGGGACTGAGCCGGAGCGCGATGACGTAGGCGATCGTCGCCGCGGCCGCCGACCGCAGCGTCTGAACGATCACCGGGTCCCGTCGGCGCTTCACGAAGCGCACGAGGGACGCCGTCCACTCACGTACATCTCGCATCCTCAGGCTGTCCCTCTTCCACAGTCGATCGCGTTCAACCATTGCGGACCGTAACTGTCCGCAACGACGCCTAGATTGTTAGCACAAACCCGTCGACGGCAAGAGGGGAGAGCAGTGATGGCGGACACCCGGGGGCTCGAGGTTCTCACGGCGGCGCACGGCTACTTGCGCGAGGTGGTGGCGGCGGTCCCGGCGGCGGCATGGGGAGCGCCGACGCCGTGCTCCGAGTGGACGGCCCGGCAGGTCCTCAACCACGCACGCATCGACCAGCAGGGCTACGGCCTCGCGATCACCGGCGGCCGCCCGGACTCCGACCCGTTCGCTCCGGCCGACGCGCTCGCCGCGGACCCTTCGGCGGAGCTGGACGAAGTGCTGCGCATGGTCGCGGACGCGTACGCCGGTCTGCCCGTGGACGCGGCCGAGGTGCCGACGCCGCTCGGGCCCATGCCGTTGCCGGCGGCCGCCGCCGCGGCCGCGATGGACGCGGCCGTGCACGCCTGGGACATCGCGGTGGCGACCGGACAGGACCGGCCGCTCACCGAGGAACTGGCCGAAGGGATCTGGCCGCTCGCGGAGCAGCTCGTGGACCACCTCCGGGACTCCTACCGGGTGTTCGCACCCGCGATCGAGATACCGGACGGCTCCGGCCGGGCCGAGGCGCTGCTCGCCTTCCTCGGCCGTGATCCGCAGTGGCGGCAAGGGGTGTCGCGCACCGCGTGACGGCGAGGGCACCGGCCGTCCGCGCACCGGGGGATCAGTGGACGCTGCCCGCCCGGGTCGACGCGGCCCGGCTGCGGGAGCGGTAACCGGCGACCTTCGCGAGGTTGCCGCAGCGGTCCATCGAGCACCAACGGCGGCGCCGGGCCTGGGAGTCGTCCAGGAACAGCAGCGAACAGTCCGGGTTCTCGCACTCCTTGACCCGCTCCCGCAGGGGCCCGCCCGTCAGCAGTACGGCGTCCCGCGCCACCGTCGCCAGCGCGGCCCGGGACGGCTGCCGGGCCGCCCAGCGCACCTCGCCCAACTGGGGTGCCAGGTCCGGCTTGGCGGCCGCCTGATTGACCAGCTCGACATCGGCCGCCGCCGGCTCCCGCCCGGCCATCGCGGCCCGCACCACGCGATAGAGGGCCTCGCGAAGCACGCGCGCGTCGGCGAGATCCCGCGCGGTGACCCGGACCGGCTCCTCGCCCACGGTCAGCTCCGCCTCCGTGAGCCAGCGGGCCAGCGCGGCGGTGTCCGGCAGCCGCTCCTTGGGCGTGGCGTGCCGCTTGCCGAGCGTGGCCACGAAGTCCAGACAGGGGCGGCCGCCGACGAACGGGAAGGCGAGCTCGGGGTCGGTGCTGGTCATGGAGGTGAGCCTACCCGCCCGGGCCACAGGCTTGACACTACTTGAACCGGTGTCGCAGGGTGACACCTGTTCAAGTGGTGTCAGTCACGACGGAGAGCGGGCGGGACATGCGTGCGGTGCGGATCGACGAGTTCGGCGGACCCGAGGTACTGGTGGCGACCGAGGTGCCGGATCCGGTGGCGGGACCGGGGGAGGTGCTGATACGGATCGCGGCGGCCGGTGTGAACCGCGCGGACGCCCTGCTGCGGGCCGGCGTCTACCACCGGGCCGGACGGCCCCCGCTGATCCCGGGCGCGGAGGCGGCCGGTGTCGTCACCGCGCTGGGGGAGGGCGTGACCGAATTCGCGGTCGGGCAACGGGTGTTGGCGCTGGACGGCGTGAAGTCACCCGGCTTCTACGCCGAGTCGGCGGCCGTGCCGGTCACCCAGGTGGCGGCTCTCCCCGACGGGGTGGCGTGGACCGAGGCGGCGACCCTGCCCATCGCCTGGCTCTCCGCCTGGTACTGCGTACGGCACCTGGCCCGGGTCGGCAAGGAGGACACCGTGGTGGTCAAGGCCGCCGCCAGCGGGGTCGGCACCGCGGCCGTCCAGATCGCCGCCGAGACGGGGGCCCGCGTCATCGCGCTCGCCGGATCCGCGGAGAAGGCCGCCTGGGCGGGGGAGTTCGGTGCCCAGGTGACCGTCGACACCTCCGCGTACCCCGACGAGGCGGAGGTCGAGGAGGTGCTGCGGCTGACCGAGGGACGCGGCGCCGAGGTCGTCCTCGACACCGTCGGCGGCGCCGCGTTCGGGCGGAGCCTGCGCCAGGTGGGGCACGGCGGCCGCGTCGTCGCGCTCGCCAACGTCGCCCTGGCCCCCAGCACCGTCGACACCCGCGACTTCTATCCCAAGAACGCCTCGATCCTCGGCTTCCAGCTCACCAACCGCCAGCGGCACGGCTACGACCCCCGCGCTGACCTGCGCGAACTGGCCGAACGGGTCGCCGCGGGCGCCTATCGGGTACCGGTGGAGACCGTGCTGCCGCTCGCCGAGGCGCGCGCCGCCCACGAGCAGCTGGAGCGGCGCGAGAACCGGGGCAAGATCGTGCTCGCCATGGACTGAGTCAGCTGTGCAGCTTGTCGAGGAAGGCGGACAGATTGCCCGTGGCCCGGGCGATCTGCTCCTCCACGGTGAGGCTCTCCTCGATCCGCAGGGTGCTTTTGGGGACCTTCTTGCCGCGGACGTACAGCGAACAGGCCAGGTCGGTGCAGATGTACAGACCGACCGAGTTGCCCTCGCGGCCCGCCGTGCCGGCCTTGCGGGCGGTCATGAGCGAGACCCCGCCGCCCGGATGCGTGGTCAGGCACAGCGAACACATGCTGCGGTGCAGAAAGCCCCGGTGCGCGGACGTCAGACGCATCGACAGACCGACGAGCCGCCCCTGTCGCTCGCTGATCAGATAGGTCCGGTCGGGCGCCCCCGGATCTCGCCAGCCGAAGAAGTCCAGATCGTCCCAGGGGCGTTCGTCGAGGTCGTGCGGCACGGCCACCCGCTTCGCCTCGCCCTTCGAACAGTTCACGAAGGACTCACGGATGTCGTGCTCGGTCAGTGATCGCATGGGGAAGCCTCCTGGGGGTGTCATGCTACTACCGAAAGCTGAGGGTAAAAAAACTAGAAGCTCTAGGTTCAGACACAATAGACGGCCCCGGCGAGGAGGAGCCAGTGGATTTCGAGAACGTCCCGTCACCCCGGGCCAGAGCGGCGCTGCGGCACGTCGCGGCACGCTCGGCGGGCCCGCCCGTCGCCCCGGACGTCCGCATCACCCTCAACTTCCACCCCGACCGGCTGACCGGCGGACTGCCCCTCCTGGAGGCGCTGCGACGGGACGGCGCCTACCACTCCCAGTTCGTGACCGGGACCAGCAACGGCGGCCTCACCGCACACCCCGGCGGTGACCGATGGCGCTGGGAGAGCCGGATCTTCGGCGGCGTCTACGACGAGGCCGACCCCTACGACCGGCCCGTGTACGGCGCGCTGGACTTCCGGCGTCAGGTGGTCGGCGCCGCCCCGCGCTTCGGCTCCTCGTACTTCCGGCTGACGCGCGCGGCCCTGGCCCGGGCCACCTTCTGCTACCCCGACAGCGCCGCCGAGCCGACCCGCTTCGGTGTCGCCGCCGGCATGTCGCTGATCGCGTCGGCGGAGGCGGACCGGCAGGACGCCCTCAACGACTACATCGAGGCACAGGTCCACGGCGGCGTCTCCCTCACCACGGACGTGGAGGCGCTCGTCCTGGACGCCTGCTACCGCGGCACCCCCGTCGAGGCGGCGGCGCGCCTGCTGCCCTGCCCCGTCGAGTGGCACCCCGGCTACCGCCTCACGGTGGAGCGGCTGCGCCGGTACGCGGACTACCGGGGACAGGAGTACGTCGACCTGGGCGCCCGGATCGCCGAGGACGGGCGGATCGACCCGAGGATCATCGGCGACGCGGCCCGCACCGGGCACCACGCACTCCAGGACCTGAAGATGGTCTGGCACACCCTCGCCCGCCACGGCGCCCCCGAGGGCGCGGGCACGGCCTACGAGGCGGTGGAGGACGCCGACAGCCACACCCCGAGCGCGTAGGCGCGGGCGACCGGTTCCGTACCCTGTACCGGAAGTGCACGGCCGGCTGATCGAGGCGCGGCGAAGGGGAGGGGTGGGGGCACGGTGGTGGACTCCTGGGCGAGGGCCCGACGCATCCTGGCAGAGGCGGGCCTGCCGCCCGAACGCCTCACCCACCTGCGCCCGTTGACCGGCGGCACCTACAACACCGTCGAGGAACTGCTCCTCGACGACGGCACTCGCCAGGTGCTGAAGGTGCCGCCCGCCGAGACCGTCCCCGGACTGCGGCACGAACGCCAACTCCTGGTCTCGGAGGCCGAGTTCTACCGCGGCGCCGCCGAGGCGGACGTACCGGCGCCCCGCGTTCTGCTCCTCGGGCGGGATCTGCTGATGACGGCCGTCCCCGGCGACGCCTGGGACGGGCAGTTCACCGCCGCCGAACAGGCCGTTCTGCGTGCGGAGTTGGGCCGCCAGGTGGCCCGTCTGCACCGCGTGACCGGTCCCGCGTTCGGCTACCCGTCCGGCGCGCTCGGGCCACTCGCCGAGGACTGGCGGACCGCGTTCACGGGGATGCTGGACGCGGTCCTCGACGACGCCCGTGACTACGGCGCCGTACTGCCGCGCCCCGTCGACGAGTTGGCCGCCGCCCTTCGGCCCGCCTACGACGCGCTGGAGGAGGTGACCGTCCCGAGCCTCGTCCACTTCGACCTGTGGAGCGGCAACATCCTGGTGGAGCGCGCCGAGGGACAGGTCCGTATCGGCGGGCTCATCGACGGCGAGCGTATGTTCTGGGGCGACCCCCTCGCCGACTTCGTCTCCCTCGCGCTGCTCGGCGACATCCGGACGGACGAGGCCTTCCTGTCCGGGTACCGGGAAGCGGGCGGCCACGCGGAGTTCGACGTCCCGGCCCGTCTCCGGTACGCCCTGTACCGCGCCTACCTCTACCTGATCATGCTCACCGAGACCGTCCCGAGGGAGATGGGCGAGGGTCAGCGGCGCTGGCGGCAGGGAGCGGTTGCACCGGAACTGGTCGCCGCGCTGACCGAGATCGCGGAGCTCTCATAGTTCACATCGTGAATTAAGGGCTCGTGGAAAGTGCCTCCGCAGCGGTATGTTGCAGGTCGGACAGGGTTCGAAGGGGGCCACATGGCGGGGCGGAACGGGCGCACGGTGCGCGACCTGAGGCGGGCCAACCGTACGGCTGTGCTGCAACGGCTCTACTTCGACGGCCCCCTCAGCCGCTTCGAACTCGGCCCGGCGACCGGTCTCAGCTCCGGCTCCGTCAGCAACGTCGTCGCCGACCTGGTCGCCGACGGCCTGCTGGAGGAGGCCGGCAGCGTCGACTCCGACGGCGGCCGCCCCCGCACCCTGCTGCGGGTGGCGCCCGGCAGCGGCCACATGATCGGCGTGGACGTCGGCGAGACCCGGGTGCGCATCGAGCTGTTCGACCTGACCCTGACCGAACTCGCCCGCGCGGAACGCCCGTTGACCCAGCGCCGCTACGACGTCGAGGTCATCGTCGGCCACATCCGCGACGGCGTCGCCGAAGTGCTCACCGCCGCAGGCATCGCCCCCGACCAGCTTCTCGGCGTCGGTATCGGCGTCCCCGGCATCGTCGAGCACACCCCGGACCGGGGTGCCGTGGTCCACGGGCAGACCATCGGCTGGGACGCCGTCCCGCTGGAGGCCCTGCTCCGCTCCAGTTCCCCGTTGCCGGACACCGTCCGCCACTTCATCGACAACGGCGCCAAGACCCTCGGCCAGGCCGAGATGTGGTTCGGCGGCGGACGCGGCGCGCACAACGCGGTCGTGGTCCTCTTCGGCTCCGGCGTCGGCGCCTGCCTGGTCACGCCCGAGGTGGAGCACGGCAGGGCGGTCGAGTGGGGCCATCTGACGGTACGGGTCAGGGGACGCCGCTGCCGGTGCGGTGCGCTGGGCTGTCTGGAGGCGTACGCGGGCGCCGAGTCGCTTCTCGACCGCTGGCGCGAGGAGGGCGGACGGCCGCCCGAGGGCACCGACGAGGAGACCGCGCTGACCGCGATGCTGGCCGCCGCGTACCCGGCCGGGGACGGCGCGCCCGACCCGGTGGCGCTGGCCGTGCTGGAGGAGACCGCCGAGTACCTGGGCGCCGGGCTGTCCGACCTGATCAACCTCTTCCAGCCCGAGCGCATCCTCATCGGCGGCTGGGCCGGCCTCCAGCTCGGCACCCGCTTCCTGCCCGCCGTACGCCGCCACGCCGCCTCCTACGCGCTGCGGCATCCTGCCGAGAAGGTCACCATCGACCTCGGCAGGCTCGGCCCCGACGCGGTCACCGTGGGCGCCGCGATCCTGCCGCTCGCCGACTTCTTCGGGCGCGGCGGCCGCCGCCCCGAGCCCGCGCCCGAGGGGCCCCACCCGGCCTGGCGCACGGCGCTTCAGGAGCGGGCTCCGCACTGAGGTTTCGCCGGTGGGGGCAGAGGTACTCGCGTGTCGCCCGGACGACGAGAAGGGAGGACGCCATGGCCGACCACCACCGCAAAGGCCCCGACGGCGAGCCCGTACCGCGGGACATGCCGGACCAGCTGGCGGGCGAGGGCGAGGACCCCTGGGACGCCGCTCCCGACCAGACCGGCGAGGACGAGAAGGACGCCGAAGTCCCCGACACCGACGAGGCGGGCACCGGCCGCGAGGGCGCCCCGCACGCGGCGAACGCGCCCTCCGAGGACCCGGTACCGGACGAGCCGACCGGCTGACCCGGGCCGGCCGCGACGGTCGTATCGGTCACCGCCGCGGATGAGCCTGCTCTGATCTGATGAGCCTGTGCCGTCCCGGGACGGCACAGGCGTCTCGCGCTCCCGCTCAGCCCACCTTCCGCCCCCGCAGCGGTTCCGTGTCCGCTCCCGCGCCCTGCTGGAGACCCTTCAGGAACTCCTCCAGCACCTCGGGCGCGGTGTGCTCCGGACGCCAGCGCAGTTCCGTGCGGGCGCGGGTGCAGTCCATGAGCGGCAGTCGCAGGACCGCGTCGAAGAGGTGCGGGGAGGCGGGCAGCAGGTGCAGGCCCCAGGCGGCGGCCACCGCCGAGCGGGCCGCGGTGCGGGGCAGCCGGACCCGGCGGGTGCCCAGCATCTCGCCGAGCAGTGCGGCGTCGACCGGCGGCTCGGCCGCCAGGTTGAAGGCGCCCCGCAGTTCGGAGTGGACCGCTAGCTGATAGGCCTTCGCCGCGTCGTCCGTGTGCAGCGCCTGCACCCGCAGCCCGGGGATGTCGGGCAGCACGGGCAGCAGCTCCGGGCGGACCAGCGGGCCCGGCAGGAAACGGCCGCCGAAGATGCGGCGCTGCTCGCTCGCCGACTCCCGCTTGAACAGGAACGCCGGCCGCATCCGCACCACCCGCACCTCGGGATGGTCCCGCTCGAAGGTGTCCAGGGTCCGCTCCAGATACGCCTTCTCCCGGCAGTACGCGGCGTCCGGCCAGCCGTGCGTCGGCCACGACTCGTCGACGGCCTCGTCCTTCGGACCCGGCGAGTACGCGCCGACCGACGACGCGTGCACCAGCGCCGGCACCCCGGCCGCGGCCACCGCCTCGAAGACCCGGATCGAGCCGAGGACGTTCGTCCGCCACGTCGTCGCCGGGTCGTGCGTCGGCTGGAACGCCCAGGCCAGATGCACCACGGCGTCCGCACCCGCGAACTCCTTCGCCAGATCGGCCCGCTCCGACGCCAGGTCCACGGGGGACCACTCCGTCCCGGGAGGCGACCAGTCCGGGATCCGGCGCGCCAGCCCCAGCACGGAGTCGACCTCCGGGTCCTCGGACAGAAGGCGCACCACACTCGTGCCGACGTTGCCGGTCGCACCCGTGACCACAATCCTGCTCACCTTCGGCTCCTCTCGGGCATGCCGCTTCGACGGGGACGACCGAGTACCCGGGCGGGGAGGATGCAACGCGGGGATTGCGCCCACAGCATGGTTCATACGGTGGACGCATGAGGCCGGGTAGGGTTGGCGGGGTGGGACTGTCCTTGGGAGAACGTGTGAGGTCTTCGGTCGCCGCGTTGATGCACGCGACGGGTGAGTCACAGGCGGAGGTCGCCGTGGCGCTCGGGGTGAGCCAGGCGCAGGTGAGCCGCCGTCAGTCCGGCAGCGCCGCCTGGAGTCTGGCCGACTGCGACGCGCTCGCCGCCCACTTCGGCATCGACGTGCTCGACCTGCTGGCCGGACCGACCCGGGCGTGCGAGACGCTGCCCGTCCGGCGGCGCCGGACCGGAGGAACGACGGCGGTGACCCGATGACCGACTTCGAGGCGATCGACGCGCTCCTGGCGGCCGCCCGCCAGGAGGTGCCGCTGCCGCCCGCCGACGTGCGGCGCGAGCTGCGTGAGGGGCTCAACCTCTCGCGTTCCCAGGTGGCCCAGGCCCTCGGCGTGAGCCCGTCCACCGTCGGCGGCTGGGAGGCGGGGCGGGACCCGAGCGGGGACGTGCGCGAGAAGTACGCGTACTTCCTGGAAGGGGCCCGGACCAAACTGGCGGCCCGGGCTGCGGAGGCGGCCGCCGACACGTCCGACGCCGACGACGAAGTGGACGACCCGAAGCAGACGGAGCCCGCGACCGGCGGTGACGGCGCGGGCGAGCCGGACGAGGTCGAGGCTCTCGCCGCACCGCAGCCGTGCGTCCTGTGCGGCACCCCGGCCCACCACCAGGTCGCCGGGTTCCCCCAGCACCTCGACCCGGCCGACTGCGGTACGACGGCGCCCGCGGACGTGCCCCCGGAGCCCGGCCCCGCCGAGCACGAGGACGAGGCGCCTCCTGCGCAGGCTCCCGCACCGGCTCCCGCACCGGCTCCCGCGCAGGCCCCCGCACAGCGCCGTAGGCCTGCCCCCGCGCGGCCCGGGCGTGACGCCGAGCCCGTACGCGTGGTCCCCGTGGGCCGCCGTATGCAGACCGCCGCGCAGGACACCGACCTCATCGGCGCCGCGGTGGCCGCCGCCCTGGAGAAGCACAGCGGTGATCTGGAGGCCGCGACCGCGGCCCTGGTCAAGCGGGCGATCCCGGATGCCATGGCGCTGCTGGACGAGACCCGCAAGGGCGGCCGTTACGACGTCGTGGCGCACCCCTGGATCCCGGAGATCCTGCGCAAGCAGTCCGCCCGCGGCGCCGACCGGATCTGGGAGGCCCGCCCCAAGTGGGCCCGGACCGAACTGCCGCCCGGCGCGCACGAGGTGACCGCCCTCGACATCAACGGCGCGTATCTGTCGGCGCTCAAGACCCATCTGCCGATCGGCCAGTTGGAGCACTCCACCGGCTTCGACCACGACCGCCGCCGGGCCGGCGTGCATCTGATCACCCCGCCCGAGTGGGACCACGAGGACCAGCTGCCCAACCCGATCGGCAACCGCGACGAACCCGGCCCCCTCTGGGTCACCGAACCGACCCTGCGTCTGCTGCTGCGGCTGTCGGGGCCGAAGTACGGGCTGTGCGACCCGCCGGAGATCCACGAGTCGTTCACCTCCGGCGCGACCGAGGGCCTCCTGGAGAAGTTCCGCGTCGCGCTGAAGGACGCCCGGGACCGGGCGATCGCCGAGGGCGACGAGGTGACGCTGGAGTACGTGAAGGCGATGTACTCCAAGTTCGTCTCCACGATGGGGGAGTCCAACTACAACCGCGAGCTCTACCGCCCCGACTGGATGCACCTGATCCGCTCCCAGGCCTTCGCCAACCTCTGGATGAAGGCGTACAAGGCCCATGCGGAGGGCCTGATGGTCGTCCGCGCCATGGGCACCGACGAGTTGCACGTCGTCGGCGACTGGCGACGGGTCTTCCCGGAGGGCCGCGGGGTCTCCGAGGTGAAGCTCAAGGACACGTACACCGTCGGCGAGGACCTCGACCCCGCGGCCGCGGGGGAGAGCGACGACTGACGGTGAGTGTCGAGGTCGATTTCTTCGCGGCACCGGACGACGAGACGGCGGCCCGCGCGCTGCGGACCGGACCGGAGGCCGCGCACGAGTCGCTCTCCATGGGGAACTTCGACGTCGAGGAGGCCGTGGTCGAGTGGGAGTGCCTGCTCACCGGCGGCGACTTCGCCGACCTCGTCGCGGCCGGCGAACCCCGTACCGTCGCCGAGGACGACTCCGGGTGTCTGGTGTTCGCCCTCTCGGCCCGGCTGTGTGCCGCGCTCGCCGGGGCCGGTGCGTCCCGGCTCCGTGACCTCGCCGTGGCGTGGGTCGCCCTGCGGGCGGAGGACGGGGAGATGATCGACGCGGGGATCGCCCACGGGATCGTGGGCGATCTGGCCGCTCTCGTCGGCGGTGCCGGGCGCCGGGAGCAGGGTGTCTACTGCCGGGTCGCGTAAGAGGCTCGGCGTCAAAGGGCACGGCGTGCGTTACAGGACTCGGCGTAGAGCGCTCGGCGTGAAGGGATCGATCAGGCGGGGAACGCGTTGACGCCGGTCAGTTCCGCCGACAGCGTCCACAGCCGGGCCGCCTGCTCCGGGTCGGTCGCCCAGTCGCGGACGCCGGCGGACTGGTCGCCGTCGAGCGCGGGCTCGGCGATGTCGCAGTCCTCCAGGTAGACGCCGCCGAGGCCCTCCAGCTGAGGCGAGGTCGCCGCCCACACCTGGGTGGCCGCGCCCTGCTGTGGGGTCTTGAAGCCCTGGGGGTTGAGGAGGTTGCCGTCCTCGTCGATCCAGCCGCGCTCCAGCATCTCGGCCTTGGGGATGTGCCGTTGCAGCGGTGTGAAGATGCCGCCGGGGTGCAGGGCGAACGCGCGGACACCGGCGTCGCGGCCGAGCCGGTCCAGGTGGACGGCGAACAGGACGTTCGCGGTCTTGGCCTGCCCGTAGGCCTGCCACTTGTCGTAGCCCGAGGTCCACTGGACGTCGTCCCAGCGCATGCCGGAGAAGTGGTGGGCGCGCGACGAGACGGACACGACCCGGGCGCCGCCGGGGGCGATCGCCGGCCACAGCCGGTTGACCAGCGCGAAGTGCCCGAGGTGGTTGGTGGCGAACTGCGCCTCCCAGCCGGGGCCGACCCGGGTCTCCGGGCAGGCCATGATCCCGGCGTTGTCGATCATGAAGTCGATCAGCCGGCCGGAGGAGAGGAACCGCTCGGCGAAGCCGCGCACGCTGTCGAGGTCGCCGAGGTCCAGCTCGTCGACCTCGACCCGGTCGATGCCCGCCACGGCCTCCTGGGCGACGGCGGGACGGCGCGCCGGTACGACGACGTGGGCGCCCGCCTCGGTGAGCGCACGCGTGGTCTCCAGGCCGAGCCCCGAGTAGCCGCCGGTGACGATCGCGAGCCTGCCGGTGAGGTCGAGGCCGGCCAGGATGTCGGCGGCGGTGCTGTGGGCGTCGAAGCCCGATCCGATCTTGTGCTGTGCAGTGCTCATACCGAGGAACGCTACGAATTGGAGTGCTCTCGAAGTCAAGCGGAACCCGAAGAGCGGAGTCCGGCCAGGAGTCTGGGCGAAAAAGAGCCCCGACCGGACGGGGGATCACGGTCGGGGCGGTCCTGGTGTGGGCGGAAGTCGAGGCCCCGGGACACTGTCCCGTCCGCACCTACGTGTGGTTCAACGGGCAACCACCCTTGGGTGTTCCCCGAGCTGTCGCGTTATGGCGTGAGCTGCGTCACCGATCGAACGGCAGCCAGGCGAACGGGCTGTCCGGGAGGCTCGTGAGCAGCTGGGCGGGATCGTCGTAGATCGCCTCCGCGCCCGCCTCCTCCAGGTCCGCGCGCGGGATGCCGCCGCACAGCACGCCCACGCAACGCACACCGGCCCGGCTGCCCGCCTTCATGTCCCACACGGTGTCGCCGACGAACACCGCGCGCTCGGCCGGTACACCCGCCAGTTCCAGGGCGTGCTCCACGGGTTCCGGGGCGGGCTTGCCCTCGGAGACGTCGTCCGCGCTCGCGGTGGCGGTGATGGCGTCGTCCGCGGAGATCGCGCGGCGCAGCGCGGACAGTTCGGCACCGCCCGCCGAGGTCGCCAGGACCACCGTCCAGCCCTCGTGGTCCAGACGCCGCAGCAGCCGTCCGGCGTCCCGGAGTGCCGGGAGCCGGTCGAAGTACTGCCCGTAGAGGGCCTTGTGGGCGGCGCTGAGCTCGGCCGCCTCCCGCTCGGCCCGGTCCTCGCCGAGCAGATGGGCGACGAGGTCGTCGGAGCCGAGGCCCACGGCCCGGTGGAGGGCGTGCATCGGCACCTCGTGACCCGCTTGGCGGAAGGCCTCCCACCAGGTCGCCACATGGAGGTGGTTGGTGTCCACCAGCGTTCCGTCGACGTCGAACACGGCCGCGCGTTCCATAGGCCCGTCCTCCTCCTCACATACCACGCATCGCAGCGCACGAGTACCACGTCAGGAGCCGGTCACTCCGGACGGCACCCGGCCCTCCCGGGTCCAGGCCAGCAGCTCCTCCAGGGACCAGGTCGTCACCACGCGCGCGTCGGGCACCCCGCACTCCTCGGCACGGGCACAGCCGAGGATCTGCCAGTCGAGCTGGCCCGGCGCGTGCGCGTCGGTGTCGACGGAGAACAGCGTGCCCGCCGCCACGGCCCGCCGCAGCAGCCGCCGGGGCGGGTCCAGCCGCTCGGGCCTGCTGTTGATCTCCACGGCCGTGCCCGACTCGGCGCACGCGGCGAACACCTCGTCGGCGTCGAACTCCGACTCCGGCCGCCCCCGCCCCGTGACCAGCCGTCCGGTGCAGTGCCCGAGGACGTCGGCGTGCGGATTGCGGACCGCGGCGACCATGCGGCGGGTCATCGAGCGGGCGTCCATACGCAGCTTGGAGTGCACGGAGACGACCACGACGTCGAGCCGCCCGAGGAGCTCCTCCTCCTGGTCGAGCGAGCCGTCGTCGAGGATGTCGCACTCGATGCCGGTGAGCAGCCGGAACGGCGCCCAGGTCGCGTTCAGCTCCGCCACCACGTCCAGCTGCTCGCGCAGCCGCTCGGGGGACAGGCCGCGGGCCACGGTCAGCCGGGGGGAGTGGTCGGTGAGCACCGTCCACTCGTGGCCGAGCTCCGCCGCGGTCCGGCCCATCTCCTCGATCGGGCTGCCGCCGTCCGACCAGTCGGAGTGCACGTGGCAGTCGCCCCGCAGCAGCGCCCGCAGCCGCTCCCCGCCCTCGACGGCGGGCCCCGCGGGCGCCTCGCGCTCCAGCTTGTCCAGATAGCCCGGAACCTGTCCGGCCAGCGCCTCACGGACCACGTTCGCCGTCTTCGGGCCGACCCCCTTGAGCGACTCCAGCGTCCCGGCCTCCGCCCGCTCGCGCACCTCCCCCTCGGGCAGCGCCGCCAGCACCCGGGCGGCCGTACGGAACGCGCGCACTCGGTACGTCGGCGCCAGGGACCGCTCCAGCAGGAAGGCGATCCGGTCCAGTGCCTCGACGGGGTCCATCGCCACCTCCTCCTCCAGGGTTCCCCGGGTGTGCGTGGCTCGCACGGCGGAGCGGGGACACCTTTGCCCTCTCATGTCCCTCTTGCGGAATGCGCTCTACGCTCTATTGCATGACCGAAAGCGCGAGCCCGTACATCTCCCATCCGCGGATCATGGTGCTCGGGGTACAACCCGGTACGCCCCCCTTCCGGATCGTGGAGATCGACGGAGAAGTGGTCGGAGAGGCGAAAGCCGTCACCGACGTCCTGGAGGCCGCCGCCGCGTGGGGCATCACGGTCCACGACCTCGACGACCCGGACACCGTCCGCTGGGTGGGCGGCGACAAGTTCACCTGGACCCGGCACTGAGGCCCCTCCGGCCGGGAGCGTGCGGGACCCTTCGGCCGGTGCCGAAGCGTCCGGTTCCTAAGCTCCCCTCATGCAAGGTCTCGGAGAGCTCCTCGCCGTCCTGGCCGCGGGTCTGGGTGCCGGTGCCGTCAACGCCGCGGTCGGATCGGGAACGCTGATCAGCTTCCCGGTGCTGCTCGCGGTCGGACTGCCGCCGGTCACCGCCACGGTCTCCAACGCGCTCGGCCTGATCCCCGGCTCGATCAGCGCGGCCATCGGATACCGGCGGGAACTGGCGGGCCAGCGCCGCCGGATCCTCACCTGGAGTGCCGGTGCCGTGGTCGGCGGTCTGACCGGAGCCACGCTCCTGCTGGCCCTGCCGGCCCAGGCGTTCGAGACGATCGTGCCGGTCCTGGTGGGTCTCGCCCTCGTGCTGGTCGTCCTCCAGCCCCTGATCGGCCGGAGACTGCGCGACCGCCGTACCCGCGAAGGCCGCACCGCGCCCGCCGACGGCGGCCCGCCGCTGCTCGTCGGACTGACCCTGGCCAGCGTCTACGGCGGCTACTTCTCCGCCGCCCAGGGGATCATCTACGTCTCCCTGATGGGGCTGCGTCTGGATGACGGCCTCCAGCGCCTCAACGCCGTCAAGAACGTCCTCGTCGCCGTCGTGAACACGGTCGCGGCGCTGTTCTTCCTGGTCGTCGCCGACTTCGACTGGACGGCCGTCGCGCTGCTCGCGATCGGCTCCGCCGTGGGCGGTCAGGCCGGAGCAGCGGCGGGCCGCCGTCTCCACCCGGCGATCCTGCGCGGACTCATCGTCGTGGTGGGTACGGCGGCCATCGTGCAGTTGTCCGTCCGCTGACCTCAGCGGTGCACCGCCCTGCTCAGCCGCCGCCCCAGCAGGACATAGCCGATCAGCGCCCCGGTGGTGTTGAGGATGACGTCGTCGATGTCGAAGGCCCGCCCGGTGATCAGCGCGCCCTGTGCGAACTCCACCAGCAGCATCACGACGGCCGTCAACAGAAGTACCCGCAGCACGCCGCGGGTGCGTGGCGCGAGCACGGGGACCAGGACGCCGAAGGGGATGCCCAGCAGGATGTTGCCGCCGATCTGCTTGGCGGCGTCCCGCAGTTCGGGCTGATCGAGATAGGCGCGCAGGGAGCGGCCCGGATGCAGATTGGTGTGGGTCAGCGCCTCCGACGCGGGTGAGGGCTCCAGCGTGAGCCGGGCCAGTACGACGGCGAACGCCACCATGAAGGCGAACGCGGCGACCATCGCCACCACCCGACGGACGACGGCCAGCGGGCTGCGCCGCTTCTCCGGCGTGGCCTTGGACTTGGCGGGGTCGGCCTTCGCGGTCCTGCCGGTCTTGGCGCCCTTGGCCGGGTCGGACTTGGGCGGGGCGGACCTGGTGGTACGCAGGCGGAACGCGTCACGTGGACGTAAGGCTGCACGGGCCATGCGGTCCTCCAGTCTTCAACTTCCCTGCGTCGTAAGGCGATTACCCGCGAACGGGCCGAGAATGCGGCCGCGCCCCGGCGGGTCGGGAGCACCCCACGGTTTCCCTTCGTACGGGTGGGGCACTCCGGCATCGGACCCGCGCGCGCCGCCACCGCCCGCCCCCGGGGCGGTGTTTGGATGGCGCGAAAACCGCACCCGGGACATTTCGTCGGCGGCGGGCCCGAGGAGGTGGCGCATGGACCGGCGTACGACGCTGCTCACCGTGGCCGAGGCGCTGGCCTGGTGGGCGGCGCTCGCCGCGCTGTGGCTGGTCCTCATCGGCCCGGTGGACACGCTCGAGCTCTTGGTCGGCACGGCCGCCGCGGCCGTGGCGGCGCTCGCGGCGACGGCCGCGCGGCGGGTGGTGAGCGCACGGTGAACGGCTGGACCCTCGCCGCCACCGTCACCCTCGGCGCGGGCGTCGGCGCGGCCCTGTGGGGCGTCGCCACCGGACCGCTGCGCCGCCGGGTCGTGGCCCAGAACCTGTCCACCGCCCTGGCCTGCCCGGCCCTCCTGCTGCTCGCACAGGCCTACGACCGCCCGTCCTACGTCGATCTCGCCCTGGTCCTCGCCCTCCTCGGCCCGGTCGGCACCCTGGTCTTCGCCCGGCTGCTCGCCACCGAACTCGCCGCGGACCCGCCGCGCGCCTGGGGCCTGACCTGGGCGGTCGCCGCATTCGTCGCCGCCGTCGTCCTGGCACTGTGCGCGGCGGAGGGGCCTAGCCGGGCCATGGCGAAGCTCCTGGTCACCGGAGCGCTGCTGATCGGCGGCAACGTCGTCGCCTCGCGCGCGCTGTCCGGCGGATTCCGCGGGGTGCGCCGTGGCTGACGCCGTCATCGTCGTCGTACTGCTGCTGGTCGCCGCGGCCGCCACCACGGCCGTGCTGGTGCGCGACCCCGTGCGCCAGGCCCTCGTCCTGTCGGTCCTCGGGCTGGTGCTGGCCGTGCTGTTCACCGTGCTCCAGGCACCCGACGTGGGGCTGTCGCAGCTCGCGGTGGGCTCCGCGCTGACCCCGCTGCTGCTCCTGCTCGCCGTCCA
This sequence comes from Streptomyces sp. RG80, assembly GCF_040446465.1. Lineage (NCBI taxonomy): Bacteria > Bacillati > Actinomycetota > Actinomycetes > Kitasatosporales > Streptomycetaceae > Streptomyces > Streptomyces sp. RG80. Next base: position 129,446 of record NZ_JBEAAJ010000002.1, on the reverse strand, counting down.
GAAGGTCAGACGGCGCGCCCGGCGCAAGGGACGCCCCGAGTGAACCGGCGCACCCGGCTGCTGCTCGTGGCCGTCGGCGGCGCGGGACTCGCCGCGCTGCTCGGCGCCGCCTGCTTCCAGCTGCCCGCCTTCGGCGGCGACCGGCACCCCTACGGCGACCGGGCCGTCGCGACCTCGCTCGCCCGGCACACCGCCAACACCATCTCCTCCGTCAACTTCGACCAGCGCGCCTTCGACACCCTCGGCGAGATGACCATCCTGTTCGCGGCCGTGCTCGGCTGTGTCGTCCTGCTGCGGCAGACCCGCGACGAGCACCGCGCCCGCCCCGAACCCGAGCCCGTGGCCCTGCCCGTGCGCCGCTACGCCCTTCTCGTCCTGCCCCTCGCCCTGCTCACCGGCCTCTACGTCATCGCCCACGGTCAGCTCAGCCCCGGCGGCGGCTTCCAGGGCGGGGTCGTCGCCGCGACCTCCCTCCACCTGCTCTACCTCGGCGCCGACTACCGCGCCCTGGAACGCGTCCGACCGGTCGGCCTGTACGAGGTCGGGGACGCCCTCGCCGTCTCGGCCTACCTCGTCACGGGCATCGCGGGCCTGATCGGCGGCAGTGCCTTCCTCACCAACACCCTGCTGCCGTACGGCACGTTCAACACGCTCTCCTCCGGCGGCATGGTCCCGCTGCTGAACGCGGCCATCGGCATGGAGGTCGCCTGTGCGGTCGTGGTGCTGCTCGCCCGGTTCCTGGACCAGGCCGTCGAGATCGAGGAGGAGAACGCGAAGTGATGGACGTCCTGCCGTACCTCGTCGCCGTATGGATCTTCCTGGTCGGCTGCTACGGCCTCGCCACCAGCCGCAACCTGATCCACGCCGTCGGCTGTCTGAGCGTGTGCCAGTCCGCCACCTATGTGCTGCTGCTGGCCGTCGGGTACCGCGACGACGCCACCGCGCCGGTCTTCTCCGATCTGGAACCCGGCTCCCGGCCGGTCGTCGACCCCGTCGTGCAGGCGCTCGCCCTCACCGACGTCGTGGTCGGCGCCACCGTCACCGCGCTGCTGCTCGCGCTCGTCGTACAGGTCTCCAAGCGGCACGGCACGATCGACCCCGACGAACTCTCGGAGCTGCGCGGCTGATGAACGACCTGCTGCCCCTCCTCGTCGCCGTCCCGCTGCTCGGCGCCGCCCTGCTGGTCGCCGGCGGCCGCCGACTGCCCCGGATCGTCGCCGAGTCCACGGCCTGCGCCGTCTCCGCCGGCACCGCCGGGCTGGCGATCGTGCTGCTCCTCGACTCCTCACCGCCGATGGTCGAGTGGGTCGGCGGCTGGGTCCCCGTCAACGGCGAGAGCGTCGGTATCGTCCTGGTCGGCGACGGCCCCGGACTCGGCATGGCCGCGCTCGCCTCGCTGCTGACACTCGCGGCCCTGGTGTACTCCTGGCACTACTTCGACGAACCCCCGCGCCGGCACGCCGGCTCCTTCCCCGGGCTGATGCTGCTCTTCCAGGGCGGCATGTGCGGGTTCGCGATCGCGGGCGACCTCTTCAACGCGTTCGTCTGGTTCGAGCTGATGAGCGTCGTGGCGTACGCCCTGACCGGCACCCGAGTGGAGGAGGCCAAGGCGGTCCAGGGCGCCCTGACCTTCGCCGTCGTCACCTCGCTCGGCGCGTACGCCATGCTCATGGGCATCGCGCTGCTCTACGCCCGCACCGGCGAACTGGCGATGACCCGGATCGGGCAGGAGCTCGACGCGCACGGACCGCCCGACGCGCTGGTACTGGCCGCCTTCGTCCTCGTCCTGACCGGGCTGCTGGTCAAGGCCGCCGCGGTGCCCTTCCACTTCTGGCTGCCCGACGCGCACGCCGTCGCCCCCACCCCCGTGTGCATGCTGCTGTCCGGCGTCATGGTCGAACTCGGCGGCTACGGCGTCTGGCGCGTGTACGGCACCGTGTTCGCCGGGCCCGGCGGCGTCCCGGCCGCCGACCTGACCCGGCTGCTCGTGACGCTCGGCGCGCTGACGGCGGTGATCGGCGCGGTCATGTGCTGGTACCAGCGGCACATCAAACGGCTGCTCGCCTACTCGACCGTCGCCCACACCGGCCTGTTCCTCATCGGCATCGGCGTCCTCAAGCCCGAGGCCGACGACGGGGTCGCCCTGTACCTGCTGGGCCACGCCGGAGTGAAGGCCGCCCTGTTCGCCTGCGCCGGGATCCTCCTCGACCGCTGCGGCAGCGTCGACGAGCACGCCCTGCACGGCAAGGCACGCCGACTACGGGGCGTCGCCGTGCTGTTCACCGTCGCCGCGCTCGGCCTCGCCGGGCTGCCGCCGTTCGGCACGGCCCTCGGCAAGGCCGTCACCGAGGAGGCCGCGGGCCCCGCGCTCACCGTGCTCTACGTCGCCGCGACCGCGGTGACCGCCGGCGCCGTACTGCGGGTCGGCGCGCGCGTGTTCCTCGGGCTCGGCCCCAGGCCGCGGGAGGCGGGCGGCTACGAGACGACCGGTACCGGGGAGCGGCCCGAGACCGGGCAGCGGCTGCGGAGGGTGCCGGACACCATGACGGCCGTCCCGGCGGTCCTGCTCGCCGGGGCGCTCGCGGTCGGGGTGGCACCCGGCTTCGCCGACGTGGTGGCCCACTCCGTGAACGAGACCGGATCCGGGGGAGTGGTGGTGGCCTCCGTGCACTGGACGCCGGTCGGCGTCCTGCTGGGTCTCCTCTCGACCCTGCTGGCCCTCGGCCTCGCGGCCCTTGCGGTCACCCGTCCCCGGCTGCTCGCCGCACCGGCCTGGGCGCTGCCGCTGCGGCGATTGCAGTCCGGGCACATCGGGGACTACGTGGCCTGGGTGCTGGCGGGCGCCGCACTGCTCGGCGCCCTGGCCCTGCCGGGGATCCCGATCTCCTGATCAGGTCCCGAACGTGACGCTCACCTCCTTGAAGCCGAGGGAGTGCAGCAGGCCTTCGAGCATGTCGGTGGTGTTGGTCTCGGCGCGTTTGGTGAGCCCGCTGTCCTTCGCCGCGTCGCCGATGTGCTTCACCGCGAGCTTCTGCACGGCCTGTTCGCCGTTGGGGTTGTCGGAGAACAGGTCGCCCAGCCGGTCCAGGAGACCCCGCTGCTTGGACACCGCGTAGGAGCGGTCGGCGTCCAGGGCGGGCTTGCCGAGCTGTGCGTGCGGCAGGTGCAGCGTGGCCGTCGTGCGGTCCTCGTTGACCGTCACGTCGTCCTTGGCCACCTTGCCGAGGTCGACATAGGCGTCGACGGTGCCCGCCCCGACGTACAGGGTGCGGGTGCCGCGGATCGCGTCGGGCAGGTACTTGGCGTCCTTCTCCAGGTCCACGACCACCTGGAAGTTGCCGGAGGCGGCGTCGTAACGGCTGAGGTCCTGGATGGACTGGAGGAGTGCGGGACCCGAGCGGTCATGGGTCTCGGTGCCGAACAGGTCCTTGAGGCCCGGGAGCACGCTCAGCCGGATACCGGCGAAGAACACGACGAGCACCAGTACGACGGCGCTCACCAACTTCGCCCAGCCGGGCATGCGCTTGGACATGCGCCTGATGGGAGTCGTCATGCGACGGCCCTCCTTCCTACTTGCTCGGATTCCCTCCAAAACCCTTGTCAGACCGCAGTGTTGGCCGATTGCGACCGCTGACGGGGGCACGGACGGCGCACTAGCGTGGAAACCCTCGAGAACCGGCGCTTCTGGAGACCCGGATGAGTCCAGACAGCACATCCCGGCCGCTGTGCCCCATGCACCGCATCAGCCTCCCCGAGCACGGCCCGCCCACGCTCGGCACCCTCGCGACCGGCACCCCGGTGTGGCTCGTGACCCGGTACGCGGAGGTCCGCCAGGTACTCATGGACCCGCGGTTCGACCGGAGTTCGCTGCATGCTCCGAACGCCCCGCCGCTGCTCGTCGTACCGAACCTGCTGGACGACCCCAACGGCCTGCTCAACCAGGACGGCCCCGCCCATCAGCTGCTGCGCGGCACCGTGCAGCGGGCGTTCACCCCGCGGGCCGTCGCCCGCTGGCGGCCCTGGGTCGGCTCGGTGGTCGCCGCGCTGCTGGACGACTTCGCCGCGCGGCCGCGACCGGCCGACATCGTCGAGGGGTTCACCCGGCCGCTGCCCGTGTCGGTGATCTGCCGGCTGATGGGGCTCGACCATGTCGACCGTGAGCGGATCCGGCACTGGGCCGACCACGCCTTGTCCGGCGGTGCGCACACGGCCGATGAGGTGGTCGAGGCGATGACGGAGTTCGGCATGTTCGCCGCCGGGCTGATCGCCGAGCGGCGCAAGGAGCCCGGGGACGACCTGGTGAGCGGCCTGGTGGCGGCCGGCGACGAACTGGGTATCGACGAACGGCGGTTGATCACCCTGGTCTGCGGACTGGTCGTGGCCGGCCACGAGACCACCATGTCCTCGCTCGGCAACGCCGTCGTCTACCTCCTCACCGACGGCCGGGACGGCTGGCCGCTGCTCGCCCGCGACGAGGAGTCGGCGGCGGTCGCGGCCGAGCAGCTGCTGCGCACCGTCCCGCTGAGCGAGGGGAGGGTGCTGCCCGGTCTGATCCGGCGGGCCGTCGAGGACGTCGAGGTCGGCGGGGTGCTGATCCCCGCGGGCAGTGTGGTCGCCCTCCAGACCAACGCCGCGGGCCGCGACCCCGACGTCTTCCCGCCGGGCCCGCCCGACCTGTCCGCACCCCTGACCGCGCCGAGCATCACCTTCGGCGCCGGACCCCACCACTGCCTCGGCGCCTGGCTTGCCCGGTTGGAGCTCGAACTCGGCCTGCACCAGCTCGCCACCCGTTTCCCGGAGCTGCGGGCCGAGTTCACGCCGGAGACGATCGAGTGGCGGGTGGGACAGATGACCCGCAGCCCGCTGCATCTGCCGGTGTCCTGGTGACACCTCCAAGCGAAGGTCTCCAAGGAAAGGCCTCCAAGGGAAGGTCTCCAAGGAAAGGCCCGCCGGGTGCCAACGCGCCCTACGGCGACCGCAGTTCGCGGTCACCGGAGGGGCGCGACCACCACACCCCCTCCCCGTGTGTCAGCCCCGGCAGCCGCAGCTCGGCCTCGCGCACCCGCCGGGCCGCGAGCTCACCGGCGATCACCCACGCCGTGCTCCCGCCGGTCGTACCGGTGAACTCGGCGCCCAGCGCGGCGAGATGCGCGGTGACCGGGGCCAGCGCGTCCAGGGGGACCTCCGACTCGAACGCGTGGTACGGCTCGTACAGCCGGGTTCCCGCCCGCTGAAGGGCCCGGCGCAGTACGACCGGAGTGAGTCCGCGGAAGTCCGCGGCCGTGCTGAGCGGCGCCACGAACCCGGACCGGACCAGCGTGACCCGGTAGTCCGTGACGGCCGCGCCGCACAGCCCCGTCCGCATGCTCGCGTGGACCGTCTCCTCGATCGCCTGGTGGAACGCCCGGGGGAGCGCGCCGAGTTCGGTCTCGTACGTGAACACCCCGCCGGAGCCACGCTCTCCCGGCTCGACCCGCAGCCCGATCGTCGCCCAGTACCGGGTGCGGTCGTGCCACGGATTCTCGGCGGACGCCTCACCGACCCCGCGCGGACGTTCCAGGAACCGGACCCGCCCGGGCTCGAACTCCGCCTCGACACCGAAGTCCTGGGCCAGCGTCGCCGCGAGGACCTCCATCTGGACCTCGCCGTACAGGAGCAGCGCGGTGGTGCCGGTGGCGGTGGGGCGGGCGTGGATGAGCGGGTCCTGGTCGGCGAGGGCGAGGAGCGCCGCGCGCAGCTGGGCCGCCCTGCTCCGGGCGCCGGGCGCTGACCTCGGTCTCCAGGGTCGGAGGCGCGAACTGCGGTGACCGGTCGGTGAGTTCGCCCAGTCGGTCGCCGACGCGGATGCCCGGGACGCCGTTGAGCGCCGCGATGTTCCCGGCGGTGAGCGGACCGGCGGCGCCGCCGATCACATCGAGGCGCGTCACCCGGCCAAAGACCTCGCGGGTCCGGCCGTCGGCCTCGCGCCGCCGGAACGTGAGCCTTTGACGTTCCGTCACCTCACCGTCGTACAGGCGGAGATATGCCGTGCGCTCGCCGCCGGGTCCGGGGCGGACGGCGAAGACCGTGCCGCGCGGGGTGGTGGCCCCGGTGGTCGGTGCGGGCGGGATCAGGCGGATGACGCCCTCGACGAGTTCGGACACGCCCTGGCCGCCGAGGGCCGAGCCGAACCAGACGGGGTGGAAGGCACCATCGGCGGTGTGGCCGGCCAGGGACTTGTTCAGGTCGTCGGGGGTGGGGGCGGGGCCGTCGACGACGGCCGAGAGGATGTCCAGGTCCAGGTCGGCGAGGGATTCGGCCAGTTCGTCGCCGTAGGGCAGCGGTGTCACGCGGGCGGCGGGCGTGCCGATTCCCCGGACCGACATGAGCGGTGCGACATGGGGTGTCAGCCTGCGTCGGATCTCGTCGAGGAGGCCTTCGGCGCGGGCGCCCGCCCGGTCGACCTTGTTGACGAAGACGAGCGTGGGCAGCCGCAGCCGGCGCAGGGTGCGCATGAGGACCCGGGTCTGCGCCTGGACGCCCTCGACGGCCGACAGCACCAGGACCGCGCCGTCCAGGACCTCCAGGGCGCGCTCGACCTCGGCGATGAAGTCGGAGTGCCCGGGGGTGTCGATGAGGTTGATCCGGGTGTCGCCGACGGTGAACGAGGCGACCGCGGAGCGGATGGTGATACCGCGCTGCCGCTCGATCGCGCCGTCGTCCGTTCGGGTGTCACCGCCGTCGACACTGCCGAGCCGGTCGATCGCGCCGTGGTCGAACAGCAGCCGCTTGGTGAGGCTGGTCTTACCGGCGTCGACGTGGGCCAGAATTCCGATGTTCAGGGTGTGCATACGGGGTCGCGTCCTCGAGAACCGTGGGCCTGTGGAAGGGCTGGGGGATTCCGAGGGGACGGCGCATGCGGGTGATCCTGACGTGAGGTAAACGGACGCCGCCATGATGGCGGGTGCCGGGTGCGGGGCCGCAACCGAATTTCGCGGTCAGTAGCATGAGGCCGCAGCCCCGAGATGATCATCCGAGGAGCGGATCGTGCGAGACATCGCCGTGTTCAGCGGTAGTGCCCACCCCGAGCTGGCGGCGGAGGTCTGCGCGCATCTCGGCGTGCCTCTCAGCCCGACCCGGGTCAGCCGGTTCGCCAACGACTGTCTGGAGGTGCAGCTTCAGGCCAACTGCCGGGAACGGGACGTCTTCCTGATCCAGCCGCTGGTCAAGCCCGTCCAGGAGCACCTCGTCGAACTGCTGCTGATGTGCGACGCCGCCCGCGGGGCGTCCGCGCGGCGGATCAGCGTCGTCATGCCGCACTATTCCTACGCGCGCTCCGACAAGAAGGACGCGCCCCGCATCTCGCTCGGCGGACGGCTCGTCGCCGATCTGATGGTGTCGGCCGGCGCCAGTCGCGTGCTCGCCATGACGTTGCACTCGCCGCAGGTGCACGGCTTCTTCTCGGTGCCGGTCGACCATCTGCACGCGCTGCGCGAACTCGCCGCGCACTTCCGGCAGTACGACCTCTCGCGGACCACGGTCGTCTCCCCGGACCTCGGCAACGCCAAGGAGGCCGCCGCGTTCGCCCGGCTCATCGGCGCCCAGGTGGCCGCCGGTGCCAAGCAGCGCTACGCCGACGACCGGGTCAGCATCAGCGATGTCATCGGCGAGGTCACCGACCGCGATGTCATCGTGCTGGACGACGAGATCGCCAAGGGCAGCACTGTCCTCGAACTCCTGGACCGGCTCAGGGAGTTGAAGCCGCGCTCGATCCGGGTCGCCTGTACGCACGGACTGTTCGCGGCGGGCGCGCTCAAGCGGATCGGGGAGCAGCCCGACGTCCTGGAGATCGTCTGCACCAACACCGTGCCGGTGCCCGAGGCGGAGCGCACGGACAAGTTGCGGATCCTGTCCATCGCCCCGGCGCTGGCCGAGGCGGTGCGTCGTATTCACAACGGTGAGTCCGTCAGTGCCCTGTTCGACGCGCCGCGGAGCGAATAGACATGGAGGGGTAGCCGGGCGACGTCCGGCATCACCCAGGTGACCTGGAGGCCCCCGTGGCGAAGGCGAAGTTCGAGCGGACCAAACCGCATGTGAACATCGGAACCATCGGCCACATCGATCACGGCAAGACCACGCTCACCGCGGCCATCACGAAGGTGCTGCACGACAGGTATCCCGAGCTGAACCCGTTCACGCCCTTCGACCAGATCGACAAGGCGCCCGAGGAACGGCAGCGCGGCATCACCATCTCGATCGCGCATGTCGAGTACCAGACCGAGCACCGGCACTACGCGCACGTCGACTGCCCGGGGCACGCCGACTACATCAAGAACATGATCACCGGCGCGGCCCAGATGGACGGCGCGATCCTCGTCGTCGCGGCCACCGACGGGCCGATGCCGCAGACCAAGGAGCACGTCCTGCTCGCCCGGCAGGTCGGCGTGCCGTACATCGTGGTCGCCCTCAACAAGACCGACATGGTGGACGACGAGGAGATCCTGGAACTCGTCGAGCTGGAGGTGCGCGAGCTGCTCAGCGAGTACGAGTTCCCCGGCGACGAGGTGCCCGTGATCCAGGTGTCCGCGCTGAAGGCCCTGGAGGGCGACGAGCAGTGGACCCGGTCGGTGCTGGAGCTGCTCGACGCGGTGGACACGGCGGTGCCGGAGCCGCAGCGTGACGTGGACAAGCCGTTCCTGATGCCGATCGAGGACGTCTTCACGATCACCGGCCGCGGGACCGTCGTCACCGGCCGGATCGAGCGCGGGGTGCTGCACGTCAACAAGGAGGTCGAGATCATCGGCATCCACGAGCAGAAGACGAAGACCACCGTCACCGGCATCGAGATGTTCCGCAAGCTGCTCGACGAGGGCCGGGCCGGGGAGAACGTGGGGCTGCTGCTGCGCGGCATCAAGCGGGAGGACGTCGAGCGCGGCCAGGTCGTGATCCAGCCGGGCACGGTCACCCCGCACAAGGAGTTCGAGGCCCGGGCGTACATCCTGTCCAAGAACGAGGGCGGCCGGCACACGCCGTTCTTCGACAACTACCGCCCGCAGTTCTACTTCCGCACGACCGATGTCACCGGCGTGGTGACGCTGCCCAAGGGCACCGAGATGGTCATGCCGGGCGACAACACGACGATGCTCGTGCAGCTGATCCAGCCCATCGCCATGGAGGAGGGGCTGAAGTTCGCCATCCGTGAGGGCGGGCGGACCGTGGGCGCCGGGCAGGTCACCAGGATCGTCAGGTAGCCGCGCTCACCCCGCAGGGCCTCACAGCGAGCCGGACGTGGCCTCGGACTGTCCCAGGGCCGCGTCCAGCGTGGCGTGCGCGGGCAGCAGCCGGGTCAGGCCGGTGACCCGCATGATGCGCAGGGTCAGGGGGTGGACACAGACCAGGTGTAACTGCCCGTCGTGATCGAGCACACGGCTGCGGGCCCGGTACAGCAGACGCAGACCGGAGCAGTCGAAGAACTCGACCTCGCGCAGGTCGATCACGATCCGGGTGCCGGGATGCCCGGTCACCCGGTCCAGATACGGGACGATCTCCAGCGCCGCCACGATGTCGATCTCGCCGCGGAACTCCAGCACCGTGTGTCCCCGGTCCTGGTGGATGCGCAGATGCCGACTGAGCGGTGCAGGTTCCTGCTCCACGACGACATCGCCTCCCACCAGCTCCTCATGCGACGGCTTCGCAGTTCACCGGGGGCTGGGGTGACGTCGTGCGGCGAGCGTAACGAGCGCAGCCGTGTCCCCGGGGCCCGAGCGAGCGCAAAAGCTTTCCCCGCACTGCAAGTTACCCTCGATGGAGTGAATTTGAGCATGTTCGATTGACATATGTCTCTGAATTGCGACCCGACTTCAGGACAGGGCGTGCCAGGCCCGGGACAGCGCCTGGCGGAACTGCTCGGTCTGGTGGGCCGTGAGATCCCGGACCATCCGCTCCTCGAGCTCGCGGACCGGTTCCTCGCACTGCGCGAGCAGCTCGCGGCCGGTGTCGGTCAGCAGGATCAGCAGCTCCCGGCGGTTGCGCGGATTGCGCTCCCGGCGCACCAGGCCGCGGTTCTCCAGTGACCGTACGAGGTCGGCGATGGACTGGGCGGTGACGAAGGAGTCGCGGGCGAGCTGCGCCGCCGAGAGTCCGTCGTGCCGCTCCAGGACGGTCAGCGCCGTGTACTGCAACGCGGTGATCCCGGACGGTCTGACCAGCTCGTCCAGGTGGGAACGGACCACGAGTTCCACTTGTTTGACCATGTAGAGCAGTGACGGGGGCGCCTTGGTCGCCTGGGTGTCGAGCATGAGTTCAGCCTAGAGCATTGACAGGAATCCTGTCTGTAAAGAGACTGCGGACCAACAGGAATCCTGTTTGTTGAAATCTTGGCGATGGAGCTGAGGAGTGGCGATGACCACCTTCGAGATCGAACCCGGACGGCTGTTCATCGGGGGGCAGTGGCGCGAGGCCGCCGACGGAGCGCGCACCGAGGTAGTCGACCCGTCCCGGGGCGCGGTCCTCACCACGGTCGCCGAGGCGGGCGCCGCCGACGTGGACGCGGCCGTGCGCGCCGCGCGGGAGGCCTTCGACGAGGGCTCCTGGTCCGGCATGAGCGGCCGGGAGCGCGGCCGGGTCCTGCAGCGCGTGGCGGACCTGATCCGCGAGAACGCCGAGGAACTGGCCCGGCTGGAGAGCCTCGACGTCGGCAAGCCGATCACGCTGGCGCACGCCGTGGACGTGACCAACGCGGCCAACGACTACGAGCACTTCGCCGCCCTCGCCCACTCCCTGCACGGCGCGAACCGCGACACCCCCATGAACGCCCTCGCCTACACCCGGCGCGAGCCGCTCGGCGTGGTCGCGGCGATCACGCCCTTCAACTTCCCGCTGATCCTCGCCGGCTCGAAGATCGCCCCGGCGCTCGCGGCGGGCAACACGGTCGTGCACAAGCCGGCCGACGAGACCCCGCTCAGCGCGCTCTACATGGCCAAGCTCTTCCAGCAGGCGGGCGTGCCCGACGGCGTGGTCAACGTCGTCACCGGCGCGGGCCCCATCGCCGGCGAGGCGCTGCTGCGGCACAACGGCGTCGACAAGATCGCCTTCACCGGCTCCACCGCGGTCGGCCGGCACGCCGCGAGCGTCGCCGGCGAGGCTCTCAAACCGGTCACCATGGAGCTGGGCGGCAACGCGGCCCACGTCGTCTTCGAGGACGCCGACCTGGAGAAGGCCGTCGGCTCGATCATCAAGGCCTTCGTCTTCAACTCCGGCCAGTTCTGCATGGGCGGCCCGCGACTGCTGGTGGCCCGCTCGGTCTACGCCACCCTGCTGGGCATCCTGGAGCAGGCCGTGCCCGGCGTGCCGATCGGGGACCCGCGGCAGCCCGAGACCGTCATCGGACCGATGGCGGGGGAGAAGCACCTCAAGAAGGTCGAGGAGTACGTCGAGCTGGCCCGCAAGGAGGGCGGCCGCATCGTCTGCGGCGGCGAACGTCACGACCTCGACGGCGGCTACTACTACAGGCCCACGGTCATCGCCGACCTGCCGAACGACTCCCGGGTGATCCAGGAGGAGATCTTCGGCCCGGTCCTCACCGTGCAGCCCTTCGACTCCGAGGAGGAGGCGATCCGGCTCGCCAACTCCACGCCGTACGGCCTGGCTTCGGGCATCCAGACGACCAACCTGGCCCGCGCGCACCGCATCGCCGACAAGCTCCAGGCGGGCATCGTCTGGGTCAACGACTGGGCGATGCTCGACCCCGCGGTGCCCTTCGGCGGTGTGAAGGACTCCGGGTTCGGCCGTGAGTACGGTCCCGAGGCGCTCGCCTCCTACACCAGGACCAAGTCCGTCGTCGTCTCGCTCGACTGACCGCGCCGAACCTCAGCTCGACTGAACGCGCTTGAAATCCAAGGGAGTTACCGCGATGCCCATCTCCACCCGCGCCGCCGTCGTCGAGTCCGGCGGAGCACCGTTCACCCTCGCCGACGTCCAGCTGGACGAGCCCGGTGCGCACGAGGCCGTGGTCCGCATGGTGGCCACCGGTCTGTGCCACACGGACCTCGGCGTGGCGAGCGGCGGACTGCCCTTCCCGCTGCCCGGTGTCCTCGGCCACGAAGGCGCCGGGGTCGTCGAGGCCGTCGGATCGGCCGTCACCGGGGTCGCCCCGGGCGACCACGTCGTGCTGTCGTTCACGTCCTGCGGCGAGTGCGGCAACTGCAACGGCGGGCACCCCGCGTACTGCGCGACCTGGCTGCCGCTGAACCTCATCGGCGGCCGCCGGGCCGACGGCAGCAGCACCATCAGCCGCGGCGGCGAGGCGCTCGGCGGCCACTTCTTCGGCCAGTCCTCCTTCGCCGAGCGGGCCCTGGTCGACGAGCGCAGCCTCGTCAAGGTCGACCCCGACGTCCCGCTGGCGTCCCTCGCCCCGCTGGGCTGCGGTGTCCAGACCGGTGTCGGCGCCGTGTGGAACGTACTGAAGCCCGGCACGGGCAGCACGGTCGTCGTCCTCGGTGCCGGAGCGGTCGGCCTGTCCGCGGTGATGGCCGCCGCCCTCACCCCGGCCACGACGATCGTCGCAGTCGACCGGGTCGGCGAACGGCTGTCCCTGGCAAGGGAGTTGGGCGCCACCCACACGGTGGACGCGGGTGCGGAGGACCTCGGGGAGGCCCTCGCCGCGATCACCGGCGGCCGGGGCGCGGACGGCGTCGTGGAGACCACCGGCAACGTCACCGTGCTGCGCAAGGGCGTGGACGCGCTCGGCGCCCGCGGCACCCTCGTCGTCGTCGGCGCCCCGCCGTTCGGCACCGAGGTCTCCCTCGACGTCAACGGACTGCTCGGCGGCAAGCGGATCGTCGGTCTCACCCTCGGCGACGCCGAGACGCAGAGCTTCATCCCCGCCCTGGTCGACCTGGTGAAGTCGGGCCGGCTGCCGCTGCACCGCCTGGTCAGCACCTATCCGTTCGCGGACATCGACCAGGCGGTGACGGACATGGGCGCCGGCAAGGCGATCAAACCCGTGCTGACGTTCTGAGGCCGGTCAGTCCATCGTCAGGACCAGCTTCCCCGTGGTCCGACCGGTGTCGCCGAGGGCATGTGCCTCGGCGGCATCGGCGAGCGGGAAGGTGCCGGCGATCGCGGGGCGCAGCTTCCCCGCCTCCACCAGCTCCGCGATCGCCTTCATCCCGCTGTGCGAGGCGTCCACCAGCATGCGCAGCGCCCGCACGCCGAGCCGCTCGGCCTCCTCGAAGAACTCCGGGGACCCGACCGGCAGGATCGAGACCACCAGCCCGCCGGGTCGCAGCACCCGCAGCGAGCGCACGGACGTGTCACCGCCGAGGGTGTCCAGCACGACATCCACGTCCTTGACGGCCTCGGCGAAGTCCGTCTCCCGGTAGTCGATCGCCTCGTCCACGCCGAGTCCGCGCAGGAACTCGTGCTTGCCCGCGCTCGCCGTGCCGATCACATACGCGCCCCTCGCCTTGGCGATCTGCACGGCCACGTGCCCGACGCCGCCGGCCGCGGCATGCACCAGCACCCGCTGTCCCGGCCGTACGTCGGCGTACTCGACCAGCGCCTGCCAGGCGGTCAGCGAGACCAGTGGCAGCGCGCCCGCCGCCGCGTGGTCGATAGAGGCCGGCTTGTGCGCGAACGTACGCGCCGGGGCCGTCACGTACTCCGCGTGCGAACCGTGGCCGTACGGGTACGACAGCATGCCGAAGACCTCGTCGCCGGGCTGGAAGCGGGCGACTCCGATACCGACGGCCTCGACCACGCCCGAGACGTCCCAGCCCAGGACGAAGGGCGGCTCGCCGAGGAAGCCGCCGGTGGCGCGGTGCTTCCAGTCGGTGGGGTTCACTCCGGCGGCCCGTACCCGGACCAGTACCTCGTTCGCGCGCGGCTGCGGCCGCTCCGCCTCGGTTTCCTTCAGGACCTCGGGACCACCGAGAACGTCCTGGCTGATGGCTCGCATCGTCTTCACAGTGCTCATGGTGATCCAGCGTGCCCGGACCCGCCCTCCCGGGAAATGGCATGATTGCCAACCTTCGATAGAATCGTGCCATGAGTGCGCAGCGGCGGGTCGAACGAGTCGTGGTCCTGGCCCTGGAGGGCGTCTACCCCTTCGAGCTGGGCATCCCCAGCCGGATCTTCGGCGCGGCCGACGGCCACTACGAGGTGCTGACGTGCAGCGTCGACGGACGGCCGGTGCCCAGCAACGCGGACTTCACGATCGGGGTCGAGCACGGCCCGGAAGTTCTGGCCACGGCCGACACCGTGGTGGTCGCCTCCATGGCCGCGGCCCACATCCCCACCGAGCTGTCCGCCGAGGTCGCCGCCGCCCTCGCGCTGATCCGCCCGGACGCCCGCATCGTGTCGATCTGCACCGCCGCCTTCGTCCTCGCCGCGGCGGGCCTGCTCGACGGCCGCCGGGCCACCACGCACTGGCAGGTGACCGAGGCGTTCCAGCGTCTGCATCCGGACGTCGACGTGGACCCGGACGTCCTGTTCGTCGAGGACGGCCGCATCCTCACCTCGGCCGGCGCGGCCTCCGGCGTGGACGTGTGTCTGCACATCGTCCGCACCGACCACGGAAGCGAGTTGGCCAACGCGGTGGCCCGCCGCTGCGTCGTGCCGCCCTTCCGCGACGGCGGCCAGGCCCAGTACATCGAGCATCCGGTCCCGGAACAGGGCGCCGCGAGCACGGCGGCGACCCGCGCCTGGGCCCTGGAGCGCCTCGGCGACCCGCTGGCCCTGGCCGACCTCGCCGGCCACGCCCGGATGAGCCTGCGCACCTTCGCCCGCCGCTTCCACGACGAGGTGGGCCTGAGCCCCGGCCGCTGGCTGATCCAGCAGCGCGTGGCCCGCGCCCGGCACCTGCTGGAGTCCAGCGACCTGTCGGTGGACCAGATCGCCGGCGAGGTCGGCTTCGCCACCGGCGCCTCGCTGCGCCAGCATCTGCACGCCGCGATCGGGGTGTCGCCGCAGGCCTACCGGCGGACCTTCCAGACGGCCGCGCGCTGAACCGAACGTTTCCCGGCCCTGCCACGTCTGAGGATCAGGACAGCGGCTGGTGAACAGGGGTGGGGGATGCGCGGAGGCCTGGTGGCGCTGACGGCGCTGGTCGCGGTGGCGGCCGTGGGATGCGGGACCGAGAGCGGGAAGGACACGGTCGTCGGGGGCGCGGCACCCGCCACGCCCTACAGCGGACCGCTGTACATCCCCGGCAAGGACTGGGACGAGGAGAAGGACGACCGGTCCGAGCTCATCGACACGGGCGCCGCGGCCCGCGCCCTGGAGTGCGACTGGGAGATCTCCACGGCCGGCGGCAGCGAACCCTGGAGCAAGGGCGACGGTGGGCAGACACCGGAGGAAGGGCTGGAGACGTACTTCGAGATCGAGCAGCCCGACGTCCCGAAGGACGGCTACCGCGTGGAACGGAAGGAGGGCGGCCGTGTCCTGTACTCCTACGACGTCGACGGCCGGACCAAGGTGGCCGTGATCGTCGCCAAGGACCGCAAGAACCGGCCCGGTTGGGGCCCGGAGACCAGCGCCTCCTGCGACCCCGCCGAGTTTCCGGCGAGCTTCACCGACTCCAAGGAGTACGAGGTCTGGACCGACCGGAACGGCAGGCGGGTGCCGCTCACGGTCATCAGCAGCTCGGTCGGCGCCGCCCACTGCGACTGGCAGGAGGCGCACTTCCTGGCCACGGGCGAGTACCGGGACAGAGTGCTGTACGCCCGCGACCCGAAGGGAGTGCTCGGCGACGACATGCTCAAGACCCCCTACGACGGGGACGTCCCCCTGCCCGCCGACGCCGAGGACACCGGGTACCGGCTGCGGGACTGGCGGTTGTGGCTCACGGACGACAAGGAGACGGCGTACGTCCGCACTCCCGACGGTGTGGAGGCCTGGCCGCGGGTCAAGGACGGCATGGCCTGCGCCTGAACCCCGAGAGCCTGCCTTTCAGCGGCTGGCGTGCAGGGCGACCAGCAACTGCCAGACCTGGTCGGCGATGTCGGCGGGAGTGCCCGCCAGCAGTCCGTGCAGCCAGTCGGCCAGTACTCCGGCGAACGTGGCGGCGACTGCCGACGCGACCAATGGAGCGTCGGCGGCGCCCGCGAGTTCGCGTTCCCGCAGGCTGTAGGCGCGCAGGTCCCGGTGCAGGACCCGGCCCAGCGGGCCGCCCCCGCCCGGGGCGAGCAGGGCCCGGTACAGCGCCGCGTGCGGGGCGAGCGAGGCGAAGAACGTCGGCAGCGCGGGCGGCGCGTGCACCGGGTCGGGCCGGCCGCGCCAGGCGTGCAGCGCCTCCACGGCCTCGCGTACGACGTCGGCGCAGGCGTCGACCGCGAGCGCCTCCAGGCCGTCGTAGTGGACGTAGAACGTGGCCCGTCCGACCCCCGCCCGCCGGACCAGCGCGGCCACGCCGACCTCCGCGAGCGGGCGTTCGGCGCACTCCGCGAGGAGGGCCTCGCGCAGCTTCGCGCGCGTGCGGGCGGCGCGGGGGTCCTCCGGTGCGGCGGGGGTCACCGGGCCAGCAGGACCGCGCCCAGGGCCAGCGCGCCGGGCAGGGCCTGGGCTGCGAGGATGCGGATGTTGGCGGTGACCGCGCCGTACACACCGGCGACGATCACGCAGGACAGGAAGAACACCTGGGCGCGGAAGCCCGTCGGGTCGGCGGCGATCAGACCCCAGACCAGGCCCGCCGCGAGGAAGCCGTTGTAGAGCCCCTGGTTGGCGGCCATCGCCGCGGTGGCCTTGGCCATGTCCCGGTCGAAGCCGTGGAAGGACATCCCCGGCTTCTTCTGCCACAGGAACATCTCCATCACCAGGATGTACGCGTGCAGCACGGCCACCAGGGCCACCAGCACGTTCGCTACCGCTTCCATGATCTCCCTCAGGTTTCTTGGACAGGCGTCCACTATAGCTGGACAGGTGTCCATGATGTCAGCGGCCCGCGTTAGCCTTCGGACATGACTGATCAGGACGTGATCGTGCGGCGGGCCCGCACCGAGGACATACCGGGACTCGTCGCCTCCAGCGCCGGACTCTTCGCGGAGGACGGCGGCACCCGGGACACGACCATCAACGTCGACTGGCCGCACGAGCACGGGGCGGCGTCGTTCGCGGCCGCGCTGGAGGACCCGACGCGCCTGGTGCTCGTCGTGGACCGCGAGACACGGGTGGTGGGACACCTGATGGGCTCGGTGACCGAGGCCACGGACAGGCGACTGGTCAAGTCGGCCACCCTGATCAGCATGTACGTCCGCCCCGAACACCGGCGCGCCCGTGCCGGGGCCGCGCTCGTGGGGGAGTTCCTCGCCTGGGCCCGAAGGGAGGGCGCCGAGGAGGCCGAGGTGACCGCCTACACGGCCAACGCCGACGCGATCCGCTTCTACGAACGGGGCGGGTTCACACCGCAGTTGGTGACGCTGCGGCAGACGCTCTGACCAAAAAAGAAAGGGCAAGAGGAGTAGTCACTCCCTTGCCATATTCAATGTATAGCGCACTGGGGGGCTTGCGGCAAGGCCCCGGTCGTGACGCAGAATCTCCGACCTGAGCAGGAAACTTCGGAGAAACGGGGAGTCGCGAAGTGCGTGTTCTGTTGTCGACGTACGGGTCGCGCGGGGATGTCCAGCCGATGGCGGCGCTCGCCGTGCGGCTGCGGGAACTCGGCGCCCAAGTACGGGTCTGCGCGCCGGCCGACGAGGAGTTCGCGAAGCTGCTCGCCGGCGTCGGCGTGGAGCTGGTACCGGCCGCCGACCCGGTGCGCACCGTGGTGACGGGGGCGGCGTCGCCGGCGCCGACGACCCTGGCCCAGCGCGCGGCCGCGATGCTCGCCGCGCAGTACGAGGCGGTCGCCGCCGCGGCCGAGGGATGCGACGCGGTGGTGGCGACCGGCCTGCTCCCGGCCGCGGCGGGCGCGCGAGTGGTCGCGGAGCAGATGGGCGTCCCCTACGCCTTCGTGGCCTTCTTCCCGTCCTACCTGCCCTCGCCGTACCTCCCGCCGCTCACCCGGCCGGGCCAGACGTTCCCGCCGGAGGTGACCGACATCCGAGCGCTGCACGACCTGGACGCCCGCTTCATGAACGAGGCGTTCGGCACCGGCCTCAACGCCCACCGGGCCTCGCTCGGCCTGCCGCCGGTGGACGACTTCCGGGACTACGTCCTCACCGGCCGGCCGCTGCTGGCGGCCGACCCGGTCCTGGCGCCGTGGCGGGAGCCGGCCGACCTCGACGTGGTGCAGACGGGCGCCTGGATCCTGCCCGACGAGCGCCCGCTGCCGCAGGAGCTGACCGCGTTCCTCGACGCCGGCGAACCGCCGGTCTACGTCGGCTTCGGCAGCATGCCCATGGGCGGGACGGACGTCGCCCGGATCGCCGTGGAGGCGGTGCGCGCGCAGGGCCGCCGCGTCCTCGTCGGGCGCGGCTGGGCCGACCTGGCCCTGATCGACGACCACGACGACTGCCTCGCCGTCGGCGAGGTCAACCACCAGGCACTCTTCGGCCGCCTCGCCGCCGTCGTCCACCACGGCGGCGCGGGCACCACGACGACCGCCGCCCGGGCCGGCGTGCCCCAGGTGCTGGTGCCCCAGATGGCGGACCAGCC
This sequence comes from Streptomyces sp. RG80, assembly GCF_040446465.1. Classification (NCBI taxonomy): domain Bacteria; kingdom Bacillati; phylum Actinomycetota; class Actinomycetes; order Kitasatosporales; family Streptomycetaceae; genus Streptomyces; species Streptomyces sp. RG80. Next base: position 110,876 of record NZ_JBEAAJ010000002.1, on the reverse strand, counting down.
GTACTGGGCCGGGCGGGTGTCCGAACTCGGCATCGGCGCGGCACACGACGGCCCGACCCCGACCCTCGACGCCCTGTCGGCCGCGCTCGGCACGGCCCTCGCCCCCGAGACCCGCGAAAGAGCACGGGCCGTCGCCGACACCGTCCGCACGGACGGGGCGACGGCGGCCGCGAAGCTCCTTGTTGACACCATGGGCACGGAAGGGCCGACCGTGTCCGCCTGAACCAGGCGTGATCGCCGACCCGGCACCCACGCCCTCGCCGCGAGCCATGGCCGCACCCGACCTCATATCGGAGCTGATTACTTGAACACCCTGCCCACCAGCGCGTTCGACCTCCCCGACCGTCTGTCGTCCAAGGCCGACCCGGCGCTGATCGCCGGCGACGAGCAGCACTTCGCGGCTCTCGCGGAGTGCCTCGAGCAGTCGATCGCCGAGGTGTCGGAGCAGCTCGACGCCGCACGCAGGGCACCCGGCGGCATGGGCCGGCACGCGATGGACCGCGACACGGAGATCCACCGGCTGACCGCCCGCCTGCGCACCCTGCGCCGCTTCGGTCTCGACCTGTGCCTCGGACACATGGTCTCCGCCGACAACCCCGAGCCCCTCTACATCGGACGGCTCGGCCTCACCGACAGCACCGGCCGCCGACTGCTGGTCGACTGGCGCTCACCCGCCGCGGAACCCTTCTTCGGCGCCACCCACGGCAACCCGATGGGGCTGACCAGCCGCCGCCGGTACCGCTGGACCGGCGGCCGGATCAGCGACTACTGGGACGAGGTGTTCACCGCCGACGGCCTTGAACACCACGCCGCGCTCGACGACCAGTCCGCCTTCATCGCCAGCCTGGGCACCAACCGCTCGGCCCGGATGCGGGACGTCCTCGGCACGATCCAGGCCGACCAGGACGCCATCATCCGCGCCGGATCCCGCGGCGCCCTCGTCGTCGACGGCGGCCCGGGCACCGGCAAGACCGTCGTCGCCCTGCACCGCTCCGCCTACCTCCTGCACTCCGACCCCCGCCTCGGTCACCGTCGGGGTGGCGTGCTCTTCGTCGGCCCGCACCGGCCCTACCTGTCGTACGTCTCCGATGTGCTGCCCAGCCTCGGCGAGGAGGGCGTGCAGACCTGCATCGTGCGCGACCTCGTCGCCGAAGGGGCCGCGGCCGGGATCGAGGCCGACCCCGAGGTGGCCCGGCTGAAGTCGTCGGCGCGGCTGGTGGGCGCGATCGAGAAGGCCGTCCGGTTCTACGAGGAGCCGCCCGCCAAGGGGATGACGGTCACGACCCACTGGTCCGACATCGAGCTGAGCGCCGAGGACTGGCTGGTGGCCTTCGAAGCGGCGGAACCCGGCACCCCGCACAACGAGGCGCGCGAACAGGTCTGGGAAGAGCTGCTCACCCTGCTGGTCGACAAGCACGAGGGCGACGTCTCGCCCGACCTGCTGCGCAAGTCGCTGAACCGGAACCGGGACCTGCGCACCACCTTCGACCGCGCCTGGCCGCTGCTCGAGGCGGCCGACCTCGTCGGAGACCTGTGGACGGTCCCCGCCTATCTGCGGATGTGCGCTCCCTGGCTCGACCCCGACGAGGTGCGCACGCTCCAGCGCGCGGAGGCGCAGGCCTGGACGGTGTCCGACCTGCCGCTCCTGGACGCGGCCCGGCAGCGGCTCGGCGACCCCGAGACGGCCCGGCGCAAGCGTCGGCACCAGGCCGTCCTCGCCGTCCAGCGCGAGCACATGGCGCGGGTCGTCGACAACCTGATCGAGGCCGTGTCCAACTCGGGCGCCGACGGTGACGACGGCGAGGGTCTGGTGACGATGCTGCGCGGCGAGGACGCCCAGGTCAGCCTGGTCGACGAGTCCGAACTGGTCGTCGCGGACCCGGATCTGCTGGCCGGCCCGTTCGCGCATGTCGTCGTCGACGAGGCCCAGGAACTGACCGACGCCGAGTGGCAGATGCTGCTCCTGCGCTGCCCGTCCCGGAGCTTCACCATCGTCGGGGACCGGGCCCAGGCCCGGCACGGGTTCACCGAGTCGTGGCGCGAGCGGCTGGAGCGGATCGGGTTCGACCGGATCGAGCTGGCCTCGCTCAGCATCAACTACCGGACACCGGAGGAGATCATGGCCGAGGCCGAGCCGGTCATCCGGGCCGTGCTCCCGGACGCCAACGTGCCGACCTCCATCCGCAGCGGTGGTGTCCCGGTCCGCCACGGATCGGTCGCCGAGCTGGAGTCGGTCCTCGACACCTGGCTCGACGCCAACGCGGACGGCGTCGCCTGTGTCATCGGCGCCCCCGGGTTCCGGGCCCGTTCCCGGGTCCGGTCGCTCACCCCGGAACTGTCGAAGGGGCTCGAGTTCGACCTGGTGGTCCTGGTCGAGCCGGAGAAGTTCGGCCAGGGCGTCGAGGGCGCGGTCGACCACTACGTCGCGATGACCCGGGCGACCCGGCAACTCGTCGTCCTCACCGGCTGACACAGGCGCCGCGCCCTCGTTCTCAGGGCGCGGCGCCGTCGCGCAGCCGCAGGGCCCGCAGCGCCAGCTGCATCTCGAACTGGGCGGTCGGGTCGTGCAGTTGACCACCGAACAGCTCGTCCAGCTGGCGCATGCGGTAACGCACCGTCTGCGGGTGCACCGCGAGCCGCACCGCGACCTCGCTCGCGTTGTGCCCCGAGCTCAGCCAGCTCAGCAGGGTCTCCGCGAGCCGTTCCCGCTGCGGTGGCCGCACCTGTTCCAGCGGGCGCAGCCGGCGTTCGGCCATCGCGTCGACCAGGGCGTCGTCGCGCAGCAGCAGAAGCGTGGCCAAGTGGTCCTGGCAGCGCAGCAGTTCGGTGTCCGGCAGCACACCCCGGCGCATCAGGTCCAGCGCCTCGCCCGCCCAGCGCAACGACCGCGCGCCTTCCTGGACGGCGACGGTCGGCCCCATCGCCGCGCGCCGTCCCTGAAGCGCCCCGGCGACGGCCCGCGCCCGGCCCGGCCCCTCCGGATCGGGCACGACCAGCACCCCGGGCCGCACATCGAACCGGGCGAGGAACTCCGGCGGCACGATGGGCCTGCGGCCTGCCGCCGGTGAGGCCGAACCGGGTCCCGACGGTGGTGCCAGTGCCCCCGCGCGGGAGGGCGGCGGGGTCGGGCCTGTTCCGGGGCGTGCGAGCGGATCGGCTCCCGGCAGCGGGTTGGACGGGTCGGTGCTGGACGTCGGCTCCTCGCGCGGCCCGCCGGACGACAGAGTGGCGGACGAGCGTCCGGTCGTCGAGGCACCACGGCCGGCCCCCGGGGGTGGCGGGGCCGGGCCCGTTCCCGAGCGTGTGGTCGCTCCGCCTCTCGGTGGTGACGGGACCGGCGCGACGGGTGCCGTCTCGGGCGTCCGTGGGCCCGGTCTGTCCCCGGACGGCGAGGCGAACGGGCCGGTGCCTGGTGGCTCCGCGGCGTCGACCGCGATCACCGCCAGGGTCCGCGGCACCGGCCAGCGCGCGCTGTGGGCGAGCTCCGCGATGGCCTCGGGCGAGGCGGGCGGGTCGGCGGTGAGCAGGTCGATCAGCCGGGCGCGCCGCTGCTGGAGCTCACCGGCGGCGTGCAGCCGCGCCTCCGTGTAGCCGGCGGTCGTCGTGGCCGCCATCTCGTCCAGGTGCAGGAACAGCGCCTCGCCGAACGCGCCCAGTACGTTGCGCGGCAACAGCCCGGCGTCGACCAGCGCGTTCACCCGGCGCCACGTCACCCGGGCGCCGAGCCTGAGCGCGGACTGGAACGAGTCGAGGCTGCGCCCCTCCTCCGCCTCCCCGCGCCCGATACGCCGGTAGGTCTCCTTGACCGGCTCCCAGTCGGTGTCCGGCTTGGCCATCCGCTCCAGGAACCCCCGCAGCGCGTGGTCCACACCCCGGTGCACGGCCTGCATATAGGTGTCGTCGGCGGGGCGCGCGTACTCGGGGATCTCGGTCCTGATCGCTCGTACGACCTCCTCGGTGATGTCGGTGAAGAACGGTCTGAGGTCGTGGTGCAGACCCGGGGGCAACTCCGTGAACGGCCCGTCGGGGGCGGTGTTCACCATGGCGGCTCTCTTCGGCACGGCGGTGACGATACCCGTCGGTAACACGTCAGGGCTTATCAATCACGGACAGACGCGGTGGACGGTCTTGTCACTCACGGACAACGTTCGGCTGGGCAACTGTGCTGCTCAGTATGGGTATTTGTCGATCTGTGTGTGCTGGCTGAGAGTGACGGAACCCTCACCTCCGCAGGGCTGTGAGATTGATCTTTCAGGCTTCAAACCCGATAAGCTCCCCACCGGCGCAACGAGTTGACTCGGTCGAAATCGGTCGTCCCGTGCTGCGTCCTGCTCGGTGCGCTTCCCCTGGCACACCCCCCATGTTCGATCGTGTTGCTGCGAAGGATGCAGATGGAACTCGCCACTCCGCCACCGGCGGCGCGGGCCCCTGTCGCCTGGTACGGCTGGTGGCTGATGCCGCTGGCCTTGGGAGGCGGGACGGTTGCCGCCACGTTCATGAGCGCGGAGCAGGTGACCACGGCCGTCGCCGGGGCCGCCGCGACCGCGGCGAGCTCCGTGTGCGTGCGGCTCCTGATCGGCACGCGCAAGCGGCTGGGGCAGGCGGAGGACGGCCTCCGGGCAGCCCAGGCCGAGCACGCCCAGCGGCAGGCCGAGCACTCCCAGCAGTGGCAGCAGCATGTGGCCGGTCTGGAGCGGAAGTTCGCCGCCGAACGCGTCGCGCTCGACACCCGGCTGGGCGAGCAGTCCGGCGCGTACGAGGCCCAACTCGCCGAGCAGGCCCGTGCCTACGAGACACGGCTGGCCGACCAGGCCGCCTCCTACGAGTCCCAGCTCGTCGACCGCGCCGAGATCTGGGAGGAGCAGCTCGCGCATCAGCTGTCCGCGGTCGCCCGGCTCGCCGACGAGCAACTGCCCGCGGCAATCGAGCAGTTGCGGGCCGGTGACGCCATCGACGACCTGCTGCCGAGCGCCAACCAGTGCGCCAAGGTGAGTTCCGAGCTCCAGGCCGAGCTGCGCAAGGTGCTCAGGACCTCGCTGATCGCCGTGGAGGGCGAGTTCGACCGCTCCACGGCCGCCGAGCAGGCCGTCATCAGCATCGGCAACCGCATCCATGTGCTGACCAGCAAGCTCCGTGGCCGGCTGCACGAGATGCAGGGCGAGCACGGCCGGTTGCCGGTCGTGGCGCGCGGTCTGATGGAGCTCGACCAGGAGATCGGCCCCGCCGACTGTCTCGCCGCCAGCATCGGTGTGCTGGGCGGCTCGGACCGGCCCGGCCGGCAGTGGCAGGAGCCCCAGCGGCTGCTCAGCGTGGTCCGCGGCGGCATCGGCCGGATCAAGGACTTCCACCGGGTCGACGTACGCCAGCTGCCCGAACTCGGCGTCGACGGCTCCCTGGTGGACCACCTCACGCTGATCTTCGCGCACCTCCTGGACAACGCCGCCCGCTACTCGCCGCCCAGCGAGTCGGTGGTCGTCTCCGGCAAGGAGGTGCCCAACGGCGTCGGGATCGAGATCCAGGACTCCGGCAAGGGCCTGAGCGAGGAGAAGAAACGCGAGGCCGAGCAGGCCCTCGACGGCACCGCGGGAGGCCCCGGGCTCGGCGGTGTCACGGAGGACGCGACGATCGGGCTCCGGGTCGTCGGCATCCTCGCCCGGCGCTACGGCATCCGGGTCACCTTCGCCGACTCGCCCTGGCTCGGCACCTCGGTGGTCGTCGTGGTCCCGCACAAGTACTTCAGCCCGCTGCCCGCGGCCGCGCCGGTGATCCAGCCCGCCACCGCCACCGCCGTGGAAGAACCGGCACCGCAGGCGGTGGCCGAAGCCGCGGACACCACACCCAACGGGCTGCCCCGGCGTCGCAGCCGGCGTGCCGAGGAGCCGCGGCGGCAGCCGGCCGGGCACGCCGGGTCGACCACGGAGACGTCCGTCTTCGCCGTCCCGCCGGACGCGTCCTTCGCCGGCCTCGCCGCCTTCGCCGCCGCCGGACGCGCGGTCGAGGAGGAGGCCGGTCGGGCCGACGGCCACGAGTCCACCGAGCACCGCACCGAAGAGAGCGACTAGTTCACATGACGCAGCAGGGAACCGACGTGAGCTGGGCGCTCCGCGACTTCGTGGAGTCCATCCCGGAGATCCGTTTCGCGCTCGTGGCCTCCAGCGACGGCAAGGCCATCACCTCCTTCGGCGCCGAGGACCCCGACGACGTGGACCGCTTCGCCGCGGTGGTGGCCGGGCTCCAGGCGCTGGCCCAGCCGGTCGCGGAGCAGTTCGCCCGGCCCGGCGCGCGGCTCGGCCAGCTGCGGCTGGCGATGATCGAGGTCGACGGCGGTCACCTCTTCGTCGTACGCGCCGGTGTGGAGACGTATCTCGGCGTGCTCGCCCGCGAGGGACTCGACCAGGGGCTGCTCGGGCATCAGATGAGGGATCTGGCCCGCAGGATGGGCGAGCTCCTCGGCACCAGCGCGCGCCTGGAGGAGCACTCTGGATGAGTGCTCAACGCCGGCCCACGGATCCGTCCGGCCTGGAGCGTTACTACGTCGTCACCGGCGGACGCAGCGGACCGGGCGGTTCGGCGTCGACCCTCGACGTGGCGACCCTCATCGTCTCCCGCTCCGCCCCGGTCACCGGGATGCAGCCCGAGCACGAGGAGATTCTCCGGCGTTGCCGCGAGCCGCTGTCGGTGGCCGAGCTCGGCGCCCACCTGGGGCTGCCCTTCAACATCATCGCGGTGCTGCTGACGGACCTGCTGGAGGCGGACCGCGTGGAGGCCCGTGACCCCGTCCCGGCGCACGACGCCCGCCGAGGGCCCGACCTCGCGCTTCTTCAGGAGGTACTCAGTGGACTTGAACGGCTTTGACCGTCCCGGTCGGCCCCACACCGGCGCAATCCGCTCGGTGAAGGTGATGATCGCCGGCGGGTTCGGCACCGGGAAGACCACGATGGTCCGCTCGGTCAGCGACATCAGGCCGCTCACCACCGAGGAGACCCTCACCCAGGCCAGCGCCGGCGTCGACCACCTCATCGGCGTCACCGACAAGGCTGAGACCACCGTCAGCCTGGACTTCGGCAAGATCAGCCTCAACGACAGCCTGATGCTGTACCTGTTCGGCACCCCTGGGCAGGAGCGGTTCTGGTTCCTGTGGAACGGCCTGTTCAAGGGCGCGCTCGGCGCGGTCGTCCTGGTCGACACCCGGCGGCTGTCCACCAGCTTCCGGGCGATCGAGGAGATGGAGCGGCAGAACATCCCGTTCGTCGTCGCGCTGAACATCTTCCCCGACTCCCGGGCCTACCCGGTCGAGGAGATCCGGGACGCCCTGGACATCCCTCCGCACATCCCGGTCGTCTCCTGCGACGCCCGCGACCGGGCCTCCAGCCGTGACGTACTGGTCGCCCTGATACGCCATCTGAAGGATCGTTCCGTCGTCGCTCTGGAGTCCCGATGAACGAGCAGACCCCAAGCGCTCCCGACGCACCCCGCGGGTGCCCCGTCGCGCACGGCGGAGCCGAACTCACGCGGCTGTACGGGCCGGACGCGGCCACCGACCCGCAGGCTGTCTACGAGCGGCTGCGCAAGGAACACGGCTCCGTCGCACCGGTGCTCCTCGAAGGTGACGTGCCCGCCTGGCTGGTGCTCGGCTACCGCGACAACCGGCGGGTGCTGGACAACCCCCGTCAGTTCAGCCGGGACGCCCGCATCTGGCGGGACTGGCGGGAGGGCCGGATAGCGGAGACCCATCCGCTGGTGCCGATGGTGGGCTGGCGGCCCGACTGTGTCTCCCAGGACGGGGAGCCGCACCGCAGACTGCGCGGCGCGGTCACCGACGGACTGCTGGCCGCCTCCAGCCGCGGCATCCGGCGGCACGCCACGTACTTCGCGAACCGGCAGATCGACATGTTCGCCGACGCCGGGCGCGCCGACCTGGTGGCCGACTACTCCGAGCTTCTGCCGATGCTGGTGCTGACCCGGATCCTGGGCCTGCCCAAGGCGGACGGGCTCCGTCTGATCGAGTCGTGCGCCCAGGTCTTCAAGGGCGGCGAGGGCGCCCTCGCACACAACGAACGCATCATGCAGATCCTGGGCGAACTCGCCGAGCGCAAGCGGGCCGAGCCGGGCTCGGACTTCACCACCGCCCTGCTGGAGCACCCGGCGGCGCTGGACGCGGACGAGATCGTCAGCCATCTGCGCCTGGTGCTGATCGCCGCCCACACCACGACCAGCAATCTGCTGGCCCGGGTGCTGCAACTGGTCCTGAGCGACGCGGAGCGGCTGTCCGGGCTGATCAGCGGTCAGCTGAACGTGTCCGCCGTGGTGGAGGAGGTCATGTGGAACACTCCGCCGCTGGCCGTCCTGCCGGGGCGGTTCGCCACCAGTGAGCTGGAGCTCGGCGGGCACGGCATCGAGGAGGGCGACCTGCTCCTCCTCGGCCTCGCCCCGGGCAACGTCGACCCGGAGATACGGCCCGACGAGGGCATGGCGGTGCAGGGCAACCAGTCGCACCTGGCCTTCAGTTCCGGGCCGCACGAGTGCCCCGGGCAGAGCATCGGCCAGTCCATCGTCGAGGTCGGTGTGAACGTCCTGCTGCACCGGCTGACGGGGCTGCGGCTGGCCGTACCGCCGGAGGAACTCGGCTCGACCGCCTCCACGTGGGAGTCCCGGCTGGACAGTCTGCCGGTGGAGTTCGCCGTCTAGGCCACACCGGGGACCGCTGCCCGGCCGGAAGCCGACCGGGCAGCGCCGCCTCTGGGACAGGGCCGAGGCGTCAGCCGTCGAGCCAGTCGCCCTCGACGCCGGAGGGACGGTATCCTGTGGCGTTCCAGAGGAAGTGCGGGTGGGCGCCCGCGAACATGTAGGCGAGCAGCGCGGTGTCCTCCCTGCCCGTACGGGCGTCGTGCAGGGTGTGGAACTGCTCGGATCCCACCACGCCGGAGTCCACCTGGACCTCACGGGCGCGGGCCGGGGACGCGTCGGCCTTGGATGCCTCCACGGCGGCGACGTAGGTGCGGCGCAGGATCTCCCACGCGCTGTCGACGTTGCCGTACCAGGGGCCGTGCAGCGCTTCGAAGGCGTGGAGCTCGGAGTCGAAGAGGGGCCATGCCCTGGGGTACCGGTCCCGGCAGCGTGCGGACAGCTCGGCGGCCCGGGCGCTCAGCGACGGCGCGGTGGGCCGCGGGGCGATGGTGAGGCTGGTGCCGTCGGTGAGGATGCCGCTGCACGAGTCGGGCTGGAGATCGCACAGCGGGCACGCCTCGGCCGGCGGGAGGCCCTGGGTGATGCCGTCGAACCACAGGGCGTGGCGGCCCGTGAGCCCCATCCAGGTGATGGTGGTGGTCATCAGCCAGGTGTTCCACATCGGCTCGTGCGCCTCGGGCATGCACCCGTACTTGACGAGGGCTATGGCGCAGGCGGCGTAGAGGGCCTTGGTGTGGGTGGGCATGGCGGCGAGCCAGAAGTTGCTGATCTCGCCGGTGAGCGAGTCGGCCCGGACATCGGTCATGTCGTCGATGACGCGGCACAGCAGCAGGGAGGCGAGGTTCTCCTCCTGCCAGAGCTCGGTGTCGGGTGCGACGTGCCAGAACAGGCAGTCCAGCATCTGAAGGAGCGAGTAGGTGCTCTGGCCGAGCGGGTTGCCCTGGGGAAGCGTGACCCTGCCCGAGGCGTGCTGCCGGAGCCAGTACTCGTCGACGGTTCGCTTGTGGGCCGCGAAGAGCCCGCTGACCAGGGCCCGTGCGCTGTTGGTGCTGAAGTTCTCGGCCAGGCGGTCTTCGACGTGTTGGGTGAGGCGCGCGGTGTCGATGGTGTCGATCACGCGTTTGTACTCGTGGAAGACGAGGATGTCGTCCTCGAAGCGGCGGCGGTGGCCCAGGTCTTGCTCGAGGTCGTTCAGCTGCCGGGTCCAGGACCAGCCGCCGGTCAGGACGCTGTCGAGTTCCCGGCGGTGCGGCCAGGTCTTGACGGCGAGGGGGCGACCGGCGCTCTGCCGCCAACCGTAGTCACCGAGGGTGCGTGCGGGAGGCGCGGGGAGCCGACGGCACAACGGGCACGCGCAGGCGACCGCCGGCTCCTCCTCGTGCGGCGGGGTCAGCGCCCGGCTGCGCCAAGCCCCTTCCAGCATCGCGCAGGTCAGCCGGCAGATCTCGGCATCCGTGCGGACCTGGGGGAAGGCCGCCTCGATCAGCCGCAGATCGGTGTCGAGGCGCCTCAGCCTGGCGTGGCCCTCCTGGTCGGGCAGGAGGAACGCGGGCTGCGCCAGACGGAAGGCTCCCTCGACCTGGAGCGTGGTGCCGGCGTGGCGGGGTCCGAGTGCGTCCAGTCGCTGCCGTGCGGCGTTCTGGGATATTCGGTACTGCTCCGTGCTCCCCTTGACGCGTTCCAGCAGGAGGCGGGCCAGTGCGGTCCCCGCCTCCGAGGGCTGGGGCGGGGCGTCCGGCTGCTCCAGATCTTTGCTGACGGGCACGTCGAGGGTGACGTCCTGGGGCATGTGGTTCCTTTCGGGAGACGACGCGCAGAGCCCCCCGCCCCTGCGACCGGGCGGTCGAACGGAACCGCCAGTACGCTCGAACCGCCCTTCTCGGCCCAGTAGTTGAACCGAGAAGCGGAACGAGACTCCCCGAGCGTAAATGATCTACGCCATGCCCAGATGGTGATCTCCGTTACTGCTCAGGCCTGTTGGGCCGCGTACACCTCCACCCCGCCCACATAGGTCAGCGCCGCCTTCGCCCGCGCGATCTCCGTGTCCGGCCGCTCGAACGGATCGCGGTCCAGGACCACCAGGTCCGCCAGCGCCCCCGCCCGCACCCGGCCGGTGTCGTCGAGGTGGTTGGCGTACGCCGAGCCCGCCGTGTACGCCGTCAACGCCTCGGTGAGAGCGAGGCGTTCACCGGGCAGGAACACCGGTGCCTCGTCGGCGTCGGGTGCCACGCGGTTGACCGCGACATGGATTCCCTCCATCGGATCGGGGCTGCTGACCGGCCAGTCGCTGCCCGCGGCGAGCGTGGCGCCCGAGCGCAGCAGCGCGCCGAACGGGTACTGCCACGCGGCCCGTTCGGGGCCCAGGAAGGGGATGGTGAGCTCGTCCATCTGGGGTTCGTGCGCGGCCCACAGCGGCTGGATGTTCGCGGTGGCGCCGAGCCGGGCGAACCGCGGCACGTCGTCGGGGTGCACCACCTGAAGGTGTGCCAGATGGGGCCGGGTGTCACTGGGCCCGTTGGCGGTCCGCGCGGCCTCGATCGCGTCCAGCGCGTCGCGCACCGCCCGGTCGCCGAGGGCGTGGAAGTGGCACTGGAAGCCGAGCGCGTCCAACTCGGTGACGTACTTGGGCAGTTGACCCGGGTCGATGAAGCTGGTGCCCCGGTTGGCGGTGGCGCAGCCGCACTTGTCCAGATACGGGTCGAGCAGCGCGGCGGTGCCGGTCTCGGCGACCCCGTCCAGCATCAGCTTGACGGTACTCGCGCGGAACCGGCCGTGACTCAACGCGGCCCGCCGCTCCACGAGTTCGGGGATCTGCTCGGCCCCGCGCTCGCGGTCCCACCACAGCGAGCCGACGACCCGCGCGGTCAGCGAGCCGTCCCGGGCGGCCGTCAGATACGCTTCGGAGGGGTCGTCCATGCCGAGGAAGGTGCCGACGAGAGCGTCCTGCCAGGCCGTGATGCCGAGCGAGTGCAGATGCCGCTGGGCGTGCAGCAGGGCGGCGAGCCGGTCGGCCGGGGTGGCCGGGGGAGTGAGGCGCCCGACGAGCTGCATCGCGCCCTCCTGGAGGGTGCCGCTCGGCTCGCCCGAGCCCGAGGGGTGGCGGTCGATGCGCCCGTCGGCCGGGTCCGGGGTGTCACGCGTGACGCCGGCGAGTTCCAGGGCGCGGCTGTTGACCCAGGCGCCGTGATGGTCGCGGTTGGGCAGATAGACCGGCCGGTCCGGGACGATGGCGTCCAGCAGCTCCTTGGTCGGCGTACCGCCCTCGAAGGCCTCCATCGACCAGCCGCCGCCGGTGATCCACTCCCGCTCAGGATGCGCGGCGGCGTAGGCGCGCACGGCGTCGACCGTCTGCTTGGCCGTCTTGGCCCGGGTCAGGTCGCACTGGGTGAGTTCGAGGCCGGCCGGCACCGGGTGGATGTGCGCGTCCTGGAAGCCGGGCAGCAGCAACCGCCCCGCCAGGTCGACCACTTCGGTCCGTGGCCCCCTGAGGTCCAGCACCTCGTCGCGACCCACGGCGGTGATGCGGTCGCCGGTGACGGCGACGGTGGTCGCGGTGCGGCCCTCGGGGGTGAGGACGGGGCCGTTGGTGAAGAGGAGATCTGCGTGCATGTTCTGCTTCCTGACGGGTTATCGAGAAGTGACGAGCAGCTGGGGCGCGTCGGCGTCGGTGCCCGTACCGGTGCGGAAGTACGGGGACTTGCGTACCCACTTGGCCCACGCGGCGGCGACGAAGCCCGACGCGATCATCACCACGGGGGTGCTGAGCAGGAACCAGCCGTTGTCCGCGCGGAGTGCGAAGTGGTCGGTGGAGGTGTAGAAGGACCAGCCGAGATAGCCGCCGAGGCCGAGCAGGGCCAGCGCGCTCAGCGTGGGCAGCACCACGGCCCGGACGCCCTGCCGCCAGTCCTCGCGCAGCAGCGCCCGGAAGCGCACCGCCGCCGCGAGGGCCGTCAGCGCGTAGGACAGGGCGACCACGATGCCGACCGCGCTCACCGTCGCCATGATCATGTCGGCCAGCCGGGGGATGGCCAGGGCGAGCGCCGCGACCCCCGCCGCCACCGCGCCGATCAGCACGGTGCCGGCGGCCGGAGTGCCGTACCGGGGGCTGACCTTGGACCACACCGGGCCGAGCGTACGGTCCCGGCTCATCGCGAACATCGACCGGGCCGTCGGGATCACCCCGGCCTGGAGCGAGGCGACCGCGGAGAACATGAGCGCCACCAGGGGCAGCGCGGCCAGCGGCATCGAGGCCAGCCGGTCGCCGAAGAAGGCCAGCCCCTCGGCGCCGTGCCCGGCCAGCTCCTGCTCCGACAGCACGCGCTGGAAGGCGACCGAGCCGATCAGGAACAGCACCAGCATGGTGACCAGGGTGGTCAGGCCCGCCCGGGACGCGTCCCGTGGGTCGCGCACCTCCTCCGAGACGCTGAAGGCGCTCTCGAACCCCCAGTAGCAGAACACCGACAGCAGCATGCCCTGCGCCAGCGTGGTCGGCGTCGGGATCGCGAACGGGTCGAACCAGCTCAGGCTGAAGGGGTGCGGGCCGGTGACGATGCCGTATCCGCAGAAGCCCAGCAGCACGACGTACTCGAAGACCAGCAGGCCGCCCTGGAGCCGGGCCGCGGTCCGCACCCCCGTGACGGCGGTGAGCGTGACCGCCACCAGGACGAGGATGCCGATCGCCGTCGTCTGCGCCGTGGACCCGGGGTCCAGCGTGAGACCGCCCAGCCGGTGCACTCCGGCGTCCCCGGCCAGCTGGATCAGGGCCGAGCCGGTGACCGCCGTGGTGTAGGCGAGGAACGCCACGGTCGCCACGATGTTCACCCAACCGACCATGAAGCCGAGCCAGGGGCTGAGCGAACGCCCCACCCACACATAGCCGTTGCCCGCGTTCGGCTCGACGCGGTTGAGCCGCGAGTAGGCGCCGGCGATACCGAGCACCGGCAGGAACGCCAGCAGCATGATCGCCGGCAGATGCAGGCCCACGACCCCGGCCGTCACACCGAGCCCGATGCCGATGCTGGTGGTCGCGGCCGTGCTGGAGGCGGCGATGGCGACGCCGTCGAGGACGCCGAGGGACTTGCGCAGGGTGGGCCCTGAGGAGGGGGCGTGGTCGGGCATGGCCGGTTCTCCGCTCGCACCGGGGGGCCTGGCAGGCCCCGGTGAGCCGACATGAAACTGTCCCGGGGGTTAACAGGTCAACGGTGTTGTCATAAGGTGCGGCCACCGGCCCCCCTCGCAGTCCCCCTCGAAGGCCCTCCTCAGAGGCACCCCACGGAGGCACCCATGAGCGACCGTGTCGTCCCGCCCGCCGCCCGGCGGCGCAGACGCCCCACCAAGCACGGCGTCGTCCTGTCCGAGGAGCTGATCGTCGAGACCGCCCTCAGACTGATCGAGGAGCACGGCGCCGAGGCCCTCTCGGTGCGCCGCCTGGGCCTGGCCCTCGGCGCCGACCCCAGCTCGCTGTACCGGTACTTCCGGCACACCGACGACCTGATGCTCGCCGTCGCCGACGAGCTCATCGGGCGGACACTGCGCGTCTGGCGCCCGACCGGCGACTGGCGCGCCGACCTGCGCGACCTCGGCCTGCGGATGCACGCCGGCGCGCTCGCCCACCCCCGGGCCGCGGTGCTCAGCTCGCATCGCGTCACCGGCCGCGGGCACGAGATCCACGCCGTGGAGACCATCCTCGGCGTGCTCCGCGACGCGGGCTTCCCCGACCCCGACGCGGTGCGGATCTACCACGCCTTCGTCGACCAGGCCCTCGCCTTCGCCGCCCTCGACTCGGCGAGCACCGCGCTGCCCAAGGCGGCCCGGGACGCGGAGGCGGGCGTCTGGCGGGCCACGTACGCCACACTGCCCGCCGACACCCACCCGCACATCGCCGCGACCGCCCGCCACCTCGTCGCCGACATGCCGCGCAGCTCCTATCCGGCCGCCCTGGACATGCTGCTCACCGCGGCGGCATCCCGGCTCGCGGAGATCCATGGCTGACCGGCCGCCCTACGGGTCACACTGGCCACGTCCGTCAACACCGCCCCGGCAGGAGGCCGTTCACCGATGACCAATCCGCCCGCCCGCTCCGCCAAGCAGCGCAAGCAGGACACCCTGAACCGTCTGGAGCACGACGAGGACGTGTGGGTCGCCACCGCGAACGCCGAGGGAGGAGTGCCGTTCCTGGTACCGCTGTCCTTCGCCTGGGACGGCTCGACCCTGCTGCTGGCCACCCCGGCCACCAGCCCGACCGGCCGGAACCTGAAGGCGACCGGCAGGACCCGCCTCGGCCTCGGGCCCACCCGGGACGTCGTGATGATCGAGGGCACGGTCGACACGTACACCCCCGCCGAACTCGGCGCGGAGGAGGGCGACCGGTTCGCGGCCGCGACCGGCTTCGAGCCGCGTGAACTCACCACGCCCTACCTGTACTTCCGGGTCCGGCCGACGAGGGTGCAGGCCTGGCGGGAGGTGAACGAACTCGCCGGGCGGGAGCTGATGCGGGACGGGGAGTGGCTGGTCGCCGACTGAAGCGGGCGGTTCGGGATATCCGGGGGTTACAGGGCGGCGGGCGGCGGAACGTCCCGCGCCCCGGACCGTTCGGAGGAGACATGGCACTGGTGAAAGCGGGCCTCGTGGTCCTCGACTGCGCCGAGCCGGAAAAGCTCGCCGGGTTCTACAAGGAGCTGCTGGAGGGCGAGGAGACCCACGCGACCGCCAACCGCGTGGAGATCCAGGGCGCCGAGGGGACCCGGCTGGCGTTCCGCCGGGACGTGAACGCCACGCCGCCGAGCTGGCCGCGCCCCGAGAACTCCCTCCAGGCCCACCTCGACTTCGTCGTGGAGGACCTGGACGAGGTGGAGCGCAGGATCGTCGGACTGGGCGGGCGCCCGCTGGACACCAAGGACGCCTCGGGCCCGTTCGAGGAGCGCGGGTACGCCGACCCGGCGGGACACTCCTTCACCCTGCGCTGTGTCCCGCCGACGGCGCCCAAACAAGGCTGAGACCGCGACCGAGCGGGCCGGCGGACCCTTACCGCCGGCCCGTCCGCTCATTCTGGTCCGCTCAGTCGCGTCCGGTCAGTCCCGGCCGCTCTTGTCGTCGGTCGGCCAGACCCCGGTGGACCGCTCGATGGCCTTCGCGCCCGTGCGGTCCACCGCGCTGCGCACGACCGCGAAGATGGCCCCCTGGACGGCCGCGGCGATCAGGATCTCCCCCCAGCCGCGATCCCGGTCCAGGGCGTCGGGCGCGTCGTCCTCGTGCCGGACCACCTTCCACGTCTTCTGGAAGGCCTGCCCCGCCAGCCATCCGCTCGACCAGCCCAGCAGGAAGCCGACGGGCTTGTAGGCGAGGGGCAGCTTGAGCTTCTTCTTCTTGGCCATGTAGATCTCCTTTGTTCGCTACGACTGTTCCTGGGCCGGTACGCGTTCGTCGGCGGGCGGCGGCCCCGGAGGAGTCCCGTCGCCGAACGGCCGGCCGCCCAGCTCCTCACGGTGGTGCGCGGTGAGCCAGCCCGCCGGGTCCGGGCCGAGCGGCACGATGCCGGTCGGATTGATGCCGGAGTGCACCCGGTAGTAGTGGCGTTTGATGTGGTCGAAGTCGACCGTGTCACCGAAGCCGGGCGTCTGGTAGAGGTCGCGGACGTAGGCCCACAGCACCGGGTTCTCCGTCAGCTTCCAGCGGTTGCACTTGAAGTGGCCGTGGTAGACGGCGTCGAAGCGGACCAGCGTGGTGAACAGCCGGATGTCCGCCTCGGTGATCGTGTCGCCGACCAGATAGCGCTGCCGGGACAGTCGCGGCGTCAGCAGCTCCAGACGCCGGAAGACACCGGCGCACGCCTCCTCGTACTCCTTCTGCTCGGTGGCGAAGCCCGCCCGGTACACCCCGTTGTTGACGTCCTCGTAGACGTCCGCCATCACCGAGTCGATCTCGTCGCGCAGCGGCTGCGGGTACAGGTCCGGGGCGCCGTCGCGGTGCAGCGCGGTCCACTCGGTGGCCAGGTCCAGGGTGATGCGCTGGTAGTCGTTGGTGACCAGCTCGCCGCTCGGCACGTCCACGACCGCCGGCACGCTCACCCCGCCCGGGTGGCCGGGTTCGCGCCGTTCGTAGGCCTCGCTGAGGTAGCGGATGCCGAGGACCGGGTCGCGGTCGTCCGGATCGAGGGTGAAGCGCCAGCTCCGGTCGTCCTGGATCGGGTCCGCGACGGCCAGCGACAGGGCGCTCTCCAGGCCGAGCAGCCGCCGGGACACCAGGGACCGGCTCGCCCATGGACAGGCCCGGCTGACGACCAGCCGGTAGCGGCCGGCCTCCACCGGCCAGCCGTCGCGGCCGTCCGCGGTGATGCGGTCGGCGAAATGGGCCTTGGACCGTTTGAACGTCTTGGTGCCGTACGCGCGGTTGCCCGGCATGCTGCCTCCTGCCTTCGGGATGTGCTGCTGACCGCGTTCCCAGATTTCGGCGTGTGAGCCGTCCCGCCCAGGGCAGTCGGCGGTGGTGAGTGGGACATCCAACGAGAACAAGGCGGATCGACGGACACGGATCACCGTGCTGGTGGCACTGGCGGCCAACCTGGTGATCGCGGTCGCCAAGGCGGTCGGCGGCCTGATCGCGCACTCGCCGGCCCTGCTGTCGGAGGCGGCGCACTCCGTGGCCGACAGCCTCAACGAGGTCTTCCTCCTGGCCGCGCTGCGCCGCAGTCGCCGCCCCGCCGACCAGCGCCATCCCTTCGGCTACGGCAAGGAGCGCTACTTCTGGTCGCTGCTGGCCGCCGTCGGCATCTTCGTCATGGGCGGCTGCTTCTCCTTCTTCCAGGGCTTCGAGGCCCTGAAGGGCGGCGCCGAGGAGGAACTCGGCGGATACGTCGCGGGCCTGGTCGTGCTCGCCGTCGCCCTCCTCGCCGAGGGCGCCTCCCTGGTGCGCGCGCTGTACCAGATGCGCCGGCAGGGCGGCACCGGTGACGGTCTGCGCGACCCCGCCCTGCGCACGGTGATCGCCGAGGACGGCACGGCGGTGCTCGGCGTCACCCTCGCCATGGTCGGCATGGCCCTGCACATGGTCACCGGGCAGGTCGTGTGGGAGGCGTCCGCGTCCCTGGCGATCGGGGGGCTCCTGGTCTTCGTCGCCTACCGACTGGGCCGCGAGGCACGTGACCAGCTGATCGGCGCGGCCGCCGACCCGGAGACCAGCGGACGGATCCGCGCGCTGCTGGCGGCACAGCCCGAGATCGACAGCGTGGAGGCACTGTTCACGATGCAGACGGGGCTTGAGTCGTGCCTGGTGGCGGCCCGGGTCGATCTGGTGCCGGGCATCGACAGCGAACGGGTCGAGGAGGTCGCCGTCCGGATCAAACGGTCCGTCGCCGGCACCTTCCCGGACGCGGACCAGATCTTCCTCGACATCACCGACCGGCCCGCCCGCGAGGCAGGAGAAAGCCCCGCCGCGACGGGGGAACGCGGCGGGGCCTGAGCCTCAGGTGCCCGGCGTACGGAGCTTCATGCGTCCCCGGCCGAAGATTTCTTCTCCGGCCGGGGACGCGACGCCGGATCAGTCCTTGTCGGCCGGCTCCAGCACGAAGACCGGGATCACCCGGTCCGTCTTCTCCTGGTACTCGGCGTACGGCGGATAGGCCGCCACCGCACGCTCCCACCAGGCGGCCTTCTCCTCGCCGGTGACCTCACGGGCGGTCATGTCCCGCTTCTGCGGCCCGTCCTGGAGCTCCACCCGCGGATCGGCCTTGACGTTGTGGTACCAGACCGGGTGCTTCGGCGCGCCGCCCAGCGAGGCGACCGCGGCGTACCGGCCTTCGTGCTCGACCCGCATCAGCGGCGTCTTGCGGATCTTGCCGCTCCTGACACCCCGGGTGGTCAGGAGGATGACGGGCATCCCCGTGTCCATCAGCGTGTTCCCCTCGGTGCCGCCGGAGCTCTCGTACAGCTCCACCTGGTCGCGCACCCACCCCGTCGGACTCGGCTCGTACTCGCCCTCAAGTGGCATGACATCCGTCCCATCGTCGTCGTGTACTGCGGCTGACTGACACCGTCCTTCAACACCGCGACGTTCAGGATTCATCCATTCCGGAGCGCCGGATCGGCCGGGTCCATGACCTCGGAGGTAATCGCCCCCGTCCGGTCCGCGCGGGCACAGTGGGAGCGCCCCGAGGAGAGGACCACCGATGACCACCCCCACCGCCGCGACGACGACCCGTGCCGTGACCGAGGAACTGCTCCGGCGGATCGGCGCCGGCGACCCGGAGCGGATCGCCGAGCTCTACGCCGACCAGGGCGACTGGAAGCTGAACTGGCCGCGGGAGGAGCACGACCGGCCCGCCACCCCCTGGATCCGGCACCGCTCCACCCGGGCCGACGCCGCCGCCCACTACCGCGAACTGGCCGCCCATCACCTCCCCGGACAGGCGGCCACACAGATCGAGCGCGTCCTCGTCGACGGCGCCGACGCGGTGGTGCTCGGCGAGATCCGGCAGACCGCGCGGGCGACCGGGCGGCCCTATCGCGCCAGGTTCGCCCTGCATCTGACCGTCGAGGGCGGCCTGATCATCCGTCACCACGTGTACGAGGACAGCCTCGCCGTCGCCCGAGCCTTCACGCCGGCAGCATCATCCGTACCGCCAGGACCGTGATCACCCCACTAGACACCACGGCCGTCACCAGCCGCCCCCGTCCGCCGGTCAGCGCCCGGCCGAGCAGCGCGCCGCCCCCGGCCAGCAGCAACTGCCAGCTCGCGGAGGCCAGGAAGGCCGCCACGACGAACACGCCCTGTTCCAGCGGGCGGACCGGGTCGGTGGCACGGGTGCCGAGAACCAGGGCCGTGAAGTAGATCACGGTGATCGGGTTGAGCAGGGTGATCCCGAGCAGCCCCAGATAGGCCCGCGTGGGACTGGGTGGCGGCGGCTCGGTGCGCGCGGTGGACCGGCGGCCGCGGTACTGGCGTACGGCCGTGACCGCGCCGCGTGCCGCCAGCGCGAGCAGCAGCACGGCGGAGGCCCAGCGCAGCGGTCCGAACACCGGGCGCAGCGCGGTGGCGAGGGCGGAACCGCCGAGTGCGGCCAGCAGGGCGTAGAGGCCGTCGGCGGTCGCGATGCCGAGGGCGGCGCAGACACCGGTGCGCAGGGACGTACGGGCGGTGAGGGAGACGAGGTAGGTCGCGACGGCCCCGACGGGCACGGCGATGCCGTATCCCGCGAGCAGGCCCGCGACGAGCGCGGCGGTCACGACCTGCGAAGCGTCGGCCCCCACGGTCGGCCGGACTGCTGCTGGAACCGCGCCGGACGAACGGCGGCGGTCAGCGGCAGCGGGGCGAGGAAGGTAGCCATGGCCGGATTGTGGGCGCGGCCGGGGGAGACCGACAACCGAATTACGGGGTGCGCCGGGTCCGCCCCCCTCCGTGTCGCGGGGTCGATCCCCGGCCAGATCGGGCATCCGGGGGATCTGGCCGAACTTGCCGTCCCAGAACTAGATGCCCGGGGCATCGAATAAGGGCAAGTACGAGGCACCCTTCGTCTGCGAGGTCTTCCATGACGGAAACGGAACCCGTCGCGTTCCCCCAGGACCGGACCTGCCCCTACCACCCGCCCGCCGCCTACACCCCCCTGCGGGAGTCCCGGCCGCTGGCCCGGATCCGGCTCTACGACGGCCGTCCCGCCTGGCTGGTGACCGGACACGCGCTCGCCCGCGCCCTGCTGGCCGACCAGCGCCTGTCCAGCGACCGCACCCACCCCGACTTCCCGGCACCCACCGAACGCTTCGCGGCGGTCAAGGACCGGAAGGCCGCGCTGCTGGGCTACGACGACCCCGAACACCACACCCAGCGTCGCCGGATGATCCCCGGCTTCACCCTCAAACGGGCCGCCGGACTGCGTCCGCAGATCCAGCGGATCGTGGACGAGCGGCTCGACGCGATGATCGAACAGGGGCCGCCTGCCGAGCTGGTGAGCGCCTTCGCGCTGCCCGTGCCCTCGATGGTGATCTGCGCCCTGCTCGGCGTCCCGTACGCCGACCACGACTTCTTCGAGGGCCAGTCGCGCCGGCTGCTGCGCGGGCCGACGGCCGCAGACACCCTGGACGCGCGCGACCGGCTGGACGCCTACTTCGACGAGCTGATCGAGCGCAAGCGGCGGGACCGGGAGCCCGGCGACGGGGTGCTGGACGACCTCGTCCACGAGGGCGGGGTGGACCGTGAGGAGTTGATCGCCCTCGCGACCATCCTGCTGGTCGCCGGTCACGAGACCACCGCGAACATGATCTCCCTGGGCACCTACACCCTGCTCCAACACCCGGACCGACTGGCCGAGTTGCGGGCCGATCCGGCGCTGCTGCCCGCCGCCGTCGAGGAGTTGATGCGACTGCTGTCGATCGCGGACGGGCTGCTGCGGATGGCGGTGGAGGACATCGAGCTGGCGGGGACGACGATCCGGGCCGGTGACGGCGTGGTGTTCTCGACCTCGGTCATCAACCGCGACGAGAGCGTCTACCCCGCCCCGGACACCCTCGACTGGCACCGCTCCGCCCGCCACCACGTCGGTTTCGGCTTCGGCATCCACCAGTGCCTCGGCCAGAACCTGGCCCGCGCCGAGATGGAGATCGCCCTGCGCGCCCTCCTGGACCGGCTGCCCGCGCTGCGCCTCGCCGCGCCGGCGGACGAGATCCCCTTCAAGCCCGGCGACACCGTCCAGGGGATGCTGGAACTCCCCGTGACCTGGTAAGAGGCTCCGCCCATGCACATCGACATCGACAAGGACGTCTGTATCGGCGCCGGTCAGTGCGCGCTGGCCGCCCCCGGCGTGTTCACCCAGGACGACGACGGCTTCAGCGAGCTGCTGCCGGGCCGGGAGGACGGCGCCGGTGACCCGATGGTCCGCGAGGCGGCCAGGGCCTGTCCCGTGGGAGCCATCACGGCCTCCGGCTGATCACCGAGGGTGCGAGCGGCCGCCCGGCGTCACGGCCGGGTGGCCGCCATCAGCGTCCGGGCGGCCTCCCGCGCCTGGGCCGCCGGCCGGGTCTCGCCGGTGATGCCCGCGGTGACCATGGCCCCCTCGGCGAGCAGGAACAGCTGTCCGGCCAGCGCGTCCGGCAGCCCCGCCTCGGCCACGAGAGCGTCGAGGTAGTCCCCGAACGCCCGCTTGTGCGCCCGTACTTGGGCGGCCACCCGGTCCGAGGTCGCGCCCAGCTCGCCGTAGGAGTTGATCCACGCGCACCCGCGGAACCCGTCCTCGCCGAACCACCGCTCCAGCCAGTCGAAGACCGCGAGGATCCGCTCCCCGGGATCCGCGCTCCGCTCCACGTGCTCCGCGAGCCGTCGCCGCCAGCGCACGTCGCGCCGCTCAAGATAGGCCTCCACCAACTGCTCCTTGGCGGGGAAGAGTTGGTAGAGCCGCTTGAGCGAGACCCCCGAGGCGCCACGGATGTCGTCCATGCCGACGGACTGCACGCCCCGGCCGTAGAACAGCTCCTCGGCGGCGTCCAGTGCCTGCTCCCGGGCGGTCGCGCTGTCCATGCAGGCTCACTCCTTGACGCGAGAACGTACGTTCTCCTACGGTAGCAGGCAGCCGGGAGAACGCTGGTTCTCCCTTTCTGGTCACGGAGGACGACATGACCGACCGCCCGCCCCTGCCCCCGTTCACCCGCGAGAGCGCGGCCCAGAAGGTGCAGGCCGCCGAGGACGCCTGGAACACCCGCGACCCGCACAAGGTCGCGCTCGCCTACTCCGAGGACTCGGTCTGGCGCAACCGCGACACCTTCGTCACCGGCCGCGCGCAGATCGTCGCGTTCCTCACCGCGAAGTGGGCACGCGAGCGCGAGTACGCCCTGCGCAAGGACCTGTGGGCCTTCGACGGCAACCGCATCGCCGTCCGCTTCCAGTACGAGTGCCAGGACGCCGACGGCCAGTGGTGGCGCGCGTACGGCAACGAGCTCTGGGAGTTCGACGAGCACGGCCTGATGACCCGCCGCGAGGCCAGCATCAACGACGTACCGATCGAGGAGAAGGAGCGCCGCGTCCTCGGCCCGCGCCCCGAGACCGAGCGGGGCGCGACCTTCCCGCTTCAGTAGGGTCACCGGATGACCGCACAGGCCGAGAAACCCTTCCTCTACGTCGTCGTCTGCGCCGCCGGGATCGCCGCGGACGTCGGTCAACTCCTCACCGCAGCCCAGGAACAGGGCTGGGAGGTCGGGGTCATCGCCACACCCGTCGCGATGAACGGCTTCTTCGACACCGCCGCCGTGGAGGCGCGGACCGGCCGTCCGATCCGCTCCGCCTGGCGCACCCCCGCCGACCCGCGCCCCTTCCCGCCGCCGGACGCGGTCGTGGTCGCGCCCGCCACCTTCAACACCGTCAACAAGTGGGCGGCCGGCCTGGCCGACACCCTCGCCGTGGGCACCCTGTGCGAGGCGGCGGGCCTCGGGGTCCCCATCGCCGTACTGCCGTGTGTGGCCGACGCGTTGGCCGCCCATCCCGCGTACCAGGACAGCCTGACGCGGCTGCGGGGGATGGGTGTGCGGTTCGGTCCGTCCTTCGCGGGGGAGCCGGGGGCGGACTTCGGCTGGGGGCAGGCCCTGGACCTGCTCAGACGGTGAGCTGCCAGGGGGCGCCGATGGGCAGCCAGTGCACGCGCGGGCCATCGGCGAGCAGCCTCTCGGCGGACTGGCGGCCCTCCTGGAAGTGCGACCAGCCCTCGTAGTGGACGGGCAGCACGGTGTGCGGCCGCAGCAGGTCGCACAGTTCCACCGCGCGGGCCGCGGTCATCGTGTACCGCACCGGGCCCGTGACCGGGAAGCGCACACCGCCCAGGTGCAGCAGCGCCGTCCCCACGTCCACCCGGCGGGCGACCTCGCGGACCCCGTCGTAGAGGACCGTGTCGCCCGAGATCCACAACGCCCCGTGTTCCTGGCCGGGCCAGGTCAGCGCGAAGCCCGTCACCTCGCCGACGATCGGGCGGGAGAAGCGGGGGCCGTGGCGGGCCGGGGTCGCCGTGACCTCGATGGTGGGGCGGGCCGGGGCCTGGAGGCGCCAGGTCGTCCACGGGTCGAGTCCGCGGGCGTTGCCGCCGAGCCTGCGCGCCCCGGAGGGCGTCGTCAGGACGGTGCCCGCCCACGGCAGCAGGGCGCGGCCGGCCGTGTCGAGGTTGTCGGCGTGGTGGTCGTGGGTCAGCAACACCGCGTCCGGGGGCGGGAGTTCGGCTGCCGTCACGGCCGGCCCCACGGTCTTGCGCGAGGAGGTGCCCCAGCCGAAGGAGTAGCGGCGCCCCGGCGGGTCGAACGTCGGGTCGGTCAGCAGCCGCCAGCCGGCGACCTCGATCAGCGTGGTCGGACCGCCGATGTGCGTGACGCGGATCTCGGTCATACGACGATCCCCTTCCGGACGTCCGGGGCGGCGACGGTGTCGACCGCCCCGGACAGTGGCCTACTTGGCGTTCGAGACGGCCCAGTCCAGGGCGTGGTCGGCGACCTCCTCCCAGCCGGGCGCGGCGGGCAGCAGATGCGGACGGCCCGCGAACTCCCTGACCTCGGTGACCGTGTTCGACTTGTAGTGCCGGGCGTTGGACTGCTGCACCTTGGGCGGCATCAGATGGTCCAGCTCGCCCGAGACGAACAACAGGGGCGCCCGGTCGTCGTTGTGGTAGTTCACGTACGTGCTCTGGTGACCGGGCCGCAGCGTCGCCAGGGCGCTGTCCCAGAAGATGCTCCCCGACGCGGGGACCGCGTAGCGCTGGTACAGCGCCCGGGACTCCTCCTCCGGGAACGTATTCGTGAAGGCGTAGTGCCACTGCTCGAAGGTCAGCCCGACCGCGCGGTGCCGGTTGGCCGGGTTCTTCAGCACCGGGAAGGCCGCCTTGATCTGGGTCAGCGGTACCACCGCGACGCCTTCCGTGGGCGCCGAGTTGATGGCCACGCCCGCTGCCCCGAGCCCCCGGTCGAGCAGGAGCTGGACGAAGACGCCCCCGGCGGAGTGACCGATCAGGACGGGCGGCTTGTCCAGGCCGCGGACCAGGGTCTCCAGGCTGTCGATGATCTGCTGGACCGTGACCTTCTCGATCGGCGTCGGATCGGCGTTGAGCGACTCGACCTCCACCTCGAAGCCGGGATAGGCGGGGGTGAGCACGCGGTAGCCGCGTTTCTCGTAGTGGGCCGCCCACTGCTCCCAACTCCGTGGGGTGACCCAGAAGCCGTGGATGAGGACGATGGTGTCGGGTGTGCTCATGGCTCCTCCTTCCGGAGGTGTCAGCGGGTGGCGCGGTACGCGGCCTCGATGTGCCGGACGACGGTGTCCGGACGGGACATCATCACGACGTGCGAGGCCCCCTTGGCCTCGACGACCTTGCTGCCGGCGCGCTCGGCCATGAACCGCTGCGCGGCGGGCGGGATGACCCGGTCGCTGCCTGCGACGACGTACCACGACGGCAGGGACCGCCACGCCGGTACGCCGCTGCCGGAGTCCAACCCGCGCAGGCTGCCTGGGCGTTGGGCCACCGCCATCGCCCGGGTCAGCGAGCGCGGCAGGTCCTGGGCGAACACGTCGTGGAACTTCGCCGGATCGATGTAGCCGTCGATGCCGGGCTCGGTACTGCCGGGGACCGGGTACGGCCGGGTGAGCAGCGCGCCCGGCAACTGGCTGCCGGTGAACCGGCCCGCCAGTTGCAGCGCGGTCTCGCCCTGGTCGGGCGCGAACGCGGCCACGTACACGAGCGCCTTGACGTTCGGGTTGGCGAGCGCGGCGTTGGTGATGACCACGCCGCCGTAGGAGTGGCCCACCAGGATGACCGGGCCGGGGAACGTGGCGACGACGCTCGAGACGTACGCCGCGTCACCGGCGAGGTCACGCAGGGGGTTGGCCGGGGCGATGACGTCGTAACCCGCCTTCAGCAGACGGGTACTGACCTCGTTCCAGCCGGAGGCGTCGGCGAACACACCGTGCACGAGGACGACGGTCGGTCTTTTGCCGGAGGCGGCCGGCGCGGCCGAGGCGGGCGTCGCCGCGGTGCCGACGGTGAGCGCGCCGCCGGCTGCGACGAGACCGCCGAGGACGCGACGGCGGGACTGGCTTTCGGAGACCATGCGCGGGGAGTTCCTTCCGGTGTCAGGAGTTGAGGAAGTCCAGCAGGTCGGCGTTCAACTGGTCCTTGTGCGTGTCGGTGATGCCGTGCGGGGCGCCCGGGTAGACCTTCAGCGTGGCGTTCTTGATGCGTGCCGCCGACGCCTTGCCGCCCACCTCGAAGGGCACCACCTGGTCGTCGTCGCCGTGGATGACCAGCGTCGGTACGTCGAAGGCGTCGAGGTCGGGGCGGAAGTCGGTGGCGGAGAAGGCCGCGACGCACTCGTAGGCACCCCGGTGTCCGGCCTGGAGCCCCTGCCGCCAGAAGGCGTCCCGAGCGCCCTGGGAGACATCGGCGCCGGGCCGGTTGTTGCCGAAGAACGGCCCGTCGGCCAGATCCCGGTACAGCTGGGAGCGGTCGGCGAGCGAACCGGCGCGGATCCCGTCGAACACCTCGACGGGCACCCCGCCGGGGTTGTCGTCGGTCTTGAGCATGAACGGCGGCACAGCGGAGACCAGCACCAGCTGGGCGAGGCGGCTGGTGCCGTGCCGGCCCACGTAGCGCGCCACCTCGCCGCCGCCCGTGGAGAAGCCGACGAGCGTGGCGTCCCGCAGGTCGAGGGTGTCGATCAGGGTGGCGAGGTCGTCGGCGTAGGTGTTCATCTCGTTGCCGTGCCAGGTCTGCGTGGAGCGGCCGTGGCCGCGCCGGTCGTGCGCGATGACACGGAAACCGTGGGAGGCGAGGTGCAGTTGCTGTGCCTCCCAGCTGTCGGAGTTCAGCGGCCAGCCGTGACTGAGGACGACCGGGCGGCCCTGCCCCCAGTCCTTGTAGAAGATCTCGGCTCCGTCGGCTGCGGTGACATACGGCATGGGAGCGCTCCCGTCTGTGAGTCGTTGTCCGACGCCCCGATCCTCGTCCGGTCCGCCGTGTTCCCGAACCCCGTGAAACGCGTAGTCGTGACCGGCCTCAGAGTCCCGGCGTCTCCCTCAGCTGCCGCCGGGAGCGCACGTCGAGCTTCCGGAAGATCTTCCGCAGGTGGTAGTCGACGGTGCTCGCGCTGATGAACAGCTGCGCGGCGATCTCGGCGTTGGTCGCGCCGCCGCGGGCGAGCCGGGCGATGGTCAGCTCCTGCGAGGTGAGGGCGCTGGTCTCCCCGGAGCTCGCGTGGGCCGGGCTCTCCCCGGTCGCGGCCAGCTCCTGGGCGGCCCGGGACGCGTATGCCGTGGCCCGCATCCCGTCGAACGACTCCCAGGCGGTGCGCAGCTGTTCACGGGCGTCCTTGCGGCGCTTGCGGCGGCGCAGCCACTCGCCGTAGTGGAGGTGGGTCATGGCGAGGTCGGAGCGGGCGCGGGTGCCGGACAGCAGGGAGATCGACCTGCGGTACAGGGGCTCGGCGTCGGCGGCGGTGGCGAGCAGGGCCTCGCAGCGGGCCAGCAGACCCAGGCTCCACGGGGTGCCGGTGGCCGTCGCCCGGGAGCTCAGCGTGCGCAGAGCCGACGCCGCCAGAACCCGGTCGCCGCAGCGGACGGCCGCCTCGACCAGCAGGGGGAGCAGCCGGGTGTGGACGCCGAGCACGTCGTGCTCGGTCAGTTCATGTGTGAGGGTGCGGGCCCGGGCGTAGTCACCCTTTCCCAGGGCGAGGATCGCCATGGCGATCCGGGCGATCGACTCGACCGCGCCGATGCCCAGCCAGGTGCCGGACTCCATCGACCCGCGCAGGACCGCCTCCAGGTCCTCCGCGTCGGCGTGCCAGGCGAGCAGCTCCGGGTGCCGGTACAGGGCCCACATGTCGTCGTTGGCGCCGATCGCCGCGCGGATCTGGTTGCCCTGCGCGAACAGGTCGTCGGCCACGGCGAGTTGGCCGAGGACCGTCTCGTGCATCACCGTGCAGTACAGCGCGCTGTCCAGCTGGAACAGTGCGCCGGTGCGGCGGGCGGCGTCCACGGCCCGCGCCATGACCGCGCTCTGCGCCTGCTCGTCCCACAGCATCATCGCCAGCGTGACGGTCGGCTGATAGGTGCGCAGCACCTCCTCGTCCGTGCGGCGGGGGTCCGTCACGTACGCGTGCGCGCGCCGCATGTGCGGCACCGCCTCCTCGTAGCCGTCGCTGACGAGGACGGCGAACGCCCGCAGCACGAGATCGGGTCCGGTGACGGCGGTGGAGGGCGGCAGCAGCTCGTCGATGGCGCGGGCGATGTCGTCCAGGGTGGCGTCCTTCATGAGGTGCTCCGCGGTGATGGAGCGGTCGGCGGCACGCAGCAGGGCTTCGTGGGCGAGCTCGGGGGCCCGGCCGGCGAAGAGACGTGCGGCGCGCAGACACAGTGCCGAGACCCGGGCGAAGGAGCCGGCGTCGCCGAGCGCGAACACCGTGTGGGAGCGGACCAGCAGGGCCCGACCCCGCTCGGTGTCGCCGAGGAGGGCGATGTCGATCGCGTCGAGGAGCGACTCCGCCTGGAGGGGCGCTCCCGCGGCCAGCGCGGCCTCCGCCGCGGCGAGCAGCCGCAGGGCGCGCGGGCCGGCCTCCGTCGTGAGCTCCGCCGCCCGGGTCAGGAAGGTGGCGCGGGCCGCGACTCCGCCCCGGGCGCCCGCCCGGTCGGCGGCGCGCTCCACCTCCGCGGCCACGGCGGGGGCCGGCCCCCTCGTGGCCGCGGCGAGGTGCCAGGCCCGCCGGTCCGTGTCGGCCGGCCGGTCGATGACCTCGGCCAGCGCGTGGTGGACCCGGGTGCGCTCGACGCTGGTGGCTCCGCCGTACACCGCAGACCGCACCAGCGGATGCCGGAACTCGGCGGTGGAGCGCAGCACCACCAGCCGCGCGGCCTCCGCCGGCTCGGACGCCTCGGGGCCGATCCCGAGCAGGCGCGCGGCGGCCGTGAGGTAGGCGAGGTCGCCGCTCGGCTCGGCGGCGGAGAGCAGCAGCCAGGTCTGCGTGGGCACCGGCAGCGCGCGCACCTGCCGTTGGTAGTGCGCCTCCAACCGGGCGCCCACCGGGAGCGGTTCGGGCAGTGCGAACGACCCGGAGAGCTGGTCGGCGGTGAGCTCCCGCCCGAGGTCGGCGAGCGCGAGCGGGTTGCCCGCCGTCGCCGTGACGATGCGCGCGGCGACCCGTGCGTCCAGCGGCCCGTCGACCGTCTCCCGCAGCAGCTCCAGGGCGAACGGCTCCTCCAGACCGGCGACCTCGGTGACGGGCAGCCCCGCGGGCGCCTCGAACCCGGTACGTGCGGCGAACAGCAGCCCTACGCCCTCCGCGTGCACCCGGCGGCCCACGAACGCGAGCACCGCCAGGGACTCCTCGTCCAGCCACTGGGCGTCGTCCACGCAGGCCAGCACCGGCCGCCGCTTCGCCGCCTCCGCGAGGAGGGTGAGCGTGGCGAGCCCCACCAGGAAGCGGTCCGGCGCCGGCCCGTCGGCCAGCCCGCACGCCACCCGCAGTGCCTCGTGCTGGGTGGCGGGCAGCGCCCCCGGTTCCTTGAGCCCCTCCAGCACCGGCACCAGCAGCCGGTGCAGCGCGGCGAACGGGAAACCGGCCTCCGCCTCCACGCCCGCGACCCCGAGCACCCGCAGATCGGCGCCCGCCGCGGCCGCGTGGTCGAGCAGCGCGGTCTTCCCGATGCCGGCGTCACCGCGCAGCAGCAGCACCCGGCTCAGCCCGTCCCGCAGCGCCGACACCAGGCCTTCGAGTTCTCGCCGTTCCCTGACCCGCCCCTTGAGGATCATGTGAACGCCCTTCAGGAAGGCCCGGATGTGTGGGTGCTCTGGAGTTTTTGTGAAGCTCGGTCATTCAACCAATTAGGGGCGAGTCATGTCCCGGGAACGGTACGGGAGTTGACGCGTCCGTCATCCGGCGGCTCGGTGGCGCAATCCGACGAGGCACTCGCAGCACATCGGACCCCGCGCGCACCGCACGCCGTACGCTCCCCTCCATGACCATCCGGAAGGCGGGAGCAGCAACGATGCAGTACGTGAAGCTCGGTTCGACCGGCCTGGACGTGTCGCGGATCAGTCTGGGGTGCATGACCTACGGCCTGCCCGACCGGGGCGTCCACGAGTGGACCCTCGACGATGAGGCCTCGCGGCCGCTGATCCGGCAGGCGCTGGACGCCGGCATCAACTTCTTCGACACGGCGAACGTGTACTCCGACGGGACCAGCGAGGAGATCGTCGGCAAGGTGCTGCGGGAGTCCGCCAACCGTGACGAGATCGTCCTGGCGACCAAGGTGAACGGCCGGATGCGGACCGGGCCGAACGCCGCCGGACTGTCCCGCAAGGCGATCATGACGGAGATCGACCACAGTCTGAGCCGCCTGGGCACCGACTACGTCGACCTCTACCAGATCCACCGCTACGACCCGCACACCCCGGTCGAGGAGACGATGGAGGCCCTGCACGACCTGGTCAAGGCGGGCAAGGTCCGTTACCTCGGGGCGAGTTCGATGTACGCCTGGCAGTTCTCCAAGATGCAGTACACGGCCGAGCGGCACGGCTGGACCAGGTTCGTCTCGATGCAGAACCACTACAACCTCCTCTACCGGGAGGAGGAGCGCGAGATGCTGCCCCTGTGCGCGGACCAGGGCGTGAGCGCACTGCCCTGGAGCCCCCTCGCCCGCGGCCGCCTGACCCGCGACTGGGGCACCGTCACCGAACGCAGCGCGGGCGACAACTTCGGCGGCCGCCTCTACCTGGAGAGCGACCGCACCATCGTCGAGGCGGTCACCCGCATCGCCAACGACCGGGGCGTGCCGCGCGCCCAGGTGGCCCTGGCGTGGCTGCTGCACCAGGACACGGTGGCGGCACCGATCGTCGGCGCCGCCAAACCGCACCACATCGAGGACGCGGTGGCCGCGGTGGAACTGGAGCTCAGCGAGAAGGAGATCGAGGAGCTGGAGAGCCCTTACACGGCCCGCCCGATCGTCGGCCACTGATTGCCGGTGGGACGGTCGATCGGGGTCAGTGGGGTCCGTGCGGTGCGAACTCCGTGCCGCACGGACCGGCCCCCTCGCTCTCGGCCAGTGCCACCCGCTCCCCGCGCATGGACACCGTCCGGTAGTACGCCCCGATCCGCTCCGCCGACCGCCCCACGTAATGCCCGATGAACGACCGCCGGAACCGCTCCTCGCTCCGGTTGGGACTCGACCCGTGCACCAGGCTCCCGTTGAAGAACAGGACGTCCCCCGGCGCCATGTCCACCGGCACCGCGGCCAGCCCCGCCGGCGGCGGCACGTACTCCCGCGCGAACGACACGCCCTCGTCGGCCTCCTCGGGACAGAACAGCTCCATCCGGTGCGTCCCGGGCACGACCTCCAGACCGCCGTTCTCCCGGTCGATCACATCGCAGGCCACCCAGGCCGCGACACACGTCCCCGGCTCGACCCGCAGATAGAAGTTGTCCTGGTGCAGCGCCTGCCCCCGGGCGCCCGGCGGCTTGAAGTAGAACATGCTCTGCGCGGCCAGCGCCTCCTCGCCGAGCAGCGTCTCCAGCACCTCCCGCAGCCGCGCGTCCAGCAGCACGTCCCGCGCAAGCGGGTTGATCTCGTGCGGCTGCATCACGCGCGGGTACACCCCCAGCGGGTCCGTGCCGCCCCGCGGCTCGAAGTGCCCCGGCACCGCCCCGGCCGCGTGCAGGGCCGTGAACTCCCCGCACAGCCGGTCGATCTCGTCGTGTCCGAACAACCCCCGCACGACGGTGAACCCGTCCTCCCCGAACTGCCGCAGCCCGGCCTCGCTCAGGACGGGCGTACTGCCTGTGACTGTCATCGGTCCACTCCTCGCTCAGACGCCTTCGGCATGTCACGCTAGGCCGCCCCGCACTTCAGGAGGATGCCCGTGACCGCTGCCGGACTGCCCGAGACCGCTGCGCCCGGCGACCCCGCGCCACCCCCGGGCCTGGTGGTGCTCGGCCAGTTCGACGAGGCGCCGGGGTACGACGTCAACCGGCCGCAGGGCTCGGCGAGTTGGCTGTTCACCTGGACCACCGCGGGCCGCGGGCGGCTGCGGCAGGGGACGACCACCGCCCGGGCCGCCGCGGGGGACCTGATCGTGCTCGCGCCGGGTGTCGGGCACGGCTACGGCGTCGAACCGGGCGCGCGGCACTGGCGGTTCTGGTGGGCGCACTGCCAGGCCCGCCCCTCGTGGCTGCCCTGGCTGAGCCCGTACGGCACCGGCGACGGCATGTACGTCGTCCCCGCGGGGCCGGCCACGCCGCGCGACCGGGTCGGGGACGCGTTCCACCGGATGCTCGCCGACGCCCGGGGGCCCGACGCGGCCGAGCCCAGGTCCGCCCCGGACGACCGGATCACGGTGGCGCACGACACCGCCGCCCGCGAACTCGCCCTGTGCGCGCTGGAGGAGGTGGTCCTGCTGACCGCCGCCGGCGCGCGGCGACCGGTGTCCCGGACCGGCCTCGATCCCCGCGTCCGCCGGATCCAGGAGCTCTTCGTCGCCGATCCGGGCGCCCCGCACACCGTCGACTCACTGGCCGCGCACGTCGCGCTGTCGCCCTCCAGGCTGGCCCATCTGTTCACCCGGCAGACCGGTCAGTCCCCGATGCGGGCCCTGCGCGAGGCGCGGCTGCAACATGCCGCGCGGCTGCTCGAGGGCACCGATCTGTCTGTGGAACGTGTCACGGCGGCAGCGGGCTTCGTGAGCCCCTTCCATTTCCACCGTGTCTTCCGCGAGCGATTCGGTATGACGCCCGGCGCGTACCGTGCGGGCGGCCCAATGGTTGGAGCGTGACGTGCCTGGACCAGCCGTACGCGCGGTGGAGTGGCTGTTCAATGGTTTGGGCCGAACCCTGCTGAAACTCGTTCCCAATAACCGTGTCGATAAGGCGTCTTGGACGAGATCCAGGTATTGACGTGGCGTCAATATGGACCGCTAGTCACTCAATGCGCAAAACTGAATGATCTCTTGTTACATCTCGCTGACCTGTGCAAAGGTTACGCCTTGTCGGCGCGCAGACATTATTGTCCCCGCGCGCCCCTGACCGCTCCCGTACGTCCCCCCGCTTCACAAGAGCCGTCGCCGTCGGGACCGCATACCCCTTGGTATGGACTTTGCTTTTGTATGCCCCCGAGAGGAATGCACGCGTGAATGCCGACGCCACGGACGAACAACTCAGCGCCGAGCTGAAGAAGTGGACCGGAGCCACGCCCGCGCTCCATCCCGTCGGCGAACTCCTCGACCGGCACTGGGAAGCGGCCTTCGCCTATGCCCGGCTGTGCACGGACGGAACACGTTCCGCCGGTATGCTCACGACCGCGGCTTTCACCCGGCTTTTCGGGGAAACGCTGCGCCAGAACGGGCCGACGGCCGCCTGGCGCCCCCAACTGCTGGTCACCGTGCGCCGAATAGCCGCCGAGTGGGACACCGATCGCAGACGCGAACAGCTGCACCCCGAACTGCGCTCCGGGTCCGAGGACGGCGAGCGGGCCGCGGCCCGGCTGCTGCCGCCGGCGGAGCGACGGCTGCTGTCCGGCGCCTTCCAGCGGCTGCCCCAGTCGGCCCGCTGCCTGCTGTGGCACTGCGAGGTCGAGGCCGAGCCGCTGCGGTCACCGGCCGCCCTGCTGGGCCTGGACGAGGAGGACGCCGGCGTCGAACTGCGCCGGGCCCGCGAGCGGTTGCGCGAGGAGTGCCTCCACGTGCACCGCGAGCTCGCCCCGGAACAGGAGTGCCGCAGCTACGTCCGGATGCTCGACGTCACCTACCGCCGCGGCGGCGTCGACGTCGACCCCGACCTGCGCGCCCACCTGGACCGCTGCAAGCACTGCCGGGACACCGCCGACCAGCTGCACCAGTTCACCGACGGCC
The DNA here is from genome assembly GCF_040446465.1 of Streptomyces sp. RG80. Classification (NCBI taxonomy): domain Bacteria; kingdom Bacillati; phylum Actinomycetota; class Actinomycetes; order Kitasatosporales; family Streptomycetaceae; genus Streptomyces; species Streptomyces sp. RG80. Next base: position 77,350 of record NZ_JBEAAJ010000002.1, on the reverse strand, counting down.
TCGGCGTCGCCCTCGCCGAGGCGGTGCTCGGCTGGGGCGGACGCGCCTACACCGACTCCCGCCGCGCCCCTCGCGAGGAGCCCGCGCAGGAGACACCTCCGCCGCCGCTGCCCGTCGCCGTCCCCGGCGAGCCGTTCTTCGACGTGACCCCCACCGCCCAGCCCGCCTCGCCCGCCGCCCGAAGATCGTGCCCCTCCCGCACGGCCCGCAAGGCCGCCCGCCGCGCCGCCGCCAGGCGCCGCAACCTCGCCGCGGCGGTCCTCACCGTGAGCGGCCTGGTCGTGCTTCCGCTCATCCTGTGGTCCACCCACGACAGCGGCGACGACAGCGCCCGGGCCGGCGGCACCGAGGCCTCCGAGTCGCCCGGCACCGGAGCGGGCAAGTCCACGTCCGACTCGTCGTGGGTCGGCTCGGGCGAGGAGGGACAGGGCACGCTGCGCGGCCGGCTGCACAACGTCGACTCCGGGCTCTGCGTCGGCGTCGTCGGCGAGAAGGCCGTCGACGGCGCGGAGAGCGAGGTCACCAAGTGCTCCTCGAAGTCCGACCAGCTGTGGACCTACGAGACCGACGGCGTGCTGCGCAGCGTCGCGGACCCGGACCTCTGCCTCGACTCCCACCTCGGCTACTCGGTGCGGCTGGCGCCCTGCACCGGCAGCGACAAGGCGGAGGCCAAGAGCATCCGCTACGACTTCACGCTCCAGGGCAACCTGGTGCCGCGCTGGAACCAGGACCTGGCCCTCGCGCCCGCCGCCACCGACGGCACCGGCGCCGTGGTCCTGAAGACCCGCGACGACATCGCCGTCCAGCGCTGGGTGTTCGACACCTCCAGGACCGACCTCCAGATGAAGGTGGTCAACTGGGACGCGCAGGCCGACAACACCAAGAAGGCGCCCGCCGTGACGCCCTCGCCCACCCCGTCGAAGCAGCCCTCGCCGACCCCGACCCCGACCCCGAGCGCGTCGACCGCCTCACCGACCCCGACGAGCCCGTACCCCAGCGGCACGCCCTGCTACCCGTACTCGTACAACTGCTCGTGGAACGGCCAGTACGGCAACGGCGGTGGTTACGGCTACGGCGGTGGCTACGGCTATGGCGGTGGTTACGGCGGATACGGCGGGCGCTGACCGCGCGGGTCAGCCCCCGACGACCTGGAGCGACGCCCAGAGCGCCAGGGTGGCCGGGACCAGCGCGGCCGGGACGGCGAGCAGACCGAGCCGGGTGAACTCGCCGAGCCCGACCTCGTGCCCGTGCCGCTGCACGATCCGCCGCCACAGCAGAGTGGCGAGCGATCCCGCGTACGTCAGGTTCGGGCCGATGTTCACCCCGATCAGCACCGCGAGCACCGCCCCGGGACCGGCCGCGGCGGTGAGCGGCAGCAGCACCAGCACGGCGGGCAGGTTGTTGATCAGGTTGGCCAGTACGGCGGCCAGTACGGCGATGCCGAGCAGGGCCACCAGGCCCGAGCCGTCGGGCAGGACGTGCCGCAGCGCGTCGGCGAGACCGTTGTCGACGACCGCGCGCACCACGACGCCGAGCGCCAGCACGAACGCCAGGAACCCCGGCGCGGCGGACCGCACCACCGTGACCGGGGTGGCCTGGCGGCGGACCAGGGCGCGCCCGGCCAGCACCAGCGCACCCACCAGGGCCACCCAGGCGGGCTCCACGCCGACCGCGGACGCCACGACGAACCCGGCCAGCGTGCAGCCCACCGTGACGAGCGCGAACACCGGCAGCTCGGGCGCCTCCCCGGCATCGGGCTCGGCCACGGCGGCCTTGAGGTCGCCCTCGAAGAACCGCCGGAAGATCAGGTACTCGGCGCCGATCGCCACCAGCCACGGCAGCGCCATCAGCGCCGCGAACCGGATGAAGCTCAGCCCGCTCGCCTCGAACGCCAGCAGATTGGTGAGGTTGGACACCGGCAGCAGCAGCGACGCCGTGTTCGACAGATGCGCGCAGGCGTAGAGATGCGGTTTCGCCCGGACGCCGCCGCGCGCCGCGGTGGCCAGCACCACCGGCGTCAGCAGTACCACCGTCGCGTCCAGGCTGAGCACGGCCGTGATCGCCGAGGCCAGTGCGAACACCGCGGTCAGCAGCCGGGTGGGGCGCCCCGCGGAGCTACGGGCCATCCAGGCCCCGCAGGCCCGGAACAGCCCCTCGACATCGCAGAAGTGCGCGAGCACCAGCACCGCGGCGAGAAAGCCGACCACTGGGGCCAGCCGTTCGATCTCCGCCCACGCGTGGTCGGGCGAGATCGCCCCCGTCGCGACGGCGAGGCCCGCCGCCGGGACCGCCAGAACGGCCTCCGGCAGGCCCTTGGGGCGGACGACGGCCCAGCCGAGTACGGCGACGAGGAGGGTGATGGACAGCGTTTCGGCGAGCGGGGTGTTCAGCGGGGATCCTTCGGGGCGTGGTCGTGCCGTGCCCCGATATGAAAACAGGCCCGGGTAAGAAACCTGTGTGCGGGGTCAGGCGCCGGGCCCCCGGTCGAACAGCGTGATGAACACCGTGGACTCGTTGCCGGACACCGGCACCTCACCCGCCGACCAGGCCACCTTCAACGGATCCCGCTCGTCGGGCGGGGTCACCAGCAGCGCGTCCGGGTTGGCGGTGCGCGCCCCGCTGATCTCCGGATTGGCGAAGGTGATCCCCGACCAGGCGTTCTGGCCCGGTGCCAGCTTCACGGTGGTGGCCGTGCCCGGGGTGCGCTCGGGGTCCGGCCCGAGCTGCTTGCCGGCGGCGTCCACGAACGCGGCGCCCGGATAGCCGTGGAGGGTGCAGGTACGGGAGGAGGTGTTGGTCAGGATCACCGGGAAGTTCTCCTGTCCGGCCCCCGGGTCGTTGCGGCCGAGCGTGGCCTCCAGCTCGGAGCTGTGACAGCGGGTGCCGCCGCCGGTGCCGGAGGTGCCCGGCGTGCCGCCGCGGGGGGAGGGCGTCGAGGGCGTGCCGGTCGGCTCCGCCGAGAGCGTGGCCGTCGTCCCGTCACTGGTCGCCGGAGCGGCCGTGCCGGGCAGGGTCCGCGGGGCGGACGCGGAGTCGCCGCCGTCGCCGCAGGCCGTCAGCAGCCCCAGCAGTGCGGCCGCGCTCACCAGCAGGGCAGGCCGGTAGGTGTTCGCCATGACTGTCCACACTCCTTGTACGGCGCGGTGTGCCCCGTCACGAAGGTCCGATGCGCGCACGGCCGGAAAAGTTCGTGTCGATCAGCCCCGGACCCGGACCGAGCTCAGCACGCGCCGGATGTCCGAGGGCTCACCGTTCTGCCGGATCTGCACATACACCTGCGGCTGCCCGCCGCCGTCCGGCGGAGTCAGCCCGGCCTCGACCACGGAACCGCCGCCGGGGCAGTCGGTCCAGGTGCGGACCCTGCCGTGCCACCCGGACAGGGTGTGGTCGCGGGCACCGGCGTAGTGACAGCCGGGATGGGCGAGGGCGTTCACCAGCGCCGTGACGTCGCCCGGCCCGACCAGGCCGGCGAACATGCCGTCGACATCCGCGCCGAGATCCTGCCAGCGGGCCAGGTGGTCCGCGACACCGAACCCCGGCTGGTGCCCCGCCGGCAGGCCGAGCGTCCCCGGGTCCCACCCCGAGTCACGCAGCTGACCGCTCCACGCCACGGGTACCTCGGCGCTCACCCGGCCGGTGGCGTCCTGGACCCGCAATGCGGTCGGCGCGGACCCGTGGCCGGTCGGCGCGAAGGCCGCGGCGAGGGCGGCCAGCGCCGCGGCCACGGCCACCCCCACGCCCAGCCCGATCAGCCGCCCGCGCCGGCGCCACCGGCGCCGCGGCTTTGACACCAGCCGCTCCAGCTCCTCGGCGAAGGCCGCAGCACCGGGCCAGCGGCGCTCCCGGTCCGGCCGCAGCGCCCGCATCAGGGCCCGCCGTACGCCCGGATCCAGGCCCGCGCGCAGCCGGTCGGGGCGGATCACCCTGCCCGGCGCGCCCGGCACCGTCCCGGTGACCAGGTGGTAGCCGACCGCGCCCAGGCCGTAGACGTCGGCCCGCGCGTCGATGCCCGCGCCCGGCTCGGCCTGCTCCGGCGGCCGGTAACCCGCCGAACCGGCGGCCAGCGTGAGCCCGGACGCCTCGGCCAGGGTCTTGGCCAGCCCGAGGTCGGCGAGCAGCACCTGCCGGGTGCCGTCGGGGCCGGTGCGCAGCAGCAGGTTGGACGGCTTGATGTCCCGGTGCACGATCCCCGCCTCGTGCAGCGCGGCCGCGCCACGCGCCGCGAGCGCGGTGAGCCGCAGCGCCTCCCGGACCGGGAGCGGGCCGTCGTCGAGCAGCTCGGCGACGGTGCCGCCGTCGGCGTACTCCATCACGAAGTACGGCCGTCCGTCGGGGAGTTCACCGATGTCGTGGACCTGAACCACCAGCCGTGAGGCGGCCCGGCGCAGCAACCGCGCCTCGGACAGGAAGCGTTCGCGGACGTCCAGCCGGTGCGACCAGTTGTCCGCCAGGACCTTCACGGCCACCGGCGCTTCTAGGGTGTCGTCGTGCGCGAGCCACACGGTCCCGAACGCGCCCGTGCCCAGGGGGCGTTCGATCCGGTAGCGGCCGATGCGCTCGACGGAGTGCATACGACTATCATGCCTGCCCCGCGATCCACACCGAGGGGAGCGCATCGTGCCGTCCTCGACCGAAGACCTCGCCCCGCGCGCCGCGGCCGGTGACAAAGCCGCTCTGGACGAACTGCTGGCGGCGATCCGGCCCGAAGTCGTCCGGCGCTGCGGCCGGTTCCTGCCCTGCCGGGAGGACGCGGAGGAGGCCGCGCAGGACGTGCTGCTCCAAGTCGCCCGGAAGATCGGCACGTTCGAGGGCCGCAGCCGCTTCAGCACCTGGCTGCACACGGTCGTCGCCAACTGCGCCCGGCAGAAGTACCGCGAGCTGAAACGCCGTTCGGCCGAACAGCCGGCCCCCGTCGAGGCCGCTCGGTACGTCGACCCCCGCACCACCAGTGTCATCGCCGGCTCCCGTGTCGACCTCCTGGAGGCGCTGGAGCGGCTGGAGCGCGAACACCCGCACCTGGTCGCCCCGTTGGTCTACCGGGACATCTGCCGGCTGGAGTACGCCGAGGCCGCCGAACGGGTCGGCGTCCCGCTCGGCACGCTCAAGTCACGGCTGCACGAGGCACGCAGGCGGGTGCGACCGTGGCTGGCCGACCGGAGCTGATCCCGAGACCTCAGTCGTCCCCTTCGAGCAGACCGATCTCGGCCCAGATGGTCTTGCCCTCGGTGGTGTGCCGGCTGCCCCACCGCTGGGTGAGCTGGGCGACCAGGAGCAGCCCGCGGCCGCCCTCGTCCCAGGTCTTGGCGCGGCGCAGATGCGGGGCGGTGTGGTTGGTGTCGGAGACCTCGCAGATCAGCGTGGTCGCGTCGTGGATCAGCCGGAGCCGGATGGGGTGCGCGCCGTACCGGATGGCGTTGGTGACGAGCTCGCTCACCACCAGCTCCGCCGTGAACGAGGCCTCCAGGAGCTCCCAGGTGCCGAGCTGGTCGACGACCTGCTTGCGGATCGGGCCGACGAGCGCCGGGTCGGCGGGGATGTGCCAGGTGGCGACCTGGGAGGCGGGCAGCCCCCGGGTGCGGGCCAGCAGCAGCGCCACGTCGTCGGCGGAGCCGCCCGCCGGGAGCAGCGCGTGCAGAACCCGGTCGCAGGTCTCCTCCAGCGACTCGGAGTAGCCCGACAGGGCCTCGCGCAGCAGCGTGTGACCAGCGTCCGCGTCCCGGTCCCGGGACTCGATCAGGCCGTCGGTGAAGAACGACAGCACCGTGCCCTCGCGCAGGTCCAGCTCGGCGGACTCGAAGGGCAGCCCGCCCACGCCCAGGGGCGGACCGGACGGCAGGTCGACGAGTTCGGGCGTGCCCCCGGGCGCGATCATCAACGGCGCCGGGTGCCCGGCCCGGGCCAGCGTGCAGCGCCGTGACACCGGGTCGTAGACCGCGTACAGACAGGTCGCGCCGACCTCCCCGGGGCTGCCCTCGCCGCCTGCCTCCGCGGACAGCCGTACCACCAGGTCGTCGAGGTGGGTGAGCAGCTCGTCGGGGGCGAGGTCGATGTCGGCGAGAGTGCGTACCGCGGTGCGCAGCCGGCCCATCGTGGCCGAGGCCTGGATGCCGTGCCCGACGACGTCCCCGACGACCATCGCGACCCGCATCCCGGACAGCGGGATCACGTCGAACCAGTCGCCGCCCACCCCGGCCCGCGCCGCCGGCAGATAGCGCGAGGCCGCGTCCACGGCGGCGGTGCGCGGCAGCTTGCGCGGCAGCAGGCTGCGCTGGAGGGCGAGTGCCGTCTCCCGCTCCCGGGAGAAGCGGCGGGCGTTGTCGACGCAGACGGCCGCCCGGGTCGTCACCTCCTCCGCCAGCAGCACGTCGTCGGCCGTGAACGGGTCCGGCCGCCGGAACCGGGTCAGCACCGCCACCCCGAGGGTCAGGCCGCGGGCCTGGATCGGCACCGACATCGTCGAGTGGATGCCGTACTCCCGCACCCGCTCGCCGCGCGCCTGGTCCCAGGACAGCCACTGGTCGAGCTCGCCGGAGGACACCGTGGCGACGATGGTGCGCCCCGCCACCAGGGAGTCGGCCTGCGGCGAGCCGGCCGGGTACGGCTCCAGCTGGCCGGGCTTGACGACGGCCTCGGGGCAGCCGGGGTTGATCGACTGGTGTGCGGCACGCCGCAGTCCGACCGGTGCGGTGAGCGCCGGGGGCGGGTCGCCGTTCTCCTGGGGGTCCAGCAGGTCGATGCTGACGAAGTCGGCCAGCGCGGGCACACAGACGTCCGCGAGCTCCTGCGCCGTCCGGGTGACGTCGAGGGTGGAGCCGATGCGCACGCTGGCCTCGTTGACCAGTTGGAGCCGCTCGCGGGCCAGGTAGTTCTCGGTGAAGTCGTGGGCCGCCAGGCACACCCCGCGCACCCGTCCGGTGCCGTCGGTGACCGGCGCCATCCGGGCCAGCCAGGCGTGCGCCCGGTCCTCGCCGCCGGTGCGCATGTAGGTCTGGATGTCCTCGGCCCGCCCCGAGGTGAGCACCCGCAGCAGGTGCCGTTCCAGCTCCGCGCTCTGCGGCTTGCCACCGATCTCGGAGAGTCTGAGACCCCGGATGCGGTCCTCGGGCAGCCCGATCACCTCGGCCATGGCGTCGTTGACGCGGCTCAGCCGCAGCCGCTCGTCGTAGACCGCGACGGCACAGGGCGACTGGACGAGCGCGGCCGTGGCCAGCGGGTCGCCGGGGGAGCGCAGGCCGCCGCCCTCCAGCGGGGTCACCACCAGCCAGTGACCGGGGTCGCCGTCCTGGGAGCGCCTGTGGTGGGCGAGCAGCCAGACGGACACGGTGCCGCCGCCGCGGTGGCGGAGCGTGACGGTGCCGTCCCAGCGCGGTCCCTCGGGTGTGAAGACGGTGTCCGGACCGTCGCTGACCAGCAGGTCTGTGGCGGGGCGGCCCACCACCTCGAGAGCGGGGTGGCCGAGCAGACGCTCGGCGCCGGCGTTCCACTCGCGGACCGTGCCGAGGTCGTCGATGACAGCCCGTGCCGTCGCGGCATCGTCGAACGGGTAGTCCGGGCTCATCGTCGCCACTCCATCGCGGACACTCACAGTGAACAGGCACGTCACTTGAGTTCCAGCCTAGTCCGTCACGCTCGCGCGCGGACGGGAACCCCCCGGGCACCGGGCGGCACGGGTCAAGAGGGGACAACCGGCCGTTGTGACGCGCGGGACGGACGGAGGCGATCGCACTCTTGACGGTCCTGTGTGGCGCGGCGTCAGAATCTGTGTGTTCACGATCAGTTGTGAGTACTTCTGGGCCCCGATGAGGGAGAGAGCCGCACACCATGACGGTCACTCGCAGATCTGTCCTGATCGCCACCGCCGCCGCGCCCGCGTCCGGAGCGTTCCTGAGCCCCTCGGCCGCCCTGGCCGCCGAGGCCGCCGCCGGGGGTGCCGCGGGCCGCGCCACGGTCGCCCTGCGCGACGGCTGGCGCTTCGCGCTGGTCAACCCGGGCGGGATCACCGACCCGACCGGCGCCTACGCCGGTGCCGCCGACCCCGCCTACGACGACTCGGCGTGGCGCCGGGTCGCCGTCCCGCACGACTGGAGCATCGAGCTCGCTCCCACCACCCAGAACGGCACCACCAGCGGCACCGGCTTCTTCCCGGGCGGCCTCGGCTGGTACCGCATCGCCTTCACCCTGCCGCCCGCCTACGCCGGCAAGCGGATCTCGGTGGAGTTCGACGGCGTCTACATGGACTCCTCCGTCCACTGCAACGGCACCGAGGTGGGCCGCCACCCCTACGGCTACACCGGCTTCGCCCTCGACGTCACCGACCTGCTCCACACCGACGGCACCACCGAGAACGTGATCGCGGTCAAGGTGCAGAACCGGCTCCCGAGCAGCCGCTGGTACTCGGGCAGCGGCATCTACCGCGAGGCCCGCCTCGTGATCACCGAGCCGGTCCACGTGAAGCGCTGGGGCACGTACGTCACCACACCCGAGGTCACCGAGGAACGGGCCGTGGTCCGGGTGGAGACCACGGTGGTGAACGAGTCCGGCACCGCGAGCCCCCTCGAGATCAGGTCGACCGTCAAGGACGACCGCGGCCGTACGGTGACCCGCGCCTCGACCACGGTCGACCTCACCGACCAGGCGACCGAGGCCACCGAGACCCACGAGCTGACCGTCCCGGAACCCAGGCTGTGGGACTTCGACGATCCGTACCGCTACACCCTGCTGACCGAGGTCCGCCGCGACGGCCGGACGGTCGACACCTACCGCACCCCCTTCGGCATCCGCACCTTCCGCATCGACCCCGACGAGGGCTTCCACCTCAACGGCGCCCACGCCAAGTTCAAGGGCGTCGACCTCCACCACGACCTCGGCGCCCTCGGTGCCGCCGTCAGCGTCGACGCGATCCGCCGCCAGATGACCATCATGAAGTCGATGGGCGTCAACGCCTTCCGTACCTCCCACAACCCGCCCTCGCCGGAGATGATCCGGGTCTGCGAGGAACTGGGGATCGTGATGATGGTGGAGGCGTTCGACTGCTGGCGCAGCCCCAAGACCCGCTACGACTACGGCCGGTTCTTCGACGAGTGGTCAGACCGGGACATCGCGGAGATGGTGCGGGCCGCCCGCAACTCGCCGGCCGTCATCATGTGGTCGATCGGCAACGAGATCTCCGAGTTCACGTCCACCGCGGGCCTGACCATCGCCGACCGTCTCCTCGCCGGCATCAAGGCGCTCGACGCCACCCGCCCGATCGTCATCGGCTCCCACCGGCACCGCAGCGTCCCCGCGCCCGGCACCCCGGCCGACCTGATCCTCGCCAAGCTCGACGGCCTCGGCCTCAACTACAACACCGCCAAGTCGGTGGACGCGCTGCACGCCCGCTACCCGCACCTGTTCCTCTTCGAGTCGGAGTCGTCCTCGGAGACCTCCACCCGCGGCGCCTACCAGGAGCCTGAACACCTCAACACCGGCGAGAACCACACCCCCGGCAAGCGGTCGACGTCCTCGTACGACAACAACCTCGCCTCCTGGACGATGAGCGGCGAGTACGGGCACAAGAAGGACCGGGACCGCAAGTGGTTCACGGGGCAGTTCCTGTGGTCGGGCATCGACTACATCGGGGAGCCGACGCCGTACGACGTCTTCCCGGTCAAGGCCTCCTTCTTCGGCGCGGTCGACACGGCGGGCTTCCCGAAGGACATGTACCACCTCTTCCGGAGCCAGTGGACCGACGAGCCGATGGTCCATCTGCTGCCGATGACCTGGAACCACGCGCGGGGCGACACCGTCGAGGTGTGGGCCTACTCCAACGTCGCCGCCGTCGAGCTGTTCCTCAACGGAAAGTCCCTGGGAACAAGGGAGTTCGACACGAAGAAGACCGTCGACGGCCGGCCCTACCTGGAGACCACCGAGGCGACCGGCGACGACAAGACCTTCACCGACGGTCCCTACCCCGGCAGTTACACCAGCCCCAACGGCAGCGCGGGCAAGCTCCATCTGACGTGGAAAGTGCCGTTCGCGCCGGGCGAGTTGAAGGCGGTGGCCCGGCGGGGCGGCAAGGTGGTCGCCACCGACGTGCTGCGCACGGCCGGACCGGCGCGCGCCGTACGGCTGAGCGCGGACCGCAAGTCCGTCGCCGCGGACGGGCGTTCGCTGGTCTTCGTCACCGCGGACATCGTCGATGCCCGCGGCGTCGTCGTGCCCGACGCCGAGAACCTGATCTCCTTCGAGGTGAAGGGCGGCTCGCTCGCCGGACTCGACAACGGCCGCGAGGAGAGCGCCGAGCGCTACCAGGCAAGCACCCGGACCGCCTTCCACGGCAAGGCCCTCGCGATCGTGCGGTCGGGCGCGGAGCCGGGCGCGCTGAAGGTGACCGCCCGCGCGGAGGGCCTCAGGGGGGACACCGTCACCGTGCGGGCCAAGCCGGCCCGGTCGGCGGCGACCACCCCACCGGCCGCGTTCGCCCCGGACCACCCGGCGCCGCCCGACCACCCCCACGCGGACGCCAGTTACTCCGGTCGTCCCGACACCCTCCCCGCCGCCATGCTCGACGGGGACGCGGCCACCGGGTGGTCCAACGCCTTCAGCAAGTCGGCCACCGCCCTCCTGCCGCTGTTCAACGGGGCCAGGGCCGAGGACTGGGTCTCCGTGGACTTCGGCCGGACCCGGACCTTCGACCGCGTCGAGGTCTCGTTCACGCTGAGCGCGACGCACAGCCTCCCGGCTTCGGTCGAGGCCGAGGTCTGGGACGGCGAGCGCCATGTGAAGGTCCAAGGTGCGGCCGTCGAGTGGGCGACGGCTTCGGACGAGCCCACCGTGCTCACCTTCGACGCGATCCGCGGTTCCCGGCTGCGACTGACCCTGACCAGTGGCCGTCCCGGCGAGGTCCAGGGCGGGATCCGCATCAGCAGGCTGGAGGTCCCGGCCGCCTGAGCCACGCGGTCCGGACGGGAACCGTTCCCGTCCGGACCGTTGACGCGGTGTCATGCCTGCAACAAGCATGGCGGTCGACCGTCTATTGGGAGCGCTCCCATCGGGAGCGCCACCCACAGCTCACCGAGGAGCCCGGACGTGAAAAGACGCAGAACCGCCCTGTTGTCCCTGACGGCCCTGCTGGGAGCGGCACTTGTGGCCACTCCCTTGTCCCCGGCCGCCGCCGAGGAGGTCGAACAGCTCAAGAACGGCACCTTCGACACCACCACCGAACCGTGGTGGGCGACCAGCAACGTCACCGCGGGCCTGTCCGACGGGCAGCTGTGCGCGGACGTGCCGGGGGGCACGACCAACCGCTGGGACGCCGCCGTCGGCCAGAACGACGTCACCCTGGTCAAGGGGGAGTCGTACAAGTTCGCCTTCAAGGCGAATGGTTCGCCCGCCGACCATGTGGTCCGCGCGATCGTGGGCCTCCAAGTGGCGCCGTACGACACCTACTTCGAGGTCAGTCCGCAGCTCAGTGTCTCGGGCGACTCCTACGCGTACACCTTCACCTCGCCCGTCGACGCCACCCAGGCACAGGTCGGCTTCCAGATCGGCGGCAGCGCGGACCCCTGGCGGTTCTGCGTGGACGACGCCTCGCTGCTGGGCGGGGTGCCGCCCGAGGTGTACGAGCCGGACACCGGGCCCCGGGTACGCGTCAACCAGGTCGCCTATCTGCCCTCCGGGCCGAAGAACGCCACGCTGGTCACCGACGCGACCGCGAAGCTGCCCTGGCAGCTGAAGAACGCCGCCGGCACCGTCGTCGCCCAGGGCTCGACCACCCCGCGCGGCACCGACGTGTCCTCCGCGCAGAACGTCCACTCGATCGACTTCAGCGCCTACAAGAAGCGGGGCAAGGGCTTCACCCTGGTCGCCGACGGCGAGACCAGCCGCCCCTTCGACATCGGCGCGAGCGCCTACGAGCAGCTGCGCACGGACGCGGCGAAGTACTACTACACCCAGCGCAGCGGCATCGCGATCCGCGACGACCTGCGCCCGGGCTATGGCCGCGCCGCCGGCCATGTCGACGTCGCGCCCAACCAGGGCGACGGGAACGTGCCCTGCCAGCCCGGCGTCTGCGACTACACCCTCGACGTCACCGGCGGCTGGTACGACGCCGGCGACCACGGCAAGTACGTCGTCAACGGCGGCATCTCCACCTGGGAGCTGCTGAGCACCTACGAACGCTCCCTGCACGCCCGCACCGGACAGCCCGCGAAGCTCGGCGACGGCACCCTCGCCATCCCGGAGAGCGGCAACAAGGTGCCGGACATCCTCGACGAGACCCGCTGGGAGCTGGAGTTCCTGCTGAAGATGCAGGTGCCGGACGGGCAGCCGCTGGCCGGCATGGCCCACCACAAGGTCCACGACGAGGCATGGACGGGCCTGCCCCTGCTGCCGAGCGAGGACCCGCAGAAGCGCGAGCTGCATCCGGCGAACACCGCGGCGACCCTGAACCTGGCGGCGACGGCCGCGCAGGCGGCCCGGCTCTACCGGCCCTACGACAAGGCGTTCGCGGCCAAGGCCCTCACCGCCGCCCGCAAGGCCTGGACCGCGGCCCTCGCCCACCCGGACATCTACGCCGACCCCAACGACGGCACCGGCGGCGGCGCCTATCCCGACAGCGACGTGACCGACGAGTTCTACTGGGCGGCGGCCGAGCTGTATCTCACGACGGGGGAGAAGACGTACGCGGACCGCGTGCTGGGCTCGCCCGTGCACACCGCCGACATCTTCGGCCCGCTCGGCTACGACTGGGCCCGCACCGCCGCCGCGGCCCGACTGGACCTGGCCACCGTGCCCAGCAAACTCCCCGGCCGCGACAAGGTGCGCCAGTCGGTCGTCAAGGGCGCCGACCGCTACCTGGCCACGCTGAAGTCCCAGGCCTACGGCATGCCGTACGCCCCCGCCGACAACCTCTACGACTGGGGCTCCAACCATCAGATCCTGCACAACGGCATCGTCATCGCCACCGCCTACGACATCACCGGCGGCGCCAAGTACCGTGACGGCGCCGTGCAGACCATGGACTACATGTTCGGCCGCAACACGCTGAACATGTCGTACGTGACGGGCTACGGCGAGGTCAACTCCCACAACCAGCACGCCCGTTGGTACGCCCACCAGCTCGACCCCAGCCAGCCGAACCCGCCGAAGGGCACCCTGGCCGGCGGCCCGAACTCGAGCATCCAGGACCCCTACGCACAGAGCAAACTCCAGGGCTGCGTCGGGCAGTTCTGCTACATCGACGACATCCAGTCCTGGTCGACCAACGAGCACACCATCAACTGGAACTCCGCCCTGACCCGCATGGCCTCCTTCGTGGCGGACCAGGCGTAGACGGAACCGGTCGACAGGGGCTCCACGACCTCCCAAGGGGTCGTGGAGCCCCTTCGCGTCACCGGGAGCTCCGGGACGTGTCGCTAGGCCGCGTCGTGGAAGACGAGTCCCAAGGCCCGCCGCCGGCCCGAGCGGACCGTGCTCACGCCGTGCCGCATCGGGCCGGCCGACCAGCCGCGACTGGTGCGCACCGGGCGGTCCCGGGTGGTGAAGACCAGGCCGTGGCCCTGGCGCAGCACCGTCGAGGTGCCCCGGGACTGGGCCCTGGGCCGCTGTTCGACCATCAGGAACTCCCCGCCCGTGTAGTCGGTGCCGTGGGTGTCGAGTCCGACCACCACCTGGAGCGGGAAGACCAGCTCGCCGAACACGTCACGGTGCAGGGCGTTCCAGTCGCCGGCGCCGTAGCGCAGCAGGATCTGCGCCGAGCGGTCCTGACCGGCGGTGTGACACCGCTCCAGCCACTCCTCGAGGGAGTCCGGCCAGGGCGCCGGGCGGCCGAGCCGGGCCGCCCAGTCCCGGGCGACGGGCAGCAGGCGCGGATAGAGCGCGGCCCGCAGGGCGGCCACCGGGGCGGGCAGATCGTGGGTGAAGTAGCGGTACTCGCCCGAGCCGAACCGGTGCCGGGCCAGGTCGACGGTGGTCCGGAACAGCTCCGGTTTCTCGTAGAGCGCGGCCAGGTCACGGCACTCGGCGGGCGTCAGCAGCTGCTCGGTGGGCGCGCTGCCGTGCTCGTCGAGTTCGGCGGCGAGCCCGTCCCAGTCGGTCCGGTCGACGCGCTGCCGGGCCCGCGTGAGGGTGGGTGTCATGGCGGTGCCTCCCGTCGTCGTCATCATCCGAGCATCGGTTGGAGGGCACCCTCGTGCGTGAGCAGCCGTACCTTGCGCTCCACCCCGCCCGCGTACCCGCGCATCGAGCCGTCGGCGCCGATCACCCGGTGACAGGGCCGCACGATCAGGAGCGGATTGGCGCCCAGCGCGGCGCCCACCGCCGGGGTGTCCGCCCGAGCCACGCCGAGCCGCTCGGCGAGCGCGCCGTACGTGGTCGTGGTGCCGTACGGGACGGTGTCGAGCGCCCGCCACACCCTCCCCCGGAGGGGGTACCCCCAGCTGGAAGTCGGTGCCGCCGGGCGCGAGCCGTAGCTCGAATCGGGTGAGCCGACCCGCGAAGTAGGCGGTCAGCTGCTCCTCGGCCGCGCTGAAGGACGCGTCGTCGCGCCGCCACCGAGGGCCGACGCGCGGCGCGCTGCGCTGCCCCGGCAGCGACACCGAGACCAGCCCCGACTCCCCGCCCACCAGCAGCAGTTCGCCGAGCGGGCTCTGAAGCGTCGTGTACGTCGTCATGGATCCGTTCCCTTCCTGTCCGTGACGAGTCTGCTGCGCGGAAGGAGTCCGTGCTGGCGGGAATCGGACATGGCGCTGGGAGGGTTCGGTACCTGGGTTCATCGGCTCTGAGCTGGAGGTATTTACGGGTAAGTACCTCGGCGGTACCGTGAAGGGCATGCCAGCTCTCAATGTGGAGTTCAGTGACCGTGAGCTAGAGGACCTGCGGCAGATCGCCAAGGAACGCGGTACGTCGATGAAGGCCCTCGTGCGGGAGGCCGCCGCGGCGGACATCGCGCGGCACCGGGCGCTCCAGGAGGGCGCGGAGGCCTTCCGGAGGTTCTTCGCGTCCCACGCCGACGAGTTCGCCGCCGCCTTCCCCGACGACGAACCGGCCGTCAAGGACGAGGGGCGGGTCGGCTGACCCATGGCTCCCGTCGTCCACATCGACGTGCCCTGGCTGCTCCAGCGGCATGAAGAGGTCCTGCCCGAGCAGCCCACGATCAACGACTTCTCCGCGTTGGTGGCAGCCGTCGCCCGGCACCGCGTCGACCCGCCCCGCCTCGGCGTGGACTCCGACCCGGCCTGGCGTGCCGCCGCCCTGCTGCACACCCTCGCCCTGCTCAAGCCCCTGCCGTCCGCCAACGCCCGCTTCGCCTGTGCGACGGCGGTGGCGTACATGTTCGTCAGCGGCGTCGGCATCGACCCGCCCTACGGTGCAATCGTGGACCTGGCCCGCGATCTGATCTCCGGCAAGGCCGACGTCTACGGCGCGGCCGACCGGCTGCGCTCCTGGCAGATATAGGGGCAGAGACAGGGGCCGGGGCCGACCCCGTCCCACCCTCGGGGCCGCCGACCGAGGGCGGGAGGATCGGGGTCGGCGGCCGTTTCGCGCAGGAGAGCCGCCGTCCCGCGCGTGGCCTTGGAGGGGCCGGTACCAGTGCACTACGGGGTGGTGCGCGCCGGGAGCGTGCGCGTCGCTCCGGCGCGTGCGCGTGTTTCACACGGGGCGCCTGAAATGCCGCGGGCCGTGGTGGGCGACCTGCGTCGCGACCGTTTCTGACTATCTTTCAACGAAACGGATGTTGCTCAAGTGCCTTGTTGGTCATGACCTGCTTGTGCAAAGGTGAACTACCCGTGCGGGGGGTAATGGCCGGGTCTTCTTTCGTCCGGTGGGGAACCCGGGCGGATGGGTCGTTGGTGAATTCGTACTCCTCGCGCCTCGCCAAAAAGGTATGCACCAATCCCCGACTTTTTCGGCGAGCAGAACTTCTCAGAGTCACCTGCGCGTGGGAAGGAAACCGCTCAGTGCCCACCCCCCACCCCCCTCGCCCTCCTTACCCGCCGCCCGGCGGGGCTACAGGGGAATCCGACGACGACCTCGCCTCTCTGCTCAGGGGTCGTACGGACGGCGAGGCGGCCCAGGCGGCCGCGCTGTTGATGGCGCGCCACTGGCAGCCGGTTCATGAATACGTCGTGATCTGCCTCGCCGCCCGGTCGGACGTCGCCGCCATGGTGACCGCCGCCGCCTTCCACCAGGTCCTGGACCGGCTGGCGCTCGGCGAGCAGGCCACCGCCCTGCGCCCGCGCCTTCTGGTGCGGGCGCGTGACACGGTCCGCGAGTGGTCGGCCGAGGAGCGAATATCCGGTGTTCTGCCGGATCTCGGGAAACCGGCCGGCGGCCGCGGTATGCGGGCCGCGAAGTCCATGACGCCCGAAAACCGGAAACTCGCCGAGCGCTCTTTCCAGGCCCTGCCCGGACTCGCCCGCTGTCTGCTCTGGCACACCGAGGTCGAGGCCGAGTCCATTGCCGTCCCCGCCGGGCTGCTGGCGATGGATACCGACACCGCGTCGGCCGCTCTCGAACAGGCGCGGGAAAAATTCCGCGAGGGTTGTGTACATGCCCATCGGGAACTCGCGCCGACCAAGGACTGCCGGTTCTACAACCGCCTCCTTGATGTCCCGATTCGCCGGGGCGGAGCCCTGCTGCCGGATGTGCAGCAGCATCTGACGGAGTGCCGCTACTGCCGTTTCGCCGCCGAGCAACTGAGCCATTTCGAGGGCGGCCTCGGGGTGCTGCTCGCCGAGGCCGTGCTCGGCTGGGGCGCCCGCCGCTACCTCGACTCCCGGCCCGGCCGCTCCGAGACCGGCCCGCGCGGCCGGGGCGGCGCCCGGCACGGCGCCGGCCGCCGTCGCCTGCTGTCCCGTATCCCCACTCCCGGCCGCCGTCCTCCGGAGGGTCCGAGGCCCTCACGGGTACTGCTCACCGGAGTGGGTCTCGCGTCCGCGGGACTCCTCGCCAGCATGCTGGCGGCGAACGTGTGGTCGGACGACGGCAGCACCGAGCCGGCCGCCTCCACGAGCGCGTCCGGAGGCCGCGAGTCGGCCTCGGGCGGCGTGTCCACCTCACCGCCCGGCACCGCGCAACTCCCGATCGTGCCGAGGCAGTCCCGGCTGCGGAACGTCGGCGCGGACCTCTGTCTCGACATCCGCGGCGAGGTGCGCAAGGGAGCCGGCACCGAACTGGAGACCTGCTCGGACGCGGAGACCCAGAAGTGGACGTACGAGACCGACGGGCGGTTGCGCAGCGCCGCGGACCCCGATCTCTGCCTCGACTCGCACGTGGACGCCGGTGTGGTCGTCCTCGGGACGTGCGCGGACGACAAGAGCAGGCGTGTGGACGACGTGCGCTACGACATCACCGTGCAGGGCGAGTTCCTCACCCGCTGGGACGAGCAGCTCGCCCTGACCTCCACCACCGGGGCGGCGGACGCCGACATCGTCGTCAAGGTGCGTGACGGTTCCGACGGACAGCGCTGGGTGACGGACCCCGTGTCGCCCAGCGCCGGCGCGCTCTCGATCCCGGACACCGGCGCCCCGTCCGCCCGGTCCGTCGGGGGGCCCGTCTAGTTCACGACGTCGCGGGGCGGTTCGCCCGCCAGGTGGCCGGTCGCGTTGCGGACGGCGGCCAGGGCGATCCGCCCCACCGTCTCGCGGGTGACGCCCCCGACGTGCGGCGACAGCACCACGTTCGGGGCGCGCAGCAACCGCAGGGCCGGGGTGGGCGGCTCGGGGTCGAAGACGTCGATGCCCGCACCGGCCAGGGCGCCCTTCTCCAGGGCGTCGGCGAGGGCGTCCTGGTCGATCAGGGCGCCCCGCGCGGTGTTGACCACGAACGCGGTCGGCTTCAGCAGCGCGAGCCGCTCCGCGTCCAGGAGATGGCGGGTCCCGTCGGTCAACGGCGTGTGCAGGGAGACGTAGTCGGAAGTCCGCAGCAGTTCCTCGAGCGGGACATGGCGGGCGCCGCCGAGGCGTGCCTCGGTCTCCTCCGGCACCCGGCGCCGCCCGGCGTAGACGACGGACATGTCGAACGCGACCGCCCGCCGGGCCACTTCCCGCCCGATCTGCCCGAGCCCCACTATGCCGAGCGTCTTGCCCGACAGTTCGGTCAGGGAGCGCTGGAGGCGGGGCAGCGCCCAGTCGGCCTCGACGAGCGCGGTGTGCGCCGGGACCAACTGCTTGGCCAGCGCCAGCATGAGGGCGAAGGTCTGCTCGGCCACGTTCTGCGCCTCGGCGCCGCTGGAGCCGATGGTGCACACGGCCACGCCCCGGGCCCGCGCGGCCGCCACGTCCACGTAGTCGAACCCGTGGCTCGCGCACTGCACCAGCTCCAACGCCGCCGCGTCGGCGAGGTGTTCGGCCGTGACCGGCGCGAGCGCCGTGATGATCACCCGGGCCGCCCGGAGCGCCGCCGGGTCCTCGTCGACCGACTCCACGACGGTGACGTCCGCCTCGCCCGGGAACAGCGTGGCGAGCCCGGCACCCGGACGTCGGCCGCCCACGTGGGGCGCGACGACGACGAGCACGTTCTTCGTGGCGGTCATACGGGGTCCTCGATGAGGTCGGCGGGCCCGACGGTGGTCGGGCAGGCGTGCCCGGACAGGGCGAGGGTGAGGTCCAGTTCCGCGAGCAGACAGCGGATGACGTGCTCGACGCCGGGCTGTCCGTCCAGGCCCAGGCCGTACACGTACGGCCGCCCGACGAGCACCGTTCTGGCGCCCAGCGCGAGTGCCTTGAAGATGTCGTCGCCGGTGCGGATCCCGCTGTCGAAGAGGACCGTCAGCCGGTCTCCGACCGCCTCGGCGACCCGCGGCAGCGCGTCGGCCGCCGCCACGGACCCGGCGACCTGACGGCCGCCGTGGTTGGAGACCACCACGCCGTCCATCCCGGCGTCCGCGGCCGCCCGGGCGTCGTCCGGGTGCAGGACGCCCTTGAGGACGATCGGACCGTCCCAGTTCTCGCGCAGGAACGCGAGGTCCGGCCAGGTCTTGCCGGGGTCCGCGAACATCCCCACGAAGTGCATCACGGCCGCGTTCGGGTCCTCGGTCACCGGTTTGGCCAGGCCCGCCCGGAACGCCGGGTCGGAGAAGTAGTTGGCGGTGCCCACCCCGTGCAGGAACGGCAGGTAGGCCTGGTCCAGATCGCGCGGCCGCCAGGCGAGCAGGGGAGTGTCGAGGGTGACGACGAGCGCGGTGAACCCCGCCGCCTTCGCCCGGCGCAGGAAGCTCAGGCCCACCTCGGGGTCCTTCGGCCAGTACAGCTGGAACCAGCGCTCGGCGTCCCCCATCGCCTCCGCGACCTGCTCCATCGGTGTGCTGGACGCCGAGGACAGGATGTACGGCACACCCTGCGCGGCGGCGGCCCGGGCGGCGGCCGGCTCGGCACCGGGGTGCATGATCGAGAGCACGCCGACCGGCGCCAGGGCCAGCGGGGCGGGCAGGGCGCGGCCGAGCACCTCGACCGACAGATCGCGCTCATGGACGTCCCGCAGCATCCGCGGCACGATCCGACGCCGCTGGAGCGCGGCCCGGTTGGCTCGGGCGGTGCTTCCGTCGCCCGCGCTGCCCGCCACGTACCCGACCGGGCCGGGGCCGAGGCGCTGCTCGGTGAGCTCCTCCAGCCGGGTCAGATCCGTGGGCAGCCGCGGGACGGCGCCCGACATGCCGTTCAGATAGATCTCGTACTGGAAGTCGGCCCAGTGCTTCGCCATCCGTACGTCCCGCCTCTCGTCGCTGAGAACGCGTTGCGCTCCGACGATACTGGCGAGTAAACGCCGGTCAGAACACCGGGGTCAGCTCCCGTTCGCCACCGCGACGGGCTCCGGCTCGCCCGACTCCGCGCCCGGTCCGGTGATCGGCGGCACCGGCACGTCGACGGTACGGGCGAGGCGCGCGCCCTCGGGCCCGTACACGGCCCGGGGTTCGGGGAAGAGCCTGAGCAGTGTCAGGAACAGGACCGCGGCCACCACCAGCGACAGCGGCAGGCTGATGTCGACGCCGCTCGCGAGATCGCCCAGCGGTCCGACGAACTGGCCCGGGATGTTGGTGAACAGCACACCGATCAGCGCCGACACCCACCAGGCGGTCATGCCCCGCCAGTTCCAGCCGTGCGCGAACCAGTAACGGCCGCCGCGCTGACGGCGGTTGAAGACCTGGAGGGCGTCGGGGTCGTACCAGCCGCGGCGGGTCCAGAAGCCCAGCATCATCACCACCATCCACGGTGTGGTGCAGGTGATGATCATCGTGGCGAAGGTCGAGATCGACTGGACGAGGTCGAGCCCGAACCGGCCGATGAAGATGAACGCGATCGACAGCACGCCGACGAACAGCGTCGCCTGCACGCGGGAGAGCCGGGGGAAGACCGAGGAGAAGTCCAGGCCCGTTCCGTACAGCGCCGTCGTGCCCGTCGACATGCCGCCGATCAGCGCGATCAGACACACCGGCAGGAAGAACCAGCCGGGCGAGATCGCCAGCAGCCCGCCCACGAAGTCGGGCGCGGCCGGGTCGACGTAGTCCGGCGCCTTCGCCGCGATGATGCTCGCCGTCGACAGGCCGAACAGGAACGGCAGCAGCGTCGCGATCTGCGACAGGAAGGCCGCGCCGATCACCTTGCGGTGCGGCGTGCTCGCCGGGATGTAGCGCGACCAGTCGCCGAGGAACGCGCCGAACGACACCGGGTTGGAGAGCACGATCAGCGCCGCGCCGATGAAGGACGGCCAGAACAGCGACTGCGTGGCCGCGTCCGCCGAGTCCGTGAAGACCCCCGCGTAACCAGGGTCGAAGTCGCCGGCGAAGGCGATCGCGCCGAGCAGGAACAGCAGGCTCGCCGCCGCCACCGCGACCTTGTTGACGAACAGCATGAACCGGAAGCCGTACACGCACACCGCGAGGACCAGACAGGCGAACAGCGCGTACGCCACGACGTAGGACAGGTCGGTGCGGGGCAGGCCGAAGAGCCGGTGGGCGCCGCCGACCAGGGCGTCGCCGGAGCTCCACACGGAGATGGAGAAGAACGCGATCGCGGTCAGCAGGGAGAGGAAGGAGCCGACCACGCGGCCGTGCACACCGAGGTGGGCTGAGGAGGAGACGGCGTTGTTGGTGCCGTTGACCGGACCGAACACCGCCATCGGGCACAGGATCAGCGCCCCCACGACGACCCCGAGGAGGGTGGCCGCGAGACCCTGCCAGAAGGAGAGGCCGAACAGGATCGGGAAGGCGCCCAGCACACAGGTGGAGAACGTGTTGGCGCCGCCGAAGGCGAGCCGGAACAGGTCCAGCGGGGTCGCGCTGCGCTCGGCGTCGGGGATGCGGTCGACGCCGTGCGTCTCGACCTCGGTCAGGGACGGCGCGGCGGAGGTGTCGGGCTGCGGGGACAAGGGGGCTCCAACGTGGGGACCGGCGGTGGAGCGCGTGGTGGCGCGGGGGAGCGGGGTGAGGGGACGGCCGCTTCCTGTCGCGTGGGTGTGCGGTGGGAGCGGATGCCGTCCTCTCGGGGGTCTGCCGACGGTACGGCCGTGGCCGAGAGCCGCACCAGAGGACTGTTCATCCATCTTTCGGGTCGTGGGTGTGCGAAACCTCCATCACTCGGTGTCCGTGGGCGCGTCCTCCGGTTCCGTGTCGGGGCCCTGGGCCCGCACCCGCTGGACGTGTTCGAGTGACTCCCGCAGCTCGCCCAGCCAGTCGTCGGTGTGCTTCTGGACCAGGCGCACGCACCAGGCGAGCGCGTCGCTGCGGCTGCGCGCCACCCCGCCCGCGATGAGCGTGTCGAGGACCTGGCGCTCCGGCTGCCGCAGCCGGGTCATGACGGGCGCGGCCACATGCGTGAACAGGGCGCGCTCCCCGTCGCACTCCACACCCCAGGAGACCTTCCGGCGGAACCGGTGCTCGGCCTCGCGGGCCACCTCGATCCGGGCCTCCCGGGTGCGTTCCCGGAACTCCTGGATGCGGCCCTGGACGGCGGCCTCCCGCTCGGTGGCCGAAACTCCCTCGGTCAGCCGGGGCCCGGAGATGCGGCCGATCACGGTGATCTCCTCGCGGTCGACCGTCAGCTCGGGCGGCGCCTCGAAGAGATCGTCCGGCAGACGGCCGGCGAACCAGCCGCGCAACTTCTCTCGCTGCTCTGTCGTAATCATGTAATGACGATTACTCGCAGGAGCATGAACACAAGGGGTCGCGGAGGAGTCCGCCGAGAGCTCAACCGGAATGTTTCAGGCCGATTGCCCAGGCGGTGTGAACCGGCCATTCGGTCGGTTGGAACGATCAAGAACCGCGTGGTTCCGGCGCTGACACGTTCGAATTACGTGACTTCGCGCCACTGATTCAACACGCAAGGTTACTGAAACACAGGGGGTCGATGTGAGATTCGGCCGCGGACTCGGCAGACTCCCGCTCGCCGGTCCGGCACCGATCGCGCCGGGCCCGGCACCACCCCCGTATCAGCGGAAGGATGCACACAATGCGGAACACCGCGCGCTGGGCAGCGACCCTCGCTCTGACGGCCACCGCCGTCTGCGGCCCCCTCACCGGGACCGCCCTCGCCGCCCCGGACTCGCTCTACGCCCCCTCGGCCCTGGTCCTCACCGTGGGCCACGGCGACACCGCCGCCCTCGCCACCCCGGCCCGCGCCGTGACCCTCACGTGCGCGCCGACGTCGTCCGGCAGCCATCCCGCGGCGGCCGCCGCCTGCGCCGAACTGCGCGGCGTCGGCGGTGATTTCGACGCGCTGGCCGGCCGGGACGACGTGATGTGCACCAAGGAGTACGACCCCGTGGTCGTCACCGTCGACGGCGTCTGGCAGGGCAGACGCGTCTCCTACGAGCGGACCTTCGCCAACGAGTGCGTGAAGAGCACCCACGGGACCAGCCTCTTCACCTTCTAGGGACCGGGGTCGCACGGTCACCGTGCACGGACAGCGGCTCGTGGCTGGGGAGCGCGAGCCCTGACGCGGGAAACCCTGCGATCTCGTACGGGGCCGGTCGGGCGGAGTGGGGCCGCCCGGCCGGCCTTCGGATCAACCCGGGTCCGCCGGGATGTCCGGCAGTGGCGGAAAACGGCCCAGCAACCCCGAGGCGCGCAGCAGCCGTCGTATACGTGCACTCTCCGAGACCAACCGCAGCCGCCCGCCCTGCTCCCGGGCCCGGGAGTCGGCCCGGCACAGGACCCGCAGACCTGAGCAGTCGAAGAAGTCGACCGTGCGCAGATCGACCAGGACGTCCGGCCGCGCGCGCTCGGTCGCGGCGTCCAGATGTACGGCGAGCAAGCCGGCGGTCGCCATGTCGATCTCGCCCGCGGCCTCGACCACCGTGAAGGGGCCGTGCCGGTAGGTGCGGGCGTACGGACTCGGCGCCGGAGGCCCGGAACCGCAGGCGCCCTCGGGAGATCCGGGGGCTCGGTCGCCGGAATCCGGTGTCATGTGGACTCCACCTCGACTGGGGCGGGTATTCGATCTCGGTAGGTACCCCGGGGAGCTCCGGTGCATCCCTGAGGGGCCCGACCCAAGATCTGGTTCACTCAACTTGGTGAATTTGGCCGGGAGTTATTGACTCTTAGTCGGTTTTTCTATAGCCCAGCTCCGCCCCGGCCCTCGGCTGCACCGCTGTCGAAACAGGGAGTTGGCCGTGGGCACGCCGGTACGTACTTCCTCCGGGGAGCCTCCGCTGCTCACCCAGTTCGGGCTGCTGGAGCCCGCGCTGGAGATGGAGTTCACGACCCGTTTCGCCCGTCGCGGCGGCAGACCGCGGCGACGGCCGCGGTCATCGAGGCGCCGGCGTGGTTCACGACTTCACTGCTCGACGCCGGCCGCCGGGTGAGCAAGCTGTCTGTGTCCTGACGGCGAACCGCGGGGGCGTCGCGGTGGCCGACAGGGGCGACGGGCTGATCACCCTGGACCGGGCCCACGACAGCGGAGCGAACGGGCTGCCCCCGCACGGCGTCGCCGACGACCTGCGCATCCACCACGGCTCCGACGGGCACGTGTGGGTGGTGTGGGAGCGGCCCTGGTGCCCGGCCGACACGCGGGGCGAGGCCCAGGGTCCTAGGCCCGGTCGCGGTGGCTGGTGTCGCACCACGGGTAGCGGCGGCTGCGGCGGCAGGTGCACAGGGCCACCCGGAAGCGGTCGGAGGAGACCGTGGTCCCGTCCTCCAGTTCGACCTCGACGGGGCCTTCCACCAGCAGCGGGCCGCGGCGCTCCAGCCTGATGCGGCAGGGCGGGTCAGCGGGTGAGTGCGGCACGGACCACCACCAACTCCTCGTCGTTCTCGGCCGCGGACAGCGGACGTCGGTCCCGCAGCCGGCCCTCCCGAGCGGACAGCACCGGACCGAAGGCGATCCGGCGGCGCCGCGTCACCGCGGCCTTTTCCTCGCCGCAGATCCGGTCCAGTACGAGGCGGCCGGCACGGCCCGCGACGGGCGCGAAGAGGTTTCCGCGCCGGGTGCGGACCCGAAGCCCGGCCGGCAGGGCGTTGCACCGTGTCGCGCACACCGCGTTCCGCGACCGGTCGGCGGCGCCCGGGCGTACCCATGTCATTCCGCTTGAGTACCCAGACATTCAGGAGATATGGGCAGTTTCGGCGTCGAGTGGTGTCCGCAGCGACGACCGGCCCGAGCGCCACGCGGCCAGCAGCCGGTCGGCGAAACGGTCCTCGACGAGTCCGGTGGCGTCGACGCCGAACGCCACGTCGGCCGCGAGGTGCGGCTCCTCGGCGAGCAGCCCGCCGATGACGTCGTGGCGCACGACCTGCTCGTGCACGGCGTCGGCCTCCACGTGCTCGTCGTAGAAGTGCTCGGCGGCCGCCCCGGCCCCGGTGCGCCGCATGGCCTCGGCCAGTCGCCGGGAACCGGGCGAGGAGGCGACCTCCACCGCCGCGAAGTGCCCCACGAGGGCGCCCCGCAGGGCCCGGTGCAGACCGAACAGCGACATGAGGTTCACCGTCGCCAGCAGCTCCGCGCAGGCCGCGTCCAGATAGTGCCCGTACGTCGTGTCCAGGCCCAGATCCGTCATCAGGTCCGCGAACAGCTGCGCGTGCACCCGGTCGGGGCGGCCGCCGCCGTACTCGTCGAACTCCACCGCCGCCATCGCCGCCTTGGCCCGCCCCCACAGCCTCGGCAGCACCCACGCGTGCGGGTCGGCCTCCTTGAGGTGGTACAGGGAGCGCTGGGCCGCGTACTCGCGCAGCTGCCACAGCTCGCCCTCGTCGCGCAGGTAGTGGCTGACGCCGGTGCCCTCGACGGGTTCGACGAGGAGCTCCCCGAGCGCGTCCTCGACGCTGTCGTGCACGGCGGTGTCCGTGCGCAGGGCCGTCAGGAACCGGTGCTCCAGGGCGGCCCGGGTACGCAGCAGCTCCGGGTCCCACTCGGGGTCCGGCGTGACGCCCGCGAAGCCCCGGTAGTGCAGCTCGTAGCAGAGGTAGAGGGCGAGCTGGAGATCGTCGCCGTAGACGCCCGCGCGCGCGACCTCGTCGTCGTCGGGCAGGGGGCCGGCGCCCAGCAGGTACGCCGACACGGCTGCGGAGACCGGTCCCCGGGCGGGCGGCAGTCGTGGTCCTTCGAGGTCGTACGTCATGGCGCCCGGGTACCCGGGCGCCGCCGGGCCACCCCTGGGCGTGGAGCGGGCCGGGAGGGGTACTGCGGACCGGCATGAAGGCACTCGTGATCAACTGCACGCTCAAACCGTCCCCCCAACCCTCGAACACCGAAGCACTGGCGGGCGTCGTCGTCGAAGGACTGGAGAAGGACGGCGTCGACGTCGAGGTCGTACGGGCCGTCGACCTGGACATCGCCCCCGGCGTGACCAGCGAGCCCCTGCGCGACGGCGACGCCTGGCCGGCCGTCCACGCCAAGCTGCTCGACGCCGCGATCCTGGTCGTCGCCTCGCCGACCTGGCTCGGGCGGCCTTCGTCGGTGGCCCAGCGGGTCCTGGAGCGGATGGACGCGCTGCTGTCCGAGACCGACGACCAGGGCCGGCCCGTGGCCTACAACCGGGTCGCGGGGGTGGTCGTCACCGGCAACGAGGACGGCGCGCACCACGTGATCAGCGAGATCTCGGGCGCGCTCGCCGACCTCGGCTACACCGTCCCCGGCCAGGCCTGGACCTACTGGCACCTGGGTCCCGGCCCGGGGCCGGACTACCTCGACGACGAGCGCGGCCGGGAGTGGTCGCACCGGACGGGCCGGGCCATGGCCGCCAACCTGCACGGGGTGGCCCGGGCCCTCGTGGAGCGCCCCCTGGGCCCGCCGCCCGGCTGAGCGTCACCTCACTCGCCCTCGGACTCCTCCTGGGCGCCGGTGTTGGGGGTGAGGGCGTCGCCGGCCTCGCCCCGGCGCCGGCGCCGCTCCTCGGATTCCGAGGTGCGGTGTGCCGCCTCCTCGGCCTCGTGCCGGACCTCCTCCAGGGCGGTCTCGGGCTGCTTCTTGTCGTCGGACTCGGACATGGCGGTGTCTCCTTGTCTCGCCTTTCTCGGCTTCTCGGCCTTTTCGGGTTTCTCGGGTTTTTCGGCCGGTGGCCGTTCTCTCAGCTCCCCGCGGCCGCGATGCGCAGCGGTACCGGATCCTGGGCGGTGGTCTCCTCGGCCTGCCGGCTGATCTCCGCCCACCAGGACGGTCCGTCCTCGATGTGCCGCAGTAAGACGCCCTCGCGGATCGCCCACGGACAGAGCGTGACGGTCTTGATGCCGGTCAGCTTCAGCGCGGTGTGTCCGACCACGGCGCCGGCCAGGCTCTGGGAGGCGCGCGGCGCGGAGATGCCGGGCAGCAGGGAGCGGTCGGCGGTGGGCACCGCGGCGAGGCGGACGATCGCCTCGCGCAGGTCCGAGCGGTGCAACCGGCGTTCCATGAACGGCCCGTGCCGTCCCGGCGGGGCTCCGCACAGCCGGCCCAGCTGCTGGAAGGTACGGGAGGTGACCACCGCCGTGTGCGGTCCCTCCCAGCGGATCCGGGCCGCGACGTCCCGCAGTTGGTGGCGGACTCTGCGGCGCAGCGCCCGGACCAGCTCCGGCGTCGGCGGATCCTGGCCCTCGAAGAACTCGTGGGTCAGCCGCCCCGCGCCCAGCGGCAACGAGGCCACGAAGTCCGGCAACCGGCCCCGCCCGAAAGCCACTTCGAGCGAACCGCCGCCGATGTCCAGCAGGGCCAGCGGCCCCGACCGTCAGCCCATCCAGCGGCGCGCCCCGAGGAACGTCAGCTCGGCCTCCACCTCGCCCGGCAGGGTGCACAGCCCGACCCCGGTACGGGTGCGCACCGCGCGCAGCACCTCCCGGCGATTGGCGGCGCCGCGCACCACGGCCGTCGCGAAGGCCAGCGGTGCCGTGGCCCCCCACTTCGCCGCGGTTCTGTTCGCCTCGGCGACCGCGCCGACGAGCCGTTCGACGGCTTCCTCGGGCAACGGCCCGCCCGGCTCGACCTGTTCGGACAGCCTCAGGCGCCACTTGGCGGTGTGGACCGGCAACGGCACCCCGCCCTCCGCGTCCGCCACCACGAGCCGGACGGTGTTCGATCCCACATCCACCACGCTGATTCGCATGCACCCGTGGGTACCCGCTTCGGGGCCCTCACTCACCGCGCCAGGGCGTCGGACGCGGGATCCAGCCAGGCACGGCACGCCGGTAGCGCCCGTACTCCGCGCCGAACCGGTCGGCGAGCGCGGGCTCCTCGTACCAGCGCGCGAACGCCCACATCAGGGCCCAGGCGCCGGCGCCGTAGCCGAACAGGACCGGCCGGGCGAGCAGCAGCCCCTGGCCGCAGATCGCCGCGACCACGGCGACGTACATCGGATTGCGCACATGCCGGTACAGCCCGCCCACCACGAGGTGTTCGGTCGGCGCGACGGGGGCCGGGGTACCCAGGCCCTCCCGCACGAACCGGACGAAGGCGGCGAGGAGGACGGCCGCGCCGACGGTCAGCGGGAGAAGGCCGAGCAGTCGCAGGGGCGGCGGCCAGTCCCCGGGCCGCCAGTCGGTCAGCCACCACGGGATCAGCCCGGCCACCGTGCCGGGTGCGAGCGCGAAGAAGACCGTGCTGCCGAGTGCCGCCGCCGGTGAGCGCATACGGCCACGATGGCAGCGAAGAGGGGCCGCCGTCTCCCTGTTGACGGTCGGCCCCTCGGCGCGGTGCGCTTCGGTCACATGTGGACGACGGGCGCCGCGTCCGGGTCCTGCTCCGGAATCCCGCGGCGGTAGAGCAGGAAGGCGATCAGCGTACCGGCGGCGAAGAAGCCCGCCGACCACCAGAACGCGGTGGTGTAGCTCTCGATCGTCGCCTGGGCCTGCACGAGCTTGCTCGACGGGTCCCGCCCGGCCAGGTAGTCGGTCGCGGCGCTCGCGGCCAGCGTGTTCAGCAGCGCCGTACCGATCGAACCGCCCACCTGCTGCATGGCGTTGACCGTGGCGGAGGCCACTCCCGCGTCCTCCGCGGCGACGCCGCCGGTGGCCAGCTGCATGGCGGGCGGCATGACCAGGCCGAGTCCCAGACCGATCACGACCAGCTGCGGCAGCACATGGCTCGCGTAGGAGGAGCCGACACCGATGCCGGTCAGCCAGGCCATGCCGAGCGCGGCGATGCCGAAGCCCAGCGGGATGACGGCCTTCGGGCCCATCCGCGGCACCAGCAGCGTCGTACCGGCCTGGGCGGCGACCATCAGCGCGGCCACCATCGGCAGGAACGCCACACCGGTCTTGGTCGGGCTGAAGCCCAGGTTCAGCTGGAGGTAGTAGGTGAGGAAGAGGAACACACCGAACATGCCCGCGCCGGAGATCAGCACCGCCAGGAACGAGGCCGCCCGGTTGCGGTCGAGCAGGATGCGCAGCGGCAGCAGCGGGTGCGCGGCCTTGGTCTGCCACCAGGTGAACGCCACGAGCAGCACACCGCCGGCGATCAGGAAGCCCCAGGTCTCGGGTGCGTTCCAGTCGTGCGTCTCGGCGTTGGAGAAGCCGTAGACCAGGGAGAAGAGACCGGCGGCGACCAGGATCGTGCCGGGGACGTCGAGCTTGGAGTTCGCGGCGTCACGGTGGTTGTTCAGCAGCAGCCAGCCGCCCGCGAAGGCGAGCACGGCGATGACGACGTTGACGTAGAGCGTCCAGCGCCAGTCGAGGGCGTCGGTCAGGATGCCGCCGAGCAGCAGGCCCACCGCGCCGCCGGCGCCGGCGATGGCGCCGTAGACGCTGAAGGCCTTGGCGCGCTCCTTGGCGTCGGTGAAGGTCGTGTTCAGCAGCGAGAGCGCGGCGGGCGCGAGGAGTGCGCCGAAGGCACCCTGGAGGGCACGGGCGGTGACCAGCATCTCGAAGTTGGTGGCCGCACCGCCGAGCGCGGAGACCGCGGCGAAGCCGACGACACCGATCAGGAAGGCGGGCTTGCGGCCGAAGAGGTCGGCGATCCGGCCGCCGAGCAGCAGCAGGGAGGCGAAGGCCAGCGCGTACGCGGTGACGATCCACTGCCGGTTGCCGTCGGAGAAGCCGAGGTCGGCCTGGGCCGAGGGAAGGGCGATGTTCACGATGGTGGCGTCGAGGACGACCATCAGCTGCGCGAGGGCGACGACCGCGAGGATCCACCACCGCTTGGTCGACGAGTCCTCGGGCGGTGCCTCGAGCGCGCCCGCCTGGGCGCCGTCGGTAAGGGTCTTCTGCGTCATGGAAGAACCACTCCAGGGAAGTCGTTCGGACTTTGCCAAACCGTAAACGAAACGGTTTCGTACACATGAAGAGGCTAGGCTACTTCCAGCGAAACGGCAACGTTTCGCTGGGGAGGGAGGTCGAGTGTGACCAGCGGCACGTTCGAGGTCGACGGCGCGGCTCTGTACTACGAGCGGCGGGGGAGCGGTCCCGCACTGCTGATGATCAGCGGGGCGGGCGGCGACGCGGGCTACTACACGGAGGTCGCCACGGACCTCGCCGACGCGTTCACGGTGATCACCTACGACCGGCGCGGCAACTCCCGCAGCACCGGTCGCACCGGTACGCCGATGGACCTCGCCCGGCAGGCGGCCGACGCTCGCGCGCTCGTCGACGGTCTGGCCGGCGGCCGGGCGCTGGTGTTCGGCAACAGCGGGGGCGCGATCATCGGGCTCACCCTGGCCGCCCTCCACCCCGCGTCCCTGGCGGGGCTGATCGCCCACGAGCCACCCGCCGTCAACGTGCTCCCCGACGACGACCCCGCGCGCGGCTTCTTCACGGAAGTCGCCGGGCTCTACACACAGGGCGGAGCGCCCGCGGCGGGCCGGCGGTTCGCCCAGACGGTGCGCGGCGAGGGGACCTACCGCTGGCCGGACGACCTCTGGAAGCGGTTCCTCGGCAACCAGGACCAGCTCTTCGGCGCCGAGTGGCCGGGCTTCGCCGGCTTCCGGCCCGACGAGGACGCGCTGCGGGCGGCGCCCTTCCCGATCGTGCTCGGCGCGGGATCGGAGGACCTCGACACCTACTACGGCCGCCCCTCGATCGAGATCGCCCGCCGCGTCGGCGCGCCCTGGGTGGAGTTCCCCGGTATTCACATGGAGTTCCTCCGCGACCCGGCGCGCTTCGCGGCGGCGCTGCGGGAACAGTTGACCCGTATGAGCCCCTGAGCCTTGCCGCCCCTGAGTATTCCTTGACGGTCATATAACTCTGGAGGAATATTGGAGCCATGTCCGACGCCGCGCTCTGGACCGCCCTCGCCGATCCCCACCGGCGGGCCATCGTCGCGCTGCTCCTGGAGCGGCCGCGGCCGGTCGGGGAGATCGTGGAGGCATGCGGTCTGAGTCAGCCCGGTACCTCCAAGCATCTGAAGGTGCTCAGGGAGGCGGGCCTGGTCCGGGTCCGGCAGGACGCGCAGCGCCGCGTCTACGCCCTCGACCCGGCCCCGATCGCCGAACTCGACGCCTGGCTCGCGCCCTACCGGAAGCTGTGGAACCACAGCCTGGACACCCTGGGCCGCCGCCTCGACGAGACCGCGTCGGACGACCCCGAGGAACCCCTCCCGAAGGACTGATCCCTCATGTCCGCAGACCTCACCGGCACCTGCCTCACGCTGGACGACGGGCGTACCGCCGTCCGCTTCAGCCGTACCTACGACCATCCGATCGAGCGCGTCTGGCGGTTCGTCACCGAAGCCGACGAACTCGCCCACTGGTTCCCCTCCCGCGCCGAGATCGACCTCCGGCCCGGCGGGGAGATCAGGTTCAGCGGGGACCCGAACATGAAGGACGGCACGGGCCGGGTGATCGCGGTCGACCCGCCCCGGCACCTCTCCTTCGCGTGGGGCGCCGACGAACTCCACTTCGACCTGGAGGAACTGGCCGACAAGCGCACCCGCTTCACCCTCACCAACGTGCTCGACGCACCGAACACGGCCGCCCGCAACAGCGCCGGCTGGGAGGTCTGCCTGGGAGCCCTGGACGCGTACGCCGCCGGTTCGCCCGCCGATGGACCGGCCAGCTGGAAGGAGTTCTACGACGGGTACGTCGACGCCGGTGTCCCGTCCGGAGCCCCCGTGCCCGGCCTGGACTGATCAGGCCAGCTGGCGCCGCACCAGCTCGTGCAACCGCCCGCCCGTGTCCGCGAGCAACTGCGCGGGCGGCCCCTGCTGGGCGACCTTGCCGTCCTCCATGACGATCACGCGGTCGGCGTCCAGCACCGTCGACAGGCGGTGCGCGATGACGATCCGGGTGGCGTTGAGAGCCTTGGTGGACTCGATCACCCGGCGCTGTGTCTCGTTGTCGAGGGCGCTGGTCGCCTCGTCGAAGAACAGGATCCGCGGCCGGCGGATCAAGGCCTGGGCGATCATGAGCCGCTGACGCTGGCCGCCGGAGACGGCGCCGCTGCCCGAGACGATCGTGTGCAGGCCCATCGGCATCCGCTGGATGTCCTCCGCGAGCCCCGCCATCTGCGCCGCCGCCATCACCTCCTCCGGCGTGAACGGCTCGGTGCCGCAGATGACGTCCATGATCGAGCCGTTGAAGGGCTGGGCGTGCTGGAGCACCACCCCGCACTGCCGGCGGACCGCCGACTGGTCCAGCGCCGCCAGGTCCTGGCCGTCGTAGAGCACACTGCCCGATGTCGGCGGGTCGAAGCCGATCAGCAGTCTGAGCAGCGTCGACTTGCCGCAGCCGCTGGGGCCGACGATCGCCACGAACTCGCCGGGCCGCACCTCGAACGACACGTCGTCCAGGACCAGCGGGCCGTCGTCCGCGTACCGGAAGGACAGCCTGCGCGCCTCGATGCCGCCGGACAGCGGGCCGGGGCGGGTGTTCGCCGTGCGCACCTCGGGGGTGGCGTCCAGGACCGGCTTGATCTCCTCGAACAGCGGCAGCGCGCCCACCGCCGAGACGAAGGAGCCGGTCAGCTGGGTGACGGCGGTCAGCACCATCGTCACCGAGGTGTTGAAGGTCAGGAACGCGGCCGCCGACATCGACCCGCGTGCCGGGCCCGCCAGCAGCATGAACATCAGCAGCGTGCAGATCGGCAGATAGGCGGCGCCCATCACGGTGGTCAGGTTCTTGATCCGCCCCACCTTCTGCTGGAGCTCCCGACTGCGCGCGAACTGCGCGGCCCACGCCGCGTACGCGTAGTTCTCGGCCGCCGCGACCCGCAGCTTGGGCAGTCCGCGCAGGGTCTGGAACGCCTGGTTGTTCAGCTTGTTGCCGAGCACCACCAGCCGTCGCTGCCAGCGGACCTGCCACAGCCCGAGCCCCAGGAACATCGCGGCGATGACCACGAGCATGCCGATCGCCGCCAGCGCCATCGAGGTGCTGTACCAGAACAGCAGCCCCAGGTTCATCGCGCCCACGGTCACCGACTGGGCGACGACCGGACCGACGCCCGCCAGCAGCCGGCGGATCGCGCTGATGCCCATCGCCGCGCTCGCCAGCTCACCGGTGGACCGCTCGGTGAAGAACTTCGTCGGCAGCCTGAGCAGCCGGTCCCACACCGCCGGTTGGAGCGTCGCCTCGATCCGGCCCTCGAGGCGCAGGATCGTCAGGTTCTGGAGCAGCATGAACGCCGCCGCGACGACACTGGAGACCATCACCGCGAGACAGACCTGCACGATCAGACCGGTCTGCGCCTTCGGCACGAACTCACCGAGCACCTTGCCGGTCGCGATCGGCACGATCGCCCCGATCGCGACGGTGACGAGCCCGCTCAGGAGCAGGTTCGTCAGATCCCCGCCCATGCCCTGCATGCTGAACCGCAGCAGCCCGAGCGGAGTGAGCCGGCGCTCGGGCAGCGGCCGGTAGAACATGACCGCACGCGGCTCGAACTCCTCCGCGTTCGCCTTCTCGATCGGTGTCTCCCGGCCCGTCGCCGGATGCACCGCCACATAGCCACCGCGCCGCCACAGCAACGCCACCGGCGCACCCGACAGCGCCCGATGACCCACCAGCGGACCGACGTTGTCCCGCCACCAGCCGCCGTCCAGACGCACGGCCCGGGCCCGGATGCGGGAGGCGAGCGCGATCTGCTCGACGGGGTCGAGCCGGTCGCTGCCGGTGCCGCTCTGCGCCGGGTCGGCGAGGGTGATCCCGGCCGCCTGCGCGACCAGCTTGCAGGCCGCGTAGGAGGCGTCCGCGTCGGCGGCCGTGGCGCGCTTGCCCGAGGACTTGCCGATCGAGGCCAGCAGCGTCCGGTCGGCCTGGGCGCGGACCGCCTCACCCGCCTTGATGCCCTCGGCCGTACGGGTCTCGTGGGTGCGCTCCAGCTGCTCGATCCAGCGGTCCAGCGTGGTCAGCAGCCGGTACTGCTGGTCGACCATGCTCTGCCAGACCGCCGGGTCCATCAGCAGGTCGGCGGCGGCCTCGGCGCCGTACAGCGAGCCGTACTGCACGCTGCCCGGCGGGACCTGCATCCAGAAGACGTCGTCGTCGGTCACCTCCGCGGCCCGTTCGGTGGCCATCGGCGCCTGGAAGAGGATGGAGAGGCTGCGGCCGACCCCGAGGGCGAGGGCGTACTCCAGCGGGCTCGTCGTCGGCGGGACGTACTGGGGGTTGCCGTACTCGTCGTAGGACCACGTCTGGGTGTTGGCGGGCTGGTACAGCTCGCGCAGCCCGATGCGGTGCACCACGCAGTCGCGCAACGGGCGGGCCACGAGGGTGTGTTGGGGTCCCGGGGTCGGGCCGAGCAGCAGCGAACCCGCCTCCAGGCGGCCCAAGTGGTGCCAGTGGCCCTGCTGTTGGGCGTCGACCGCGA
Organism: Streptomyces sp. RG80; assembly: GCF_040446465.1. Lineage (NCBI taxonomy): Bacteria > Bacillati > Actinomycetota > Actinomycetes > Kitasatosporales > Streptomycetaceae > Streptomyces > Streptomyces sp. RG80. The sequence goes on along the minus strand of NZ_JBEAAJ010000002.1, from coordinate 43,236 downwards.
ACAGGTCCACCGCGCCGGACGCCACCAGCCACAGCACCTGCGGCCCTTCGAGGTCGAGGCGGTTGTGCCCGGCCAGGTCGAACGGCGTACCCATCGAACCCAGGGCCTGGAGGACGAGGTCCCCTTCGGGTGCGGTCGTCATCTCAGTGCTCCCTGACCAGAGCCGCGTACGCACCACCGCGCGCCACCAGCTCCTCGTGCCGCCCGCGCTCCACGATCGTGCCGTGCTGGAGCACGACGATCTCGTCGCTGTCGCGCACGGTGCTCAGCCGGTGCGCGATCACCACACAGGCACAGCCGCGCCGGCGCAGGTTGTCCATCACCGTCAGCTCGGTCTCCGCGTCCAGCGCGCTCGTCACCTCGTCGAGGACCAGGATGCTCGGGCGACGCACCAACGCCCGGGCGATCTCGAGTCGTTGACGCTGTCCGCCGGAGAAGTTCCGGCCGTCCTGCTCGACCCGGCTGCGGATGCCGCCCGGGCGGCGCATCACCACGTCGTACAGCGCCGCGTCCCGGAGGGCTTCCTCCACCGCGTCGTCCGGGATCGAGGGATCCCACAGCGCCACGTTGTCGCGGACCGAGCCCTCGAAGAGGAAGACGTCCTGGTCGACGAAGGAGACCGAGGAGGCGAGCGCGCCGCGCGGGATGTCCTCCAGACGCTGTCCGTCGATGCGGATGACACCCTCCCAGGGCGCGTACAGGCCCGAGATCAGCCGGGAGACCGTGGACTTGCCGCTGCCCGAGCCGCCGACCAGGGCCACCTGCCGACCGGGGCCGACCGTCAGGTCGAAGCCGGTCAACAGCGGCTTGTCGAGGGGGTTGTAGCCGAAGGTGATGTTCTCCAGCTCGACATGACCTTGCAGCCGGCGCGTCGAGTCGCCCGCGCCGGGACGGTCGTAGAGCGGGTCCGCCTGGAAGTTCTCCACGTCCTTGAGGCGGGCCACGTCCGCCGCGAAGTCCTGGATGCGCCCCGCCACACCGTTGAGCCGGGTGATCGGGGCGGTGAAGCGGGTGACCAGGGACTGGAAGGCCACCAGCAGGCCCACCGAGATACCGCCCTCGACCGCGCGCATGCCGCCGATCCACAGGATCAGCGCGCTGTTCAGCGCGGCCAGCGTCGGCGCGACCACACCCAGCCAGGCGCTCGGCACCCCGAGCCGCTGCTGCTCCTCCAGCGTGGTGGCGTGCTGACCGGCCCACTTGCGGAAGTAGCCGTCCTCGCCGCCGGTCGCCTTCATCGTCTCGATCAACTGGAGGCCGGTGTAGGCGGTGTTGGTGAGCCGGGCGCTGTCCGCGCGCAGCTTCGCGGTACGGGTGGCGCGCAGCCGGATGACGACCCGCATGGCGACGATGTTGAGCAGCGCGACCGCGATGCCGACGAAGGTCAGCTGCGGGTCGTAGGTGTAGAGCAGCACGGCGTACAGGACGACGACCACCGCGTCCACGCCGGCCGCCGCGAGGTCGCGGGCCAGGGTCTCGGCGACGGCGTCGTTCGACTGGAGGCGCTGCACCAGGTCGGCCGGGCTGCGCTGGGAGAAGAACGTCACCGGCAGCCGCAGCAGATGGCGCAGGAAGCGGGCGCTGGAGAGCGTGGAGGAGATGATGCGGCCGCGCAGCAGGTTCGCCTGCTGGAGCCAGGTCAGCACCAGGGTGAGCAGGACGCACGTGCCCATCGACGCGAACAGCACGCCGAGCAGCGAGGTCTGCCCCCCGATCAGGAACATGTCGATATAGGTACGGCTCAGCGCGGGCACCGCCGCCCCGACCAGCACAAGCAGCAGACTCGCCAGCACCGCGGCCGGCATCGTGCCCGCGGTGCCGCGCAGCCGGGCCGGCATCGCGCCGAGCACGCCCGGCTTGCGCCCGCCCTTGGTGAAGCCGTCCCCCGGCTCCATGATCAGCACGACGCCGGTGAAGCTCGCGTCGAAGTCCTCCATGGGCACGAACCGGCGGCCCTTGCCGGGGTCGTTGATGTACACCCCGCGGCGGCCGAAGCGGCGGCCCATGCCGTCGTAGACGACGTAGTGGTTGAACTCCCAGAACAGCACGGCCGGGGTGCGCACCTCGGCGAGGGCGGCCGTGTCCATCTGCATGCCCTTGGCGGTCAGGCCGTAACTGCGCGCCGCCTTGAGGAGGTTGCTCGCGCGGGAGCCGTCGCGGGAGACACCGCACGCGATACGCAGTTCCTCCAGCGGGATGTGCCTGCCGAAGTGGCCCAGCACCATCGCGAGGGAGGCGGCGCCGCACTCCACGGCCTCCATCTGGAGGACGGTGGGCGTGCGGACGGTCTTCGCCCTTCCCTTGGGGACCGGGCGCTTGGGCGGGGCGGAGCGGCGTCTGCTCCGGGTGTCCTGTGCGGTGCTCACGGCAGCAGCCAATCGACGGGGCGCTGGTCGGCCAGCCGGATCGAACCCTTGGCGAGGGTCATGGAGGTGAGGGCGAACGGCGGCCCGTCCTTGGAGGACCACTCGTAGCCGCTCTTCGTACCGGACGACTTGTCCAGCTTCACCAGGACGGCCACCGGCCTGCCGTCCTTGGTGAACTGCTCGCCGAGCTGGCTGTCCCCGAGGAACGCGGAGATCGCCTGCGCCGACTGGGCCGAGCGGTCCACCGACTTCACATGGCCGTGCAGCACGCCGTACTCCTGGGTGGGCACCGAGGAGACGGTGATGTCCACGGCCGCGTGCGCGGGGATCGAGGCCGCGTTCTCGGCGGGGACGTACACGGTGGCGTACAGCGGGTCCTTCGCGTGCGCGACCTTCTCCACGGCGGCGACGTTCGCGCCCGTCTGGATGATCTGCCCGATGGTCGCGGCCAGCGCGGTGATCCGGCCCGCGGCGACCGAGCGGACGACGGTGTCGCCGTCGGACGTACGGACCTTCAGTACGGGGGAGCCGGCCGGCAGCCGCTCGCCCTGCTCGGCGAGGACCGCGGTGACCTGTCCCGCCACGGGACTTTGGAGGATGTAGCTGCCCTGCCCATGGGTGAGGATGGCGGACGCGCTCACGGTGGAGGCGACCGAGCCGGTCACCGCCCACACGGACGCGGCGGCCATGACGACCACCGTGACGGAGAGCGCGAGCCAGCCCTGGGGGCGGGCGAAACGCACCGGAAGATCGAGCTCCTCCGGCGACTGCAGCTTGGCGAGGGCCTGTTGGCGGAACTGCACGGAACTTTCCCTCACCTGAAAACGACAGTGGACCGGCCCCAGGGAGCCGGTTGTTCTACGACGTCCGAAAGCCCCGGAGCCGGGAAGCGGCTCCGGGACTCAACGGCACAAGGTCCGATCAGAGACCGGCGACCAGGCCGGTGACCGGGGCGGTGTTCAGGCCGGTGACACCCTCGACCGTGCCGACGACCGTGTTGACCAGGCCGGAAACCGGGGCAACGCCGTCCACCAGGCCGGTGACGGTGCCCAGGGCGTTGAGCTGCAGGCCGCCGGAGACGTTGTCGAGCTCGGCGTCGGAGATCTCGACGGTCTCAACCTGGGGGGTGGAGTTCATGATGGAACTTCCCTTCATATGGATATTCACAAGGGGGGAGCGGTGCCCCCATGGGGACGGGCCGCGACCACAGGCGCCGGGCGCCGTTTCCGAAGCCCTGTGCGGCTCCTGCGGTGCGATGGATCAAAGCACGCGGCGGCCGGGCCCTTCCAATCAACCACTCGTCCCACCAGGCAACTTGAGTCCCACCCGTGCCGAACCGTGCAGGCCTGCGCACGTCTCGGTGGCGACTCCTTCACACTCGGCACGTCATCCGTTCATGCGCGCCCTTGCGCCCCCGGAGGCGAATCCGACACTCCCGCCCCAATGACGTGGGCGGCCGCGGGCGCTTGTGCAGAAGCGTCGCGCCCGGTGACTTCGTTGAGTATTGGATGTGCAGATTCGCTGAAGCCAGGATTCAGCGCGGAGTTCGGAACGGACCGTTGCCGATCGATCGCGGACCGTGTCAGCCCAGTAGTGCGTACACCGTGCTCGCGTGTGCCGCGAGTTCGCCCGACTCCGCGTCGGTCATCGTGATGTCCGCGAACGCCATGCGCCGGCCCAGCTTGGTGACGACCGCCTCGATCAAGACATCCGAACCGGACACCGCGCGCTGGAACGAGGTCGACTGCTGCACCGTCGTCATCGGTCCGTAGGCGCCGCGCGCCCCCGAGACGGCGATCACGGTGGCGGTGTCGGCGGCGGCCATCAGCGCCTGCCCCGACAACGCCCCGCCCTCCCGCGACAGGCGGTCCGACCAGGGCAGACGCAGGGTGGCGCGGCGGTCGCCCAAGGCCTCGACGGTGAGGCCCAGTGCCAGCACCCAAGGGGCGAAGTTGTCGGCGAGGATCTTGTCGGCTTCGGCGGTGGTCATCGTCATATGGGGGATTGTTCCCGCTCCCCGCCCGCCGGACGCGGACCCTGGCCGATTCACGATCGCGTAAAGAGATTGCCTGCAAACGGAATTGAACGCCCCACGTGACTCCTGCGTACCCACTGCCATCCAGGCGCCCCGAAAGGCCGCCGACGACCGGCGGCACTGACCCCGTCCTTCAGGAGGTCGAGAGTTTTGAGTCACAAGCGAATTCCGAAGCGCAAGGCCGCGTTCGCAGCGGGCAGCGTGGTGGCGCTCGGAGCAGCCGCAATTCTGCTGCCGCAGGCGAACGCGTCCCAGGACGGCGCCTCGGACCAGGCCGCCGCCCCCAAGACTCTGAAGGCGTCGGACGCCTCGGACCTCGCCTCGCAGCTCGAGCAACTGCTCGGTGACGCGTTCGCCGGCTCGTACTACGACGCCGACCAGAAGCAGCTCGTCGTCAACGTCATATCGGGCGACAACAACAACGTCATCGTCCAGGCGAAGAAGGCCGGCGCGCAGGTGCGCGAGGTCGACAACAGCCTCGACGACCTGGCGGCCGGCGCGCAGACGCTGAAGACCGAGGCGACCATCCCCGGCACCGCCTGGGCCGTCGACCCCCGCACGAACAAGATCCTCGTCACCGCCGACAGCACGGTCACCGGCGGCAAGTGGGACCAGCTCGAGTCGACCGTCCAGAGCCTCGGCTCGGGCATGGCCACCATCAAGAAGTCGGCGGGCACCTTCAAGACGTTCCTCTCCGGCGGCGACGCCATCTTCGCCGGCGGCGCCCGCTGCTCGGCGGGGTTCAACGTCACCGCGGGCGACGGCACCCCCGCCTTCCTGACCGCCGGTCACTGCGGGGTCGCGGCGGAGCAGTGGGCGGACGCGGAGGGCGGTCAGCCGATCGCCACCGTCGACCAGGCCACCTTCCCCGGTGACGGCGACTTCGCCCTGGTCAAGTACGACGACCCGGCGACCGTCGCGCCGAGCGAGGTCAACGTCGGCGACCAGACCGTGCAGATCTCCCAGGCCGCGGACGCCGAGGTCGGTCTCCAGGTCTTCAGAATGGGAAGCACGACCGGGCTCGCCGACGGCTCCGTCCTCGGACTCGACGCCACGGTCAACTACCCGGAGGGCACGGTCACCGGGCTCATCCAGACCGACGTCTGCGCCGAACCCGGCGACAGCGGCGGCTCGCTGTTCACCCAGGACGGACTGGCCATCGGCCTGACCTCCGGCGGCAGCGGCGACTGCACGGTCGGCGGCGAGACCTTCTTCCAGCCGGTCACCACCGCGCTCCAGGCGGTCGGTGCGACGCTCGGCGCGGGTGACGCGGCGGGCGGCGGCGGAGAGGCCGGCGCGGGTGACGAGGCCGGCGCCGGTGCCGGTGAAGAGGCCGGAGCAGGCGAGGAAGCCGGAGCGGGCGCGGGCGAGGAAGCCGGTGCCGGTGAAGAGGTCGGCGGTCAGGAAGTCGGCGGCCAGGAGGTCGGCGGCCAGGAGGTCGGCGGTGAAGAAGTCGGTGGCCAGGAGGTCGGTGGCGAGGACGCCGGCGCGGGCGCCGAGGACAACTCCGGGCTGAACGAGAACCACTGACACACCCCGCTCCAGCAGCGGGTCCACGGACACGGTCCGGTCCTCCGGCGGGAGGACCGGACCGTTCGTGCGTCCACGCGAACGCGAACCCCCGCGCCTACCCCCTCGGCCCCGGACCACCCCCCACAGTCGAAGCGCGCGGCGGCGTACGGGCTCCGGGTGTGCGCCCCCGCGCACCCTGTTGGCCGGTTCCTCGCGCCCGCGACAGGTGCGGGTCGCGAACAATGGGGCACGCGTCCTCACCCAAGGAACCGCCGAACGGTGAGTCGAAGGGACGGGCAGTGATCCGGGTTCTTCTGGTGCACGACGAGTGTCTGGTCAGATCGGTCCTGGCGGAGTGGCTGCGCCGGGAGCCGGACCTAGGGGTGTTCGACGCCCCGTGGCGCAGCGCGCCGAGCCGGCTGCGAACCGTGGCGCCGGACGTCTGCGCGGCCGACCTGGAGTGCGCGGACAGCTACGGCATCCCTCCGCTGCGCGAACTGTGCGCACGCGGGCCGGACGCGACACCGCCCGGCCTCCTCGTCCTGGCCAGCGCGAACCGGCCGGGGCTCCTCAAGCGCGCGGCCGAGGCGGGGGCGCTGGGCTACGTCGACAAGGAGGGCGCGCCGGAACGCCTGGTGCGCGGAATTCGCAGCGTCGCGGAAGGGAAACGTTTCGTCGATGACTCGCTGGGCTTCGGCTTCCTCAAGGCCGCCGAGATGCCGCTCACCAGACGGGAGTTGAGCGTCTTAGTCCTGGCCGCCGAGGGCGCCTCCGTCGCGGAGATCGCGGGGAGCCTGCATCTGTCCCACGGGACGGTGCGCAACTACATGGCGGCCATCACCCGCAAGACCGGGGCCCGCAACCGCGTCGACGCGATCCGGATCTCGCAGGGGGAGGGCTGGCTCTGACGACACGGGCGTCCAGCTGCCGACGAGATCCCGGTAGAGCGCCGAGCGACGCATCAGCTCCTCATGCGTCCCGTACGCCGTCTCCCGGCCGTCCATGGCCAGCACCCGGTCGGCGCGGCGGGCCGAGCTCATACGGTGCGCCACGACCACCAGGGTGCCGCCGGGCCGCTCGGCGAAGGCCCGCTCCGCCCGCTCCTCGGCCTCCGGGTCCAGATGGCAGGTCGCCTCGTCGAGCAGCGCGAGCGGGGCGTACGACAGATAGGCCCGGGTCAGCGCGACGAGCTGCCGCTCGCCCGCGGAGAGCGCCGCCGGATCGACCGTCGCCGCCGGTCCGCCGAGCCTCTCCATCAGCGGCAGCAGCCCCACCGCCCGGGCCGCGGCGAGCAGTTCGCCCTCGGGCACCGGGTCCGACCGCAGCTGCCCGAGGTTCTCGGCGAGGGTTCCGGTGTGCACGTACGCCTGCTGCGGAATCAGCACCCGGCGCGCGGCCGCCTCCGGCCCGGGCACCGCATACCCACACACCCCGATCGCACCCTGCCCAGGCTCCAGGAGCCCGGCGACGAGCGCGGTGAGCGTGGACTTCCCGATACCGCTGGGACCTACGACGGCCAGGTGGGCGCCGGGTGGGAGGACCAGGTCGAGATCCTGGACGACGGGGGCGGCGGCGGGTCCGTAGGCGAAGGTGACGGAGGTGAGGGAGAGGGCGGGGGCGCCGGGGGGCCCGACCGGGGCGGGCGCGTTCACGGTCGGGCCGCCTGTCTCGGGACGGGCGCCGGGGAGAGGGACGGAAGTGGAGCCGGTCGTGTCGCCTGTCTTGGGTGTCGCACCGGAGTGCGGAGCGGGCGCGCTCACGTCCGGGGCTGCTGTCTCGGGAGTGGAGCCAGGGAGCGAGGCGCGGGCGGAGCCGGTCGTATCGGCAGTCTTGGGTGTCGGACCGAGGTGAGGGGCGGGCATGGCCACGGCCGGGCCGGCTGGCTCGGACGGGGCGCCGGGCTGTGGGGCGGGCGCGCTCACGGGCGTGTTGCCCGGCTGCTCGGAGTCGTCCCTGCGCAACCTGCGGATCACGACGACCAGCCGTGATCCGCTGGTGCCCAGTCCGTGGACCAGGTTGCGCAGGGCGGGCAGGAGGGACTGGGTGACGTAGGCGAGGGCGCCGACGAGGGCGCCCGCGGTGACGCCGTGGGCCAGGAGCCAGGGGGTGGTGGCGAGCAGGAGCACGATGGGCAGTTGGCCGCCGATCGCGAGGGACGCCACGCGCAGCACGCTCCAGCGGGCGAGGGCGCACGCGGCCCGTTGCTCGGCGTCGATCCGCTGCCCCGTGTCGGACGCGACCCTGTCCTCCGCGCCGGCCGCGGTGATGTCCCGCAGCCCCGGGCACACGGCGCCGAGCCGTTCCGCCAACGCCTCGTCGGCCACCAGGAACGTCTCCTGGCGGCGGGCCAGCGGGCGCAGCGTCGCGGCGAACAGGGCCACTCCGGCGAGCAGCGGCACCCCGACGACCAGCAGGAGCAGCGGGGCGAGCGAGAACAGGCCGACCAGGGCACCGGCGGCGGTGAAGACGAAGGAACGGGACACCATCACCAGTCCGGCGAAGGTGTCCCGGGCGATCTCGGCCTGCTGGGTGAGCCCCGACAGCGCCCCGGCATCCCCCTCCCGTACCCCGCGCGCCACGACCCGCGCGACCAGTCGGTCCCGGAGCGGCTCGACGAGCTCGGCGACCGCGGCGTACACCCGCACCGTGCCGAACGCCCCTAGGAGAACCCCGAGGCCGGCCACACCGAGCCACGCGAGTCCCGGGCCCGGCCGTCCCGCCAGGAACCCCTCGTCCAGGGCGCGGGCGGGCGCGTACCCGGTGAGAAAGGTCTGCCCGGTCTCCAGCACCGACCAGACCCCGAGCCTGACCACGACCCGCCGCCGATCACGCAGGAAACGCAGCCCGGGACCCCGGAGCCCGGCCTGGGGCTTCGCCCGGAAACCCTCGGATCCGTTCGGCGCGTCCGCCCCCGTGCTCGTCACGCCGCCTCCTCCTCGCCCGCGAACACCGCCCGGTATCCCGGCAGTGCCCACAGCTCCTCGTGCCGTCCGACCGCCCGTACGCGTCCCTCGTCCAGCCAGGCCACCGTGTCCGCGCGGGCCGCGGTGGCTGCTCGGTGGGCGATCAGGAGGCGGGTGCCGTCTGTGCCGGTGCCCACCAGGGACCGGCTGATCCGGGCCTCTGTCACGGTGTCGAGGCTGGACAGGGCGTCGTCGAGGACGAGGAGTCGGCTGCCGTGGGCGAACGCCCGGGCGAGGCCGAGGCGTTGGGACTCCCCGCCGGAGCGCGGGGCGTCGGCGCAGCGGGTGGCGTATCCGGCGGGCAGCCGGGTCACGAAGTCGTCCGCGTGGGCCGCGCGGGCCGCTGCCCGGATCCGGGCGGGGGAGGGCGAGGCGAGGCCGAGGCCGATCTCCTCCTCCAGCGTGCCGCCCAGCAGGGCGGGTCGCTCGAAGGCGTGGCCGACCGACCCGCGCAGCGCGTCATGGGTCAGCTCCCGCAGCGGCACCCCGTCGAGCAGCACCTCTCCCTCGTCCGGGTCGGCGAGTCGCCCGGCGAGCGCGGCCAGCAGCGACTTCCCGGCACCCGACCGGCCGACCACGGCGAGCGTCGAACCGCCCGGCACGACGAGATCCACCCCGTCGAGGACGGTCCGTCCGCCGCGCCGGGCGGTCACGCCGCGCAGCTCCAACCGGCCGGGCCCGGCGGGCAGTCGACGCTTCCCGTACTCGGTGGCGGGCTCCGCGAGCACCTCGTCGAGGCGTCCGGCGGCGGCCCGGGCCCGGGCCAGGCCCGCGAGTTGTCCCACCAGGACGCCGACGCCGGTCGCGAGCACCGCGTACCGGGAGGCCGCGAGCACCTCGCCCACCGTCAGCCGGTGCCGGGTGAGCAGGTAGCCGGCGACGGCGACGACGCCGAGCTGGAGCAGCGGTGCCACGGCGACGGACCGGCCGGCGGCCCGCCCCTGCACCCGCCACATACGGTGCCCGGCCAGGGAGAGTTCGGGCAGCGGCCGCAGGATCCGCGCCGTCTCCCGGTCCGCCGTGCCGGCCGCCGCGATGGTGCGGTGTCCGCCGACGGCTTCGGAGAGCGCCGCCGCGATCCGCCCCTGCACCTCCTGGTAGCGGGTCACGCAGTCCTGCGTGTCGCGGGCGAGGGCGCGCAGCAGCAGCACCAGTACCGGTGCGCCGGCCAGCCACACGGCGGCGAGCCACGGATCGATGAGGGCGAGGGCCACCAGGGCGCCGACCGGTGCGGCCAGCGCCGCCAGCAGGGCGGCCCGGGCGGTCGGCGCGGTGCCGGCCTGGGCGGCGTTGCCGACGAGGCGGGCGACGAGGTCGCCGGGCCCGAAGCGGGTGGTGGCGCGCGGGCCGACGGCCAGGACATGAGAGGTGAGGCGGCGGCGCAGCCAGGCGGTGGTGCGGGCGTCGACCGTGCCGCCGAGCACGGTCTCGCAGGCGTCGAGGAGAGCGGTCAGCAGGACGAGTGCGGCGCAGTACAGCACCCAGCGGGTCGCCGGGGTCCCGGCGAGGAGCAGGTCCAGGGCGCGGCCCAGCGCGGCGGGCAGCAGCAGACCGGCTCCGGTCGCCGCCGTGCTCGCCAGGCACAGGGCCAGTACGCGGACGGGGGCCGGGCCGAACGGCCCGTGCGGTGTGTGGACGTCCTCAGCCATGCCACCCCTCGGTGTGCGGGGCTCCGGGCGGCCCCCTCCCTCGCGGGAGCGGACCGCCCGGGGCCTAGGGCCGCACGCTGCCGGTCAGAGACAGAGCGTGATGCTCGCCGCGCTGATGCAGGAGAGCACGCTGAGGCTGCTGACTCCGCCGCCGCCGGTGTGCTCGTCGGATTCCATCGTCTGGAGGTCGAGAAGTGCCATGTCTTCTTCCTTCCTTCGGTGTCGTCCACCCGTGGGGACGGGGTTGGGTCACGGCTCCGTCAGATCGCGGAACCGCGCTGTGGGGGCCGCCCGAGGGGCGGCAGGAACGGCAGTTGGGCATCCGCGCCGGTGTCGAGGGCCGCGCCGAGCGCGAGCAGGCACCCTGCCGTTCCGGTGCCCAGGTCCATCGACAGCCGCATCATCTGGTGCCCGGGGAAGGCCAGTTGGCCCTGGTAGGACATCGACAGCCAGCCGAGATCGGAGATCTGTCCGGCGAGCCGCGCGTCCTTGGTGCGGGACAGATGCAGGATCAGTCCGGCGCGGCCCTGGAAGAGACCGGGCTGCGCGTAGAAGCGGAAGGTGGCGGCGGTCAGGATCCCGGCCCGGACCGCCTCGAACTCGCCCTCGGCGTCGGGCACATGGGTGAGGTAGTCGTCCAGGACGAGCCCGATGCCCGCGCTGCCGTCGCCGAGGTACGGCAGCGTCCGCCAGCCCTCGTCGACCTCCAGCGAGCCGCTCGGGTGCGTCACACAGCACGCCAGATCGCGGCGCAGCGCCACCCCGGCCGCCGCCAACAGCCGCGACTCACCGGTGCGTTCGTACTGCCGCAGCAGGAACAGCGCGGACCCGCTCGCACCCCGCAGCAGCCCGGACCGGCGCCGCCGTGGGGTGTCCGGGGGCGGCTCCGCGAGACGGCGTACGAGGACGTCGGCGGCCTCCGCGGCCCGGTCCCGCAGCTCCGTCTCGCCGGTCCGGTCGGCCAACTCGCCCAGGACCAGGCCGAGTCCGGCGAGTCCGCCGTGCAGGTCGGAGGAGAGGTTCTGCCAGCGCTCGGCGAGGATCGACTCGATCAGGTCCAGGGCGCGTTGCCGGTGCCCCAGCCGGTCCAGGACATGGGCGACGCCCGCGAGCCCGTCGTACAGCCCGAGCGGGGTGCCGGTCGGCGGCGGGGCGGTGCGGGCCAGCAGCCAGCGCTCGCCCTCCTCGTACCGTTCGGCGCCCACCGCGTCGAGCGCGTACAGCACCCCGGCCGCACCGTGCGCGAGCCCCAGGCCGCCGCCGTCGGAGAACTGCGCGATGTCGCCGGGGAAGAGCCGGTCCTCGCGTTCCGGTGTGGCCGAGGCGAGGATCGCCTTGACCATCGAGTCGCGGCTGTGGGGCCAGTCGCCGGGCTCCACGTAGGACGGGGCGGGCGGCGCCGCCGTGTCCCGCGTGATCTCCGCGACCGCCTCGTCGAGGAACTCGCGTGGCACGTCCGGGAACTGACGGCTGATCACCTGCGCCAGATGGGCCGCCTTGCCCCGGTCGACCACGAACAGGGAGGTGACCGGCAGGAACAGGGCGATCCTGAGACAGGCCAGTGCGTACCGGTCGACGTCGATGCCGGTACGGTCCGGCGGGGCGTAGAACCCTGGGTGGGCGACCACCTGGCGGCCGTTCTCGGAGACCGGCGCGGCCGCCTCGAAGTCCAGCAGGGACACCGACTCCTCGTCGGGGCCGACCATGATGTTGAAGACGTGCAGGTCGTTGAAGACGATCCCGCGCGCGTGCACCGCCGCCACCGCCCGCTCCACCGCCCCGTGGATACGCACCGCCCACGCCGTGTAGTCGGCGACGGCCTTCGGATCCGGATCCGGGGTGAGCAGCGGATGCCGCTCGGCGAAGAACGAGTTCAGCGGGCGTCCCTCCAGGAAGTCCATGACGAGGAACCGGTGGTCACCGAGCGTGAACCAGTCCCGTACCTCCGGGACCACACCCGTGCCCGCGACCTGCTCCAGGGCGTACTTCTCGCGCTCCAGCCGGGTGATCGCGTCCGCCCCGTCCGCCGCCAGCCCCGCGTGCGGCCGTCCCTCCTTGAGCACGACCCTGCTGCCGTCCCGGGTGTCGGTGCCCGAGTAGACCCCGCCGCCGTTGGAGAAGTGCAGCGCCTTCTCGATCCGGTACGGCAGGTCACCCACCGTCGTCGTGTTCCGCGCCGCCAGATGCGGCTCGAGGAACGCGGGCAGCGTCACCCACTCGGGAACCTGGAAGGACGGCGCCCGCCGGTCCGGGATCAGCTTCCCCTCGCCGTCCCGGACCGCCGGCACCAGCGTCCCCCGCTCGTCGACGACGAAGGTGCGGGCGAACGCGCCGTACCGGACGTAGAGCGGACCGTCGTACCAGCGCAGATCGGTCAGGATGTACGGCCCCTCGCACCCCTCCAGGAGCCGGCCCAGCTCGCGCAGCACGGTGTGCAGCTGCTCCTCGTCGACCGGGTAGATCGTGACGAACTTGCCGCTGGTGTCGCGCGAGGCGTACTTGGTGTTGCGCAGATGCAGCAGGTGCGGACCCGGCACGAACTTGAACCCGATGCGCCGCGGCACGCAGTAGTCCCACACGGTCCGCGCGATCCGCTCCGCGTTCGCCCGGGTGGCCGAGGCGTGGATCTTCCAGCCCTGGGACGGCCCCGGCGCCGGCGCGCCGTCCGGGCCGAGCGGCGTCAGCGAGAGCCAGTCGCCGATCCGCGCCGTGTGCCAGCCCTCGGGCACCTCGCGCCGCGCCGTCTCGTACAGCGGCGCCGCCTGCGCCACCCCCGCGGACAGCCGGTCCGGCGTCTCGTAGAAGTGCCGGTCGGCGAGCGCGTACACCTCGTACCGCTTGTCCATACGACCCCCTCCATGGCCCGGCAACGAGCTTGCTGCGGAGGCGGTGGGCACGGACAGTAACGGCTGTCACGAGATCACTGTGACGAACGCATGCGTCAAGACTTGTTCGGTGGGTTTCGAGCGCGGTCACCGCAGACACTCCACGGAACGGTCACAGGGGCTGCGCAGGTGTCTCATTAGCGCTGTAATGGCGGACGTGGTCAGTGAGGGCGCTGCGGGACGCAGAACGGGAACGCCGCGTGCCGAAATCGCCCTCAAAGCGGTCACGGCCGATCCGGGCTCGCCCGAACGGCTGCGCCGGGTCCTCGAGCAGGTGCTCGTCTTCGCCCACGCCTCCTTCGCCGCCCTGTACGCGCCGAGCGCGGACGGCGAGCTGCTGTGTCTGACGGAGTCGGTCGGGGTGCCGCGGACGCTGTACGGCCTGCGTGACGGCTATCCCACGGCCGGCGGCTCCCCGGTCGCCGACGTCCAGCGCACCGGCAAGGCCGCCTGGCTCGGCCCCGAGGAGCTCGCCGAGGCCGCCGAGTCGCGGCGCACGCCGGCGGGGGAGTTCTGCCTCGCCGCCCTGCCCGCCCGCGGCGACGGCGGCGGAGGCTGTCTGGTCGCGGTGAGCGAGCGCCCCGAGGGCTTCGACGCCGACGACCGCGCATGCCTGGAACTCATCGCCGACGCCGTGGCCTACTCCGCTCCGGCCCGGCCCGCCGAGGGCGAGGAGCTGCCCGCCAACGCGTTCGCCCTCGCCATGGACACCGGACGCGTCGAGGTCGGCGTCGACATCCTGGATCTGTTCTGCATGGGCCGCGAGGACTTCGACGGCCGCGTCGAGACCCTGCTGGCGCTGACCGTGCCCGAGGACCTGCCGTCCCTGATGTCGGTCGTCGAGGCCGACCACATGTCCATCGGCGACCGCGAGCTGGAGTTCCGGGTCCTGCAGCCCACCGGTCCACCCAAGTGGCTCAGACTCCGCGGCCGCCTTCTGCCGGGCGGCGCGGGACGGCCCGCCCGGCTGGTGGGCACCGTCGCCGACGCCTCCACCCTGCGCTCCGACATCACCGACGTGGCCCGCGTCCAGCGTCTGGCGGCGGCCCTCGCCACCGCCGGCACCGTCCGGGACGTCAGCCAGGCCGTGGTCGCCGCCCTGCGCAAGCCGCTCCAGGCCGACCGGATCGCGCTCGCCGAGCTGGAGGGCGACCGGCTCGTCGTGACGGTCCTGGACCCGCCCGAACCGGAGTCCTGGCCCGAGCTGTGGCGCCTGGAGTGGCGCACCGAGTGGCCCGACGCGCCCGTCCGCGCGATGCCCACCCTGGCCGCCGCCCTGAGCGAGGGACGCGCCCAGATCTGGCCCGCCGGCACCGCCCTGGAACCCGCCCTCGCCGAGGTCGGCCCCGGCGGCCTCGCCGTGCTGCCACTGCCCGGCGCGGGCCGCATGGCGGGCGCCTGTCTCATCGGCTGGGACGCCCCGCACGACTTCGGCCCCGACGAACGTGCCCTGCTCACCGCCTCCGCCGGCCTGGCCGGGCAGGCCCTGATGCGGGCCCACGCCTTCGACGCCGAGCACGAGCTCGTCGGCATGCTCCAGCGCCAGCTGCTCCCGCGCCGCCTGCCCAAGCTGCCCGGCGCGATGGCCGTCGCCCGCTATCTGCCGAGCACCGCGGGCCTGGAGCTGGGCGGCGACTGGTACGACGTGATCCCGCTGCCCGACAACCACGTCGCCCTCGTCATCGGCGACGTCCAGGGCCACAGCGCGGGCGCCGCCACCCTGATGGGCCAGATGCGCACCGCCCTGCGGGCCTACGCCGTCGAAGGGCACCCGCCGGACGTCGTCGTCTCGCACGCCAACCGGCTCCTCATGGACATGGAGACCGATCTCTTCGCGACCTGCTGCTACGTCGACATCGACATGGAGGAGGGGTCCGCCTGGTACGTCCGCGCCGGCCACCTCCCGCCCGTGCTGCGTCACCCGGACGGCGGTACCGAGATCTCCGAGGCCGACGGCGGCCCGCCGCTCGGTGTGGTCATGCAGGCCGACTTCCCCATGACGCCGCTCCGGCTCCAGCCCGGCACCCTCGTCGCCCTGACCACCGACGGTCTGGTGGAGTCCGCCGACGCCGACATCGACGAGGGCATGGACCGCTTCGCCCACGAACTGTCCGTCTCCGACCCCGCCCACCTCGGACTCGTTGCCGACGCCCTGCTCGGCAACGCCCGCCGCAGCGACGACGTCGCACTGCTTCTCGTGCGCTACGACGGCATGGCCTCGCGTCCGCAGCGCGAGAGCTGGACCGTGTGGCGGGTCCCGCAGGCCGTCGGCCACGCCCGCCGCTTCACCCGGCGCACCATGCGCACCTGGGGCGTGTCGGGCGACGCCCTGGACGCCGTGCTGCTGATCGTCTCCGAGCTCGTCACCAACGCGCTCGTGCACACCGACGGCCGGGTCCGTCTCGACCTCACCCTCGTCAACCACCGGCTGCGCGTCGCCGTGGCCGACTCCTCGCCGCGCACCCCCGTCAGGGCGACCAGCATCGGCTGGGAGGCCACCGGCGGCCGCGGCATCCTCCTCGTCGAGGCCATGTCGGACACCTGGGGGACGGTGCCGGTCAGCGGCGGCAAGCAGGTCTGGAGCGAGATCTCACTGGACCGGTGAGTGCCGAGGAGCGCCGAGGGGGTACCCGGTGTCCAAGAACTCCGAACATCCGAGAGCTCCGTGCAGCAGAAGGAAGATGAACCGTCGTGACCGCGCACATTCTTGAGAAACCCGTCGCCCGCCGGCCCGAGACGGGCTGGGCCAGGGCCCGCCGGCTGCGTGAGCGGGCCGGTATGCGGACCTGCGTGCCGGCCGTCGTGGAATCCGACGGCTCGTCCACCGTGTGCCTGTCCACGGAGGGCAACATCGTGCGAGGTGAGGACTGACCACTCGTACGAGTGCACCGGGAACTGATCGAACACATCGCGAGTTGATCGAAAAGACCCCGTGTCACCACGGGCTTTCATAACATGCAAGCCATATCGCGAACGGTCCGTTACCGGCGAACCAGACTAAGGTGAACCAAATGAAGGCTCTTGTCCTGTCTGGTGGCGCCGGTACGCGATTGCGGCCGATCACCCACACCTCGGCCAAGCAACTCGTGCCCGTGGCCAACAAACCCGTCCTCTTCTACGGCCTGGAGTCCATCGCGGCCGCCGGGATCACCGAAGTCGGAGTGATCGTCGGAGACACCGCCGCCGAGATCGAGGAAGCCGTCGGTGACGGCTCGAAGTTCGGTCTGGAAGTCACCTACATCCCGCAGGAGCGTCCGCTCGGACTGGCCCACGCGGTGCTGATCGCACGGGACTTCCTCGGTGACGACGACTTCGTGATGTACCTCGGCGACAACTTCATCGTCGGCGGCATCGCCGCCTTGGTCGAGGAGTTCCGCGGCAACCGGCCCGACGCCCAGATCCTGCTGACCCATGTGCCCGACCCGCGCTCCTTCGGTGTCGCCGAACTGGACGCCGCGGGCCAGGTGATCGGGCTGGAGGAGAAGCCCGAGACGCCCAAGAGCGACCTCGCCCTGGTCGGCGTCTATCTGTTCACGCCCGCGATCCACGACGCGGTCCGCGCCATCGAACCGTCCTGGCGCGGCGAACTGGAGATCACCCACGCCATCCAGCACCTCATCGACGTCCGCGCCGACGTTCGTTCCACGGTCATCAAGGGCTACTGGAAGGACACCGGCAACGTCGGCGACATGCTGGAGGTGAACCGCACCGTCCTGGAGACCATCGAGCACCGCGTCGACGGCGAGGTCGACGAAGGGTCCGACCTCGTCGGCCGGGTGGTCGTCGAGGAGGGGGCGCGGGTCACCAACTCCCGTGTTGTCGGACCGGTGATCCTCGGCGCCGGCACCGTCGTGAGCGACTCCTACGTCGGCCCCTTCACCTCGGTCGCGGAGAACTGCCGCATCGAGGACAGTGAGTTGGAGTTCTCGATCGTGCTGCGGGACTCCTCGATCCAGGGCGTGGGACGTATAGAGTCCTCCCTCATCGGCCGTCACGTCGAAGTGACCCCGACGACCGGTATGCCCAGTGCCCACCGCCTCGTGCTCGGAGACCACAGCAAGGTGCAGATCCATTCATGAATCTCCTCGTCACCGGCGCCGCCGGCTTCATCGGCTCCCAGTACGTGCGCAGACTCCTCGCCGTCGAGACACCTGACGCGCCCCGGATCACCGTGCTGGACAAGCTCACCTACGCGGGCACCCTGGACAACCTCGAACTCGACCATCCCCGGCTGGAGTTCGTACAGGGCGACATCCGCGACGCCGAGCTGGTCGACAAGCTCGTGGCCGACGCCGACCAGGTCGTGCACTTCGCCGCCGAGTCCCATGTGGACCGCTCCATCGCCGGAGCGACCGACTTCGTGATGACCAACGTGGTCGGCACCCAGACCCTGCTGGACGCGGCCCTCAGACACGGCACCGGCCCGTTCGTGCACGTCTCCACCGACGAGGTCTACGGCTCCATCGAGCACGGCTCCTGGCCCGAGAGCCACCCGCTCCAGCCCAACTCGCCGTACTCCGCCTCCAAGGCCTCCTCCGACCTGCTCGCCCTCGCCTACCACCGCACCCACGGCATGGACGTCCGGGTCACCCGCTGCTCCAACAACTACGGGCACCACCAGTTCCCCGAGAAGGTCATCCCGCTCTTCATCACCAACCTCCTCGACGGCCTGAAGGTCCCCCTCTACGGCGACGGACGCAACGTCCGCGACTGGCTGCACGTCGACGACCACTGTCAGGGCGTCGACCTGGTGCGCACCAAGGGCCGGGCCGGCGAGGTCTACAACATCGGCGGCGGCACCGAGCTGAGCAACAAGGAACTGACCGGGCTGCTCCTCGAAGCGAGCGGCGCCGACTGGGACATGGTCGAGTACGTCGAGGACCGCAAGGGCCACGACCTGCGCTACTCCGTCGACTGGACCAAGATCCACACCGAGCTCGGCTACCAGCCCCGGCACGACTTCGCGACCGGCCTCGCCGAGACCGTCGCCTGGTACCGGGAGAACCGTTCCTGGTGGGAGCCGCTGAAGCGACGCGTCGCCCAGGAGCACGGATGAAGTGGCTGGTCACCGGGGCGGGCGGCATGCTCGGCCGGGACACCGTCGACGAACTGACCCGCCGCGGCGAGCAGGTGACGGCCCTGGACCGGGCCGCGCTCGACATCACCGACCCCGACGCCGTCGACGCCGCCCTCGCCGGACAGCGCCCCGACCTCGTGGTCAACTGCGCCGCGTACACGGCCGTCGACGACGCCGAGACCGACGAGAAGCAGGCGCTGCGCATCAACGGCGACGGCCCGCGCCACCTCGCCCGCGCCTGCGCGGCCCAGGGCGCGCGTCTGGTCCACGTCTCCACCGACTATGTCTTCGCCGGCGACGCCCGCAGCACCCCGTACCCCGAGGACCACCCCACCGGCCCGCGCACCGCCTACGGCCGCACCAAGCTGGCCGGCGAGCAGGCGGTCCTGGAGACCCTGCCCCAAACCGGCGCGGTTCTGCGCACCGCCTGGCTCTACGGCGCCCACGGCCGCAACTTCGTCAGCACCATGATCGCGCTGGAGGGCTCCCGCGACACCGTCGACGTCGTCGAGGACCAGCGCGGCCAGCCCACCTGGAGCGCGGACGTGGCGAATCGCATCGCCGACCTCGGCCCCCGGCTCGGCCAGGACGTGAGCGGTGTCTTCCACGCCACCAGCTCCGGCGAGACCAGCTGGTACGGACTGGCCCGTGAGGTGTTCCGGCACCTCGGGGCCGACCCGGACCGGGTACGGCCGGTGGGCAGCGCCGCCTTCCCCAGGCCCGCGCCCCGCCCCGCCTACAGCGCGCTGGGCCATGCGCGCTGGGAGCAGGCCGGCCTCGCCCCCATCCGAGACTGGCGGGAGGCGCTGACAGCGGCCTTCCCGTCCCTGGCTTGACCACCACAGAGGGAGATTTGGGAGCATGTCGATCAAGTCGGCCGTGAAGAAGGCCGTCAAACCCGTCGTCGGTGAGCGCGGCTGGCAGACGCTGCGCAAGGTCAAGCAGCGCACGGTCGGCCCCCAGCCGAAGCCCAAGCCGCTCACGGGCGTCGCCGCGATCTCCGGCGACCTGTGCAAGCTGGCCGCGCACTTCAAGACCGACAAGTGGGGCGCCCACAAGTACGCGCAGCACTACCAGCGCTACCTCCAGCACCTGAAGAACAAGGAGTTCAACCTGCTGGAGATCGGCATCGGCGGCTACGCCCGCGCCGGTCAGGGCGGCGCCTCGCTGCGGATGTGGAAGGCCTTCTTCCCGAACGCGCAGATCCACGGTGTCGACATCCAGGACAAGTCCTTCGTGGACGAGGACCGGATCACCACCTACATCGGCGACCAGTCCGACCCCGACTCGCTGCTCTCCATCGCCGGCAAGATCGGCAAGCTCGACGTCATCATCGACGACGGCAGCCACCGCAGCCCGCACGTCATCACCACGTTCAAGACCCTGTTCCCGCTGCTCAGCGACGGCGGGATCTACGTGGTCGAGGACACCCAGAGCTCGTACTGGCCCGAGTGGATGGGCAGCGAGGACCTCGACTCCCCGGACACCAGCATGGGCCTGCTCAAGCGCCTCACGGACGGGTTGAACTACGAGGAGTTCGTGGACGAGGACTACAAGCCCACGTACACCGACAAGAACATCGTCGGCGTGCACTTCTTCCACAACCTCGTGATCATCGAGAAGGGCGTCAACGCCGAGGGCAGCAACAAGCGCCAGGCCCTCAAGGCCCGCTACGCCACCGACGCCAAGGCGACGAAGACGTCGTAGTACGCCGGGCCGCGATGGCGGCACGACAGCAGTGGGCCCCGTCCTCCGGTCGGCCGGCGGACGGGGCCCACTGCTGATGGCTCGGGCGCCGGTCAGCCGCCGGGCGTCCCCGTGCGCAGCCGTTCGTAGTGGGCGGAGCACTCCGCGTACGACGGCAGCAGCCCGGACCGCTCCGCCTCGGCCAGGGACGGCGCCTGGTCGTCCTTCTCCGACAGCACCGGCTCGATCCCCTCGGGCCAGGCGATGCCCAGCTGCGGGTCGAGCGGATGCACTCCGTGCTCACGCCCCGGCGCGTACCCCGTCGAGCACAGGTACACCACCGTGGCGTCGTCGGTCAGCGCCATGAACGCGTGCCCGAGCCCCTCGGCGAGGAACACGGCGTGCCGCGTGTCGTCGTCGAGCCGCACCGCCTCCCAGCTGCCGTAGGAGGGGGAGCCGACGCGGATGTCCACCACCACGTCCAGGACCGCACCGCGTACACACGTGACGTACTTGGCCTGTCCGGGCGGCACGTCGGCGAAGTGCACCCCGCGCAGCACGCCCCGCTTGGAGACCGAGCAGTTCGCCTGTGCCAGCGACAGGTCGTACCCGGTGGCCTCGCGGAACTCCTCGCCGCGGTACCACTCGTGGAAACTGCCCCGCTCGTCCGGGAACACCTTGGGTTCCAGCACCCAGGCGCCCTCTATGCCCAGCGGTCGCACGCCGCTACCTCCTGCCGTTCTTGATCCGGGATGCCGCGCCGCGCAGCACCCTGCCGAGCTTGCGGCGCACCCGGCGGGCCAGCCGCTCCAGACCGCCGGGGTTGGGCGCGCGCACCGCGCGGACCGTGTCGCCCGTGACCCGCAGGGCGAACGGCAGCACGAGATGGCGGGGTTCGGTCGCGTCCGGGACGGGGTTCAGCGCGACCCGCCAGGAGGCGCCCCTCAGTTCCGCGACGGGCAGCTCGGCCTCCAGCACCGCACCCGGCTCGTCCGTGGCGGGGGAGAGGGTGCCCGGCACGTCCACGATCCGGGTGGAGCCGAGCCGCAGCACGACCTTGGTCTCGCCGGAGACGTGCAGCGGCACTGCTGCGTGGAGCCGGTCCTCGGCGACGGTGACGGTCCCGGGCGTGACCCGGTCCAGACCGAGGCGCTCGGGCGCGCGGTCCACGGCGAGGGCGAGATTGCCGTGCGGATTCGTCCAGTACGGCAGGACCGTACGGCCGCCCGCCAGGGCCGCCTGGGGGGTGGGCCGGTCCTCGACCGGGGCCGGGCCCAGTCGGCACTCCTTGGTCCATCCGCCGAGGCGGACGCGGACGAAGGCGTCCCACAGTCCGCCGGCCGGCGGCACGCCGTCCGCGGCGGTGGCCGGGTCGACGGTGGCCGTCACGCGCAGCACCATGCGGACGCGTCCGGCGTCGCCCTCGGGCACCGTCTCACGGGTGACCTTCACCGGCTGGAAGTGCTGGGCGGAGCTGGCGCGTTCGCGCAGCAGCAGGTCACCGGTGGTCTTGTCGAATCGCGCGACGGAGTCGGCGGACACCCACGCGATGGCCTCGGCGGCGTCCAGCGGCGGGCCGCCGGTGGCCGGGGCGCCATGGGCGGGGAAGACCATCGGCGCGCCGCCGGAGGTGAACTCGGTGCGCAGGGCGACCCGCAGCGTGCCGTCCTGCCACTCGACACCCTCCGGGACGGCCCGCAGGCCGATGCCGGCCTCCCACTCGGCGAAGGCGACGACGTCGTCGTAGCGGTCCGCGGCGATCAGCGCGGCCACGACGTGCTGTGTCGGCGGGAGCCCGGCCGCGACGCCGGGACCGAAGCGCTCGACGACGGTCGAGTGGATCTCCGCGAACAGGGCGCGACGGTAGTCCTCGGGCAGCGCCAGCAGGCGCTTGCCGCGCATCCGCTCGACCATCTCGTTGCGCAGCCAGCGACGGAAGAGGCGGTCCCGGAGTTCGCCCGGCTTGGTGTAGGTCTCGACGACGTCGAGGGCCTCGCGCAGGTTCTTGAAGTACCCCGCCGGTTCGAACTGCTGGAAACCGGCGTTGGAGGCGTCGTCGCGGCGTACGTGGTAGTAGCAGACGTAGTCGCTGAGCACGGAGACGTTGTCCGCGCGCAGATACGCCTCGGCGATGAAGACATGGTCCTCGAGGCGCCGCCGGCCCTCGGGGAAGCGCAGTCCGATGTCGTCGAGGAAGGCCCGGCGGAACATCTTGTGCGGGGTGAGGCTGTCGATGAGTGGCGCGTTCTCGACGGAGGCGTGCGGGTGGTTGCGGCGGAAGAGCTCGACGGGGACGGGACGCCCCTTGCCGGCCATCTTCCCCACGATCACGTCCGCGCCGTTGGCCACGCCGTAGTCGTACATCCGCTCCAGGGCTTCGTCGCCGAGGTAGTCGTCGTTGTCGACGAACATGACGAACTCGCCCCGGGACGCGGCGATCCCCACATTGCGAGGCTTGCCCGACCACCCGGAGTTCTCCTGGTGGATCACTCGGACACGGGAATCCTCGGCAGCGAGCTCATCGAGCCGGGCTGGTGTTCCGTCGGTGGAACCGTCGTCGACGAAGACCACTTCGTACTCGTCCGGAGGCAGTGACTGCCTCTTCAGAGATGCGATGCAGTCCTCGATGTAAACCCCGGGGTTGTACACGGGGACGACGACGCTGACCTTGACCGGCATGAGGCTCGGTCCCCCTTGGGTCGCTTGTCGTTTCTGTCATGGTGCTGGTGCTTGTGGCCAGATGCTAACCCGACGACATCACGGTTCTCGCTCCGCCCACCGCCTGCTCCGCATACCGATCAGGTGAACGTTGACGATCTCCGCCGATAGTCGGACTGCAGGGTGAACTTGCGCGCGCGAGAGTTGAGTTCCCGGTTCCGGTATCTGTCCGGGAACGCCGACCGCGGGACGCATGCCATCCATGGAGAGCGCGTTTTCGAGTGAATGGTTCCAGTCAACCTGTGCCGGATCCGCGCGGCCGGCCGCGCCGCCACCGTCGTACGGCCAGTACCAGTGCGAGCAGAGCGACGGCCGCCGGCGCCGCACGCATGGCGACCGGTATGCCGGCGGTGTGGATCAGGTCGAGGGGCTCGTCTTCCGGGGGAGAGGGCTCCTCGGGCTCCTCGCTCAGCTGGGCGGCGAGATTCTCGGCGAACCTGCCGATGATCCGGTCGCCCACCTCCGCCATCACCCCGCGCCCGAACTGCGCCGGACGCCCGGTCACCGTCAGGTCGGTGCGGACCGAGACGGCGGTGCCGCCGTCCTGGGCGGCGAGGGTGCCGGTGACGGTCGCGCGGGCGGTGCCCTGGCCGCGGGTCTCCCGGCCACTGGCGATGAGGACGATGCGGTGGGCGGACTCGTCCTGTTCCTCGAACACCGCGGTGCCCTTGTACGTCACGGTGATCGGTCCGACCTTGACCTTCACCGAGCCGTTCACGGTCTTGCCGTCGTAGTCCTCCACGGTCGCCCCCGGCATACAGGGCGCGACGCGTTCGATGTCGAGGAGCGCCCGCCAGGCGTCGTCGACCGGGACGGGGACGGTGAACTCATGGTGCAGTTCCATGACTGCCTCCTCCTCATGATCCCTGCGGATGGATGGCGCCGGCGGTCGCCGTCAGCGGGGTACCGGTGCCGCCCCAGCGCAGCGCGACGATCTCGGCGGCCACGGAGACGGCCACCTCCTCCGGGGTGCGGGCGCCGAGGTCGAGCCCGACCGGGGAGCGCAGCCGGGCCAGCTCACGGTCCGTGAACCCGGCCTCGACCAGCCGCTTCATCCGGTCGTCGTGGGTACGTCGGCTGCCCATCGCCCCGATGTACGCGGCGGGCCGGCGCAGCGCCTCCTCCAGCAGCGGCACGTCGAACTTGGGGTCGTGGGTGAGCACACAGATCACCGTGCGTTCGTCGGTGGCGGTGCTCTTCAGATAGCGGTGCGGCCAGTCCACGACCACCTCGACGCCCTGCGGGAAGCGCTTGGGGGTGGCGAAGACCGGGCGGGCATCGCACACCGTGACCCGGTAACCGAGGAAGTCACCGATCCGGGCGACCGCGGCGGCGTAGTCGATGGCACCGAACACCAGCATCCGCGGGGGCGGGGCGAAGGAGTGCAGGAAGACGGTGACGGCGTCCTCGCGGCGCTCCCCGCGCGGCCCGTAGTGCCGCAACCCCGTTGCCCCGAGGGCGAGTTCACCGCGTGCGTCGGCGGTGACCGCCACGTCCAGACCGTCCGTGCCGAGGCTCCCCGCGACCCGGTCCGGCCACACCGCGAGGCTCGCCCCGCGCGGCGCGGGACCGTCGGTCACCGTCGCCACGGTCACCGGGCGCCCAGCCGCCACCGACTCGGCGACCTCGCCGAACGCCGGGTCGGTGGCCGGGGTGACGGGCCGCACCAGCAGGGTGATCTCGCCACCGCAGGTCAGCCCCACCGCGAACGCGTCCTCGTCGCTGTACCCGAAGGTCTGCAACCGCGCCTCACCGCTCGCCACGACCTCCTGCGCGAGCTCGAACACCGCCCCCTCCACACACCCCCCGGAGACACTGCCGACCACCTCGTCGTCCGGCCCCACGGCCATCGCCGCGCCGGGGTCGCGCGGCGCGCTGCGGCTCACGCCCACCACGGTCGCCAGTCCGAACGGCACTCCCGCCGCGTACCAGGCGCTCAGCGCCGGGAGAATCTCACGCACGATCCGCTCCTCTCACGACCGCCGCCAGGCTCTCCAGCGCGGCCAGGCTGTGCCCGTCGACGAACGCGTCCACGCTCGGCAACGCCGCCGCCATCCCGGCCGCCAAGGGCGCGTACCCGGGGCGTGCCCTGCGCGGATTGGCCCAGATCACCCGGTGGGCCAGGCGCCGCAAGCGTCGCATCTGCGCCGCCAGCAGCTCCGGATCGCCACGCTCCCAGCCGTCCGACAGCACCACCACGACAGCGCCCCGCGCCATCCCGCGCTGCCCCCACCGATCCAGGAACTCCCGCAGCAGCACACCCAGCCGAGTACCCCCACGCCAGTCCGGCACCGCGGCCGCCACCGCCCGCATCGCGAGGTCCGGATCGCGATGCGTCAGCTCACGGGTCACCCGCGTCAGCCGCGTGGCGAGCGTGAACACCTCGGTGCGCGGCCCCCGGGCGGCCGCGTGCGCGAACCGCAGCAGCGCGTCGGCGTACGGCGCCATCGAACCGCTCACATCGACCAGCAGCACGACCCGGCGGGGCTGCTCGCGCCCGACGTGATGCCGTAGCCGAGCGGGCTCGCCGCCCCGCCGCAACAGCTCCCGCACCGTCCGGCGCGGATCGACGGTCCCGCGCCGAGCCTGCCGCCTCCGGGCGCTGCGCCGGAACTCGCCGCGCAACGCGAACACGTCCAACAGACGCCGCAGTTGCTCACGATCGGCAACGGACAGCTCGGCGATGTCGCGGTGGCGGAGGACCTCGACGGAACTGGCGAGGGTTGCGGTGGGCGGTCCTTCGCGATCGCCCGAAGTGGTGGTGGGAGGTTCAGGGGCATTCCGTGCGATCAGGCGTAGCCGGGACGGGGGAGGCACGGAAATGCCTCTCCGGTCCGGCTCGCCGGTGCCGAAGTACGCGGCGAACACGCGGTCGTAACGCTCCAGGTCGTCCCGGTCCCCGCACAGGGTCAGCCGCCCCGCCCAGTACACATCCGCCCGCAGACCGAGACCCAACTCGTCCACGGCACGCAGATACGCGTGCACCCGGTCCGCACTCGCATCGACGCCGGCCGCGCGGAGGGCACGGGCGAAGCCCAGAAGGGGCGCGGGGAACTGCGCGACCAGCCACGACGTTGCCGCAGACGACCGACGACCCATCACGGCCCGCCCGACGGAGCGCTCAGTACTGCCGCGAAGTCCAGCCCCCGCGCCCGCTCCGCGTCCTCCCGATACTTCAGCACCGACCCCAGCGTCGTCACCGCCAACTCCGCATCCACCTCGCTCGCGCCCAGCGCGTCCAGGGCCTCGGCCCAGTCGATCGTCTCGGCGACGCCGGGCGGCTTGAGCAGCTCCTGTGCGCGCAGCGCCTGCACCAGCGCGGTCACCTGCTCCGCCAGCCGAGCGGAGACACCGGGCAACCGCCGCCGCACGATGGCGAGTTCGCGGGCGAAGTCGGGATGGTCGAACCAGTGGTACAGGCAGCGGCGTTTCAGCGCGTCATGCACCTCACGGGTCCGGTTGGACGTCAGCACGACCACCGGCGGCACAGCGGCCCGCAGCGTGCCCAGTTCCGGGATCGTCACCGAGTACTCCGAGAGCAGCTCCAGCAGGAACGCCTCGAACTCGTCGTCGGCGCGGTCGATCTCGTCGACCAGCAGTACCGACGGGTGGGTCTCCAGTGCCCGCAGCAACGGCCGGGCGACCAGGAACCGCCGGTCGTACAGCTCACCCTCCAGCCGGTCGGCGTCGGTGACCCCGGCCGCCTCGGCGGCGCGCAGATGCAGCAACTGGCGTGGGAAGTCCCAGTCGTACAGGGCCTGCGAGGCGTCGATGCCCTCGTGGCACTGGAGCCGGATCAGCGGGGCGTCGAGTGCCTCGGCGAGAGCGGAGGCGAGCGCGGTCTTGCCGACGCCCGCGTCGCCCTCGCAGAAGATCGGCCGGGCCAGCCGGAGGGCCAGGAAGCAGGCGACGGCCAGCCCGTCGTCGACGAGGTACCCCGTCTCCTCGAGACCGGCCCGCACCTGTTCCGGGCCGTCGAACCGAATGATCGCCGCTCACCCCATCCCGGCGGCGGCCAGCACCGCCCGCTTGGTGAGCACCCGCGCCAGATGTGCCCGGTACTCCGGCGAGGCCGAGACGTCCTGCGACGGCTGGGTCGCCACCGCCGCCGACTCCGCGGCCCGCGCCACGGCGTCCGCGTCCCCGGCACCCGTCAGGGCCTCCTCGGTCGCGGCGGCCCGCAGCGGGGTCGTGCCCATGTTGGTGAGACCGACCCGGGCCTCGGCGATCCGGCCGTTGTCGCGGCGCACCAGCGCGGCCACCCCGACCATCGCCCAGGACTGGGCGACCCGCCCGAACTTCTCGTAGTGGAAGCCCCAGCCGTCCGTCTTCGGCACTCGCACCTCCACGAGCAACTCGTCCGGTTCCAGGGCCGATTGCAGATAGTCGACGAAGAACTGCCGGGCGGGGATCGAGCGCCGACCGTGCCTGCCCTGGACGACCAGCTCGGCGTCCAGCGCCAGCACCACCGCGGGCAGGTCCCCGGCCGGATCGGCGTGCGCCAGGGAGCCCCCGAGGGTGCCCCGATGCCGTACGGCCGGATCCGCGACCGTCGCCGTCGCGGCGGCGAGCAGGCCCGCGTGGCGGCGGACCAGCGGGTCCCGGATCACGTCGTGGTGGGTGGTCATCGCGCCGATGACCAGCGCGTCGCCGTCCTCGCGCACTCCGCGCAGTTCGGGGATGCGGCCGACGTCCACGACCAGTTCCGGGAAGGCGAGGCGGAGCCTGAGCAGGGGCAGCAGGCTCTGTCCGCCGGCCAGCACCTTGGCGTCCTCGCCGGCCTCGGCCAGCGTGCGCACCGCCTCGGCGACGTCGGTGGGACGGGCGTAGTCGAATGCCGGGGGAATCATGCCGAGCCCTCCTCGATCGCTCGCCACACCCGCTCGGGTGTGCAGGGCATGCGGATGTCCGTCACGCCGAACGGACGCAGCGCGTCCACGAGGGCGTTGACGACGGCGGGCGTGGACGCGATCGTGCCCGCCTCACCGACTCCCTTCACACCCAGGGGGTTTGTGGTCGCGGGCGTCTCGGTGCGGTCCGTGACGAAGTCCGGCAGGTCCGGCGCCGACGGGACGAGATAGTCGGCCATCGTGCCGGAGACGAGGTTGCCGTGGTCGTCGTAGACCGCCTCCTCGTACAGCGCCTGCGCGATGCCCTGCGCGAGTCCGCCGTGCACCTGGCCCTCGACGATCATCGGGTTGATCACCTTGCCGACGTCGTCTACGCAGACGTAGGACCGGATGTGAGTCCGTCCCGTCTCGGTGTCGACCTCGACCGCGCAGAGGTGAGTGCCGTGCGGGTAGGAGAAGTTGTCGGGGTCGGTGACGTGGCCTGCGTTGATGGTGGGTTCCATGCCGTCGGGCAGGTCGTGCGAGGAGAACGTCTCGAAGGCGAGTTCCTGGATGGTCCTGCGGGCGTCGGGGGAGCCCTTGACGGAGAAGACGCCGTTGGTGAACTCCAGGTCCTGCTCGCTCGCTTCGAGCAGATGCGCGGCCACCTTCCGGGCCTTGTCCACCACCTTCCGCGCCGCGTGGTGAATCGCCGTGCCGCCGACGACAAGGGAGCGCGAGCCGTAGGTGTCCATGCCCTGCGGGGCGGCCTTGGTGTCGCCGTGCACCACCTGGACGTCCTCGAAGGGAACGCCAAGCACGTCGGCGGCGATCTGGCTCCAGCAGGTCACATGCCCCTGCCCGTGCGGACTGGTGCCGGTGACCACCTCGACCTTGCCGGTGGGCAGCATCCGGATGGTCGCCGCCTCCCAGCCGCCCGCCGCGTACCGCAGATCCCGCAGCACCCGGCTCGGCGCGAGCCCGCACATCTCGGTGTACGTCGACACTCCGATGCCCAGGCGCACGGAGTCGCCCCGGCGGTTGCGGTCCGCCTGCTCGGCGCGCAGCTTGTCGTAGTCGAAGAGCGCGAGCGCCTTTTCGGTCGCGGCCTCGTAGTTGCCGCTGTCGTAGGTGAGGCCCGCGATCGTGGTGTACGGGAACTCCTCGTGCCCGATCCAGTTGCGGCGCCGCAACTCCACCGGGTCCAGGCCGAGTTCGACGGCCAGCTCGTCCATGATCCGCTCGATGGCGAACGTCGCCTCCGGGCGTCCGGCGCCGCGATAGGCGTCGGTCGGGGTCCTGGTCGTGAAGACGCCGGTGACGCCCAGCTCGTAGGAGTCCATCTTGTAGATCCCCGGGTACATGAACGCGCCCAGGATCGGGATGCCCGGGGTGACCAGCATCAGGTAGGCGCCCATGTCGACCAGCAGGTCCGCCTTGAGGCCGAGCAGCTTGCCGTCGCGGTTCGCGGCGATCTCGATGTCCTGGATCATGCCGCGGCCGTGGTGGGTGGCCAGGTAGCCCTCGGAGCGGGACTCGGTCCATTTGACCGGGCGTCCGAGGCGCCGGGCGACGGTGAGGGCGATGGCCTCCTCGCCGTAGACCTGGAGTTTCGAGCCGAAGCCGCCGCCGACGTCGGGGGCGATCACGCGCAGCTTGTGCTCGGGGATCCCGGTGACCACGGCGAGCATGATCCGCAGGATGTGCGGGATCTGGGTGGAGGAGTGGAGGGTGTACTCGTCGGAGGCGGCGAGCGGGGTGACGACGACTCCGCGCGGTTCCATGGCGTTGGGGATGAGCCGCTGGTGGACGTAGCGGCGCTTGAGGGTGACCTCGGCGCGCTCGCGTACCGTCTCGAAGTCCTCGCCGGTCTTCAGGGGCCAGAGGTAGCTGCGGTTGGTGCCCTTGTCGGAGTGGACGAGAGGGGCGTCCTCGGCGAGGGCTGCCTCCAGGTCGAGGACCGGGGGCAGCGGGGTGTAGTCGACCTCTATCGCTTCCAGGGCGTCGGCGGCCTGATACCGGTCGCGGGCCACGACGACCGCCACCGGGTCGCCGGCGTACCGGACCTCGTCGACGGCGATCGGCGGGTGGTCGGGCAGGACGATGTCCTCGGTGACCGGCCAGGCGCAGGGGAGGGAGCCCAGCCCGTCCGCGAGGTCGGCGCCGCTGAACGCCGCGACGACACCGGGGCGTTCGAGGGCGGGGGAGACATCGACGCGGTCGATGTGGGCGTGGGCCATTGGGCTGCGGAGGATCGCCAGGTGGAGCAGGCCATTCACGCTGATGTTGTCGGTCCAGTTGGTCTGGCCGGTGAGCAGGCGGGCGTCCTCCTTGCGGGGACGGGAGCGGCCGACCTCGGGTTCGAGGGTCTCGGTCATGTCCGCACCTCCTGGGGCGAAGCGTGTGCCGAGGCGTCTTCGGAGGCGTCCAGGACCGCGCGGACGATGTTCTGGTAGCCCGTGCAGCGGCACAGGTTGCCCTCCAGGGCGTGGCGCACCTCGTCCGACGTGGGGTGCGGGTTGTCCCGCAGGAGGTCGCGCGCCGCCATGATCATGCCCGGTGTGCAGTAGCCGCACTGGAGCGCGTGCCGCTCGTGGAACGCCCGCTGGAGCCCCGTCCACTCACCGTTCGTGGTCAGTCCCTGGACGGTGGTCACTTCGCTGCCGTCCGCCTGGACGGCCAGGACCGAGCAGCTCTTGACGCTCTCGCCGTCCAGGTCGACCGTGCAGGCCCCGCAGTTGGACGTGTCGCAGCCGATGGGGGTCCCGGTCAGGCCGAGGCGGTCACGCAGATAGTGGATCAGAAGAAGACGGGGTTCCACTTCGTCCTCGTAGTTGGTTCCGTCCACCTTCACCGAGATACGGGTCATGTGCCCTCCCAGGAAACACCGGACGTGATGCGCGTCACTCTAGGACTGGTAGGGAGAGCGGGCGAGGGCCGTGACATGGCTTTGTTGAGCGTTAATTCGTTGGCGTCCGGTGCGCGGCTCTGCTGCACTGCTGGAGACCGATCGGCGATCAATGGAGGAGAGCAGTAATGCGAGGAGCACGCATGTCCATCCGAGAAGGAATGACCCCCTCTTCTAAGGACATGACGCTTCGTGCACTTGCTCAACCTCGGGATCCTCGCCCATGTCGACGCCGGTAAGACCAGCCTGACCGAGCGGCTGCTGCACTCGGTCGGAGTCATCGACGAGATCGGCAGCGTCGACGCCGGCAGCACACAGACCGATTCCCTCGCGCTGGAACGGCAGCGCGGCATCACCATCAAGTCGGCCGTCGTCTCCTTCGCGGTCGACGACGTCACCGTCAACCTCATCGACACCCCCGGCCACCCGGACTTCATCGCCGAGGTGGAGCGCGTCCTCGGCGTGCTCGACGGCGCCGTCCTGGTCGTGTCGGCCGTGGAAGGTGTTCAGGCGCAGACCCGTGTCCTGATGCGGACCCTCCAGCGGCTGCGCATCCCCACGCTGATCTTCGTCAACAAGATCGACCGGCGCGGAGCGGACCACGACGCCGTCCTGTGCGCCCTCGCCGAGCGGCTGACGCCCGCGGTCGTCCCGATGGGGCGAGCCGTCGCACTCGGCACCCGCGAGGCCGCGTTCGTGCCGGGACCGGTACCCGTGGACGTGCTCGCCGACCACGACGACGACCTGCTCGCCGCGTACGTCGAAGGGGCGCTCGCACCGGACCGTACGCGTGCGGCCCTGGTCGCCCAGACCCGACAGGCCCTCGTCCACCCGGTGTTCTTCGGCTCCGCCGTCACGGGCGCCGGGGTGGCCGAACTCATCGCCGGGATCAAGGAGTTGCTGCCCCGCGCCGACGGCGACCCCGACGGGCCGGTCTCCGGCACCGTGTTCAAGGTCGAGCGGGGCCCGGCGGGGGAGAAGATCGCCTACGCGCGGATGTTCTCCGGCACGCTGCACACCCGCGACCGCGTCCCCTTCGGCGACGTCCGAGGCGGCGACGCCCGCGACGAGGGCCGCATCACCGCGGTCAGCGTCTTCGACCACGGCACTGACCTGCGCGAGGACGCGGTCCCGGCGGGGCGGATCGCGCGGCTCTGGGGTCTGGCCGATGTCCGCATCGGGGACTCGATCGGCGAACCCCGCAAGGCGCACGGCCACTTCTTCGCCCCGCCGACCCTGGAGACCATCGTGGTCCCCGGGCCGGCGACGGACCGGCGGGCGCTGCATCTCGCGCTGACCCGGCTCGCCGAGCAGGACCCGCTGATCGGCCTGCGCCACGACGAGGTGCGGCGGGAGACCGCCGTGTCCCTGTACGGGGAGGTCCAGAAGGAGGTCATTCAGGCCACTCTCGCGGAGGAGTTCGGGCTCGCTGTCGGGTTCCGCGAGACCACGCCGCTGTGCGTCGAGCGGCCGGCCGGGTCGGGCGCCGCCGCCGAGTTCATCAAGAAGGACGCCAACCCCTTCCTCGCGACCGTCGGCCTGCGCGTCGACCCCGCCCCGGCCGGTTCCGGCGTCGCCTTCCGGCTGGAGGTGGAGCTCGGGGCGATGCCGTACGCCTTCTTCAAGGCGGTCGAGGACACCGTCCGCGAGACCCTCGGCCAGGGGCTCAACGGCTGGCAGGTCACCGACTGCACGGTCACCATGACCCACTCCGGCTACTGGCCCCGCCAGAGCCACTCCCACCAGGGCTTCGACAAGAGCATGTCCAGCACCGGGGCGGACTTTCGCGGTCTGACCCCGCTGGTGCTGAGCGAGGCACTGCGGCGGGCGGACACCCAGGTGTACGAGCCGATGCACCGCTTCCGGATCGAGGCCCCGGCCGACACGCTGGGCGCGCTGCTTCCGGTGCTGGCGGCGCTCCAGGCCGTACCGCGGACCACCGAGACCCGCGGTGACGTCTGTGTCCTGGAGGGCGCGGTGCCGGCGGCCCGGGTGCACGGGCTGGAGCAGCGGCTGCCCGGACTCACGCGTGGCGAGGGGGAGTTGGAGAGCGGCTTCGACCACTACGCGCCGGTCCTGCGGGGCGAGGTGCCGAGCCGTCCGCGTACCGATCACAACCCGCTGAACCGCAAGGAGTACCTGTTGAACGTGACGCGCAGAGTGGCCGACTGAGCTGGCTGAGAAAGAACGTGTGAAAAAACCTGAGACTTACTCATGAGTCACAAGTGTTGACGGTGGCCGGAAAGCGCTTGACTGTAGTGGACATGCCGAATATCCGGGCTCGTCTGCTGGCTGTTCTGGTCGTCCTTTTCGGATCCCTGACGGTGGCGGGCGCCGGGCCCGCCACCGCCGCCGTCCCCAATTCCCTCTGGTTCGACGGCACGGCGCTCACCGTGTCGAACGGCCGTTTTGTCGACGGCCAAGGCCGTGAGGTCGTCCTGCGCGGCTACAACGTCTCCGGCGAGACCAAGCTCGACGAGAATCACGGCCTCCCCTTCGCCTCCGTCGCCGACGCCAGGAAGTCGGCCACCGCGCTGAGAGCCCTCGGCGGCGGCAACTCCGTGCGCTTCCTGCTGTCCTGGGCGTACGCCGAACCGGTGCGCGGCCAGTTGGACACGAGCTACCTGTCCGCCGCGACCGCGCAGATGGGCGCCTTCCTGGACGCCGGTATCCGCGTCTACCCCGACTTCCACCAGGACCTCTACTCCCGCCATCTCTTCGACACCGACAGCTGGTACACCGGTGACGGCGCCCCCAAGTGGGCGGTGGAACTGGGCAATTACCCCGACGAATCCTGCGGGATCTGTTTCCTGTGGGGCCAGAACATCACCCAGAACGGCGCGGTGAAGGCCGCCCAGTACGACTTCTGGCACAACGCCCACGGTCTCCAGGACTCCTTCCTGAGCATGGCCCAGCAGACTATGGCGTACGTCAAGCAGAACCTGTCGACCGAGCAGTTCGCGGGCGTCCTCGGCTTCGACCCCTACAACGAGCCGTACGCCGGCACCTACGACTCCGGCCAGAACAGCCGCACCTGGGAACGCGACCTGCTGTGGCCGTTCTACGTGAAGTTCCGCGCCCGCATGGACGCGGCGGGCTGGCAGGGCAAACCCGCCTTCGTCGAGCCGAACCTCTTCTGGAACGGCAACGTCAGCAAGGAGGAGGGCGGACTCCTCGACGCGGGCTCGATCGGCTCCCGCTATGTCTTCAACACCCACTTCTACGACCAGAAGGCCATCTCCGGCATCCTCATGTGGGGCAACGCCTCGGACGGCCAGTACACGACCGACTTCGCCACGGTCCGCGACCGGGCTTCCGCGCTCGGCACCACGGCCGTCGTCAGCGAGTTCGGCCACCCGCTGAACGGCAACACCGCCGGCAAGGCCCCGACGGTCCTGAAGGCGATGTACCAGGCCATGGACTCCCGGGTGAAGGGCGCCAACTGGTGGACCACGCCCGCCACTTCGGGGCCGGTCCTGTCCAGCTCGCAGTGGCAGTGGGACATCTACAACGGCCGCCACCACGAGCTCATGAACTACAACCCCGACAAGGTGCTCACCACCGCGGACGCCTGGAACGACGAGGACCTGTCGGCCGTACGCCTCGACGACTCCGGTACGGCGGTGCTCCGTCAGGACGCCCGGCTGCTCGACCGGATCTACCCGAGCGCCACCTCGGGCAGCACCCTCGCCTTCACCTACGAGGACCGCTCCCGCGACGGCTCCACGACCCTGACCTGGAACCCGGTCCCGAGCAGCCTGCCCAACGTGTCCTCGCTGGTCGGGTCCGGTCAGTACTCACTGCTGGTCTGGCGCTCGGGCAGCGGCTCGGCACCCACCGAGCTGCATCTGCCGGCCTCCTTCCCGACCGCCTCCACCACCGTGGTCTCCGACCTCGGCACGGCGTACGCCCCGCCGGCGTACACCTCGACGACCCCGATCGGCACGACCGTCGAACCCGGCGGCACCGGCAGCCGCCGCCTGCTGCTCACCGACTCCGACAGCGGCACCCTGCACTACGCGCTGGTGACGAACGGGGCCACCTCGCCCTCCGCGTCCGTACTGAGCGCGGCCAAGTCCGAACTGGCCACGTGGATGGCGTCGAAGTTCAGCTGACGCGCTTGACCCTCTCCTTACGTCAGGGTTGAGGCTGGACCCCGACGAAAGGGCAGGTGAATGAGCTACTCCGTGCGGCAGGTCGCGTCCTGGGCCGCGGTGACGGTGCGCACGCTCCATCACTACGACCGGACCGGCCTGCTCACGCCCAGCACCCGGACCCGGGCCGGATACCGCCTCTACGACGAGGCCGATCTGGCCCGGCTCCAGCAGATTCTCTTCTACCGCGAACTCGGCTTTCCGCTCGAAGAGATCGCCGCCATCCTGCGCGACCCGCAGGCGAACGCCCTGGACCATCTGCGGGCACGGCAACGGCAGTTGAGCGAGGAGATCGCCCGGCTGCAACGGCTGTCCGAGGTCGCCGAGCGGGCCATCGAGGTCCAGCAGACCGGTGTGACCCTCACTCCGCAGGAACGCTTCGAGGTCTTCGGCGAGATCGGCTTCGACCTCAGCTACGCCACCGAACGGCAGCTGAAGTGGGCCGACTCTCAGGGGCAGCGCGAGTCGATGGCGCGGGCCGCCGCCTACTCCAAGGAGGACTGGCGGCGGATCATGGGGGAGGCCGCCGAGTGGCGGGAACGGCTGCTCGCGGCCTTCGACGCCGGGGAGCCGAGCGACGGTGACGCGGTCATGGACCTCGCCGAGGAACACCGGCAGCACATCAGCCGGTCCTTCACCCACTGCCCGCCCGCCATGCACCTGCGGCTCGCGGACGAGTTCGCTGCCGACCCGCGCGCCTTCGCCCTCGTCGTCCCGCCGTCACAGCAACGGCCCGGCCTCGCCGACTGGCTGGCCAAGGCCGTCCACGCCAACGCGGCCCGCCACGACTCCCCGGAGGACGAGAGATGAGGATCCTGATCGCCGCGGCCGGATCACGCGGCGACGTCGCCCCCTACACCGGGCTCGGCGCCGAGCTGCGCCGCGCCGGACACGAGGTCGCGCTCGCCGCGCCGGACGCTTTCGCGGGCCTCGTGACGGAGGCGGGGCTGGAGTTCCGGTCCCTCCCGGCCCGGGCGGAGGGCGGCGCGGCGACCAGACGTGAACTGATGCGCACCGCCGCCGAGTTCATCACCGAGCTGGGGCGGGGTTTCGCCGAGGCGGTGGACCCCGGGACGGACCTGCTCATGCTGTCGACGACCACCGCTCCGCTCGGCTGGCACGTCTCCGAGGCGACCGGAATCCCCGCGCTCGGCGCCCATCTCGTGCCCGCCGCTCCGACGGGTGACTTCCCGCCCGTCGTCACCGGAGCCCGTTCCCTGGGGCGGCTGGGCAACCGTACGGCCGGACGCTTCGCGCTCCGTATGGCCGACCGCCTCTACACCCCGGCGGTCACCCGACTCCGCCACGATCTCGGGCTGCCCCCGGTCACCCCGCACGCGATGCGACGCCGTCAGGAGCGGGCGGACCGGCCGGTCCTGCACGGCTTCAGCGCGACCCTCGTGCCCCGCCCCTCCGACTGGCGGCCGGGACTGGAGGTCACGGGCACCTGGTGGCCGTACGTCGACGAGAGCCGTCGACTGCCCGCCGAGCTGGAGGACTTCCTCGCGGCCGGACCGCGCCCGGTGTTCGTCGGGTTCGGCAGCATGGCGGGAGGCGAGGGCGAGCGGCTGAGCGACATCGCCGTACGAGCCCTGCGGCGGGCCGGGCTGCGGGGGATTCTCCAGACCGGCGCTGCCGGGCTCGCGGCCGACGGTGACGACGTGCTCACCGTCGGGGATGTGCCGCACGCGTTGCTGTTCCCGCGGGTCGCCGCCGTGGTCCACCACGCCGGAGCGGGCACCGCGGCGGCCGGACTGCGCGCCGGGGTGCCCGCGGTACCCGTGCCGGTGACGACGGACCAGCCGTTCTGGGCGGGACGGCTGGCCGCGCTCGGCGCCGCCACCGACCCGATCCCGTTCCGGTCGCTCACGGCCGAGGCGCTCGCCGACGCGCTCGGCCGTGTCCTACGGCAGCAGACCTACAGCCGTGCGGCCATGACCGCCGCGCAGCTCATGGCCGCCGAGGACGGGGCGGGCGAGGCGGTCAAGGCCGTGGAGCGGCTGACGGGCTGAGCCTCAGGAGGCCGGGCTCGTCCAGTTCGCCGCGACATGGCCGAGGCGGACCCGCTGGGGGTGGTCGCCGACGGGCACGGACACCGTCTTCTGGCCGGTGGCGAAGTCGATCGCGGTGACCTGGTCGGTGCCGCTCTCGGAGACCACACAGAGCTTGCCGTCGCCGCTGACCGTGGCCCAGTAGGGCTTGGAGGCGGTGACCAGCGGGCCCTCCTGGAGGGTGGTGCGGTTGACGACCGTCGCGTAGTCGTCCATGGTCCCGGCGACGCAGAGCTTGCTGCCGTCGGGGCTCATCGAGATGCCGTGGTGGCGCGAGTCGTTGACGAACGTGGTGCGGTCGTCGCTGGTCGCCGGGTTCTTCGGCAGGGTCTTCGTGCGGGTGATCTTGTCGGTGGCGATGTCGTACTCGAAGAAGCCGTTGAAGAACGACACCTGGAAGTACAGCTTGGACTCGTCCGGGGAGAACACCGCCGGGCGGACCGCGTCGGAGTAGTCCGTGAGCCCGATCGCGTCCAGCTTCGGCCGCATGTCGATGACCTTGACCTGCTGGTACGTCGTCGCGTCGACGACCGTGATGCGCCGGTCGCCCTTCGTCCAGTCCAGCCACGCGGCGTCGGAGTCGGTGTTCACGTCACCGATCGCCATGTTGTAGATGTACTTGCCGTCCTTGGTGAAGATGTTCTCGTGCGGCTTGTCGCCGGTGCCGAACTTGCCGAGCTGCTTGCCGGTGTTGATGTCCAGCACATGCACGGTGTTCGAGGTCGAGGCGGACACCGCGACGCGGGTGCCGTCGGGGGAGACCGCCATGTGGTCCGAGCGGTAACCCGACACGGGGAAGCGCCAGTTGATGGCCCCGGTGGAGAGGTTGATCGACACGACGTCGGCGAAGCTCGGCCGGGAGACCACGACCGAGGTGCCGTCCGGGGTGGAGTACATGTCGTCGACGAACTGGTCATGGCCCTCGCCGACGCTGTTGCGGATCGCCATGAAGTAGATCCACTTGATCGGATCGGCGTTGATCTGCGCCATCCGCTCGTCCTTGTCGGGGATGACGTTGATCCGGCCGATCTTCGCCAGATCTCCGGAGGACTTGAGGACGTCGGCGGTGCCCTCCCAGTTGTTGCCGACGAACAGCACCTCGCGCAGGGCGGCGGCGTCCGCGGCGGAGGCGGCGGTGGCCGGGGCGGTGACGGTCAGGGCGACGGCGGCGGCCAGGACGGCGAGGTGCCTGGTTCTGAAGGCAGGCATGACGGCTCTCTCCTCTGAGTGGGGTTCATGAGTAGGACATGCCAAAGCAGGGCGGGTGAATCTGAACACAGATGCTTTCAGAGTCAACTTACTGCAAAGTAAGGAAGGGGCGCCCTTCTCCACAAGACTGCGTACACGACAAAATTGGCGAGTCAGTGGACGATCAACGGAGGTGACCGTGGCGGGCAGGCTCAAGGCGCCGACCGGCCGCTACGGCGGCAAGACCGCCGAGGAGAGACAGGCGCTGCGGCGCCGCCGGTTCCTGGAGGCGGCGCTCCAGCTGTTCGGCGACACCCCCGGCTACCGCAACACGACGGTCGCCGCGCTCAGCGAGGCCGCCGGCCTGTCGACCCGCCAGTTCTACGAGGAGTTCCGCACCCTGGAGGACGTCCTCGCCGCCCTCCATCTCCAGGTCAACGGCTGGGCCGAGGAAGCCGTCCTGGCGGCGGTGGCCGACGCGGACGACCTTCCGCTGGCCCAGCGCGGCGCCGCGATCTTCCGCGCGTACGCCGCCAACGTCACCGCCGATCCACGCCGTATCCGCATCACCTTCGTCGAGATCATCGGCGTCAGCCCCCGTCTGGAGGAACAGCGCCTGGCCCGCCGCGCCGGCTGGATCGACCTGCTGTGCGCCGAGGCCAACGCGGCGGTCGCGCGCGGGGAGGCGGCGCCCAGGGACTACCGGCTCCCGGCGGCGGCCTTCATCGGCGCCGTCAACGGACTGCTGCACGACTGGAGCGCGGGGTGGGTGGACGCGACGCTGGACGAGGTGGTGGAGGAACTGGTGCGCCAGCTGCTGGCGATCATGCAACCGGCGGGATGGCAGCCGGCCTCCGGCTGACCGAGCCGCCGCGGGGCGTGTCCTTCGCAGTGAGTCGGACCGGGCCGCGACGGACTCCTGAAGCCCTTCCCCTCAGGCGTCCGCCAGCCGGTTCACCGCCTCCACCACCGGCGCGACCCCGTCCTCCGCGCGAATCCGCGCCCCCAGGGCCCGGGCCCGTTCCCGGTACCCCGGATCCCGCGTGACCCGCATCAGGGCCGAGGCGAGCGCGTCCGTGCTGAGCCGGCGGAGCGGTACCACTTCAGGCGCCACGCCCAGGGAGACCAGGCGGGCCGACCAGAAGCCCGCGTCGAACTGGACCGGTACCGGGACGGCCGGTACCCCCGCCCGCAGTCCGGCCGCGGTGGTGCCGGCGCCCGCGTGATGGACCACGGCGGCCAGGTGCGGGAAGAGGGCGGAGTGCGCGACCTCGCCGACGGTCAGCATGTCGTCGCCGTCGGCCGCGAGTCCGCCCCAGCCCCGCTGGATCACCCCGCGCAGCCCGGCCCGGCGCAGGGCGCGCACGAGGTCGGCGCTGAGCCGCTCGGGGTCCGGCACGGTCGCGCTGCCCAGACCGACGAAGACCGGAGGCGGGCCCGCGTCGAGGAACTCCCGCAGCTCGGGCGGGAGTTCGCTGTCCACGTCGTACGGCCACCAGTAGCCGGTGACCTCGAGGCCGGCCCGCCAGTCGCGCGGCCGGGCCACCACCGCCGGGCTGAAGCCGTGGTGCACCGGCCAGCCCTGCCGCTCCCGGGCCCGGAAGGCCGCGCCGGTCCCCAGGCGGGGCAGCCCCAGGCGACTGCGCAGCGCTGGGACGGTCGCGGAGAAGACCTGCTCGACGGCGAGCCCCACCCCGTGTCCCGCGACCCGGTTGCCGATGGTTCCCCAGGAGCCGCCGCCCATCATGGGCGGCCCGAACTCCCGGGTGGGGGCGAGGGGTTGGAGGTAGACGCCCATGCTCGGCAGCGACAGGCCCTCGGCGACGGTGTGCCCGAGGGGCGCGAGCGAGCCGGACAGCAGCAGTACGTCGCTCGCGCGGGCGGCCGCCAGTACGTCGTCCGCCATCTCCTGGGCCAGGGTGCGGGCCATGGTGACCACCCGCACCAGCTTTCCGGCGCCGGTCGTGCTGCGGTGCAGCGCCCGGCCGCGCGCGGACTCCAGTTCCGCCTTGGGGTCCACCGGCAGGGCGTGGAAACCGAGCCCCGAACCCGCCACGAGCGGCTCGAAGGAACCGTGGGTGACCAGGGTGACCTCGTGTCCGGCCCGCACGAGGCCGTGTCCCAGCCCGGTGAAGGGGGCGACGTCGCCCCGGGATCCCGCTGTCATGATCGCTACGCGCACGCCCGTCAGTATGGCGCGGTGCCACGCCCCGACGGGCGAACGACCCGTGAGAACCGGCTACTTCACACCTGCCACAACCGTTGACTTCCCCCTCCGGCGGCTCTACTTTCGGCGCGCGACATGTTCGGACTGTCGATCCCCGTTCGAAATTTCGTCACCCTCGAGTGTTCCTCCCCGCACCAAGGAGCCCCGCATGTACCCCCCACCGCGCCCTGCACGCCGCGTCAGAGCCGCCGGCATACGCGCCCTCGTCCTCGTGCTGGCCGCCACCGCCGCCCTGCTGTTCGCGCCGCCGACCGGGGCCCAGGCGGCGACCAGCCGTCAGATACCGGTGCCCGCCGCCCCGATGGGCTGGGCCTCCTGGAACAGCTTCGCCGCGAAGATCGACTACAGCGTGATCAAGCAGCAGGTCGACGCGTTCGTCGCCTCGGGACTGCCGGCGGCCGGCTACCAGTACATCAACATCGACGAGGGCTGGTGGCAGGGCACCCGTGACAGCGCCGGCAACATCACGGTCGACGAGGCGGAGTGGCCCGGCGGGATGAAGGCCATCGCCGACTACATCCACAGCAAGGGCCTCAAGGCGGGCATCTACACCGACGCCGGCAAGGACGGCTGCGGCTACTACTACCCGACCGGCCGCCCCGCCGCGCCCGGCTCCGGCAGCGAGGGCCACTACGACCAGGACATGCTCCAGTTCTCGCAGTGGGGCTTCGACTTCGTGAAGGTCGACTGGTGCGGCGGCGACGCCGAGGGACTCGACGCGAAGACCACGTACCAGGCGATCAGCGACGCGATCACCAAGGCCACGACCGCGACCGGCCGCCCGATGACCCTGTCGCTGTGCAACTGGGGCCGGCAGAACCCGTGGAACTGGGCGCCGGGACAGGGCGCGATGTGGCGCACCAACGACGACATCATCATCTACGGCAACAAGCCGTCCATGACCAATCTGCTGACCAACTACGACCGGAACGTGCACCCCACCGCCCAGCACACCGGCTACTACAACGACCCCGACATGCTGATGGTCGGCATGGACGGCTTCACCGCCGCCCAGAACCGCACCCACATGAGCCTCTGGGCGATCTCCGGCGCCCCGCTCCTCGCCGGCAACAACCTCGCCACGATGACCACCGAGACCGCGAACATCCTCAAGAACCCCGAGGTCATCGCCGTCGACCAGGACTCGCGCGGCCTCCAGGGCGTGAAGGTCGCCGAGGACACCACGGGACTCCAGGTGTACGGCAAGGTCCTGTCCGG
Organism: Streptomyces sp. RG80; assembly: GCF_040446465.1. Taxonomy (NCBI): domain Bacteria; kingdom Bacillati; phylum Actinomycetota; class Actinomycetes; order Kitasatosporales; family Streptomycetaceae; genus Streptomyces; species Streptomyces sp. RG80. Next base: position 1,770 of record NZ_JBEAAJ010000002.1, on the reverse strand, counting down.
CGCCGGCAACCGCGCGGCCGTGCTGCTCAACCGCACCTCCACCGCCCAGAACATCACCGTCCGGTGGTCCGACCTCGGCCTGACCACCGCGAACGCGACCGTCCGTGACCTGTGGACGCGCCAGAACATCGGTACCTTCGGCACGAGTTACACCACCAGCGTCCCGGCGGGCGGCTCGGTGATGCTCACCGTCACCGGCGGCACCGAGGCCTCGGGCAGCACCTACACCGGCACGGCCGGCTTCTCCGGCGTGGTCGCCGGCAACACCGGCCTGAAGGTCGTGGACGTCGCCTACACCAACACCTCGTCCACGGCGCGCACCGCGACCCTCAAGGTCAACGGACAGGGCGCGACGACCGTCTCCTTCCCGCCGACCGGCTCCAGTCAGGGCACCATCAGCCTCCAGGTCGCCCTGTCCAAGGGCTCGTCCAACACCCTGACCTTCACGGGCGCCCCCACCCTGGCCGACATCACGGTCAAGCCGCTGCCCGGCACCAACGGCAACCTCGTCGTCGGCAAGCAGTCCGGCCGCTGCCTCGACATCAACGACAACACCATCACCAACGGCACCCAGGCCCAGCTGTGGGACTGCAACGGCGGCCAGAACCAGGCCTGGACGTACACCTCCCGCAAGGAACTCGTGGTGTACGGCAACAAGTGCCTGGACGCCTACAACGCCGGCACCACCAACGGCACCAAGGTCGTCATCTGGGACTGCAACGGCCAGAACAACCAGAAGTGGAACGTCAACAGCGACGGCACGCTCACCAATGTCAACGGCGGGCTCTGCCTGGACGCCTACAACAACCAGACGGCCAACGGCAGTTCCCTGGTGCTGTGGGCCTGCGGCACCGGCGACAACCAGAAGTGGACGCTGAACTAGCGGCCGGTGTCCCGTACGTCCCCGCCCCGGACGTCCTAGGCGCCCGGGGCGAGACACATCACCAGAACACCGACGAGCACGGCGCAACCCAGCAGCCAGCCGGCCAGCAGCCGGCACCGCAGCCGCCGGTACGTCGCCTCGTACTCGTCCCGCAACCTCCCGGCACGCGCCGCCGTGTGCTGCCAGGAGGTGCGGGCGAGTACGAGGTACTCCGCCTCGAACCGCCGCTCCACCTCCGCCCGTTGGCTGTCGGTGAGCCAGTGCAGCGGCCCGGTGAAGCGCTCGGCGGCCGTGCGGCCCTCCTCGCGGGTGGCGGCGAGCAGCAGATGACCCTCGACCTCGTTGACGAACCTGCTCACAGGGCGGTCAACTCCCTCTCCGTGACGGCCGGATGGTGCAGGTCGAACGCCGGGGACTCGCTGCGGATCCGCGGCAGGGCCACGAAGTTGTGCCGCGGAGGCGGGCACGAGGTCGCCCACTCGAGCGAGCGGCCGTAGCCCCACGGGTCGTCGACCTCGACCTTCTTGCCGTACTTGGCCGTCTTCCACACGTTGTAGAAGAAGGGCAGCATCGACGCGCCGAGCACGAACGAGAAGATGCTCGACAGGGTGTTGAGCGGCGTCAGGCCCTCCACCGCCAGATAGTCCGGGATCCGGCGCTGCATACCGTTCACCCCCAGCCAGTGCTGGACCAGGAAGGTGCCGTGGAAGCCGATGAACAGCGTCCAGAAGGTGATCTTGCCGAGGCGCTCGTCGAGCATCCTCCCGGTCATCTTCGGCCACCAGAAGTGGAAGCCGGAGAACATCGCGAAGACGACGGTGCCGAACACCACGTAGTGGAAGTGCGCCACCACGAAGTACGAGTCCGAGACGTGGAAGTCCATCGGC
>NZ_JBEAAJ010000019.1:0-134544 GCF_040446465.1 Streptomyces sp. RG80 | reverse complement strand
CAGGGCCACGGCATCGGCCTTGAACTCGTCCGAGTAGTCCTTCATCGCCATCGGCGGTCTTCTCGCTTCCTCCGGATCAAGCAGATCCAGTATCAGCGTGTCCACCACTCAGGGGGAGGCCCCGTTCTCGGACACCGTGGCGATTCCGTTGAGCACTCTCTGCTCCGCCGAAGGCGCCCCTTTCGTCACGTTGAGCAACTGTTCTTTGCTCGACTGCTGCTCAGCGAGATCTGTCTGTCACGGAACTTGCTTCTGGCCTGGGCGTAGGGCATGCCGAGACTGGCGGGATTGGAAGTGACGAGGCATATCCCGCCCGCCACATCGTGCAGTCGATGGTGCGCTGCAGGGAGCCCAAGAACGCCCAGCGCCTTGACCCGTTGGGCGCTAGGTCGGCTACGTCTACGGCGATCACCAGGTCGAAGCCTCCTTCGGCCTTGGCCAGCCGCTGCATCAGGGACTTCTTGGCCACCCGGTGCGTTTCTTCCGCCGTGCCTCGATCGCCAGCTTCCGCAATGAACGCGTGCCTGGCCGCCGGCCGAGCCGGAAGCGGTGGGACACACGCAACCTGGCGCCCGCGAGGTGGACGCCGTGGGGCGGCGCGATGAGGCTTTGCGCTGGGTGGAACGCGCGTTCAGGAGTCGCTAGTTCTTGCTGCTGGGGACATCATTCTCGTCGACCATCTCTGCGAACGATGTGCGGAGGCTGCCCGGCAAGCGGACGCCGTCGCCCAGCGCCGCGAACACTTCCGTGCCCGCCGGCCGCTCCCTGCTTGCGTACCAGCAATTGCACGCCGCGCCCCGTGCCGAGCGCTGGCGGGTCACTCAAGGACACTTGTCCGCTGCGCGCCGAAGCGGAACAGGGAACCGCGAGGCGGTACGGCGAGACCGTATTGGTCGACGACTTGCTCGACGGTGAAGCCGCCTAAGTTGCCGGCTCCCGCTGCGGCGTCAATGACCGCCAGTGGCTGGCGCTTGCTGACCAGATCTGTGGGGCCCGTTCTATAGACGCACTGCCCGTCTGCGCCTGGCCGAGTCACTCATCGGGCCAGATCGGCATCGCGGTCTACGAAGAGCTCGTCAGTTTGTGCTGAGCGCCCGCGAGTGCCATCGCCTGCTGGGCGTGAAGGATGAGCTCACCGCGTACGTCACCGCCGGAACCTGATGCACCCAATGGAGCAGCACGCTTTGCGAGTCGGACCGTTGAGAGGCGCGCCGTAGTTCGCCGTGGTCAGGTCAGGCCCTCAGTGACGGCAGGATCACCGAGTCCAGGTAATGCAGGAGGAATGCCCGGTCCGGGGGCTGGTTGCCCACCAGAGGCCGGGCCACCAGGGCGCCGATGAGGATGTACGGGACGTACTCCAGGGCCGGGCAGTTCGGGCGGACTTCGCCTCGGGCGACCGCTCGGCACAGGAGGGCTTCCAAGCCCGTCGGGTCCGGGTCGACGATCAGGTCCTGGAGGGCTTCGAGGAGGTCGGGGTGGGTGTGGACGGCGTGGACCAGGCCTCGGACCAGGGCCGTTTCGTTCGCCAGTTTCTGGTCGTCCATGCGGGCGATCAGTTCGTGGAGGTCGCCGTGGAGGGAGCCGGTGTCGATGTCGCCGACGACGTCGCCCTTGGTGTGGCGCAGGGCCTGGGCGACCAGTTCCGGTTTGCCGGTCCACTGGCGGTAGAGGGTGGCCTTGCTGCACCGGGTGCGCGTGGCTACCGCGTCCATGGTCAGGGCCTCGTAGCCGACCTCGCGGAGGAGGTCCAGTACGGCCGTGTACAGCTCTGTCTCGCGTTCGGGGGTGAGGCGGCCGCGGCGGGTCCGCGGGGCGACGGTCTGCTCCGTGAGCTCCGTGGCTGTCATTCGGCACCCCTATCGAACGGAACGGTTTCGTACACTTAAACCATAACCTAGGATGGCGTAGATATGAAACCGCTTTGGTAGCGAAATTGGGGATGGGGTGTGTCGTGGAGGAATCCAGCACCGGCATGACGGCCACGTCGACGACGACGGTGGTGGCGGCTCCGGCCAAGCCCGGCCGTCCCCGCGACGCCGGCGCCGACGATCGCATCCTCCGCGCCGTCGTCGACGAGCTCTCCGAGCACGGCGTCGCCGGGTTTCGGATCAACAACGTCGCCTCGCGCGCCAAGGTCGCCAAGCGGACCCTCTACAGCCGTTGGGCGGAGCGTGACGAGCTGATTCTGGCGGGGCTCAACTCGCTGGCCCTGGACCTCGTTCCGCCCCGCACCGGAAGCCTCGTCGGTGACCTCGACGCCCTGTACGACGACATCGCCGCCGCCCTCGACAGCCCGCGGTGGCTCATCGCTGCCCGCTGCTCCTTCGAACTGCCCGACTACCCCGACCTGTACGCGAAGTTCCAGCGTGACTGCATCGACAAGCCCCTTGCTGTCGTCGAGGACGTCCTGCGTGACGCGCAGCTGCGGGGCGAACTGCGTGCCGACCTCGACCGGTCCGTGGCCGCCGAGAACTTCACCGGGTCCATCGCGGGGTTCAGCTCGCACATCGCCCGGCTGCGTGGGGTCAGCGCGTACGGCGTTCGGGAGCAGTTCCTCGCCATGTTCCTGCATGGAGTGCGGGACGAAGTCGGCGCCGGGGGCTGACCGTTTGTGCCCCTGCCTTCTACGACTTTCCCAGCGACCGTTCCATGACCCTGGCCAGATGCCGGTCGAACACCTCCCGCGTGTCCGGCGTCAGCGTCCGCAGTGCCATCAGTGCCGTGATCACCACGTCGCAGAGTTCGGCCTGGACGTCCTCCCAGGTGTGGGTCGTGCCCTTGCGCGGGTTCTGACCGGTCACGCCGATCACCGCCTGGGCCACCTCTCCCACCTCCTCCGAGAGCTTCAACATCCTTAGGAGCAGGGCCTCTTGGCCGCTCACGGGACGGTTGGATTCGAGCCAGGCCCACAGGGCTTCGACGCCCTCCCAGAGCTCGGGCGTCGTGTCGCGATCACTCATGGACGCAGCCTCGCACGCGCCACTGACAGCCGGGGGAGGCCGACCTCCCCCGGCTGTCGAGCTCCCCCGGCCGTCGTTCGGTCAGTCCTTGCCGAGGAGCTTGTTCATCTCCTTGATCTCGGCCGTCTGCCCGGTGATGATGTCCTCGGCCATGGCGGTCGCGGGGGCGTACGCCCCCTTCGCCTTCTCCGTCTCGGCCATCTCCACCGCGCCCTCGTGGTGCTCGACCATCAGCGCCAGGAACCGGGCGTCGAAGGCCTCACCGGACGCCTTCTCCAACTCCGTCATGTCGGCCGTGTCCATCATTCCGGGCATCCCTGAGTGCGAGCCGTGGTCCATGCCGGGCGCTGCCTCGCCCCAGGACTTCAGCCAACCGGTCATCGTCTCGATCTCCGGGTCCTGCGCCTTCTCGATGCGCGCGGCCAGGTCCTTGACCTCGGCGGACGAGGCCCGGTCGGTGGCGAGTTCCGCCATCTCCAGTGCCTGACGGTGGTGCGGGATCATCCCCTGCGCGAAGGAGACGTCCTGGGCGTTGTGGGTACCGGCAGTGGCGGTAGTGGTGGTCGCCGACGGGGACGAGTGGCCACCGCCGTGACCGCTGTCGTCGCCGCCACCGCATGCCGTGAGGACGAGTGCGGCCGTGACGGTCGCCGTCATGAGGGCAGCGCGGCGCTTACGAGTGGTGCTCATGCTTGAACTCCTGCTGGATGAAAGGGATCCGGACATGCCGATGCGCACCCCGCGTCGAGTACGGACGCGGTGCGCCGGGCGGTTTCTAGATCCGCAGGAGTTGGAGTTCCGCCAGGGACGGGGGTGCCCGGGCGTCGTCAGGGGCCGAGCCGGCGTATGGGCACGGGGAGTCGTCTCGTACGACGTCGGCGACCGGGTCGGGTACGAGTGCGGGCAACGCCGGTCCGCCGCTCACCGCGGCCGCCGCGCAGGTTGTGTCGGCGTGTGAGACGTGGCCTGTGCCGCAGTGGCCCGCGCCGTCGCAGTCGCCGTGGGTGGCCGACACGGAGACGGTGGCCATGGAGACGGCGGCCATGGGGGCGGGGTGCGGGTGGTCGTCCGCTACGGCCGCACCCGGCGCCAGGGCGTGCATGCCCAGCAGTCCCGCCAGCAGTGCCAGCACGAGCAGCGCCTGCCACCGCCGCAGGGGCGGTCGCGCGGGGTGCTGCTCGCGGACGGTCACCGGGCCATCGTAGGAGAGCGGGCTCCCGATCCTCGTAGGCGCCCCCTAGCCTCCGAAGAAGACCCCCGCCTCACGCCCCCGGGCACTCGCCCCGCGTCACTCCCCGAACAACGCCTCCTGCTCGTCGAACAACCCCGCCTGCTCCTCCCTCTCCTTCTCCTGCAACCTGCGGATCCGCGCCCCCACGACCACCGCAGTCACCGCGGCCGTCGCCGCCAGCGCCGTAGGGACCATCCAGCCCCTGTCGAAGACGTGCCCGAGGGCGTGGTCGAGGGAGAGGCGGCCCGGGCCCGTGATCGCCAGGCCCGTTGCCGCCAGGCCCAGCGTCGCCGCGTACTCGAAGCCGCCCTCCTGGTTGAAGAAGCCGTTGGGGGCGTGGACGGTGGCTGCGCCCGCCATGCCGCCGGCCGCTGCCGCGCCTGCCGCCGGTGTGGCCAGGCCCAGTGCGAGCAGGGTGCCGCCGCCCGTCTCCGCGAGGCCCGCCGCGGTGGCGCTCGCCTTGCCGGGGGAGTAGCCGACGGACTCCATGAACTGGCCGGTCCCCTCGATGCCGTGGCCGCCGAACCAGCCGAACAGCTTCTGGGCGCCGTGTGCGGCCAGTACGCCTCCGGTCCCCAGTCGGAGCAGCAGCAGGCCCAGATCACGTCGGTCGTAGGAAGAGGCGTTGGAAGAGGCACGGGAAGAGGCGTTCGATTTCACTGTGGCTCCCGGGAGAGTTGGACGAAACACCCCCCTCGCGTTTCCACCGTCGCACTCCTGACACCTGACGGAACCACTCGCGCGGCCGTTCGGGTGGCGGGGCCGGGGGAGCGGTGTGAGTGTGGCTGGCATGACGATTCAGACCGGCAAACTCAGCGACCCCGCGGTCCGCGCCTTCGTCACCGCCGTCAACGCGCACGACCGCGACGGCTTCATGGCCCTCCTCGCCCCCGGCGCGACCATGTCGGACGACGGCTCCGACCGTGACCTCGACGACTGGGTCGACCGGGAGATCTTCTCCTCCCACGGTCACATGGAGGTCGACAACGAGTCCCGCGGCGGCCACGACCTCATCGCCCGCTACAGCAACGACACCTGGGGCGAGATGCGCACCAAGTGGCACTTCGAGGTGGACGGAGAGAAGATCACCCGCTTCGAGACCGGCCAGGCCTGAGCGCTCCGCGGGAAGTGCCGTCGTCGGCCGTCTGCGGCGCCATCGTGGCTGGTCGCGCAGTTCCCCGCGCCCCTTCAGGGCGCTGCCGAACCGTAGAGCACTTCATCCGACCTGCTTAGGGCCCTTGCGGAGACTTCGCGAAAGCCTCCGAGAAAGCCCTTGCCTTGAAGTGCGCTCCAACTCCTAACGTCTCGACCCATGGAGACGAACACGGAGAAGAACTCGCAGGCGTACGCGGAGTCGAACCGGACTCTCGGACGCAGCGGCATCGAGGTCAGCCCGCTCGGCTTCGGCTGTTGGGCCATCGGTGGTGAGTGGTCCGATCCCGACGGACAGCCCCTCGGTTGGGGCAAGGTCGACGACGACGAGTCCGTGCGGGCGATCCGGCGCGCCCTCGACCTCGGTGTGACCTTCTTCGACACGGCCGACGTCTACGGCACCGGGCACAGCGAGCTGGTGCTGGGCCGTGCCCTCGGCAAGCGCCGGGCCGACGTGGTCGTCGCCACCAAGTGGGGCAACCTCTTCGACGAGTCCACCCGCACCCTCAACGGGCAGGACGCCTCCCCGGAGCACGCCCGCGAGGCGCTGACCGCCTCGCTCACCCGGCTCGGCACGGATTACGTCGATCTTTATCAGCTGCATCTGTCCGATGCCCATCCCGATCAGGCCGCCCGACTCCGGGAGATCTGTGAGGAGTTCGTACGGGAGGGGCTTGTGCGCGCCTACGCCTGGAGCACCGACGACCCCGCCCGCGCCGCCGTCTTCGCCGAGGGCCCGCACTGCGCGGCCGTGCAGCACGCGCTGAACGTGATGCAGGACGCGCCCGAAATGCTGGCGCTGTGCGAGGAGTTGGGCCTCGCGAGCATCAACCGCAGCCCGTTGGCGATGGGGTTGCTGGCGGGCAAGCGGCAAGGGTCGAAGGACGCCGGCGACATCCGCAGCAAGCCGCCGACCTGGCTCCAGGGATTCGGTGACGGCTCCGGTGCCGATCCGGAGTGGCTCGACCGCATCGACGCGCTCAAGGAGATCCTCACCAGCGAGGGCCGCACCCTCGCCCAGGGCGCCCTCGCCTGGATCTGGGCCCGCAGCCCCCGCACGATCCCCATCCCGGGCTTCCGCTCGGTCGCCCAGGCGGAGCAGAACGCGGGCGCGATCGAGAAAGGGCCGCTCACCGCCGACCAGTTGAGCGAGATCAACCGAATCCTCGGACGGTGAACGGCCCCGATCGCCCGCAGCGCCCCACCCGCCAGTACCCGCCAGTACCCGCCAGTACTTCTAGTACTGCGCGTACTCCTGCCGCTGCTCGGTCAGTGTGATCCGGCCCGCCTTGATGGTGGCCAGTCGCGGTGACTTCCTCGCGATGGACGAGTCGTGGGTGACCATGACGAAGGTCAGCCCGTACTCGTGCCACAGGCCTTCGAGGAGGGCCATGATCTCGTCGCGCATCGACTCGTCGAGGTTGCCGGTGGGTTCGTCGGCGAGCAGCACCTTCGGCTTCTTCACCAGCGCGCGGGCGATGGCGACGCGCTGCTGCTGGCCGCCGGAGAGCTCTGAGGGGGCGTGGCTGAGGCGCTCGCCCAGGCCCACCGAGCGCAGGGCCTCCGCCGCCCGCTCGCGCCGCTCGGCCGGCTTCACGCCGAGCGGGACGAGGGCCGTCTCGACGTTCTCCTGTGCGGTGAGCGTCGGGATGAGGTTGAAGGACTGGAAGATGATGCCGATCTTCTCGGCCCGCAGCCGCGTCAGCTTCGCCTCGCTGATCCTCGCGAGGTCGACGCCGTCCAGTTCGACGCTTCCCTCGGTCGGGCGGTCCAGGCCGCCGATCATCTGGAGGAGGGTGGACTTGCCGCCGCCCGTGGGGCCCTGGATGACGAGCTGGTCGCCGTCCTCGATGGTGAGGTCGACGCCGCGCAGCGCCTCCACCGTCTCCTTGCCTCGCGTGTAGCGCTTGGTGACGCCGGTCAGTCTGTACATGGGTGCTCCGTGAGTACGTGGGAGAAGAAGGGGGTCAGGACACGCTGCGCAGCGCGTCCGCCGGGCGCATCCGGGAGGCGCGCCAGCCGCCCATCGCGCCGGCGATCAGACCGCCGGTGACCGCCAGGCCGACCGCGAGGGCGATGGTCGTCAGCGACACGGGTGCGGAGAGGGCGATCTCCATCGTGTTCTGGGTCGACTGCCCGCCGGGGCCACCGCCACCGCCGGGACCGCCGCCCATGCCACCGCCACCGCCGCCGGTGCTGCCGAGCTGAGCGGTCAGCTTCGGGCTGATCGCGGTCACCGTGTACGCGGCCGCGAGGCCCAGGCCGATGCCGAGGGCACCGCCGAGCAGGCCGTTCACGACGGACTCGCCGACGACCTGCCGGGTCACCCGGCGGCTCGGCCAGCCCAGCGCCTTCAGCGTGCCGAACTCACGCACCCGGCGGGAGACCGCCGAGGAGGTCAGCAGCGCGGCCACCAGGAAGGCGGCGGCGAGCACCGCGATGGACAGCCACTTGCCGACGCTGGTGGCGAGGTTCGAGGCGGTGGAGAGGGAGCCGGAGACGGTCTCCGCGAGGTCCGCCGAGGTCGTCACCGTCGTACCGGAGATGTTCTTCTGGATCGTCGACTTGACCGAGTCGATCTGCTTCGAGTCGGTCGCCTTGACGTAGATCGTGGTGACCTGATTCTTGGCGTCGGCCAGGGTCTGGGCTTGCTTGAGGGGCAGGTAGACGTCGGTGGTGGACTCGCTGCTGGAGGCCGTCGCGATACCGATGACCGTGTACTTGGTGCCGGAGATCTTCAGGGTCTTGCCGACCTTGTACGAGTTCTCCTTGGCGTACGACTTGCTGAGCACCACGACCTTGGCGTTGGTCTGCGCGGCCGTGAAGGTCTTGCCGGAGGTGATCTCCATGCCGGCCAGCGGGCCGAGGGTCCGGTCGGTGACGTCGACGCCGGCGACCGAGTAGGAGTTCACGTCGAACGAGGCGCCGCCGCCCTGCACCTGGGGGGCCGCCGTGCTGTTGCCGCCGCCGTTGCCACCGGGGCCGCCCTGGCCCTGGGACTGGCCGCTGCCGGTCGTGGACTGGGCCTTGCCCTGGGTGAAGGAACCGTCGACCTTGGTGACGTTCAGGGTGATCGCGCCGACCGCGTTCGCCACGCCGTCCTGCTTCGCGACCTTGGCGACGAGCGCGGCCTTGAGGGCCTGGCCGCCCTGCGTCATCACACGGTCGGAACTCTGCGTGTCGTCACTGTCGTTCGACTTGGCGTCGAACTCGAAGTTCGGCCTGCCGGAACTGTTGTCGGTGGGCGCCGATCTGGCCTTGGTGACCGTCATGTCGGTGCCGAGGCCGTACAGCGACTTCAGGACCTTGTCCTGAGCCTGAGTCATGCCGGCCGACACCGAGTTGACGGTGATGACCAGCGCGATACCGAGCGCCAGACCCAGTGCGATGACCAGGGCCGCCTTCTTGCGCCGGCCCAGCTCGCGCTTGAGATAGATGCCAAACATCCCGTTCCTCGAGGTTCATGGCGCCCGCTGTGGGCGCGGCCTCAAGCTAGGGACGAAAGGTTGGGTGGCCGTGAGTAAGCGATGTGCGGGACCTGAGAGGCGATGTGCGCGAGCTGAGAATGTGCCCCGCGGCCCCGGACTGTGCGGCAGCCGTTCCACCCCACCGGCGTGTACCCCGCGGTCCCACGCGAGGCCCACCCCCATCCGGTGTGGTGGAACGACTGCCGCCTCCCCCCTCGGGTTGGTTTGCGGAAGCTCACTGCTCCAAGTGTGAAGCTCTGATGGAGGAGATGTAGAGCATAAGTCTGCGACCGGCCCAGATGGAGCGGATGTTCATATTCCGGTTGTGCAGATTGAGCCCTCAACCGCGTCCCACGTACGGCATCGCCGTCGCCAGCACCGTCGCGAACTGCACGTTCGCCTCCAGCGGCAGCTCGGCCATGTGCCGCACCGTGCGTGCCACGTCGGCGACGTCCATCACGGGCTCGGGCGCGACCTCGCCGTTCGCCTGCAAAGCGCCGGTCTGCATCCGCGCGGTCATGTCGGTCGCCGCGTTCCCGATGTCGATCTGCCCCACCGCGATGCCGTACGGCCGTCCGTCCAGGGACAGCGCCTTGGTCAGGCCGGTCAGGGCGTGCTTGGTCGCCGTGTAGGCGACGGAGTGCGGGCGGGGCGTGTGCGCGGAGATCGAGCCGTTGTTGATGATCCGGCCGCCCTGCGGATCCTGCTGCTTCATCTGCCGGTACGCCGCCTGCGCGCACAGGAACGCCCCGTTGAGGTTGGTGTCCACCACATGCCGCCACGCCTCGTACGCCAGCTCCTCGACGGGCACCCCGCCGGGTCCGAACGTCCCCGCGTTGTTGAACAGCAGGTCCACCCGCCCGAACCGCTCCACGGTGGCGGCGAACAGCGCGGCCACGTCGTCGGGGCGTGAGACGTCGGTCCGTACGGCGAGACAGGCGCCCTCGGGCACGAGTGCCGCCGTCTCCTCCAGCGTCTCGGTCCGCCGCCCCGCCAGCGCCACCGACCAGCCCGTGCGCAGCAGTTCCACGGCGACCGCGCGGCCGATCCCGGAGCCCGCTCCGGTCACCACGGCGGTCCTCGCGTTTTCGGTGCCCCTGTTGGTGCCCCTGTTGGTGTCCATGTTCGTGTCCATGAGCGCGCAGCGTAGGTGAGCCTCCGCGATACGGAAGCGCCTGTCCGCCATCCGGGTGCTGCCCACCCCGTGAACGTGTGTCGACGCCGGGCCCACGCCCCTCACCTCCCTCAACTGTGACGGGAGGGATGAAATGACCATCACACCAGTCCTGTCGCGGCGGCACAGCCGTGAACTGCGCGCCGCCGCCCGCCATATCGGCCGCCGCCGCTTCCTGGGCCTGACCGCCGCGGCCGCCGCACTCGCGTTCGCCGTGGACCTGCCCGCGACCGGCACGGCGGCCGCCGCCGAACTCGACGCGGCGCGCATCGACGACTTCCCGTTCACGCTCGGCGTCGCCTCGGGGGACCCGCTGCCCGGCTCGGTCGTCCTGTGGACCCGGCTCGCGCCCGCCCCCTACCAGCCCGACGGCGGACTGCCCGCCGAACGCGTCGACGTCGACTGGGAGGTGGCCGAGGACGAGGCGTTCGCGACGGTCGTCGCCAAGGGCACGGCCATCGCGCACCCGGAGTTCCATCACACCGTGCATGTCGAGGCCGAGGGCCTCGCCCCCGGTCGCGTCCACTACTACCGCTTCCGTGCGGGCACCTGGCTCAGCGAGACCGGCCGCACCCGCACCGCGCCCGCCGCCGACAGCGCGGTCTCCTCGATGACCCTGGCCGCCGTCTCCTGCCAGGCCTACCACGACGGCTACTTCACGGCCCACCGCCACCTCGCCGCGGACGACGTCGACCTGGTCCTCCATCTCGGCGACTACCTCTACGAGTACGCCGTCGACGCGGCCGGCGGCGCCCGCAAGTACACCGACCGGGTGCTTCCGGCCCTGTTCGACCGCGAGACCGGCACGCTGGAGGACTACCGGCTGCGTTACGCCCTCTACAAGACCGACCCCGACCTGCGGGCCGCGCACGCCATGCACCCCTTCGTGGTCACCTTCGACGACCACGAGACCGAGAACAACTACGCCGCCTCCGTCCCCGAGAACGCCGTCCCGCCGGAGGAGTTCCTGCTGCGTCGCGCCGCCGCCTACCGCGCCTACTGGGAGAACCAGCCGCTGCGCCCGCCCCAGCTGCCCGTCGGCCCCGACATGCAGCTCTACCGACGGCTCCAGTGGGGCCTGCTGGCCCAGTTCGACGTCCTCGACACCCGCCAGTACCGCTCCGACCAGGCCTACGGCGGTGCGAAGCACATCCCGGGCCCCGAGTCCGAGGACCCGGCCCGGACCATGACCGGCGCGGCCCAGGAGCGCTGGCTGCTCGACGGCTGGAGCACGTCACAGGCGCTGTGGAACGTCGTCCCCCAGCAGGTCTGCTTCTCCCGGCGCCGCCTCGACCTCAACCCCGTCGCCCAGCTCTCCATGGACGCCTGGGACGGCTACCCGGCCTCCCGCCGCCGCATCCTGGACGGCGCCACGGCGGCCGGGATCGAGAACCTGATGGTCCTCACCGGCGATGTGCACGTCGGGTACGCCTTCGACATCAAGGACGACTTCGACGACCCGGCCTCCCGCACCCTCGGCACCGAGATCGTCACCACCTCGGTCACCAGCGGCCGGGACGGCGCCGAGAGACCCGCGAACTGGGCCACGTACACGGCCGCCAACCCGCACCTGAGGTTCTACGACGGCCGGCGCGGCTACACGACCGTCACCCTCGACTGGACCCGGGCGCGCGCCGACTTCAAGACCCTGCCGTACGTCACCACGCCCGGGGCGCCGATCACCACGGCCGCCTCCTTCGTCACGGAGGTGGGGAACCCGGGGCTCACGCCGGCGTGACGGCCTCCCCGGCGACCTCCTGCGGATAGCGGACCCCGACCCGCTCCCGGATCGTGTCCATCGTCCGCATCACCGCGAGCGTGCCGTCCAGCGGGACGAGCGGTGACTCGGTCTCGCCGGCCCGCAGCGCCCGCATGACCTCGACCGCCTCGTGCTTGAGGCTGTTGCGCGGGCCGGCCTCGGCCTTGAACTCCTCCGGGTCCCGGCCGTCCCGGTGCAGCACGAACCGGTCCGGGAAGAAGAAGCCGTAGGGGATGTCGATCCGGCCCAGCGAACCGGTGACCGACGCCGAGGTCGCCGTACCGCCGATGATCGAGCAGTGCACCGAGGCGAGGGCGCCGCTGTCCCAGGAGAGCAGGGCGCCGGTCTGGAGGTCGACGCCCTCCTCGGAGAGGGTGGCGCGGGCCGCGATGTCCGACGGCTCACCGAGCAGCAGCTGCGTGAACGACACCGGGTACACGCCGAGGTCCAGCAGGGCGCCGCCGCCCTGTGCCGGGTCGCGCAGCCGGTGGCTCGGCGGGAAGGGGCCCGCGAGCCCGAAGTCGGCCTGGACGCTGCGGACCTCGCCGATCGCGCCGTCGTCCACCAGCGCCTTGAGCCGGCGTATCAGGGGATTGCAGTACATCCACATGGCCTCCATCAGGAAGCTTCCGCGCTCCCGCGCGAGGGCGACCAGTTCCTCCGCCTCGCGGGCGTTCAGCGTGAACGCCTTCTCACAGAGCACGTTCCGCCCGGCCTCCAGACACAGACCGGCGGCCACCCGGTGCGCCGAGTGCGGGGTGGCGACGTAGACGACATCGATGTCCGCGTCCTCCGCCAGCGCGCCCCAGTCTCCGTACGCCCGCTCGATCCCGAACCGCTCCGCGAACGCCTTCGCCGACTCCTCGGTCCGCGACGCCACCGCCACGACCTCCGCGTCCGGCAGATCGACCAGATCCGCGGTGAACGCCGCCGCTATCCCACCGGTCGCCAGGATCCCCCAGCGCACCCTCTGCTCCGTCATCCCGCGTCCACCCTCACTCGCGTGCACTCGCCACTGTGTACGAGCTGAGAGCATAGGTGGCGGATCGGACTGGGAGGGAGGGGCACATGCCCGACAGCGGGGCATCGACATCGGACCTGGAACAGGCGGCTGCGGCACCGGTACAAGCGCAGCCGCCCACTCGTGCCGTGCGCCGCACGGGCTGGCTCGTCACGCTCACCCTCGGTGGGCTGACCGCCACGCCCCCGTTGGCGATGGACATGTACCTCCCCTCGCTCCCGGAGGTCACCACGTCCCTGCACGCGCCCGCGGCGACCGTGCAGCTCACCCTCACCGCCTGCCTTCTCGGCATGGCCCTCGGCCAGCTGGTGGTCGGCCCGATGAGCGACCGCTGGGGCCGCCGCCGGCCGCTGCTCGTCGGCCTCGCGGTCTACGTCGTCGCCACCGCCCTGTGCGCCCTGGCGCCCACCGTCGAGACCCTGGTCGCCTTCCGGCTGCTCCAGGGACTCGCGGGCGCGGCCGGGATAGTGATCGCCCGGGCCGTCGTACGCGATCTCTACGACGGCGTGGCCATGGCCCGCTTCTTCTCCACCCTCATGCTGATCGGCGGGGTCGCCCCGATCGTCGCGCCGGTCATCGGCGGACAGATCCTGCGGGTGACGGACTGGCGGGGCGTGTTCGTGGTGCTGACGGTCGTCGGCGCGCTGCTCGCCGTGCTGGTCTGGGCGAAGCTGCCCGAGACCCTGCCGGCGGAGCTGCGCCAGGGCGGCGGGGTCGGCGCGGCCCTGCGCTCCATGGGCGCGCTCCTCGTCGACCTGCCCTTCACCGGCTTCATGCTGGCGGGCGGCTTCGCCTTCGCCGCGCTGTTCGCCTACATCTCGGCCTCGCCGTTCGTGATCCAGGAGATCTACGGGGCCTCGCCGCAGACCTTCAGCCTGCTCTTCGGGCTGAACTCGTTCGGCCTCGTCGTCGTCGGCCAGATCAACGGCAAGGTCCTGGTGGGCCGAATCAGCCTGGAGAAGGTGTTCGGCGCGGGGCTCGCGGTCGTCATCGCCGCCGCGACCGCGCTGCTGCTGATGTCGCTCGGCGTGTTCGGCGAGCCCGGCCTGGTCGCGGTGGCCGCCGCCCTCTTCGTCCTGATGTCGGCGATGGGTGTCACCCTCCCCAACGCCCAGTCCCTCGCCCTGCTGCGCACCAAGCACTCCGCGGGCTCCGCGTCCGCCCTCCTCGGCACGTCCTCCTTCCTCATCGGGGCGATCGCCTCCCCGCTGGTCGGGATCGCCGGGGAGGACACCGCCGTACCGATGGCCGTGGTCCAGGTCGTGTCGGCACTGGTAGCGCTTGCCTGTTTCATGGGAATGTGCCGTCCTTGGAACAGACGTGCGATCGCGGAGGGAGCGGAGAGCTGAGCGCGCCGAGACTGCGCAGCGACACACCGGAACGGGCCGGACTCGACCCCGGGGAGCTCGAACACCTCGTCCAGGAGGTCCACGACCTCACCACCGGCGACCGCCCCTGGGCGGCCGGCACCGTCGTGGTCGCCGGACGCGGCCCGGTGATCGCCGTCGAGGAGGCGGCGGGCTGGGCGGTCCGCTACGCGTCCTACGACCCCGAGGCCGACGCCGGAGTGGAGCTGCCGCGCAAGGCACGCGTCCCGATGACCGTGGACACGCCCTTCGACCTCGCCTCCCTCACCAAGCTGTTCACCGCGGTCGCCGCGATCCAGCAGATCGAACGTGGCACGCTCGGCATCGACGCCCGGGTGGGCGCGTATCTGCCGGACTTCCGGGCCGCGGCCGAGCACGGGGTGACGGTACGGGAACTGCTGACCCACACCTCCGGGCTACGGCCGGAACTCCCGCTGTACGACTGCGCGGACGACACGGAACGGCTGGACATGCTGCGGGCGGAGCCCCCGATAGGCGTCCCCGGCACGTACACCTACTCCGACCTCAACCTGCTCCTCCTCCAGCACGTCCTCGAGCGGATCACCGGCCGGGGTCTCGACGTGCTCGTCCACGACGGCATCACGCGGCCGCTGGGGATGACCGCGACCGGGTTCGGACCGTGCCCCGGGGCGGCGGCGACGGAGTGCCAGCGGCGGCCCTGGGCCAAGGCGGACCGGGGGATGCTGCGGGGCGTGGTCCACGACGAGAACGCCTGGGCGCTGGGCGGGGTCGCGGGCCACGCCGGGCTCTTCGCCACGGGCCGGGACCTCGCCGTCTTCTGCCGGGCCCTGCTGGCGGGCGGTGCGTACGGGCCCGCCCGCATCCTCGGCCCCGACTTCGTCGACCTCCTCCTCACCCCGCCCGGCCTCGGCTTCGCCCTCGACCAGCCCTGGTTCATGGGCGAACTGGCGGGCCGGGGCGCCGCGGGCCACACCGGCTTCACCGGGACGTCCCTGGTGCTGGACCGGGCGACGGACACGTTCCTGGTCCTGCTGGCGAACACGGTGCATCCGCGGCGGCGGGGGGCGGACAGCGGACCGAGGGCGCGGGCGGCGACGAGGGTGGCGCGGGCGGTCCGGGGAGCGTGAGGTCTTTCCTCCGGGGGAGGGGCGACGTGGGCGCGGAAAAGCCGAGGGTCGCCCCGGGTCGGCGCCCATGGAGTCGCCGCGGAGAGGGCGCCGAAACGCCTAGGGCGCGGAAAGGCCCAGGGCGCGGAAACGCCGCGGGCGACCCCCACGCCGGCGCCCATAGAATCGCCGGGTGAACGACCCCGCAACCCCGGCCGAAACCCTCCGCCGCGCCCTCGCCGGCCTCCTCGACGGCCTCCCCCCGAGGCAGGCCGCCCAGGCGGTCGACCGGCTGATCGCCAACTACCGCGGGGCCACCCCCACCGACGCCCCCATCCTCCGCGACCGCGCGGACGTCACCGCGTACGCCGCGTACCGGATGCCGGCGACCTTCGAGGCGGTGCGGTCGGCGCTGGAGGCGTTCGCGGACGCGGTACCCGACTGGACCCCCGCGAGCCATGTCGACGTCGGTGGCGGGACCGGTGCCGCGACCTGGGCGGTGAACGCGACCTGGTCCGGTACCCGGCCGGTCACCGTCCTCGACTGGGCCGAGCCCGCGCTGGCCCTCGGCCGGGAGATCGCGGCGGCCAACCCGGAGCTGCGGGACGTGAGTTGGCGGCGGTCGAGGATCGGTACGGCGCTCGCGCTGGACGCCACGGACCTCGTCACCGTCTCGTACGTCCTCAACGAACTCACGCCCGCCGACCGGACCGCCCTCGTCGACGCGGCCGCGGGTGCGGCGCAGGCGGTGGTGATCGTCGAGGCGGGCACCCCTGCCGGGTACGCCCGTGTGATCGAGGCCCGGGACCGGCTGATCGGCGCCGGCTTCCGGGTCGCGGCGCCCTGTCCGCACAGTGCGGCGTGCCCCATCGTTCCCGGCGAGGACTGGTGTCACTTCTCGACCAGGGTCAGCCGCTCGTCCCTCCACCGTCAGGTCAAGGGCGGCTCGCTGGCCTACGAGGACGAGAAGTTCAGCTACGTCGCGGCCGCGCGCTTCCCGGTGGACCCGGCCGCCGCCCGGGTGGTCCGGCGTCCCCAGATCCGCAAGGGGCAGGTGCTGCTCGACCTGTGCGAGCCGGAGGAGCGACTGTCCCGGCGGACGGTGACGAAGAAACACGGCGACCTGTACAAGGCGGCACGCGACGCGACCTGGGGCGATCCGTGGCCCGCCGAGTAACTCGGAGTGGCTCGGTGTACCGAGATGCCGCGTGGGCGGCGCGGACTCTGTGAATCACGCCGTCCTTGACGGGGACTGTGGAGAAGGCCATGGAAATGTGGATGCTCATCGGCGAGCTGATGCGTGCGAGGACACGCGAATATCTCTCCACGTCGCCGCTGGACCCGGAGTGCCTGCCGGGTCTCCGGCCGCCGGCGACCTCCGCGCAGATCGAGGCGCTGGAAGCCCTCGCCGGGCAGCCGCTGGACCCGGATTACCGGACTCTTCTGTTCCTGACGGACGGGCTGGACGGTTTCCAGTCGACGATGCCACTCCTGGGCTGTCGTGACTGGGAGGACCCGACCCGGAGCGGGCCGGCGTCGATGTTCCGCGACACGGTCCTGGAAACCGGCTCGCTGCAGGATGTCGGGCTGCCGGCGGACACTCGGGTCTTCCCGGTCTTCGTGGACGCGGACGGAGCCTCGGGTGTCCTGATGCTTCACACGGCCGAGGCGACCATCGAACGGTTCTGGTGGTCAGGCGAGGGAGACGAGATGTTCTTTCGCACCTTCAGGAACGTGCTCGGCCATGTGACGGATCCGCTGTCCTGCAGTCCGAGGCACCTCTACGACTGAGGGGGCGCGGAGTATCGCCGACGAGACGCCCCGTCTCACCCCCTTGATACCGTCGCCCTATGGTCACGCAGCCCGCCCCTGGCAAATCCACTCCCGACACCACCCGCCGCAGCGAGAAGTCCCGTCGCGCCATCTACGACGCCGCCCTCGCCCTCGTCGGGGAGGTCGGGTACCCCAAGACCACGATCGAGGGGATCGCCGCCCGTGCCGGGGTCGGCAAGCAGACGATCTACCGGTGGTGGTCGTCGAAGGCGGAGGTGTTGATGGAGGCCTTCCTCGACTTGGCTGAGCGGTCGGCGCAGGAGGCCGGGCAGGAGGCGTACGGGTTTCCGGACACCGGTGACCTCGCCGCCGACCTCAAGGCCGTGCTGCGCGCCACCGTCGACGAGCTGCGCGACCCCCGTTTCGAGGTGCCGTCCCGGGCGCTGGCCGCCGAGGGCGTCGTCAACGAGCAGCTCGGCCGGGACCTCGTGGCCAAGCTCCTCGAACCCTCGCTCCAGCTGTACGTCGACCGGCTGCGCTCGGCTCAGGACGCCGGTGACGTACGCCCGGACATCGACCCGCGCATCGCCCTGGAGCTGTTCGTCTCCCCACTCGCCCAGCGCTGGCTCCAGCACACCGCGCCCTTCGACCACACGTACACCGACACCCTCGTCGACTACGCCCTCTACGGTCTCGTCCCGCGCTGAGGCACCCGCTGAGGCTCCCGCCGGGGCACGCGTGCCAGCTTGCCCGGCGTGTCCGTGATCACCCCGTCGCAGCCGAGGTCCAGGACCCGGTCCCGCTGGGCCGGCGTCACCACGGTGTGGGCCCAGACCCGACGGATGCCGGAGGACACCGCCCGGACCAGGTCCGCGTCCCGCGCCTTGTAGTCGACGTCCAGGACGTCCACGTAGGACCGCCAGTGCTCCGGGCGGTCCGCGCGCAGCTGTTCCGCCGAGCGCCACAGGCCGGTCAGCAGGCCCATGCCGTGGGCGCGCCGGGCCAGGGACGGGTCGTTGGAGTTCACCACCACCGAGCGGGTCAGGCCACGGGAGCGGAGCAGTGCCGCCAGCGGGGCGAGGCTGCGCGGGTCCTTCGCCTCCAGCATCAGCACGACCCGTCCGCCCAGCAGATCCAGCACCCGGGCCACCGTCGGCGGGCGCTCCGACCGCCAGCTGCCGGGCAGCGAGGCCTTCGGGCGGACCCGTACGCCCTGCCATTCCCGCGCGTTCAGCCGCCGCACCTCGCCGCCCAGGTAGGTCGTGCGGTTGAGCAGCGGATCGTGCATCACGACCAGCGTGCCGTCGCGCAGCATGCGGGTGTCGAAGTCGAGCACGTGCGCCGTACCGCGTCCGTAGGCGGCCATCAGCCCCGTCAGGCTGTTCTCCGGCACCTCACGGGCGCCGCCGCGATGGGCGACGTATGTCACACGGGGCAGCGAGTCGACGGTGAGCGGGCCGGGCCCCCACTCCAGCGGGATCGTCGGTCCCATCAGCGAGACCAGGGAAACCGCCGAAGCCAGGCCCGTCAACGCGATCCTTGTGGCCATGACGACCACGGTAGGGGCCGCGGATCGCAAATCCCGCCAAAGCGGGCGATGACACCCGATCCCCGTCCCCGGTACGTGCTGTCCCACCTACCCCGGTTGTCGGCTCCGGCCCCCGGCAGCGCAGGATGGTGGGACCATAGGGCATGCTGTCCGCACCACAGCGAGGCGAGGCGATACATGAGCCAGGAGTTCGGCGGCCGGACCGGCCTTCAGGGCAAACTCACCCAGTGGCTGCGTGGCCGCCGCCCGAAGGAGGCCGCCGGCGACGGCGGTCGTGAGGCCCTGCTGCTGGCCGCCGCCGAGGCGGGGCTGCCGCTCGCGCCCGCCGCGCACCCGGCCCCCGGCTACCGGTGCTCCTGCGACCGGATCGGCTGTCCCACACCCGCCCGGCACCCCGTCTCCTTCGCCTGGCAGACGCAGTCCACCACCGACCGCGGCCAGATCGAGCGCTGGGCCCGGCACCAGCCGCAGGCCAACTTCATCACCGCCACCGGCATGGTGCACGACGTCCTGGACCTGCCCCTCGAGGCGGGCCGCGAGGCCCTTGAGCGGCTGCTCGCCTCCGGCATAGAGGTCGGCCCGGTCGCCGAGAGCGACGACGGCCGGCTGATGTTCTTCACCCTCACCCGCGGCACCCCCGAGGACGAGGACGAGTGGTGGCCGTGCGAGCTGGACTGTCACCCCGAGACGATGGACGAGCATCCGGGCCTGCGCTGGCACTGCCGCGGGTCCTACGTCCTCGTACCGCCCGCCCGGCTTCCCGGTGACGGCCCGTCCGTGCACTGGGTGCGCGGCCTGGAGCACCCGCTGCCCGATCCGCTGAGCCTGCTGGAGATCCTCACCGACGCCGGCGCCCGCTGGGCCGGCGAGGACCGGGACCACGCCTCCACGGCCTGGCCCTCGCGCGGCTGAGGCACTCCTCCTCGGCACAAGAGGCACCTCCTCGTGAAGCGGGGGCTACTCGCCCTTCGCCGCCGTCAGGCCCTGGATCCGGCCCAGCACCGACACCTGCCCGGCGTCCGCGCCCTTCGGCGGGTCGAGGGCTACCTCGTTGGAGACGAACTCCATCGTCAGCGACTGCTTGACCTCGCCGGTCGTCAGCGCGTCGACGGCCGCGGTCTGGTCGGGGAGTTCGGTGCCCGCGTAGGCGGTCTGCTTCAGGTAGTGCCGGGTGGTGAAGAACACCAGCGCGCCGCCGTCCTTCGTGCGCAGCGCCAGCGGGGCGTAGTCGCCGTCGGTCAGCGACTCGTCGATGTACTGCGTGACCCGGCCCGGCTTCTTGGCGTCCTTCTGACGCTGGGTGCGCCATCCGCTGGTGTGCGAGCCCTGTGCGAAGGTCTTCCCCTCGCCGTCCTTCAGATACGTCGCATAGTCCTGGCTCAACTCCCGCGGCGCGACGGACAGTTCCGTGGAGTTCGCGGGGACGGCCTCGGCCCAGCCGTCCTGGTCCGTCTTGAACCGCGGTACGTCGTCCGGCGCGACCAGCGTCAGATACGCCACCTGGAACGGCTCGTCCAGAGCGTCGCGGGTGAACACGAACAGCCAGCGCGCGCTGCCGCCCTTGTTGGCGGCGGTGTCCGCGACGAACCAGCGCGGCCAGCCGGCCTTCTTGGGGATGGTGAACTTCTCGTCGGACAGCTTCAGCGGCGTGTGCGCCGTGTTGCCCTGCGGACTGCCCGCCCGGCCCGCCTTCAGCCGCGCCGCGTCGATGTCCGCGAGGGGTCCGGTGACGTAGTCCGCGTCCAGGGAACTGTCGTACGCCTTGTCCGCGTTGTTGTACGCGGTCGTGAACTGCTGGAGTGCCTTGGCGGCTTCGGCCTTGGTGGTCGCGGGAAGCACCTCGCGCTCCCCGTGGACCACCACGCACCCGCTCGCCGTCAGCGACAAAGCGGTCACCGAGGCCGCTATCAGCACCCTCCGGTCAAGCCTGCGGAGCCTTCGAGGGCTGCGATCCCTGCTCATCGGATCCCTTCACCTTCCCCTTCCCGGAGGCGAACCCTACCGGGGCGAGGAACAGCGCGAGCGTCGGGATCAGGTACAGCAGCCACACCGTGACCTGGAGGACCGTCGGGTCCGGCTGGAAGTTGAAGACGCCCTTGAGCAGGGTGCCGTACCAGCTGTCCGGCGGGATGGTGTCGGAGATGTCGAAGGCCTTGTTCGTCAGGCCCGGCAGCCAGTCGGCCTCCTGGAGGTCGTGGAGGCCGTACGCCAGCACGCCCGCCGCCACCACGACCAACATGCCGCCGGTCCACGTGAAGAACTTGGCGAGGTTGATGCGCAGGGCGCCCCGGTAGAACAGCCAGCCCAGCACGACCGCCGTGGCGATGCCGAGGCCCACCCCGATCAGCGGGCGCGGGGTGCCGTCACCGGCCGCGCGCACCGACGCCCACACGAACAGGGCCGTCTCCAGGCCCTCCCGGCCGACCGCCAGGAACGCGGTGGCGACCAGCGCGCCGGTGCCCATCTGAAGGGCCGCGTCCAGCTTGCCGTGCAGCTCGGCCTTCAGATGCCGGGCGGTGCGCCGCATCCAGAAGACCATCCACGTCACCAGGCAGACCGCGAGGATCGACAGCGAGCCGCCGAGCGCCTCCTGTGCCTCGAACGTCAGCTCCTGGGAGCCGAATTCGAGCGCGCAGCCGAAGCCCAGCGCGAGCGCGACGGCGACGCCGATGCCGATCCAGATCGGCTTCAGCGCGTCCCTGCGGCCCGTCTTCACCAGGTAGGCGATGAGGATGCAGACGACGAGAGAGGCCTCCAGGCCCTCCCGCAGACCGATCAGGTAGTTGGAGAACACGGTCGCTCACGCCTCCTTGGAGAACAGCGTGCTGCCCCACCAGTCGTCCTTGTCGCGGACGCCGGGCGGAACGGCGAACACCGCCGAACCCACGTGCTGGATGTACTCGTTGAGCGCGTCCGGCGCCAGGTTGCGCTGGATCTGCACGAACCCCTTGCGCACATCGCGCTGGTACGCGAGGAAGAACAGCCCCGCGTCCAGCCGGCCGAGGCCGTCCGTGCCGTCGGTGAAGGAGTAGCCGCGCCGCAGGATCGTCGCCCCGTGGTTGGAGTCGGGGTGCGCGAGCCGGACGTGCGCGTCGGGCTTCATCGCCTTCAGGAACGGCTTGTCCCGCTCCTTGGCCTTGCCGACCGGGGCGCCCTCGCCCTTGTCGCGGCCGAAGATGTCCTCCTGCTCCTGCAAGGAGGTGCGGTCCCAGGTCTCGATGTGCATCCGGATGCGGCGCGCGACGAGATAGGACCCGCCGACCATCCAGTCGGGCCCTTCCTGGTCGGAGACCCACACGAACTTCTTCAGCCGGTCGGTCTCGGTCCCCGCGATGTTGCGGGTGCCGTCCTTGAAGCCCATGAGGTTGCGCGGGGTCTGCTCCTCGGGCGTCGTGGACGAGGTCTTCCCGAAGCCGAGCTGCGACCAGCGGATCACGACCTTGCCGAAGCCGATCCGGGCCAGGTTGCGGATCGCGTGCACGGCGACCTGCGGGTCGTCCGCGCAGGCCTGGATGCACAGGTCCCCGCTGCTGCGGTTCCTGTCGAGGGCGTCCCCGGCGAACTTGGGCAGCTCGAAGAGACCGTCGGGGCGCTGGTCCGCGAGCCCGAACTTCTCGAAGAGCGAGGGTCCGAAGCCGATCGTCAGCGTCAGCCGTGACGGCTTGAGCCCCAGTGCCTCGCCGGTGTCGTCCGGCGGCGCCTCGGCGAGCCCGCCGAAGGCACCCTCGCCGACGGCCTGTCCGCCGGTCATCCGCCGCGCGGCCGCCGTCCAGTCCTTGAGCATCTGCACGAACTCGGCGCGGTCGTCCGTCTTCACGTCGAACGCGGCGAAGTGCAGCCGGTCCTGTACGGGGGTGGAGATGCCCGCCTGGTGGTCGCCATGGAACTCGACAGCGGCGCCCGCTTCGGAGGCGGCCGGATCGACGTCGTTGCCGGCCTGGGTCATCGCCACCGCCCCGCCGGCCGCGGCGGCACCGAGCGCGAGCCCGGCACCACCCCAGCCGATCAGCGCACGGCGGGAGGGAGTTGCGTCCGTCATGGCTGCTCCTGCCTCAGGAAGACTTCGTGACGACGGCGGCGGCCAGCTTCGACAGCGGCTCCGCGAGGGCGTTCACCGCGTCCGACAGTTCCTTGCGGTCGTCCTTGCCGACCTTGTCGTACGAGGTGAAGTCGTACGAGTTCTTGTCGGCGCGGTACTTGTCGAGCAGCGCGTCGATCGCCGCGAACTGCTTGTCCAGCTCGGTGGTGAGGGCGGCGTCGTTCTCCTTGGCGACCGGCTTCAGCAGCTCGTAGGACTTCTCGGCGCCCTCGACGTTGGCCTTGAAGTCGACGAGGTCGGTGTGCGAGTAGCGCTCCTCCTCGCCGGTGACCTTGCCGGTGGCGACCTCGTCGAGGAGCTCCTTGGCGCCGTTGGCCATGGAGGTCGGGGTGATCTCGGCCTTGCCGACCCGCTTCTGCCAGTCCTTCAGGTCGGTGATCAGCTGGTCGGCGAGCTCGGAGTCACGGGCGGTGAGCTTCTTGTCCTTCCACAGCGAGCGCTCCAGACGGTGCCAGCCGGTCCAGTCCTTCTCCGGGTCCTGGCCATCCTCCAGACCGTCCTCGCGGACGTCGACCTTCGGGTCGATGTCACCGAAGGACTCGGCGACCGGCTCGGTGCGCTCCCAGCCGATACGGGAGGGCGCGTAGGCCTTCTTCGCCGCTTCGAGGTCGCCGTCCTTGACCGCCTTGGCGAAGGTCTCGGCGAGCGGCAGGGTCTCGTCGGCCTGCGCCTGCACATACTCGCGGTAGGCGGCGACGGCCTTGTCGAGGCGCGGGTCGCGCTTGGGCGCGCTGCCGCCGGTGGCCTTGACGTCCTGGCGGATGCCGTCGCCCTTCATGCCGGGCTTGCAGGCGATCTGGTAGTCACCGGCCTTCACCTCGGCGGTGACGGTCTGCTTGGTGCCGGGCCCGATGTTCTCGCGCTCGGTGACGACCCGGTCGTCCGGGAAGAGGACGTAGACCTCGGTGACCTTGGAGCCCTTGTTCTCGATGGCGAGCTTGATGTGCCCGGCCGGGAACTCCTTCTTCGACACCTCGCACTTGCTGTCGGTGGCGGTCACCTCGATGGTGCCGTCGCTCCCACCGGAGCTGCCCTTCTCGGTGCATCCGGTGACGGCGGTCAGGGCCGCCACGGCGGCGGTGGCGGTGACAGCGGAGAGTCTGGCGACTCGCATGCGGGCTCCCGAGCGATGGCTGAAAAATCACGTGACAGGGCTCACACGGTTCGGTGAGGCTCGCCTAACTTATCTGAGGCTTACCTGCGTGATACCCCGCCGTTCCGTGATTCACCTCTCATAGACGCTGTAAGAGCACGACCCGATCACGGTGACTCAAAACGGACCCCAAGCAACAGTCAAAGGAGATTCAAAGGTTCCGCTCCGGGTTTACGAGCAGGGCGCCGGTGCGGGGGTGCGGGATCACTTCCACGGGCTGGTCGTACACCTCCGACAGCAGGGCCTGGTCGAAGATCTCCTCCGGTGCCCCGTCGGCGGCCACCCGCCCGGCGCGCAGGATCGCGACCCGGTGCGCGTACGCCGCCGCGAGCCCCAGATCGTGCAGTACGACGACGACGGCGTCCCCCGCGGCCGCCCGCTCCCGGCAAACCCTGAGCACGAGCTCCTGATGCCTGAGGTCGAGAGCCGCGGTCGGCTCGTCGAGCAGCAGCAGCGGCGCCCGCTGGGCCAGCACCCGCGCGAGCGCGACCCGGGCCCGCTCACCGCCGCTGAGCGCCGAGAAGGGGCGCGGCGCGAAGGCGGTGACATCGGTCTGCCGCATGGCCTCGGCCACGGCCCGGTCGTCGTCCTCGGGGGCGGTGGCCGCCCAGGGCGCCCGACCCATCCTTACGACCTCCTCGACCGTGAAGGGGAACGACAACGACGCCGACTGGGGCAGCACGGCCCGCCGCAGGGCGAGATCCGGCGCGGACCACTCCGCGGCGGGGCGATCGAGAATCCGTACGACCCCGTCGGCGGCGGGGATGTCGGCAGCGAGCGCACCGAGGAGGGTGGACTTGCCGGCACCGTTGGGCCCGACGAGGGCCAGCACTTCACCGGCCCGGACGGTGACGTCCACACCGTGGAGCACATCCCGGGTACCGAGCCGTACGTGGAGTGACTCTGCGGTGGCGAGGGTGTCGCCGGGTTCGGCGGGGGCGGGGGGAGTGGGGCGGTTGCGGAGGAGTCTCATGCGGGGTCCTTCATGGGCTGGGTATGTGGTGGCGACTTCGGTGCTTCAAAGGGGCTGCGGCGATATCGCGGGCGCAGGTCACATACCTAGGGGCGCGGGGCTGTATCGATATGCGGCTCCGCCGCGTGGGCGCGACCAGCCCCCACCCGCCCGCAGACGACGCACAACCCCTACGCCCATCCCCCCTGCTTGCGCCGCGTCCGCCGCAGCAGCCAGAAGAAGAACGGGCTCCCCAGCAGAGCCGTCAGTACGCCCAACGGCAGCTCCGCAGGCGCGGCAATCGTCCGCGCGGCCAGATCCGCCGCCAGCAGCACCAGTGCCCCCGTCAACGCACTGCCCGGCACCAGGAACCGGTGCCCCGGCCCCGCCACCATCCGCAGCAGATGCGGCACGACGAGGCCCACGAAGCCGATGATCCCCGAGACGCTCACCGCCGCCGCGGTCAGCAGCGCGATCACAAGGATCAGGAGCACCCGCAACCGCTCCACGTCCACCCCGAGATGCCGTGCGGGCCGCTCGCCCAGCGACAGCAGATCCAGCCGCCGCGCGTACAACGGCGCCACCGCCAACCCCAGCACCGCACACGGCAGTACGGCCAACACCTTCGGCCACGTCGCCTGCGCCAGCGAACCCAACTGCCAGAACGCGACCTGGTTGACGGCCGCGGTGTCCGCGAAGAAGAGGAACAGCCCGATCAGCGCGCCCGCGAAGGCGTTCACCGCGATCCCCGTGAGGATCAGCGTCACGACCTCCGTACGCCCCCCGGAGCGCGACATCACGTACACGATCAGCACGGTCGCGAGCCCGGCCACGAACGCGAACGCCGAAACCGTCCAGTTGCCAAGGAAGTTGAGCCCGAACACGATCGAGGCGACCGCCCCGACCGCCGCTCCCGAGGAGATGCCGATGACACCGGGCTCGGCGAGCGGATTGCCGAACACGCCCTGCATCAGCGCACCCGCACACCCCAGCGAGGCCCCCACGAGCAGCGCGAGCACGATCCGCGGCAGCCGTACGTTCCACAGCACCGACTCGGCGACCCGGTCCAACTCGCCGCCCCCCAGCCCCACTTGGTGCAGGACGGAGGAGAGGACGTCCGCGAGCGGGATCGGATACGCCCCGATCCCCGCCGCGACCGGCACGAGGGCGAGGAGCCCGACGACCAGACCGACGGTCAGCAACCAGGCCGCCGAACGCGGTCTTCGGGGCGGCGACTCGGAAGCCTCGTCCTGTGCGGTGGTGGCCTTCTCCAGTACGGTCACGCGGCACCGTCCCTCTCGTACAGCTGCTCCACGTTTGTTAGGTTAGCCTTACCTGCCTTGGTTGGCCTCTGGCGGCCTCGCGGTGCGGGCGATGTTTCAATTCCCCCGTGACTGACTACGACGTGCTGCGCGTCTTCTGCGCGCCGAACGGCGGCTACGGCAACGAACTCGGCGTCGTGCGCGAGGGATCCGTGATGCCGGACCGCGAGGAGCGGCAGGAGTTCGCCGGGAAGCTCGGCTTCAGCGAGACGGTGTTCGTGGACGACCCCGAGCGCGGGATCATCGACATCTACACGCCGACGGTGCGGCTGCCCTTCGCCGGGTACCCCTGCGTCGGCACGGCGTGGTTGCTGGACGTGCCCGAGCTCGTCACGCCGGCCGGTGTCGTGGGTGCCCGTCTCGACGGGGAGTTCAGCTGGATCGAGGCGCGGGCGGAGTGGGCGCCGCCGCGGACCCTGAGGCAGTACGGGACCGCGGCCGAGGTCGACGACCTGGACGTGCCGCCCAAGGGGGAGTGGATCTACGCCTGGGCGTGGGAGGACGAGCCCGCCGGACGGATCCGCGCACGGGCGTTCCCCGGCCGCGACGACGGCATCGACGAGGACGAGGCCACCGGCGCCGCCGCCATCCTCCTCACCGAACACCTGGGCCGCGCCCTGAACATCACCCAGGGTGCGGGTTCACAGATCCTCACCTGCCCCCAGCCGGGCGGCTGGGTGGAGATCGGCGGACGGGTCGTCCTGGAACGCCAGCCGGAGCGTTAGGCGTCAGGCGCTCAGCGGGAACTCCTCGCCCAGTGCCCGGAACACCGCCGTGTTCAGCGCGAACGCCTTCTTGCACTCGGCCACGATCCGCTGCTTCTCCAGATCGTCGGCCCGCACCCCGTCCAGCAGCTCCCGGTAACCCCGCTTGAACGCGGCGGGGTTGGTGACGCCCTCGAAGACGTAGAAGCGGACGCCGTCGCCCTTGCGCTCGAAGCCCCAGGTCCGCTCCGCCTTGTCGCGGATGATCTGGCCGCCGGAGAGGTCGCCGAGGTAGCGCGTGTAGTGGTGGGCGATGTAACCGGCGGGCCACTCGGTGGCGCACTCGCGCACCCGGTCCGCGTAGGCCTGGGTGGCGGGAAGCGCGGTGAGCCCCGTACGCCAGTCGGCGCCCCGCAGATGCTCCAGGTCCCGCTCCAGGGCGCCCAGCCGGTACAGCTCCGGCTGGATGAAGGGCCCGGCCACCGGATCCCCGGCCAGCCGCTCGGCCCCGCTCTCCAGAGCCTCGTACACGAACCACAGCTGCTCGGTGTAGCGGGCGTACGCGTCCACGCCCAGCCTTCCGCCGAGCAGGTCGCTCATGAAGGACGAGGTCTCCGCCTCCACGTGCTGCTCATGGGACGCGGTACGGATGACTGTCGAGAAGGAGTCCATGCAGTGCATCCTCTAAGGTAAGGCTTACCTAAGTCAATAGGTTTGCCGACGCCCTGTCGGTAAAAGCGTACAAGAAAAGACCCGCCCCCAGCAGGGGACGGGTCCTCGGGCTCGCTACGGCAGCGTCAGGATCTCGGCGCCGCTCTCCGTCACCACCAGCGTGTGCTCGAACTGCGCCGTCCGCTTGCGGTCCTTCGTGACGACCGTCCAGCCGTCGTCCCACATGTCGTAGTCGTGCGTGCCCAGCGTCAGCATCGGCTCGATCGTGAAGGTCATGCCCTTCTGGATGACCGTCGTCGCGTGCGGGCTGTCGTAGTGCGGGATGATCAGGCCCGAGTGGAACGACGAGTTGATGCCGTGGCCCGTGAAGTCGCGGACGACTCCGTACCCGAAGCGCTTGGCGTACGACTCGATGACCCGGCCGATGATGTTGATCTGCCGGCCCGGCCGGACCGCCTTGATCGCGCGGTTCAGGGACTCCCGGGTCCGCTCCACCAGCAGACGGCTCTCCTCGTCGACGTCCCCGACCAGGTACGTCGCGTTGTTGTCACCGTGCACGCCGCCGATGTACGCCGTCACGTCGAGGTTGACGATGTCGCCGTCGTTGAGGACCGTCGAGTCCGGGATGCCGTGGCAGATCACCTCGTTGACGCTGGTGCACAGCGACTTGGGGAAGCCGCGGTAGCCGAGCGTCGACGGGTAGGCGCCGTGGTCGCACATGTACTCGTGCGCCACCTTGTCCAGCTCGTCGGTGGTCACGCCGGGGGCGATCAGCTTCGCCGCCTCCGCCATCGCCTGCGCGGCGATCCGGCCGGCGATCCGCATCGCCTCGATCGTCGCGGGCGTCTGCACCTCCGGTCCGGTGTACGGAGTGGGCGCCGGCTTGCCGACGTACTCGGGACGACGGATGTTTCCGGGCACGGAACGGGTGGGGGAGAGCTCCCCTGGTACGAGCAGCGACTGGCCAGACATGCCAGCGAGTCTAACTAGCCCCGGTGGGGGAACATGTCGGTGGCGAGAGGAGCTGGTCATGGCCCTGTTCAAGAAGCGCACGGTCGGCAAGCCGGGCGAGTGGTACTACTGCCTGGAGCACAAGAAGGTCGAGGAGGGGCCGGACTGCCCCGGCAAGGACCGCTTCGGCCCGTACACCTCCCGGCAGGAAGCCGAACACGCGATGGCGACCGCCCGCGAGCGCAACCTCCAGTGGGAGAACGACCCCAAGTGGCACGACGCCCCGGCGGGCGGCTCCACCGACGACTGATCAGGCACAGTCCTGATCAGATCCGGGCCTGATCACGGCTGGACTTGATCAGGGCTGGACTTGATCAGGACTGCGCCTCGGCGGGTGCGGCGGCGGCCTCGCGCTGCTTTCGCACCCGCGCCGCGTGCTCGTCCGTCCGGGCGTCGTACGTCATCAGCTTCGGCAGACACAGGGCCAGCAGACCGACCGCGCCCGCGCACAGCAGACCGCCCGACCACACCGACGTCCGCACGCCCCACCACGCGGCGAAACCGCCCGACCTCACCTGGCCGAGGGTCGGGCCGACCGAGTAGGACAGGAGCTCGATGCCGGCGAGCCGGCCGCGCAGCTCGTCGGGGATCGTCTGGTTCCACATCACGCCGCGGAAGATCCCGCTGACCATGTCGCAGCCCCCGGCCACGGTCAGACACAGCAGCACCAGCCATACGTTGCCCGCCATGCCCGCCGCCGCGATCGCCACGCCCCACAGCGCGGCCGACAGGACCACCATCCGGCCGTGCCGGTGGATCCGCGCCGTCCAGCCGCTCGTCACGCTCACCAGCAGCGCGCCGAGCGGGACCGTCGCGTACATCAGGCCCAGCGACCACTCCGCGTCCAGCTCGTCCGCCAGGAACGGCAGCAGCGCCAGCGGCATCGCCAGGAACATCGCGGCCAGGTCGACGGCGTAGGTGCCCAGCAGCTCCTTGCGGCTCCAGGCGTACCGGGCGCCCTCGGCGATGGCCTTCAGCGACGGCTTCGCCGCCTCGTGCGCGGCGGGGGAGGAGGCGATCGGGATGATCAGGGCGACCGAGACGACGAAGGTGAGCAGGTCGGCCGCGTAGGCCCAGCCGAGCCCGGCGTAGGCCACCACCACGCCCGCCACCGCCGGGCCCGCGACCCCGCCGACCGTCCAGCGGAAGGTGTTGAGGGAGGCCGCGGCCGGCAGATGGTCATGGGCCACGATCCGCGGCCACAGCGAGTCCAGGGCCGGGCGCTGGACCGACACCAGCGCCGAGGACAGGGCGGCCACGACATACAGCGGCCACACGGCCGGGTTCGGCATCAGCGCGTTGACCAGCAGCGCCGCGCTGAGCAGACCCTGCCCGGCCTCGGTCCAGATGATCAGGCCCCGCTTGTCCATCGCGTCGGCGAGCGCGCCGCCGTACAGGCCGAAGACGATCAGCGGGATCAGCTCCACCGCGCCGATCGCGCCCACCGCCGCCGCCGAGTCCGTCAGCTCCTTGATCTGGACCGGCAGCGCGACGAACGTCAGGAAGCTGCCGAAGTTCGAGATCAGGCCCGACACCCACAGCCGCCGGAAGTCGGCCGAGGCCCGCCAGGGCGTGAGGTCGGGAAGCATGGAGCGCAGGCGGGAAGGCCGGGGGGAAGGGGCGTCGTCGTCGGTCACGACGGGCCATGTTCGGGCGGGCCGACAGCCGTGGGCAACCGGTTTTTCAGCGGATCTGCCGGCGGTTCTACCAGCGGGCCGGCGGTGGGGCCGTCAACCGGTCCGTCAGCCGGGAGAGGCGGTCCCGGAAACGCCGGGGGGCCCGGGGCGTAGGCAGGGCGTTCTCCCCGGCCGCCGCGCTCACCAGGTGCTGCACGGTGTCCAGGTCCAGGTCGGTGCCGTCCGGTACGGCGAGGGACTCGTGCGCCATCGCCGTCAGATCCCCCTCGCCGGGGCCGAGAGCCAGCACCGTCGCACCGGCCCGCCGGGCGTCGTGCACCCGCTCCAGCAGCGGGGCGTCCGGCCCCTCCGGTGCCGGGGACACCACCAGCAGCGTCTCGCCCCGCCGCGCCGCCGCCAACCGCCCGAGCCCGACCGCCAGATGGGCCGGGTCCGACGGCCGCGCGTCATGGCGTACGAGCGTGGGGGCCAGCTCCGGCGTACCCGACCAGGCCGCCTCGTCCACCAGGTGGGCCGCCAGATGCCAGGGCTCGTACGCCGGAGTGCCGACCAGCAGCAGACCACCGCCGTGCGACACCACCGAGCCGCGCAGCACCCCGGCGAACCTCCTGGTCGCCCCCAACCACTCGGTCCCGGCGAGCACTTCGCGCAGCAACGCGACACGTACGGCGTCCATGCGGCCGCATCCTGCCGCAAGCGGCCACCCACGACCCGGAGTTCACCCCGAATTCGCCCGAACCGGGCACGAGGAGCGGCCGGCCACCGCGAGGAGCGCATCCCTGCCCGTGACGCGGCTCACCTGACCGGACGGGTCGCGCGTGGCGCACGTAAAGTCGGCCCATGACCTCTACCGACAGTGCTGCACAGGCTCCCGCGAAGGCCCCCGCGAAGGACCCCTGGGACCTGCCCGACGTCTCCGGGCTCGTCATCGGCGTGCTCGGCGGGACCGGACCCCAGGGCAAGGGCCTCGCCTACCGGCTGGCCAAGGCCGGCCAGAAGGTGATCATCGGCTCGCGCGCCGCCGACCGCGCCCAGGCCGCCGCCGACGAGCTCGGCTACGGCGTCGAGGGTGCCGACAACGCCGAGACCGCGCGCCGCAGCGACATCGTGATCGTCGCCGTGCCCTGGGACGGCCATGGCAAGACGCTGGAGTCCCTGCGCGGGGAACTGGCGGGCAAGCTGGTCGTCGACTGCGTCAACCCGCTCGGCTTCGACAAGAAGGGCGCCTACGCGCTGAAGCCGGAGGAGGGCAGCGCGGCGGAGCAGGCCGCGGCCCTGCTCCCGGACTCCCGGGTCGCCGCCGCCTTCCACCACCTGTCGGCGGTGCTGCTGATGGACCGCGAGATCGAGGAGATCGACACCGACGTCATGGTCCTCGGCGAGGAGCGGGCCGACGTCGAGATCGTCCAGGCGCTCGCCGGCCGTATCCCCGGCATGCGCGGCGTCTTCGCGGGTCGCCTGCGCAACGCCCACCAGGTCGAGTCGCTGGTCGCCAACCTGATCTCCGTGAACCGCCGCTACAAGGCGCACGCGGGGCTGCGCGTCACCGACGTATGAGCCGATGGGGGACACTGGACGGCGACGTCACCGGTGTCCCCCCGGACAGGCCCCGACAGGAGAACCCGCCCCATGCCCCGCCTCGCCGTCTACGCCCTGATCGTCTGCCTGCTCGCCGTGGCGGCGGCGGTCGTGTCCTTCGCCCGGGGCAGCTTCCTGGGGATCGTGTGGGTGCTGCTCGCGGGGCTGTCGAGCAACATGTGGTGGTACTACCTCAAGCGCGGCAAGGCCCAGGGGCCCGTCAGCCGTTGACCGAGCAGAAGTCGCCGGTCTGCCAGAACCGGTAGAGGTCCTGGCCGCAGTACGTCTCGAAGTCGCTGATGCCGAGCGAGGCCAGGATCGAGTCGACCGCGTCGAAGAACACGTGGTTGACCGACGGCACCCACAGCAGCGCGAACACGAAGAGCAGGCCGAACGGCGCGAACGGCTCCACCTGCCGCTTGATCTTGTACGACAGCCAGGGCTCGATCACGCCGTAGCCGTCCAGGCCCGGCACCGGCAGGAAGTTCAGGATCGCGGCCGTCACCTGGAGCAGGGCGAGGAAGGCCAGCGCGAACCGGAAGTCCGCCGGCACCCCGTCCAGGGCGTCCAGCCAGAACGGGGCGGTGCAGACCACCGCGAACAGCACGTTCGTCAGCGGACCGGCCGCCGAGATCAGGCTGTGCTTCCACCGCCCCCGGATCCGCCCGCGCTCGATGAACACGGCACCGCCCGGCAGACCGATCCCGCCCATGATCACGAAGAGGACGGGCAGGACGATGCTGAGCAGCGCGTGGGTGTACTTGAGCGGATTGAGCGTGAGGTAGCCCTTCGAGCCCACGGTGATGTCGCCGCTGTGCAGGGCGGTCCGCGCGTGCGCGTACTCGTGCAGACACAGCGAGACGATCCACGCCGCCGTCACGAACAGGAACACCGCGACCCCGGGCTGCTCGGCGAACCCGGTCCAGGTGGCCCAGCCGGTCACCGCCGTCACGGCGAGGATGCCCACGAAGACGGGGCTGATCCGCCGGTCGCTGTTGCGGGCGGCTGTGGTGGTCATGGGGCTCCCCCGACTCTCGTACAGGCTGTGGGACTGCCCGACCGTACCGGGCGTACGTCGAAAACGTCTCGCGGTGGGTCATCGGTTCCGGAGAAGGTGGGGCCATGGGGCTTTGGCATGTGTTCTACGAGGACTGGCAGATGGAGTGCTGCGGTACGCCCTTCTCGGTGGGGGACGAGGTGAGCTGGCCGCTGCTGCTGGTGACCGGGGGCGACATGCTGGGCGGCGGCTGGCACGACCAGCTGACCAAGGTCGTGGGGCCGGTGGAGGACGGGGTGCTGCGGGACGAGCATGGGCTCGAGGTCGCCGTGCGGGCGCGGACGGGGCGCTCGACGCGCCTGGTCGGGCTGCTCACCGTCGAGACCCACGGGGCGAAACTGCCCGAGGTGCGGGGGCGGGTGCGGGCCGTGCAGGTGGTGACGCAGGCGTACGCGCGGCCGGAGTCGGGGGACGGGGCCTGGGAGCCGGTGCCCCGGGAGCGGTGGCTGAAGGCGGTGGAGAGCTGCCCGAAGTGGTTCGGCGACAAGGAGGCGGGAACGGGCCCGGACGGCCGGGCCCGACGGCACCGGGGCGCGGGCGTCGTGGCCACCGTCGAGGTGCCGGGCACGGACTCCTGGCTCTCGTACGCCGTCCGCGAGGCGAGCGGCCTTCCCGCGGACGCGCCGCCCGGGGCTGAGACGGCGGACCTCGACGCGGACTCGCTGGCCGCGCTGCTGGAGACGTTCAGTACGGTGCGGGGTCGCCCTCGGTGATCCGCCGGCCGCCTCCTCCGACATCGCGTCCGACACGGCCGCCGCCCGTGCCCGATCCCCGTGACCGTCCCCGAACCCACCAGAGACAATGGACCCCGTGCGCTATCGCAT
Source organism: Streptomyces sp. RG80 (assembly GCF_040446465.1). NCBI lineage: Bacteria > Bacillati > Actinomycetota > Actinomycetes > Kitasatosporales > Streptomycetaceae > Streptomyces > Streptomyces sp. RG80. Next base: position 100,994 of record NZ_JBEAAJ010000019.1, on the reverse strand, counting down.
CCTCGGCACCACCCAGGTACTCCGTCCCGACGGCACCCCGCTCCCCGTCGGCGGCGCCCGACTGCGTGCGCTGCTGACCGTGCTCGCGCTGCGACCCGGCCGTACGGTCGCCGCGAGCCTGCTGGTCGACGAGGTGTGGGGCGCGGATCCGCCCGCCGACGCACCGGGTGCGTTGCAGGCGCTGGTGGGACGGCTCAGGCGGGCCCTCGGGCCGGACGCGGTCGACTCCGCGGACGGCGGCTACCGGCTCGCCGCCGCGCCCGACGACATCGACCTGCACCGTTTCGACCGACTCACCGGCGAGGGCACCCGCGCGCTCGCCGACGACGACCCCGCGAAGGCGGCCGGCGTCCTCGACGACGCCCTCGCCCTGTGGCGCGGCCCCGCCCTCGCCGACCTGCCCGACCGCACCGCCGAGGCGGCCCGCTGGGAGACCCGGCGCCTCGACGCGCTGCGCGCCCGGCACACCGCCGCCCTCGCCCTCGGCCACGCCGAGCAGTCCCTGCCCGAACTGACCGCCCTCTGCGACCACCACCCCCTCGACGAGCCCCTCCAGGCCCTGCGCCTGCGCGCCCTGCGCGACTCGGGCCGCACGGCGGAGGCGCTGGCCGCCTACGAGGACGTACGACAGGTCCTTGCGGACCGGCTGGGTGCCGATCCGGGGCCGGAACTCAGGGCGCTGCACGGGGAGTTGCTGCGGCCGGACGAGTCGTGGCGGGGGGTCTCGGCAGTGCCGGACGGGCGGCGGGACGGGGGGCCTGGAGGGTTCGGGAGTGCGGCAGACCCCGAGTCCCGGTCCGTTCCGTCCTCCTCGTCTGCTCCGTCCACCGGGCGACCGGGTGCCCCTGGCGCCGCCGCCTCCGGCCCGGCCGCCCAGGGTGCGCGAGGCCCCCTTCCCTCCGCCGCCGAACCCCCCGCCCTCGGCAACCTCCGGGCCCGTCTCACCTCCTTCGTCGGCCGGGAGACCGACATCGAGGCCATCCGCGGCGACCTCGCCACGGCGCGGCTTGTGACGCTCCTCGGGCCCGGTGGCGCGGGCAAGACACGGTTGTCGCAGGAGGCGGCCGAGGCGGTACGGCCCGGCGCGCGGGACGGGGTGTGGCTGGCCGAACTCGCGCCCGTGGACGATCCGGAGGGCGTCCCGGAGGCCGTGCTCACCGCCGTCGGTGCCCGCGAGACCGTGCTGTACGGCGCGGGCGCGGAGGCGATGCGGGCCGCGAACGACCGGCACGCCGACCCGGTCGAGCGGCTCGCGGAGCACTGCGGCAAGCGGCGGATGCTGCTGATCCTCGACAACTGCGAGCATGTCGTGGACGCCTCCGCCCGGCTCGTGGAGGAGTTGCTGGCCCGCTGTCCGCAGCTGACGGTACTGGCCACCAGCCGTGAACCCCTCGGCGTACCGGGGGAGTTGCTGCGTCCGGTGGAGCCGCTGCCCGAGCCGGTCGCCCTGCGGCTGCTCGCCGACCGCGGGGCCGCGGCCCGGCCCGGGTTCCGGGTCGAGGACGACCCCGAGGCCTGCGCCGAGATCTGCCGGCGGCTCGACGGTCTGCCGCTGGCCATCGAGCTCGCGGCGGCCCGGCTACGGATGTTGACGCCGCGTCAGATCGCGGACCGGCTCGACGACCGCTTCCGGCTGCTCACCTCCGGCAGCCGCACCGTGCTGCCCCGTCAGCAGACGCTGCGGGCCGTCGTCGACTGGTCCTGGGAGCTGCTCGACGAGGACGAACGGGACGTGCTGCGGCGGCTGTCGGTGTTCGCCGGCGGCTGCGACCTCGCCGCCGCCGAGTCCGTCTGCGGGCCGGTCGCCCTGGAGGCGCTGGGCTCCCTCGTCGACAAGTCCCTGGTCGTGGCGGCCCCTTCGGGCGAGGGCGGCGAGATGCGCTACCGGCTCCTGGAGACCGTCGCCGAGTACGCGGGCGAACGGCTCGACGAGACCGGCCGGCGGGGCGAGGCGGAGCGCGCGCATCTGACGTACTACCGCGAACTCGCCCGCACCACCGACCCGTTGCTGCGGGGCCCGCACCAGTCCCTCGCCATCGAACGCCTGGAGCGCGAGTACGAGAACCTGCGCACCGCCCTGCGGCACGCCGTCGCCGAGCGCGACGAGCAGGAGGGGATCTGCCTGGGGCTGTCGCTGTCCTGGTACTGGCAGATGCGGGATGCCCGTATCGAGGCCCGCAACTGGCTCGCCGAGATCATGGCCCTCGGCCCCGACCCGTTCACCGCCCCGGTGCGCCGCGCCGTCGCCGTCCACCAGCGCTGCACCGACACCCCGCCGCCCTGGACCGGCGAACTCCTCACCGAGGCCCGCCGCGGTGTCCACCTCGCCCATCTGGCCTGTATGGACACGGAGTTGCACTCCTGGGAGACACCGGAGGGCCGGCAGAAGCTGCGCATCATCGCCGACACCTACGAACCCGGCCTGCCGCAGGTCTGCCGCGCCCCCGGTCTGCTCTGGTTCTACGCCGTGATGCTGAGCGGCGGTGTGGACCGGCTGCCCGGGATCCTCGACGCCGCCGTACGCACCTGCCGGGCCACCCCCGGCATGGAGTGGGAGCTCGCCGGCGCCCTCCAGATCCGCGCCAACCTCCTCGCCAACCGGGCCGAATGGGCGGGCGACGCCTCCCGCGACGCGGGCGAGTCGCTGGAGCTCTTCCACCGGCTGGGCGACAACTGGGGCACCGCCGAGGCGCTCTCGGCGCGCGGGGAGGCTCGGGAACGCAAGGGCGAGTACCTGGCGGCCGCCGCCGACTACGAGGCGGCGATGGAACACGCGGACCGGCTCGGCGCCCGTGCCCAGAAGGCGGTGCTCGGTGCCCGGCTCGGCAGCGCGCTCATGGAAGGCGGCGAGATCGAGCGGGCCGAGCGGATCCTGCGCGAGGTGATCGACCGGCCGGAAGGCGTGAGCAGCGAGGCCATGCCCGCCGCCCGGATGTTCCTCGCCGGACATCTCGCCCTGACCGGCCGGGTCCCGGAGGCGCGCGAGCAACTGCGGCTGTTGCGCGAGCAGTTCAGCATCTCCCACTTCGTCGTCTTCGATGCCTTCATCCTCGGCTCCGAGGCCTGGCTGGAAGCGATCGACGGCTGCTACGACGTCTGCCTGGACAAGGCCCGGCAGGCCCTCGCACGGGCCGACGACCCGCTGTCCGAGGCCATCGCGCCGTACATGCGCCCCCTGTACCTGACCATCGCCGCGATCGCCCTGGCCGGCCTCGACGGCGGGAGCAGAGCCCGGGACGCGGCTCGCTGCCTCGGAGCCGGGCGTTCGATGCTGTCGCCGAGTCACGTGGCGACGTCCATCGAGCGCGAGGCGTACGGCAGGGCCGAGCGCCAGGCACGGGCCGTGCTCGGCGACGAGGCCTTCGAGGCGGCGTACGCCGAGGGCGGCGGCCTCTCTCCCGCGGAGGCCACCGCCCTGATCTGACATCCGACCGAGCCGGTCGTCAGCTCTTCGACTTGAACTTGTGGATGGCGACCGGCGCCATGACGGCCGTGATGAGGACCGACCAGGCGAGCGTCACCCACAGGTCGTGGGCGACCGGGCCGCCCACCATCAGCCCACGGGCCGCGTCGGCGAGCGTGGACAGCGGGTTGTAGTCGGTGAACGTCTGGAGCCAGCCCGGCATCGACGTCGTCGGCGCGAAGATCGACGAGCCGAACTGGAGCGGGAACAGCACCAGGAAGCCCATCGCCTGCACGGACTGCGCGCTCTTCATGACCACGCCCAGGGTGAGGAACACCCACATGATCGACGAGGCGAACGCCGTGGACAGGGCGACCGTGGCGAGCAGACCGCCCCAGTTGGTGATGTCGAAGCCGACGGCGACGGAGACCAGCATCAGCACGGTCGTCGCGAACAGCATCCGCATGAGCTCCACGGAGATCTTCGCGAAGAGCACCGAGCCGCGGCCGATCGGCAGGGACCGGAAGCGGTCCATGACACCGGAGTTGAAGTCCTGGCTGAATCCGGTGCCGACGCCCTGCGACAGCGTCATGCTCATCATCGCGATCATGCCGGGGATGACGTACTGCACGTACTGGTCCTGCCCGCCGCCCAGCGCCTGGCCGATCGAGCCGCCGAAGACGAACACGAACAGCAGGGTGAAGATGACCGGCATCAGCAGCGCGTCGGCCATCGACTCCGGGTCCTGGCGGATCCAGAGCAGATTGCGGCGGATCAGGGCGCCGGTGTGCCGCAGATGCCCGCGCAGCGGGATACGGACGTCGTCGGCGGTGGAGACGGGGGTGGCGGTGGCGGTGGCGGTGGCGGCGCTCATACGGCGACCTCCTCGCGGTCGTCGGCGGGCACGGCGTCCTGCGGGGCGCTCGCGCGGTGGCCGGTGAGGGACAGGAACACCTCGTCCAGACTGGGGAGTTCGGTGGTGATGGAGGAGATCGTGACGCCGCGCGCGGTGACCGCGCCGACGACCGCGGTCAGCTGCTCGTCGCTGAGGATCGGGACCAGGAGGGAGCCGGCGTCGGGGTCCAGGGTGGTGGTGGCGAGGCCGGTGATGCCGAGGTCGTCGAGGTGGGCGGCGAGGGGCCGCAGCTGGAGCGGATCGACGGTGCGTACGCGCAGGGTCCGCCCGCCGACCTTCGCCTTCAGCTCCTCGATGCCGCCGCCCGCGATGACCTTGCCGCGGTCCACGACGGTCAGCTCGTCGGCGAGCTGCTCGGCCTCCTCCATGTACTGCGTGGTGAGCAGGACGGTGACCCCGTCCCCGACCATCCGCTTGACCTCGTCCCACACCTCGTTGCGGGTGCGGGGGTCGAGTCCGGTGGTGGGTTCGTCGAGGTACAGCACCGCCGGCCGGCCGATCATGGACGCGGCGAGGTCGAGCCGGCGCCGCATACCGCCGGAGTAGGTGCTCGCCGGGCGCTTGGCGGCCTCGGTGAGCGAGAAGCGCTCCAGCAGCTCGTCGGCGCGGGTCCTGGCCTCCTTGCGGGGCAGGTCGAGCAGCCGCCCGATCATGTACAGGTTCTCCCACCCGGGGAGCTTCTCGTCCACGGAGGCGTACTGCCCGGTGAGCCCTATGACCCGCCTGAGCTGCCGGGGCTGCCGTACGACGTCGTAGCCGGCGACGGTGGCCTGTCCCGAGTCCGGGGCGAGCAGGGTGGACAGGATGCGGACGAGGGTGGTCTTCCCGGCGCCGTTGGGCCCGAGCACACCCATGACGGTGCCCTCCCGCACATCCAGGTCCACACCGTCGAGCGCCTTGGTCTCGCCGTAGTGCTTCACCAGCCCCCGCACGGTCACGGCGATGTCGGCGCCGCTGGGGTTCTTGTCGATTCGCGTCATGCCGATGACAGTGTCAGCCCCCACCGACAAACGACCGACAGGTCACCGACACCCGCCGACAGACGGCCGACAAGCAGTTCTCGCCCCCGCCGCCCCTACCCGTCCCATCCCGGGGGCTGCGCCCCCGGACCCCCGCTTCGGCCCTGAAGGGGCCTCGTCCTCAAACGCCGGACGGGCTGAAAAACTCAGCCTCTCCGGCGTTTGAGGAGCGGGGTCTGGGGCGGAGCCCCAGAAGGATGGGACGGGTAGGGGCGGCGGGGGCGAGGGAAACGGCAGCAGCCCGCCGGCGGGGGAAGATCGGCGGGCTGCTTTGGTGCCGCAATGGCTCTAGTGGACGCTGTGCTCCTCGAGCGGGAACGTCCCGCCCACCACGTCCTCCGCGAACGCCTTCGCCGCGTTGCCCATGACCTCGCGGAGGTTGGCGTACTGCTTCACGAACTTGGGGACCCGGCCGCCGGTCAGGCCCATCATGTCGGTCCAGACCAGGACCTGCGCGTCCGTCTCCGGGCCCGCGCCGATGCCGACCGTCGGGATGTGCAGGGTACGGGTGACCTCGGCCGCCAGCTCCGCGGGGACCAGCTCCAGGACGACCGCGAACGCGCCCGCGTCCTGGACGGCCTTCGCGTCGCGGAGCAGTTGCGCCGCCGCCTCCTCGCCGCGGCCCTGGACGCGGTAGCCCATCGCGTTGACGGACTGCGGGGTGAGGCCGATGTGGGCCATCACCGGGATGCCGGCCTCGACCAGCAGCCGGATCTGTTCGTGCGAGCGCTCGCCGCCCTCCAGCTTGACCGCCCCGACCCCGGCGTCCTTGATCAGCCGGGTCGCGGAGCGCAGTGCCTGGACGGGGCCCTCCTGGTAGGAGCCGAAGGGCAGGTCGCCGACGATCAGGGCGCGGGAGGTGCCCCGGACGACCGCCGCCGACAGCATCGTCATCTGGTCGAGGGTGACGGGCACGGTCGACTCGTAGCCGAGGTGACAGTTGCCCGCGGAGTCGCCGACGAGCATGACCGGGATGCCGGCCTCGTCGAAGACGGACGCGGTCATCGCGTCGTACGCGGTGAGCATGGGCCACTTCTCGCCGCGCTCCTTGGCGAGGCCGATGTCGCGAACGGTGATACGGCGTGTGCCCTTCCCCCCGTACAGCGCCTTGCTGCCGTCGGAGGGCTTCGTCTGGGCAGCCGAAAGCTGCGTCATGGAACGGCTCCTTACGTCATCTCGAGGCGCCCTCACGGCGTCCCCGGACCACCTCCCATGGTGGCACCTCGTGCCACGCGCGGCCAGAGCGGGGCGCGGGACTTGGGTCACGCCTCGAGCGGCGTAGGCCTCAGGTCCTAGGGCCGTTCTTAAGGTCTCCGTAAAGAATTCCGATACGAGACGGTGCCGTATCGAAATGGGTCTAGGCTCGACCGTATGACTTCTCCTGCCGACTCTGCCCTCACCGGCCCCCGTATCCCGGAAGCCGTGCACCGGCGCCGCTGGGCGATCCTCGGCGTGCTGATGCTCAGCCTGCTGATCGTGGTGCTCGACAACTCGATCCTGAACGTCGCGATCAAGACGATCTCCACCCCCGCCCCGACCGGCCTGGGCGCCACCCAGAGCGAGCTGGAGTGGGCGATCAACTCCTACACCCTCGTCTTCGCGGGGCTGCTCTTCAGCGCCGGGATCCTCGGCGACCGGCTCGGCCGCAAGAAGGTGCTGCTCGGCGGGCTCGCCGTGTTCGGCATCGGCTCCGCCCTCGCCGCCATGTCCGGGTCGCCCGGCGAGCTCATCGCCTTCCGCGCCGTCATGGGCCTCGGCGCCGCCTTCGTGATGCCCGCCACCCTCGCCGTGCTGATGAACGTCTTCGAGCGCGAGGAGCAGCCCAAGGCCATCGGCATCTGGGCCGGCGGCGTCGGGCTCGCCATCGCCATCGGACCGATCACCGGAGGCGTGCTCCTCGACCACTTCTGGTGGGGGTCCGTCTTCCTCATCAACGTCCCGATCGTGCTGCTCGCCCTCGCGCTGATGGTGTGGCTCGTCCCGGACTCGCGTGACCCGAACCCCGGCCGTATCGACCCGATCGGTGTCGTGCTGTCCGTCGTCGGCCTGGTCCTGCTGGTCTACGGCATCATCAAGGGCGGCCAGCTCGCCGACTTCACGGACGCCGCGGTGCTCTCGACGATCGGCGCCGGTCTCGCCGTGCTCGTCGCCTTCGTCGTCTTCGAGAAGCGCAGCGACCATCCCTCGATCGACGTCACGTACTTCAGGAACAAGGTCTTCTCGGCCGCGATCGCCGCCATCGCGCTGGTCTTCTTCGCGCTGATGGGCGTGACGTTCTTCTCGGTCTTCTACACCCAGAGCGTGCGCGGGTACTCGCCGCTTCAGACCGGTCTGCTGATGCTGCCGCTGGCCGCCGCCCAGATGATCTTCGCGCCGCGGGCCCGCCTGGTCGTCGACCGGTTCGGCAACAAGGCCACCACCACGGCGGGACTGCTCGTCATCGCCGCGACGCTCGCCGCGTTCGCCGGGTTCGAGGCGGACACCCCGATCTGGATCCTGGAGGTCGTCTTCTTCCTCATGGGCGCCGGCATGGCCCACATCATGACCCCGGTCAGCGTCGTCATCATGCAGGCCCTGCCCCGCGAGAAGGCCGGCTCCGCCTCCGCGCTCAGCAACACCTTCCGCCAGGTCGGCGGCGCCCTCGGTATCGCCGTCCTCGGCTCGGTGCTGTCCACGGCCTACCGCAACGGCATCGAGGACAAGCTCGGCTCACTGCCCGCCGGCCTGCGCCACACCGCGGGCGAGTCCATCGAGGCCACCCTCGGCGTCGCCGCCAAGCTCGGCCCCGAGGGCAGGGTGCTCGTCGACCCCGCCAACGACGCCTTCCTGCACGCCATGCACGTCACCGCGCTGTGGGGCGCGGGCGTCGCGGTGGTCGGCGCGGTCGTGGTCGCGCTGTTCCTGCCGGGGAAGCCGTCGGACGCTCAGCAGGACGAGGAGGGACGGAAGTTGGTCGCGGCCGAGTAGAGGCGGGCCGCGTACGAGTCCGCGTGCGGGGGACAATCGTCCGAGGAGACAGAGAGGATCCAGCGACGTGAGCAGCAGCCTCGCCGAAGGCCACCCCCCGCCGGCGGGCCCCGTACGCGGCCGCCCCCGCAGCGAGGCCGTGGAGCGCGCCATCGTCGAGGGCGTGCTCAAGCTCCTGGAGGAGGGCGTGCCGCTCGCCGAGCTCTCCATCGAGCGCATCGCCCGTACCGCGGGCGTCGGCAAGGCCACCATCTACCGCCGCTGGAGCGGCAAGGAGGAGCTCTTCGTCGACGTCGTACGCGCCACCGAGCCGCCCGACCCCGAACTCCCGGGCACCTCCATGCGCGACGACCTGGTGGCGTTGCTGGAGCAGTTGCGGCAACGCGGCCTGATGACCCGGTCGTCGGCGCTGCTGCGCAGTGTCTTCGCCCAGATGAAGAGCAGCCCGAAGCTCTGGGAGGCCTACCACGCCATCGTCGTCACCCCGCGGCGGCAGAAGCAGTACGCCATCCTGCGCCGCGGCCAGGCGGGCGGCGAACTCCGCACCGACCTCGACGTCGAACTCCTCAACGACCTGCTGGTCGGCCCCATGCTGTTCCGCACCATCATGCAGCCCGACGCCGACCTGCCCGCGGGCCTGTCCGAACAGATCGTGGACAGCGTCCTCGAAGGGCTACGGCCCGTCAGCTCACCGCCCGTCAGTTCGCCCGCGCCGTAGCGCGCGTGTGCGCGTTTCGTCACAGAGGGCGCTTTCTGCGTCCGCGACCGGAACTGGCGGCGTCGACTTGTTCGTCATCGTGCGGGTACGGCCGTCATGGGACGGCGGGATCGGAACCGATCATCCCCTAGGGTCTTGTGCGGGGGACGGACGGATGCACGGCAGGCAGTGAGGCGACGCGGTATGGCGCAGCAGGCGTACATGGAGGAGACGGACAACGGAGGCTCGGGACCCGAGCGCCGGGGCTCCAGGCTCCGGCGCCTGCTCGACCGGCTGGTCACCGGATGGCGCGGCGACCCGAGAATCTGGCGCCGCGGTCTCGTCCTCGCCGCGCTGGCGGGGGCCCTCGCGCTGGTGATGCTGGTGCACTCGCGCATCCCGAACCGCATCGGCAACCTCGGCAGTCTCACCGAGACCTTCCTGCCCTGGCTCGGCCTGTTCGTGCCGGTGCTGCTGGTCCTGGCCGTCGTACGGAAGTCGGCGACCGCCCTGATCGCGGTGCTGCTCCCGGCGATCGTGTGGCTCAACCTCTTCGGCGGGCTGCTCACCGACAAGACCGGCTCCGGCGGCGACCTCACGGTGGCCACGCACAACGTCAACGCCGACAACCCCGACCCGGCCGGCACCGCCCGTGCCGTGGCCGCCTCCGGGGCGGACGTGGTGGCGCTGGAGGAGCTGACCTCGGGGGCGGTGCCGACGTACGAGAAGGCGCTTGCGGGGACGTACCGGTACCACTCGGTGCAGGGGACCGTCGGGCTGTGGAGCAAGTACCCGCTGAGCGGCGTGAAGCCCGTCGACATCAAGCTGGGCTGGACCCGTGCCATGCGGGCCACGGTGACCACGCCCGAGGGGCGGATCGCGGTGTACGTCGCCCACCTGCCGTCGGTGCGCGTGAAGATGGAGGCCGGGTTCACGGCGCGGCAGCGCGACAAGAGCGCCAACGCCCTGGGCGAGGCCATCGCCGACGAGCCGATCCAGCAGGTCGTGCTGCTCGGTGACCTCAACGGCACGATGAACGACCGGGCCCTCAACGCCGTGACCGCCCAGATGCGCTCCACGCAGGGGGCCGCGGGCAGCGGGTTCGGGTTCAGCTGGCCGGCGTCGTTCCCGATGGCGCGGATCGACCAGATCCTGGTGCGGGGGGTCGAGCCGGAGAGCTCCTGGACGCTGCCGGAGACGGGGAGCGACCACCTTCCGGTGGCCGCTCGTGTGAAGCTCGACACGTCCTCCTGAGGTGCTGGAATACTGAGCCCGAGAGGCTTTGTTCCGTAGCTGAACATAAGCTGTGGAACTCCGCTCTTGAAAGGCACAGGCTTCTCCATGCCCCTGGCCCTGCTCGCTCTGGCCGTCGGCGCGTTCGGTATCGGCACGACCGAGTTCGTGATGATGGGGCTGCTGCCCGATGTCGCGGACGACCTGCACGTCTCCCTCCCCGAGGCCGGGCACCTGGTCTCCGCGTACGCGCTGGGCGTCGTCGTCGGCGCACCGCTGCTGGCGGCCGTGACGGCGCGCGTGGCCCGCCGTACGGTCCTGATCGGGCTGATGGCGCTGTTCGTCGTCGGCAACACGGCCTCCGCGTTCGCGCCCGGCTACGACTCGCTGCTCGTGGCCCGGTTCGTCAGCGGTCTGCCGCACGGGGCCTTCTTCGGGGTCGGCGCGGTCGTCGCCACCGGCCTGGTCGCGCCGGAGCGCAAGGCCCGGTCGGTGTCGCTGATGTTCCTCGGGCTGACCGTCGCCAACGTCGTGGGGGTACCGGTCGCCACGCTGATGGGTCAGCAGCTGGGGTGGCGGGCCACGTTCCTCGGGGTCGGGGTGATCGGGCTGGCGGCGATCGCCGCGCTCGCATGGCTGATCCCGCACGACCGCGTGGTCGCGGTGGCCGGTGGCGGACTGCGCCGTGAGCTTGCCGCGCTGAAGTCGCTGCCGGTCTGGCTGGCCCTCGGTACGACCGTCGCGGGCTTCGGCGCGCTCTTCGCCGCGTACAGCTACATCACGCCGATGCTGACAGACTCCGCCGGGTTCGCCGAGGGGCGGGTGACGCTGCTGCTCGCGCTGTTCGGCGTCGGCGCGACGATCGGCAACCTGCTGGGCGGACGCCTGGCCGACCACGCGATGCGGGGCACGCTGTTCGCCGGACTGGTCTCACTGGCCCTGGTCCTGGCCCTCTTCCCGGTGCTGATGACGTCGGCGTGGAGCGCGGCCCTGGCGGTCGTCCTGCTCGGCACGGCCGCCTTCGTCACGGGCTCCCCGCTCCAGCTGATGGTCATGGAGAAGGCGTCCAGCGCCCCCTCCCTCGCCTCCTCCGCCAACCAGGCGGCCTTCAACCTCGCCAACGCCGGCGGCGCCTGGATCGGCGGCCTCACCCTCGCGGCGGGCTTCGGCGTGACCTCCCCGGCCCTGGCGGGCGCGGCCCTGGCCGTCCTCGGCCTGGGCGTCGCGGCGACGGCGTACGCCGTGGACCGCCGCAGGCCCGTCCAGCGGCCCGGCCGCGAACGCCTGGTCGCCAGGCACACCCCGCAGCTCGCCGAGACGGCGCACCGCTGAGCTGACGGGCCGTCCTGGTTCCTTGTTCCTTGACGCGCGGGCTCGGTGGGGCGCACCTCCACCGAGCCCGGTCCCGTACACGCTCTAGTCGAAGCGGGCCAGATCCCGCAGCCACGCTGCCGCCGAGCTGTCCGAGGGGGCCCGCCAGTCGCCGCGGGGTGAGAGGGAGCCGCCTGCCGAGACCTTCGGGCCGTTCGGCATCGCCGAGCGCTTGAACTGGGCGAAGGCGAAGAAGCGGCGGCAGAAGACCTCCAGCCACTTCCGGATCTCCGGCAGGTCGTAGGCGACCCGCTTGGCCTCGGGGAAGCCGGGGGGCCAGGCGCCGGCGGTCGTGTCGTGCCAGGCGTGCCAGGCCAGGAAGGCGATCTTCGACGGGCGGAAGCCGTAGCGCAGGACGTGGAAGAGCGTGAAGTCGTGCAGGGCGTACGGGCCGATCTTGGACTCCGTGGACTGCATCTCCTCGCCGGGCACCAGCTCCGGGCTGATCTCGGTGTCGAGGATCGCGGTGAGGATCTTGCCGGTCTCCTCGTCGAACTGGTCGCTGCTGACGACCCAGCGGATCAGATGCTGGATCAGCGTCTTCGGCACGCCCGAGTTGACGTTGTAGTGGCTCATCTGGTCGCCCACGCCGTACGTGGACCAGCCGAGCGCGAGCTCCGAGAGGTCACCGGTGCCGAGCACGATGCCGCCGCGCTGGTTGGCCAGGCGGAACAGGTAGTCGGTGCGCAGGCCCGCCTGGACGTTCTCGAAGGTGACGTCGTAGACCGGCTCGCCCGAGGCGAAGGGGTGCTCCATCTCCTGGAGCATCAGCCGCGCGGTCGGGGTGATGTCCAGCTCGGCCGCGGTGACGCCGAGCGCGCGCATCAGGGCGTGGGCGTTGTCCTTGGTGTGGTCGCTGGTGGCGAAGCCGGGCAGGGTCCAGGCGAGGATGTCGCTGCGCGGGCGGCCGGCGCGGTCCATGGCGCGGGCGGCGACGATCAGGGCGTGTGTGGAGTCCAGACCGCCGGAGACGCCGATGACCACCTTCGGGCCACCGATCGACGCGAGCCGCTGCTGGAGGCCCTGGACCTGGATGTTGTACGCCTCGAAGCAGTCCTGGGCGAGCCGGTCGGCGTCGGCCGGCACGAACGGGAAGCGCTCCAGGCGGCGGCGCAGGCCCAGGTCGGTGAGGGGCGGGTCGAGTTCGAAGCCGACGGTCCGGAAGTCGGCGGTCCGGGTGCGGTGCGTACGGCGGTTGTCGTCGAAGGTGCCCATCCGCTGCCGCTCCTGCCGGAGCAGGTCGAGGTCCACGTCGGCCACCGCGTACTCGTCGCCCAGCGGGAACCGCTCGGTCTCGGCCAGCAGTACGCCGTTCTCGTAGACCATGGCCTGTCCGTCCCAGGACAGGTCGGTGGTGGACTCGCCGAGACCGGCCGCCGCGTAGACGTACGCCGCGAGACAGCGGGAGGACGCCGAGCGGCACAAAAGCTTGCGGTCCTCGGCCCGGCCGACCGTGATCGGGCTGCCGGAGAGGTTGACCAGGACCGTCGCACCGGCGAGGGCGGCCTCCGCGCTGGGCGGCACCGGCACCCACATGTCCTCGCAGACCTCGGCGAACAGGACGAGGCCGGGGACGTCGTCGGCGGCGAAGAGGAGGTCCACGCCGAAGGGGACGCTCGCGCCGCCCACCCGGATCGAGCCGCCGCGCTCGTCGGCGCCGTCGGCGATCTGGCGGCGCTCGTAGAACTCGCGGTAGTTCGGGGGGTACGACTTGGGCACGACGCCGAGGATCCGGCCGCGGTGCACGATCACCGCGCAGTTGTAGACCCGGCCGCGGTGGCGCAGCGGGGCGCCGACGACCAGGACCGGCAGCAGGCCGGCCGAACCGGCCACCACCTCGGCGAGCGCCTGCTCGACCTCGTCCAGCAGTGCGTCCTGGAGCAGCAGGTCCTCGATCGAGTAGCCGCACAGCACCATCTCCGGGAAGACGGCGACCGCGACCCCCTCCTCGGCGCAGTGGCGCGCGTGGCGCAGGACCGACGCGGCGTTGGCCGGCGGGTCCGCGATCACGGTGTGACCCGTGCATGCGGCGACGCGGGCGAAGCCGTGCTGATAGATCGACCTGAAGTTCAACGGAGGCACGGGATCAGTGTAATCGTCAGAGCGACGCGATGGGGTGACGTGAGGTGTCGGTCACCTCACGCCACCCCCGGTGTTTCAGTGCCGGCGGAACGATTCGACGTAACCGCCTGCGGGCGTGCCCACGCCGGTGACGTCGTCGTAGCCCTTCACGGCGGACAGCGAGCTGTCCTTGCCGAGGGAGCGGACCGACGTGGTCAGACCGCCCGTCGCGTCGTAGCCGTTGACGAAGTCCACGCGCGCGACCGCCAGGCCGGAGCCCGTCGGGTTGTCGGTGACGTCGTGGAAGGCCTTCGTGCCGTACTTGGCGTAGATCGACGGGTTGGCGAAACCGATCGCCTTGCCGCCGCGCGCCTCCTGGGCGAGGGCCTGGACGGCCGCGATGACCGGCGAGGCCAGCGAGGTGCCGCCGATGCGGTACTCGCTGTACGACTCGGAGCCGTCGGCCTGGGTCTGCGTCTGGCCGACCAGGAAGCCGGTGTTGGGGTCGGCGATCGCGGAGATGTCCGGGACCACGCGGTTGCCGGCGGCGTTGTTCGCCTTGGCGAGCGCGTCCGGGACGACACCCTTCTGGTAGAAGGGCTCGGCGACCGTCTTGCTGGTGCCGCCGCCCGCACCCGAGGTGAACGCGCCGGGGAAGTCCGTCCAGCTCTTGCCGTCCGCGGACAGCGTGGCCTTCTGGGTGCCCCAGCCGGTCTCCCACAGGTACTTGTCGCCCTTGCCGACCGCCAGCGAGGTACCGCCGACCGCCGTCACCCACGCCGAGTTGGCCGGGGTGTCGACCTGCTTCGTACCGGTGTTGGCGACCTCGTCGCCGTTGTCGCCGGAGGAGAAGTAGAAGCCGATGCCCTGGACCGCGCCGAACTGGAAGACCTGGTCGTAGGCGGCCGCGAGGTCCGGGGTCTGGTTGGCCTCGATGTCGCCCCAGGAGTTGGAGACGATGTCGGCCAGGTGCTTGTCGACGATCTTGCTGAGGGAGTCGAGCAGATCGTCGTCCATGCAGGACGCGGCGCCCACGTAGGTGACGTTCGCGTTCGGCGCCACCGCGTGCACGGCCTCGACGTCGAGGGTCTCCTCGCCGTACCAGCCGGACGCGTCGCACTCGTCGGCGCCGGTGTGCGTGTACTTCTTCGGCAGCACCTGGGTCAGCTGGCCGGTCTTCCAGGCGGCGTCGCCGTGCTTCTTCGCGTAGGTCTGCGCGTCGAAGGCGATGGTCGGCGAGGCGAACGCGTCGGTGATGGCGACCCGCACACCCTTGCCCGTGTACCCGCCGGCGCCGTACGCGGCCCGCAGCTGCTTGCCGGTGTAGCCCTTGACGGCGTACGGGATCTTGCCGCCGTAGGCGTCGGGCAGCGTGCTCGCGACGTTGGAGCCGTAGTACGAGGAGAACGGTCCGGCGTTCTTGAACACCGCGGACGGACCCGGCAGTTGGTCCTTGTGGCTCGCCTTGTGCGGGGCGTTGTCCAGGCCGGTGACGGTCAGGACGGCACCGTTCAGGCTCTGGGGCGCGGAAGCCGTCCTCGCGGGCGCGCGGTAAGTCTTCGTGCCCTTGGCGTAGTTGTGCAGCTGGGTGCCGAACGCCTTCTCGGCGGCGGCCACGTCACCAGTGACCGAGATGTAGTGCTGCGTGACGCCGGTGACCTTCAGGCCCGCCGAGCTCAGCCAGGACTTCACCGCGGCCACCTGGGCCTTCGTCGCACCGAAGCGGGACTGTGCCTGCTTCGCGCTCAGGTACTTGCCGTACGACGCCGAGGACGGGTCGGACACGGCCTTCGCGTACGCGGCGAGGCCGGTGGCGTCCCGGCCGGCGAGGTAGACCCGGGCGGAGACCTGGGAGCTGTCCGCCGTGGCGCCCTTGTCGGCCTTGGCCGTGGCCCAGGTGGGCTTGGTCCCGGCCAGCGTGTCCCGGGCCGGACCGTCCGCGGCGTGCGCCGCGGGTATGCCGAGCGCGAGCGCCCCGGCGATCATGGGCAGTGTCGCTGCCATGCTCAACCCGGCGCGCATCGCGGCGCGGTTGGATCTCATGGAACCCCCTGTATGCGGTTCGTCTCGAGTGGATCACTCGACGGGGGCCACTCTTTCGACGAACCGTTCATGCCAGGGGAATACGAGTCCCAAGAAGGACCCAATTAACCTAATGACAAAGCCATTTGAGGGTTAAGGCGCAGCCAGGACCGAGGGTTAACCCTCTATGAACGGGCCTTCGCGCCCCGCTCCTTGAGCATGTCCGCCATCAGCTGGATCTCGGATTCCTGCCCGTTGACCATGCCCTGCGCGATCTGCTTCTCCACCTTCACCGTGCAGCGTTTGACGCAGGCCTCGGCCATGTGGATGCCGCCCTTGTGATGGTCGGTCATCAGCTGCAGATAGAAGATCTCGGCCTGCTTGCCGCTGAGCTTGCCCAGCTTCGCCAATTCGGTGTCGGTCGCCATGCCCGGCATCAGCGCGCCGTCCTCGCCGGAGGCCATGCCGCCCATGTCCATCCAGATCATCGGGGGGTCCGCCGACACCTTGGGCAGGTTCCACAGGTCCAGCCAGCCCAGCAGCATGCCGCGCTGGTTGGCCTGGGTCTGCGCGATGTCGTACGCGAGCAGCCGTACGTCCTCGTTCTTGGTGCGGTCGCGGACGATGAACGACATCTCCACCGCCTGCTGGTGGTGCACCGCCATGTCCCGCGCGAACCCGGCGTCCGCCGAGTCGGCGGTCGGGGTGGCACCGGAGCCGTCGTCCTGGGCGACGGCGTAGGTGATCCCGCCGGCCGCGACGAGCACCGCCGCCGCGGCCGAGGCGATCCAGCCGGCCTTCCTCACTACGACAGACCGCCCTGACACGTCGCGCCCTTCTCGGGAGTCTGCTCACCCTGGACATACGTCTCGAAGAACTTCGCCACGTTCGGGTCGTCGGCACTCGTCACCGTGCGCTGGTGGCCCCACGCGGTCAGCATGATCGGGGCCGCCTGCTTCTCGTACGGGCTCATCAGCGTGTACGGCGTCTTCTTCACCTTCGCCGCCAGCGCGTCCACGTCGGCCTTCTTGGCCTTGGAGGTGTAGGTCACCCAGACCGAGCCGTGCTCCAGGGAGTGCACGGCGTTCATGTTGTTGAGTTCCTTGGTGTAGACGTCGCCGTTGCAGTTCATCCAGCGGGCGTCGTGGTCACCGCCGGCCGGAGGCGTCATCGGGTACTTCACGGTCGTCTTGACGTGGGTCTGGCTGAGCTTCGACGACCAGGTCTTGACGCCGTCCTTGCCGGTGGTCCAGTGCCCCGGGTTGCTGGAGTCGGCCACCGAGCTGCCGCCGTCGTCCTGCGACCGCACGAGCACGACGCCGCCCACGACGAGACCGGTGACGACGGCCACGCTCGCCCCGATCGTGAGAAGCCGGTTGCGGCGCTCGCGGGCCTGTTCGGCACGCCGCATCTCCGCTATTCGAGCCTGGCGCTCGGAGGAGTTCTTCTTCTTGGCGGAACCCATGGGGTGTGTCCTTCTGGGGCAAGAGGGCCGGTCGGGTCCGCTGATCGTAATAGGGGGGAGGGTGCCTATAGAAAGGGAGGGCACAGGAATGGCCGAAGAGCGGGTGATCGGCTCGCGGCAGGTTGCGGCCCGTCCGGCATTACGGATGACGGTCCGAGCAGGCAAGATGGGCGCAGAACAGTACACCTGTCGTACGTGAGGCGTTCGCCCAGGGGTCGGCCCGCCGATCATGGTCCGCAACACGGATGAAATGGTGTTGTGGTGGGATGCTCAGGTGCCCGGTCCGTCTCGAACGGGACCCGAG
This sequence comes from Streptomyces sp. RG80, assembly GCF_040446465.1. Classification (NCBI taxonomy): domain Bacteria; kingdom Bacillati; phylum Actinomycetota; class Actinomycetes; order Kitasatosporales; family Streptomycetaceae; genus Streptomyces; species Streptomyces sp. RG80. Next base: position 83,536 of record NZ_JBEAAJ010000019.1, on the reverse strand, counting down.
ACAGGCGGCCTGACCAGCAAGGATGGGGAAGCGGAAGATGGACAAGCAGCAGGAGTTCGTGCTCCGGACGTTGGAGGAGCGCGACATCCGGTTCGTACGCCTGTGGTTCACGGACGTGCTGGGCTTCCTCAAGTCCGTCGCCGTGGCCCCGGCCGAACTCGAACAGGCCTTCGATGAGGGCATCGGCTTCGACGGCTCCGCGATCGAGGGCTTCGCCCGGGTCTACGAGTCCGACATGATCGCCAAGCCGGACCCGTCGACCTTCCAGATCCTCCCCTGGCGCGCGGAGGCCCCCGGTACGGCCCGGATGTTCTGCGACATCCTCATGCCGGACGGCTCCCCGTCCTTCGCGGACCCGCGCTATGTGCTCAAGCGCGCGCTGGCCCGCACCTCGGACCTGGGCTTCACCTTCTACACCCACCCCGAGATCGAGTTCTTCCTGCTGAAGGACAAGCCGCTCGACGGCACCCGCCCGACCCCGGCCGACAACTCCGGCTACTTCGACCACACCCCGCAGAACATCGGCATGGACTTCCGCCGCCAGGCGATCACCATGCTGGAGTCGATGGGCATCTCGGTCGAGTTCTCCCACCACGAGGGCGCCCCCGGCCAGCAGGAGATCGACCTGCGCTACGCCGACGCGCTGTCCACGGCGGACAACATCATGACGTTCCGCCTGGTCATGAAGCAGGTGGCGCTGGAGCAGGGCGTCCAGGCGACGTTCATGCCGAAGCCGTTCAGCGAGCACCCCGGCTCGGGCATGCACACGCACCTCTCCCTCTTCGAGGGCGACCGCAACGCGTTCTACGAGTCCGGCTCCGAGTACCAGCTCTCCAAGGTCGGCCGCTCCTTCATCGCCGGCCTGCTCCGGCACTCCGCCGAGATCTCCGCGGTCACCAACCAGTGGGTCAACTCCTACAAGCGCATCTGGGGCGGCTCCGAGCGCACCGCGGGCGCCGGCGGCGAGGCTCCCTCGTACATCTGCTGGGGCCACAACAACCGCTCGGCCCTGGTCCGGGTCCCGATGTACAAGCCCGGCAAGACCGGCTCGGCCCGCATCGAGGTCCGCTCGATCGACTCCGGCGCCAACCCGTACCTCGCCTACGCGGTCCTGCTCGCCGCCGGCCTCAAGGGCATCGAGGAGGGCTACGAGCTCCCGCCGGGCGCCGAGGACGACGTCTGGGCCCTCTCCGACGCCGAGCGCCGCGCGATGGGCATCGAGCCCCTCCCGCAGAACCTCGGCGAGGCCCTCACCCTGATGGAGCGCAGCGACCTGGTCGCCGAGACGCTGGGCGAGCACGTCTTCGACTTCTTCCTGCGCAACAAGCGCCAGGAGTGGGAGGAGTACCGCAGCGAGGTCACCGCGTTCGAGCTGCGGAAGAACCTGCCGGTGCTGTAGGCACGCAGTACCGGAGGGGCCGACGGTCGCGGACCGCCGGCCCCTTGGCGTTTCGTCAAGCACGCGCCAAGGTCAGGGGTGGCTTCTGGCTCTACAAGGAAGACGGCAACACCCTTGTCGGATACGGGAGTTTCCGTGCGGACGGCGAGCATCTCGTCGGCCTCAACTGCAAGACCCAGACGGCGCGGGCATGACCGCAGGGGCGCCGGCAGGCCCCGCGCCCCGTCCGCGCGCTACTGGCCCGCCGACTCGGACAGCACCCGGTGCAGCGGCTCCGTGGCCCTGCGCCGGTACTCCTGGATGGACCAGCCGTTGCCGTCCGGGTCCTTGAAGTACATGAACGTGCCGCCGTCGTCAGGGGCGTACTGGACCGGCTCGGAGACCTCCAGGCCGCGCTCCACGAGTTCCGCCCTGGCCGCCTTGATGTCCGCCACGCACAGCTGGAGCCCCTGGTAGGAACCCGGCTCGGGCTTGGTCTCGCCCTTGGTCAGGTCCCAGACGCTGTCGCCGAGCGCGATCGAACAGCCGGAGCCCGGCGGTGTGAGCTGCACGATCCGCATGCCCGGCATGATCTCCTGGTCGATGTCGACGTGGAAGCCGACCTTGTCCCGGTAGAAGTCCCTGGCACGGTCGATGTCGCTCACGGGCAGCGGAATCACTTCGAGGGTGAAATCCATCGCTAGTCCTCCCTGGAGAATCGTCAGCAGGTCCGGCCGGGTGGCTCCCCCTTACCGAAGCCGAAAACCGCGCCGGGCGCCACCGAGAACGCCGAAGCGCGCCCTCCGGCCCCGATGTGAGAGAACGCCTTCCGCACCCGGTCCCGCACCGGTCGGTCACAGCGCCTCCGCCTCCGGGAACACCCGCGCCACCGCGGCCGTACGGCTCGACACGCCCAGCCTGCCGAAGGCGTTCTCCAGGTGCTTGCGGACCGTGCTGGGGGAGATCGCGAGCTGTTCGGCGATCTGCGGGGTGTTCAGACCCCGGGCCACACAGCGCAGGACGTCGAGCTCCCGGTGGGTCAGCCGGATCGGCGGCCGGCGTCGGTGGGCGGCCTCCTTGTAGATCTCGTACACATGGGGGGCCAGCAGCCGCAACGTGGTCATCTCGTGGTCGGAGAACGGCTTGGTGCCCGTGCGGTAGAACTGGAAGACGCGGGTGCGGTTGGGCGCGGTGGGCAGGGCGATGTCCGCGATGTTCGGGTACGGCGCGAGGAACTCCGTGTAGATCGCAAGGTCGCGCAGCTCGCGCACCGAGAGGAAGTCGGCCATCTGGGTCGTCTCCGGGGCGCTGTGGGGCCGGCAGACCTGCACGCACTGGAGGTGCTGGTGGCGCCAGAGCCAGTAGGCGTCCATCGAGCAGTCCTCATCCTCGACGTTCGTCTCCTGGCTGTTGAGCTCCCGCCTGGTCGGAATATCCAGCTCGCAGAAACTGGCGGAGTCACACGGGACGAGGCGTTGCAGGCCGAGCAGCAGGGATCTCGGGGGCACCCCGTCCGAGGGGTCCTGCCGGGCCTCGGCGAGGACGTCCGCCATGCGCCGCAGATGGGCCTCCGCCGTCGTCATGGGTGCCTCCCGAGGACGGTTCCCGCGTTGTCGCGACCGTACTCCCAGGCAATCCGTGGTCACCGGGAATTCGCCAAATGACGAATGGAACGCGGCGGTCGACCGGAGCATCGTCGGGTCCGGCAGCGATCCGGCTGCCGGCACGAACGGAGGCATCCCATGCGTTCCCACCCGCGCCCCCACGACGGCCGTGGCCACCCGCGGCCACGCCGACCCGCCGCCCTCCGCACGGGCGCCGCCGCCCTCGTCGCGGCCCTGCTCGCCACCGGCTGCGAGGCCGCGGCTACCCAGGGCGTCCAGGAGCAGGCCGAGCCCTTCACGACCGTCCGCTTCACCCTCGGCCCCCAAGGCGGCATAGAGGTGCACGGCGCGTCCCGTGACACCGTCACCCCGGCCGGGTCCTACACCGTGTCCGCCGGCCGCGCCCACCCCTTCGCCCGCCCCGCCGGCCGGCTCCTCGTGGTGCTGCGGCACTGGCCGGAGACAGGATCGGAGCGGGCCTCGCGCGGGCGGGCGCCCAGGCTGCTGGAGCCGCCGGAGCAGTCCGCGGTCGAGACCGGGTTCGTGGTCGACACCACGGGCTGGGCGCTGGCCGACCTCGACGGGCATCCGTTGCAGTGGCTGCGCGACGACACGATCCGGGTCGACACCACGAACGGCGCCGTCGGCGACCTCACCCGGCTCACGCTGTCCCGACCGCACGGGGGTCGGTCCGGACAGCCCCAGCCGCCGCCGGGCGACCGCGACTGCGAGAAGCCCTCGCAGACGGTCCTCCCTGCCGTCGAACCGGGCGCCCCCGTCACGGCCGTACTGACCGCGCTGCGCGAGCGGTGCCTCGACGTGCAGTACGCCGCACTCCCCGGCCCCGGCCGCCCCGGCACGGTCCAACGCGTCCACGTCCCGCTGACCGGCCACCCCGTGGCGACCGCCTTCCTGCCACCCCTGGACGGCACCACCACCCCGGGCCGCACACCGGGCGACAAGGTCCACACAGACCCCTCCCGCCCGACCACCCTGGTACTGACCCGCTGACCCGCTCAGCCCCACCCGACCACGGGACGGAGTTCCCGGTGCTGCGTCGCTGGGTCGCACCGTCACCCGGTCCCTCCGCCCCGGCGCTTCTCTCACCCTCTCCGGTTAGGCTCAGGCAGGTATGACCTTGATCGGAGGAGGCCGAGGATGACGGCGCCGGGGCGCAGGAGCAGTACCTTCAGTCGGCTGCTGCGGCACGGGTTCACCGATCCCTCGGCGGCCGAGCGGCTTCTGGAGAGCCGGGAGCTCACCGCCGTACGCAACGATCCGGTGCTGCTCGAAGCCCTCGGGGCCACCGCCGATCCCGATCTCGCGCTGCACGGCCTCGTACGGCTCCTGGAGGCCCAGCCCGACCGTGAGCTGCTGGACACGGTGATAGCGGCCAAACCTTTGCGGGACCGGCTGCTGGGGGTGCTGGGGGCGTCCTCCGCGCTCGCCGAGCATCTGGCCCGGCACGCGGGCGACTGGCAGGCGCTGGTGACGTACGAGCCGCGCGATCTGCACCCGGGGGTGGAGGAGTTCGAGCGGGGGCTCGCCGAGGCCACGGACCCGGTCGCGCTCCGTGTCGCCTACCGGCGCTGTCTGCTGTCCATCGCCGCCCGTGACGTGTGCGGCACCACCGACGTCGCCCAGACCGCCGCAGAGCTCGCCGACCTCGCCACCGCGACCCTGCGCGCCGCCCTCGCCATCGCCCGGGCCGCCGCCCCCGACGACGCCGCGCTGTGCCGGCTCGCGGTCATCGCGATGGGCAAGTGCGGTGGCCACGAGCTCAATTACGTCTCCGACGTCGATGTGATCTTCGTGGCGGAGGCGGTGGAGGGGGCTGACGAAGGCAAGGCCCTGCGGTCCGCCACCAAGCTCGCGTCGCACATGATGCGGATCTGCTCCGAGACGACCGTGGAGGGGTCGATCTGGCCCGTCGACGCCAACCTCCGCCCCGAGGGCCGCAACGGCCCGCTGGTGCGCACCCTCTCCAGCCATCTCGCCTACTACCAGCGCTGGGCCAAGACCTGGGAGTTCCAGGCCCTGCTCAAGGCCCGCCCGGTCGCCGGTGACATCGAGCTCGGCGAGGAGTACGTCGCCGCCCTGGAACCCCTGGTCTGGAAGGCCGCCGAGCGCGAGAACTTCGTGACCGACGTGCAGAAGATGCGGCGCCGGGTCGTCGAGAACATCCCCGTCGCCGAGATCGAGCGCGAGCTGAAGCTCGGCCCGGGCGGTCTACGGGACGTCGAATTCGCCGTCCAGCTCCTGCAGTTGGTGCACGGCCGCGCCGACGCCTCGCTGCGCAGCGGCACCACCCTCGACGCCCTACAGGCCCTCGCCGCCGGCGGCTACGTCGGCCGCGACGACGCCGTACAGCTCGACGACGCCTACCGCTTCCTGCGCTCCATGGAGCACCGCATCCAGCTCTACCGGCTGCGCCGCACCCACCTCGTCCCCGAGGACGAGGCCGACCAGCGCCGCATCGGCCGCTCGCTGGGCCTGCGCACCGACCCGGTCGCCGAGCTGAACCGCGAGTGGAAGCGGCACACCAGTGTCGTACGACGGCTGCACGAGAAGCTCTTCTACCGGCCGCTGCTCGACGCCGTAGCCCAACTCGCCCCCGGTGAAGCCAGGTTGAGCCCGGAAGCGGCTCGCGAACGGCTCGTCGCCCTCGGCTACGCCGACCCGGCCGCAGCCCTCAGGCACCTGGAGGCACTCGCCTCCGGCGTCACCCGCAAGGCCGCCATCCAGCGAACCCTCCTGCCCGTGCTGCTGGGTTGGTTCGCCGACTCCGCCGACCCGGACGCCGGACTGCTCAACTTCCGCAAGGTCTCGGACGCGTTGGGCAAGACCCCCTGGTATCTCCGGCTGCTGCGCGACGAGGGCGCCGCCGCCGAGAACCTCGCCCGTGTGCTGTCCGCCGGACGTCTCGCCCCCGACCTGCTCATGCGCGCCCCGGAAGCGGTGGCGCTGCTCGGCGACAGCGACGGCGGACTCGAACCGCGCGACCGCGCCGCCCTCGAACAGGAGATCCTCGCCGCGGTCAGGCGCGCGGACGGCGCCGAACAGGCCGTCACCGCGGCCCGCGGAGTACGCCGCCGCGAGCTGTTCCGCACCGCCGCCGCGGACATCGTCGGCTCCTACGGCACCGAGACCCAGCCCGCCGAAGCCGACCAGGGCGCCCTGGTGGACCGGGTCGGCGGCGCGGTCTCCGACCTCAACGCGGCGACCCTCGCGGGCACCCTGCGCGCGGTCGTGCGGGACACCTGGGGCGACACCCTGCCGACCAGGTTCGCCGTCATCGGCATGGGCCGCTTCGGCGGCCACGAACTCGGCTACGGCTCCGACGCGGACGTCCTGTTCGTCCACGAGCCCCGCAACGGCGTACCCGAGCAGTCCGCCTCCGAGGCCGCCAACAAGGTCGTCTCCGAGATGCGCCGCCTGCTCCAGATCCCCAGCGCCGACCCACCCCTGCTGATCGACGCCGACCTGCGCCCGGAGGGCAAGTCGGGGCCGCTGGTACGGACGTTGAAGTCCTACGAGGCGTACTACCGCCGGTGGTCCCTGGTCTGGGAGGCCCAGGCTCTGTTGCGGGCCGAAGTCGTCGCCGGCGACGAGGACCTGGGGCTGCGTTTCATCGAGCTGATCGATCCGCTGCGGTATCCGGCGGAGGGGCTCGGTGACGATGCCGTACGGGAGATCCGGCGGCTGAAGGCGCGGATGGAGTCGGAGCGCTTGCCTCGCGGCGCCGACCCGAAGCTGCACACCAAGCTGGGGCCGGGAGGACTGTCCGACGTCGAGTGGGTCGTGCAGCTCATGCAGTTGCGGCACGGGTGGGCCGAGCCGGGACTGCGGACCACGCGGACGCGGGAGGCGCTTGCTGCGGCGTGCGCCGCGGGGCTCATCGCGGGTGAGGATTCCGCGATCCTCGACGAGGCCTGGGTGTTGGCCACGCGGGTGCGGAACGCGGTGATGCTGGTGCGGGGGCGGGCCGGGGACACGTTCCCCACGGACCCGCGTGAACTGGCCGCCGTGGGGCGGTACTTGGGGTATGGACCCGGGCATGTGGGGGACATGCTGGATGACTACCGGCGGACGGCGCGGCGGGCTCGGGCTGTGGTGGAGACGTTGTTCTACGGGGCGTAGAGCTTGGATTTCGGCTGCGGCGCCGTCGTGGCTGGTCGCGCAGTTCCCCGCGCCCCTATGGGGCGCGTCATGGCCACCCCCACCAGTATGACCACCATGCCGAACAACACCCGGATCCCGACCTCCTCTCCCAACAGCAGCGCGCCCAGCGCCACCGACACCACCGGCAGCAGGTAACCCACCGTCGCCGCCGTCGTCGCGCCCTCGTCCGCTATCAGGCGGTAGTTGAGGTAGAAGGTCACGCCCGTGCCCAGGATGCCCAGCGCGGTGACCGCGAGGAGGGCGGTGAGGTCGGCGTCGACCGGGCCCGCCACCGGCAGGGACAGGGTCGTCCAACCCGTCGCCATCAGCAGTTGCGCCGCCGACATCGCCATCGGCGCCTGCTTGTCCGTGAGTTTGCGGGCCATGTAGGCGAACGCCACGGCGTAGCTCGCGGCCGCCCCCAGCAGGGCCAGCGCGCTCCAGCTCAGCAGGCCCGAGCGCTGCCAGGGGGCGAAGATCAGGACCGTGCCGGCGAAGCCGAGGAGGAGACCGGCCAGGCGGACGGGGCGCAGGCCGCGGTCGGTGCCGAGGAGCAGGCCGATCAGCAGTGACCACAGGGGAGTTGTGGCGTTGAGGACGCCCGCGATGCCCGAGTCGAGGTGCTGCTCGCCCACCGCGAACAGGGCGAACGGGATCGCGTTGCAGAACAGCGCGGCCACCAGCAGATGACCCCAGGTGGCCCGTGAGCGGGGCAGTCGCTGACCGACCGAGCGGGCCAGCACCAGCAGGGTCGCCGTGCCCAGCGCGCAGCGGACGATGGTGATCTGCGCGGGGGAGAGGCCGTGGTCGAGGGCGAGCTTGATCCAGAGGAAGCCGGAGCCCCACAGGAGGGCTAGGGCGGCCATGCGGAGCGTGGAGGCGGGAGACATGGTTCTACGGTCCGGGAGACCACGCGTGAGGACAAGTGAAGAGTTCTGGAGGGTTGGTTAAGCTGTCCTACATGCTTGATGTGCGTCGGATGCAGGTGCTGCGGGCCGTGGTGAGCAGCGGGTCGGTGACGGGGGCGGCGGCGGTGCTCGGCTACACGCCGTCGGCGGTGAGCCAGCAGATCGCCGCGCTGGAGAAGGAGGCGCGGACGGAGCTGCTGGAACGGGTCGGACGCGGGGTGCGCCCGACGGCCGCCGGACTGCTGCTGACCGGGTACGCGGACACGATCAGCCGCCAGGTCGCCGAGGCCGAGACGGCCCTGGCGGATCTGCTGGCGGGGCGCACGGGCCGGCTGTCGGTGCGGTACTTCGCGACGGCGGGCGCGTCACTGGTCGCCCCGGCGGTGGCCCGGCTGCGCACGGAACACCCCGGCGTACAGATCGAGCTGAAGCTGATCGACCCCGAGGACCCGTTGCCGGACGTCCGGGAGGGCCGGGCGGATCTGGCGCTCGTCGTGGGGCCCACGGAGCGCGAGGGGGTGCGGTCGCTGCACCTGCTCGACGATCCGTATCTGGCGGTGCTGCCCGAGGGACACCGGCTGGCCGACGCCTCCGACCTGGAGTTGTCCGACCTCGCCGACGAACCCTGGGTCGGCAGCGAATGGCCAGGCCCCTGTCTCGACGCCCAGCTCGCCGCCTGCGAGGCCGCCGGGTTCCGGCCGCGCTTCGTGGTCGAGAGCGAGGACTACGTCACCGCCCAGGGGTTCGTCGCGGCGGGACTCGGCGTGAGCCTCGTCCCCCGGCTCGGGCTGGGGGTCGGCGTCCGGCCGGGTGTGGTCGTACGGGAGCTGCGGAGCCCGCAGCCCTCGCGCTCGATCTACGCGGCCGTACGCGAGACGGCACCGCCGCAGCCGGCGCTGCGGGCGTTCATCGCGGCGCTGCGGGCTGCGGCCGGGGCTGCTTGAGGGGCACCTCCGGCACCAGCCGCGGCAAGCGGTACGGCAGGGCGCCGTACCAGAGGCGGGCCACCGTGAAGCCGAAGGTGAGGCAGAGGATGCCGCCCACCGCGTCGAGCCAGAAGTGGTTGGCGGTGGCGACGATGACCACCAGCGTGGCCGCCGGGTAGAGGAGGCCCAGGACCCTCACCCACGGGACCGAGGCCAGCGCGAAGATCGTCAGGCCGCACCACAGGGACCAGCCGATGTGCATCGACGGCATCGCGGCGTACTGGTTCGACATGTTCTTCAGGTCGCCGGACGCCATCGAACCCCAGGTCTGGTGGACCACGACCGTGTCGACGAAGTCGCCGCCGTTCATCAGCCGGGGCGGGGCCAGCGGATACAGATAGTAACCGACGAGGGCGACCCCGGTCGTCGCGAACAGCACCGTGCGCGTCGCCGCGTAGCGGCCGGGGTGGCTACGGAAGAGCCAGACGAGGACACCCAGCGTCACCACGAAGTGCAGCGTCGCGTAGTAGTAGTTCATGCCCACGATCAGCCAAGTCACCGAGTTCACGGCGTGGTTGACCGACTGCTCGACCGCTATTCCCAGGTCGTGCTCGACCCGCCAGATCCAGTCGGCGTTGCGCAGCGCCTCGGCCTTCTGCTCCGGGACCGCGTTGCGGATCAGTGAGTACGTCCAGTAACTCACCGCGATCAGCAGGATCTCGAACCAGAGGCGGGGGCGACGCGGGGTGCGCAGCCGGCGCAGGAAGCCCGGCCTCGTGTCGGCCGCGACAGGCTGGGGAACGGCCTCTTCGCGACCTTCCAGTGTCGTCACGGTCGAATCACCCATGGACACAGAGTCTGCCAGAAAAGCCCTTGCCCCCAGATCATCCCCCGGTCCAGTCCGGGACGCATGTTCTACGGCGAGAAGACTCCTCGGCCTCCTACCGGCGCAGGGCCCCAGAACCCCCGCTTCTCCGCCTTAGGGACGATTCCGGTCCCCAGGGGCCGAAGCGGTCGAACCACGCACCACCAGTTCCGGCATGAACACGAACTCGCTGTGCGGCGCGGGCGTCCCGCCGATCTCCTCGAGGAGCGTGCGCACCGCGGCCTGGCCCATCGCCGGCACCGGCTTGCGGACCGTGGTGAGCGGCGGGTCGGTGAAGGCGATCAGCGGGGAGTCGTCGAAGCCGACCACCGAGATGTCCTTCGGCACGTCCAGACCGAGCTGCCGGGCCGCCCGTATCGCGCCCAGCGCCATCATGTCGCTGGCGCACACGACCGCCGTGCAGTTGCGGGAGATCAGCGCGGTGGCGGCCGCCTGGCCGCCCTCCAGGGTGTAGAGCGAGTGCTGGACGAGCTCCGCCTCGATCGTCTGCGCGGGCAGCCCCAGCTGGTCCTGCATCGCGCGCACGAAGCCCTCGATCTTGCGCTGCACCGGCACGAACCGCTTCGGACCCAGCGCGAGCCCGATCCTCGTGTGTCCCAGCGAGGCCAGATGCGTCACCGCCAGCGTCATCGCCGCGCGGTCGTCGGGGGAGATGAACGGCGCCTGCACCTTCGGCGAGAAACCGTCCACGAGCACGAACGGCACACCCTGGCCGCGCAGCTGCTCGTAGCGCTGCATGTCGGCGGAGGTGTCCGCGTGCAGTCCGGAGACGAAGATGATGCCCGCCACGCCCCGGTCGACGAGCATCTCCGTGAGCTCGTCCTCGGTGGAGCCGCCCGGAGTCTGGGTGGCCAGCACCGGCGTGTAGCCCTGCCGCGTCAGCGCCTGCCCTATCACCTGGGCCAGCGCCGGGAATATGGGGTTCTCCAGCTCCGGCGTTATCAGGCCCACCAGGCCCTCGCTGCGCTGGCGCAGCCGCACGGGACGCTCGTAGCCGAGCACGTCCAGCGCGGCCAGCACGGACTGGCGGGTGGTGGCGGCGACGCCCGGCTTCCCGTTGAGGACGCGGCTGACGGTCGCTTCGCTCACCCCCGCTTGCGCAGCGATGTCCGCAAGCCGTGTGGTCACAGGGTTGGACTGTACCGGCCGACTCTGCCCTTGCACACCAATGGGACGTCGCGGCCGACCTGTTGGCCGCGCTCGTCCGGGTTGCCGCGTCATCGCGCTCCCTCGTGAAAGTGATGGCAAGAGCTTGCAGAGTCTTGCACAACCCGCCGTGGACCGTCCCACCGCCGGAAACAAGCGTCTCACAGTGGTTGCCCCCAGGTCACGCCCGGATAACTTCGACGGCGTCTTGCACTTTTTTGCTGCAAGGTCTTTCGCAACGCTTACATCGCTGTTACGTTCGGCCACGCCCGGCGGCGGCAACGGCGCGGTCGGCAAGACGGCAGGGAACGGCGGACGGGATCGCCGCCCTGCATCACGCGGGGCCGGCAGACGGGGCCACCCCGCACCACACGGGCTTTCACCCTCAAGGAGAACTCATGCGGCGTGGCATAGCGGCCACCGCGCTGGTGGCGTCCCTCGCCCTCACGGCGACGGCCTGCGGCGGAGACGACGACAGCGGCAGCGACTCGAGCGGTGCGACCACCATCACCTGGTGGGACACCTCCAACGCCACCAATGAGGCCCCGACGTACAAGGCCCTCATCAAGGAGTTCGAGGCCGCCAACAAGGACGTCAAGGTCAAGTACGTCAACGTCCCCTTCGACCAGGCGCAGAACAAGTTCGACACCGCCGCCGGCGCCTCGGGCGCCCCGGACGTGCTGCGCTCCGAGGTCGGCTGGACCCCCGCCTTCGCCAAGAAGAGCTACCTGCTCCCGCTCGACGGCACCGAGGCCCTCGCCGACCAGGCCAAGTTCAAGCCGAACCTGATCGAGCAGGCCAAGTACGAGGGCAAGACCTACGGCGTCCCCCTGGTCACCGACACCCTCGCCCTCGTCTACAACAAGGCCCTCTTCGAGAAGGCCGGCGTCGAGGCCCCGGGGACCTGGGACGACCTGAAGAAGGCCGCCGCCACCATCAAGGACAAGACCGGCGTCGACGGCTACTGGGGCTCCACCCAGGCCTACTACGCCCAGTCCTTCCTCTACGGCGAGGGCACCGACACGGTCGACGCCGACGCCAAGAAGATCACGGTCAACTCGCCCGCCGCCAAGAAGGCGTACGGCACCTGGCTGAGCCTCTTCTCCGGCAAGGGCCTGCACAAGGCCGACACCACCGCCGACGCCTACGCCCACATCCAGGACGCGTTCGTCAACGGCAAGGTCGCCGCGATCATCCAGGGCCCGTGGGAGATCACCAACTTCTACAAGGGCGCCGCGTTCAAGGACAAGAACAACCTCGGCATCGCCACCGTCCCGGCCGGCTCCACCGGCAAGGCGGGCGCCCCGACCGGCGGTCACAACCTGTCCGTCTACGCCGGCTCCGACGAGGCCCACCAGAAGGCCGCGCTGAAGTTCGTCAACTTCATGACCTCCGCGAAGTCCCAGGCGACCATCGCGCTGAAGAACTCCACGCTGCCCACCCGCGACGACGCCTACACCACCGAGGTCAAGGCCGACCCGGGCATCGCCGGCTACGGCACGGTCCTCGCCGCCGCCCAGCCGCGCCCGGCGCTGCCCGAGTACAGCTCCCTGTGGGGCCCCCTCGACACCGAGCTGCCCAAGATCGCCGGTGACAAGGAGTCCCTGGACAAGGGCCTGAGCAACGCCGAGACCGCCATCGCCAAGCTGGTGCCGGACTTCAGCAAGTGACCCCGTATGACCGTCGGGCCCGCCTGATCATGGGGGGACGGGCCCGACGGTCATCGGCCTGTGAGTCGTCGTACACCCCCTGATCCTCCAGAAGGTGCCGAGAACCATGACTGTCGCCATCGACCGCGCGACCGGCAAGCGCCGCGGTGAGCAACCGCGACGCCCCGGGCTGGGGCAGCGCCTCAAGCACGGCTACCAGAAGCACTGGTATGCGTACGCGATGATCGCCCCGGTGGTGATCGTCCTCGGCATCCTCGTGCTGTACCCCCTGGCGTACGGCCTCTACCTCACGTTCACCGACGCCAACAGCCTCAACACGGCGCGGACGATCGGCGTCAACGAGATCGACGCCACCTACAAGTTCATCGGCCTCGACAACTACGCCGACATCCTGTGGGGCGACACCGCCTACGACCGCTTCTGGTCGCACTTCATCTGGACGATCGTCTGGACGGCCGCCTGTGTGGCCCTGCACTACGGCATCGGACTCGGCCTCGCGCTGCTGCTCAACCAGAAGCTGCGCGGCCGTACCTTCTACCGGCTGATCCTGGTCCTGCCGTGGGCCGTGCCGACCTTCGTCACCGTCTTCGGCTGGCGGTTCATGCTCGCCGACGGCGGCATCATCAACAGCTTCCTGGAGACCCTCCACCTGCCCACCCCGCTGTGGCTGGAGGACACCTTCTGGCAGCGGTTCGCCGCGATCATGGTCAACACCTGGTGCGGTGTGCCGTTCATGATGGTCTCGCTGCTCGGCGGCCTCCAGTCCATCGACGCCTCGCTGTACGAGGCCGCAGAGATGGACGGCGCCAACGCCTGGCAGCGGTTCCGGTACGTCACCCTGCCGGGCCTGAGGTCCGTCAGCTCCACCGTCGTACTGCTCGGCGTCATCTGGACCTTCAACCAGTTCGCCATCATCTTCCTGCTGTTCGGCAACACCGCCCCCGACGCCCAGATCCTGGTCACCTGGGCGTACTACCTCGGCTTCGGACAGCAGCCGCGTGACTTCGCCCAGTCGGCCGCCTACGGCATCCTGCTGCTGGCCATCCTGATCGTCTTCACCTCCTTCTACCGCCGCTGGCTGAACCGCAACGACCAGCAGCTCGCGATCTGAGGCAGGAGTCCCCATGAGTACGACCACAGTTGAGAACTCCGCCGGCGTGGCCAAGGACGCGTCCAAGGGCACCGCACCGCGCAAGGTCCGCGGCCGCGAGCAGCGCAGCCGCCTCGGCTCCGCCGCCTCCCACGGCATCCTGATCGTCGCGAGCCTGATCGCGCTGTTCCCGATCGCCTGGCTGGTCTATCTGTCCCTCGGCCCGGACAAGGACGACTACCTCCACCCGGGCGGCATCTGGGACAAGATGACGCTGGACAACTACTCGTTCGTCCTTGAGCACACCAACTTCTTCGACTGGCTGAAGAGTTCGCTGATCGTCTCCCTCGGCACCACCGTCATCGGGGTGTTCGCGGCCGCCACCACCGGCTACGCGGTCTCCCGGATGCGGTTTCCCGGCTACCGGAAGCTCATGTGGGTGCTACTGGTCACCCAGATGTTCCCGATAGCCGTACTCATCGTGCCGATGTACCAGATCCTCTCGGAACTGCAGCTCATCGACACCTACATTGGTCTCGTCCTCGTCTACTGCGCGACCGCGGTGCCCTACAGCGCCTGGCTGCTCAAGGGCTACTTCGACACCATCCCGTTCGAGATCGACGAGGCCGGACGCGTCGACGGACTGACCCCCTTCGGCACGTTCTTCCGGCTGATCCTGCCGCTCGCCAAGCCGGGCCTCGCGGTCGCCGCGTTCTACAACTTCATCACCGCGTTCGGTGAGGTCGCCTTCGCCACGACGTTCATGCTCGACGACGAGAAGTACACGCTCGCCGTCGGACTCCAGAGCTTCATCAGCGAGCACGACGCGCAGCGGAACCTGATGACCGCGGCGGCGGTACTGATCGCCATACCGGTGTCGGCGTTCTTCTACCTCGTGCAGAAGAACCTGGTGACCGGTTTGACCGCGGGTGGCACGAAGGGGTGAGTGCCGCTTCCTGTCATCGATCGGCCTCAGCGCCGTCGTGGCTGGTCGCGCAGTTCCCCGCGCCCCTATGGGGGCTTCGCCCCCATACCCCCAGAGACCCGAGGCGGTCGTGGTCGCCATCCGACCCCGCTGCGACCGCGGCCGCCTCGCACCAACTCCGAACCCCCACCCGATGACCCCGTTACGTATCAAGGACGCCATGAGCCAGCAGCACACTGCCGCCGACCCGGCCCCGAACTCCGCTGTCGTCACCGCCCCGCGCAGGGACTGGTGGCGGGACGCGGTGATCTACCAGGTCTATCCGCGCAGCTTCGCCGACAGCAACGGTGACGGCATGGGTGATCTGGAGGGCATCCGCTCCCGACTGCCGTATCTGCGTGACCTCGGCGTGGACGCCGTGTGGCTCAGCCCCTTCTACGCCTCGCCGCAGGCCGACGCCGGCTACGACGTGGCCGACTACCGGGCCGTGGACCCGATGTTCGGCAACCTGCTGGACGCGGACGCGCTGATCCGCGACGCGCACGGCCTCGGGCTCCGGATCATCGTCGACCTCGTCCCGAACCACTCCTCGGACCAGCACGAGTGGTTCAAGCGGGCCCTGCGCGAGGGCCCCGGCTCGCCTCTGCGGGAGCGCTACCACTTCCGCCCCGGCAAGGGTGAGAACGGTGAACTCCCGCCCAACGACTGGGAGTCGATCTTCGGCGGCCCGGCGTGGACGCGGGTCACCGAGCCGGACGGCTCGCTCGGCGAGTGGTATCTCCACCTGTTCGCCCCGGAGCAGCCCGACTTCAACTGGGACCACCCCGCGGTCGGCGACGAGTTCCGCTCCATCCTGCGGTTCTGGCTCGACATCGGCGTCGACGGTTTCCGGATCGACGTGGCCCACGGCATGGTCAAGGCGGAGGGTCTGCCGGACATCGGCGGCGCCGGCGATCAGCTCAAGCTGCTGGGCAACGATGTCATGCCGTTCTTCGACCAGGACGGCGTGCACGCCATCTACCGGCAGTGGCGCGTCATCCTCGACGAGTACTCGGGCGAGCGCATCTTCGTCGCCGAGGCGTGGACCCCGACGGTCGAGCGCACCGCCAACTACGTCCGCCCCGACGAGCTCCACCAGGCCTTCAACTTCCAGTACCTGGGCACGGACTGGGACGCGGACGAGCTCCGCAAGGTGATCGACCGCACGCTGGAGGCGATGCGCCCGGTGGGCGCCCCGGCCACCTGGGTCCTCTCCAACCACGACGTCACCCGGCACGCGACCCGCTTCGCCAACCCGCCCGGCCTCGGCACCCAGATCCGCGAGGCGGGCGACCGGGAACTGGGCCTGCGCCGGGCTCGCGCGGCCACCCTCCTGATGCTGGCCCTCCCGGGCTCGGCCTACGTCTACCAGGGCGAGGAACTCGGCCTCCCCGACGTCGTCGACCTCCCCGACGAGGTCCGCCAGGACCCCGCGTACTTCCGCGGCGAGGGCCAGGACGGTTTCCGCGACGGCTGCCGCGTCCCGATCCCGTGGACCCGCGAGGGTTCGTCGTACGGCTTCGGCGCGGGCGGCAGCTGGCTGCCCCAGCCGTCGACCTGGGCGGACCTGAGCGTGGAGGCCCAGACGGGCGTCGCCGGCTCGACCCTGGAGCTCTACCGCGAGGCCTTCGCCGTCCGCCGCGCCCAGCCGGACCTCGGCGCCGGCGACTCGGTGGAATGGCTCCGCGCACCCGAGGGCGTCCTCGCCTTCCGCCGGGGCGAGTTCGTCTGCGTCGCCAACACCAGCGGCGAGTCGGTCACGACCCCGTCGTACGGCCGCGTCCTGCTGACGACCGGCGAGGTGACGGAGGCCGACGGCGAGACGAAGGTCCCGTCGGACACGACGGTGTGGTGGACGACGGCCTGACGGTCGTCGCACCCGGAGAGGGCCCGCTGCCTGGTGAGGTGGCGGGCCCTGTCCTGTGGGGATGCCGGTAGCCTCACCGCCTGTGGAGATCACATGGGCGATATGGGGCCACGCTCGGGACAAGGCCGACATCGAGCGCCTCTACCAGCTCTGGGACGAAGACGCGTACGAGGCGGTCGAGGCCGGGGCCAGGGAGCTCGACGCGAAAGCGGGGCGCCTGCACAGGCGTTCCCGGCGCCTGGCCCTGGGGCAGTTCGCGAGGTTCATGGCCACCGGCGCGGCGTGTGCCCACGGGCGCGGGGCGCGGGTGCTGCACGAGATGGAAGCGCTCGCGGCAGAGCTGACCGGGACGGCGGGGCCGTATCGGCTGCTCCTGCTGGGCGTGCGGAGGAACCGCCTGGTCGTCCTCAACGCCGAGGGGCGGCACAGCGAGGCCGAGGCGGAAGCGTCGGCCGTGCTGCGCGAACTGACTCGGCTCAAGCATCTGATGTCGGTGCAGACCGTCGAGTTGTCCGTGCTGGCCGGCCTCGTTGACGCGCTGTCAGGACAGGCCCGCCACGAGGAGGCCGAGACCATCGCCCGCGGGAACCTGCCCCGCGCCGAACGACGTGCGCTCGCCGCCCTGCACTGCGGCCTGGTCGAAAGCCTCATCGGCCAAGGACGCCTCGACGAAGCGCTCACCGAGGCGCGCCGATTCGTCCCACCCCGCGTCCGGGAGCAGAGCGGAAGACTGGACCTAATCACGGCTACCGCCCTGCACGGCCTGGGCCGCCGAAACGAGGCGGAAGCGGCGGCGCGCCAGGCACTGGCCGACTGCGAGCTGCGTCTCCATCCGGAGCACCCGCGCCTCCGGCAGGCCCGCATCCTGCTGGTCGAGATCGAAGAGGCCGCTCGCTGAACGAGCGGCCCCTGCGGGTCAGGTCAGGTCGGTGTCACTTCCAGGTGTCGCTCGCGCTGTAGCCCGAGGAACTGCCCGTCGCGTACGAGCGGTTGGTGCCGGACTCCCAGGTCACGTTCCCGGAGCTGTCCTTCTTGATGTATTTGTACTCGAACGTCGTGTTCTTCGGGACGATCGCCGGCTTGCTCCACGTCGGGTACGAAGCCGAGGACAGCGGGATCGCGTCGGCCGTGTTCCAGGAGCCCAGCGAGGCGACGGAACCGACGACGTAGACGTTGGTGCCCAGAACGGTCGTGGCGGTGACGTTGAAGGTGACGTCCGTGGCGCTCGTGCTCGCCACGTTCCAGGAGTTGTTCGCGGAGATCGCCGAAGTCGTCGTGGTGGCCGACCTGTTGGCGTTCGACTCCCAGGTGACGTTGCCGGAGGAATCACGCTTGATGTACTTGTACTCGAACGACGTGTTCACCGGCACGCTCACCGCACCCGACCAGATCGGGTACCCGGTGGACGACAGCTTCACCGCCTTCGACGTGTCCCAGTTGCCCAGCGCCGCGATGGAGCCGACGACGTAGACGTCCTGGCCGGAGCTCGTCGCGGCGTACTCGTTGAAGGTCGCCGTGACTGTGGACGTGGAGTCGTCGTCCTCGCAGGTCGTGCACGGCGTGAACTCGCCGTCGTAGAAGGCGATCGCGCTCTTCGCGGGGATCGTGAGGGTCGCGCTGCCGCCCGACACGGTGACCGTCGTCGAGCCGTTGTCCGTGACGTTGGCGTACGTGCCGTCTGCCATGCCCGTCGCGAAGGTGTACGTCGCCGCCGAGGAACCGTTGTTCAGAGCGACGTAGCCCGCGGTGCCCCGCCCGAAGCCGATCACGCTCGACGACTTCGTGGACCAGTTGGTCACCGACGCCGAGCCCACCGCGTTGTGCCACTTCACCATGCCGGTGACGGCGGTGTCCCGCTGGAGGCAGGACCAGCCGCTCGCGCAGTTCGTGTCGGTCACGAAGCCGGAGGAGTTGGGTGGGGCCTGGTCGGAGGAGGAGAACTCGAAGCCCGAGTACACCGTCGGCGTCGACCACTTGTAGGCCAGCTGGAAGACGTTCGCCAGCTTGTACGTGTCACCGTCCTTGTACGACATGTGCAGACCGTTGCGCTCGGTGTCGTGGTTCGTCACGAAGGACACCGAGTTCGCCGGGGTCAGCACACCGGACGAGGACAGCGACTCCAGGTCGCTCACATTGCCCTGGAACGCCGACTTCAGCTTGCTGGCGTAGGTGAAGTCCAGGACGTCACCCGCGGAGTAGTAGTCCGAGGCGGCCGGCGTCGAACCCGGGTACACCTCCTGGAAGATGTAGGGCGCCGCACCGGACGTCGTCGTGTTCAGCTTTGCCCGGATCGCGTTCAGGTCCGCCACCGGCATGTGCTTCGCCGCGTCGATCCGGAAACCGTCGACGCCGAGCGCGATCTGCTTGT
The DNA here is from genome assembly GCF_040446465.1 of Streptomyces sp. RG80. NCBI lineage: Bacteria > Bacillati > Actinomycetota > Actinomycetes > Kitasatosporales > Streptomycetaceae > Streptomyces > Streptomyces sp. RG80. The sequence goes on along the minus strand of NZ_JBEAAJ010000019.1, from coordinate 64,568 downwards.
TCAGGTAGGCCGCGATGCCCGAGCGGACGTCGTCGTCCTCCGTCTCCAGGTCCGGCAGGCCCAGCAGTTCGCAGTTCTGGATCTCGGTGAGGTTGGACCAGTCGTCGATGATCAGGTCGGAGTCCGCGCACTCCGCCGAGGTGTGGAAGTCGTCCGGGTCCCAGTCGGGGGTGTCGTACTTGTTGGTGATCGTCGTGCCGTTGTAGCCGGTCCCGGTCTGGGCCGCGGTGTGGTTGATCACCGCGTCCGTATACACCTTCACGCCCGCGTCATGGCAGGCGTCCACCATCGACGCGAACTGCGCGGCGGTCCCGAAGCGGCCGCTGAGGTTGTAGGAGTACGGCTGGTACACGTCCCACCAGTAGTAGTTGGTCTGCTTCAGCGACTCGGCCGGTGGGGCCACCCACACCGCGCCGTAGCCGTTCGGGCCGAGTACGTCCGTGCACTCGGAGGCGACCGAGTCCCAGTTGTAGGACCAGAGGTTGGCGATGACATCGCCCGAGGCCGTGGCGTCGGCCTGGGCGGGTGTCGCGGGCAGGGCCAGCGCCCCGGCCAGTGCGAGGGCACCGGCGGCCGCGGTGGTCGCGGCGCGGCGGAGGACACCCCGGGGTCGGTGTCTGGTGGTCATCGGCGGCTCCGAGTCAGAAGGGGCGGCATTCAACAACTCGTGAGCGTGGGGGAGTTGAGAAGGGCACGTCAAGGTCATGGGTGAAAGTTCTTGCTGTGAGTTTCAAGCCCCTTGCTGTAAACCTTTCGTTAGCGGTACGTTCTCGCCGGCGCCGGGCAAAGACGCCTGGCCGTCACGCAAGGAGCCCCCACGTGATATCGAGATGGTCCGCAACCGCCGGTGCCGCGGCCACCGCGCTCGCCACCGCCGCAGCCGTCCTGGCCCCCACCACCGCCGCCGCCTCCCCGCCCGGCACCAAGGACGTCACCGCCGTCCTCTTCGAGTGGAACTTCGCCTCGGTCGCCAAGGAGTGCACCAACACCCTCGGCCCCGCCGGTTACGGCTATGTCCAGGTGTCCCCGCCCGCCGAGCACATCCAGGGCTCGCAGTGGTGGACCTCGTACCAGCCGGTGTCGTACAAGATCGCCGGGCGGCTCGGTGACGCCACCGCCTTCAAGAACATGGTGACGACCTGCCACAACGCGGGTGTGAAGGTCGTCGTCGACACCGTCATCAACCACATGTCGGCGGGCAGCGGCACCGGCACCGGCGGTTCGTCGTACACCAAGTACAACTACCCGGGCCTGTACTCCTCGTACGACTTCGACGACTGCACGTCGACCATCAGCGACTACACCAACCGCGCCAACGTCCAGAACTGCGAACTCGTCGGCCTCGCCGACCTGGACACCGGTGAGGAGTACGTCCGCGCCACCATCGCCGGGTATATGAACACCCTGCTCGGCTACGGCGTCGACGGCTTCCGTATCGACGCGGCCAAGCACATCCCGGCGACCGACCTCGCCAACATCAAGTCCCAGCTCTCCAGCACCTCCGTGTACTGGAAGCAGGAGGCCATCTACGGCAGCGGAGAGGCCGTCCAGCCCACCGAGTACACGGGCAACGGGGATGTGCAGGAGTTCCGTTACGCCTACGACCTCAAGCGCGTCTTCAACAACGAGAACCTCGCCTACCTGAAGAACTACGGTGAGGGCTGGGGGTACATGAGCAGCTCGGTCGCCGGTGTCTTCGTCGACAACCACGACACCGAGCGCAACGGCTCCACCCTCAACTACAAGGACGGCGCCAACTACACGCTGGCCAACGTCTTCATGCTCGCCTACCCGTACGGCGCCCCGGACATCAACTCCGGCTACGAGTGGTCCTCCACCGACGCCGGCCCGCCCAACAACGGCTCGGTGAACGCCTGTTGGCAGGACGGCTGGAAGTGCCAGCACGCCTGGCCGGAGATCCTGCGCATGGTCGCCTTCCGCAACGCTACCCGCGGTGAGTCGGTCACCAACTGGTGGGACAACGGAGGCGACGCGATCGCCTTCGGGCGCGGCAGCAAGGGCTATGTGGCGATCAACCACGAGTCGAGCTCGCTGAGCCGCACCTACCAGACGTCCCTCGCCGCCGGTACTTACTGCAACGTGCAGAACAACACGACGGTGACCGTGAACGGCTCCGGCCAGTTCACCGCCACCCTCGGCGCCAACACCGCGCTCGCGATCTACGCCGGCAAGTCCAGCTGCTGACCCGACGCGCCCCCCACTGAATCGGCCACCCCTGCCACGGCTCCACGCCGTCGCATGGGTGGCCGACTCAGTATCTCGATGTACATGATCCGGCCGTCCACGACGTCGAGGATCAGATCACCCTGGGCGGGGACCAACGGCACGCAGCGATACCCCGGGCCGTACGGCTGCCCCTGCGGGCGGTCCACCGTCCGGATGCTCTGGCAGAAGCCGTCGCCGCAGCCGCACTCGCCGACCATGCGGACGTCCCACACGCAGATCGCCAGCCAGTGTTCCCCTTCCTCCTCCAGAAGCCGGACCAGTTCGGCCACGAGCTCCGGGAAGACCTCGCGCACGAGGGGCGGTTCGTCCTCCATGCCGGGACGGTAGCCAGGAGCGGCCGCGCGGGGCGAGTGATTATGCGCGGCGGACGTCGAGTCGAACCCTGCTGAAAATTCTTTCCGTTACTTTCAGGACTCTTGCTGTAAGCATTACGGCGGCGATACGGTCGCGCGGGGTCGGACCCACGTAGAGCCGCCGTAATCGCAAGGAGTCCATCTGTGATACCGAGATGGCCGACGCCGTCGAGGCGCCGCACCGCCCAAGCCGGACGGGTCGCCGCGGTCACCGTCACCGCGCTGGCCGCAGCGCTCGTCCAACCCCTCGCGGCGCGGGCGGACACCCCGCCACCGCCACCGTCCGACGCCAAGCTCGCCGCCGAGCCCGCCCGGCACGACTCCACGCGCGAGCAGTTCTACTTCGTCCTGCCGGACCGGTTCGCCAACGGTGACACCGGCAACGACAAGGGCGGCCTCACCGGCACCCGCCTCACCACCGGATACGACCCCACCGACAAGGGCTTCTACCAGGGCGGGGACCTCAAGGGTCTGACCAAGAAGCTCGACTACATCAAGGGGATGGGCACCACCGCCATCTGGATGGCCCCCATCTTCAAGAACCAGCCCGTACAGGGCACCGGCAACGACGCCTCCGCCGGCTACCACGGTTACTGGATCACGGACTTCACCCAGGTCGACCCGCACTTCGGGACGAACCAGGACCTGGAGAACCTCATCTCCAAGGCCCACGCCAAGGGCATGAAGGTCTTCTTCGACGTCATCACCAACCACACCGCCGACGTCGTCGACTACGAGGAGAAGTCCTACGGCTATCTCTCCAAGGGCGCCTTCCCGTACCTGACCGAGGACGGCGAGCCCTTCGACGACAGCGACTACGCCGACGGCAAGCGGGACTTCCCCGAGGTCGACACCGACTCCTTCCCGCGCACGCCGACCGTCGCCGCCGCGAAGAAGGACGTCAAGGTCCCGTCGTGGCTCAACGACCCGACGATGTATCACAACCGCGGCGACTCCACCTTCGCCGGTGAGAGCTCCGACCAGGGCGACTTCTCCGGCCTCGACGACCTGTGGACCGAGCGTCCCGAGGTCGTCAGCGGCATGGAGAAGATCTACGAGAAGTGGGTGCGGGACTTCCGTATCGACGGCTTCCGGATCGACACCGTCAAGCACGTCAACACCGAGTTCTGGACCCAGTGGGCCACCGCTCTCGACGCCTACGCCGCCAAGAAGGGCCGCGACGACTTCTTCATGTTCGGCGAGGTCTACTCCGCCGACACGAACATCACCTCGCCGTACGTCACCCAGGGCCGCCTCGACGCCACGCTCGACTTCCCCTTCCAGGAGGCGGCCCGCCAGTACGCCTCCCAGGGCGGCAGCGCGCAGCGGCTGGCCTCGGTCTTCGGCGACGACTACAAGTACACGACCGACAAGGCCAACGCGTACGAGCAGGTCACCTTCCTCGGCAACCACGACATGGGCCGCATCGGCACCTTCCTGAAGCAGGACAACCCGAAGGCCACCGACGCGGAGATCCTCGCCAAGGACCGGCTCGCCAACGAGCTGATGTTCCTCAGCCGCGGCAACCCGGTCGTCTACTACGGCGACGAGCAGGGCTTCACCGGCGCCGGCGGCGACAAGGACGCCCGCCAGACGATGTTCGCCTCGAAGACCGCCGACTACCTCGACGACGACGAGATCGGCACCGACCGCACCCACGCGAGCGACGCGTACGACACGAGCGCGCCGCTGTACCGGCAGATCGCCGAGCTCTCCAAGCTCCGCAAGACCGACCCGGCCCTCGCCGACGGCGTCCAGACCGAGCGCTACGCGGCCGACGGCAGCGGCGTCTACGCCTTCTCGCGCACCGACGCCAGGACGGGCACCGAGTACGTGGTCGCGTTCAACAACGCCGGTGAGTCCAAGTCGGCGACCTTCGCGACCGGTTCGGCCGGTATGGCGTTCAAGGGGATCTACGGCAGCGACTCCACGGTGACCTCGGGTGCCGACAAGAAGGTCACCGTCACCGTCCCCGCCGGTGCCGCGATCGTCCTCAAGGCGGCCGGCAAGCCCGCCAAGCCCGCCACCGCGCCGACCCTCACCCTGAAGGCCCCGGCCACCGGCGCCACCGGCACGGTCGAGATCGGCGCCGACGTGGACGGCGGACAGCTCAACCGGGTCGTCTTCGCCGCCCAGGTCGGAAACGGCAAGTGGAGGACGCTCGGCTCCGCCGATCACGCCCCGTACAAGGTCACGCAGGTCGTCGGGAAGGACGTACCGGCCGGAACCGCCTTGCGGTACAAGGCGGTTGTGATCGACTCCGCCGGACGCACCGCGAGCGCCACGGCGGCCTCCACCTCCGGTACCGCGCCGGTCGATGAGGTGCCCACCGCCTCCTCCCGCGACTACGTGATCGTCCACTACAAGCGCGCCGACGGCGACTACACGGACTGGGGCCTGTATGCCTGGGGCGACATCGCCGACGGTGAGGCCACGAACTGGCCGGACAGCCATCCCTTCATCGGCCGTGACGCCTACGGTGCCTTCGCCTACGTCAAGTTGAAGCCCGGGGCCTCCAGTGTCGGCTTCCTCGTCATCGACAAGGACGGCGACAAGGACGTCTCCGCCGACCGCACGATCGACGTCACCAAGACCGGCGAGGTCTGGATCGAGCAGGGCAAGACGGACGTCGTGACGGAGAAGCCCGACTACCCGGCACAGGACAAGACCAAGGCCGTCCTCCACTACCACCGGGCCGACGGGAACTACGACGGCTGGGGTCTGCACGTCTGGACCGGCGCCGCGAACCCCACGGACTGGTCGAACCCCTTGAAGCCGGTGAAGACTGACGCCTATGGCGCGGTCTACGAGGTACCGCTCACCGACGGGGCCACCAGCCTCAGTTACATCCTGCACAAGGGCGACGAGAAGGATCTGCCCACCGACCAGTCCCTCGACCTCACGGCCGACGGCCACGAGGTGTGGCTGGTGAACGGCCAGGAGAAGTACTTGCTGCCGCAGCCCGCGGGCTCCGCGGCCGCCCTCGACCTGACCACCTCCAAGGCGGTCTGGATCGACCGGAACACCCTCGCCTGGAACGGCTCCGAGGCAGCCGCCTCCACTCAGCTGCGGTACTCCCGCACCGGCTCGATCGCCGTCGCCGACGGCGCCCTGACCAGCGACGACGAGCGCTGGCTGCGGTTGTCCAAGACGTCCCTCACCGACGCCCAGAAGGCCAGGTTCCCGCACCTGAAGGACTACACCGCCTGGACCGTCGACCCCCGCGACCGCGACCGGGTCCGCCAGGCCCTCGGCGGTCAGGTCGTCGCCTCCCAGCTGGCCGCGAACGGCGCCGTGCTCACGGCGACCGGCGTGCAGATCGCCGGCGTGCTCGACGACCTGTACCCGGCCGCGACCAAGGCCGACCTCGGGCCGACCTTCGGCAAGGGCGGCCGCCCCACGCTGGCCGTCTGGGCGCCGACCGCGCAGAGCGTCGCCCTGGAGCTCGACGGCTCCACGGTGAAGATGAGGCGCGACGACTCCACCGGCGTCTGGTCCGTCACCGGCCCCAGGTCCTGGAAGGGCAAGGAGTACCGGTATGTCGTCAAGGTCTGGGCGCCCAGCGTTCAGAAGGTCGTCACCAACAAGGTCACCGACCCCTACTCGGTCGCCCTCACCACCGACTCCGAGCGCAGCCTCGTCGTCGACCTGGACGACAGGTCCCTCGCTCCCAAGGGCTGGTCGACCTACACCAAGCCCAAGGCGACCCCGCTGAAGGACGCGCAGATCCAGGAGCTGCACATCCGCGACTTCTCGGTGGCGGACAAGACGGTGGCCGCGCAGGACCGGGGCACCTACCTGGCCTTCACCGACAAGGGCAGCGACGGCTCGAAGCACCTGCGGGAGCTGGCGAAGTCCGGCACGTCGTACGTCCATCTGCTCCCCGCCTTCGACATCGCGACGATCCCCGAGCGCCGCGAGGACCAGGCGAGCCCCGACTGCGACCTCGCCTCCTTTGCCGCCGACTCCGACAAGCAGCAGGAGTGCGTGGCGAAGACGGCGGCCAAGGACGCCTACAACTGGGGGTACGACCCGTACCACTACACGGTCCCCGAGGGTTCGTACGCCACCGACCCGGACGGCACCGGGCGCACGGTCGAGTTCCGCGAGATGGTCAAGTCGCTGAACGAGGACGGCCTCAGGGTCGTCATGGACGTCGTCTACAACCACACCACCTCAAGCGGCCAGGCCGACACCAGCGTCCTCGACAAAGTCGTCCCCGGCTACTACCAGCGGCTCCTCGCCGACGGCTCGGTCGCCAACAGCACCTGCTGCGCCAACACCGCGACGGAGAACGCGATGATGGGCAAGCTGGTCGTCGACTCGATCGTCACCTGGGCCAAGGAGTACAAGGTCGACGGCTTCCGCTTCGACCTCATGGGCCACCACCCGAAGGCCAACATCCTGGCCGTTCGCAAGACCCTCGACGCGCTGACCCTCAAGAAGGACGGCGTCGACGGCAAGAAGATCATCCTGTACGGCGAGGGCTGGAACTTCGGCGAGGTCGCCGACGACGCCCGTTTCGTGCAGGCCACCCAGAAGAACATGGCCGGAACCGGTATCGCCACCTTCTCCGACCGGGCCCGCGACGCGGTGCGCGGCGGTGGTCCCTTCGACGAGGACCCGGGTGTCCAGGGCTTCGCGTCCGGTCTGTTCACCGACCCCAACTCCTCGAAGAGCAACGGCACTTCGGCCGAGCAGAAGGCCCGTCTGCTGCACTACCAGGACCTGATCAAGGTCGGCCTCTCCGGCAACCTGAGCGCGTACACCTTCACCGACACCAGCGGCGAGGAGGTCAAGGGCTCCCAGGTCGACTACAACGGCGCCCCCGCCGGTTACGCCGACGCGCCGGGCGACGCCCTCGCCTACGCGGACGCGCATGACAACGAGTCGCTGTTCGACGCGCTGACGTACAAGCTGCCCGCCACGACCAGCGCCTCGGACCGCGCCCGGATGCAGGTCCTCGCGATGGCGACGGCCACCCTCTCGCAGGGCCCGTCGCTCTCCCAGGCCGGCACCGACCTGCTGCGTTCCAAGTCGTTGGACCGCAACTCCTACGACAGCGGCGACTGGTTCAACGCCATCCACTGGAGCTGCCAGGACGGCAACGGCTTCGGACGCGGGCTGCCGATGGCGGCCGACAACGAGTCCAAGTGGCCGTACGCCAAGCCCCTGTTGGGCTCGGTCAAGGTGGGCTGCCCGCAGATCGAGGGCACCTCGGCGGCGTACCGGGATCTGCTGCGGATCCGCTCGACGGAGAGCGTGTTCTCCCTCGACACGGCCGCGCAGGTGCAGTCGAAGCTGTCCTTCCCGCTGTCGGGCAAGGACGAGACGCCGGGCGTGATCACCATGGAACTCGGTGACCTCGTCGTGGTGTTCAACGCGACGCCGAAGGCCCAGGAGCAGCGGGTGGCCGCGCTGGCCGGCAAGACGTACGCGCTGCACGAGGTCCAGGCGGCGGGCGCGGACTCTACCGTCAAGGCCTCGTCCTATGAGCGGGTTTCGGGCACCTTCGCCGTTCCGGCACGGACCGTGGCCGTATTCTCCCGCAAGTCCTGACAAGGGCATTACCTTGGTGGGGCAGGCCCGGTCCGGGTCTGCCCCATCGTGTTGTCCAAGGGCTGAACACACATGGACGTCAACGCACATCTGACAGGCACCACCGTGATGGTCGTGGACGACACGGAGGCGAGTCGGTATGCCATGGGCACCCTGCTGACCCGTGCGGGCCACCGGGTCGTGCCGGTCGCCAGCGGCGGCGAGGCGCTCGCCGAACTCGATACGCGGGTGCGCAAGGGCACCCTGCCGGACGTGGCCCTCGTCGACGTGGGCCTGCCCGACATGAGCGGCTTCGAACTGTGCCGCCTCTTCAAGGAGCGGCCCCACACGGCCGGGCTGCCCGTCGTGCACTTCTCGGCAGCCGGCGTGGCCCCGGTCGACTGCTGCGAGGGCCTGGCCGCGGGATTCGAGGCCTATCTGAAGGTGCCCGCCGAGCCCCTGGAGATCGAGGCCGTGGTCCGCGCCGCCGTGCGCAACGCACAGGTACGAGCGGAGGACCGGGCGCTGGTACGCAGGCTGACCCTGCTGTCGGAGACGATCGTCACCATCCAGGCGGCGCGCTCCCTCCAGGAGCTCACCGACGCGGCCGCCGAGGGCATCTCACGGGTCACCGGCACTCCCGCCGCCGTGTTCGTCCTGGACCAGGAGGACCGGCTCTACCGAGGCCTGTCCCGGGACCGCGTCCCGGTCGCCCTGCCCGACGAGGGGGCCGACCGGGCGGTGGCCGCTCTGCTGCAACGGCTCACCCGGGGACAGGCCGTCGGCGTACAGCTCACGACGGTACCCACGCCGCTGTGGCCGGCCGGGTACTTCCGGCCCGGTGTGGAGCACGACGCCCGGCTGGCGCTCGTCCGCACCCAGGACGGCCGGGCCGTGGTGTGTCTGGCGGCGCCCGCGCGCGGGATGCGGCGGCTGGGCCCGGAGCGGGAGAGTCTGCTGGCCCAGCTGATCCAGGCCACCGCGTTCGCCGCCGAGCCGCTGCTCATGTACCAGGTGGAGCGGCATGTCGCCCTCACGCTCCAGCACAGCTTCCTGCCCCAGCCGCACCGGCTGCCCGAGCTGCCGGGCCTGGACGTCGTGGTCCGCTATGTGCCCGCGTCCCCGGAGACGGAGATCGGCGGCGACTTCTACGCGGCGCTGCGTACCGACGAGGGCGTGCTCACCGCGGTCGGCGACGTCGTCGGGCACTCGCTGGACGCGGCGACCGTCATGGTGGAGATCCGGCACGCGCTGCGCGCCTACGCCGTCGAGGACAGCGACCCGGCCGTGCTCGCGGAGCGCCTCGACCGGATGCTCCAGCGCTACCACCCCGACCTCACGGCCACCGTCTGCATGGCCCTGATCGACCCGGGCACCGGGCGGACGCTGCTGGCCAACGCCGGCCACATCCCCCCGCTGATCATCCGGGACACGGGCAGCGCCGACTACGTCAAGGCGGCCGGACCGCTGCTCGGCGTGGGTCTGCCCCACCCGCCGGCCACCGAGCTCTTCCTCGAACCCACCGACCGGCTCCTGATGGTCACCGACGGTCTGATCGAGACCCGGGGCACGGACCTCTCGGCCTCGATGGAGCACCTCCGCGCGGCCGCGGCCGGCTCCCTGCCGGGCCTGGACGCCCTGTGCGACACCCTCCTGGCCTCCTTCGGCCATGACCGGGAGGACGACATCGCGATGCTGGCGCTGCGACTAGGCTGACGTGTGTTGACCTAGAACAGGAGTGCTCATGCCGCAGATCACCGTCGACTACTCCCAGACGATCGCCGCCGTCTTCGACCGGGCCGGCTTCGCCCGGGCGCTGCACGAGGCGACGGTCGAGATCGCGGCGGCGAAGCCGGAGGCGTGCAAGACGCAGTTCCGGCCGAGCGCGTACACGGCCTTCGGCTACGAGGACCCCGACGAGCAGGGCCACGCGGTCGTCCACGTCACCCTCGGGCTGCTCGCCGGACGCACCGAGGAGACCAAGGCGAAACTCACCGAGGCGGTTCTGGAGCTGCTGCGTAAGCACATCGAGACAGACCAGGACTTCGTGCTGCACGCGTCCGCCGAGGTACGCGAACTCGACGCGTCCTACCGCAAGTTCTAGGACGCCAGCGCGATCAGCCGGGCGGCCAGGTCGGTGAACGGCCCGTCGTGCGGCTCGTCCTTCAGCATCCGGGACAGCAGCGCGCGCATCTCCTCGTCGTAGGCCGCGCTCACCGCGGCCAGCGCCGCGAAGTCGTGGACGAGCTGGGTCTCCAGCTCGGCGCGCGGGATGCGCCGGCCGTCCAGCCAGATCAGCGCGGTCGACTCCGCCAGCGAGATCCAGGAGCGGATGACCAGCTCCAGTCGCGCGGGCGGATTCTCCACCCGCAGATGCGAAAGGATCTGGTCGTACGCGGCCTGTCGTACGGCGTCGATGAGCGCGTTGGTCGCCGACGAGCCGACCGCCGGGCCGCCGCGCATCAACGCCGCGAAACCGGGTCCGTGGTCGTCCACGAAGTCGAAGTACCGCCGCATCACGCGCAGCAGCCGGGTGCCCAGCGGCCCCTCCCGGGGCTCGACGAACCGGCCCGACAGATCATCGGCGGCGCGCTTCAACGCGGCCTCGTACAGGCTGAGTTTGCCGGGGAAGTAGTGGTAGACCAGCGGGCGCGAGATGCCTGCCGCGGTCGCTATCTCGTCGATGGAGACGTCGTCGGGCGAGCGTTGGCTGAACAGTTCGAGGGCGACGCCGATCAGCTGCTGCCGCCGCTCCTCGACTCCCATTCTTCGCCGTACCCCGGTAGTCATGCGAACACCTTACCGATCGGATCCGGCCCGGAACGGCCCGGTCCGGCCACGAGTGTTCACAGATCCAGCACAAGTCGCTCACTTCGCGCCCGCGAAACACAGATCAGCATCGAGTCACCGCGCTCACCGTCGGTCAGCAGCTCGTCGCGGTGGTCCACCTCGCCCTCCAGCACCCGCTGTTGGCAGGTCCCGCAGAAACCCTGCTCGCAGGAGTACAGGGTGTCCGGCAGCTCCCGGCGCACGGCGGCCAGCACGGTGGAGTCCGCCGGGACCGTCAACGTCCGCCCGCTGCGCCGGAGTTCGAGCTCGAAGGAGCCGCCCGGCGCGGTGGCCCGAGGGGTGAACCGCTCCAGGTGCACGCGCGGGAACCGTTCCGCCACCGCCGCCATGAGCCCGTCCGGCCCACAGCAGTAGACGGCGGCGTCCTCGGGCACCTCCAGCGCGTCGAGGTCGGGCACACCGACGGCCACGGTCACCCGGTCCAGCCTCTCCAGCTCGGCCACGAACGGCATCGACTCCCGCGACCGCCCGCAGTACAGCAACCGCCACCGCGCCCCGTCCGGCAGGGCCCGCAGCATCGACAGGATCGGCGTGATCCCGATGCCGCCCGCGACGAAGACGTACGAGTCCGCCTCGACCAGCGGGAAGCGGTTCCGCGGCCCGCGCACCTCCAGCTCCATCCCCTCGGCCACCTGCTCGTGCACCTCGCGCGAACCACCCCGCCCGTCCGCCACCAGCCGGGTCGCCAGGGTGTACGACGAGGTGTCCGCGGGGTCCCCGCACAGGCTGTACTGCCGGACCAGCCCCGAGGGCAGTACGAGGTCGAGATGCGCGCCGGGCTCCCAGCGCGGCAAGTCGCGCCCCTCCAGGCGCAGTTGGACGACCCCGTCGGCGACCTCCTCGCGCGAGGCCACCAGCAGCCGCAGCGCCCGCGACCGGGGGCGCCCGGAGGTCGGTTCGTCCAGCGCGGGCAACGGCCACAGCGGCGAGGCCTGGATCCGGCGGCGCATCGCCCGCCGAGCGAGCAGCGCGGCACCCGCCACGACGGCGACGGTCAGCGGCTTCGGCGGCATCAGACGGCACCCTTCTCGGCGGCGATCGCCGCGGGCGACCGGGTCAGATACGCGACCGCCTGCTCGGTGCAGCCCTCCTGGGAGGGGTGGTAGTCGCGGCTGAGGTAGCGCGGGATGGACCTGAGCATGTCCGGCGTCGCGGGCAGGGTGCCCTGCCGCCCGCGGACGTAGAAGTCCTTGAAGGAGGCCTTTCCGTCGACCAGCGTCGGGTCGTTCTCCATGAAGAAACGGGACCCGCGCTGCCACATGAACAGCAGCGCCGCGAAGGCCGTCGCCCAGGTCCGCACCCGGCGCCGGTAGCCGCCGTCGACGTGCATGAACAGATCGAAGGCGACCGACCGGTGCTCGACCTCCTCGGCGCCGTGCCAGCGCAGCAGGTCCAGCATGGTCGGATCGGCGCCCCGCCGGTCCAACTCGTCGGCGTTCAGCACCCAGTTGCCGAGGAACGCGGTGTAGTGCTCGACGGCCGCGATGATCGCGACGCGCTCCATGAGCCACCACTGGCGCGGCCTGCCCGGCGGCAGGGTCCGGTCGCCGAGCAGCTTCTCGAAGAACCAGTCGACCTGCGCGAGATACGGCGTCGGATCGAGCCCGAGTTCCTTCAGGTGCGGCAGCACCTCGTCATGGGCCTGGGAATGCATGGCCTCCTGGCCGATGAACCCGATGACGTCCTCGCGCAGTCGCTCGTCCCGGATGAGCGGCAGCACCTGCTTGTAGACGTGCACGAACCAGCGCTCGCCGGCCGGCAGCAGAAGGTGGAGCACATTGATGGTGTGCGTGGTGAACGGATCGCCGGGCACCCAGTGCAGCGGGGTGTCCTCCCAGGCGAAGGACACCTTCCGCGCCTTGAGCGGCACCCGGGCCTGCTTGTTGGACATGCGTCAATGTACTGACGGGTAGGGCCTCGGGGAACCCCTCTGCCCGCTCTTGTTTACGCCGGTGTCAGCAAGCCTGCTCCCTGGGCTACCGCAGCCCGTTGACCGACCGGCCGCTCTCCAGGGTTCCCTTCAGCCCGGCCTGCGCGCCTTCCTTCGTCTTCACGGCCAGCAGGTTCCCCTGCGCGGAGCCGCTGACCGCGCCCGTCGCACGGATCGACGCCGTGTTCGCGCTGCCCGCGGCCAGCAGGTACCAGGAGCCCTTCGCCGACTTCCACAGCACACCCGCCAGCACCTGCGGATCCCGCGGCCCGCACGCCGGGACGTTCTCGGCCTGCGCCGCGACCGCGCCGTAGGCCCCGCCCGGGGTGCGGAACTGCGCCAGCACCCGGGTGCCGCCACCGCGCCAGGTCTCGGCCCGCGTGCACACCCAGTCCGCCGCACCGCTCGCGTCGGGCAGCCGCTGCTCGGCGTACGCCCAGGCGTTCACCGTCCGCACCCCGGCGGAGCGCATCGCGGACAGGGAGCAGGCGTACGGCGCCCAGGTGCGCAGCGCCTCGGCGCCGGAGGCCTCGTGGATGGCGCCGGGGCGGCCGGTGGTGAGCCGGGCCGGGACCAGTTCGCCGAGGTCGCTCATGAGCCGGCTGCCGCCCCGGCCGTTCACCTGGAGGACGTTCCAGGACGTGCAGCCGCCGTTCTGCTGGACGGGGCCGGACAGCGGAGAGGTCACCCCGTCGGTCAGGGTGAGGGGCATCGCGCCGGAGGAGGGCTTCAGCAGATCCCGTTCGGCGGCCTTCGTCACCCAAGGCGCCATCAGATAGCGGACGTTGCCGTCGGCCCGGCCCAGCACGACCGCGCTCGCCTCGGCCGGCGTCGCGCCGTCGACCCGGGCGAAGTCGAGGGCCGCGCCCTGCGTGCCGTCCTTCGGCTCGGCGTAGCGGGCGATGCGCAGACCGTCGTAGAGGATCACCACGCGGGCGTTGTCGACGAGCCCGGCGTACAGGAGCTGGGTCGGGCCGGCGGGGCCGCCGGCCGGGGTGCCGGGGGTCGCGGAGACCCGGACCGTCTCGCCGGGGCGGGCCCAGACGGCGAGGGCGCGGCGCAGGAGCGCGGTGTCGTCGGTGAGGTCGCCGCGGGCGGGCCACACGGAGAAGTCGTTGCGGGAGGCGGCCTGCCAGGCGGTCGCCGGGACCCGGGTCAGTTGCCCCGGGTCGAGGGCGGCCTGGGCGGCCGGGTTCCGCGCGTACGAGGGTGCGGCCGCGCCGTCCGGTCCCCAGCCGTCGCCGGGCAGGCCGAGCAGGGCCCCGCACACGCCGATGGCCACGGCGGCGGCGAGGGCGGCCTTCAGATGCTGGCGCCGCCGCATCAGGTCGGTGGGGCGGGCCTGGAGGGAGCAGGGGTCGAACTCGGGGGAGTCGAGGAGCGGGTACCGGTCGGCAGGGACGGTGCCGGCCTCCTCCAGCGCCTCGTCCGGCTCCGCCACCCCGGCCGCCGTCAGCACCCGGCGCACATCACCGTCCGGGAGCCGCTCCAGGCCGCGCAGCACATAGGCGGCGCGGGCCGGGCCGGACAGGGCGGACAACTGCTGGTCCAGGGCGAGTTCGTCGGCGCCGCCCGAGCGGGGGAAGAGCCTGAGGCCCCACACCTGGGGGAGCAGCGGCGGCAGCTGGGAGCGCCTGGGGCGCGTCCTGAAGGTGAGCGGCAGGCCCGCCTCCAGTGCCGTACGCAGCACCTGGAGGCGGACGAAGGCGTACCCGGGGTCGCCGTCGCGGCCGGTCGACTGGGCCGGGATGACGGGGGTCGCGGCCCGGCCCCGGGGCAGGGCACGCTGGGTGAGGGCGTGCGCGGTCAGGACCCGCCGGTTGCGGCCGAGGCTCGGCGGCAGCACCAGATAGGCGAGCCGGACGAGCCGTGGGTAGTGCTCGACGAGCGCGGCCTCGGCCTGTTCGACATCGACGAACGGTTCGGCGGAGGAGGCGGGTGCGGGGCTCGGGGCGACATCCTGTGACTGCACGTTCAGCAGAACGAGCGAATCGTGGGTTGGTCACCGCCACCCGGGTGACCTCAGGTCGCCGCGGGGTCCTCGGGCTCCACCAGGGCGCGCGCGTAGTTCGCCATCGACCGCTGGTAACGCGGCAGATGAGGGGCCAGCGCACCCAGGACGAGGGAGAGCCCCTCACGGTCCCGGCCGAGGCTGGACAGACACAGCGCGAGAGTCGCTCGTACGGCGTCGTCCAACTCGTCCGAAGGGCCGTCCAGTTCGGGTGTCAGCAGCTTGACGCCCTCCTCGGCCTGCCCGATGTTCCGCAGCGAGCTGGACAGCTGGATCTTGGCGCGGCGGCCCTTGTAGCCGGTCAGGCCCAGTGCCAGCGCCTCCCGGTACAGCGGGGCGGCCCGGTCGGAGTGGCCGGTCGAGTCCCAGGCGCAGGCCCGCTCGAACGGGGCGTCGGGGCTGCCGTCGGGGAGTTCGGCGACGAGGGTGTCGATCACCGCGCGGAAGTCGGCCGCTCTCTCCTCGGGGTAGTCGTCGAAGGTGGCCCAGGCGGCCGTGATCCGTTTTTCCCAGTCGTCGTTCACCGGCACACTTTCGCACGGGTGTGCCCACGGGGACAGCGGATTTGAGCAGACCTTGGCCCACGGCCGTATGGATGGGGACGGGCACCCAGGCCCACGGGATGGTTCCGGAGGAACAGATGAGGTTGACCCGACCGATGCTCGCGGCCGCCGCGGCGGCTCTCCTGCTCACCGGCTGCGGATCCGGCGACGACGACAAGGCCGCCGTACCGGAGACGGCGACCGGCAGCCTGGAGCATCTGGCCGCCGAGGTGGGCTGCGAGCCGACGATGCAGATCGACGCCGACGAGATCCGCCAGGCCTCGTGCCGCAAGAGCGACGCCGACGGCAAGTTCATCCTGGCCACCTTCGCCACCGACCGCGGCCAGCGCGAGTGGATCAACGGGGCCAAGGACTACGGCGGCCACTACCTCGTCGGCCGCAAGTGGATCGCCGTCGGCGAGACGAAGACCGTGACCACGCTGCGCGCCACCCTCGGCGGCGACATCGAGGAGGGCCAGGACCACTCCGCGCACACGGGAAGCCACTCGACGAGTCACTGAATGAGTCACTGAACGAGTCGCTGAACGCGCGAGAAGGCCGGCGGTGGGAAATCCCACCGCCGGCCTTCTCATTGCTCAGGCGCTAGCTCACTGGCACTTCTTGCCGGTGTTGATGCAGTTGACCATCTTGTTCATCGTGTTCGCGGAGAAGAAGTTGATGAAGTCGTTGTGGTCGGTGATCGGCTTGTGGATGTTCTCCGGGAAGGTGTCCACCGCGTACGGGTTCACGACCGTCCCGTTCTGCAGCTTCGGGGCCGGAACGTTGTAGACCAGCCGGACCTGGAGCTGCGGGATCGCCTTGAAGTTGTTGGCGCAGGTGCCGTCGGCCTGGACGAACGCCACGTGGGTGCGGTGGTTGGCGCTGTCGATGTTCTGGCCGTCCCAGCAGCTCTGGAAGTTGGTCGTGCGGACGACCTGGCTGCCCTGCGGGCAGATCGGGTACTTGTCCTTCAGCTGGACCTTGTTCTCGAAGCCGGTGCAGGACCAGTTCACGTTGGCGTTGGCGTTGCCGTTGACGAAGGCCTTGGCGTCACCGGTGATGATGCGCAGGGCCGTCGGCATCGCGACGACATTGCCCTTCTTGTTGCCGACGAACTTCAGCTGGGCCTGGGCCGGCTGGAGGATCTTGCCGACGTTGCCCTCCTTGCCGCCGCCGTCGTTGTTCTGGTCGAAGTCCTGCGTGCCGTCCTGCAGACGCAGCACCGGCCAGAAGTACGAGGACTTGTCGCCCTGGTTCTGGCACGTGGTCTGGGCCCCGGCCAGTTCCTGGTCGCTCGCGAACGCGTCGTTGCTCTGGTTGCCGACGTAGTCGTGCAGGTGGTGGGCACCGTTGGAGACACCCGGGGCGACGATCACGTTGTCCGTGTTGTGGTTGTCGTTCCCGTTGGTGCCGCACTTGGTGGTGAAGGTGCCTCGCGAACCGGACTGGCCGTTGGCCGGGAGGCCGTTCGCGCCGACGCCCAGCTGGGCGTTGCCCTGGACCTTCGTGATGTCCACGAAGTCCGCGGCCACCGGGCCGTTGCCGCCCTGGCCGTTCTGCTGCTGACCGCCCTGCTGCTGGCCACCGTTCTGCTGGCCACCGTTCTGCTGGCCGCCCTGCTGCTGGCCGCCGTTCTGCTGCTGACCGCCCTGCTGCTGGCCGCCGTTCTGCTGCTGACCGCCGTTGTTCTGACCGGCGTTGGTCTGCTGGGCAGGGACTCCGGTGCACGCGGCGAACTGGCCCAGGTTGGGGTTGGCGCCGCCGGAGCGCTGGATGTTGATTCGGATCCGGTCCAGAGCCGCGGTCCGCTTGTCCTTGAGCGGGCCGAGGATCGCGTTCTGGACGAAGCCCGAGTCGTTCGTCTGCGCCTGGCGCGTCGAAGCGAGTCGGGCGTATGCCTCGGTGATCTGCTTGTCCAGATTCGCCAGCTCCGTACTCACGCCGGACCGGGCGCCGTTCGGGACGTTCGTCAGCTTCTGGCCGACATCCGGGCACTGGATCGTGGCGATCTGTGCCCCGGCGGCCTTCACCTGGTTCTGTCCCGAGTTCGACTCATGCGCCGAAGCGTAGAAGTTCGCCCAGACAAGCCCGCCCCCACCGAGCGCTAGGGCTGCCGACCCGGCCACGACCTTGGTGGTCATCGACGTACGGCGTTTGCGATTGTTGCGTCCCATGGAACTCCTCTGACTTCCTTGCGGGGCTATCGAGGCGCCCGACAGGAGTGAAGCGGCGCAGTTCCATACGGACGCCGTCCCACGGGTGTTCAGCCGTCCCACAAACAAATCAGAGGATTGCTCGGCCGCCTGGTCTCAACGGCGGCCTGAGCAGCGGAAGTTACACAGAATCAGCGAACTGTCACCGGCCCTGGTCCAGATAGGCCAGGACCGCCAGTACGCGTCGATTGTCGTCGTCCGACACCTCCAGGCCCAATTTGGCGAAGATATTGGAGGTGTGCTTGGCAATGGCCCGTTCTGTGACGACGAGCTGTCCCGCGATCGCCGCGTTGGAGCGGCCCTGAGCCATCAGCTCCAGCACCTCCAGCTCCCGGGCGGTAAGCCGGCCGAGCGGCTGGTCGGCGGCGGCCCGCCGGGTCAGCAGCTGCTGGATCACCTGCGGGTCCATCGCCGTCCCTCCCGCCGCCACCCGGTGCACCGCGTCCACGAACTGCGTCGCGTCGAACACCCGGTCCTTCAGCAGATACCCCACCCCGCCGGTGCCGTCCGCCAGCAGCTCACGCGCGTACAGCTGCTCCACGTGCTGCGACAGCACCAGCACCGGAAGCCCGGGCCGGGCCCGCCGGGCGTCGAGCGCGCACTGGAGCCCCTCGTCGGTGTGCGTCGGCGGCAGCCGTACGTCGACCACGGCGACGTCCGGCTCCAGCTCGGCCAGCGCCCGGGCGAGCTCGGGGCCGGACTCGACGGCCGCGGCGATCTCGAAGTCATGGGCTTCCAGCAACCGGACCAGTCCGTCGCGCAGCAGGAACAGGTCTTCGGCTAGGACAACACGCAAGGGATCTCCATGGTGACCATGGTGGGACCGCCCGCGGGAGAGCTGACGGCCAGGACGCCGTCGAATGTACCGAGCCGGCGCTCGACCCCGGCCAGACCCGAGCCCGCCCCGATCACCGCACCGCCCCTGCCGTCGTCGGTGACGGTGACCCGCAGCATGCCCTCGGCGTGATGCAGGTCGACCCACAGCCGGTCGGCGCCGGAGTGCTTCACGGCGTTGGTGAGGACCTCGCTGATCGCGAAGTACGCCGCCGACTCCACCGGCGCGTCCGCCCGCCCGGGCAGCTCCACCGTCACCTCGGAGGGCAGCGGCAGCCGCAGCGCCAACGCCCGTACGGCGTCCCCGAGTCCCCGCTCGGCCAGCACCGGCGGATGGATCCCGCGCACCAGGTCGCGCAGTTCGGCCAGGGCGTCCACGGACGACTTACGGGCCTGCGCGAGCAACTCCCGCGCTTTCTCCGGGTCCTTGTCGAGGAGCATCTCGATGGTGCCCAGGTCCATGCCCATGGCGACCAGCCGGGCCTGCGCCCCGTCGTGCAGATCCCGCTCGATGCGCCGCAGCTCGGCGGCCGAGGTGTCCACGGCGTCCCGCCGGGTCTCGGTCAACACCCGAACCCGCTCGGCGAGTTCACCCTGACCGGCGCCCAGGACGACCCGGGTGAGCCGGAAGTGCGCCTGGAACACCCGGGACGTGAAGAAGTGCGCGAAGAAGAGGATGACGAGCCCGAGGGCACCGGCGGCCAGCGCGGAGGCCTGCCCCGTGACGGGCACGAACCCGTACCAGTACCCGTCGGGGAACACCCGCCACAGCCCCGCCGCCAGCGCCAGCCCCTCCAGCGGATAGAGCACGAGCGCGGCCGGCAGCAGCGCGGTGACGAAGCCCGCCGTCATGTCGACCGGCAACCACCGCAGGTCCCGCCAGGTCGCCGGGTCCCGGAGCATGCCGAAGGTGCGCGCCCACGGGTTCGCGTCCTTCGGGATCGGCCGGTACGTCGACGGGATCCGCACCCCGCCCCACTCGGCGGCGAGCACCCGCCGCCAGTCCGCGAACGCCCGCACCCCCGTGAGCACCCAGGGCGTGGTGACGATGCCGACGCCGATCGGGATGAGCGCGAGGGACACCATCGAGAGCGTGAAACAGAGCACGGCCCCCGGCAGCGTCACCAGCGCCAGTCCCAACCCCCGAAGCGCCGCCAGCGCCATGCCCTTTGCCCCGGTACGGCCGTTGCCGTCCTGTGTCTCGATGTCCATGCCAGCAGTCTCGCCGAGGGGACGGGGCGGGGGCACGGGGCTTGGCCACCCGATCAGGGGGTGGTGTCAGATACACCCCCGGCGGTCCCTCGGCGGTCCCTCTGCGGTCCCGCGGACGTCCCCTCGGCGCCCCCGGGTCACGCCCCGTCGAGGCCCAGCACCTTCGCCTCCACCGCCGGGTCGAGGCCCACCGCGGGTCGGTCGGGGCGCTGGGGCGCGGTTCCGCCGATCTTCTGGAGCCAGCTCCAGGTGTCGGCCACCGTCTCCTCGACGGGACGGCAGCGCAGCCCCGCCGCGAGGGCCCGCGAGACGTCGGCACTGTGCAGGGCCGCGTGCAGGTCGCTGCCCGGCGGCACCCACACCGGCAGCTGGGTCCACGGCTCGATGCCGGCGCCGAGCACCACGTCCGGGTCGGTCCACCGCAGCTCGGCGTCGCCCCCGGTCACCTTCGAGCATGCGTCGAGGAGGGCGCCCATGGTGGTGTGCCCGCGCTCGCTCATCAGGTTGTACGGGCCGTGCAACTCCTGCTCCACGCCGCCCAGGACCCACTCGGCGAGGTCACGGACGTCGATGTACTGGAGCGGCAGCTCCCGCGGCCCGGGCGCCAGCGCGGGGCCACCCCGCGCGATCCGGTTCAGCCACCACGGCAGCCGCCCGATGTTCTCGTACGGCCCGATCAGCAGCCCCGACCGGACGAGCAGCGAGCGGTCCGCGCCGAAGGCCTCGGTCGCGGCCAGCTCGCCGCCCAGCTTGTCCCGGGCGTAGTCGCTCTGCCCGGCGTCGGCGGCGGCGCCTTCCACCAGGGGAGCGTCCTCGGTGTATCCGACGGGCGGCGCCCAGGCGTACACCGAGCAGCTCGACACGTACACGTACCGCCCGGCGCGGTCCCGCAGCAGCCGGGCCGTGTCCCGCACCGCGTGCGGCGCCGCCGACCAGGTGTCGACGACGGCGTCCCAGGTGTCCTCGGTCCCGGCGAGCGCGGCGAGCCCGTCGGGCGCGGTGCGGTCGCCGCGCAGCGACCGCACTCCGGCCACGGGTGCGTGCCGGCCACGATGGAACACGGTCACGTCCCAGCCGCGCCCGAGGGCCGCCTCGACGACGGCCCGTCCCGCGAACTCCGTACCACCCAGCACCAGAAGTCTCATGACACAGACTCTGTACGGTCGGGCGGCCGAACGGAACGGCTGTCTGCCGTCAGCAGACGACCGCGGGTGTCACCGCCCGGCCGGCGGGGCGTACTTGTAGCCCACCCGGCGGATCGTCTGGATCGCCTGCCGGTGCTCGACGCCCAGCTTGCGGCGCAGCCGGGCGATATGGACGTCGACGGTACGGCCGTCGCCCACATGTCCGTACCCCCACACCGTGGTGACCAGCTGGTCGCGGGTGTGCACCCGGTGCGGGTGGGCGACGAGGTGGGCGAGGAGCTCGAACTCCAGGTAGGTGAGGTCGAGTTCGGCGCCGTTCACCTCGGCGGTGCGCTGCACGGTGTCGATGCGGACGAGCGGGTCGCCGCCGAGCGCGCCGATCGCGTCGACCTCGCCCGCGGGCCGGGGCGGCTGCCGGTCGGCCGGGACGAGCACCAGGTAGCCGATCATCGGCGGCCGGCCCGGCAGGGTGGGCAGGGTGTGCGGGGGAGCGGGCAGCAGGGTGGCACCCGGCGGCAGGTAGTCCACCAGGTCCGGGACGTCGTCCGGACCGACGGCCCGGAGCCGGTGCCGGGCACCGCCCTCGGACGGGGCGTGGAGGGCGGCGTCGGAGAGAGGGGCCGCGGACAGGGAACGGGAACGAGTGGTCGCCATGACAGGTCAGCTCTTTTCGCGCGAGAAGGTGCGTCGGTGGACGTACGTCGACTGCGCGCAGGCCGAAGGCCGAAGGGGTGTACGGCTTTAGAGGGCCGGCGCGTTCATCGCGCGGCAACACACCCGGTCGAAGTCATGGTGCTGACGGGAGGGCCAGAACGGCTCGAGGTCATGGCGACCTGTCGCGCTGGGGTTCTGGAAGCCGGTCATGCGCTCATTGAAGCAGACACAGCCCCGTTACAGCAGTCTCCTCTCACTGCTTGGACGCTTCCTTGACCCGAAACCGACGTTGCGTGCGTCACCCCACCAGGCGTTTGCGCCAGATCAGGGGTGCGACGGTGATCGCCTTGTCCGGATCGCCGTCCCACTCCGTGGACAGCCCCGCGGAGTCGAGGGCGGCGACGACCTCGTGGCCGACGGCTCTGGAGGCCTGCGGGGAGTTCTCCAGCCCGCCGTAGTACAGGGTGAGCCCATGGCCCTCGGCCGCGCCGCGCGTGCACTGGTAGTGGAAGAAGACGAACCCCCGGGCGCCCTCCGTGTCCGCCAGCTCGGCGCCGATCTCCGTCATCCCGCAGCTCCGGCAGCAGGTGAAGTTCTCTCGCGCGACGATGCCGCCGCGCTCCAGGGCCGCGAACGCCCGCTCCAACCGGTCCGGGTCGGTGATGTCCGTCCAGGTCTCCTGCTCCTCGACCTGCTCCAGCCACAACCGCTCCACGAGCGGGCGGGCCTGGGCCGTGTTGAGCCGGTCCTCCACCATGTACACCGTCTCGCGGATGATCTTCTCGATGCCGAGGTAGCCGTCGGCGAGCGCCTCGCGCACATACCGCTCGGCCTCGGCGGCGACCTCCGGATCGGGGGCGGGCACCTCCCCGGGCGCCCCGAGTTCGTCGCGCTGCCAGTCGATCCCGGCGTCCCAGTCCTTCTCCTGCCGTGCCCAGCGCGCCATGACGTCCGCGACGAGGTCCGGGTCCGTCACCTCGGTCACCCACATGTGGGGGACGGAGCCGGTGCGGTGCTGGAACTCGTAGACCCCACCCGGCTCGTGGGCGACCTGGATGAACACCGCCGGCCGGTCCGGTATCCGCTGCACGACCAGGAAGTGGTCGTCCGCGCCCCCGATCCGGTGCACCAGCTCCCGCAGCCGCTCCGCCGAAATCCGCGCGTACGACTGCCCGTTCTCCGTGCCGACCTTGATGGCCAGGCCCCCGTCGATCTCCATGCCTGAACCATCGCACGCCCCACTGACAACGCGGTGAGGGGCGCCCACCGCGAAGGTGGACGCCCCTCAAGGAGCTTACGAGTGCGAGGCTCAGACCTGGCCGGCCTTCTCCAGCGCCGAGCAGCAGGTGTCGACGATCAGACGCGTCACCAGGTACGGGTCGACGTTGGCGTTCGGACGGCGGTCCTCGATGTAGCCCTTGCCGTCCTTCTCGACCTGCCACGGGATACGGACCGAGGCGCCACGGTTGGAGACACCGTAGGAGTACTCGTTCCACGGGGCGGTCTCGTGCAGACCGGTCAGACGGTCGTCGATGCCGGCACCGTAGTTCTTGACGTGGTCGAGCGGCTTGGAGCCCTCACCGAGCGACTCGCACGCGGTGATGATCGCATCGTAGCCCTCGCGCATCGCCTTGGTGGAGAAGTTGGTGTGCGCGCCCGCGCCGTTCCAGTCGCCCTTGACCGGCTTGGGGTCCAGGGTGGCGGAGATGCCGAAGTCCTCGGCGGTGCGGTAGAGCAGCCAGCGGGCGACCCACAGGTGGTCGGAGACCTCCAGCGGGGAGACCGGGCCGACCTGGAACTCCCACTGACCGGGCATGACCTCGGCGTTGATGCCGGAGATCGCCAGGCCCGCCTTCAGGCAGTTGTCCAGGTGCGCCTCGACGACGTCACGGCCGAAGATCTCGTCGGCGCCGACACCGCAGTAGTAGCCGCCCTGGGGGGCCGGGAAGCCGCCCTTGGGGAAGCCGAGCGGGTAGCCGTCCTTGAAGAAGGTGTACTCCTGCTCGATGCCGAAGATCGGCTCCTGAGCGGCGAACTTCTCGGCGACCTCGGCCAGCGCGGCGCGGGTGTTGGAGGAGTGCGGCGTGAAGTCGATGTTGAGGACCTCACACAGGACCAGGATGTCGTCGCCGCCGCGGATCGGGTCCGGGCAGGAGAAGACGGGCTTCAGCACACGGTCGGACGAGTGACCCTCGGCCTGGTTCGTGGAGGAACCGTCGAAGCCCCAGATCGGCAGCTCGGCGCCCTTGGCGGAGTCGGCCAGTATCTTGGTCTTCGAACGAAGCTTGGCCGTCGGCTCGGTGCCGTCGATCCAGATGTACTCAGCCTTGAAGGTCACGGGCCACATCCTTCGGGGGTGGGTCTCTAGGCGCACGCGGGTGCTTGCGGCGTTGCGGCACTGAAACGCCGCGCTTGATGCCCGGCAGCCTGTCAACAGGCGATTTCCCGATCATTGCTCGAATGTGAACCCCGTGTTACCTGGTGGTTCTGTGGCGCGTCTCACGCCGTGAGGGCGGCCGCCGTGCGCGCCCCGACACAGAAAGCCGACAGAAACCCCTGTTCACAGCCGCCGAGCACCGGACCGCGACGGCTCGTATGCGATGCGGTTGGGGATCTCGGGGAGACGGCCGCCGACTTCCCCTCCGTGTCGAAGCCGGTGACCGGCCCCACGCGCCGGTCCTGCCGATCGTGGCCGCGAGCAGCAGGACCTGTGGCGCGTTCCTAGGCCGTGAACCTCACCCCACCTTCTCGATCAGGGCCCGCCGGATCAGGAACTTCCCGGGCTCACGGACCTGCTCGAAGGCGGCGTTGTTCAACAGGGCACAGCTGCCGGAGACCGAGGTGACCTCGACCGTCGTGGACTTGTTGTTGTCCAGGTTGGTGACCTTCAGCTTCGTCCCCGCCGGGAACTGGTTGCTGGAGGCGGCGGGCGCCCCGCCCTCCCCGGAGAGGGTGACGGTGGAGCCGTTGCAGACCTGCTGCCCCGAAGCGGCACCCGCACCGGCGTTCCCCGCGTTCCCGCCGTTCCCCGCGGAGGCCGCGGGCGTGCTCGGCGCGGCCGGCGCGGCGGGCTGGGCCGTCTGGGAGTCCTGAGCCGACTCCCCAACGGCGCACCCGGACGCCTTCTGCTGCACCTTGATCTGGGCGATGACCGCCTCACGGTTGGCGATCCGAGCCTCGGACTGCGCGTCCGGGTTCGCCCGCTGGCCGTCGATGAACTTCTGGTTGTTGCCCAGCGCGGTGGCGAGCCCCTGACAGACGGACGAGTCCGCCTTGGTCTGCACCTTCTGCGGAGCCTGCGAGGCGTTGGAGGTGCTCGCCATGACGAAGGCCCCACCGCCCGCCACCGCCGCCGCGCCGACCAGCAGCGCGATCTTCTTGCCCGTACTGACAGTTCTCCTACGCGACATGCGCGCCTCCTGAAGAGGTAGGGGAGCGTACGCCGCTATGTACGAGATACCGAACGAGGTTACTCAGCGGTTTACAGGAGTCACCGAAGTAACCTGCGTCACACGGAACTTGGGTCCTCGTAGGCCACGACGTTGTCATCGGCGTACCGGAGGAGGTCCTCGGTCTGCCGGGTGATCGCGGCCTCGTCGCTCTCCGACCCGTCCCCCCACTGTCCGTTCGCGAACACCACGGACCGCACGGTCATCACCCGCCGGAACACCCCGGCCGACCCGGGCGGCACGGTCGGCAGCCCCGCCTCCGGCGGCGGATCCAGTGACACCGTCTGATAGGTCACCGGGTCCATCGAGGCCATCGCGAAAACGGTCGAGGCGTCCTCGACCCGGCGGAAGCTCAGCACGGTCACCGTCACCTGGGACCGCCGCTCGGAGTCGGTGAACAGCGCGGCGGTCAACCGCTCGCAGCCCTGCCCCTGTTCGATCAGCGCAGACAGCTCCGGTGCCACGCCCTCGGAGCAGTCGGCGGTGGTGGCCAGGTCGACGCGCTGGTACCGGGAACCGTCCGCCAGCCGCACGCTCTTCGCCGGGAAGGCCTGTTCGGGGCGGATCACGGGCCGGGAGAGCAGCGAGGGCAGGGAACTCGGGGCGTCGGAGGGCAGCGATGCGGTGACGGACGGGACCGGCGACGCGGTCGAGGACGGGGGAGCGGCCGCCCGGCCTTCCTCGTCGTCTCCGCCCGTGTACAGCACGGCGCCCGCGGTGAGCGCCGCGACGAGCACGACGCCGGTCCCCGCGGCCGCCGCACGCCGGGTGCGACGGCGCCGGCGTATCCGCTCCTGCTCGACCACCCACTGGGTGTACGGGTCCACGGCCCCGTACGGCGTTCCTTGATCACCGAAGCTCATGGCGGCGGAGGGTAACAGCGTTCGGGTGCCGAACTCCCGCCGCCGGACAATCAGTTGGCTACCTGGACAGAGCGTCCCGTACCGCCTCGTCGGTACGGCCGACCACCGCCGTGCCGTCCTGCGCGGTGATGATCGGCCGCTGGATCAGCTTGGGGTGCTCGGCGAGCGCCTTGACCCACCGCTCCCGCGCCGACTCGTCCCGGGCCCACTCCTTGAGCCCGAGCTCCTTGGCGGCGGGCTCCTGGGTGCGGGTGATGTCCCACGGCTCGAGGCCGAGACGCTCGAGCACGTCCCTGATCTCGGCCTCGCTCGGTACGTCCTCCAGATAGCGGCGGACGGTGTACTCGGCACCCTCGGCGTCGAGCAGGCTGATGGCGCTGCGGCACTTGGAACAGGCCGGGTTGATCCAGATCTCCATGCCGCCCACGGTACGCGAAAACCCGTTCTCCACCTGCGTCACAGCACCCTCGAAAGCCCTTGTGGCCAGGGCCTTTTGTCAGTGGGGGCGGGTAGAATAGAAGCAGTGTTCGAGGGTGTTGCCGGGGGCGCCGAGGCCTTCGGTGGAGACCCTGACCGCGACAGGAGGATGCCTGTGCCCGCTGCCGCACTGAAGCCGATGCCCACCCAGTCGACCGTCCAGCGCCCGGTGCTGCTGGACCTGCCGTACACACCCGTGGAGAAGCGCCCGCTGCCGTCGGGACGTCCGCGCGAGTGGTACATCACGCACAACCGCCGCCTCAAGGCGATGCGGCTCGCGATCGCCCTGCTCGACTCGGGCGTGTACCTGCCCAACCAGGCCCGCAACGAGACGATACGTACCACGGCGGAGACGATCGGCGTCCATCCGCCGTCGGACACGACGTGCCACATGGTGCGCGCGCTGATGCGTTACTCGCGGTGAGCCATGGCGCCGGGCGCCCCGCGCTGACCGGGGCGCCCGGCGCTGATCGGAGCGTCGGCGGGCACTCCTAGCCGCCCAACTCCCGCTCCAGCGGCGTCCGGAACCGAGGTGTCACCCGCGTCGCCCCCAGCCAGCCCCGCAACCGCTCGGCCTCCACCGCGATCGCCGCCTCGCCCTCGCGCCCCACACCGCCCGGCTCCAGCACCCGCCAGACGATCTCCCCGTCGGCACGCTGTGCCCAACTCCCCACCACCCGCCCGTCCCACCACACCGTCGGCCCGACGTTGCCGCTGCGGTCGAAGAGGAGGGGCCGCAGCTCCGGCGCCAGATACCAGTCCCGCCCCTGCCAGCCCATCGCCGTGGGATCCAGCCCCGGCAGCAGTGCGGCCCAGGGCTCCGCGGGCCCGGCGACCGGTTCGGTGTCCCCGGCCACCACCCACCCCGTGCCGTCGTCGAGAGCCACCGTCTCCGCGCCGATCGCGCCCAGGGCCCGCCGGACGTCGGTCACCTTCCATCCCGTCCACCACTTGAGGTCGTCCTCGGTGGCCGGCCCGCACACCGTGAGCCAGCGTTCGAGCAGGGACGCCTGCGCCCCGGCCACGTCGAGCTCCGGATGCGGGGGCGCCGGCGCCCAGCGGAACTGCGAGGACGTCCAGGACCCGAGCGGCCGCCCCCGTACGACCTTCCCCTCCGCGCCCAGCACCATCAGCAGCCGGGTCGAGACGGTGTGCACCCCCTCGTAGCTCTTCCCGGCCGCGTACACGAACTGTTCCCTCAACCGGGGCTCGTCCTGGGCGAGTTCGGCCGCCGTCGCCTGGCCGCGCCGCGCCAGTGCGGCGAGCGCCGACTCCTCGACCGCCGCCAGCCAGGCGGCGTCCGGCGCCCCGGCCTTCGCCATGTCCTTGAGCAGCGCGGCCCGCACCCGCGCGGCGATCGTGAGGCCGGTCGAGGCGTGCACGACCGCGGTCAGCTCGGTCGGGAACACGAACACCGTCCGCCGCATGCCGTGCATACGGACCAGCGTGCCGTCGTCGTACAGCGCCCGCTCGGTCTCGGCCACCGTCCTGGCCGGCTCCGCCAGCCGCGCCCCCACGGCCAGATACACGGCCGCCGGATCGGACCCGTGCAGCGCGACAAGGGTCTCCGCGACCTCCTCGGGTCGCGCCGCGCGCGCCGCCGCGGCCAGCCGGTGCCGCACCCCGAGCCGCGCTCGCCGCTCCGCCACCCCGACATGCCGCTGCTTCCCGCTGCCCATCCCGGCCTCCGCCCGTCACCCGACCCGTGTGGGCATCCTGGCGGACACCACTGACAATCACTCCCGTCATCGGCCCCGTGTGGGCGTCCTGCCGGACGCCACTGACCACCACCCCCGTCACCCGATCGCCGTGCCCGGCATGCGCGGGCCCGTGTCCCGGGCTTCCCTGCGATCAGGAGGTGGCGGCGGATCCGGGAGGCACGATGTGCGGACAGGGCGGGGGATGAGTACCCCCGGAAGCCCCGACGAGCGCGCCGCCCGCGGCCGCGCCGCCCGTAAACGGGTCGCCCGTTCCGCGCACGCCGCCTGGATCCCCGCCGTCGACCGCCCGGACCCCGTCGCCGTACTGGAACGGCAGGGCCGGGACCGGCTCCCGGAACTGCTGCCCATCCGGTACGGCCGGATGACCTCCTCCCCGTTCGCCTTCCTGCGCGGCGCCGCCGCGGTCATGGCCGCCGACCTCGCCGCCCAGCCGCACACCGGGCTCACCGTCCAGCTGTGCGGCGACGCCCATCTGCTCAACTTCGGGCTGTACGCCTCGCCCGAGCGTTCCTTGCTCTTCGATCTCAACGACTTCGACGAGACGTTCCCCGGCCCCTTCGAGTGGGACGTCAAACGGCTCGCCGCGAGCGTCGTCGTGGCCGCCCGGGAGAACGGCCACAGCGAGGCCAAGGCGCACCGCGCGGCCCTGGAGGCGACGGCGGCGTACCGCACGGCCGTCCACCGGCTCGCCCGGCTCGGCGAACTCGCCGTCTGGTACGAGCGGATCGACGCCGACAGTCTGCTGCCGCTCGTCCGCTCCGCCCGGCACCGCAGGCGGGTGGAGTCGAGCCTGACCCGGGCCCGCCGCCGCACCAGCCTGCACGCCCTCGGCAAGCTGACGGAGGTCGTCGACGGGCGCCGCCGCATCATCCAGGACCCGCCGCTGCTCGAACCCGCGGGCGCCCCCGACATGGCCGCGCTGCGCAAGATCTTCAGCGACTACCGCTCCACGCTCTCCGAGGAGCGCCGTCTGCTGCTCGACCGCTATCGCTTCGTCGACGCCGCCCGCAAGGTCGTCGGCGTCGGCAGCGTCGGCACCCGCTGCTTCATCGTGCTGCTCGCCGGGCGGGACGCCGACGACCCGCTGTTCCTCCAGATCAAGGAGGCGCGTCAGTCCGTACTGGAGGAACACCTGCCGCACGGGCCCTACGTCCATCCCGGGCACCGGGTCGTGGCCGGGCAGCGGCTGCTCCAGGCGGCCAGTGACATCTTCCTGGGCTGGATGACCGGGCCCCAGGGACGGGCCTTCTACTGGCGCCAGCTGCGTGACATGAAGGGCTCGGCGGACATCGCCGGCATGACTCCCGCCGACCTCACCGCCTACGCCCGCCTCTGCGGCACCGCCCTCGCCCGCGCCCACGCCCGCTCCGGCGACCGCGTCGCCATCGCCGCCTACCTCGGCGCCTCCGACACCTTCGACCACGCCGTCGCCGACTTCGCCCGCACCTACGCCGACCGAACCACCCACGACCACGCCCTGCTGACCGCCGCGATCGCCGCGGGCGTGGTGAGAGCCTCCCCCGAGATCTGACACAGGACCCCTTGAAAGACCGGCCCTTGAAAGACCGACCCCTTTGAAAGCCCGATCCCTAAAAGCCCGACCCTCAAAAGCCCGGCCCCTTAAAAGCCCGACGCCGTAAAAGACCGCCCCCTCCCCGACCGGCCCCCCGGCACCTGCCCCTCCGACCGGGCCTGCACGAGCGACGACCGTGCATGCGCAGGGTCCCCCGGCAGGCCTACGCTGGCCGCGTGCACTCCGACGCACCGTCCGGCGACCGTTTCGACGTCGTGGCCGTAGCCGCCTCGGCCGGGGGTATCCACGCCCTCGTCACGCTCCTCGGTGACCTGGGCGCCGGTCTGCCGGTGCCGGTGCTGGTCGTGCAGCACCTCGATCCGCGGCACCGCACCGTCATCGCCGAGGTACTCGGCCGGCGCACATCGCTGGAGGTGAAGCTCGCCGAGGATCATGAGCGGGCCCGCCCGGGGACGGTCTACATCGCCCCGCCCGACCGGCACCTCCTCGCGGCCCCCGACGGCCGGCTCACCCTCAGCGACTCCGAGCTCGTGCACTTCGTCCGGCCCTCCGCCGACCTGCTCTTCGAGTCGGTCGCCGGGGCGTACGGGCCGCGGGCCGTGGCCTGTGTGCTCACCGGGACGGGGCGGGACGGCGCGATGGGCGTGGGCGCGGTCAAGGAGCGCGGCGGCACCGTGATCGTCCAGGATCCCGGAACGGCTGAGTTCAGGGGCATGCCGGAGGCTGCCGTGGGTACGCGAACAGTGGACTTCGT
This sequence comes from Streptomyces sp. RG80, assembly GCF_040446465.1. NCBI lineage: Bacteria > Bacillati > Actinomycetota > Actinomycetes > Kitasatosporales > Streptomycetaceae > Streptomyces > Streptomyces sp. RG80. The sequence goes on along the minus strand of NZ_JBEAAJ010000019.1, from coordinate 34,241 downwards.
GCTACCTCTGGGGGAGATCGCCGCGGTGATCCGTGGACTCGTCGAGACCAAGAGGCAGTAGAGCAGTGGTGGCAGGCACGGGTGACGGAAAGCCGGATGCGGAAGCCGACGAGGATCTGGAGGAACTCCTCGGTTTCCTCCGGGATGCCCGCGGCTTCGACTTCACCGGCTACAAGCGGTCCTCACTGGGACGCCGGATCCGCAAGCGGATGGCCGACGCGCGCGTGCCGTCGTACACCGACTACCGCGACCTCCTGGAGACCAACGCCGGTGAATTCGACGCCCTGTTCAACACCATCCTGATCAACGTCACCTCCTTCTTCCGCGACACCGAGGCCTGGGACTTCCTCCAGCGCGAGGTACTGCCCGAACTGCTCGCGCAGAGCAACGGCGACGAGGAGATCCGGGTGTGGAGCGCGGGCAGCTCCAGCGGCGAGGAGGCCTACTCGCTGGCCATGATGTTCGCCGAGGCGCTGGGCCTCGACGAGACCCTGGAACGCGTCAAGATCTACGGCACCGACGTGGACGACGAGGCCCTGCGCGACGCCCGGGCCGGACTCTATTCGGCCAAGTCCCTCGCCGCCCTGGCACCCGAACTGCGCGACCGGTACTTCGAGCAGAACGGCGCCCGCCACGGCTTCCGCTCCGATCTGCGCAGGCGGGTCATCTTCGGCCGCCACGACATCACCCGGGACGCCCCGATCTCCCGGCTCGACCTGCTGGTGTGCCGCAACACGCTGATGTACTTCAACGTCGAGGCGCAGACCCAGATCGTCGACCGGTTCCACTTCGCGCTGCGCGAGGGCGGCTTCCTCTTCCTCGGCAAGGCGGAGATGCTGCTCAACGACTCCGACCGGTTCGACGTGATGAGCGTGCGCCAGCGGATGTTCCGGCGCCGTCCGGGCGAGGCCGTGACGCCGTACCAGCCCGCCCCGATGAAGCTCAGGGCCGGCATGAGCGCGGAACTGCACTCCGCGGCCCGGCACCGGCAGATGCGTGACCTCATCCTGGACGCCGCGCCCAACGCCGCCCTGGCCGTCGACGGGGGCGGCACGGTCGTCCTCGTCAACAGCCAGGCCCGCGCGCAGTTCGGCCTCACCCCGGCCGACATCGGGCGCCCCTTCCAGGACCTGGAGCTCTCCTACCGGCCCGTGGAGCTGCGCTCCCTGATCGAGCAGGCCACCCACGAGCGGCGCACCCTGCGGGTCAACGGCGTCGAACGCCGGATCGCCGAGGACGTCCAGTACTTCGACATCGTCGTCCAGCCACTGGCCGGCGCCGACGGTCCGGCGGCCGCCACCTGCATCACCTTCAGCGATGTCACGGTCGCCACCCATCTCAGGTCCGAGATCAAGCGCGTCCGCGAGGACCTGGAGACGGCCTACGAGGAACTCCAGTCCACCAACGAGGAGTTGGAGACCACCAACGAAGAGCTCCAGTCCAGCATCGAGGAACTGGAGACCACCAACGAGGAACTCCAGTCCACCAACGAGGAGTTGGAGACCACCAACGAAGAGCTCCAGGCCGGCAACGAGGAACTGGAGACCATGAACGAGGAGATGCGGGTCCGCACCGAGGAACTGGACGAGGCCCGCGCCTTCCTGGAGGCGGTGCTGACCTCGATCGGCGCCGGGATCGTCGTCCTCGACCAGTCCATGAGGGTCAAGAGCTGGAACCGGGGCGCCGTCGACATGTGGGGTCTGCGCCCCGACGAGGTCCTCGACCAGCCCTTCTTCGACCTCGACTTCGGGCTGCCCGCCGAGAAACTGCGCGAGACCGTCCTGCGCTGCGTCGAAGCTGGCCGGCGCGGCGCCCCGCTCTCGGTGCCCGCCGTGAACCGGCTGGGCCGGGCGATCAACTGCCTGGTGCACTGCAGCCCCTTCGACGGGTACCACGGCGGCGTCGTCCTGCTCATGGAAGAAGGCCGGACGGACGCTCTCGCCTGAGCACCCGGGGCGTACGATTCCGGTATGGCCACCGGAGGAGGGGCCTCGGACACCGTGGCCTCCGCGGAGCGGAGAGCCGCCGCGGCTCGAGCTCGTTCGGCTCACGAGACCAGCTGCGCCGACCGGCACACGGCCCTCGCCGGAACGGCCCCCACCGAGCTGCTCAGGGACGCCCACGCGCGCATCGCCGCCGTCCACCGGTCGACGGCCTCCTGTCATCTGGCCGCGGCCCGGCTGCACGACGACTACGTGGCCCGCCTGGCCGTCTGGGCCAAGGCGCAGGACAGCCCGCAGCCCCTGTTCATGACCGGTGTCGCGGCGGCCTGCGGCACCGACAGCGCCGCCCTCACCCTCGTCGGCGCCACGCTCGACCAGACCACTCTGGCCGCGTCCAACGAGCCGGCCCGCGCCGCTCAGGAGCTGGAGTTCCTGCTGGGCGAGGGGCCGGCCCGGGACGCCACCCGCGAGGCCCGTCCGGTGTCGGCGGCCGGCGCGACGCTGACCGCCCGCTGGCCCGGCTACGGCGCCGCCCTCGGCGAGCTCGGCATCACCGAGGTGGCCGCCGTACCGCTCAGCCTCGCGGACATCTGCGTCGGCGCCCTCGCGGTCTTCGATCCCGGGCCGGGTTACGGCCCGGCCGCCTTCGCCCAGGTCGCCGAGGCCCTCACCCGCTCGATGATCCTGACGCCGGACGGCGATCCCAGCCTCTACGGCGCCGTCGACCTGCGCGCCGCGGTGCACCAGGCGGCCGGCATGGTCGCCGTACAACAGGACTGTGCGGTGGCCGACGCGCTGGAGCTGATCAGGGCACACGCTTTCGCGGAAGGCACCTCGGCGGGGTCCGTGGCGGCACGGATCCTGCGGGGTGAACTGCACCTCGGCTGAGGCGGGGAGACACCAGGGGTGTGGGCAGGGAAGGCTGCGGGCGGGAGTCCGTGGCCGGGTCCGAGAGGGGAAGGAACTCCATGATCATGCCTCTGTCGCAGCAGCGGATCGCACAAGCGTTCGTCGACCTCGCCGCCTGCGGTGTCACCGAACCGTCCAGGCTCCTGACGGTCCTCGCGGACCACGGCAACGGCCTGCTCGGCGACGGCGCCGCGATCGTGCTGTACGCGCCCGACGAGCGCGCTGCGACCCAAGTGGCCGGCACGGGCGAGGAGTTGCTGCGGCTGGCGCGCGACGCCGTGGAGTGGGGCGAGGGTCCCGGGCCGCAGGCCCGCCGCACCGGCCGCCCGGTTCCGGACACCGCCCTCGACGAGGAGCCCGCCCGCCGCACCTGGCCGCGCTACACGGCCCGGGCCCGGGCGCTGGGCTACGGCAGGGCCGCCGCACTGCCGCTCCGGGTCGGCGCCGCCACCCCCGGCGCCCTGGTCCTGCTGGGTTCCGGCCGCACCCCGCTCTCCCGCGAACTGCTGGGGCTGGCCCAGGCGCTCACGGATGCCGCCGGCTGGGCCCTCCAACGCGACCGTGAACTGCGCGAGAGCCGTGCCCTGGCCGACCAGCTCGGCCAGGCCCTGACCAGCCGTATCGTCATCGAACAGGCCAAGGGCATGCTGGCCGCCCGGCTCTCCGTCACGGTCGACGAGGCCTTCCAGATCCTGCGCGTCCACGCCCGCTCGAACCGGCGCCGGCTGACGGACGTGGCCGGGGAGGTCGTACGGCAGCGGCTGGACCTGCGCGGCGCCGACTGAGCCGTCAGGCGTACCGCTCCAGCAGCCCGCCCACATAGGCCGCCAGCCGCCCGCCCAGCACCTCGGGCGTCAGATCGGTCCGCCCCAGCTCGCGCCACGAGCCGGCCAGCTTCTCCGCGTCGGGGGCGTAGCCGAGGGAGTCCAGCAGCCGCCAGTACAAGTGGTCCTCCCCGTCGGCGAGCCGACGCCCGCCGTGGGCCTCGTACCGGTCCCGGAACGCCAGTCCGTGCTCCGGCCCGTGCAGCAGCGCGAGCGCCGTCGAGCAGTGGGCGACATCCAGGTCGGCCGGCCCCCACGAGGTCTCCACCCAGTCGACGACCCCGCTGATCCGCACACCGTCACCCGTCCGCGGGTCCTCCGAGAACAGCACGTTCCCGGGATGGAAGTCCCGGTGCAGGAAGACCCCTTCGTACGAGGGCGGATCGCGCCGGATGACGTCCACGGCCCGTTCCCACATCGCCCCGTGCAGGGCCCGCACCCGCTCCGGCGACGTCCACGCCTGATAGGCGCGCGGCCTCTCGTCCGGTACGACCTCGTGGATCCGCACCAACTGGGCGGCCAGCAGGTCCAGTCGGCGTACGAGGTCCTCCTCGTCGACCCGGACGCGGCCCGGCAGCCGGGTCATCAACAGGGCGGGATGGTCGGCGTGTTCGGCCGTCGCGTCCACGGCGACCAGTCCGGGTGCCGGGATGCCGTCCTCCTCGGCGAGCAGGGTGAGGACCGTCGCCTCGCGGTTCAGCAGGCCCGGCGCGTGATGCCGGAAGAAGGGCTTCACGAAGGACCGCAGCACCAGGTCCGTGCCGTCGTCGAGGGTGAGGCCGCGCATCTGCGAGGTCCAACCGCCGGACAGGAAACGGGAGTCGGTGACCGTACGGCCCGCCGGGAGCTGCTTGGCGACCCAGCCGCGGGTCGCCGTCCAGCCCTCCACCAGCAGCAGGTCGACGAACTCCCGCCGGTCGTCGGCGTGGTCGCGGAGCCAGAGGCCCAGGAAGTGGTCGGCGTCCGGGAGTTCGAGTCGGGTGTACTGGGCCCGCGCGGACAGCGCCTCCTGGACCGCCTCCGTCACCGCCGACGGGACGACCGCGTCCTGCCCCGGCACCGCGAGCACCGCCCGCCCCTCGAACCCCCGCAGGCCCTCCAGCGCGGGCGAGCCGCGCCAGCTGTCCGGCGTCCGCAGGATCTCGCTGAACCGCCCGTCACCCTCCCCGAACGGCACGTCCCACGCCTCGGCGGCGTACACCGCGGGCGAGCACAGCCCGACCGCCGTCACGCGCCGGCCGTAGTGCCGTACGAGATCCGCCACCGTCTGCCCGCTCATGCTGAACCCGATCAGGACCAGCGGCCCGTCCGCGGGCACCCGGGCGTCGATCACCGCGACGGCCTGCTCGAAGCGGCGACGCAGGCTCAACTCCCGGAGCTCTCCGGTGGATTCGCCGTGCCCGGAGAAGTCCAGGGCGAGCCCGCCGAGGCCGCGGTCCAGGAACTCCGCCAGCAGCGGGAGCAGCCGCTCCTTGCTGCCGTTGCCCGCCCCGTGCAGCAGAACGGCGGTGGCCCGGTCCGGACCACCGCCGCCGTACACCCCGCTGAGCCGTTCCTCGCCGTGATCGAACGTGAAGTCGGAGAGCGTGAAGTCGGAGAGCATGCCCTCATTCGATCACGGCGGCCCGGCGTCAGGCAGCCGACTTCTGCGCCGCCCTGATCGCTTCCCGCAGATGCTCCTCGTCGGCCTGGCTCAGCGAGGTCTGCACCAACTGGCCGCCGAACGGGGTGAGTTGCGGGATCACCTTGTCCTGGGCGGCCTGCTTGACCAGGACGAACAGGGCCGCGGCGCCCGGACGCAGATTCTGGCTCAGCTCCTTCATGAAGTTGTCGTTGATGCCCGTGTCGGTGACCGCGCCCCCGGCGGCACCGGCCGCGGCGCCCACCGCGGCGCCGAGCAGCGGGGCGAGGAACAGCAGACCGATCACGCCACCCCACAGCGCGCCTCCGGCGGCACCCACGGCGGTGTGGTTGACGGCCTGGTGGAGCTTGATCTTGCCGTCGTCGCGCCGCTCGACGACCACGATGTCCTCCAGCTCGACGAGATGCTGCTTGGACAGCTCGACGACCTTGTCGCGGACCTTGTCGGCGGTGGCCAGGTCGTCATAGGCGACGACGAAGAGATCACTCATCCGGAATACCCCTTGTGTGTGGATTCTTCCTGTTCGCCCGACTCTAGGCGGCGGGAAAAGGAGATGCACGCCGAGTGACCGGCTCCCTACGCTGGACACGCATCGCGGAGCTGCTCCCCACCGCTTGCCGCAGGACCGGTTTCACCGGGCCGACGCGGGGCTACTCTGCTGCTCACCCACCCACGTACACGGAGGCCCGTGATGGGCACCATCGTCATGGCCGGGGCCGCGGTCCTGGTCGTCCTAGGATTCGGAAACAGCGTCTACTGGCTCGCCGCCGCCGCGGTGCTCTTCCTCTACATGCAGTACGGCCGGGGCCCGTCCTCGACGTCCTCGTCGCGCGGCGGCTCCTCGTCCGGGGTCGTGCCCGGTGACTACCGGGCGTACCGCGACCGCCGGGACAAGCAGGCCAAGTGGGAGCGCCGCTACCGCCGCGACCGCCCCTTCGAGTCCCGCCGTCAGGAGCGCGAGAAGAAGGGCAAGTGAGTCCTTCCCGAGGGACTCCCTTCGGGGCGCCGCCCGGTCACAGGCCGGGGGCGCCCCACACCGGGAACCAGCGGCTCAGATCCTGCTCGACCCGCAGATCGTCCCCGAGGGCCGCCCTGACCCGCAGTTCCAGCGCGTTGTCGCGCCGCTGTCCACCGCCGGGCAGCGGCGCGAACGGGAACCAGGTGCCGCGCTTGTAGCGGTAGACCAGCGCGAGCGTGCGGCCCTCGCCGTCCCGGAAGCCCGCAAGCGAGCACAGCAGCTGCGGGCCGAAGCCGTTGACCTCCATCGAGGAGTTCACGGCGTGCAGGTCGTTCACCAGCAGGGGCAGTTCGTCGGCGCCCCGCTCGGAGACCAGCCAGGAGTAGCCGTACTCGTCGCGTCGCAGCAGGACCGGCGGCCCCTCGCGGTCGGCGTCCGCGTCCAGCAGCGCCTGCACCTCCCGGTGCGTCTGCTCGAACGCGGCGCCCTCGACCGTGGCGAAGCACACCGCCCCGCTGCCGGTCGGGGTGAACCCCGCGGCGGCCTCCAGGGTGACGGCCGCCGACGGCAGTGCGAAGAGCTGGTCGAGATCGGGCGCGACCGGTTTGGTCCGTCCGAGCAGGATGTCCAGCAACCCCATGTCTTCTCAATCTGCCTTCCCCGGGTTCCCCGGCCTCACGGCCTCACCCAACTCGGTGGAGATCCGGCCCAGTTGATCCAGTCGCTGTGCCAGGCTCGGGTGGGTGGAGAAGAGCCGGGCGATGCCGGGCTCGGACCCGAGGGCCGGGGTGAAGTAGAAGGCGTTGAACGCCTGCGCCGTCCGCAGGTCCTTGGTCGGGATCCTGGCGATGTCCCCGGAGACTTTGGTGAGCGCGGAGGCCAGCGCCGAGGGCCGTCCGGTCAGCTGCGCGGCGGCCCGGTCGGCGGCCAGCTCCCGGTACCGGGACAGGGCCCGGATGAGGAGGAAGCTGATCGCGTACACGGCGGCGGAGACGCCCATGACCCCGGCGAAGACGACGGCGGTGTTCTGGTCCTTGCGCCCGCTGAAGATCTGCGAGTAGAAGGCGAACCGCACGATCAGTCCCGCGAGGACACCGAGGAAGGACGCGACGGTGATCACGGCGACGTCCTTGTGCGCCACGTGCGACAGCTCGTGCGCCAGCACGCCCTCCAACTCCTCGGGCTCCAGCCGCCGCAGCAGCCCCGTCGTCACACACACCACGGCGTGGTCCGGGTTCCGGCCGGTCGCGAAGGCGTTGGGCATGTCGATGTCCGACACGGCGACCACCGGTTTCGGCATGTCCGCGATGGCGCACAGCCGGTCCACGACCCCGTGCAACTCCGGGTACTCCTCCCGCTCCACGACCCGCCCGCGCATGGCGAACAGTGCGACCCGGTCGGAGAACCAGTACTGGGCGCCCAGCATCCCCGCGGCCACGACCGCGACGAGCACCCAGGACCTTAGCAACACGATCAACGCGGCGACAAAGCCCACGTACAGCAGCCCGAGCAGAAAAAGCGTGACCGCCATCCGCACGGTCAGCCGCCGATCGCTCCGGAAACGGCTCTGCATCTGCATCACCCCGCAGTCAGGCACTCGCCCCACTGCCAGTGTGCACCCGGCCCCACCATGAAGCGGTCGTGATCACCTCTAGGACCAGCAAAGGTTCAGGCCTTGACGCCGGCCTCCCACAGACGCCACTTCAGCCCGTCCTCGCTGAACAGATCCCGCGCCCGGTACAGCAGCTCACCCACCTCCGCCGTCCCGCGCGGCACGTCCGCCGTCGGACTCCACCGCTGCGCCGACCGCCGGGCCCGGCCCCGGAGCCTGTCGTCCGGATCGTCGACCAGCGCGACGGCCGCCCGCAGGGCCACGAGCCCGTCATGCGCCTGGAGCAGCCGGAACGCGGCGACCCGCACGGCGCGGGGCCGCTCCACCGCGAGCCGCGTCATCAGCGCCTCGGCGGACAGCTGGTCCGCGTACGGCAGCAGCGCGGCGGTCGTCTCGCGCACGACCCCGGGCGCCGGATCGTCGAGCAGCGCCCGCAACCGCCGTACGTCCACCCTGTCCAGCACCCGCAGCCCGGCCACGGCCCGCGACCGCACCCCCGCCGCCGGGTGGTCGAGGAGCGGCCACAGCAGCTCGGCGTCCGGCCGTTCCCCGCACTCGGCGAGCCCGATCACGACGCCCGGTGACAGGTCGTCGCGGCCGTCGGCACACCTTTCCCGGTACCAAGGCAGCGGATCGATCCCGCCCTGCCGTACGACGTACCGCGCACAGGCCCGCACGATCCCCGACCGGTCCCCGAGGAACCGCGCCCCCCGCTCCGGCCGCCCGGCCCGCCGCAACGCGGTGACCCCGGCGGCCCGCGCCAGCGGACCACGGGCGGCGAGCAGCGGTTCGAGTACGTCGTCGTCGGCGCCGTCCGGGACGGCGGCCAACGCGGAGTCGGCGCACAGCGACTGCACGACCGTGTCGGTGTCCCGGGCGGCCGCACGGGCCAGTTCGGCGGGGGAGAGGAACCTCTCCTCGACGGCGAGCCGGTACGCGAACCGGCGTACCCGTCGACGCGGGTCGGTGTACAAGGGCGCGAGTGTCTCCGGGGGCGCCGCCCGCAGCAGCCCCGTGACGAGACCGGTGACGAAGTCCGACCGGTCCCGCCGTCCGATCGCGACCACGAGGGGCGTCACCCGCACCGCGGCCTCGGCGTCGAGCGTCTCCGCCAGCCGCCGCCGGGCGATCTCCCGCACCGGCGCGACCCAGTCCGAGCACCGCACGACGAGCAGGGGGAGCAGCCCGGGAAACTCCACGGCCCGCCCCAGCGCGGCCTGTCTGATCCGGCCGTCCCGGTGGCACAGGGCGAGGGCGACCTGTTCCTCGCCGAGCGGCCCGCCACCGCGCAGGGTGTCGATCAGGGCCCGCCCGCCCACGGTGTTCTCCCAGGCCGGCAGCGACACGATCACGTCCAAATCCCAGGAGATCGCCCGCGCCCCGGCGTCCAGCGCGGTCCAGGCCGCCGGATCACCCGTGTCGAACGCCTCCCGCAGCGAAACCCCGTCCGCCAGCCGCTCCGCGGCCACCGCCCCGTCCCCGACCGTCGCGCCCATGCCCACCCCTGACCAGCCTCGATGTGTCCGGTGATGGTAGGCGGCGGGTCCGTGTCAGGTCGCGCGATATACGCGGCACGGGGGCCGGCGCACGGTCTAGAAGGGCGCCCTGAAGTTCGCGTACCCCAGCAGCACGATGACCGCCGCGACACATCCGAAGACGAGGGCCGTGGACGTCCACGGCGACCGAGGCCGGCGCACCCGCTTCGCGTCGGCACGGAACGGCTGGGGCGCGGGAGGGTTCTCCTTCCAGCGCGCGGCGAGCATCCGGGCCCGCGCGGACGGCTCCTTCTGCTCGGCGCCGTCGGCCCACTTGATGTCGAACTCCCGCTCAGGGTCGTCCTGTTCGGCCATCCCCGTAACCCCCGCCGGTCCTTCTCGCACGTCTGTTCCCGAAACCATACGACGACGCCCCCGCCCTGAGAAACCAGGACGGGGGCGCCGAATCAGCCGTGGGAACCGGCCGCGGTCCGATCACACGTCGAAGTACAGCTCGAACTCGTGCGGGTGCGGACGCAGCTGGAGCGGCGCGATCTCGTTGGTGCGCTTGAAGTCGATCCACGTCTCGATCAGGTCCGGCGTGAAGACGTCGCCCTGGAGGAGGAACTCGTGGTCGGCCTCGAGGCGGTCGAGGACGGCCGGGAGGGAGGTCGGGACCTGCGCGACGCTCGCGTGCTCCTCGGGAGCCAGCTCGTAGAGGTCCTTGTCGATCGGCTCGGCCGGCTCGATCTTGTTCTTGATGCCGTCCAGACCCGCGAGCAGCAGGGCCGAGAAGGCCAGGTACGGGTTGCCGGAGGAGTCGGGCGCACGGAACTCGACGCGCTTGGCCTTCGGGTTGGAGCCCGTGATCGGGATACGCATGGCCGCGGAGCGGTTGCGCTGCGAGTACACCAGGTTGATCGGCGCCTCGAAGCCCGGGACCAGACGGTGGTAGGAGTTCACCGTCGGGTTGGTGAAGGCCAGCAGCGACGGGGCGTGCTTGAGGATGCCGCCGATGTAGTAGCGGGCGGTGTCCGACAGGCCCGCGTAGCCGGCCTCGTCGTAGAACAGCGGCTGGCCGCCGGTCCACAGCGACTGGTGGACGTGCATGCCCGAGCCGTTGTCACCGAAGATCGGCTTCGGCATGAAGGTCGCGGTCTTGCCGTTCTTCCAGGCCACGTTCTTCACGATGTACTTGAAGAGCTGGAGGTCGTCGGCCGCGGCGAGCAGCGTGTTGAACTTGTAGTTGATCTCCGCCTGGCCGGCGGTGCCCACCTCGTGGTGCTGGCGCTCGACCTGGAGGCCGGAGGCGGCCAGCTGGAGGGAGATCTCGGCACGCAGGTCGGCGAAGTGGTCGACCGGCGGGGTCGGGAAGTAGCCGCCCTTGTAGCGGACCTTGTAACCGCGGTTGTTCTCGACCGCACCGGTGTTCCAGGCGCCGGCCTCGGAGTCGATGTGGTAGAAGCTCTCGTTCGCCGAGGTGGCGAAGCGGACGCTGTCGAAGACGTAGAACTCAGCCTCGGGACCGAAGTACGCGGTGTCGGCGATACCGGTCGAGGCGAGGTAGGCCTCGGCCTTCTTGGCCACGTTGCGCGGGTCACGGCTGTACTGCTCGCCGGTGATCGGGTCGTGGATGAAGAAGTTGATGTTCAGCGTCTTGTCGCGGCGGAAGGGGTCCACCCGGGCGGTCGACAGGTCGGCGCGCAGCGCCATGTCGGACTCGTGGATGGCCTGGAAGCCACGGATCGACGAGCCGTCGAACGCGAGCTCCTCGTCCGGGTCGAACGCCTCGACGGGCAGCGTGAAGTGCTGCATGACGCCCGGCAGGTCGCAGAAGCGGACGTCGACGAACTTGACGTCCTCGTCCGCGATGAACTTCTTGGCCTCGTCGGCGTTCTGGAACATCCAGCTCCTCCTACTCCCGACCCGCTCCGTGCCGGGGTGGTAGTTCGTTCGTGCGGCCAGTGCGGTGGCACACGCTGCCCTCGACCCTAGGGACGGGTGATTTCTCGGGCGTGACCCATTTGTTTCGCACAAGTTAACCGGACATCGTTCGCCTCACCCCACCTGTCCGTATCCCGAAACGCGCGCAGTACGGTGGTCGGGTGGACAAGAGGGAAGCAATCGGATCGTGGCTCTCGGGGCCCCGCGCGGCCGCCGAGCAAGCCGGTGTGGACTTCGGTTACCGGGGGCAGCAGCTGGGCCTGCCGGAGGAGGGGCCGGGCTCCATCGCCCGGCCGGGGCGGCGGCTCGGAGCACTCGCCGTGGACTGGGCGATGAGCGTTCTGATTGCATCCCAATTGATCACTCAGGGCTACGAGGTCCCGGCGACCTCGAACTGGGCGCTGCTGGTCTTCCTCGTGATGAGCGTGCTCACGGTCGGGACCATCGGTTACACCCCGGGCAAGCGTCTCTTCGGTCTGCGCGTCGTCGACCTGTCGACCGGCCGCCCGAGCCCGCTGCGCGGCCTCCTGCGCAGCGCCCTGCTGTGCATCGCCGTCCCGGCCCTGATCTGGGACCGCGACGGCCGCGGCCTGCACGACAGGCTGGCCCGCACGGTGGAAGTCCGTATCTGACGTCTCTACGACGAGAAGGGGCCCGGAGAGATCTCCGGGCCCCTTCTCGTCGTAGAGGTCGATCAGCGCGCCTTCGGGCCGCCCTTGGGGAGCTTCATGCCCTTCGGCATCGGCCCCTTGGGCAGCGGCATGTTGCTCATCAGGTCGCCCATCGCCCGCAGCCGGTCGTTGGTCGCGGTCACCTGCGGGCCGGTCAGTACCCGGGGGAGCTTCAGCATGCTGGTGCGGAGCTTCTTCAGCGGGATCTGGCCCTCGCCCGTGCCGACGATCAGATCGTGCACCGGTACGTCCGCGACGATCCGGTTCATCTTCTTCTTCTCGGCGGCCAGCAGGCTCTTGATCCGGTTCGGGTTGCCCTCGGCGACCAGGACGATGCCGGCCTTGCCGACGGCCCGGTGCACCACGTCCTGGCTGCGGTTCATCGCCACCGCGGGCGTCGTCGTCCAGCCCCGGCCGATGTTGTCCAGCACGGCCGCGGCGGCCCCCGGCTGGCCTTCCATCTGCCCGAAGGCGGCCCGCTCGGCGCGGCGCCCGAACACGATCGCCGTTCCGAGGAAGGCGAGCAGTACACCCAGGATGCCCAGGTAGACCGGGTGGCCGATCAGGAAGCCGATCGCGAGAAAGACACCGAGGATGAGGATGAAGACACCCGAGAGAACAAGGCCGATCGTCTTGTCGGCCCTGCGGGTCATCTTGTACGTCAGGGCGATCTGCTTCAGTCGCCCGGGGTTCGCGGCATCGGCCGCACTGTCACTTCTCGCCATGCGACGAAGTCTACGTGGCCCCTGGAGCGCCGACGACGGCAGTGCCCCGGGAGAAACGCCTCAGGAACGGGGGAGGAGCGTCTGCTCCAGGACACGCTGCGCCTCGACCCTGTCCTTGGCGCGGCGGCGGTCCTCCAGGACGGATGTCCAGGCATTGCGACGGGCGGTGCGCTGGCCGCTGCTCATGAGCAGCGACTCGACGGCACGGAGTGCATCGGTGAACGACGGGATGGCGGTGGCGCGGACGGGCGCGGCCTGCATGATGGAGGTCCCCCCTCGGGAAAAGGCAGCTTTGGTGAGTGGTGCACGGGCTGTACAACCAGGGTCACTGATTGGTGTTACCAGGGCGTGACCGACCGGTCAAACACCAATGAAGCCTTGATTTGCGGCACGAGAACACCGACGCGGCCCCGGCACCGCCCCCATCTGCGGGGACGCCCAGGGCCGCGTCAATCGGTCGCTACCGAGCGGTAGTTGCTTGTGCTCGGATTCACACGCGTCAGATGGCACTCCGTGCCATGCCGACGACCTCAGACAGCCTGCGAGGCGACGTACGCGCCGCGCTTCTCGATGGCCATCTGGTACAGCCGGCCGGCGCGGTACGAGGACCGGACCAGCGGGCCGGACATCACACCGGAGAAGCCGATCTGGTCGGCCTCCTCCTTCAGCTCCACGAACTCGTGCGGCTTGACCCAGCGCTCCACGGGGTGGTGGCGCACGGACGGGCGCAGGTACTGCGTGATGGTGACGAGCTCGCAGCCGGCGTCGTGCAGCTGCCGCAGCGCCTCGCTGACCTCCTCGCGGGTCTCGCCCATGCCGAGGATCAGGTTGGACTTGGTCACCAGGCCGAAGTCGCGGGCCTCGGTGATGACCTTCAGCGAGCGCTCGTAGCGGAAGCCCGGGCGGATCCGCTTGAAGATCCGCGGCACCGTCTCGACGTTGTGCGCGAAGACCTCGGGGCGGGACTCGAAGACCTGCCGGAGCAGCTCCGGCACGGCGTTGAAGTCCGGGGCGAGCAGCTCGACCTTGGTGTGGCCGCTCTCGCGCTCCGCGGTCTGCTGGTGGATCTGGCGGACCGTCTCGGCGTACAGCCAGGCGCCGCCGTCCTCCAGGTCGTCGCGGGCGACGCCGGTGATGGTGGCGTAGTTCAGGTCCATCGTGACCACGGACTCGCCCACGCGGCGCGGCTCGTCACGGTCGAGGGCCTCGGGCTTGCCGGTGTCGATCTGGCAGAAGTCGCAGCGCCGGGTGCACTGGTCGCCGCCGATGAGGAAGGTCGCCTCGCGGTCCTCCCAGCACTCGTAGATGTTGGGACAGCCGGCTTCCTGGCAGACCGTGTGCAGCCCCTCGCTCTTCACGAGCTTCTGCATCGCGGTGTACTCGGGACCCATTTTCGCCCGCGTCTTGATCCACTCGGGCTTGCGCTCGATGGGGGTCTGGGCGTTCCGGACCTCCAGGCGCAGCATCTTGCGTCCGTCGGGTGTGACTGCGGACACATCGGCTCCCTGTAGCTTCGATTCTTCGGCGTACACCAGGGTACGCCCGTGTTTGTAGGGCCCTGCTGTTGAGGCCAACCTCTGGACTCCGGGGACCATTCCCACCTAGGGGCGCGGGGAACTGCGCGACCAGCCCCCGCGGCCCGCAGCTCTCCACCGGCCGTCAGACCGCAGCTTTTTCAATCTCCCGAGGCTTCAGATCGGCAGTCTCGAGAACATCCCTCAGGTGCCGCTCGACAACCGGCAGCACCTCGGAGATCGTCACGTCCCGCCCGAGCTCACCGGCCAGGGAGGCGACCCCCGCGTCACGGATCCCGCACGGGATGATCCGGTCGAACCACCGGTTGTCCGGGTTCACGTTGAGCGCGAACCCATGCATCGTCACGCCCTTCGCCACCCGGATCCCGATCGCCGCGATCTTGCGGTCCTCGCGGCGCTGGCCCGCGTTGGACGGTGCGTACTCGGGCCCGTTCATCCGCGGGTCGAACTCCTCGTCGTGCAGACGGGGATCGAAGTCCAGCGACAGTCCGCCGAGCGCCGGACGCTGCTCGACAGGGTCACCCAGCACCCATACGCCGCTGCGGCCCTCGACCCGGCTGGTCTCCACGCCGAACTCCGCGCAGGCGCGGATCAGGGCTTCCTCGAGTCGTCGTACGTGCGCCACGACGTCCACCGGACGCGGGAGCTTCTGGATGGGGTAGCCCACCAGCTGGCCCGGGCCGTGCCAGGTGATCTTGCCGCCGCGGTCCACGTCGACGACCGGGGTGCCGTCGAGGGGGCGTTCGCTGTCCGCCGTGCGCCGCCCGGCCGTATACACCGGCGGGTGTTCGAGCAGCAGCACAGTGTCGGGGATCTCGTCCGCGAACCGGGCCGCGTGCACCCGGCGCTGCTCGTCCCACGCCTCCTGGTACTCGACGGCGTCCGCGTCGAAGCCCATACGGACGAACCGCAACTCACTCACGGCAAGCGCCTCCCTAGAGGGGTCGTAAGGCACGAAGCGTGCCTACGCCACTGTACGACCGACCGTCGCGCGTCAGCCGTGCGGTCAATCCTCACACGATCGGATGAACGAGCGTCGAAGTGTGCGATCGTCTGCTCACTCTCCGCTACATTCGCGCCGTCCTATAGAGGCCATAAGGGCTGCTCACAGGCAATCCGGGCAGGAGACACCACCGCAGATGACGGAACGACCCGCGCAGCGCACTCCCAACCGCCAGCTCGCCGCGCTCATCGCAGAAGCGGGGTTCTCCAACGCGGGACTCGCCCGTCGCGTGGACCAGCTCGGTCTCGAACACGGGCTCGATCTGAGATACGACAAGACATCGGTCACCCGGTGGCTGCGCGGCCAGCAGCCCCGCGGCACCACCCCCGCCCTCATCGCCGAGGTCTTCACCCGCCGTCTGGGCCGACGGCTGAGCGCCCAGGACCTGGGCCTCGACGCCTGCGCGCCGGTCTACGCCGGTCTGGAGTTCGCGGCCACCCCCGAGGAGGCCGTCGACATCGTCAGCGGGCTGTGGCGCAAGGACTCCGGCAGCCACGCCGAACTGCGCAAGATCGCGTTCACCCCGGCGGGGCTCGTCGTGCCCAGCCGCGACTGGCTGATCGGCCGGGCCGACGACAGGGTGGCCCGCGGCGAGCCGCCCGTCCGGGTCCCCGTCCAGGGCCGCCCCGCCGTGCCCCGGCAGCGCGGCGCCGAGCGCGGGCCCGGCCAGAAGGTCACCGGCGGCGACATCGCGGCGCTCCGCTCGGTCGGCGAACTCTTCCGCTCCCTCGACGACATGTACGGCGGCGGCCACGCCCGCCAGGCCCTCGTGCGCTACCTGGAGCACGAGTGCGAGCCGATGCTGCGCGGTATGTACGGCGAGCAGACCGGCCGCCGTCTGTTCGCGGCCGCGGCCGACCTCACCCGGCTCGCCGGCTGGACCTCGTACGACATCGCGGCGCACGGGCTCGCGCAGCGGTACTTCGTGCAGTCGCTGCGGCTCGCGCAGGCGGCGGGGGACCGGGCCTACGGCAGTTATGTGCTGATCACGATGAGCCGGCAGGCGGTGTACCTCGGGCACGGGCGCGAGGCGGTGCAGCTGGCGCGGGTGGCCCAGCAGGGGGTCGGCACCAACGCCCCGCCGGTCGTCCAGGCCCTGCTGCACTCCGTCGAGGCACGCGGGCACGGAGTGCTCGGCGAGGTGCGGGCCTGCACGGGCGCGCTGGTCCGTGCCGAGCGCGCCCTGGAGACGGCCCGGCCCGGCGACGAAGTCCCTTACTGGGCACGGTTCTTCGACGAGGCGCAACTGGCGGACGAGTTCGGGCACGCGCACCGGGACCTTCAGCAGTTCCGGGCGGCGGCTCAACATGCCGAACGGTCCTTGCAGTTGCGTGCGCCCGCGTACGCCCGTAGTCGGCTCTTCTGCCGGGTGGTGCTGGCCTCCGCCCGGCTCGGGCTGGGTGAGCTGGACCAGGCGTGCGCGCTCGGTGCGGAGGCGGCGGGGGCTGCCGTGGAGATGCGGTCGGTGCGGGCCGTGGAGTACGTGCGGGACTTCGAGAAGCGGTTGGAGCCGTACAAGGACGCGGCGCCGGTGCGGGGGTATCGCGACAGGGTCGCCGCGCTGGGGTGAGGGGCTCGCCGTGGCGGCGACCGCCCGTGGGACTGCGCGACAGCGTCGTGGCTTGTCGCGCCCACGCGGCGGTAGCCGCACATCGATACAGCCCCGCGCCCCTTCAGGGCGCGTTTCAGGCGGCCTGCGTCGTTGGGATCGGTTCTGCCCTGTGCATCGGGATCGCCGATCCCAGGTCCGTCAGGATTGCCGTCGAGGCTCGGTGGCCCGAGTGGAGGGCGCCCTGGACCGTGCTGGTGTCGCGGTGGTCGCCGCACACGTACAGGCCCGCCAACAGGCGTACCGGCCGCCGGAGATCGTGCGGTGCCCGCATCGCCGGTACGGCTTCCGGGGTGTGGTGGACGGCGAGGGTCTCCCAGCGGTCGGTGGGGGTGCCGTAGAGGCGGGACAGGTGCATGCGTACGGCCGTGTCGACGTCCGGCGGAGGCGGGCCCAGGACCGTGGAGCTGACCAGGGCGCGGCCCGCCGGGGCGCGGCTCGGGTCCACGCGGCTCATCACCGCCGTGTGCGCCACCGGGCCGCTCCGGTCCGCGTCCAGGAGCATGGACGCGTCCGTCTCCGGGGGCTCGTCCGTGGTGTGGTGGACCACCGTCACCGGGTGGAAGTCCGGTACGCGCAGGCCGGGCAGCAGATGCGCCGCGGTGCGGGCGTCGGTCGCCAGGAGCAGCGCCCGGCAGCGGAACTCACCGTGCTCCGCCGTGCTCACGGAGCTCGTCGACACCGAAGTGACCCGTACGCCCGTGTGCACCGTGCCCGGCGGCAGCGAGCGCGCCAGGAGTTCCGGCAGCACCTCCGCGCCGCCCTCCGGCACACACAGCCGCCCGGCGGCGAAGGCGCGCAGCGCGAGGTCGGCGCACCGGCTGGACGTGGTCAGCTCGGGGTCGCAGAGCAGCGCGGCGAGCAGCGGGCGCAGGAAGCCGTCGATCGTACGGGCGGGCAGACCGCGGGCGGCGAGGGCCTGACCTGCCGGCGACTCGGGGCGGGACAGCAGCCGTTCGATCGGGGTGTGCGCGATCCGGGTGAGCGCGGCGCCGAGGCGGGCCTGGTCCACGCCGCTGCCCAGCGGGCTGGTCACGGACGCCGTGGTCGGCCGGGGCGCGCTCGCCAGGGCGCGCACCGCGTGGAGTGCGCCCCGTGCGCCCCGCGCGCTCCCGGCGCCTGCCGGGGCGTGCACGCGATGGTGGCGTCCGTCGCTGTGCAGCAGGACACCGGGCGCGAACGGGCGCAGGACCAGCCCGTCGAGCCCTGGTGTCATCCCTAGTTCCGGGTACGCCGTGGACAGCAGCTGTCCGATCCGGTCGAGCCGGAAACCGTCGACCTTCTCCGTCGACATACGGCCGCCCACCCCGTGGGCGGCCTCCAGCACCGCGGTCGTCACTCCTGCGCTGGTCAGCCGATGCGCGGCGGAGAGTCCGGCAACCCCGGCTCCCACGATCACGACGTCCGCCTGGTACGCGGGCTCAAGCACGTGCCCCTCCTCGAGGTTGCGCGGCCGGTGGAGACGTCATGCCCCCAACTGGCTCCGGGGATACCCGAGTTCGGCTTGAGGTTAAGTCGGTAGTCGGTCAGGAACAGTCGCGCATGAACAGAGCACGGTCGCACGCCGGTCGCATACGGTCACGCGGCGGCTCGGAGGGCTCCCTCGATCTCCGGGAACGCGAAGGTGAACCCCGACTCCAGCAGTCGCTTCGGCACCACCCGTTGGCTGCCGAGCACATCCCCGGACAGCTCACCGAGGACCGTCCGCAGCACCGGCGAGGGCACCGTGAAGAGGGTCGGCCGGTGCAGTACGCGCCCCATGGCGGCGGTGATCTCCCGGTTCGTCAGGGGGTTCGGGGCCGTCAGGTTGAACGGTCCGGAAAGCCCGTCGGTGTCGATGAGATGCCGGATCGCGGCCACCTCGTCGTGCAGCGAGATGAACGACCAGTACTGCCCTCCGTCGCCCAACCGCCCGCCCAGTCCCGCCTTGAACAGCGGGAACAGACGCCCCCAGGCCCCGCCCTTGCGGGACACCACCAGCCCGGTCCGCGTGAACACGGTCCGTACGCCCGCCTTCCGCGCCGGCTCCGCCGCGCCCTCCCACTCCACGCACAGCTCGGGCAGGAACCCCTCCCCGGGCGGCGCGCTCTCGTCGACGACCCGGTCGCCGGTCTCGCCGTAGTAGCCCATCGCGCTGCCGTTGACGAAGACCCGCGGCGGCTTGTCCAGCGAGGCGACCGCCTCGGCGAGCGCGGTCGTGCCGAGCACCCGGCTGCATCGGATCCGCGCCTTGTACGCCTCCGTCCAGCGCCGGTCACCGATCCCGACACCCGCGAGGTTCACCACCGCGTCGCACCCGGCGAGCCCGGCCGTGTCCACCCGCTTCCCCTCGGGATCCCACCGGACCTCGTCGGCACCCCTCGGCGCCCGGCGCACCAGACGCACCACCTCGTGACCATCCGCCGTCAGGGACCGGACCAGTGCGCTGCCGATGAGACCGGACGCACCGGCCACCGCGATTCGGGAAGGCTGCATGCCGTCAATTCTGCTCCGGATCCGCACAAAGGCCCGGTCTCGTGCGCCGTATGGTGGCCGACATGCACATACGCCACGCCACCCTCGACGACGAGGACACGCTGGGCCGCCTCGACCGTGCCACCTGGTCCACGCTGCACGCCGTCTCGCCGCGCCCCCAGCCGCCGTACGCGCCCTTCTACAGTGAGCGGTTCGGGCCGCGTGACCATCTCGTCGCCGAACTCGACGGTGTGCTCGTCGGCTACATCCGGCTCGGCTTCCCGACCCCGCTGGCGTCCAACGCGCACGTCCGCCAGATCCAGGGCCTGGCCGTCGCCGCGGAGGCGCGCGGCGCCGGGGTCGGCCGGGCGCTGCTGCGGGCGGTGCAGGAGGAGGCCCGGAAGCTGGGCGCCCGCCGCATCACCCTGCGCGTCCTCGGCCACAACACTCCGGCCCGGAGGCTCTACGAGTCCGAGGGCTTCGTGGTGGAGGGTGTGCTGCCCGAGGAGTTCCTCCTCGACGGCACGTACGTGGACGACGTCTTCATGGGGCGCAGTCTCTGACCTGGTCGGCCTCGGCGGCCGCACGGCGGCGGCGGACGACCAGACACAGCGCGGCTCCCGCGACCAGCAGCGAGATCAGGAAGAAGACGGGCACGGCAGCCTCCCGGGGTCAGGGCACATGATCAGGGGTATGCCCGGACGGGACCCCGGGTACGGCATTGGTCCGGACGAGGGCGTGGGGCGCCTCAGCCCGTCAGCAGTCGCATTCCGCCCACCAGTTCCCGCAGGCACCGCACCGCCAGCTCCGCGGGTGAACCCGGGCCGCCGGTGTCCGCGTCCGTCTCCGCCCAGGTCTCCAGCGCCACCCGGATCGCGTCCGTCGCGGCCGCCGCCGCGAGGCGCACCTCCAGCGGGTCGGCGTCCGGTCCGGCCAGCCTCGCCACCACCGGGATCAGCTTCTCCTCGGACTCCTGGTTCACCCGGTACCAGACGGCCCGCAGCGCCGGGTCGGCCACCGCCGCCCGCAGCAGCGCCCGCGTCTGCCGCAAGCCCTCCGCCGCGTGCGCGTCCGGCACGGACAGGGACTCCTCGATCGCCCGCTCCAGCGCCCCCGGCAGATCGGCGGCGCCCGGCTCCGACGCGGCGAGCAGCTCACGCCAGCGGTCGGCGCCCCGGGCCAACAGCGGGCCGACGGCGTCCTGTTTGCTGCGGAAGTACCGGTAGAACGTGCGCAGGGCGACCCCGGCCCGCTCGGCGATGTCCTCCGCGGTCGTGCCATCAGGACCGTGCTCGGTGAACAGCGTGGCGGCGGCGCGTGCGATGTCGAGCTGGGTAGCCGCCTTGCGGCGCTCGGTCAGTGAGAGGGGCTTGGTGCTCACCGGGGAAGCCTACGCCGCAGCTCTGACATCACTTCGGACGCGCCGACCGGCTACGACGTCACCAGTTCGCCGGTGTCCACCGGTGCCGTCGCGGTCGCCGCGCGCTCGGCGTCGTCGGCGACCTCGTCGGCGGTCAGGACGTACCCTGTCTCGTCGTCCGAGGTCGAGCGGGCGAAGACGACGCCGAAGACCTTGCCGTCCGTGGTCAGCAGCGGCCCGCCGGAGTTGCCGGGGCGGACGGTGGAGCGGATCGAGTAGATCTCGCGGGTGACCGTCCCGTCGTTGTAGATGTTCTGGCCGGTCGCGCGGACCCGGTTGGCGACGGTGGCCGCCTGGAGGTTGAGGTCGCCGTCCTGGGGGTAACCGGCGACGACCGCGGCGACGCCGCGCGCGGCGTCGTCGTCGAAGCGCAGGACGGGGGCCTCGAGGTCGGGCACGTACAGCACCGCCACGTCCTTCTCCGGGTCGAAGAGCACCACGCGCGCGTCGTACGACCGGCCGACCCCGCCGATCCGGAC
Source organism: Streptomyces sp. RG80 (assembly GCF_040446465.1). Taxonomy (NCBI): domain Bacteria; kingdom Bacillati; phylum Actinomycetota; class Actinomycetes; order Kitasatosporales; family Streptomycetaceae; genus Streptomyces; species Streptomyces sp. RG80. Next base: position 13,038 of record NZ_JBEAAJ010000019.1, on the reverse strand, counting down.
GGTGGGCTCGTCGATACCGGCCACCACATGCGCGTTGGTCATGACGTGCTCGCGGGAGTAGACGAAGCCGCTGCCCTCGCGGCCCTGGGTGCCGGAGGCGCCCTCGATCTTCACCGTGCTGCGCTTGGCCGCGTTCGTGGCGCTCGCGGTGACGCTGTCGCCGGAGGGCTTGGCGACCCGGGCCGTCGACTCGTTCTCGAAGGGGTTGAAGACCTGTGGGAAGCCCGCCTCGGTGAGCGCGGAGGTGGCCCGGGAGAACCAGGCGGGCGTGGTCTCCGGCATGGCGTTCTGGACGGCCCCCAGCAGCCGTGAGTCCTGGATCGCCGTGGTGAGCACCGCCGACGAGGACGCGCCGAGCACGCTCGCCGCCACCCACGCCACGATCAGCACGGCGACCGAGTTGGCCGCGGCCCCGCCCACCCCGTCGGCGACCCGCAGCGGTCCGTGTTCCAGCTCCCGGCGCAGTCGCAGTGCCAGCCGCCCCGCCAGTTCGTGCCCGACCACGGCCGGGAGCAGCACCGTCAGCACCGCGGTCACCGTCGCCGTGGTGCTGCCCGGGGTGACCAGGTCCATGATCCACGGCAGCACCCACACGCCGATGATCGCGCCGCCCACGAAACCGGCGAGCGAGACACAGCCGGCCATGAGGCCGCGCCGGTAGCCGGATGCCGCGTAGGCCAGGATCACCAGCACCAGCAGGATGTCGAGCAGGTCCACGGAGCCGCCTTTCTCTCGGACCCCTTATTACGGGCGGGACGAGCCCAGTGATCAGCACGCGCACGCGCGGGACGCCGGGAACCGGCCACGCGTGCGTGCACAGGCCGTGCATCCGGAGAAACGCCCCGGACCAGGACGATGGTTCCACCGGGTGGCACACCACACATCGCGGACGCGGGAGATCCGGCCGAGAGTGGGACCATGCGTGTCCGAAGAGCTCGGGGGATGCGACGACGGCGCCCGGTCCGGATACCGACCGGGCGGCGGCCCGTCCGGATACCGGCCCGGATGCGGTACCCGCTCGCCTGTCTGCCCGGCCTGGCGGCCGTGGCGGTCCTCGTGCTCTGCGCGTACGGCGTCGAACACGCGGCCCAGCCCCGCCCCACGCACCCCCTCGCGGTCCGCCCCGCCGCCACGCACCAGGCGGCGCGGCCGCCGATCGTGCCGAGAGCGGTCTGGGCGGCCGCCACCGGCGAGGCGAACACGGCCGCGCTCACCCCGCCCCCGGCCCGCTACGACGACAAGGTCGTCGCCGTCTTCGTCCACCACACCGACTCGCCCAACGGCTACGACTGCGCCGAGGCGCCCCGCATCATCCGCTACCTCGCCGCGGGCCAGACCGGCACCCGGCACTGGGACGACATCGGCTACAACTTCCTCGTCGACCGCTGCGGCACGATCTACGAGGGCCGCGCGGGCGGCGTCGACCGTCCCGTCACCGGCGCCCACACCCAGGGCTTCAACCACCGCACGACCGGCATCGCGGCCCTGGGCACCTTCACGGCGGGCGTCCCGGTACCGAGGGCGATGACGGACGCGATCGCCGCGCTGGCGGCCTGGAAACTGGGCCTCGCGGACATCGACCCGCGCTCCAGAGTGAAGCTGACCTCCAGCAACGGCCTGAGCCGCTACGCCGCAGGCACCAAGGCGTCCCTCCCCGCCGTCGCGGGCCACGACGAGGGCTACATGACCAGCTGCCCCGGCGCCGCCCTCACGGCCCGTCTCCCGGAGATCAGACAGACGGCGGCGAGACTGCAGGGCAGACTCCCCGCGACCCCCTCCGCACGGCCGCCCACCGGGCTCTGACACCCTGGACGGGTACCGCCGCGCGGTACCGACGGGGAGGGGTGAGCGCGATGTCCGGGACGTGGACCGACGACAGCGACCACGACGAGGCGGTCCGGCAGGCCGAGCGCGCCGAACGGTTCGCCTGGCGGGCGATCGGCGGCGTGAGCGCCCTGCTGGTCCTCGTGGCCGTGGCCGTGGCCGTCGCCCTCCTGGTCGCCGGCGTCGCGCTGGCCTACGCCCTGACCGTCGTCACCGACTGACTCACCGCCGCCCCAGATAGGCCCGCACGGCCCGCTGGAGCACCTTCCCCTGGCTGCCCACCGGCCGCTCCCACTCCCCGAGGTACTCCACGGCGTGCCCGCCCGCACCCGTCTTGAAGCCGAGCCGGCCCAGCAGCCGGTCCTCGGTGAGGGCGGGCGTGATGGACCGCAGGTCGTACGTCTCGACGCCCGCCGACCGCGCGTCGTTCATCATCCGCCACAACAGGGCGCTGCTGGGCCGCAGTTGACGCCCCTGACGCCCGGACGCGGCATACGAGTGCCATGAGCACGAGCCGACGTTGATCATGAGGGCGGCGGAGAGCACGACGCCGTCGTACTCGGCGAGATACAGCCGCACCCGGTCGTCGTCCTCGGCGTTCAGCGCCTTCCACATGCGGCGGAAGTAGTCCAGGGGCCGCGCCTTGAAGCCGTCGTGCGTGGCGGTCGACACATACAGCCGGTGGAAGTCGGGCAAATCCGCCGCCGAACCCCAGGAGACCCGGACCCCGGCCCCCTCCGCCGTACGCAACGACTGCTCCCAGTGCGAGGCCAGCCCTTCGCGCAGATCGTCCGCCGTGCGCCCGTCCAACGGGACGAGACACCCGTAGCGCGGCTGCCCCAGGCCGAAACCGCTCCCGTCCCCCTCCTCGCACCGCCGCCACCCGAGCCGCCCCAGCCGCTCGGCGGCGTCCAGCGCGTACCCGTCGATGGCCTCCGCGGGCAGATCGTGCAGATGGCGTACGGCGGGGTCGGCGATCCCCGTCGCGACCGTCGCCGGGTCCCACTGCCGTACGACGACCGGCGGCCCGATGCGCACCGAGAACGCCCCGCGCGCCTCCAGATGCGCCACGAGCGGGTCCAGCCAGCGCTCCAGACGGGGGTCCCGCCAGTCGATCCGCGGCCCGTCGGGCAGATAGGCCAAAAAGCGCCGGGTCCCGGGCAGCGGCCGGTACAGGACCAGGGCCGCCGTCACCATCGACTCGCCCTCGAACCAACCGACGCTCTCCGCCAGCCAGTCCGGCTTCACATCGCCCCACTCGGGGATCTGGAGATGGCTCGAGTCGGGGTGCAGCCGCAGGTGGGCGAGATGTTCCTCGCGTGAAATCTCCCGCACGTACGGGCTGGTCATGGGCAGGGCGCTCCTGTTCAGGGCCGCAGCGCGGCGGGAGCGGCCACCGTACGCCGGGAATCACGCCACGGGTCAAGGGTCCGGAGGTGAACCTTCCGGACCCGCCCCGTGACGTCGGTCACCGGACCGCGCGGAGCGCGGCGGTGAGCCGGGGGTAGACCTCCAGCTGCCGGTCGGCCGCGGTGATGCGCAGCACGCTGCGGGTGAGCGGATGCGACGCGACGACGAGCAGCCTCAGCGTCACCGCCCGCGCGAGGGCTTGCGCGTCCTCCAGACAGGGGTGCCGCAGATCGACGACGACGGTGTCGGCGCGCTGACCGCGGGCGTGCAGCAACCGGCGCACGAGGGCGGTACGGATGTGCTCGGCGTTGGCGATGTCGATGACCTCGTCCACGTCCACCACCAGCACATGGTCGAGGGCGTGGAAGACCGGCAGTGGCACGATCGGCTCCTGAGCGGGGGTTCAGCCGGGTGGACGGCCGCTGCCTGACCGGTCCTCACCTCCGAAGGAGCGCGCGTGCGCCGTCCGTGGCACTCCCCGCCTCCCTCCCGCTTCCGTGAGCTCCCGCGCGGCGCGGCCGTGACAGGTGACCGGCCGTCATTCTGGAGGGCATGACGACCGATTCGCGCGGTTCCGCCGCATTCCTCGTCGACGAGTCGCTGGGCTACCTCTTCCCGGCCGCGCTGCGTGCGGCGGCCGCCGTGGGAGTGGCGGACCACCTCACCGACGGCCCCCGCTCGCCCGCCGAACTGGCCGCGGCCACCGGCACGGACGCCCGCAACCTCTACCGCGTCCTGCGCCTGCTCGCCACGCGCGGCATCGTCGCCGAGGACCCCGAGGGCCGCTTCCGCCTCATGCCCGCCGGCGACGCGCTGCGCACCGACGCCCCGCACTCGGCGCGCTCGGCGATCCTGATGAACACCGACCGCAGCCTGTGGCTCCCGGCCGCCGCCATGGAGCGCTGTCTGACCGAGGGGACCTCGGCGTTCGAGGGCATCTTCGGGATGCCCTTCTTCGAACACTTCGCCAAGGACAAGGAGACCGCCGCCGTCTTCCACACCGGGATGGCCGCGATGTCCGACCCCGAGAACGAACCGATCGCCGCCGCGTACGACTTCCCCGGGACGGGCACCGTCGCCGACGTGGGCGGCGGCCACGGCGGCCTCCTCCTGGAGGTCCTGCGCCACAACCCGGGCCTGCGGGGCGTGCTCCACGACCAACCGCATGTGCTGGCCGGTCACCGCCTGGACACCGAGGAGACCGCGGGCCGCTGGAGCGTGGCGGAGGGCGACTTCTTCACGGGGGCGCCCAAGGCGGACATCTACCTGCTCAAGCGCATCCTCCACGACTGGGAGGACGACCAGTGCGTCACGATCCTGGAGCGCTGCCGGGAGGCCATGGCGCCGGACGGGCGCATCCTGGTCGTGGACGCGGTCGTCCCCCGGGACAACGCACCCCACCAGTCCAAGACCCTCGACCTCCTGCTCATGTCCGCCCTCGTCGGCCGCGAACGCACCGAGTCCGACTTCGCCGCGCTGTTCGCGGCGGCCGGGCTCAGGATCTCCCGCATCCTCCCGACCCCGACCGTGCTCTCGGTGGTGGAGGCGGTCGCGGCACCGTAGCCCCGCCGCTCACAGACTTCTCCCAGCCGACTCAACGATCACCCAGAGCCGACAGCTCTACCTTCAGGTCATACGCACTGACTGGAGGTGGGGAAGATGAACAGCAGTCACACCGACACCAAGACGACCCGCGGCCCCTGGGCGGCGCTCTGCGCGGCCGTGGCCGTCGTCCTCGGGCCGGCCGCCGTCACGGCATCCGCCCTCGACCAGGCCAACGCGGCCCCCATGCACCACGTGGTGCTGAAGGCCGACCAGGCACAGGCGTACCTCCCCACGGACCCCACCCGCAGGCGCGCGGCGGCGGTCTGAGGCTCAGTCGGGGCCGTCGCCGGTCAGGCCCAGGAACTGCTCCCCGGACGGGTCGACGTCCACGCCGAGCCCGTTCATCAGGCCCGCCAGCATGACGTAGTAGCCGACCGTCGTGACGATCTCGACCACCTGCCGGTCGGTGAAGCGGTCCCGGAGAGCCGCCAACCCGCCCTCGGACAGGGTGTGTCGGGAGATCAGCTCGAACGTCGCGGCGACCACCGCGGAATCCGTCCCGTCGAACTCCGGCCCACTGGCCCGCCGTTCGGCGATCGCCGCCAACTGCTCCTCCGTCACGCCGGAGTTGAGCGCGATCGGGCGGTGCTGCGCGGCCTCGTACTCGCAGCGCGTCCCCGCCGCGACCGCCATCACGAGCAGCTCGCGCAACCGCACCGGGAGGGTCGACTCCAGCAGTACGGCCAGGCCCAGGTCGATCGCCCGGTCCGTGAGCGGCGGGGCGTGGGAGAGCATGCGGAAGGCGTTCAGCGGCACGGGGAGCTTCGCGACACCGGCGGCGGGATGTTCCGGGTACGGGATTCGAGCCATGGTTCCCCCTGAATCAGAAGCCGAAGCAGACGTCAGGCCCTGAACCGCTCCCACAGCTTGGGATACCGCTCCGACAGCACCGGCTCGCTCTCGAGGTCGATCGGTGCGCCCTCCGGCTCCGGGGGCGCCGGCGGAATGCCGAGGTCGGGGGCGACGACCCCGGTGAGCTGCTCGTACGCCTCGTCGGCGGCGTAGCCCAGCTCCTCCCCGTCGCCGTCGATCTCCTCGTCGAAGTCGTCCAGCAGGTCGGCCAGTGAGTCGGGGGCGTGCACGGCACCCTCGTAGACCTCGCGGCCCTGGCCGATCAGCCAGCAGCGGAAGAAGTCGAAGGCGTCGTCGCTGGCCCCGTCGAGCAGCACCCAGGCCGCCCCCCACAGGTCCCAGGTGTACGCGCGGTTGTAGCGGGCCTCGAAGTGACGGGCGAAGTCCAGGACCATCTCGGGGTCCATCTGGAGGAGCCGGTCCACGAGCAGGTCGGCCTGCTCCTCGGGGTCGCCCTCGGCGGCCCCGCGGGCGGCGTCCACCAGCTCCCAGAACTCCGTCTCGTCCATCACGGGACAAGCATCGGCCCTGGGCGGGTGAGGCGCACGTGGAGTGCGGCGGATTGTTATGTCCCGTACAGACCGGTCATACGTCTTGCGTCGGCGGCGAACCGCGCCCTCAGCCTCTCCGGAGCCAGCACCTCCACCTCCGGGCCCAGCGACAGCAGCTGTGTGTGGGCGACCGTCTCCGACTCCACGGCGACCGTCACGGTCACCCAGCCGTCCCCGTCCGGCGCCCCCGCCCGCTCCAGCGCCTCCGCGGCGGAGAGCCGGTCCGCGAGGGCGTACGGCAGCCGCCGCGCCCCGTCCGGCGACAGCCGCAGGACCACCTCGGCCCGCAGGATCGAGCGCGCGAACCGCTCCGCCTGCTCGTCCCAGAAAGCCGGCAGATCGAAGGCCTCGTCCCGGGAGAACCGGTCCGCCGACGGCGCCACGGTCGTGAACCGGTCGATCCGGTAGACCCGGAACGAGCCCGGCTCGATCACCCGCGCGCACAGGTACCAGACCCCGGCCTTCAGCACGAGCCCGTACGGCTCCAGCTCCCGCTCGACCTCCGCCGCGCCCTTGCGGTAGCGGGCGGTGACCCGGCGGTCGTCCCACACCGCCTCGGCGACGGCGGGCAGCAGCTCGGGTGTCTTCGGCTCGCTCCACCAGTTCGGGGCGTCCAGATGGAAGCGCTGGGCCGCCGTCCTCGGGGCGTCCCGCAGGGAGGGCAGCAGCGCCGCGGAGACCTTGAGCCGGGCGGCGGAGGCGGCGTCCTCCAGGCCCATCTCACGCAGCGCGCCCGGCACCCCGCTCAGGAACAGCGCCTCCGCCTCGCCCCGGGCCAGCCCGGTGAGCCGGGTCCGGTACCCGCCGATCAGCCGATACCCACCGGCCCGCCCCCGGTCCGCGTACACCGGGACCCCCGCCTCGGACAACGCCTGCGCGTCCCGAGTCACTGTCCGCTCGGACACCTCCAGTTCCGCCGCCAGCTCGGCGGCGGTCATGGAGGGGCGGGACTGGAGAAGGAGCACCATCTTGATGAGCCGGGCGGCACGCATGGGTTCATGATGCCGGGTGCGGGTGGGTGGGGGCTGGTCGCGCAGTTCCCCGCGCCCCTTAAAAGACAGGCCCGCTCAGGCGCACCTGCTTTTAGGGGCGCGGGGAACTGCGCGATCGACCCCCACACACCCGCAGCCGAATTACAGCCCGTACTTCTCGCGCGCTTCCTTCACGGCCGTAGCCTTCACCTCACCGCGACGCGCCAGCTGCGCCAGCGCGGCCACGACAACCGACTCGGCGTCGACGCCGAAGTGGCGACGGGCGCCCTCGCGGGTGTCCGAGAGACCGAAGCCGTCGGCGCCGAGCGAGGACCAGTCCTGCTCGACCCACTGCGCGATCTGGTCCGGGACCTGGCGCATGTAGTCGGAGACCGCCAGCACCGGGCCGTCGGAGCCGTGCAGCGCCTGGCGGACGTACGGGACGCGCTCCTCGCCGCGCAGCAGTGCGGCGTCCGCCTCCAGGGCGTCGCGGCGCAGCTCCGTCCAAGAGGTGGCGGACCACACGTCGGCGGCCACACCCCACTCCTCCGCGAGCAGCTTCTGCGCCTCCAGCACCCAGTGGATCGCCGTGCCGGAGCCCAGCAGCTGGATGCGCGGGGCGTTCGCCGCGGCCACGTTCAGGCCCGCCGACTCCGCCGTGTTGAAGCGGTACAGGCCCTTGACGATGCCCTCGTCGATGCCGAGCCCGGAGGGCTTCGCCGGCTGCGGGAGCGGCTCGTTGTAGACCGTGAGGTAGTAGAAGACGTTCGGGTCCTCACCCGGGGCCGCCTCGCCGTACATCCGGCGCAGACCGTCCTTGACGATCGCCGCGACCTCGTACGCGAACGCCGGGTCGTACGTCAGGGCGGCGGGGTTCGTCGCGGCGATGACCGGGGAGTGGCCGTCGGCGTGCTGGAGGCCCTCGCCCGTCAGTGTCGTACGGCCCGCCGTGGCGCCGACCAGGAAGCCGCGGCCGAGCTGGTCGCCGAGCTGCCACATCTGGTCGGCCGTGCGCTGCCAGCCGAACATCGAGTAGAAGATGTAGAACGGGATCATCGCCTCACCGTGCGTGGAGTACGCGGTGGACGCGGCGATGAAGTCGGCCATCGAACCGGCCTCGGTGATCCCCTCGTTGAGGATCTGGCCGTTCTCGGCCTCCTTGTAGTACATCAGCTGGTCACGGTCGACCGGCTCGTACGTCTGGCCCTTGGGGGAGTAGATCCCCAGGGACGGGAAGAGGCTCTCCATGCCGAAGGTGCGCGCCTCGTCGGGGACGATCGGCACCCAGCGCTTGCCCGTCTCCTTGTCGCGGACCAGGTCCTTGATCAGGCGGACGAAGGCCATGGTGGTGGCCACGTTCTGCGTGCCGGAGCCCTTGTCGAAGGAGGCGAAGGCCTTCTCGGCGGGGGCGGGCAGCGGGGCCAGCGCGTGCGTACGGCGGGCCGGGGCGGGACCACCGAGGGCCGCCCGGCGCTCCTGGAGGTAGCGCACCTCGGGGGAGTCGGCGCCGGGGTGGCCGTAGGGCACGACCCCGTCGACGAAGTCGCTGTCCTTGATGGGCAGTTCAAGAAGGTCACGCATCGTCTTGAACTCGTCCACCGTCAGCTTCTTCATCTGGTGGTTGGCGTTCTTCGACGCGAAGCCCTCACCGAGGGTGTTGCCCTTGACCGTCTGGGCCAGGATGACCGTCGGGGCGCCCTTGAACTCGACGGCGGCCTTGTAGGCGGCGTAGACCTTGCGCGCCTCGTGGCCACCGCGCGAGAAGTGGAAACACTCGAGGATCTTGTCGTCGCTCAGCAGCTTCGCCATCTCGGCGAGCGCCGGGTCCTTGCCGAAGAAGTCCTCGCGGATATAGGCGGCGCCACGCGTCTGGTACGTCTGGACCTGCGCGTCCGGTACCTCGCGCAGCCGTCTTACCAGCGCGCCCGTGGTGTCGAGCTGGAACAGCTCGTCCCAGGCGTTGCCCCACAGCGACTTGATGACGTTCCAGCCGGCGCCGCGGAACTGGGCCTCCAGCTCCTGCACGATCTTGAAGTTCGCGCGGACCGGGCCGTCGAGGCGCTGGAGGTTGCAGTTGATGACGAAGGTCAGGTTGTCCAGACCCTCGCGGCTCGCCAGTGCGAGTGCCGCCGTCGACTCCGGCTCGTCCATCTCGCCGTCGCCCAGGAAGGCCCAGACGTGGGAGGCGGAGACGTCCTTGATGCCGCGGTTGGTCAGGTAGCGGTTGAAGCGCGCCTGATAGATCGCGGAGAGCGGGCCGAGGCCCATGGAGACGGTCGGGAACTCCCACAGCCAGGGCAGCCGGCGCGGGTGCGGGTAGGACGGCAGTCCGTTGCCCCCCGCCTCGCGGCGGAAGTTGTCGAGGTGGTCCTCGTTCAGCCGGCCGTCGAGGAAGGCGCGGGCGTAGATGCCGGGGGAGGCGTGGCCCTGGATGTAGAGCTGGTCGCCCGAGCCGTCGGCCTCCTTGCCCTTGAAGAAGTGGTTGAAGCCGGTCTCGTAGAGCCAGGCCGCGGAGGCGAAGGTGGCGATGTGGCCGCCGACGCCGTATTTGGAGCCACGGGTGACCATCGCGGCCGCGTTCCAGCGGTTCCACGCGGTGATGCGGTGCTCCATCGCCTCGTCACCGGGCGCGGACGGCTCGGCGGCGGTGGGGATGGTGTTGACGTAGTCGGTCTCAAGGAGCTTCGGCAGCGCGATGCCGCCCGCCTCCGCCCTCTCCAGCGTGCGGCGCATCAGGTACGCGGCACGGTGCGGGCCGGCAGCCTTCGCGACCGCGTCCAGCGAGGCCTGCCATTCGGCGGTCTCCTCGGGGTCACGGTCCGGGAGCTGGTCGAGCTCGCTCGGCTGGATGGCGTTGGGGTCGGTCATGTCGCCGCCTTCCTCAGTCGAAGGGGGTTCCCTCATCGGTAAGGGTTCGGGGGTGCCCTAGGTCTTTGGCAGGACAGGGCTCAAGCCTCGGTGGAGGCCAGTCAGCCTCGGTGGAGGCCCGTCGGCGACTGTAACTCCCTGATCGATGATCGATCAAAGGGTTGAGGGGCAAAACCTCTTGGTTTCGAGAAAATAGGCACGGGGTGCCTCCCGAAGAGACACCGGGTGCCGTGTTCTCGAACGGTTTTCGCAGGTGGGGGCAGGTACGAGGCGACGAATGAGCGGGGCCGCGCTCAGGGCTCGTGGCGCGGTGCGCAGCCCAGGACATGGGCCTTGACGAGTTCGGCGATACGGGGATCCCGGCGCCGGAAGGCCTGCACGAGCTCCTCGTGCTCCTCGGCGTACGACTGCTGGACGGTGCCCAGCCAGCGGATCGACAGGGCGGTGAAGACCTCGATGCCGAGCCCTTCCCAGGTGTGCAGCAGCACGGAGTTCCCGGCCGCCCGGACCATCTCCCGGTGGAACCCCACGGTGTGCCGCACCTGCCCGGTCCCGTCGGAGGCGCGGTCGGCGTCGTAGAGCGCGGCGACATGCGGCTCCAGCGCCGAGCAGTCCTGCGCCAGCCGCTCCGCCGCCAGCTCCGCCGCGATGGCCTCCAGACCGGCCCGGACCGGGTAGCTCTCCTCCAGGTCGGCCGCCGTCAGGTTCCGCACCCGTACGCCCTTGTTCGGCGCCGACTCGATCAGCCGCAGCGACTCCAGCTCGCGCAGCGCCTCCCGCACCGGGGTCTGACTGACCTCCAGCTCGGTGGCGATACGTCGCTCCACGATCCGCTCGCCCGGCTTCCAGCGCCCGCTGACGATCCCTTCCACGATGTGCTCGCGGATCTGTTCGCGCAGCGAGTGGACGACGGGCGCGGTCATGAGTGCTCCTTAAGGGCGTTTGACGTTTAGACAATAAGGCCGAGTGCCCGTCACGGTGGGGCGCACGGGGGCGCTTTCATGCAGGTGAGACGAGACTTACACGCTCCCAGTCCGACGACTTCTGTCAAGACACGGAACCCCGTGGCCCGTCGGGGTGTCGCGTTCGGCAGGGGTTCCCACTTCGGCGCCCCTTCGTACGACTGGGGGATGGCATGAACATCGGGGGACACCGGGGACTGGCCGTCGCGGCCGTGATCGGCGCGATCATCGGCATCACGGGCTGCCAGCAGACGTCGACGCGAGCGGCGGGGCAGCCGGCGGACAAGGAAACGATCACCGGCCTGGCAGGTCAGGCCGGCACCGGCGCCCTCGGCGGCGCCTGCGTCTTCGTCAAGCCCGACGGGGCCCAGAAGTTCGGCCACGTCGGCTGGGGCTTCCGCGTGGCGGGCACCGGGCGCTGGGTGTACGGCGCCGTCGAGAACCCCACCGGCGCGCTCTACACGGCCCCGGGCGGCGACATCGGGGCGTGGCACGCGGAGGGGTCGTACCGGCGGATGCTGAGCGACATGTCCCGGGACGCGTACTACCCCGGTGCGTCGGACCACCCGTACAGCCGTTACCGCTGCACGAACTCGTCGACGTACGACGTGAACGCGGCGCGGACGATGATCCGCGAGGTCGAGGCCCGCGGCTTCCTGGTCGGCATCGATCCGCGGACGGGCGACCTGACCTCCCGGGACTGCCTCGACGCGACGTACGACGTGCTGAAGGCGTACCGGACGAAGGGGCTGACGCGCGCCGACAAGCTGTCCGTCCCGAACGTGTGGGTCGAGCTGCTGTGGGGCTGGTCCGACAAGCGGCTGACGCCCCGGTGACACGGCGGTGCCCCGCCCGGAAAGCTCCGGACGGGGCACCGTACTGCTTCTGAAGGGGCTCAGAGGCCGAGCTCGACCTCGAACTCGCCCGCCTCCAGGATCGCCTTGACCGCGGTCAGGTAACGGGCCGCGTCGGCGCCGTCCACCAGACGGTGGTCGTAGGAGAGGGTCAGGTAGGTCATGTCGCGGACCGCGATGACCGTGCCCTCTTCGGTCTCCAGGACGGCAGGGCGCTTGACCGTGGCGCCGATGCCGAGGATCGCGACCTGGCCCGGCGGCACGATGATCGTGTCGAAGAGCGCACCGCGCGAACCGGTGTTGGAGATGGTGAAGGTCGCGCCGGACAGCTCGTCGGGCGTGATCTTGTTGGCGCGGACCTTGCCGGCCAGGTCGGCCGTGGCCTTCGCGATACCGGCGATGTTGAGGTCACCGGCGTGCTTGATGACCGGGGTCATCAGGCCCTTCTCCGAGTCCACCGCGATACCGATGTTCTCGGTGTCGAAGTAGGTGATCGTGCCTTCGCCCTCGTTGATCTTGGCGTTGATCGGCGCGTGCGCCTTCAGCGCCTGGGCCGCGGCCTTGACGAAGAACGGCATCGGGGAGAGCTTGACGCCCTCACGGGCGGCGAAGGAGTCCTTCGCGCGGCCGCGGAGCTTCATCAGCCGCGTGACGTCGACCTCGACGACCGAGGACAGCTGCGCCTGCTCGTGCAGCGCCTTGACCATGTTGTCGCCGATGACCTTGCGGATGCGCGGCATCTTGACGGTCTGGCCACGGAGCGGCGACGCCTCCAGCGTCGGCGCCTTCTTGGCGGCGGGGGCAGCCGGGGCAGCCGCGGCCGGAGCCGGGGCAGCGGCGGCGGCCTTCGCGGCCTCGGCGGCGGCGACGACATCCTGCTTGCGGATACGACCGCCGACGCCGGTGCCCTTGACGGCGGTCAGGTCGACACCGTGCTCGGCGGCGAGCTTGCGCACCAGCGGGGTCACGTAGGCACCGTCGTCACCGGAGCCGGCGGCCGGGGCGGGCGCGGCGGGGGCGACCGGAGCCGGAGCGGCCGGCGCGGGGGCCGGGGCGGCCGGAGCCGGGGCGGCGGCGACCGGGGCCGGCGCAGCCGCGGGCGCGGCGGGGGCAGGAGCCGGGGCCGGCGGGGCCACGGGAG
>NZ_JBEAAJ010000018.1:0-161781 GCF_040446465.1 Streptomyces sp. RG80 | reverse complement strand
TGACAGCAACCGAGCCACATCATGAGTCAGCCACAAGAACCCGCCCTGGCCTGCCTAAAAACCATCCCAAGCACTGACAACTCAATGACGAGACCCCACCGACACAACAACACACAACATCAGGCTGCCTGCAAAGAGGGGGCCTCCTGGGCGAGTTGGGGAGAGGGGTGCAGTCCTCGCGACGTCGGACTGTGCGTCAAAATTAGGTACTGGATGAGTTCTGGAACTAAGGCCCACCCCATCTCCCCGCTTCAGGGTCTGATATTGACGTTGGGTCAGCCTCCCTATGAAGTGCTTCATTTCGCGCCCTGGCTGCATTCTGGGCTCACTTCACGTACCCACCGAACCCGCTTGAGGGTCACGAACAGTAACTGTCCTAATTCCGCCCCTGCTTGCTCCGTCTGCTCTATTCCGATAGGCCTGGAGTCGTAATAGAATTACTGCGTTCGGTAAGGCAGCAACCTTGCCGGGCGAATTCTCTCCAAGACGAAAGAGTGGCAGAAATGGCGAAGATGAAGCCGATTTCTCCGGCCCGAATCGCGGAGGCCCGCGAGGAGGCCTACGCCGTGCTGGCCCGTCTGATGGGCCGTCTGACTCCAGGCGAGCACGTCGTGCGGCTGGGAGTGACCATGGACGGCGAGGAAAAGCCGCTGTGCGCGGCGCTCCCGCTGACCGTGAAGGGTGACGGTGGCCCGGAGGATCTCGTGGGTGCCGAGGACAAGTACCTGGACAACATGGCGTTCTTGCTGATGGTGGGGCTGGCGCAGCCGCTGTCGTACGGCACGTTGTACCTGCGTAGCCCCTCGGAGGGTGAGGAGGGCGCGGCGTGCGTCATGCGGGCCTGGTGTCTGTCCTACTGCACGCTCAACGAGTGCACGGCGTCCGAGGCGGCTGAGTTGATCGGTGGCCGCGAACCGGCCGTGTTCCTGGACGCGTTCGGGCTGCACAGCAGCGACGAGGACGACGAGGGCGAGGCGGTCTACCCGCCCGTTGCCTACACCGTCCTGTAGCTGCCCTGTGAGGCGGGCTGGGATGGCGACCTGGCCCGCGCCCTGCTCCGTGGACCCGCCGGGCGGGGCAGGGTGGGTGGGGGTGCCGGTCAAGGAACCCCGGCACCCCCACCCGCAACGACGCGGAGCGTCGTAGATATCCAGGAGGGGGCGGCCCGCGTCAGCGGGCCGCCCCCTCCGTAGTGCATCGCGTAGCGATGCCACCGCTACTCTCGTCCGGGCGCGGACGGCCCGGGGTGTCCGCCGCGTAGCGGCGGCGCGTCGCGTCTGCGGAGCAGACCGCGCGCAAAGGGATTCCGAAGAGTGGGGCGGAAATGTGCGGCGCTTTTAGAGTGGCCGTATTTCGCTGCGCCCCGTTATGTTGCTGGGATTTGTCTGCTGGCGGGGAACGGCGGATCCGGTGGGTCAGCAAACCCGTACCGGAACTCCCCGCCAGCAGCGCTTCTCTCCAAGAAGCTCTTCTATCGTAGGTGATGTCTTCCTGGCGCAGGGATGGTGCGGCCGGGTGCCGGCCGCGCGCTGTGCCCCGCTGCTCCCACACCCGGTCTGCTGCGTCGGCTGTGTCCGACGCCCGGAGCGCGGAGGCCCCGCCGACGCGCAAGCAGAGGAGGACGGCGCCCCGATCCTCCGATGTGCTCCCGTACCCGTCCCCGCCCTTCCCTTTCCCTTCTTCTTCTCGTCTGGGGTGCGTGGGGGTGTGCAGAGGGGGATGTCAGCAGGCGTACCAGGCTTGAGTGTTGGGGTGACCAGGGGTGATGTGGAGAGGCCCCAGGGGGGTGCGCAACCTCCAGCGCAACACCCTGGCGCAACCTCCAGCGCAACACCCTGGCGCAACCTCCAGCGCAACACCCTGGCGCAACCTCCAGCGCAACCCGCAGCGCAACAGGGGTTCCATCCCAACGAACTACACACTATTATTTGAAGTACAGGCAGGGGTGACCCCCGGGAACCGCAAGGGATCAACGAAGGGGAAAGACATGGAACTCCAGATCAGTGACGGGATCGTGCGCGGAGTGTGCGGCGCGGACGCTCCCATGACCGAGCTCGCGATTCGTGCCCGCACGATCGCGAACCTGTTGCCGCTGCTGTGTGCGCGGGCCGGGGTGAAGGTCGTTCACAACGCCGACCGGAACTACACCGGAATTCGGTTCGAGACCAAGGCCGCTGGTCCGGTCATCCTGGAAATGCCGAAGGGTGACGATCCTTACCGTCTGGTTCAGGAGTTCATCGAGCCGGACAAGGCGGGGCGCATGGAAGTGGAGTTGCGGCGATTCCCGCAGATCTACAAGCCTCATGGAGTCGCGTACATCGCGGCCGATTTCCTCCGGTCGAACGGGTTCCTGAAGTAGTCCGCACGGGGGGCACGCCAATTGGAGTGCCCCCCGGCATCACCGAAAACGAGGAGAGACGCTATGGAGAGCACGCGGATTCCAGAGCAGGCCCGGGAAATCGGAGCGCCGCTCACGGACGCCGAAAAGGAGCAGGCGCGTTATGCGCTGCGGGATTTGGCGCGCAGTGAGCGGGACCCGGACGCCATGCGGGTCTCGCACGAGCAGCTGGAGGTGGTCCGGTCGTTCTTCGAGTTGGGTTGGGCGATGGGTCTACGCACCGGTCACACGGGCCCGGCCATGGCTGATGTGCCGGTCGACCGGGGGACGGTCGACCGGGCGTTCGTCGACCTGCTGTTGTCCGAGCGGGTGGCGAATCAGCTTGCGCTCGCGGTAGCGCGCAGCCTCGACCCGCAGGACAGCGGACCGGTGCTGTGGCAGAAGGTCAGGTATCACGGCAGCGTGACGCGCCGTCACGGCGTCTACTGGGTGCAGGCGATCACGGCGCAGGCCGGACCCGTCGTCGGAGCGGCTCACAGCGTCCGCTACGACCTGTGCGAGGTGATCGGCGGCATGCCGGTGCCCGCTGTCACGCGGGTACGGCGGCAGAGTCTGACGCCGCTTCCGGATTTCCGCGCGCCGCTGGTGTAAGTGTGCAGGTCAGGGGTGGGTTCACCCACCCCTGAAACACACTATTATTGGAGTTGTTCGGGGGGCGGTGCCACCGCCCCCCGGCCCGCAGAGACCAACGGCGAAGGGGAACCGTGAGTATCACCGACGTAAACACCGCGTTCGCTGCCGAGAAGGCCGCGCAGGTCGAAGCCGTCCGCGAACAAGAGCGCGCCTTGCAGGCCCGTGTGGACCGGGGCGAGGTCCGCATGGTCGGCACCGACCGGTACGAAGTCCTCACCGGCTGGGACCGGGGCGAGACGTTCACCGTCTCCCGCAACACCGAGGGACAGATCGAGCAGATCCTCGCTAACCACGGGCTCGACGAGCGTGCGGACGGCACCACCGCCCTTTACGCGTCGTCCCCGGCGTGGCACGGCCTCGGTCAGATCATCCCCGGAGGCACCACGGACATTGACGAGGTACTGCGTCTGTCCGGGCTCGACTTCGAGGTCACCACGGTGCCCGCGCTGTACGAGTGGCAGGGTGAGATGCGCGAGCACGCCGACCAGCGGCACACCGTGCGCTCCGACACCGGCGCCGCTCTCGGTGCGGTCGGCTCCCGGTACACGCCGATTCAGAACCGGGCGGGGTTCGTGTTCCTTCAGGAGCTGGTGAGCCGCTATGACGTGGTGTGGGAGTCCGCCGGACTCCTGCGCGGCGGAAAGCGCGTGTTCATCTCCATCCGTCTCCCGGAAACGGTCACCGTGGACGCCGACGGCATCCACGACATCGTGGTGCCCTACATCGCCGTCATGAACGACCACTCCGGCAACGGACAGTTCCAGTGCGTTGTCACCCCGTGGCGGCCCGTCTGCGCCAACACGGAGCGGTTCGCTGTCCGCGACGCGGTCACCCGCTGGGCCGTCCGGCACACCGCAGGAGCCACCAGCCAGATCAAGGAAGCCCGCCGCACCCTGGGACTCTCCTCCCAGTACTTCGAGCAGTTCGCTGCCGAAGAGACCGCGCTCGCCCGCACGGACATCGCCATCGCCGACTTCCATCAGGTGATCGCCGACCTCTGGCCCCTGGACGAGGACGCGTCCAAGCGCAAGCAGACCAACCACACCGCCCGGCTGGACGCCCTCGACGACGTGTTCCGCACCGAGGCCGCACGCGTCGGACGGACCGCCTACGCGGCCGAGCGCGCCATCACCGGTTACCTCGACCACGTCACGCCCAGGCGCCCGCCGCAGTCCATGACGGAGGAGATCGCGCGCGCCACGGCCGTACTCGAAGGCGCCGACGACGAGATCAAGAGCAAGGCCCACCGGCGCCTGCTCCAGCTCCGAACCCGCTGAGCCGCGAACCCAGCGGACTCAGCTGACAGACCCCCGTGCGGGCCGGGTCACTCCCCCAGCCCGGCCCGCACGGGCCCGACCGGCCCCAGAGCGCGGAGCGCGCGACCCGGCCCCGCAGGGAGCGCGGAGCGTGCCCGCCCCGCCCCTGGCGCGTAGCGGCAGCGCGACGCGTCGGCGGAGCCGACCGCGCGCCACAACATCCGTTGCCCCCAGGGGCGCAGTGCGGCCGCCGGCCTCCGACGCGCACCGCCCACCGCCCCGTAAGGAGTCTTCATGTCTGCACGCCCGGAGCTCGCCCACCCTGGAGACCACGCCATCGCGGCCGCCATGAACCGCACCCTCACCGCCCTGTCCGCCGTGGTCCAGGCACTCGGAGACGGTGAGCACACGCTGAACCTCGTGGCCCAGCGGACCGACCACGCATTCGTCACGGGCCGAACCGATCTCTCCATCGGCATGGAGCCGCTGCGCCTGGCCGTCCTGGACGAAGACGAGTTCTGCGCCCTGCGCATGCTGCTGGTGTTCGCGCTGGAGGGCAGCACGATGCGCAGCGCCGTCCTTGTCGCCACCACGGCCGCCGAGCCCCACCCCCGCGCGTGCGGGTGGTCCCTGCGTGACGGATGGCTGCATCCCCTGGACACGGACGCCCTCCAGGCCGCCGTCATGCCGTGCTCCGACGTGGCCGCCGTACTCCGGCAGGTCTACCCCGCCCCCGTTCTCCTCCAGCTCCCCGACTCCGACGAGGAGGCCCCGCATGCCTGAGCCCGAACTCCCCCGCCCCGACGACGCCGCCACGGCGTTGGCCATGGGCCGCGCCCTGCACGCGCTCACCGCACTGCTCCCGGCCCTCGGCGAGGGCAGCCACGCGCTGAACCTCAACGCCGAGCGCACCGACGGCACAGAGATGAGCGCCGACCTGCACGTGTCCGTTGAGCCCGATTCGTGGCGCGTGGATCACTCCGCCGAGGAGTACGTGCAGTTCTTCGTCCTGCTGACGTTCGCCCTGGAGAGCAGCACCGTGCGTGACGCCGTCCTGGTCGCCACGACCACCGACGCAGGCCCACGCGTGTGCGGGTGGGAGGTGCGGGCCGGATGGCTGCACCCCATGAACACGGCAGAACTCCACCAGACCGTCACGTCCATGCCCGCAGACGACGCCGCGCCCCTCGTGGTCTGCCACGCCCCCGCACTGCACCGCCCCCACAGGACCGCGAAGGAGTAGCCCCTCAGTCGCCATCCACTCCGGCCAGCGCGCCACTGGCCGAGTGCCGCTCCGCGCCCGCACCTCCCCCTTCGGCGAGCGCGGGGCGGCACGCCCCCAACCCACCGGGTCACGCCCCCAGCCCGCCCGGTCGAGTTCTGAGGAGTCGCAGCCCATGTCCAGCCCGATCCTGACCATCGACACGCCCGCCGGCCCCGTGCGCGTCACCGCCGGCCACCGCCAGGACGACGCCGTCGTGTTCGAGCTGGGCGGGGCGATGCGCGGCAGCGTGCACGTCACCGGCACCACCGACCCCCACCACTGGGACCAGTTCACCGCCGTCCGCGCGTGTCTCGGGCCGGTGAACGCCTACACGACCACCGCCCCCGACGAGGACCTCCCGCGGCTCGCCCGCAGCCGTACCGGCTACCGGGGCAGCCTGACCCTCTACCGCGACCACACCGACCGCCCCCAGGTCTCGGTGCACCCGATCCTGTCCGCCGCCGATCACCCGCCGCCGGAGAAGACGGCTGCGGTACTCACCGCCGTCCTGCGCGGGTGCGCGGAGCAGGTCGCGCAGCGCGCCGACCTGCCCGCGATCCTGGAGGCCTCCCGCCAGCGCGACACCCCCGGCCTGCTGCGCTTTTTGACCTGGTCCGCCTCCTACCACCAGGCCGAGGCCGCCCGCCTGGAGCGCGAAGCCCGTACCGCGCTGCCCGCGCGGAAGGCCGCCGAAGCCGCATGGCGGACCGCCGCACGGTGGCTCAGCCTCTGCCCGCATCCGGTCCTGCTGCTGATGCTGGCCGACCGCCCCGACTCGCTGACCCAGAAGATCAGGGGGTTGCAGTGGTGGGTGCCCTACTGCGTCAGCGCGGCCGCCGAAGAACACGAGCGCGCCCGCCGCGCCCAGGAGGAAGCCGACTCCCTGCGTGCCCAGCAGCGCAGGCGCCCGCGCGGCCGCCGCCCGGCTCTGGTCGGCACCCCCTGACAGACGAAGGAAAGTGCAGGTCAGGGGCGGGTTCACACCATCACAGTAAACACTATTATTGAAGTGCGAGAGGGGGCGTCACTGGTCCTGCCCCGCCCCCTCTCGCACCCGGACCCGAGCAAAGGAGCCGCCGTGGCCGAGGAGTTCACGTTCGCCGCCAACACCGGCTCGTTCGGCCGCCGGGTGCTGGACCCCCAAGATCACAGCACCTGCTACGGGGTGGTCTGGTATGACCCGAACGGCGTCTGCGGGTGGGTGGCCGAGTATCCCGGTAACCGCCCCGGCAGCGGCGGCGGCATCCCCGGTTTCGCCAGCCGCACGTGGGCCGCACGTTTCCTCTGCCGCTACCGCAAGCCCGAGCCGTCCGGCCGCCCCTGACCCACCGCCCGCCCGTGATCGTTGCCTGACCACGAAGGATCACGAAATGGCCTTGACCACAGGGATGCAGTACGCCCGCACCCTCGAGACCGGCGACCGCTACATCACCACCGACCTCGACAACAAGCAGCACGAGGTCACCGTCTCCACCGTCACCGAGCACCTCGACGACTCCAACTCCATCCGCCACCAGTACGCCGACCCGGTCGACCACGCGCACTACACGTACTCGGCCGTCGTGCACGTCACCTACCGGGCGCCCCGCTGCCCCCACGGCAACGAGTGGCGGTGGTGCGAGCGCGACCCATGCGTCGACTCCGAATGGCCCGCCGAGATCGACACCGCGTACATGGGCAACGCACCTGCCCGCACCACCTCGTGAACCCGACACGGAAGACCAGGAGCCGCCGATCATGCGTTGGCTGATGAGCCTCGGTGAGCGCACCCGCCCCGACGCACCGAGTTACGCCGAAGACCCCGCCCCCGACCAGGCGCGCGCCCTGGCCCTGGTCGACGACTTCGCCCACCTCTTCCCCGTCCTGCATGAGTGGCGGCGGGAGTACGGGGAGGAGCTGACCGCGTGGGCCGTACAGGTGGAAGCCGACGACGTCGAGAACCTCCCCGCGGAACTCATCGCGCAGTGGGAATGGGAGGGCTCGCCAGTCCGCCTCGACACCCAACCGGGCGGCTACGTGAAGGTGTCCGACTACCGCGACGTGCCCGAGCGCCCCGGCATCAGCGCCCGCACCACCACCGGCCTCCCCCTGTGGACCGCCGCCCCCTGACCTGGCCAGGCCGCCCGCGCTAGTCACCGCCTCCTGGAAGGAGAAGCCGTGCCCGTCCTACCAGAGCCCTCCATGTCCGCCCGAGCCCTGGCCGACCGCATCCGGGAGCTCCCCGCGTGAGCGGACAGCCGCGCCCGTGGCGCCCGGGGGACTTCGAGGACCGGTGCGAGACGTGCGGCGCACCCCCGGGCCAGCTGTGCCGACCGTGGTGCGACACCGGCTACACCGCCGAGGACGCCCGCCGGGACGCCGAGCTCCGCGACCAGGGCGCGAGGAACCCCGCGCCGAGCCCACCCTCCAGCTATCCGAAGGAGTGAACAGATCGCCATGACACGCGAGTTGACCACACAGGAGCAGTTCGACGCGTTCGCTGACGAAGTGGCGCGGGAGTTGGGCAGTCACTGCCGTACGGCCGAACTCACCGACTACGGGCGCGGTTTGGGACGGCTCGTCATTGACGGAGACGGCCGCGCCCTGCGCTTGTCCCAGCCCGACGACCGTCACCCCGACCGTCTCAAGATCCACGCGGCACTGCCGGACGAGACCAGGATGATCGCGCCGTCGATCGGGGTCACGGCCAGCAGCCCCCGCCACGTGGCACGCGAGATCACCCGGCGCCTGTACCCGCTGCACGCCGAGGCCGCCCAGCAGGCCGCCGAAATCGCCGCCCGCCAGCAGGCGGAGGAGAGTGGCCGCCGCGCCGTCGCCGAAGCCGTGGCCGGCGCACTGCCCGGGGCCCGGATCGAGGAGCAGTACCGGCGCACCCGGATCATCTGGCAGCACGACACCAGGCCGCCCGGCGAGCGCGGCCCCGTCCAGGTCGACAGCGTCACCGTGCTCGTCGGCGCCTCCGGTGAGGGGGTCCAGGCCGAAGTGTCCGGGCGCCCCGGCTCCGTGATTTCCATGCTGGCCGCGTTCGCCCAGGAGGCGGTACGGGAGTAAGAAGCGCAGGTCAGGGGTGGGTTCACACCACCCCGTAACACACTATTATTAGTGGTGTGAAAGGGGGCGTCACGCCCACCAGCGCTACTCCAACGCCGTTCGACATGACTGGAGTTGTGATGACCGCCATCGAGGTCACCCCGAAGCCCGAGACGCCCGCCGCCGTGGCGTCTGCCGTCCTGGACGCCATCGAGGCGCAGCCCGGCGTCTTCAGCATGGACCACTGGGCACATCTGCCCGAGGCTCTCCGGCTGGCCCCC
Organism: Streptomyces sp. RG80; assembly: GCF_040446465.1. Classification (NCBI taxonomy): domain Bacteria; kingdom Bacillati; phylum Actinomycetota; class Actinomycetes; order Kitasatosporales; family Streptomycetaceae; genus Streptomyces; species Streptomyces sp. RG80. The sequence goes on along the minus strand of NZ_JBEAAJ010000018.1, from coordinate 152,919 downwards.
GAGGAGGCTCCGGCGTGCGGTTCCCAGCTGTGCGCGGCCGGATGGGCGGCGCACCTCACCGGCTGGACGCTCGTGGATCTGCCCGACGAGGAGGAGGTGGAGGTCACCGGCACGGACAACGACGGGGCCGAGTACGAGACGCTCGCAAGCGTCTACGCGGAGCGAGGCGAGGAGCGCCGCCTGATCTGTGACGTTGCCGCCAAGGCGCTCGGCCTGAAGCCCAACGAGACGTTCTGGTACGACGACGCGCCCACCGCCTTGCAGCGGCTGCGCGAGATCGCCGGACGCTGACCCTCCCTCACCCGGCCGCCGCACCGGCGGCCCCACGCCTGCGTAGCTCAGCGGTAGAGCGGCTCCACTCGTGAGTGGTCAGGGGTTCAAATCCCCTCGCAGGCACGCACCCTCCGGCATTGAGCCGGGGATGCCGTCATCTCCCCCGCTTCATTCACCAGGTGACCACCCCCTTCCCTGCCCGCATCCCAGGAGTCGCCATGCTTCGAACGCTGCGCCGCACCCTGCGCCGCGCCCTGCGACCGGCACGCCTTCGCATTCCCGCCCGCCGGTTCACCGCCGGGATCGCAGAACTGCCGCCCACCGCCCGCGAAGCGCTCGGCACCGACGTCACGCCCGCAGAGGCCATCGCCTACAACCGCGTCCGCGTCGCCACCGCAACCGCCGTCGCCCTCTACCGCAGCGGCTACACGCTGCCGATGACCGACAACGACCTGAACGACGCGGTGCTCGCCCTGGACTTCCCCTGCTCCGTCCCAAGCGCGGAGACCCGCGCGTCCATCCGCGCCGCGCTCGCCGTCCTGGACGCCGACTACACCGTCACCGTCACCCACTGACCAGCCGCCCCGCCCAGACCATGGGCCGCCCAGACCTGGGCGGCCCGCACGGAAGGAGCCCGGTGTTCCTCGTCGTACCCGACCCCGCTCACGGACTCGTCGCCGCTCCCGAGTCCTCCCTCGACCTCACACCCGAGACGAAAGAGTCCCTTGCCGCCCACGGGTTCACCTGGAACGACGAGATCGAGGCTTACATCCGTCAGGCCGACCACGATTCCGCGGCCGTGGACGACATCGCCGACATGCTGCGCAACCTGGGCCACTACGTCTTCTCCGCCAACAAGCCGCTGTCCAGGAGCTGACCGCCGTCCGGCCGGCCGCGCCCGCCCCCGCACGCTGAACCGGCCCCTGGGCCAGGGAGGTTGAATCATGTCCGTGTCCCACTGCGTGTACGCCGTCTACGGCGTCGTGGTCGCGCCGCCCCGGGAGCGGGAAGCGCTGGAAGCCCAGGCACACCGCCCCGCCAGCGGGCACCTTGCCGACGTGTGCGTGCAGTTGTTCACGGTCGGCGACGAGGAGCACGTCATTCTCGGGGTGGGCTACGAGCAGTTCGGGCCCAACACGTACCGGGCAGTGCCCTCGCTCCCGGTCGGCGCCGAGTGGGACGACGCCCTGCGTGAGCAGGTGAGGAGTCTGGGGCTCACGGTCTGGTCCGGTCCATGCTGGCACGTCGTGCACGACCTGAACTGAAGCCGGGACTCGCTGATCGAGACCGCCGCGCGTAGCGCCGCAGGCACCCCCGATGGACAGCATTTATGCAGGTCAGAGGGTGTCTAGCCCTCACACAGATACACACTATTATTGTATTTGAAGCGAGGGGGTGACACCCCCACCGCCCCAGTTCGCCGAACAGGCAAGGAGAAGGAGAGCCCCATGGCCACCGCCGTCTCGGCCCAGCCCACCGAACCCGTCACACACGAGGAAGAAGCCGCGCCGCAGATCGTCCTGCTCGACCCGGCGCAGGTGGTGCGTGACGAGCAGAACGCCCGCGAAACCGACACCGAACCGGACGAGGAACTGATCGCCTCCGTCAAGGAGATCGGTGTCGAGGAGACCATCAGCGTCCGGCCCCGGCCCGACGGCACGTACGGCGCCTTCAAGGGCTGGCGGCGCGCGCAGGCGCAGCAGGTCGCCAACGCCACCGCCGAGCAGGACGGCCGCCCGGTGCGCAGGATCAAGGCGCACGTGCGGGAAGACCTGGTCGGCCGGGACGGCTGGACCCGGTTTCTGTCCCTGGTCGAGAACAAGCACCGCGAGGGGATGAGCGAGCGCGACATCCTCAAGTCGCAGGAGCTGTCCCTGATCGACATGAGCGACGTGGAGCGCCGCCAGGCCAGCAGGGCCCTTGGCGTCGGCCGCAACGCCGTCCGGCAGGCCAAGGCGGCGCAGCAGCTCGACGACGCCACCCTTCGCCGGGCCACGGCCGGAGGCATGGACCTGGAGCAGACCGCCCAGCTCGCCGAGGTCGAGCACGTGCCCGGTGCGGAGCGCCGTCTGCTGCGCGCGCTTCAGCGCGACCACGAGGAAGGCAACGGCGGGCGCGGCCACTGGGACCAGGAGGTGGCACTGCTCAAGGCCGAGCAGGACGACGCCGACGCCCGGACCAGGGCCGAGGAAGACCTCAAGACGGCGGGTATCCCGCTGCTGCGGCAGCCGGGGTGGGGGCACAAGGACCCGTCCAAGCCGCTGGCCGAGCTGACCAGCGGGCTGGGCAATCCGCTCACCGAGGACAACCACCGGAACTGCCCCGGCCACAGTGCCCGGCTCGACGACGAGCACCAGCCCGTGTGGCACTGCTCCGACCCGTCCGCGCACGGCCACAAGGTCCGCCCGCAGCCGAAGAAGCCCAGGACGCAGGAGGACGAGGCCAGGGCGGAGGAGCGCCGCAAGGTCATCGCCTGCAACCGGGCCTGGAAGGCCGCCACCGGCCCCCGTCAGGACTTCGTCGCCCGTCTCGTGCGGCAGAAGACCCTGCCCGATGCGGCCCGTGTCTTCGCTCAGGAAGTCGTGCTCACCCTGCCGTACTTCTACAGCTCCTGGACCGACAAGCACGAGTCCGAAACCGTCGCCCGCTTCCTCGGGATCAAGGAGCCCGAGCACGCGGACCTGGCGGAAACGGCGGTACAGCTGCCCAAGGCACGTGTCGTCAACGCGCTGTTCGCGCACATCGCCGCTGCCTGCGAGTACGACATCCGCGAGCCCAAGACGTGGTCGCACCTCACCGCGCACCAGGCCCGCTACCTGCTGCTCCTGGAAGCGCTCGGTAGGGACGACAACGGCAGCTACCGGCTGTCCGAGGTCGAGGACCAGGCGGTCGCCCGCCACCGGCCCGACACCGCCGCCTGACCGCACCTCCCCCGCAAGCCCCGGCCGGGCACGCCCGTGCCCGGCCGGTTCCCCACCCTCATGTCACAGAGAGGCGAACCAGCATGAGCGTCACCATGAATGAAGTCCTCGACTTCATCGGCCAGCTGCCGGACGCAATCAAGGTCTCCAAGGTCCAGGAGGCGTCCGCACGGCGGCTCCGCGCGATCGACAAGGAAGCGTCCGCCGGGCTCGTGGCCGGAAGCCGGGCCCGCATCAACCACTCGCTGCGCCCGGCCCTGCTGCGCGGTCTCACCGGCACCGTGCAGGAGCGCAACCGCACCGGCACCCGGGCGGGCTTCCTGCTGGACGAGGAGTCCACCCGCATCCTGCGCCGCGACCCGCGCAACGGCGAGCCGGGCAAGCCCAAGTACCGCATCCCCGACGACATGACGCGCTTCCGGATCCCGGGCAGCGGCATCCCCGTCACCTGCCTGGACCCGATCGAGAACGACTGACCGAGCCTGACGGCGCCGCCCCATGACCGGGGCGGCGCCCGCCCCCTCGCCGATCAATCGGCCGGGCCCTTCCTGCCCGGCCCGCACGTGAAAGGCCGTCACATGACCGACCAGCAGCAGGCCCCGTCCCCCGACCCGGACAGCGAGGCCACCGACCGCCCCCTGACCCTCGCCGTGCTGCGCCACCTGGTCCGCAAGGACTGGAAGGACATGCCCGGAGACACGCTCGTCGTGCTGTCCCGGGACGCCGAGGGCAACCTCTACTCACCGTTCTCCACCTACAGCGTCTCCCGGTACGCGCCGACCCACGGCGAGCTCGTCGGCGAGGTCTTCCCGCTGCCCCAGGAGCTAAAGGAGGACCCGTCCCTGCGCGAGCTGTACGCGGACGGCATCCCCGACACCGCCCTCCCCGCGCTGGTGCTCTACCCGCTCGGCTGAGCGAACGCCTGTGGGCGGGGCGGCCCCGTCGGCCGCCCCGCCCGCAGGCCGCCCAATCCCCCCGCCTCGGCCCTCACGAAAGCGACGTGTCACCGCCATGTCCGCCCCACCCCAAGCCGGTCGGGACAGACCGCAGGCCCCGGTGCTGGTCATCAGCGACAGCACCGACCACGATCCGGTCGGCCTGCGCACGAGCCCGGTTCCCCGCCTGCACCTGCCATCGCCGTTGTTCAGCGCTGCGGAGTACCAGCGCGCTCCGCTCGTGCTCCTGGACGACCGCAGCTACAGCGCCTTCACGCTCCGCCATGTGCCGCACCGCCGGGGCCTGATCGTCGTCCTGGCCGACCCCGACGACAGCACCATCTACCCCCGGGCCGTCGCCATCGGCGCCGAGGCCGTCATCCGGGCCGGAGACAACCTCAACTGGCTGCACCTGCGCCTGCACGACGCCACCGGCTGCCGCTACGCCCACTGGGAAGCGCTGCTGGCCGGCGGCCCGGCCGACCCTCCCCCACCGGCCAGCACCTGACATCCGCTCGATCCGAAGGAACCCACCCCATGCACGCGATACCTCAACGCTGTGCCCACCGGCCGCTGGCGGGCGGGCTGGTGGTGCCGTACGTGACCCTGATTCACGACGGTCACGCGGCTTTCGGTGTCCTCGACGCCGACAAGGCCCACGCCGCCTTCCGGAGACGCCTGTGCCAGATCTGCGGACACCCGCTGGATGAACGCTGCTTCCTGATTGTCCGACCGGCCGACGTCCTCACGGGCTGCTCCCCGGAACCGGCGCTGCACCCCGAGTGCCTGCCCTACACCGCCGACCATTGCCCGATGTTGTCCGGCGCCGCCACGCATTACCGCCGCAGCCCGGTCCTGGCCAGCCACCCCGCAGGACGGCCCTGCACCGATCCGTCCTGTCCCTGCCCGTCCCGCACGACGGACGAGGGTCACGCCGCGCGCAGCGGCAGCCCCGCCGACCGGTACGAGGCCTGGATGATCCACACCCGCACCTACCGGCTGGTCTCGCGGCCCGAGCGGCCCGATGTGCCCTCCGGCATCAGCCTCGATGTGCCTGTCCTGCGCACTCGCGTGCTGCGCACCGCGACTCTCACCCCCGACCAGCAGCACCTGATGGACCTCTTCAACGCCCTGATGAACCAGTCCTGACCCGCACGGAAGGAAACCGTCATGCCGATCACACCGGACCCGGCCACGCTCGCAGGCGCGGCCATCATCGATCTGGCCGACCTGATGGACGGCCTCCAGGAGCGCACCGGCGAATGGCCGGGTGCGGACACTGTCGACATCGTCGAAGGGTGGCTGAGCCGTTTCAGCTTCGCCGTCACCGGCGGCCTCACCCCGCAGACGGCTGGCCGGGCGTGGGTGCTGCGCCAGTGGGACCGGCACCGTGATGACGTGACCCTCTGGTGTGACGAGGCTTCCGCCCTGGCCTCGCTCGCGCAGGAGGTACGCAGCTCCTGGGACGACGTGGCGGGCACCGACGGTGTCCCGTACCGGCCGCCCGCTGACAACCAGGGGGTCGTGGACCTCTACTACGGACCGGCGAACAGCCGCGGCGACGCTGGCTACACGCTCTACCCGGCCGACGTCTCCCGCCACGTGCCCGCGCCCCTCAGCCTCAACCTCGCCGACGCCGAGGCCTGCGCGGCGGCGAACAGCTCCGCGCTCTTCCACCCGATGGACGGGCCGGAGGATGAGGGCCTGCCCTGCATCGAGATCGCAGGGGTCCTGGTGTTCGCCTACCTCGACGCCGACCGGGAGGCTGTACGGGTCTCCGTCCATCTCGACACCACCGACGAGCAGTTGGTCCGGCCCGACGGCACGGTCCCGATGGTGGTGGAGCTCGCGGACACCACGGTGTTCGACAACCTCACCCCACCGCCGGCCCCGGCGCAGCCGACCGGCTGGAAGGCCCGCCTCCGGCGCCTGGCCGGCCGTACCGCACGGGGACGTGCCGACAGGGGGGTTGACCCACACACGGAAGACACTATTATTTGATGTAGGAGGTGTTCGTATGGCCCCGTCCGTCACGCACGTGAGCGGCACCGTCGCCGGTGGCGTGGAAGTCCGCTTCACCCAAGGCGGCGTCGCTGTCTGCCGGTTCCGCCTCACCGAGACCCCCACGCAGTGGGATGCCACCGCGCAGCAGTGGCGTGACCTGGATCCGATTTCCTACATCTGCACCGCCTGGCGGGACCTGGCCACCAACGCCGCCGAATCGCTCGTCGACGGGGTCCACGTCCTGGTCAAGGGGCGCATCACCGGGGTGAAGGACAACGCCCTGTACCTGAGCGTCGACGACCTCGGTATCAGCCTGCGCAGGCGCATCGCCTACACCGAGACCAGCCTGCCCAGCCCGATCGCCGCCCGCCCCTACACCGCTCCCCCGGAGCCCCGGCCCGCCGCCTCCCGCCCGCCTGCCTGGTGGGAGCAGAAGCAGACCGCCGACCGGCCCTAACCCGGCCCCTCCACCCCAGCTGTCGACGGCACTCCCCTTCCCGTCGCCGCTGGCCACACCCCTCTTCGCCCGCCCCGGCGCGGCACCGGTTCGCCTGCCGGTGCCGCGCCCTGCCTGAAAGGCCCGGCCCTCCATGCCCGCACGCGCCCTGTCCGAACGAGCCGCACGCGCCGCGCTCGCCGCCCACTTCACCCCCGGCCAACTCGCCGCCGACCTCGCCGAGTACACCCCGGTGGAGGTGTGGGAGCGGCGTGTGCGCGACGACGCCAGCAGGCGTCTTGCCTCCTACCGGCCGCGCGAGGAACTCGCCCAAGCAGAGCTGACCTGTTCGTTCGTCATCCCGTCGGACAAGGAGTGGCCCACCGCCCTCGCCGACCTGGGGCCCAACCGCCCGCTGGGCCTGTGGGTGCGCGGCCGCGAGCGGCTGCCGCAGCTGACCGGCACGGCCGTCGTCGTGACCGGCAACCGGGTCCCCACCGAGCGGGCCGTCACCCGCGCGCACGACTTCGCCACCGCCCTTGCCGATGCCGGTCACACGGTCACCGCCACGCTCGCCTACGGCATCGACTCCACCGCCCACCGGGCAGCCGCCGAGGCGGGCCGGGCCTCCCTCGCCGTCCTGCCGCGCGGCCTGGACGGCGCCCACCCCCACGCGCACGCACCGCTGCTGCGCACCGTCCTCGACGGCGGCGGTGCGGCGGTCAGTCTCTACCGGCCCGGTACCGCAGCCAGCGGCGCGACGCTGAAGGCCAGTGCCGCCCTGCTGGCCGTGCTCGCCCGGGCGGTGATCCTCGTCGAGGCCCTGGACCACGTCGAGGCGATGCACGCGGCCCACACGGCCGTCGGCCTCCAGCGGCCCCTGCTCGCCGCGCCCGCCACCGGCGATGCCCGCTCCAGCGGCAACGCCCGCCTGCTTGACCGACAGCTCGCCGTGAACAGCCCGGACCCCCGTCTCGCACTCGCTGTGGCGCACGCGCGCGTCGTCCGCGCGGGCGACGTCGCGGACGGCGACCTGCTCCTGGCCGCGGTCGGGGAGAAGGGAGCCGACTACTTCTCCACCCCCTACATCGCCCACCCCGAGCCCTTCGACCCGTCGTGCGGCTGCGGCGTGTGCTGCCTCATCACCGCGCCCGGCGAGGTGGTGGTGCTGTCCCAGGGCGATCCCTGGGAGACCTGCGATCCGTGGCCCGCCGACGACCTCCTGCTCATCGTCTCCGCCCAGCGGCTGACCGGCCCGCCCCTCGAGGAGTGAAAGCCGCCATGTCCCCTGCGACCTACACGCCGCCGCTGCCCGGCCTCAGTACCGACGACCACCTGGACACCGTCATCAACTGGGGTGCCGGGGCCGACTCCACGGCCTACCTCGCCAAGATGCTCACCGCCCCGCACGCCCACGGCATCGACCTCGACCGCACCGCCGTCCTCTACATGGCGACCGGCAGCGAGTGGCCCGAGACCCGGCTTCTGGCAGACGAGTTCATGATCCCGCTGCTGCGCCAGAACGGCGTTCGCTTCGTCCAGCTGGCGCGCAACGGGCACCTCGCGGCCGACGGGTTCACGATCCTGGACGACTCCCGCCGCCCCGACCGGCTCTTCGCGCGCGGGCCGTGGACGCTGTGGGACGACCAGGAGTCCGTCGGCACGGTGCCGCAGGTGGCCGGCACCCGCAAATGCTCCCTGTGGGCGAAGGGCGACGTCGGCGATTGGTGGCTCAGACAGGTCTTCGGCGGCCGCCCGTTCCGCCAGATCATGGGCTTCAACGCCGACGAGGAAGGCCGCCGTTTCAGCGACCAGATCACCTCGAAGATGCCCGGACGCACCGGCGAGTTCCCGCTGATCGACTGGGGCTGGCACCGGCAGCAGTGCGAGGCCTACCTGCTGAAGCGGTTCGGCGTGCACTGGCCGAAGTCGTACTGCACCTTCTGCTGCTTCTCCGCCTCCATGGGAGCGCTGCCCGCCCACATGGAGCGCATGCGCTCCCACCCGGACATCGCCGGCAAGGTGCTGCGCCTGGAGTACACGGCGATGAGCCTCAACCCGAACGCGAAGCTCTACGGCCGCAAGAGCCTCCTGGAGATGTTCGACCCGGCCCAGCCGCGGGACCGGGCCTGCCTGGAGGCGTTCGAGCGCGAACTCGACATGCCCTGGGCGCTGTACCACGTGCGCCGTCTGTTCCTGCTGTCCGAGGACGGCAGGCGCCGGCCGGTGAAGCGCTCCACCGAGCGCGTCGACCTCGGCCGCCCGCACCAGCTCGCCAGGCGTCTGATCTCCCTGTCCGAGCGGCACGGCGTCGACGTCGAGCACGACCCGGTGTACGGGCGCGCGCGGGCCTGGGTCCGCCCCCGCACCCAGGGATGGCCGATGGCGGAGGAACTCTTCGCCACCGCCCCGGCCCGCGTGATCGACAAGCAGGACAAGCACTTCGAGCAGGACTGGGACGCCCTCGTCTCGGGCTTCGCGGCCCAACTCCGCCTCCACTGAGCCAGCCCTCACCGCCCCTCTCTGGAAGGACTTCCCGTGCGCGCACCCATGCCCTCAGCCCTCGCTCCTCCTCCGCTGCTGCGCCGTGCTGTACCTGGCCACGCCGTCCGGCGCTGACGTACGGGCCGCCATGCAGGCCGGACTGCTGGCCTGCATGACGACCCCGGCCCAGGGCAACGTGATCCCGCACGGCGCCCTGTACGCCTGCGACAACGGCAAGTTCGGCAAGGGCTGGCCCGGCGAGCAGGCCTGGTTCGCGTGGCTGACGGCGACCGTCGACCGCTACGGCCCCGACCGCTGTCTATGGGCTGTCGCCCCCGACGTCCCGATGGACGCCGCGGCCACCCTCGCCGAGTCGATGCCCTGGCTGGAGCCCATCCGCGCCCTGGGCATCCCGGTCGCGTTCGCCGCCCAGGACGGCAGCGAGCTCGGCCTCATTCCCTGGGACTCGGTCGATGTGCTGTTCCTCGCCGGCAGCACCGAGTGGAAGACCTCACCGGCCGCCCATCGGCTGGCCGGTGAGGCCCAGGAGCGCGGCCTGGCCGTGCACATGGGCCGCGTCAACTCCCGCCGGCGGCTGCGCATCGCGCAGGCCTTCGGCTGCACCAGCTGCGACGGCACCTATCTCGCCTTCGGGCCCGACACCAACCTCCCGCGCCTCCTGGCCTGGCTGGACGAACTCCACGCCACCCCGACCCTGTTCGGAGACCAAGCATGACGACCCGCCTGCGCCACATCGGCGCCGCGATCATGGGCATTCTCGAGCCCATTGCCTCCACCACGCCCTCCCCGATGACCGAGGAGGAAGGCGCCTGGGTCCGCGCGCACGCCTGGACCAAGGGACTGCGCAAGATTGACGACGCCTACCCCCACGGCTTCCACCGCTGGTGCTCCTGCGAGCGCGGGATCTGCCCCGGCTGCGCCTCCGGGCACCACGACCGGTGCGTCAGCGCCCGGGGCCCCCGCGTCGACGAGCACGCCGACACGGTCACCGACGCCCAAGGGTTCGTCGTCGCCGTGATCCGGTACGGACCGCACCAGCAACCCTGCCGGTGGCTCTGCCCCTGCCCTCACTCCGCGGACGTCAAGGAGAGGGCCGACACCGGCGGCCCTGCGGAGCCCACCGCCGCCCGGCGGGCCGTGCCCGCATCCAAGCCGGCTCCGGAGGCCGAGGACCAGCTCAGTCTCTTCCCCGTCCAGCCGCAGGAGCGCCGGGACGGGGAGGCACCTCAGCCTCACCGGACCGGCCCCGCCAGGGTCGCCCCCTAACCCGCCCACCAGGAAAGAGGAACCATGTCGCACCCCACCCCCCAGTACGCCGACCCGGTCGAGTTCGCCGCGACCCGGCACCGCATCGTCATCAACCTGTCCGGCGGGAAGGACGGACTCGTGGCCGGCCTCATCGCGATGGACGCCGCCCGCCAGGCAGGTGTCGACGACCGCGTCTGGACCGCCCACGCGAGTCTGGGCCCGATGGAGTGGCCCTCCGTCACCGTGGACGGAGTGCGCTGGCCCAGTGCCAGCGAACTCGCCGCACAGCACAGCCGAATTCTCGGCGTGCCGCCCGAGCGGCATGTGGAGGTCCGGCGCAGCCGTGAAGTCGACGGTGAGCGGGTGCCGTTCGATCTGCTGACCTTCATCGCGGAGCGGGGCGACTGGCCCTGGCTGGGTCGGGCCCGCACCTGCACCGGCCCGTGGAAGACGAAGATGGTGTACCAGGCGTTCACCCCGCAGGTCCGCGCGCTCAGGAAGGAGACGGACGGCCCGCTGCTGTTCGCCAACGTGCTCGGGATGCGGGCCGAGGAGAGCACGGAGCGCCGCAACCGGGAGGTGTGGCGCCGTACGACCGACAACTCGGCCCGGGTCGTCGACGAGTGGCTGCCCGCCCACCAGGTGAGCACGAAAGAGGTCTGGGACCGCACGGTCAGTGCGGGGCTGCCCTACCACTGGTGCTACGACTCCTACCCCGGCGCCCAGGACCGGCGTGGTTCCAGTCGCTGTTCGTGCTCGGCCTGCACCCTGGCCAACCACCGCGATCTGCTGCTGACCGCCGGGCGCCGGCCGCGGCTCGCCGAACTGTGCGCGCTGGTCGAACGCGTCCGCCAGGTGCCGTTCAATCCGAACATCACCATGGCCGAGCTCATCGCGCACTCCCGTCGGCGCGACGCCCCGGACCCTGGCATCGAGGTTGAGGAGAGCGAGGACTTCGAGCGGATGGAACGCGACGTCCACGCCGCCTTACGCAAGCCGCCCACGTGGGACTCCAAAGCCCGTACCGGGCCCGGCGAACTCCTGCACCGCGCCGCCGGATGCGATGGCTGCAGCTGACCACCACACCGCCGCTCACCCCCATCCGGGAGGGATACTCGATGACGATGACGACGACCCAGCGCATCCTCGACCTCGCTGCAGCGGCACCGGCCAGCCACGACGAGGACCTGGTGCAGCTCCTGGGCGAGGCGAACGAGCTGTACCAGCAAGGCCTGCAGGATCTGCACCAGGAGGTGGCAGCGCGCCTCGACGGGCTGGCGACCGCGGACCTGCTGGCCGCTGCACAGACGGCCGGCATGCCCTGCGATGCCTCACAGGACCGCACCGAGTTGATCCTGCTGCTGGCCCTGGCCGAATGGGAAAGAACGCCGGCCGCCATGGCATTCATCGAAATGGCCGAGGCCGCCGCGCGCCGCGGGGTCTGCCTGATCCCCGAAGAGTAGGCCTCGAGCCGTCAACGCGGCCACCGTCGAGAAAACGCTGTGCCGCGGGCTGGACCCCTCACCAGAACTTCTGCCATTATTTGTTTTACGTGCCGGGCTGGCCGGCGCACTGCTGAACAGAAGGGGACGGTTCTGCCATGACCTCGCACCGTGAACCTCGCCTGGCCGACGCTGCCGAGATCGCGGCCGAACACGGTCTGACGTCCGCACGGATCAGCCAGTTCTACACCGAGCGCACCGAGAACACCGCCGGCAAGGCGTTTCCCGAGCCTGTCGACAAACGTGGCCGGGCCCGTCTGTGGGACCACGCGGAGGTCACCGAGTGGTTTTCGCACCGTTCCGCGGCGCGGCTCACCCAGCACAGGCCGCCTTCCCTCGATCCGGAGACGTTGCTGAATGCCTCGGATGCCTCGAGGTATCTCGGCTACAAGAACGCCAACCAGGTCAACACGTTCGTGCGGGACCACCCCGGCTACTTCCCCGAGCCGGACGTCGTGGAAGAGATGGGCACGGCCGAGAACCCCTACCGCCGCCAGTTGTGGAAGGTGGCGACGTTGCAGGAGTGGATGGCCAGCCGGCCCGGCCGCGGACGGCGAGCCGGGACCAAGCCCGCGCCGCCGCTGCCCGAGGTGTCCGCCGACGGTGATCCCCAGGAGCTGCTGGGGGCAAGCCAGGCGGCCGCGCTGCTGGGATACAAGAGTGTCGGCTCCTTCTCCAGCGCTCTGTCTCAGGGCAACCTGCCGCTGCTGAAGACCGTGGACGGACTCGCCGAAGCGGGCCGTCAGAAGGGGCGCCGGCGGTGGACGCGTCGGCGCATCCTGGACCAGGCCGCACAGCGGTCCAGTAGGTAGCACCTGGCGGTGAGCGGACCTGCGCGCACCGCACCTATGAACGCGGCTCCCGGTGTGAGGAGTTGGTCCCTTGCGGGCCGGGGGTCGCACGATGGCCGGCATGGCGTGGTTCGTCACCACGCCCCGCAGCAGCATCTGCTGCTGCGGACCGGCCATCGCTCATGTTCCGACCGCTTGCGCGGATGGCTCCACGGCGTCATCCGCGAGTGGTGTGGTCTGCCCGTACCATGGCGCAGACCATGAGGTTGTTCTGGGATCGTGACCGTGGTCGGGGTCTCGTGGTCCGGGCCATGGTCTGGGTCGGCCGCTTGTCTTTGTTCCATGACTCGATCCTCTTCAGGTGTTTCAGCCGCCGAACTGGCCCCCAGCCCTGCTGAGCCGTTGCGCTTGCAGGTCCTGACCGCGCTCGCCCTGCACCGGATGGCCACGACCGGCCAGCTGCTCCAGATGCTGCGGCCGACCGGCTCTCGCCAACTGGTTTCCCGGGCGCTGAACAAGTTGCGCGCGGCGGGCTTGGTCGACCTCACCCCGCTGCCGGACCTGGACCGGCCGCGTACGCATGCCTGGTACCTCACCCCGGACGGGGTGCTTCTGGCCCGCGATCATCCCCTCCTGCGCGGGCGCCCGCCGTACCCCATCACCTCGGCAACAGCAGCGTCATTGAAGACGCCGCACACGCTGACCGTCGTACGGTCCCACCTGCCGTTCGCGGCAGACGCGCGCCGGCTCGGGCACGAGCACGGCCCGTGGGACTGGACTCCCGAGGTGGCGCATTCCATCGGTGAGGGTGAGCGGCTCGTGGCCGACGCCGTCCTGCACTACACCGTCATCGACAGCGAACGCCGTCGCAAGCTGCGCGCGTTCGTGGAGGTCGATCGCACCACCATGAGCAGCGAACGCCTGGCCGTGAAGCTGATCGAGTACGCCAGGCTGTTCCACTACGAAGCCCAGCCCGTCGGACGCCGCCGATCTGTCTCCACCGGCCCGGCATGGCTGCGCTGGTATCCGGTCTTCCCCCGCATCCTCTTCGTCCTCACCGGCGCCTCCCGGGCCCGGCTGGACGACCGCATCAGCGATCTGCAGGCGATGGTCGCCCACCACCCGCTCGTCGCAGCCCTCGCCCGCGAGGTTCCGTTGGGAGCCGCCGTCCTCGAGGACATCGAGGAGCACGCTCCCTCCGGGCCGGTCTGGGTGCCACTGACCGGGGGTGAGCCCCGCCCGTGGACCGATCTGTGACCACGTCGACCGTGCGCGTGTACCTGGGGGGAAGGGAAGTCAGGCTCGTTGTTGGCTGGCTGTGAACATGGAGGAGCCCCCGACCGGGCCGGGTGGAACGGCCGGTCGGGGGCTCCCGCGCCCGAGCCCACGGGGGAGAGGCATCGGGCGGATCGGGGGTCAAGCGGAGTGCGCGCTCAGTGGGCCGCCGCGTTGGACTCTGCGGAAGAACCGGTGAAGGCCTCGAACAACTGCTGAGGGTCCAGGTCGCCGGCGGACATCGAAGGATGGGGACTGCCAGGGTGAGGCCCGACGAGGGTCTCGTCGGCGCCGTCTTCCCCTTCGACTTGGTCCTCCCACGACGGGCACGGATGTGGGGGAGGCAGGCTCAGCCACGACGCCGCGTACGAGCCGATGCTGCCGGGGGTCGGCACCACGACCCATCCGCCGATCGGCACGACGCGCACATCCGGCACCTCCGCCCACAGGTGCGCCCAGCCAGGAGAGAGGAGCGTCAGCAGCTTTCCGTGGAGGTAGTCGGCGAAGAGCGCATAGCCGTCCCCGATCGGTACCTCTATGGCGTCGAGTGCTGCGAGTCCGCGTGCGAGCGGCAGGACGACGACGTCCTGGCCGCCGTTGTGCTGCTGCAGGCGTGTGGACCACGTCCCTGCGGCAAGCAGTGCGTCACGGCGCGTTCCTCGCGGCTCGCCGTACAGCGAGGTCCACGTGGGAGGTGTCTTTGGGGACTTGGCCATATCCGGACGGTAGGGGCGGTATACCGGTTCCAGCCCACACGGTGTGTGTGGGTTGGCACTCTGCGTGCGGAGAACTCCCGTGGACCCGTTACAGATCGGTCGCCGTGTCAGGTTCTGGCGGACACGGCGCGGCATGACGCAGGAGGCCTTTGCCGCGCTGATGGGCAAGAGCGTCAGATGGGTGGAGGAGTTCGAAGGCGGCCGCCGCCAGGCAGACCCGCAGCTCTCGATCGTCCGGCTTGCCGCCCTGCGTCTCAACATCACGCTGGAACGCCTGCTGACCGATCCCGTCGACACCGGGTGCGTCGGAGAAGCCGAGATCGAAGCCGTACGCCGTGCCCTGTACCGGCACGACGTCATCACCGGATCCTGTGACCACTCGTCCGCCCCACCACGTCCCGTCGAGCAGCTGCGCCGCTCGGTCGCCCACGCGCATCTTGGCTTCCAGGCCGGGCATTTCTCCCAGCTCAGCTCTGTCATTCCGGCCCTGCTCGTGGACACGACCCGGGCCGCCCAGCACTACGAAGGAGACGACCAGCTCGTCTCGTACGAACTGCTGTCGCTGGCGCTGGAGTTGACCGAGGCGGCCGCCATCAAGTGGGGCGACACCGAGCTGGCAGTGGTGGCCGGGCACCGCGCCGTCGCGGCCGCCGAGCGATCCGAGAACCCCGTGATCAAGGCCAGCGCGGCCCGGCGTCTGGGGGAGGCCATGACCAGCGCCGGCCAGGCCGCGGGCGCCGCGCAGTTCGTGCTCGCCGCCGCTGAGCGGCTTGCCCCGGAGTTGCTGCGCTGCGGGCCGGACGGCTACAGCGTGCTGGGCATGCTCTACCTCAAAGCCGCCATGGCCGCCGCGGCCGCCGCCGAGGCGGACGACCGCAACCCCGGCCAGCACGCCCGCCGTGTGCCCGACTTCCTTGGCCAGGCCGAGGAACAGGCCGAGCGCCTCGGATGTGACGACAACCGGCTGTGGACCGCATTCGGCCCGACGAACGTCTCGCTCTACGCCGTCGCGGCGCACGTCCAGCTGTCCGAGGGAGCCGACGCCGTAGCGGTCGCCTCGGGCATCTCTGCCGCAGCGTTCCAGAACTTGCCCCGGGAGCGCAGAGCGCACCTTCTCACCGACCGCGCCCACGGCGAGCTGCAGGCCGGCCTGCGCGAGCAGGCGGTGGCCACCTTGCTGGAGGCCGAGGAGCTGGCGGCCGATGAGGTCCGGTGCCGGCCCCGCACGAAAACGCTCGTGGAGAACCTCCAGCTCCTCGGAGTCGGTTGCGCCGAGGGCCGCTTGCGCGCGCTCGCTGATCGCTGTGGACTGCCCGGGTGACGAACCGGACGCTGTACCTGATCGCCTGTGCCGCTCCTCCTGCCCGTCGTCTGGACATCCCTATCCGGGCCGCGCAAAGGGCCAACTGGGACGTCTGCGCGATCCTGACGCCCTCCGCCTACCGATGGGCCACCGAGGACGCGGAAGGCGAAATCGAGGACCTGCAACAGCTCACCGGGCATCCCGTGCGCTGGCAGTACAAACTCCCCAGCCAGCCAGACGTTCTCCCGCCACCAGACGCCATCCTCGTAGCGCCCCTGACGAGCAACACCCTGAACAAATGGGCCGCCGGCGCATCCGACACCCTGGCCCTGGGCCTGATCACAGAGGCCATCGGGCTGCGTATCCCCACCGTCGCACTGCCCCACTGGAACGACGCTCAAGCCGCTCATCCGGCTGTGCCGCGCAGCGTGGAGACCCTGCGCGATGCCGGCATCACCATCCTGCTCGGCGAAGGCGGATTCACCCCGCACAAACCACGCCACGGTGACCTCGACGCCTACCCATGGCAGACCGCAGTCGACGCACTGCCCTAACGGATGGGCCGCCGCGGCGCCCCGGGCCTTGGCCCGGGGCACTGAAGCGCCGATGTGACGGCCTCCGTCGAGCGCAATGCCTGTGGCGCCGGTTCGAGCGAACCACCGCCATCGGCGTGCAAGGGGGTTAGGAGTCACGCTGGAGACGTACAGCCGTTCCGAGAGCGGTGAGCGCGGCCAGCATGGAAAGAGCGGACAGCAGTCCGAAGAGGTGTGGGTATCCGCCCAGTGGTGCGGACAGGGCGGCCCCGGCGAAGGGCGCCAGGGCGGAAGCCGCAGTAGCAGGCGCCGCGAGGAGCCCAGACAGTCGGCCGTAGTGACTGGTTCCCCAGCGGTCGGTGATGGCGGTGGCCTGCATGAGGGTGATGTTGCCGCGGACCATGCCGGCTGCGACAGATAGGGCGACCAGCAGGCCGTAGGGGCCCGGCACCAGTGCCAGAGCAGCGGTGGTGAGGCCGCCCAGCCCGATGAGCGTGACGGTGCGGGCAGTTGGCCGGGTGCGGCGGGCCAGGGTTGCGTACAGGGTTCGGCCGAGGGTCTGACCGGCGCCGCCGAGACCGAGGGCCCAGGCGGCCTGGCTGGTGGTGAAGCCGCGTTCCAGCAGGAGGGGGACGAGGGCGACGACGACGGCGTAGATACTGAATGCGGAAAGGGTCAATGCGGCAGCCAGCAGCCAGAACGGCCGGCTGCGGGCCACCGCGTCCGCGCCACCGGTGGCGTGAACGGGCGCTTGCGGCGCTGGGGGCCAGGGGGCGTTCAGCGCGAGGGAGTGGGCCGGGATCGTCACGGCAGCGAGGACCACGGCCAGGACGGCGTACGTGGTGCGCCAGCTGAGGTGTTCGGCGAGCATCGCGGTGACGGGCGCGAAAATGGTGGAGGCGAGGCCGCCGGCCAGAGTGACGATGGTGAGTGCGCGGATGTGGTCGGGGGCCCACCAGCGGGTCAGCGCGGCGAAGGCGGGTTGGTAGAAGGTGGCCGCCATCGACATTCCGGCGAGTAGCCAGCCGAGCGTGAAGACAGCCAGGTTCGGGGCGGCGGCCACGATGAGGATGCTGATTACGCCGAGGACCGAGCCGGCGGTCATCACGGCGCGTGGGCCCCTGCGGTCGATGATCCGGCCGACCCGTATGCCGGTGAACGCGGAGACGAGCAGGGCGGCGGAGAAGGCTGCCGTGGTCGCCCCGACCGGCCAGCCGGTGGCCTTGTTGATCTGCGGGTTGAGTACCGGGAAGGCGTAGTAGACGATGCCCCAGCTGGTGATCTGGGTGGCGCACAAGGCAGGCAGCACGCCGCGAGGCCGTGACCGGTCCCCCGTTCCGGTCACGGCCTCGGTGGTGCGGATTTGGGCCATCTGCGGATCAGCAGCAGCTGCTTGCGGCGGCCGGTTCCTGCGTCTCGCTGGTGTCGGCCGTCGTCGGGTCGGCGCAACAGGTGCTGCCCTGCTGCTTGGCCAGGGAGTCGGCGTCGGCCTTGACGACGTACACCTCCCAGGGCTCCTGGCCGGGACCGTGCACCCAGACCTTGTCCTGGAGGGCGTAGCAGCAGGTGGTGTCGTACTCGACGTCGGTGGCCAAGCCCTCTTCGCTCAGCCGCGCGGTGGCCGCGTGGACCGCCTCGGTGCTGTCGACCTCGACGCCGAGGTGGTCCATGCGGGTCGACTCGCCTGCGGTGCCTTCGATCAGGACGAGCTTGAGCGGTGGCTCGGCGATGGCGAAGTTGGCGTAGCCGTCGCGGAGCTTGGCGGGTTCGGTGCCGAAGAGCTTGCTGTAGAAGGCGATGGACGCTTCGAGATCCGGGACACGGAGGGCGAGCTGTACGCGGGACATGACGAACCTCCTGGTGTGGATGGGGTGTTCAGCAGCCGCCGGACGTGGCGGCCGGGGCGCCGATGCCGATCTGGAGTGTGGTGGGGGCGGCGCAGCAGCCGCCGCCGGACTGCTCGGTGTTCTCCGCCTCGTCGAACAGGCCCGCGCCGCCGCAGACTCCGGTCTCCGGCAGGATCAACTCGACGCGTTCGGCGGCCTCTTGGTCCCCGGCGATCGCAGCGGTGATGGAACGGACCTGCTCGTAGCCCGTCATGGCCAGGAAGGTCGGGGCGCGGCCGTAGGACTTCATGCCGACGAGGTAAATGCCCTGCTCGGGGTGGGAGAGCTCGTTGACGCCGTGCGGGTAGACCGTGCCGCAGGAGTGGACGTTGGGGTCGATCAACGGGGCAAGGTCGGTCGGTGCCTGGAGGCGCTCGTCCAGGCCGAGGCGGAGCTCGGCGAGGAAGGACAGGTCGGGGCGGAGACCGGTCAGGACGATGACCTCGTCGATGGGGTCCGTGCGGTGGCCGTCGTCGGACTCGAGGACGAGGCGGTCGCCGTCGTGGGAGACGGCCTGGGTGCGGAATCCGGTGATCGCGCTCGCGTGACCGGCCTCAACGGCCGCCTTGGCGCGCAGGCCAAGAGCGCCGCGGGCGGGGAGCTGGTCGGCCTCGCCGCCGCCGTAGGTGTTAGCGCCGATCCCGCGGCGCAGGATCCACACCGCGTGCGTCCCCTTCTCCTCCTCGGCCAGGTCGGCGAGGAGAGCGAGGGCAGTAAAGGCGGAGGCTCCGGAGCCGATGACAGCGGTGCGCTTACCTGCGTAACGGGCACGTGCGGCTGGATCGTTGAGATCCGGGAGACGGTAGGAGATGCGATCAGCAGCCGCCTTCTCCCCGAGCGCGGCCAGGCCGTCCGCGCCCATCGGGCTCGGCGTCGACCACGTACCGGAGGCGTCGATGACAGCGCGCGCGGTGATCCGCTCCTCGCGGCCGTCGGCGGTCTCGATGTGCACGGTGAAGGGCTGCTCGTCACGGCCAGCATCGACGATCCGGTCACGGCCGGCGCGAGCGACGCCGGTCACCCGGGCGCCGTAGCGGACCGTGTCGCCGAGGACGTCGGCGAGCGGCTGCAGATACTGCTCGGCCCAGTCACCGCCGGTCGGATAGGCCGCGGCGTCGGGGCGGACCCAGCCAGTCGGGGCCAGCAGCTTCTCCGCGGCCGGGTCGATGACCTCGCCCCACGTGGAGAACAGGCGGACGTGCGACCACTCCCGGACAGCGGAGCCTGCGGCCGGGCCGGCCTCCAGGACCAGGGGGTCGAGGCCGCGCTCGACCAGGTGGGCGGCGGCGGCCAGGCCGACGGGGCCGGCCCCGATGACCACGACGGGCAACTGATCGGTGAGCGCGTTCACTGGAATCCCCTTTGTTTCGACATCCGTCGATCCCTTGCGCTGCCCAGCATGGCACTCGCATCGATGAGCGTCAACATAGACGTTCATCGATGCCAGGGGAAATGAAGGCTTGCAGGCCGAGTCGACGATTGCGGGCGATCGGGGCAGCCAGCGTGCACTGGCCGACCACACCGTAGACAGGCATGGGGTTTAGGCGAGCGGATGAAGGTCGCGGTCGCATCCGACCGAAGCCCGGCGCCTGTCGGGCAGCCGAGCAGCCATGGCGCAGACGTCGGCCGTCACTCGTGCAGGGCTACCCGTTAGTCGGGTGATCGCTGGGCCGGGCCAGGCTGTAGCGGGTGGCCGAAGGCGCTCACAAAGGCGCCCGGAGCGACCCGCGCACTTCCTAGTCGAATGCCACCGGCGTCTGCTGCAGGTACTCCAGTCCGCACCGGGCCTGCGACGTGACCTTGCGTCCCGGCGGCAGCCCAGCGGCGCAACTGACGACGGCGGCCAATCGGCCGACGCGAAGATTCAGGGGCGCCCAGGCTTTGACGGGAGGACACGGCAGGACCCTGCTCACACAGCCGCGACGCCCGGCGCGAGAATGCCGCTCCCACTGACCCCTGGTCGGCCAGTTGTGCATTTTCAGCGCGAGGCGCGAGGACTCAGAAGCGGTGGTGCGCAGACGCGTGTCACCGCCCGCACCTCCGGCCCCAACAGCGGCAGCGACCGGGAGGGGCTTCAGGCTGCTTTGGCCGGCGTGGGGGTGAGCAGATGCCCCATCGCAGCGAGGACGGAGGGTTCGACGCGGTAGTAGACCCACGTCCCCCTGCGTTCGGACACCAGAAGGCCGGCTTCCTTGAGCTTCTTCAGGTGATGGGAGACGGTGGGCTGGGAGACACCGACGTCAGCGATGTCGCACACGCACGCTTCGCTGTCGGGGTGGGAGGCCACCTTGGAGAACAGGCGGAGCCGGACCGGGTCGCCGAGGGCCTTGAACATCGCGGCGGTGAGTTCGGCTTCTTGCACCGTCAACTCTCGTTCGGTCAGTGCCGGGCAGCACGGCTTGGCCGGGAGCGCGGCCACTTTCCCCTGGAGCTTTGACATCTGTCTATGTTGACACTCGTTGACACGGATGCCAAGATCCCTTACTTCGATGTCTGTCTAATCAAGGGCTGGGGGAAGCACTTCATGGCCATACCCACTCAGGGTTCGAAACAGCGCACCGCGGTGGTGACTGGAGGCAGCAGCGGCATTGGAGCAGCCACAGCGCGCGAGCTGGCCCGGGCAGGGTTCACCGTCGTCCTCACCGCACGCAGGGTGGACCGTCTGGAAGCGGTGGCCAAGGAAATTCGCGCCGAGGGCGGCATCGTGCATGTCTGTCCCCTGGATGTGACGGACCGCGAAGCGGTCGCCGCATTCGCTGAGCAGGTGGAGGCCTGCGAGGTGCTGGTGAACGTCGCCGGCGGGGCTTTCGGGGTCGAGGAGATCGCGCAGGCCGATCCCGCCGACTGGCGGCACATGTACGAGGTCAACGTGCTGGGCACTCTGCAGGTGACCCAGGCGCTGATGCCAAAGCTGCTCGCGAGCGGTGATGGCACGGTGGTGGTGCTGACGTCGACGGCTTCGTTTACGTGCTACGAGGGCGGCGGCGGTTACAGCGCGGCCAAGCACGGGGCGCACGTGCTCGCCGAGACGCTGCGGCTGGAGGCGTGCGGGCAGCCGCTGCGGGTGATCGAGATCGCGCCGGGCATGGTGCAGACCGAGGAGTTCTCCCTCAACCGCTACCGCGGTGACACCGACCGGGCCGACGCCGTGTACGCCGGTGTGCCGGGCCCGCTGGTGGCCGAGAACGTGGCGGATGCGGTGGTCTGGGCGGTGTCCCGCCCTTCGCACGTGAACATCGATCTGCTGGTGGTGCGGCCCAGGGCGCAGGCGGCGCAGCACAAGGTGCACCGCACGTCCTGACGGCTGGTGCGGCTGCCTCTGCCCCGATACGGGGAGGGGCAGCCGCGTTTCGTTGCCGGTTCGGTCAGCAGCCGGTGGCGCCGGGCGCGTCGAACTGTTCGGCGGCGTAGGCGGCCAGCTGGAGTGCGGCGGTGTGGTCGATGCCGAGTTCGGTGGCTGCGGACAGGACTGCCTCGGCTGCGCTGGCGGAGGTGCCCAGGTGCTTGGCGGTGACGTGGAGCAGCTGTTCGTGCTGGTCTTTGGTCAGTCCCAGGCGCAGTGCGATGGCTTCGCCGCCGGCGGTCACCGAGCACACGCCGGTCTCCGGCAGCTGCAGTTCGACCGACTGGGCGGCGTCCATGTCGCCTGCCAGGGCTGCGGCGATGGAGCGGACCTGCTCGTAGCCGGTGAGCATGAGGAAGGTCGGGGCGCGGCCGTAGCTCTTCATGCCGACGGCGTAGTAGCCCGGTTCGGGGTGGGCGAGCTCGCGGTAGCCGTGGGGGGTGACGGTGCCGCAGGAGTGCTGGTTGGGGTCGATCAGGGGGGCCAGCGCGCGCGGCGCGGACATGATCGGGTCCAGTTCCAGGCGCAGTTCGTCGGTGATGTGCAGGTCGGGGCGGAAGCCGGTGGCGGCGACGATGCGGTCGGCGGTCAGGGTCTGCTCGGTGCCGTCCGGGGTGCGGGAGATGAGCTGGACCTGGTCGTGTGCCGGGTCGTCGCCCAGGGGGCGGATGCTGTGGGTGCGGAAGTTGGCGGCGAGGGTGACGCGGCCGGTGTCGACGAGCATCTTCAGGCCGGAGCCGAGAGCGCCGCGGGCGGGCAGTTCGTCGTCGCTTCCGCCGCCGAAGGAGGCGGCGGGGTCGGCGGCCCGGATGGCCCAGGTGATGGTGGTGCCCAGTTCGGCGTCGGCGAGTTCGGCGAGTGCGAGCAGGGTGTTGGCAGCTGAGTGGCCGGCGCCGACGACGATGGTGTGGCGGCCTGCGTGCTGGGCGCGGTCGGCGCCGAAGACGTCGGGCAGGCCGTGGTTGATCCAGGCGGCGGCTTCCGCTTCGCCGTGGGCGGGCAGGCCGCCTGCGCCGACGGGGTTGGGCTGGTGCCAGGTGCCGGAGGCGTCAATCACGGCGCTGGCGAGCAGTTCCTCGCCGTCGGCCAGGCGCAGGACGAACGGTGTGTTCTCGCGGTCGGCGGTGCGCAGTCGGTCGATGCCCAGGCGGCTGATGGCCGTGACGGTGGCGCCGTAGCGGATGTGGGGGGCCAGGGCGGGCAGTTCGGCCAGCGGCTGGAGGTACTGCTTGACCAGGTCGCCGCCGGTGGGCAGGGCGGAGGCGTCGGGTTCGTCCCAGCCTCCGGCGGCCTGGAGCAGGCGGCGGGCGGCGGGGTCGGTGTTGTACTCCCAGGGACTGAAGAGCTGGATGTGGGACCAGGCCCGCACGGCCGAGGCCGGGGTGTCGCCGGTTTCCAGGACGACGAAGGGCAGGCTGCGCTCGGCCAGGTGGGCGGCGGCGGCCAGGCCGACGGGTCCGGCTCCGATCACGGCGACGGGAAGACGGTCGGGGCTGTGGTCAACCACGGTGCGGTGTCCTTTCAGGAAGGGGGTAGCGGTGCTCAGGCATCGCGTGCGGGCTCGGGCGGCGCGGTCGGGGAAGCCTCGTCGCCGTCTGCCTGCAGGCGCTGCTCGGCGCGCTGCCGTGCCCGGCGCTGTAACTCGGCGATCGCGGCGCAGCAGGGGCTCTCGCTCTGCTCGTCGGCGGCCGGGTTTGCGGCGGAATCGTTCATCGGGATCGGCTCCTGTCGCGGCGGCCCCGCCGGCGGCGCGGCGGAGGCTTCATCACAACCGCCTATATAGATAAACAACGAATCAAGATTCCAGCCTTGCCTCTGATTCGATGAATGTCAACCTTCGGCCGAAGCCTCATCCAGTGTGACGAGCGTCACTTCGCGCCGCGTTGCATGTGGCGCCCCCGACGAGTCAATCTCGATACATATCGAAACAGCGGGGGTGTGCGGCACGGGGCAATCGCCCAGTGCCGTAACGACATTCAGGAAACAGCGGCTGTGCCGACGGCCGCGTCCGGACCGTGAACGGTGTGAAGCGCTCGCCACGCCTTCGACCGCTCAAAAGACGGGACCGGCTCTTCCCTGTTCCCTCCCCTTCTGCCTCGGTGTGTGCGCCCGCCACCGGGCCGGCTGTTGTGCCGGTCTGCCGCGCACAGACCGTGGTTCCTTCCGTGCTGCTTCACCAGTGAACGGCTTCGCCATGCCCGGAAGGACATCCATGCCTCACGACCCCACCCGCGCGGCTGACGCCGCCAGCGAACCGATCGCCATCATCGGTATGGCCGGACGCTTCGCCGACGCCACCAGTCTTGAGCAGCTGTGGGACATGCTGCTGCAGGGCCGTGACGCCATCACGGACATCCCGCCCGAGCGCTACGACGTCGACGCCGTCTACGACCCGGCTCCCCGCACACCCGGCCGCACCGTGAGCCGGTGGGGCGGGCTGCTGCGCGACATCGACGCCTTCGACGCGGAGTTCTTCGGCATCTCCCCGCGGGAGGCCGACCGCATGGACCCCCAGCAGCGGCTGCTGCTGGAAGTCGCCTACGAAGCACTGGAGGACGCAGGCCAGCCCCTGCCGCAGATCGCCGGCACCGACGCGGGAGTGTTCATCGGCCAGTTGGGCGGCGACTACTGGCACCTGCAGTACAGCAACCGCGACCAACTGGACCTCTACGCCATGACCGGTGCGGCCTCCCGCGCCATCACCTCCGGGCGCCTGTCGTACGCCTTCGACTTGCGCGGCCCCAGCTTCACCGTCGACACCGCCTGCTCCTCCGCCCTGGTCGCCGTGCACAACGCCGTCCAGGCGATCCGGCTCGGCGAGTGCCCGCTGGCGATCGCCGGCGGCGTCAACCTCGTGCTACTGCCGGAGGAAGGCGTCGTCTACTCCGGGGCCGGCATGCTCGCCTCCGACGGCCGCTGCAAGTTCGCCGACGCCTCCGGCGACGGCTTCGTGCGCAGCGACGGCATCGGCGCTGTCATCCTCAAACCGCTCTCAGCCGCTCAAGCCGACGGCGACCGCATCCGCGCCGTCATCCGCGGTTCCGCCGTCGGCAACGACGGACAGAGCAGCGGCTACCTCGTCACACCGGCCGTCGAAGGCCAGCGCGACGTGCTGCGCCGCGCCTACGCCAACGCCGGCATCGACCCGGCCGACGTCGACTACATCGAGGCCCACGGCACCGGCACCAGCGTCGGCGACCCGGTCGAACTCGAAGCCCTGGCCCACATCATCGGCCCCCGCCCCGCAGACCAGCGCTGCCTGGTCGGCTCGGTGAAGACCAACATCGGCCACGCCGAGGCGGCCGCCGGAATCGCCGGGCTGATCAAGGCCGTGCTGTGCCTGGAGAACAAGACGGTCCCGCCCAACCTGCACCTGAACCACCCCAACCCGGCCGTCGACTGGGACAACCTGCCGCTGAGCGTCCCTACCCAGGCCACGCCGCTGCCCGACCACGGCAGGCCCGCCGTCGCCGGGGTCTCCAGCTTCGGCTTCTCCGGCACCAACGCCCACCTCGTCCTCGAAGCCGCACCCCAACCGGCCACCCGCGACACGGACACCCAGACGCCGGCCACCCGGAGCGAACTGCTGGTGCTGTCCGCCCTCAGCCCCGAAGCCCTGACCGACGCCGCCCGCGCCATGGCCGGCCACCTCGAGGGCTCCGGCGCCCAGCACGCCTGGCGCGACATCTGCCACTCCGCCGCCCTGCGCCGCACCCCCCACGACGCCCGCCTGGCACTCGCCGCCGACAGCCACACCGAAGCGGCAGCCGCCCTGCGGGGCTTCGCCGACGGCGAGACCGAGCCCGGCCTGTCCTTCAGCGACTACACCGACCTCGAAGCGGTACCCAGGATCGCCTTCGTCTTCCCCGGCCAGGGCTCGCAGTGGCCCGGCATGGGCCGTGAACTCCTGGACAGCGAACCGGTCTTCCGCCACAGCATGGAAGCCTGCGACGAGGCCATCAAGACCGAGACCGGCTGGTCGGTCATCGACCTGCTGCGCTCCGCGGACGAGGAACGGCTCAAGCAGCTCGACGTCATCCAGCCCACCCTGTGGGCCATGGAGATAGCCCTGGCCGAACTGTGGCAGTCCTGGGGCATCACGCCGGACGTCGTCATCGGCCACAGCATGGGCGAATCCGCCGCCGCCTACATCGCCGGCGCGCTCTCCCTGCCGGACGCGGCCGCCGTCATCTGCCGCCGCAGCCGGCTCGCCAAACGTCTCTCCGGTCTCGGCACCATGGCCTGGGTCGCGCTGCCCGCCGACGAGGCCGAAGCCGCACTGGCCGGATTCGAGGACACGGTCGCGGTGGCTGCCATCAACAGCCCCACCTCCACCCTGCTGTCCGGGGATGTCGACGCCCTGACCCAGGTCCTGGCCG
This sequence comes from Streptomyces sp. RG80, assembly GCF_040446465.1. NCBI lineage: Bacteria > Bacillati > Actinomycetota > Actinomycetes > Kitasatosporales > Streptomycetaceae > Streptomyces > Streptomyces sp. RG80. The sequence goes on along the minus strand of NZ_JBEAAJ010000018.1, from coordinate 126,869 downwards.
CCCTCGACGCCCGCGGCATCGACAACCGGCGCGTCAACGTCGACTTCGCCTCGCACTGCCCCCAGATGGACGCCCTGCGCGAGGACCTGCTCGAAGAACTCGCTCACCTCACCCCGCGTGCGGGCCGCATCCCACTGCACTCCACCCTGCTCAACGAGGTGATCGACGGCTCCGGCATGGACGCCGACTACTGGGTGCGCAACATCCGCCGGCCCGTCGACTTCGCCGGCGCCGTACGCGGCCAACTCGACCTCGGTGAGACAGCCTTCATCGAAGTCAGCCCCCACCCGCTGCTCGTCGCCGGCATCAAGGAGACCAGCCGCCTGCACACCGGCGCGGACACCACCGCCATCGGCAGCCTGCGCCGCCACACCGACGAACGCACCAGCCTGCTCACCTTCGCCGCCGCCCTGCACACGGCCGGCGCACGCCTGGACTTCGCCACCATGAGCGCCGGCGGCCACTACGTGCCGCTGCCGTCCTACCCGTGGCAGCGCACCCGCCACTGGATCAGCCACACCCCCAGCCCGGCGACCGCCCCTGCGGCCGCGACACCCCAGGCGCCACCGGCCGTCCGGCAAAAGGCCGCACAGGCCCCGCATCCACTGCTGGGCCCGCCCTTGGCCGCCGAAGGCGCCACGCACGTCTGGCAGGGACCGCTGGACCTGAGCAACAACGCCTACCTGCGCGACCACTGCATCCAGGACACGATCATCCTGCCGGGCACCGCCCACCTGGAACTCATCGGCGCGGCCGCCCGCACCGTGACCGGATCCGACAACCTGTCGGTGTCCGACGTGCACTATCACCGCGCCCTGTTCCTGGACGAAGACGGCCCCGCACCCGAGGTCAAGGTCACCGTCACCCCGCGCCCGGACACCTCGCTGCACTGCCGCATCCACAGCCAGGACGCCGACGGCGCAGAGTGGATCCTGCACACCGAAGCCACCGCCCGCGCCCTGCCGCAGGATGCTCCCGAACCGTCCGAACCGCTCCACGCCATCCGCGCCCGCCTGCCGCAGCACCAAAACGCCGGCGACTTCTACCCGTTCAACGCCGCACGCGGCAACCAGTGGAACGGCACCTTCCAGGGCATCACCGAACTGTGGCGCACCGACGGCGAAGTCCTCGCCCGCCTGGACTGCCCCTCCGCGCTCGCCGACGGCCTGGCCCACCATCACTTCCACCCGGCGCTCCTGGACGCCAGCGGCCACGCCATGGCCGCTGCCCGGCCGCTGACCGTGCCCGGGGAGGAAGGCGTCTTCGTCCTGGGCGGCATCGACGAGGTCCGCTTCTACCAGCAGCCGCCCGCCGCCTTGTTCAGCCACGCCAGGCTGCTGCCCTCCCCTCGTGAGGACTCCTTCGCCGCCGACATCGACATCCGTGCCGAGGACGGCCGCCTGATCGCGCAGATGCGCGGCCTGCGCCTGCAGTACCTGGCCGGTCACGCGCCCGCACTGCTCACCACACCCCCCGAGGACCTCGTGACGCCGACCGAGACTTCCCCCACCCCCGCCGCCCCCGGCGGCGGCAGTGACCGCGACACCTGGCTGCACTCCCTGACCTGGGACGAGATCCCCCTGCCCGCGCCCAGCACGGCCGCGCCCGCACAGGAGGGCTTCTGGCTGGTGCTGACCGACAGCGGCTCCACCGGGCGGGCCCTGGTACGGGAACTGACCGGTCGCGGACAGCGCGTGGTCGCCGTCACCGCAGGCGCCGGCCCCCTGGCCGGAGGCGGCGACCGGTACCGCATCGACCCGTCGAAGCAGGAGCACTACCGCGAGATCCTGGGCGACGTCGCCCGCATCGGCACCTGCCGCGGCATCCTCCACCTGTGGGCCCTGGACGCCCAGGCAGGCCTGGACGCAACCCCCACCGAGATCCGCCGCGCCCAACTCCTGTCCTCCCACAGCGTGCTGCACCTGGCCCGGGCCCTGGAAGAGCGCCTGATCGGACAGCCTCCGCTGTGGCTGATCACCCAACTCGCCCAGGCCACCGGAACCGGCGAGCAGGTACGCCATCCCTTCCAGGCCATGCTGTGGGGACTGGGCCGCACCCTGGCCGCCGAGGCCCCGGCGCTGACCCCGCGCCTGGCCGACCTCGACCGGTCCGCCGCCAGCGTCGCCACCCTGGCCGAACTGCTGAAGCACGGCGACCAGGAGGACCAGATCGCGCTGCGCGACGGACGGCGCCTGGCAGCCCGGCTGCGTCCCGCGGCCGCCGCGCACGCGCCGCGTGCTCTGTCACTGCCCACACCGGGCGTCATCGACGACCTGCAGCTCACCGCGATACCCGAGCGAGCCCTTGCCGCAGACGAAGTCCGTATCCAGGTCAGCCACGCCGGCGTCAACTACCGCGACGTGCTGCTGAGCCTGGGCGCATACCCCGGGCAGGACAACCGGCCGCCGGTCATGGGCTGGGAGTGCGCCGGCACCGTCACCGAGACCGGCCGCGCCGTCACCGATGTCACGGTGGGCGAGGAGGTCATCGCCTTCGCCGAAGGCGCCCTGGCCACCGAGGTCGTCACCCGCGCCTGCCTGACCGCGCCCAAACCGGCCCAGCTGACCGGGGCCGAGGCCGCGACCTTGCCCGCCGCGTACCTCACCGCCTACCACGCGCTACACGACCTGGCCCGCCTGGAGCGCGGCCAGAAGGTCCTCATCCACACCGCCACCGGCGGCACCGGACGGGCCGCGCTGAGCATCGCCCGCTGGAAGGGCGCCCGCATCTTCGCCACCGCCGGCAGCGACGCCAAACGCCAACTGCTCACCGAACTCGGCGTGGAGCAGGTGGCCGACTCCCGCAGCCTCACCTTCGCCGACACCTTCAAAACGGCCCTCGGCGACGAGGGATTCGACGCCATCTACAACACCCTCGCCGGCGACGCCATCGAAGCGAACCTGTCACTGATGGCCCCCTACGGGCACTACCTCGAGCTGAGCAAGCGGGACATCCTCGACAACAATCCGCTGCCGCTGGGGGCCTTCGCCCGCAACCTGTCCTTCCACGCCGTCGACGTCGTGCACATGATCCAGCACGCCCCCGAGCGGGCCGGCCGCGTGCTGCGGGCCGCCGCCGCCCTGGTCGGCCAGGGCGCCCTGGAGGCACTGCCGCACACGGTGTACCCGGCGGACCAAGCCGCGGACGCCTTCCGCCTGATGGCCCAGTCCCGCCACACCGGCAAGATCGTGCTGTCGTTCGACCCGCAGCCCGCTGCTGCGCCAAGTCCCCGCGGCCGGGCCGTGAGCGTCCACGCCGACGGCACCTACCTGATCACCGGCGGGGCGGGCGGCATCGGCGGCCAGCTGGCCCTGTGGCTCGCCGACCAGGGCGCCCGGCACCTGCTGCTGACCGGACGCAGCCCGCTGCCCGACCCCGACGCGCCGATGACCGACGACCATCCGCACGCTGGTGCTGTCGCTGTGCTCCGGCAGCTGCGCGAGCGCGGCGTGCACGTGACGTACCAGGCCGTCGACGTCGCCGACCTCCAGGCCATGCAGGCGCTGTTCGCCTCCCGGCGCCGCACCGGCCTTCCGCCGGTGCGCGGTGTCTTCCACGCCGCCGGGGTCATCGACTACACGCCGCTGAGCGACATGAGCGCCACCGAAATGGACCGGGTGCTGGCGGCCAAGGTCTCCGGAGCGTGGAACCTGCACCGGCTGCTGCACGAGGAGTCGGTGGAGGCATTCGTCCTGTTCTCCTCCGGCTCGGCCCTGCTCAGCTCGCCCATGCTGGGCGGGTACGCGGCCGGCAACGCCTTCCTCGACGCCCTGGCGCACCACCGGCACGCCCAGGGGCTGCCGGCGACCGTCATCAACTGGGGCTTCTGGGACAGCGTCGGCATGGTGGCCCGCAAGGAGCAGCAGGAAGAGCGCACCCTGCTGCCGCAGGGCATGGCCTCCTTCAGCCCGGCCGACGGCCTCGCAGTGCTCGGCAGGATCCTGGCCGAGGGCCGTCTGCACACCGCGGTGCTGCCGGCCGACTGGCCCGCCTGGGCCCGCGCGTACCCGGGCGCCGCGGCCGCGCCGCTGCTGCAGCACTTGACCGGCGTCAAGCAGCCCGTGCCGTCGGCCGTAACCGAGCACGAGCAGCGAAGTGGCAAGGCGGTAGCGCTCGCCCAGACTCCGGCTCCCACCACCGCGCCGTCGGCCGCCCCCGCACCGCAGACAGCTACCGCGCCTGCGGCCGCTGCCCGGCCTGTCCCGCAGGATGCCCCTGTGGCGCAGGCGGTGCCCGGCAGCGAGCTGCTGGACTTCCTCAGGCAGGAGGCCGCCGTGGTGATGGGCCTGCGCGCGGAACGCGTCAACGTCAACCGGCCGCTGAACCGGCTCGGCATGGACTCCCTCATGGCCGTCGAACTACGCAACCGCATCGAACGCCGCTACCAGGTCAAGCTGCCCATGGTGCAACTCCTCAAGGACGGCAGCATCACCACCGTCGCCCAAGCCCTCGCCGCTGAACTCAGCCCTGTACAAGGCCCGGCTGAGACCGTGACCGACGATGCCGGCGCACCGGTGGCCGCCGACGAACCCGAGACGGGTTCTGTCGCACCGGTCGCACCCGTCGCCGCAGCGGCTGCCCCCGTCGAGGCACCCGCGGTGCCGGAGTCCGGTGGAGCCCAGGCCGCTGCTGCGCAGGCGGTGCCCAGCAGCGAGCTGCTGGACTTCCTCAGGCAGGAGGCCGCCGTGGTGATGGGCCTGCGCGCGGAACGCGTCAACGTCAACCGGCCGCTGAACCGGCTCGGCATGGACTCCCTCATGGCCGTCGAACTACGCAACCGCATCGAACGCCGCTACCAGGTCAAGCTGCCCATGGTGCAACTCCTCAAGGACGGCAGCATCACCACCGTCGCCCAAGCCCTGGCCGCCGAACTGAACTCCGCTGACGCCTCGGCCTGACCGAGCGAGGGACGAGGACCGACTTCATGAAGACCACCGACATTCGCATCGCCGGACTGGGCACGCACATCCCTGAGATCGTCGACGCCCGCAAGGCCGTCGCTCTGGGCCTGTACGACGCCGAGGACTACGAGTTCTACGGCTGGACGGGCGCCGCTGTCGCGGATGACATGCCTGCCCCGGACATGGCGATCGCCGCTGCCCGGCAGGCCATGGAACGCTCCGGGCTGCACCCGCACGACATCGACCTGCACATTCACGCCTGCGGTCACGAGCAGGGACCTGAGGGATGGTCACCGCAGCACTACATCCTGCGGCACGTCACCGACCGCGACGTGCCTTCCTTCCGTGTCTGGCAGGCGTGCAGCGGCCTGATCGGCTCCCTGGAGCTGGCCGTCTGCTACCTCAAGGCCGTACCCGAACGCAGTGCCGCCCTGCTCACCGGCGCCGACAACGTCGGCACCCCGAACTTCAACCGGTGGGCCTTCGGCATCCAAAACGGTGTCCTCGGTGATGGAGGCAGCGCCGTCCTGCTGTCGAAGTCGGAGGGATTTGCGAGCCTGCTGTCCATCAACACCGGCTCGACCGCCGAAGTCGAGGAGCAGTACCGCGGCAGCGAGCCGCTCTTCCCGCCGTCGCTGACGGTCGGGCGCAGTATGGACTTCAAAGAGCGCCTGGCCGCCACCGGGGGGCTGGAGGAGACCGTCGCCGAGGTCGTGCGCCGCCAGGGAGAGCTGCGCACCGAGATCGCGCTGCGCACGCTGGCCGAGGCGGGCCTGGAGCCGGGCGACGTCACCCGTGTCTGCCACGTCTTCACCGGCCAGGAAAGCTACCTGAAGGTCATTCTCGACCCGATGGGGCTCTCCCCCGCGCAGGGCCTGCTCGACTTCGGCCGCAATCTGGGCCACATGACGGTCAACGACCAGATCGTGGGCCTGACCCACCTGGTGGAGACCGGCCAGGTCGGCCCCGGCGACCACGTCCTGATCGTGGCCCACGGGGGCGGGGTGTCCATCACGTGTGCCGTGGTCCGTATCGACGAGCGTCCCGTGTGGGCCGCCCGCTAGCGCTGTAGAGGGCGCCGGCCCCGCTGCGGGGCCGGCGCGCGTCCTGCCGTCCGCTCAATCCATCTGACCTCTGGGGCACACCGCGATGATGAACCTCGCCTCCTCACCCTTACTCGATGCCGAAGCGCTGATATCCACCTTCGGGATGCTCGGCATCATGGCCACCGTCTTCGCCGAATCCGGGCTGATCGTCTGCTTCTTTCTGCCCGGCGACTCGCTGCTGTTCACCTCAGGCCTGCTGGTGGCCAACGACCAGATCCTGCACCAGCCGCTGTGGCTGGTCATGCTCGCCATCGCCGTCGCCGCGGTGCTGGGCGACCAGTTCGGCTACGCCTTCGGCCGCAAGATCGGCCCGGCTCTCTTCAGGCGGCCCAACTCCCGCTTCTTCAAGCAGGAGAACGCCGAACGGGCCCAGGAGTTCATGCTCAAGCACGGCCCCAAAGCGCTGGTGATGGCCCGCTTCATCCCCGTGTTCCGCACCTTCATCCCCATCACCGCCGGCGTGGGCCGCATGACCTACCGCACGTTCTTCCTGTTCAACGTGCTGGGCGCGGTCCTGTGGTCGGTGAGCCTCACCCTGGTCGGCTACTACCTCGGCCAGATCGCCTTCGTCCGCGACAACATCGAGGCCATCGTCATCGGCATCGTGCTCGTCTCCGGCATCCCCATCATCGTCGAAGGCATCAAGATGCGCCGACGCTCCCGGGCCGCTGCCCAGGAAGCGCCCAACTCACCGTCCCCCACCGCTGAAACGGAGCTGCCCCGTCCATGATCTCCGCTCAAGAATTCTGTGACCTCCTCGCCGAGCGCGGGTTCACCCTCGCCAGCGGCGTGCCGTGCTCCCACTTCGGCGGGCCGATCGCCCACCTGAGCACCCAGCCCGGCCGCTACGTGCCCGCCCCCAACGAGGGCAGCGCACTGGCCGTCGCCGCCGGCGCCGCCCTGGGCGGGCAGCGCGCCTACGTCATGCTGCAGAACTCCGGCCTGGGCAACCTGATCAACCCGCTCACCTCACTGGTGATGACCTACCAGCTGCCGATTCTGACCTTCACCAGTCTGCGAGGCTGGCCCGACCCGGCCACCGACGAGCCCCAGCACGCGGTGATGGGGCCAGCCACCCCCGCCCTGCTGGACAGCGTCGACACCCCGCACTACACGCTGTACGCCCAGCACGGGGCGGAGGAGTTCCGGTCGGTCCTGGACCAGGCGGAGAAGGACCTGGCAGAGCAGCGGGCACCGTTCGTGCTGGTCGAACGCGGCGCCATCGGCAAAGCCGAGGCCGCCAACGACCCGCATACGCAAGGGCTTGCCGCCGCGCAGGCGATCGGTGTCGTGACCGCGGCCGCGCCGCAGGCGGCGGTCATCGCCACCACCGGCTTCACCGGGCGAGACACCTTCGCGGTCGCGGATGCGCCCGGCAACTTCTACATGCAGGGCTCCATGGGCCACGCCTCGTCGATCGGTCTCGGCGTGGCGCTGACCCATCCCGAGCGCACCGTGGTGGTGCTGGACGGGGACGGGGCCCTGCTGATGCATCTGGGCGCGCTGTCGATGATCGGGAACGAGGCGCCCGCCAACCTCATCCATGTGGTGCTCGACAACCGGGTGCACGAGTCGACGGGCGGGCAGGCGACCACGTCGGCGACCACCTCGTTCCCCGAGATGGCACGGGCCGCCGGCTACGCCAGCGCCGTCGCCTGTGACAGCGAGGAAGCCCTGCGCGGTGCGATGCAACGCGCCCAGGCCGCCTCCGGCCCGCACCTGATCAGCGTCAAAACGCTGCCGCGGACCGGCTCCATACCACCGCGGGCAACCAACGCCCTGACCACGCTGGACATCCGCGACCGTTTCCAACAGAGCCTGCAGCAGTAGGACAGCATCCGGCAGGGCCGGTGCTCCTCCCCGTGGGGGAGGAGCACCGGCCCTGCCGGTTTGCTGTGTGCGCGGTCAGGCGCCTTGCGCGGCGGGCTGGTCGGCCTCGGCGTGCAGGCAGGCCGCCACCGTCTCTGGGTCCATGGCCGCCAAACTGGCGAACATGCGCAGCGGTTCGGCCAGGGTCTGGCAGCACATGACGTACTGGTTGCTGCGGCCCTTGGGGATCGCCTCGACGAGTTGCTGCTCCCGCAGCGGAGCCAGGTGGTGGCTGACCAGCGTCTGGCTCAAGCCGGTGGCCTCCTGCAGTTCCTTGACCGTGCGGGGACGCTGCGCGATCAGAAGGATCAGCATCAGCCGGGTCTCATCGGCCAGCGCCCGCAGTTTGGGCGCCAGCATCTGGGCGCGCTCGCGTTCACTGAGCCACTGAGCCGGATCACTGACCGCGACCCTCAGCTTCGATGGCCGTGCCATCGCCACCTCCCTTTCGCCCCCGGGCCGGTCGTCCGGCGCCGGGCGGGCCGCGACGCGCGCGCCGGGCCGGGCTACGGGCTTGATCCTACGCACTGTCCGCCCTTTCGGGATCAGGAGGTTGCGGGGGCATCGGCGCTGGTGCCGTGGGCGGCTTCGGCCTGCGCGGTGCCGTCGTCCTCGGGCGCACGGTCTCGGGGCAGGACGAGCGCGGCGGTGACCGCTCCGGCCACGGCGACACCGACAGCGATCAGCAGCGTGGTGGCGAAGCCGCCGACGAAGGACTGCTGGGCGGCGGCCAGGACCTTCTGGCCTGCGCTGCCGCCCACCTGCTGGGCAACCGCGGACGCGCCGGCCAGGGACTCTCGTACCGCATCTCCCGCTTCCCCGGGCAGCGTTGCGGCCTGCGGCAGGTCGTCGCGGTAGAGGGTGGTGATCACGCTGCCGCTGATGGCGATGCCCAGCGCGCCGCCGACCTGCATGCCCACATCCGCCACGGCGGAGCCGGCGCCGGCCTGGCGGGCGGCGGAGACGACCAGGATGGCATCCACCGCAGCCGGCAGGGCGATGCCCATGCCCAGGCCGAACACGGCCAGCCCGATGAGTGCCTGGGCCTCGTCGTCGACCTGCAGTCCGGCCAGCACGCCGAGCCCGGCCGCGCACAGCAACAGGCCCAGGACGACGGTGGCTTTCAGTCCGGTGCGCTCGACCAGCTTCGCCGACAGCGGTGCGCCGATCATCATGGTGCCGATAGCGAGCATGCGCAGGCCCGCGCCCAGCGGGTCAAGTTCGAGCACGGACTGCAGGTACTGGGTGAGCAGATAGAGGCCACTGTAGAGGCCGAAGGAGGTGCAGGCGATCGCCAGGGCGCCGCCGCCGTAGCGGGCGTTGAGGAACAGACCGACATCGAGCATCGGGTGGGCGGTGCGCCGCTCCCACAGCACGAAGGCGACCATGAGGACGACGCCCACGAACAGGGAGCCGAGGGTGACGATGTCGCCCCATCCATTGTGCGGGGCCTCCACCAGGCCGTAGACGATGGCGACCAGGCCGGCAACCGAGAGCAGGGCTCCGACGAGGTCCAGGCCGGGGTGGCCGTCGGCTTTGGACTCGGGAATCAGCTTGGCACCGCCGATCAGGGCGATGGCGGCGAGGGGCACGTTGATGAGGAACATCGAGCCCCACCAGAAGTGCTCCAGCAGCAGTCCGCTGACCACCGGGCCCAGCGGCACGCCCACGGCGGCGGCTCCGGACCAGATGCCGATCGCCTTGCCCTGTTCCTCGGGCGGGAAGACGTCCTTGATGATGGCCAGGGTGGCGGGCATCATCAAGGCGGCGGAAATGCCCATCAGGGTGCGGAAGGTGATGAGCATTTCGGCGCTGGAGGCGAAGGCCGCGCCGAGACTGGTCAGTGCGAACGCGGCCAGGCCGATGGAGAGCAGGCGCTTGCGGCCGAAGCGGTCGGACAGACCGCCGGCCATAAGCAGCAGGCCGCCGAAGGCCAGGGCGTAGGAGTCGACGGTCCACTGCAGCTGGCTGCTGGTGGCGTCCAGGTCCTTTTGGATGCTGGGCAGGGCCAGGTTGAGGATCAGGGTGTCCAGACCGATCAGGACCAGGCTCAGGCACAGGATGTTCAGGATTTGCCATCTGCGGGGATGGCCGGCTGAGCGGTTCAACGTGCGTTCTCCTCCAGCGCGACGGGGTGGCGCCCACATGGGGCAGCCAGGGCCGGCCGGGCCCGCGGGGGATTGAAGAGGCCGGGCCAGCCGCTGGCCACCCCTAATTAAGCAGCAAACACAGTTATCAACAGCGTCTGCTGTTGATAACGGCGAGTTTTGTATGCCGCATCCGGCCATCTGCGCCGCGCCTTCACAACTGGCCGTCCACGGCAGGGGATTTCGGGGCTGAAGTGCGCAAACACCCCAAGGCCGCACCACTGCCCGGTCCGCTGGCCGTCCGGCCCGTCGCGCGGCGCCGCGCTCCGCGACAGGACGGCGTCCGTGCCGAAGATCCTGATCAACCCTCACCCCGCACCGTGGAAGGCGGCGTTCCGGTGCAGGGTGCTGAGTTGGCGCGAATCGTTCCAGGCTGAGCAGGAGACCCTCGAATACTTTGACCGTCATCGATAAATTGAGCGAGAAGCAGCACGGGGGCCTGCGCAGAGGGTCCCGCTCACGGGGTGCCAGGGGGACACATGCGTACATCCGGCAGGCAGACGCTCTCAGTCGCATCACCGCCGGCGCGGCGATAACACGCCTCGGTTCTCCCACTTCTGTTCACGGATCCGTGTGTGGCGCACGGTCCTGACATCACCTCACGTACGACCACTTCCTGCGGAGCAGACCGCGCTCGGCACGCGGACTGCTGCGCTCACGAGGCTGGAACCGTCACCGGCGACGGCTGTTCCGGGCCCTTCCTGAAATATTGAAAGGGAAACGATGTCAGTCTCTGCTCGGCCCCGACTTGCCCTGGTGGGCGACCGCGGCAATCACGACGAGCCGTCTCATCCCAAGATCGACGCGATGCGTGAGCAGTGGGACCTGACCACCCAGTGGATCCCGACCACCGACATCCACGACACCTCACTCCTGCAGGGCTTCGACGGGATATGGGTGGTGCCCGGCGCGCCCTACTTCAACCAGAAGGGCGTGCACACTGCGGTGCGCTACGCCCGGGAGAACGGGCTGCCGTTCCTGGGCACCTGCGGAGGCTTCTTCAGCGCCCTGATCGAGCACGCGCAGAACGTTCTGCACCTGCCCGAGGCCGAGGGCGTCGATGAGGACCCGGAGCGGCTGATGCCGCTCGTCACGCCGCTGAAGTGCTCCTTCCGCGGGGAGAAGGCGCCACTCAAAGTCAAGGAGGGCACACTGCTGGCCTCCATCTACGGCACCACCGAGGTGGAGGAGATCTTCCACTGCGACTACGGGCTGACCGACGCCTTCATGGACTCTGCCAGCCAGGGATCGCTGCAGATCAGCGCCTGGGACGTCGACGGCGCGCCGCGTGCTCTGGAGATCACCGGTCACCCGTTCTTCATGGGGAGCCTCTTCCAGCCCGAACTGTCCTCCGAGCCCGGCTCCGAGCACGAGATCCTCAAGGCGTTCCTGGCCGCCGTGCGCGCCAAGGCGGGCTTCGCGACGACGGCTTCTCACTGACGCGCACGACCGCTGCAGTCTCCAAGGCCGTGCGCCATTGCGCGCACGGCCCGGGCACCGCCATGCCCGCCTCGTCCCCACAACAGGCGGAAGGAACCTCACCTCTTCATGAAGTCCGACCAGCACGGCCTGTCCCGGCGCGGATTCGTCCGCGGCAGCGTCATCGGCGGCACCGGCCTCGGAGTGCCCGCTCTGCTGCCTCTCATCCCCGCGCACGCATCCGCCACCCCGGGCTCCGCGTTACCGCCCGGCGGTGTTGCGGGGGCGGCGTTCACCGACCAGTCCGCTGCTCTGACCCCGGACCGGACGGTGGCGACGGCCTGTCAGTTCTGCAACAGCAACTGCCGTCTGAACGTCGATCTCAAGGCGGGCCGCGTGCTGGCCGTGCGCGGCGAGGACGACGATCCGGTGCAGCAGGGGCAGGTATGCGTCAAGGCGGAGCTGATGCCCCAGCTCGTGTACAACGCTGAGCGCCTGACGACACCGCTGCGCCGCGTCTCCGGCGCGAAGGGCTCGCCGCACTCAAAGTTCGAGGCGGTCAGCTGGCAGGAGGCACTGCGCACGATCGCCGGGAAGCTGCTGGCGCTGCGGGACGCCGGGCAGGCCCACACCATCGCCAACCGCACCACCGGGAGGCTGCCGCGCGGCACCGGCTCGCTGGTGGCCCGGCTGTTCACGATGCTGGGCAGCCCCAACAACACCGACGTCGGCCCGGTCTGCAATGACGCCGGCGGCAACGCGCTGGCGGCCACCTTCGGCCTGGGCAACTTCACCAACGGCTACGGCATCGACGGCGCCACCGGCAAGGACGACCTTGGCTCGGCGCGCCACTATCTGTTCCTGGGCACCAACCAGGCCGAGACCCACCCGGTCACCTTCGACTACCTGTTGCGCGGGCGCAAGAAGACCAAGGCCACCCTGACCGTGGTCGACCCGCGGCTGACGCCGACCGGCGCGGCGGCCGACCGGTGGGTGGCACCCAAGCCGCACACCGACCTCGCGCTGCTGCTGGCCATGCTGCACCACATCGTCGATGAGGGCCTGTACGACAAGGCGTTCGTCAAGCGGTGGGTGGTCGGCTTCGGCGAGCTGCGCGCCCACCTGGTCAAGCACCAGTACACCCCCGCGTGGGCGGCGAAGGTCACCGGCGTGCCCGCGGCCACCATCACCGCCATGGCCGAGGAGTACGCGCAGGCCAGGCCGGCAGCGATCTTCTGCAACGCCGGGATCTCGCACCAGCTCGGCGCCTTCGACACCTACCGGGTGGCGACCTTCCTGGCCGCGGTCACCGGCAACATCGGCCGCCCGGGCGGCGGCTGCAACTTCATGCACAACACCTGGCCCGGCGACCTGCACCTGCCGCCGCTCAAGGCGGAGGTACCCAAGCGGCGCGAGGCACTGCCGGTCGGCCCGGACTACTTCGCCGAGTCCATCCTCACCGGCAATCCCTACCGGCTGCGCGCGGTGATCACGCAGGGCAACCCGCTGGTGTCCTCCGCCAACACCACCAAGGTGAAGAAGGCGTTCGAGCAGCTCGACTTCTACGTCTACACCGGCCTGTTCATGGAAGAGGCCGCCTACTACGCCGACATCATCCTGCCCGTGTGCAGCGGGCTGGAGATGGAAGGCGTCTACATGCGCCGCGACGACCGCGCCATCCGCTGGCAGGACCAAGTCGTCGAGCGCGTGGGCGAGTCCCGGCCGGACTGGGAGATCTGGATCGGCCTCGCACAGGCGCTGGCCGACCTCGACACCCGCCGCCCGGCCGCCGACTGGCGCGAGGCCTTCCCCGAACGGTGGATGGACTACAAGCAGCTGTGGGACGACTTCGTCTCCCACACGCCCGGCGCCGGCGGCATGACCCGCGAGCGGATGAAAAAGCGCAAGGAACCGCTGCGCTGGCCCTGCCCGAGCACCGACCACCCCGGGGTGAGCACGCTCTACCTGGACCATCCCAGCTGGTACAAGGCGGCCGAATCCCTGGATCCGGGCTTTCGTGGCAAGCGTTTTCTCACGCCGAGTGGAAAGGTCGAAATCACCACAGCCGAGCTGGACAAGCAGCTGTCGGTCACCGGGCACAGTGCACTGCCCATCTTCTACACCCACCCGGAAGTCACCGGGGCACACCCCACGCTGGCCTACAGCAGCACGTTCGTCACCAACCCCATCAACCCCCAGGCCGTCACCCACCCGGTGCGCCTGGGCGTGCCCGGCACCGGCGCGGTGCACCGCGACTTCCCGCTGATGGGCATGACCGGCCGGCCCAGCGTGGTGCACTTCGCCGAGGTCACCCACTGGACTGCCACCGGCAAGCAGCTCAACGGCATCCGCTTCATCCAGATCCACCCCGACGCCGCCCGCCGGGCCGGGATCGCCGACGGAGACGACGTCCGCGTCGAAAGCCCTCGCGGTTCGGTGACCGGGACCGCGCTGCTGTGGGAGGGCATCCGGGCGGACACCGTGTTCGTGCCCAACACCTTTGGTCCCGCGCAAAAGGTCGGCGACCTCTTCGGTGACCCCCGCTATGAGGCGGCCAACACCCTTCCCGACGACCGCTATTACGACAACCTCTCCGGCCAGCAGGCCTTCAAATGCTTCGCCTGCCGCGTCGTCAAGGCCTGACACAGGCCGCCAAGACCGCACACCCCGTCCACTCTCACGGAGGCAGCACATGAGCGCCACATCTGACCCGCGGCTGAAGGCCGAATCCGTCACCGTCCGGCCGCTGGCGGCCTTCGACGAGACCGTCCGCGTTCTGGGCTCCAAGAGCTACACCAATCGCTACCTGGCCATCGCCTCCCTGTCCGGGCAGGAAACGGTCATCGACAATGCGCTGCTGTCCGACGACACCCTCTACCTCTCCCGTGCCCTCGAGGCCTTCGGTCACGTCACCTGCGACATCGACCATGCTGCCGCCCGGATCCGCGTCACTCCCACGGGCCGGCCGATGCGCGCACCGCAGGAGGAGATCTTCGTCGGCGGCGCCGGCACCCCGCTGCGCTTCCTGATCTCCATGGCCGGGCACGCCGAGGGCACCACCGTGATCAACGGCAACGCCCGCATGCAGGAACGCCCGATGGGCGACCTGCTCACGGCGCTGCCGCCGCTGGGGGTGGACGCCATCGCCGTCCGCGGCAACGGCAGCCCGCCCATCCGGATCGTCGGCGGCTCCTTCAAGGGCGGCGCCACCACCATCAGCGGCGCCGTCTCCAGCCAGTTCACCTCCAGTCTGATCATCAACGCGCTGCGCGCCCAGAGCGACACGGAGATCACCATCAGCGACGAGCTGGTCTCCAAGCCGTATGTGGAGATGACACTCGCGGCACTGAAGGAGATGGGCGTCAGCGTCGAACGCGACGGCTACCGCCGCTTCACCGTCCCCGCCGGGCAGCAGGCCCGCGGCGGGCAGGTGACCGTGGAGCCGGACGCCTCGGGCATGTCGTACTTCCTGGCCGCCGCCGCCATTCTTGAGTCCCGGGTGACCATCCCCGGCATCGGCGCAGGCTCCCACCAGGGCGATGTCCACCTGGTGGAGGCGTTCGAGCGGATGGGCTGTCACACCCAGGTCACCGGCAGCGACATCACCCTGTCCGGGGGCCGGCTGCGCGGCATCGACATCGACATGGAGGCCATGCCCGACGTGGTGCCCTCCCTGGCCATCGCCGCCGCCTACGCCGAGGGCACCACCCGCATCACCAACATCGCCTCCCTGCGGGTCAAGGAGTGCGACCGGATCGCCGCTGTCACCACCGAGCTGCGCAAGATGGGCATCGACGTCGAGGAACACGCCGACGCCATGTACATCACCGGCGGCACCCCGCACGCCGCGGTCATCGACACCTACGACGACCACCGCATCGCCATGACCTTCGCCATCGGCGGCCTGCGCACCGAAGGCGTCGTCATCAAGGACCCCGGCTGCGTCGCCAAGTCCTTCCCCGCCTTCTGGCAGACCCTCGACGCCCTCCACCCCTCCCTGGAGAGCACCATATGAGCACCTCTGAGGCGGCGTTCGCCGGACCGGGCATCCTGCTGGTGCTCGACGGCTGGGGCCACGCCCCCGCAGCCGACGACAACGCCCTGGCCCTGGCGCACACCCCGGTCCTGGACGACCTCGTCACCCGCTTTCCCAGCACGCTGGCCGATGCCTCCGGCGAAGCGGTCGGCCTGCTGGCGGGAACGGTCGGCAACTCCGAGATCGGCCACATGGTCATCGGTGCCGGACGGCCGCTCCCCTACGACAGCCTGCTGGTCCAGCAGGCCATCGACGACGGCACCCTGCGCACCCACCCCAGGCTGGGCGCCACCCTTGCCAAGACGGCCGCCACCGGGCGCGCCCTGCATCTGATCGGGCTGTGCTCGGACGGGCAGATCCATGCCCACGTCGATCACCTGGGTGACCTGCTGGCCGCCGCGGCCGCCCACCAGGTGCGCCGCGTGTTCATCCACGCGATCACCGACGGGCGCGACGTCGCCGACGGCACCTCAACCGTCTACCTGGAGCGCGTCGCCGCGCTCGCGCAGCAGGCCGGCACGGGGCAGATCGCCACCGTCATCGGCCGCGGATACGCCATGGACAAGGCCGGCAACCTCGACCTCACCGAGCAGGCGGTCGCCCTGGTCGCCGACGGCCGCGGCGCAACGGCCGGCAGCGTGCAGCAGGCGGTGGCCGCCTCCGAACGCGGCGACGAGTGGGTGCCGGCCAGTGTGCTCACTGCCGCCGGGGATGCGGCCATCGCCGACGGGGACGCGGTGGTGTGGTTCAACTTCCGCAGCGACCGTATCCAGCAGTTCGCCGACGGCCTCATCGAGCACCTGGCAGCCAGTGGACGCTCGGCGGACATGCTCAGCCTGGCCCAGTACGACACCCGCGCCGCCATACCCGCCCTGGTCAAGCGGGCAGATGCCTCCGGCGGCCTGGCCGACGAGCTCTCCGCGGCCGGGCTGCGCAGTGTGCGCATCGCCGAGGCCGAGAAGTTCGAGCACGTCACCTACTACGTCAACGGCCGGGACGCCACGGTACGCAGCGTCGAGGAACACGTGCGGATCACCGGCGAGGGCAAGCCCGACTACATCGCGCGGCCGCAGATGAACCTCGACCGCGTCACCGCCGCCGTCGTCGAGACGGTCGGCCGCACGGACGTCGACCTGGTCATCGCCAACCTGGCCAACATCGACGTGGTCGGGCACACCGGACATCTGGCCGCCACCGTCAGCGCCTGCGAGGCAACCGACGCCGCAGTGGGACAGATCCTCGAGGCAGCCCGCGACAGCGGCCGGTGGCTGCTGGCCGTCGGCGACCACGGCAACGCCGAGACCATGACCAAGCAGGCACCCGACGGCACCGCCCGCCCCTACGGCGGGCACACCACCCACCCGGTGCCCCTGGTCATCGTGCCCGCAGGCACCGCCACACCGGCGCCCGTGCTCCCGGAGAGCGTCACGCTCGCCGACGTCGCTCCCACCGTCCTGCACCTGCTGGGACACAAACCCGGATCCGCCATGACAGGAAGGCCCCTGCTGTGAGCCCGCTCGCCTCTGCCCCCGTCCAGACCGCCTGGCCCCAGGCGCCCGACCTGACCGGCTGCGCGAACTCCGCGCACCTGGAGGCGGCGTTCGCGAAGGACGCTGTCGTCCGCGCACTGGACGCCGACGGCGTCGGCGCCGTGCTGCGCGAGGCCGCCGACCGCTCCCGCGCGGTCCTGGGCCTGCACAACCCGACCGCCGACGAGGTACGCATCCACCTGCCGTCCCTGCTGCCCGAACACGCCGAGCGGACCTGGCACTTCGTCAGCGGGTCCATGCACACCAGTGACACCGACGGCGGACTGTGTGTCCACCTGGCGCCGTCCGCTCACGTCTGGCTCACCACAGCCCGGTGAAGGAGAGGAGACCTCAAGATCCGGGCTCCTGAGCCCGGTTACCCGCATCAGGGTGCCGGCCCCTGAACCGCCGGCCCCACCTACGCACCAGATCCACAGATCCACTGCAGCCTGCGCGGGCAGCCCCTTCGGGTGCCCGGCCCGCGTTCTCTTTCAGGGCACCGCCAACCCCGAAGGATCTGACATGTATGAACTCGTTCGCTCACTGGTGTCCGCTCCATCCGCGGCCGCCGGCCCGGTCCGAGCCGTCCCCGAATCGGCCAGCGCCACCCAGGCCGGAACGCACCCTGCGACCGCCTGGGCAATTGCCGTCACGGCAGCCCTTGTCTGCCTGTTTCTTCTTCCTTCCGGCCCCGCGATGACCCTCGTGTCCGGCACGGATCTCTCCCCCGCCGCACGGGTCGCCGTCATGGCTGCCGCGACGCTGGCGAGCATCGCCGTCTGGAGGGCCCGTAGCCTCCGGCCCGGCCTGCACCCGCCGTCGATGCCCGCAGCGCTCCTCGGAGCGCGCGTGTGCTTCGCCCGTCGTGCGGTGCACGACGTCATGCCCGCCGTGCAGTCATCGCCGATGGCGACTGGCCCGGGCTCCTTCGGCACCGGCTGCGGCTCTGCGTGGGGCGGCCCGTTCGCTGTTGAGGCGACCGCCCGGAACGTGGCCGCCTGGCCGTCCCTGCCCGCGCCGTCCGATCGGTGACTGCCCGAGGGACGTTGCAGGTCCCACGCCACGACCCCACGGTTCCGCTGGAAGAAGGAAGAGCCCCACACGTGTTCACCATGAAGCGGCGCACCGCCGCTCTCGCCTCAACCGCACTGCTCGTCATGTCCGTGGCCGGCTGCGCCGACAGCAAAGCCCAAGCAGGCGGTGGCGCACTGCAAGTCAGCGGGTCGACCACGGTAGCGCCGGTAGCCGCGGATGCGGCCGAGGCCCTCAAGACCGACGGTCTCGACATCACCGTGGCCACCCAGGGTGGTTCCGCCGGCGGCATCTCCCAGCTCGGCTCCGGCCAGATCAGCATCGCGATGAGCTCGAAGCCGCTGGCAGACGAGGACAAGGCCGCCAGCCCCAACACCGACTTCCACCCTGTCCAGATCGGTGCGGACGCCGTCGGCGTCATCGTCACCAAGGAAGTCGCCGACGGCGGCGTCAAGAACCTCACCGCAGCCCAGGTACGCGGCCTGTTCGAAGGGAAGATCACCAACTGGTCCGAAGTCGGCGGGCCCGACCTGGAAGTCTTCGTCTACGACAAGGAACCCGGACGCGGCACGCGGGAAGTACTCGACAAGTACATCTACGGCGACAAGAAGGCCCCGCCGCCCCCGAATTCCGACAACTTCGCCATCGTGGGCGGCAACCTCGAGACCCGCAACAAGCTCGAGTCCACGCCCGGCGCGGTGGCGCCGCTGTCCACGAGCTTCATCGAAGGGCGCGACAAGCTGGCCGCGGTGACGCTGGACGGCATCGCACCGACCTCCGAGAACATCGCCTCCAGCAAGTACCCCATGTCCCGGCCTCTGTTCTTGATCACAGACGGTGAGCCGAAGGGGACGTCGAAGACGTTCATCGACTATGTCCTGTCGGCCAAGGGCCAGGCGCTGATGACCAAACACGGCTACCTGACGCTCAAGCAGATCGGGAAGTAGCCGATGGCCACCGAAACACTGGCGCGAAAACCCGTCACCCCCAAGCCTGACGTCCGCCCACGACGCTCGAGATGGGTCTGGGGCTGGGTGTATGCCGGGGCGTTCGCTGTGGCAGGGCTGCTCCTGACCGTCGCGGGGTATCTCGGGGCGGGGGTGAGCAGCGGTCATGTCGACTGGCTGGACCTGCTGACCGAAGCGGCGTGGAGCCCGCCCAACTCCCTGTTCGGCGGCCTGGCGATGATCTACGGCACCGCCGTCGTGTGTGCGCTGGCGCTCGCCCTCGCGGTGCCTGTCGGCTGGGCAGCGGCTCTCGCCCTGTCGGAGTATCTCCCCGCCCGGGTGGCCCGGCCGTTGCGGATGTGCGTTGAGCTGCTCGCTGCCGTCCCGTCCATCGTCTACGGTCTCATCGGCATCATGGCCGTCCGTCCGCTCATCGCGCAGATGGCAGGCGTACCGGGCGGGGACAGTCTCGCGGCTGCCGGAATCGTCCTCGCCGTCATGATCACTCCGACGATCGTGGCGGTCAGTGTCGACGCGCTGGCCGCCGTGCCCGACCGCTACCGCGAGGCCGCCTTCGCGCTCGGGCTGACCCGCCGTGAAGTCATCCGCTCGTCGGTGCTGCCCCTCGCACGCTCGGGCATGCGGGCAGCCGTTCTGCTCGGCCTTGCGCGCGCCCTGGGTGAAGCCATCGCGGTGTTCCTGGTCGTGGGCCGGGCCGACGGCCATTTACCCACCAGCTTCGGCGAGTTCGTAGACTCGCTGGTCCACCCCGGACAGACACTGACGACGAAACTCGCCGGTCCGGAGCCTGTCCTGGCCGGAACCTCCGGCCCCTACTTCGCTGCGCTGTGCGGCCTGGGCCTGGTCCTGCTGGCGCTGGTGGCCGCGGTGACGATCTGGGGCACCCGGGAACGGCGCCAGCGCCCCACCAGCAAGCAGACCGCCCGCTACCGCAGCACACCGCGGCTGCGGGTGCAGCGGGACCGGCTGATGATGGCCGTGCGGCTGGGGGCCTTGCTGCTGCCCAGCGCTCTTTTGGTCGGGATGATCGCCGTCCTGGCGACACGCGGCAGCGCCGCGTTCAACCCGTCCTTCTGGTTCACCGGGGCAACGGGCGCGGCCGGCGGCGGCGTACGCGACCAGATCGTCGGCACCGTGCTGCTCACCGTCACCACCGGCCTGCTGGCTCTGCCGCTCGGCTTCGGCGCCGGCATCCTGATCGGCGTCCACGCATCCGAGCGCACGGCGCGTCTGCTGCAGACCCTGACCGTGGTCCTGGGAGGAGCACCGACGATCCTGCTGGGGCTGGCCGGATTCGTCATCCTGTCCACCACCATGGGATGGGGCCGATCCTGGCTCGCCGGCGCCATCGTCCTGGTGCCGGTCGTCATCCCGGTGATCGCTCTGACCACATCAGCCCGCGTGCGGAGCCTGCCGACCGAGCTCACCGAGAGCGCCATGGCGCTGGGGCTGACCCGGGCGCAGTACATCCGGTCCGTCATCGTCCCCTACACCTGGCCTGCGACGGTCACCGGCCTGCTTTTGGGCCTGGCCCGCGCAGCGGGTGAAACCGCTCCGCTGCTGTTCACCGCCACGGTCTTCTTCGGCGCTCCCACCGTGCCGAGCGGCATCGTGGAATCCCCGGTGCAGGCACTGCCGACCCACATCTTCACTCTCTCCCAGGACTCGGGCGACCCGCAGGCCGTCAGCCAGGCATGGGGAAGCGCCATGGTGCTGGTCCTGATCACTGCAGTACTCCTCAGCGCGGCGGTCTGGCTGCGCAACCGCTTCGAAGGAGAGCGATGGACAGCGTAATCACCGTGCGCCAGCTACGCGTACGCAGCCGCGACAAGACCCTCGTCGGGCCCGTCTCCTTCAGTCTCGAGCACGGATCCACCACCGGGCTGTGCGGACCGTCGGGCGCAGGAAAGTCGACCGTCCTGCGCGCCCTGGTGGATCTGCTCCCCCGCGGGCTGACCCGCGAGGGCGACCTGCAGGTGCTGGACCGGACGATCGCGCCCGGCAAGGGAGACGCCGACCTCAGGGCCAGGATCGTCCTCGTTCCGCAGACGCCCGTTGTGTTCGGGGGCAGCATCCTCGACAACGCCCTGTTCGGCCTGCGGCACGTCCTGCGGGCTTCCCGGGAAGTGCTCCGGGAACGCGCCGAACAAGCTCTGCACGAAGCCGGGCTTTGGAAGGAAGTCGCCGACCGGCTCGACTCGCCGGCCGCGAACCTGTCCGCGGGACAGCGCCAGCGGCTGTGTCTGGCTCGCGCTCTGGCCCTGGAACCGGCCGGTCTGCTCCTCGACGAGCCGACCAGCGCGCTCGACGAACGCAGCAGGGACACCGTCGAGCAGTCCATCGCGGCGCTGCACGGCCGAAGGGCTGTCCTGCTCGTCTCCCACGACCCGGCGCAGGTGGAGCGCCTGTGCGACACGACCGTGCACTTGGACCAGCCGGTGGCGGCATCCCCCGCCGCAGTCTCCTGACCCCTTTCCTGCTGAAGGGTCAGCTTGGAAACGCCTGTTGTCCCCGCATTCTTCGGCCCTGGCCTGCGATCGCGTATCAGAGGGGTACAGGGCCGAAGGACTGGGGTGGGCTCGGGGGTCGCTCTTCAAGGCGTTCCTGCCCGCTCCCTTTGATGCAGGATCTGCAGCAACACCGCGCGGACCCCGTGTCCGAGGCGGTAGTAGATGATGCGTCCGTCGCGGCGGCTCTCGATCAAACCCATGCAGCGCAGCCGTTTGAGATGGTGGCTGACCGTCGACGCGGACACCTGCACGTCACACAGTTCGTGCACCGGGACCTCGGCCCCTTTCAGCGCGGCCAGGCGGACGAGCAACTGCAGGCGAACGGGGTCGCCGAGCGTTTTGAACACGCTCGACCACCAGGCAGTGTCCGCTTCGCTGAGCTGCAGGCACTCTCCTTGGCATTCGGTCTCCGGCCCGTGGTGGTCCATGTCGTCTCCTCACCCCAGCGTCCCTCTGGGGAGATGTAGATGGGCGAGGCACGCCCACGGTCCCGGTGCCCGCCGTGCACCGGGCCACCGACCGGTGCGGCAGGCTCAGACCGCCTGCGACAGCAGGCCGGCCATGGCGGCCAGCACGCCGGGGGCCACCCGGTAGTACACCCAGCTGGCGCGCCGCTCCGACTCCAGCAGCCCCGCTTCACGCAGTTTGCGTAGGTGGTGGCTGACGGTGGGCTGGGAGACGCCGACGTCCTGGATATCGCAGACACAGGCCTCGCCGTCGGGCTGTGCGGCGATCCTGGAGAACAGCCTCAGCCGTACCGGGTCGGACAGTGCCTTGAACATGGCGGCGATCTTCTCCGCATCGGCCGCGGAGAGTTCCTCTCGCCCCAACGGCTGGCAGCACTGCAACGACGTGGTGGCAGCCAGCACGGCAGGACCTGAAGCCAACTTAGACATGCCTCTATGTTGACAGTTATCTAATCACCTGCCAAGAGCGGAGCGGAACCCGGATGCGCCGATTGACGGGACCCAATCGCGTTCACCTCCTAGCCGCCTGGCCGGCCCGCCAGTTCAGCCTGGCGCCACACCTCTCTGCTCGGACCGCCGCCCGCGCCGCCGTTACCGTGGCCGCACGCCCGCAGCCGCTCCCGCCGCTCGCGGTGGTTCTACCGTGCCCAGGCCGCCCGGGACTTGTGGCTGAGTGAGCGGGACATCCATCCGGCCGTGCCGTGTTGCCGCTCAACCACCAGAGCGCTGCCGTGCGTGCCGCCATAGAACGCCAGGCTCGTTGCCCTGTCACAGCCCGCTGAGGCAGACACCGCCAGACCGACCGGAACCGGAGTCGGCCATCGCCAATTCTGTTGCAGCGCCGCTTTGCGGCAGCATCCGGTCGTCGGCCGCAGCCGCTAGGGCACCGGCGGCGTGGCGGCCCGAGAGCAGACGGATTCGTAGTACGTCCATTTTTGATCGCACACGAGTGATCACTCGGCGTCTATGGTTGAACCGTGACTCTCACAGAGCTGCAGGCGTCGCAGGACGGTTTCCTCGAAAACGGCTCGTGCGGACCGGGACTGGAGTGCAAGCCCCTGGACCGCACGGAGGCCGAACAGCTGTCCGCGATACTCAAGTCCATCGCCGATCCGACCCGATTGCAGTTGTTCCGACTGCTGGAGCAGGCCCCCAACGGCGAAGCCTGCGTATGCGACCTGGCTGGCAGCCTGGGACTGCGCCAGTCCACCGTCAGCCACCACCTCAAAATCATGACCGAGGTGGGGCTGCTGGACCGGGAGCGCCGCGGCACCTGGGCCTGGTACTCCGTCAACCACGACGGGCTGAAGCGAATCCGCTCCATCCTGGACCCCGTACCCCGCGCCGCATGCAGCTGACCGCTCCTTCGAGCCGCGGGGTGGCACTCAGCCGGAGCACCGGCGCCCGTCCTTGCACTGCCGGCCGCGGGCCTGAACAGTGAACGTCCACGGCCCTGACGAGGTGCCAACACGACCGCCGGGCCCCGCTGACGGCACAGGTCAGTCATTACGGCACGGCGCCATGGCACAAGTGCGGCCCCGCCGCTCCCGCCCAGACCCTGCGCGGGGTTGGCCGCGACGTCAGCCACGTCTTGTCCCGGCTGCGCCGCCAACCCGCAGGGGCGTGGCGCCTGTGGTCAGGACAGGAGGGCTGCGATCTGCGCGGCGGCCTCCCGGGCCGGGCGTCCGACTCCGATCAGGGTGGCCGAAGCGGGCCCGGTCCAGTCGCCGTAGCCGAGCAGGTGCAGCCGCGGCTCGCCGATCGCGCGCGTGCCCTCGGTGACAATGTGCCCGCGGGTCCCGCGCAGGCCCAGCGGGGCCAGGTGGGACAGGGCGGGCCGAAAGCCCGTGCACCAGATCACCGCGTCCGTGGGAGCCGACGTCCCGTCGGCCCACACCACCCCACTGTTGGTGAGCCGGTCGAACATCGGCTGGGCCTTCAGCAGCCCCGCATCCCGTGCGGCGCGGACCGGCGGTACGGCGACGATGTCGCCGAGCGAGGCCACACCGCCGGTATCGGCCGTGCCTTCGTCCAGGGCGCGGCGGCGGGCGGTGGCGGCGTCGAAGAGGGCGCGGCCGTCGATGTCGTCGGCCAGATAGCGGGGCGGGCGCTGGGTGACCCAGGTCAGGTCGACACCGTCGTGGACGGCGAGGTCGGCGGCGATCTGGGCGCCGGAGTTCCCTCCGCCGACCACGACGACCCGCTGGCCGGTGAAGTCGGCGGGGCGCCGGTAGCCGGTGGTGTGCAGCTGACGGCCTGCGAACACCTCGCGGCCGGGGACGGCGGGCAGGAAGGGGCGCCACCAGGTGCCGGTTGCCGACACAACCGCGCCCGCCGTCCAGACACCCATGTCGCTCTCCACCCGCAGCCCCCCGGCGTCGGGCCGCACCGCGCTCACCTTGACCGGGCGCTGGACGGGCAGGTCATAGCGCTGCTCGTAGTCGGCCAGGTAGTCCACGACGTGTCCGGCGTCCGGGTACTCCTGGCCCGCCTGGGCGGGCATGAGCCGGCCGGGCAGTGAGGAGAATGCTGCAGGGGAGAACAGGTGCAGCGAGTCCCAGGTGCGGCGCCAGGCTCCGCCCGGTGTGGGTTGGGCGTCGAGGATGACGAAGTCGAGCTTGTGGCGGCGCAGGTGGTAGCCGGCGGCGAGCCCGGCCTGTCCGCCGCCGATCACCACCACGTCGGCATGCTGCGTCATGCGGCCCGCTCCGTCGCAAACGTGGCGCAGCACACCGTACGGTCCGGGGGCTGGTGCGCAGCAGCGAGCAGCACTCCGCGCCGGACCTGGTTCGCCGTCACCTGAGCGTGCACTTCACAGACGGCGGCACCGCAGTCGCGGCAGATCCCTACTGCCGTGCTCACCGCTTGCTGCGTGCGGCAGTCAAGGCAGTGCATCAGCGGGCTCCCCCCGCAGTGGTCAGTTCAGACGTGGTGAACTTCTTGCGCCAAGCCAGCGACACGTAGACGAGCGCGACCAGGACCGGGACCTCGATCAGCGGACCGACCACGCCGGACAGGGCCTGGCCGGAGGTGACGCCGAAGGTGGCGATGGCGACCGCGATGGCCAGCTCGAAGTTGTTGCCGGCCGCAGTGAATGCGAGCGTCGCCGTGCGGTCATACGCCAGGCCGATGGCCTTGCCGAGCGCGAAGGTGCCGAACCACATGACCGCGAAGTACACGAGCAGCGGCAGTGCGATGCGGGCGACGTCCAGCGGCTGGGAGGTGATCGTCTTCCCTTGCAGGGCGAAGAGGATGACGATCGTGAACAGCAGCCCGTAGAGAGCCCACGGGCCGATCTTGGGCAGGAACTTCGACTCGTAGGACTCTCGGCCCATCTTCTTCTCACCCAGGCGGCGGGTGAGGAAGCCGGCCAGGAGCGGGATGCCGAGGAAGATGACGACGTTCAGGGCGATCTTCCACATGGAGATGTCGAGGTGCTCCCCGTCGCCCAGACCGAGCCAGCCCGGCAGCAGGTCGAGGTACAACCAGCCCAGCAGACCGAACGCGATCACCTGGAACACCGAGTTGAGGGCTACCAGGACGGCGGCCGCTTCACGGTCGCCGCAGGCGAGGTCGTTCCAGATGATGACCATGGCGATGCAGCGGGCCAGGCCGACGATGATCAGCCCGGTGCGGTACTCGGGCAGGTCCGGCAGGAAGATCCAGGCCAGCGCGAACATGATCGCGGGGCCAAGGACCCAGTTGATGACCAGCGACGAGATCATCAGCTTGCGGTCGCCGGTGACAGCGTCGAGCTTGTCGTAACGGACCTTGGCCAGGACCGGATACATCATGATCAGCAGGCCGACGGCGATGGGCAGGGAGATCCCACCGATCTCGACCTTGGCCAGGGCGTCGTTCAGGCCGGGGATGGCGCGGCCCAGGCCGAGGCCGAGGGCCATGGCGGCGATGATCCAGACGGCGAGGAAGCGGTCGAGCGTCGACAGCTTCGCGACGACCGAGGCCTCCTCGGTGGTCGCGGTTGCTTCAGTGCGGGTCACGGACAGGCCCTCTTGTTGTCTGCGGCATTTCGGGCGGACTCGGCCAGGTCGGCGAACTGGCCGGCGAGCGAGGCGATGACGTCGGGCTTGAGCTTGTAGTAGGTGAAGCGCCCGCAGGGCTCCGTATCGACGACCCCCGCCTCACGCAGCACTCTCAGGTGGTTGGAGAGGTTGGTCTGCTTGGCACCGGTCTCCTCGATCAGGTGGGTGGCGCACAGCGTCTCGCGGGCGAGCAGGGTCACGATGTGAAGCCTGAGCGGATCGGCCAGAACCCGGATCAGATCAGTGTCGACTGACGTCAGCATGGACTGATACTGTCACATCACGCCGGGCTGATACCAGCCCGGGCTGACCTATGGGACCCGCAACCCCATGCGAAGGGGGCCCTACATGGCTTCGTCCCCGCCTCCCGTCCTGCCGGATGACCGGCTTGCGACCGGAGCGGCTCGTCTCGCCATCCGCTACCGAGGCCAGTTCTCGGCGGAGACCATCCAGGGCCTCATCGTCGACTCCTACGCCCGGCTCGCTGAGACCGCGCGGATCCGCACCCACCTCGTTGTCCTCGCCGAACACCTGGCCGCTGAACGCCTAGACGCGCTCGCGCACATCGCGGAAGCACCGGGGACAGGCCTGCCCAGGGTGCTGTTCGTGTGCAGCCACAACGCCGGCCGCTCGCAGATGGCCGCAGCCCTGCTGGCCCACCGCGCAGCGGGCCACGTCGTCGTCTCCTCCGCGGGTACGCACCCTGCCGAGACCATCAACCCCGCTGTCATGCAGGCCCTGACCGAGGCCGGAGTCCAAGCCGCCGACGCATTCCCCAAGCCCCTGACGGATGAAGTGGTGCAGGCCGCCGACATCGTCATCACCATGGGATGCGGCGACGCGTGCCCCGTCGTGCCAGGCCGCCGCTACCTCGACTGGCCCGTCGCCGACCCCGAGGGCGCCCCGATCGCCGTCGTCCGCGACATCCGCGACGAGATCGACGCCCACATCACCGAACTGCTCGACTCGCTGCCGAACACCTGACCCGTACCCGCATCAACGCTCCACCACGTCGTGAAGGAAGAACCGATGTCCTCCAGCCCGCTCGCCTCCGTGCTGTTCGTCTGCGTCCACAACGCCGGCCGCTCGCAGATGGCCGCCGGATTCCTCAACCACCTCGCGGGTGACCGGATCGAGGTCCGCTCCGCCGGATCGATCCCTGGTGACCAGGTCAATCCGGCGGCGGTCGAGGCGATGAAGGAAGTCGGCGTCGACATCGCCGACGCCAAGCCGAAGATCCTGACCACCGAGGCCGTCCAGGCATCCGATTACGTCATCACGATGGGCTGCGGCGACGCCTGCCCGATTTTCCCCGGCAAGAAGTACCTCGACTGGGCGCTCGAGGACCCGGCGGGCAAGGGCGTCGCCTCGGTGCGCCCCATCCGCGACGAAATCAAGACCCGCATCGAGGCCCTGATCGCCGAGATCGACGCCAAGCAGGAGGCGTGAGCAGCGTGAGCGCTACCTACAGTGACGGCGTGCGTGACGTCATCGTCATCGGCTCCGGCCCCGCCGGATACACCGCCGCCCTCTACACCGCCCGCGCCGAACTCAAGCCCCTCGTCTTCGGCGGCGCCATCTTCGTCGGCGGTGCGCTGACCACGACCACCGAGGTCGAGAATTTCCCCGGCTTCCCCGAGGGCATCGACGGCCCGGTCCTCATGGAGAACATGCGCGCCCAGGCGGAGCGCTTCGGCGCCGAGATGATCGACGACGACATCGTCGACGTCGACCTCACCGGCGATATCAAGACCGTCACCGACACCGCGGGCACCGTGCACCGCGCGAAGACCGTGATCGTCGCCACCGGCTCCGGCTACCGCAAGCTCGGCCTGCCGAAGGAGGACGAGCTCTCCGGCCGGGGCGTCTCCTGGTGCGCCACCTGCGACGGCTTCTTCTTCCGCGACCGCGACATCGTCGTGGTCGGCGGCGGCGACACTGCCATGGAAGAGGCCACCTTCCTCACCCGCTTCGCCCGCTCCGTGACCGTCGTCCACCGCCGCTCCACCCTGCGCGCCTCCCAGGTCATGCAGAACCGCGCCTTCGCCGACGACAAGATCTCCTTCGCCTTCGACAGCGAGATCGCCGAGATCAAGGAAGCGGACAGCAAGCTCGCCGGAGTAGTGCTGCGCGACGTGTTCACCGGCGCCACCCGCGACCTGGACGTGACCGGCCTGTTCATCGCGATCGGCCACGACCCTCGCACCGAACTGTTCAAGGGCCAGCTGGACCTGGACGACCAGGGCTACCTGAAGGTCGACGCGCCCTCAACGCGTACGAACCTGCCCGGCGTCTTCGCCGCCGGCGACGTCGTCGACCACACCTACCGCCAGGCCATCACCGCCGCCGCCAGCGGCTGCCAGGCCGCCCTCGACGCCGAACGGCACCTCGCGGCCCTCGCCGACAACAAGAACACCTCCGCGCTGGAGGCGGCCCCGGAACGCGACCTCGAGAACGCCGCCAGCTGAGCACCAATGCTTGCCCCGGGCAGAGAGTGCTCTCCCCCAGGGCAAGCGTTGCCCTGCGCCGGGTGAGGGGCTGCCTTCCGGAGATCCGCGGTGACTGGCCAGCGCATCGTCGCGGCAATGGCGACGGCAACGATGACGGCGGGAGTCCACTCACTGAACGGGCCTCGGGAAACCAAGGGCAGTTCATGTGCGGTCACGGACAACGGCGCCGTGACAAACGTTTCGTGGGCTGCCTAATTGAACCAGGGGTCAGCTTCCAGAGCGGATCATCTCTCGGACACGCAGGCGCGTCGCATCCTGCGGAGGCCCGCCCCTCCGCGGGCTCTTCGGCGGGAGTTGTCCGGGACTCTATGGCCCGAAGCATGTCAGGCCCCCAGCCCGCCTGCTTGGCGAAGCGGCAGTGGGCACGATGGGCGGCAAGCTAGGGGCCAGAGGGCTGCGTCATCTGCGAGGTCAGTGGTGCCTTCGGAGCTTCCTGAAGGGCAGTCACAGCCCAGAGGGGGGAGTATTCATAGGCTCTGGACGGGTGTCCGTGTCTACCCGGGTTGCGGCCGGATCACGGACGTCGGGCGAGCGGCGGGAGCAGGCCGTCGCCGGGCCACAGGTCCTGTTCGGCCACGAGGCTGGCGAGGAATGCTCCGACCTCAGCCAGCGTGGCGTCCCGTTCGTCGGGTCCGTAGGCGATGAGCTTGCCAGCTGCGGCATCGAAGGCGCGCACATGGCTGTGCGGACCGCTGCAGAGGAGGGCGCGCGCGATCTCGGGCAGGCCGAGACTGAGGGCATCGCAGTTCCCCAAGTGGACGAGCTGCAACAGGTCGGTGGTGACGCGCTCCCAGTCACCGACGGCCGGCCAGTCGGCGCCACCGCCCAGTTCGTGGGTGAGGGTTGACAGCGGAATGATCTCGCCGGGCTGCCGTCCTTGGGTCAGTAGATCGTGGATCCGGGCGCCGTCGGGCTGGCACACCTGCGGGTGGAGCAGCGAGTCGGCAGCGACGACGGTGGTGTTGATCTCCTGGGTTCCGGGGCCGGGGTAGTACGGCGCGTGCGCGAAGAGCAGGTACACGTCCCGGTTGCGGGCCGGGCTGGGGTCGGGCTCGGGCATGAGGAAGGTCCCTTCCAGTGACGTGGCGTCGTGGATGTGGTGAGGCGGCGCGGATGTCATCGGCCCAGCGCCCGGCGGGTACGGGCCGGGCAGCGGGTCGAACTGACGGCTCTGGTCGGTGCTGGCCGCTCCGTGCTTGGAGGCGCAGCGCATCTGGGCTACCTGCTGGGCGAGTTGGAGCATCAGCCGCTCGTTGGCGATGAGACGGGCCGAGGCGGAGCGGGTGTCCTGGCTTCGGAGGAGACTGGCCGCATCCCAGCGCAGGTCGTGGCCGAGTTCGGCCAAGCGACGTTCCCTGTCTCACCGCCCCGGGCGCGGGCGAAGGGGCGCTCGTGATGCGCGGTCGCGGTCGGCGGCCGGGTGCGGCGGGTGTCCGTCACAGGATGCTTCCTTCCATCGGATCGGCCGCAACGGAGCCGCACGTCGTGCAGCGGCCGTCGCTGTCGGGGTGGGCGCGCCGGGGCGTGGGGCCGGGGCAGGTGCGGCACGGTGGCCAGCCGAGGCAGGTCGGGCAGAGGTCCTCGCCGGGGGCGGTGGCGGGCACGCCGCAGCCGGTGCATTCGACCAGGGCGCGGTAAGTGAGGGCCTCGCCCACCGTGCGCGCGGCCGTGGAGTTGGCCGCAGGCGGCTGCGGGTCGTCCCAGACGGGCTCGTCGTGGTGGTCGGGCTCGTCGTGGTGGTCGGCCGCGAGGGCGGGCGGGGGGTAGGCCTGGGCGGCTCGCAGGCGGGCGGCGATGATCGCGCCGACGGAGGTGCGCACCGGGTGGGGCAGGGGCCGGGCGGCGATGATGTGGAGCAGCTGCTCGCGGCTCCAGCCGGACTCCAGCATCACCGTGACGACGCGGCCTTGATCGGTCAGCGCCTGCCCGGTCAGCAGCAGTTCGGGCCGGGCGGCCGCGAGTTCGAGCAGCAGGTGGATGCCGGGATGGAGTTCGTCCGCCGGCGGTGCGGGTGCGGTCGCGTCCGCGGCTGGTGGCCCGCTGGAGGTGTGCGCGACGTCGCCGTGCTCGCACGGACGGAGGGGGCTGGTGTTCTGCTGAGTGGTGTTCTTTCTGTTGGTGTTCTTAGTGGTGCGATTACCCGGCGCCGGGTAATCCGCTGGCGGAAAACCCGTCACCGGTTGCGACCTGCGGTTTTCCAGGCTAGGCAGGTCCGTGATGAAGTACGCGACGGTACCGAGGGTGCCGTCGTGGTTGCGGGTCTGTTCCCGGCGCAGGAAGCCGCGCTTCTCCAGCTCCTTGAGGCCGCTTTTCACCGCGGCTACTCCGTCGCGGCCGCGGCGCGTCAGGTCCGCGACCGTCACCTGCCAGCCGTCCCGGTGCGTGCTGATCAGACCGAACAGCCCCTTCGCCTTGAAGGACAGCCGCTCGTCACGGAAGAGACCGTTGGCGATCTGGGTGAACTGATCCGCTGCCATGACCCCCCGGCGGATCCCCGCCCCGCCGTCGAGACGGTGTGCCGAGGCAGAAGGGAGCGCCGCGACGGGCTGTGGAAGGCGGGTGTCGCCGGTCGCGGGGCGGTCGGTGATGGAGAAGACGAAGTCGCCGAGGGTGCCGTCGTCCCGCCGTAGTTGTTCGCGCACGAGGTAGCCGTGGGTCTGCAGCTCGCTCAGGCCGGCCCGTATCGCGTCCCGCCCGTCGCGCCCGGCCCGCATGAGATCGGCGACGGTCACCTGCCACCCGGTCCGGTGAGTACTGATGGAGCCGAAGATGCCCTTCGCTTTGAAGGACAGCCGCTCGTCGCGGAAGAGACCGTTGGCGATCTGGGTGAACTGATCCGCTGCCATCACCCCGCGGCGGATCCCCGCTCCGAGGCGGCTCATCGCGATCCCTCGCGCGCCATGCACCCGCGGCCGTCGATGCTCTGCGGCCGATCTGAGCGGGCGAAGCGAACAGGGGCATCGAGGGTGCAGACGTGGGCGAGATCCATACCGTCAGCTCACCCGGCACCCCAGACCAGAAGGCCGACCACGAACCCAGACCAACGGTCACGATCCGACAACTTGCGCTGTGGACGGGCCTGGTACGCCCATGGTCTGGCCGTACCACGCATCCCGGCACGGCTGCGCAATCGGGGCGCACGACCGACTGCGCAGCCTTTCCGGCGTCCTGCGCAATCGGTGCGGGGATCCTGCGCAATCGACTTGTGCACCCGACTGCGCAGCCTTTGTCGGCGTCCTGCGCACCGGCGCGCGGATCCTGCGCAACCGGCTTGTGCGGGTGACTGCGCAGCCCGGCCGGTATAGGTACGCGCCACTGTTTGCCCGACCGCTTCAGACGGCTGCGCAGCGCGCATCTGCCATCCCGGCCACCGCGCGTTCCTCTCCGGCAACCGCGCGGAGTTCCTCCTCGAAGCAGGGTGCCGTGGGGGGGCGAAATGTCGTGGTGCGGCTCGTGGTCTGGGCGTACCACAGGCCGTACCACGGGTTTGTGTCCCTTTCGTAATCGTGGTCTGGCCTTCGTGGTCTGCGGTGTGGTCTGGGGTGGCGGGTTGTCTCGGGTCAGAAGCAACGACTGGTTCTGACCTGGGAGTTCGGAATGTCTCGTGCCAAGCAGGCAGTGGAGGAGCAGGCTGTTCCTGCGACCGCTGCGGGGGCCCGGCTGCAGCAGATGCGGCGCCGGGTGCGCCTGACCCGGCTGAGTGTGTGGGCGGTGATGGCGGCCGGGCCCGTCGCGCTGGCTGTCGCCGTGGCCAGCCCGGCGACCGTGGTCCGTGCGGCCCCCGCGACGAAGCCGGCCACCGTGAAGACGGCTGTGCCGGGCAACCCGGCCGGCTACGCGACGGTGTTCCTCACCGCGTGGCTGCGCAGCCACGCAGGGGACGAGAGCAGTGCGCAGGCCCGGCTTGCGCAGTCGATGGCCCCCCACGTTGATCTTCCCGAGACGTCGACAGCGCAGCCCGGGCCCGAGTCGGTCGTGGCGGTGCGCAGTGCCCAGCAGACCGGCCACGCGTGGTCGGTGACGCTGGCTGCGCAGTACCCCGACGGACGGGTGCGCTACTTCGCGGTGCCGGTCCTCACCGATCGCGCAGGCGCCTCGTTCACGGTATCCGGGGCCCCAGCGGTGGTGGCGTCCCCGCCGCGCATCGAGGGGCCGCCGTCGCCGTACACGGTGACAGTGCCGGCGGGCGGTGATCTGCCGTCCGCGGTCGGGGAGTTCCTGGCCGCCTATCTGACCGGTGCCGGGGAGGTCGACCGCTACCTCGCCCCCGGGGTGCGCCTGTCACCGGTCTCCCCCGCCCCGTACCAGTCCGTCACGGTCGAGCAGCTGCTGGCCGCCGATGAGGCGGCGGCCGCCGAATCCGTCCCCGCAGACGGGACACGGGTGCGGGTGATGGTCCAGGCGGAGGCACGGGACAACGGTGGTCGGTGGCCGCTGGCGTACGAGCTCACGCTCACTGCCCGCTCCGGCCGGTGGGAGGTGTCCGCGCTGGAGTCGGGCACCGCTCAGGGCGGGGGTGCCCGGTGACTGCCGTGCACGGCCAGATGCTCGCCGGGAAGCTCGACGATCTCGGCGACGCGTGGATCACCATGCTCCAGGACTGGGCGACCAAGGGTCTGCAGGCCGGTCTGCTCGTCCTGGTCGTCATCATCATGATCCAGAAGTTCTCGCTGAAGGCGGGGATCGGCGCCCTGCTCCTGATGATCGTCGCGCTGGGGCTCTACAACTCCCGCGACTCGCTCGCGGACATGTTCGAGGACGAGGTGAACAACCCCTCCCAGGGCGCACCCCCCGTCCCCGGCGTCGTCCACACCCCAGATCCGGCCGCCCGGGCGCAGGCCACCGGTGCCGGGGGCCTGCTGTGAGCGCGGCCGCCCGGGTGGGCCGCTTCTACACCGCTGCCCGCCGCCATCCGTGGGTGCTGGGGAAGGTCGCCGACTGGAAGATCCCGTTGGGTCCGTACACGCCCGCGCAGATCGCGGTCGCCGTCGTCGGCGGCTTCCTGCTCATCAAAACCATCGGCTGGTGGTCATGGATGGGGCCCGTCCCGCTGGTGGCTTGGCTGCTGGCGATCTGGGTGGTCCGCCGCCCCAGGATCCGGGGGCGTGCCCCGATGCAGGCGGCGCTGGGCTGGGTGCTGCTGGGGTGGCAGCCGCAGGGAGGCCGCATCGGCGGGCGGGCCGCCCGCGACCGTGCTGCCCGCCCCCTGCTCGGGGGTTTCACGATCGAGGACTCCACCCGCCCCGCTCAGTCAGTTCGTCCAGCTCCGCGGCCGGCCGGTGCCCGCTCGTCGATGCCCCGCCGCACAAAGCCGGCTGCTCCCGTGGCAGCGGGGGTGGGGCCGGTGTCGGGGGTCCAGCAACTGCTCAACCGTGCCGGACAGAGCGGGGGTGTGCGATGAGGCTGCCGTTCCGTCATATCGCCGGGCACCTGGTCTGGTCGACGCAGGGCAGCGTGTGGGCGATCTACCGCCTGCACCCGGGCTCGGACGCCCACGGCCAGATCGAGGAGAGCGTCCAGGGCACCTATGTGCCCGCCGCGGTCCGCGACGAACAACTCGCCAAGATCACCCACATGGTGCGCTCCCTGTCCGGGGCACCCAGGCTGTTCGGGCTCGCCGCGCAGGTCGATCCCGGCGAGATCGCCCTGAAGATGATCGACGGCATCGAGCCCGCCGACACCGCGCCGGGCACGGATCACCCGTGGGTGGAGAACGTCGAGGCCGCCCTGGATCTCCTGGACGACCAGGAGATGCACCGCCGCACCCTGTGGCTGGCCGTGCCACTGCAGACCGAGACCACCGGGCTCCAGATGGCGGCGTCGCTCGGCTCGGCCTGGGCAGAGCTGGCTCCCCTGCTCGGCATGCGCCCCGGCCCCATCGCCCGCCGCGAGGTGCAGGCGTATCGCGAGCAGGCCGCCCGGGTCGAGGCCGCGCTGGCCGGCGGGATCGCGTTCCGTCCGGCCCGCCCGGCGGAGGTCGTGTGGGTGATCCAGCACGCCTTGCACCGCGGCGTTGCCGAGCCGCTGCTGGCGGAGGCAGAGGACAGCGACCTGTACGGCGGCCAGCTGCGGGACGGGATACTGCGCTCCCCCAGCTACGCCGACCTCGGACAGGTCCGCCTGCAGGAAGGCGGCATCGACCCCGCCCTGGACGACGACGGCGACCTCAAGAGCGCGGGCCGCATCACCCGCTCGGGCCGCACGGCCTGGTGGCGGATCAACGGTGGCTCGCCACTCGGGCGGCGCTGGCTGCAGGTCGAATCCGACGCCGGGACCGGCTACCAGGCCCACTTGACGCTGGCCGAGTGCCCACCAGCCGTCGGGCAGGACGCCGCGGATCTCTTCGCCCAGCTGGAGTCCCTCGATTTTCCGGTCGATTACGCCGTCGACCTGACCCTGGTGCCGGCGGAGAAGGCGCGCGCGCAGGTGCAGCGCAAAAAGAACGAACTCATCGACCAGGCCGACCAGTACGACGCGCGCCCCACCGGCATGCCCGCCTCGCTGAGTGAGGCCGCCCGCGATCTGGGCGAGTTGGATGCGCGGCTGTCGCGTACCTCGGTGGAGGTCGAGGTGCAGTCGGTGACCGTGCTGACGGTGTGGGGGCCCACCGCCGCCGTCTGCGACTCCCGGGCCCGCGCCCTGGCCGCCCTGCTCAGCGGTGCCGATTACCGGGCGGTGCGGCCGGCCGGCCTACAGGAAGCCCTCTTCACGCTCGGCCTGCCCGGCACCGTGCGGCCCGGTGTGGTGCGGGAGTTCACCCAGCATCAGGTCAGCGAGGACTGGGCGCTGTCCGGGGCCTTCACCCTCGCCGAGGTCGGCGATCCGAACGGGATGTTCCTCGGAATCGATCTGGACTGCGGCACCACCCGCCCCGTCATGATCAACGTCGCGGATGCGCCGAAGCAGGATGCCTCCGCCTCGATGGGCATCGTCGGGGATCTGGGGGCGGGTAAGAGTGTCCTGCAGAAGCTGATCGCGGAGGCGGTGTGGGCCCGCGGCGGCTGCGCGATCTGCATCGACCGCACCCCCGTACGCGAGTGGGCGACCTTCGCCCGCACCGCCGCGCAGGGCCGGGTGCAGATTATCGACGCCGCGCAGGCCGAGGTGTCCATCGACCCGCTGCGCATGTTTCCCGGCCCCGAGGGCCGCCACTACGCCCTGTCCTATCTCACGCTGCAGCTCGGCATCGGCCCGATGAGCACCCACGGCGAAGTCCTGCACCACGCCGTCGAACAGGCCGCCGCCGACCCTGAGCCCTCCATGCATCGGGTGCTTCAGGTCCTGGAGGAGATGGCCACGGGTGAAGCGGGCAGGCGCCAGGACGCGGCCGCCACCCTGGCCGGTCTCATCCGCGTGGTTGCCACCAACTCGCTTGCGGCGATGGTGTTCGACCCGGCGCTGCCGCCGGTACGGCTGGACGCCTCCACCGCCCACGACATGATCGTCATCACCACGACCGGCCTGAAGCTGCCGCCGAAGGCGGCGTTCGCCAACCCGGAGATCCTGCACCAGCAGCCTTTGGAAGCGTTGATCGGCCGGGCGGTCCTCTACCTGATCGCAGCCCTGGCCCGGCAGACCGCGTTCGAAGACCCGGCCAGGTTCACCTCCGTGGTGCTGGACGAGCTGTACTGGCTCACCTCCTCCGCCGAGGGCACCGCGCTGGTCCACGAGATCCTCCACGACGGCCGCAAACACGGTGCCGGGCTGCTGGCCGGCTCGCACGACGCCGCCGAGCTCGGCCCGGACCGCGGGCTGATGGCCTACCGGGCCCTCGCCCGCACCGCAGACCGCGAGCGCGCCCGCCGCGGCTTGGACTTCATCGGCCTCGACCCCGACGACCCGGAGCTCCTGCGGCTGGTGACCACCGGCCTGTCCCCGGTCGGGCAGAAGGGTCGCGAGGGCGAGTTCCTCTTGACCTGCCCCCGCCAGAACACCGGCCGGATCAAGGCCGTCATCCCCCACATCGCGCGCATCGCCACGTCCATCACCACCACCCCGGGAGGCCGCACAAGGGAGCCTGCGCCCGCTGCGACCGAACATCCTCCCGGCGAGAGCGTCGGTGCACACCCGGGGGGATACGCCTGATGCCCACCACTGCGTCGTCGTCCTTCCCCTCCGCCCGCTCCAGGCGGCTGGCCGCCGTGGCGAGCGCGCTGACCGTGATCACCGTCGCGGCCGCCGTCGTCGCCCTGGTGGTGGGGGCGAACCTGCGGGAGTCGTGGTGGCCGCACACCGGAGCCGCGTTCACCGCCGAGACCTCTTCACCTCGCCAGGATCCGTGCGAGGTGATCGTGGGACCAGCCAAGAAGTACTGCGAGCGCGGGGCGGCCGCCTCGGTCTCGTCTCCTGCCGCTGCCCGCCAGGACCTTGGCGATGCGGCATGGCGCCTGGTGCCCGCCGGAGCAGGCCTGGCAGCCCTGGTGATCTGGCGGCGCCGCAGCACCACGACACGAAGGCGGGCCTGAATGATCCGCCCAGACCGCGCCAC
Organism: Streptomyces sp. RG80; assembly: GCF_040446465.1. Classification (NCBI taxonomy): domain Bacteria; kingdom Bacillati; phylum Actinomycetota; class Actinomycetes; order Kitasatosporales; family Streptomycetaceae; genus Streptomyces; species Streptomyces sp. RG80. Next base: position 89,844 of record NZ_JBEAAJ010000018.1, on the reverse strand, counting down.
GCTCCGCTCGGCCGGCCTTCTGCTGCTCCTCACCGGTGTGTTCGTCATGGTCAACAGCCAGGTCGTATACGCGGCGAGCAGCACCAGCGAGACCGGAGACCTCCTGTCCCCGCTGAACATCACGTCCTCCGAGGGTGTGCCGATCAACGGCTACGAACTCAATGCCCAGGGCGGTTCCATCTTCAGCTTCCAAGCGCAGTCGCTCTCGTTCGCCCTGTCCGGGCTGTTCACCGTGATCCGGCTGCTGGTCGGCTTGGCCGGGTGGGCGATCGAGCTCGCGTTCCGGTTCCCGCTGCTGAAGATCCTCATCAAACCGGCACAGCGGGTCGCCGACGCCTACGAGACGGTCGTCGTCGACACCCTGGGGCTGAAGGGGCTGTTGCTGGCGTGGGCGTTTGTCTTCGCCGGGTTCATGATCGTGCGGGGGCGGGTCGGCCGCGGTCTGGGCGAAATCTTCCTGACGCTGACGATCGCGGCGTTCGCCGCGTCCGCGTTCGTGCGCCCCGACTACCTGCTCGCCCCTAGCGGCCCGCTCGGGCAGACCCAGCAGGTGGCCGCCGAAGTGGCGCAGGAGAGCGTGAGTTCATACGACTGGGGCGGCAAGCTCGCGAGTCTGGGTCCGTGCGATCGGATGGCCGGGGTGCAGGAGGCCAAGTGCCTCGAGGAGGAGGCGGCAGCGCCGGTTGCCGCCACAGACGTGGCTCGGCCGCTGCAGGACTCGATCACCAATGCGCTGATCGTCAAGCCGTACATGCTTTTGCAGTACGGCCGCATCTTGGACCCGGCCAAACAGTCCGATCGCAAGGCCTATGCCGTCCATCTGAAATGGATCACCGGCGGCTACAAGGCAGGAGCCCAGGACCAGCAGGGCGAAAGGGAAGGGGACGAGGACACCTGTGACCTGATCAAGGGGCCCGCCAAGAAGTACTGCGAGCGCGACGCCAACCCCGGTGCTGCCGCAGATGACCCGACAGCGGATCTGCCCGCTGTGGGGCTCGCGCCGGGGCAGTCGCTGGGGGACATCGACAGCGCGCAATTCAGTGAGGAAGGCCAGCAGTTCGCCGCGTTCCTCGAGGACCTCGAAGACGCCGGGACGGTCGGCAAGGCCTGTGCCGCCTACGCGGAGAAGCCGACCTGGTGGCGGGTCGGTGGCGCCGCATTGCTGCTGATCGCGGCGTTCTTCATCTGCGGCATGCTGCTGTCCAGCGCGATCGTGCTGCTGGGCACCCAGGGCATCGGCGCGGCCGCGGCGGCTGCCGGAGGGCTGGCGTTCATCGCGGGAATGCTTCCTGGCCCGGCGCGGCAGTCGGTGTGGAAGTGGTTGTCGATCTGGGGCGTCGCGATCCTCGCGATGGTCGGGATCTGCGCGTTCGTGCCGTTCTTCGGGATCGCTGTGGACGCCACCATCACCAACGGCCCCGACCTGATGGTCGAACGCATTCTGCTGATCGACGTGCTGGCGATCGCCGGTGCGGCCGGGCACCGCCGTCTGCTGACCGGCATCAGCTCCTTCGGGCGGCGCATGGCGATGCGGATGCGGTACGCCAAGGTCGGCGGCACCCACCTGCCCGGCGACAGCTCCGAGCTGGGTGCCGCTCTGGCGATGAATTCCCCTGGCGCGCTCGGCGGGTACGGCGGCGGTGGTCTGCGCGCCTTCACCGGCGGCGGGGGCGGCCGGTTCGCGATGCTCGGCACCCGACAGCGCCTCATGGGTGCGCTCACCTCAGTGTTCGACGGGGCGGGCATGCCGGTGGACACCGGCCGGGTGCTCGCCGACGCGAGGGCCGAAGCCGGGCGAGGGCTGGCCCCCCTCACTGCGGCGGCGGCCGCAGGCGGGCTGGGCGCCCGGGTCGGCCTGACCGGCGCCCGCCTGGGGGCCAAGGGTGCGCACTGGCTGCTGATCGGCCGCCGCCCCGACCACGAGAAGTTGGCCAAGTGGCGCAAGCCCACCGCGGACGGCGATCCCTACGAGGGCGGGCCGTCGGACGGCGGCGCAGGCCCTGGTGGTCGGGGGCCACGGCGGCCCGGCGGGCCGCCGGACCGCTACCGCAACGAGGACGGTGAAGTCGTCGATGCCCGCACGGGCGAGGTGCTCCACGACCAGCACGCGGACCGCACCCTGCTGTCCACGCGCGCTCACAACCGGCTGGTCCGCTACCGCGGTTACCGCATCCTGCACCGCGGCGGCCGGATGGTGTACGGGGCAACGCACGGTCTGCCCGAGAACGTGCGCCGGGCCCGGTCGGGAGGATCCAACTACTCGCAGGACGCCCGTCAACAGGCACGGGTGTGGGGCAACACCGTCCGCGAGGACGCCCGCGCCTGGGGAGACACGCGGCGGCACGTCGAGCGCGTGCTGAGCGAGCACACCGACGACCGTGGCGGGGCCGGTCCGTTCACCGGCCGCCGCCTGCCCACCACGACTGCATCAGGCGCCTCCTCCGCTGGACGTGCGCCCGCCAGCGGCCCTTCAAGCGGACCACCGCCCGCCCCCGCGCGGCCTTCCCAGCCGGCTGCCGGTCCTGAGCCGGGGCTACCTCCGGTGCCGCTCCCCCGCCGGGACGGCCCTACGCCGCGGCCAAGCTCCGGCAGCCGGCTTGGCGGACCGGTTCTCCCCGGAGGCGGCAGTGCAGACAGCCGCACCCGCCAGGAGGCGGCAGCCCGGATGCGGGAGCTGATGCGACGTACCGCCCCGGAGGCCGAACGGCTGCGCCAGGAGCGGGCCCGTCGACGCGACGAGGGCGGTGAGGACGAGTGAAGCGGCCCGGCCGGCGGGTGAGGCGGTGGGCATGCATGGTCGCGCTGCTGATGTTCGCGGCGGTGTGCTGCGCGGCCCCGGTCGGCAACGCGATCAGCGCGTACGTTGCGCTGCAGACGGGTGCGCAGGACGACGGCGGGATCGCCGAGGGCGGCAGCGCGGCGGACATCCCGGCCCGGATGCTGACCGCGTACAAGAAGGCCGTGCAGCAGATCGGCACGCATGTCCCGAAGTGCCGGGGGATGCGCTGGCCGGTCCTGGCCGGGATCGCCAAGGTCGAGTCCAACCACGCCACCGGACATGGCATCGCTGGCAACGGGGATATCCGCCCCAAGATTTACGGGGTGCTGCTCAACGGTTCCGGGGCCGGCGGCAACACCACGTCCTTCCCCGACACCGACGGCGGCCGGTGGGACGGCACCGCCAGCGGGGAACGTGCCGTCGGACCGTTCCAGTTCCTGCCCTCCACCTGGCAAGGCGTCGGCAAGGACGCGAACGGCGACCAGGTCGCCGATCCGCACAACGCCGACGACGCCGCACTCGGTGCCGCGATCTACCTGTGCGGGAACGGGCGCGACCTGACCAAGCGGGCCCAGCTCAAGGCCGCCATCTTCCAGTACAACCACTCCAGTGAGTACGTGGCGAACGTGCTCGGGTGGATCGACCAGTACACGGCAGCCGCCACCGGCCCGGACCTGGGGAACGCCTCGGGCAAGGTCCGTACCGTCCTCGAGGCCGCACTCGCCCAGCGGGGCGTCCCCTACTCCTGGGGCGGCGGCAACGCCAGCGGCAAGAGCTACGGCATCTGCTGCTCGCCCAGCGGGAAGAGCGGCGCGAACATCAACGGCTTCGACTGCTCGGGGCTGGCCCTGTACGCGTACGCCCAGGTGGGCATCCGGCTGCCGCGTACTGCGGCCGCGCAGGCCGGCGTCGGCCGGCGCATCCCCGCAAGCCTCGGCACCAGCGCGCTCAAGCCCGGCGATCTCGTCTTCTACGCCTACGCCCCCGGCCGCGATTCCACGATCTACCACGTCGGGATCTATCTGGGCAGCGGGCAGATGATCAACGCCGCCCGCCCCGGCACGGTGGTCCGCCAGGACGCGGTCGAGGCCATGTCCGGCTACGCGGGGGGAGCACGGCTACTGTGACCACTCCCCCGCGCTCACCGCGCCTGCTGGTGCTGAGCACCGTCGTCCTCGCCGTCTGTGGCGTCGCTCTACTGGCCGTGCCGCACGGCCAAGAGCAGCCGGACCCGGGCTCGCCGCCGGCCTTCGCGACCGGGGTGCCGTCGACGGCGGCCGCCGCACCTTCGGTCATCGCAGCGGCGCCGTCCAAGCCGCGCGCCGCCTCGCCATCGCCGGTCGCTCCGTCAGCTCTGCCGCCGCATGGCGAGGGGACGGCCGGCGACCGGGCCGTCCAGCAGGCGCTGGAAAGGGCCTGGCCCGCAGACCTTCCCTCCGCCGACGAACGCGAGTTGCTCGCCACCGGTCGAGCGCTGCTGCGCGCGGACGCCACCGGCGTTGGCCGCGAGAAGTGGCCAGAGATCTTCCGCCACTCCCCTGCCGTGGCCCCGGCGTTCGCCGCTGCTCGCTTCCGTATCCAGGCCGCGATCGCCCGCCAAGACGGCCGCCCGAACCGGGCGGTGGTGCACCTGGTGTGGGCCGGTATGGACCGCGGTGGCACCTTCACCGATCTGCGCATCACCGACTGGCACTTCATCCACACCGTCAAGAAGGGAGCATCCGCGTGGACTCCGCAGCCTCGTACCTGAACCACCGAGCCGATCAGACGGCCTCAGGTGAGGTACTCGACCTGGTCTCGAGCCTGGTCGAGGCCATCAGCTGGCTCTATGCCCACTGGTATGTGCTCGCCGGAGTCATCGGCGTGTGCTGGGGCGCGGGCGAGTGGGCGGTCCGTGCGATCGCGGCGCACGCTTCGGCCGAGCGGATGGCTTTGGAGCTCGTCCCCAACCGACACTTCGACCCGGGCTTTGAGGTGATCTTCAGACGCGGTGTCCAGCTTGCTCGCGCGTCCACGGCGATGCCGTGGTGGGCGCCGCGCCGGGCGAAGAGTGTGCAGATCCGGCTGCGTGCGGACGGGAGTGCGCCGTTGCGCTATCGCATCGAAGGACCGGCGGGCGGGGAGCGGCTGTTGTCCATCACTCCGTTCGGTCCGGACATCACCGTCAACCGTGCCCGGCCGATCGTGGATGAGCCCCGCGAGCACACGGTGCGTGCCGAGTTCATCCTGCGCGGCAAGCTCACGGCCCCGCTGCGCGAGGTGCCGCTGGATCCTGATCCGCTGCAGCCGCTCGTGGATGCCGTGTCGGACCTGCGAGCCGAGCTCGGCGACCTCGCCGAGATACGCCTGGACATCCAGCGCGCCCCGAAGTGGGCCCTGCGGGCGCGCCGCCTGCAGCTGATGAGTGCCGCGCGCCGGGCCGAACGCCGGGAAGCACAGCGGTCCGCGCGCTGGCTGCGGCAGGATGCCAGCGGCATCGAGGACTCCTTCAGCGGGCAGCTGCAGCACCTCCTCAGCGACCGCTCCGGCTCCGGTGCCGGGCGGCGGCTGGTGATGCCGCCGGTGCCGCGCCGGGTCGAGCCGGCGGAGGCGCTGGGCAAGCTGGCCGAGGACGACCACCTGGTGCGCGTGCAGCTGCTGGTGATGTGCGCCTCGAACACCGAAGGCCGCGCCCAGGCCCGGCTCGCCCAGCTCCAGGCCGCGTTCGATGTGTTCGGCGGCCGCTCAAGGTGGGCGATGCGTGGCTGGCGGCTGGGTCCGTGGCGGATCGGCGCCGACCAGTGGCCCACCCGGCACGCTTTCGAGCGCCGCTGGACGCTGGGGCACTGCCAGCCGCCGCGCGCGAACTGGGTGCGGCTGGAGGAGCTCACCGGGCTGCTCAAGCCGCCGACCGTGCACTGCCGCCTGCCAGTCCTGGCCGGCGACCTGCCGACCTTCACCTTCGGCGATCCCGGATTGCTGCTGCAGGGCACCTACCGCGGCCCGGACGGTAAGCCACGGCTGGTCGCCACCTACGCCGAGGAGACCTTGTTCGAGGTCGGGACGGGCAAGGCGGGCGGCGGCAAGACCGAACGCGCGCTGGCCCAGGCGATCGGCTGGGCTCACGCGGGCGGCGGGCTGGTCTTCGTCGACCCGCACCGCGACTCCTGGCCACGCGCCACCCCGTTCCTGGCACACGACCATCTGATGCCGCGGATCGCGCTGGTCGACCTCAACGCTCTGGGCGCCAACCCGAAGGTGAGTTCGTGGAATCCGCTCGGCATGCACCACGGTCCGGCAGCGCACGAGGTCGTCGAAGCGATCGCCGACGCCTATGGAGCCGCACTGGCCTGGGACGACGCGAGTGCTCCGCGCGCGCTCACCATCCTGGTCGCCGCGCTCACCGTCCTGGTCGCGGTCAACGAGAAGGCCTGCCAGGCCGGCCGGCCCGAGGACCAGGCGACGATCTTCCACGTCCGGGCTCTGCTCACCGACGCCGGGTTCCGCACGGCCGCACTCGCCGCCGTCGCCGACCAGCTGGACGAGGAGAGCCGCGCGTGGTGGACCGGCGTCTTCCCGACGCTGCCGCCGGACGCGTTCTCCGTGGTCCTCAACCCGATCGCCCGCCTGGCCGCCAACCCCGTCACCCGCGCCTTCCTCGGCCAGCCCATCGGCGCCTACAACATCCGCACCGCGATGGACTCCCGGATGATCGTGTGGGTGTGCCCGGGCGGCAACGGACCCACCGACCGCTTGCTGACCGCACTCCTTGCCCGCGACCTGCTGCGCGCCGCGCGCTCCCGGCGGGACACGCCCCCGGAGCGGCGGGTGCCGTTCCGCCCGTACTTCGACGAGTTGATCACGCTGACCGGGGCGGCGCCGGAGACCATCGCCGCGATGTTCGAGGATCTGCGCAAGTACCGGTGCCACGTTCACGGCATGACCCAGCTGTTGTCCCGGCTGCCCACCCCGGTGCGGCTGTCGCTGCTGCAGAACGCTTCCACCCTGGCCACTACCGCAGGATCGAAGATGGCGATCGCCGCGGTCACCGCCGAGTGGGGCGACAACCCCAGCCCGGACCGGGTCGCCACCATGGAGCGTTTCGAGCACTACGTCTCCTTGACCGTGCGCGGCCGCCGTGTCGGACCCGTCCAGCTGCGCGGCCCCCATCTCGACACCGTCTTCGCCGCCCAGGCCCGCCCCGGACGCGTCCCCGCCCTGGAGCGGGCCGCCCTGGACAAGGCCGGGGCGCTCCCGCTGGACGAGCTCACCGCCCGCGCCGCCAAGCAGCTCGACAAAGTCGCCGACTTCCTCGCCGCGCACGCTCCTGCCGGCGCCACCGCTGCCCGCGCCGCCGCTGCCCATCAGTCGAAAGACGCTCACGGATGGACCTGACCCTGGGAGCCGCTGTCCTGGACGGCCCCGAAGATCGCGGCCCTACCGCCGACGTGCGGGTACCGCTGGTCGGCGGCGGTCCCGCCCGTGGACGTAGCTGCGATGCGGCGCGTGGGGCTCCCGGGGTGAATGTCGCAGCCTTGCAACTACCCCGGAAACCTCTTGCAGTTTGCGCACGCGAACCATAAATTGTCTGCCACGCGCAGAGGCCAGCGAGAGCTAAGGCCTTATGTGTAGCCGAACTTGGGAGTGCCTGATGGCGCAAGCAATGGAATCGATTCGCAACGACGAAGCATACGGTGCGGGTAGGTGGCCGCCTCTGACGCAGGCCGTCTCCTACATCGGGAGCGCCTGCGTCATCCAGGGCAGCGGCGACTTCGACCCTGCGGACCTTGCTACGGTCCGCCGCCGCTTCCCTGGCCGGTACGTATCTCTAGACGGCGACGTGATCACCGTATGGCCGCCCTGCGGGCCCGCCCGGTGACCGGCCGGCCCCCGCAGCCTGACGCACAAGCGCCTGCAGATCGTTCATCCGACCCGAGAGGACGCAGATCCATGAGGAGACGGGACACCACAGGGTTCAGACGGCTGCTGTCGACCGCGGGGATCACGGTGGGGCTGGCGCTGGCAGTGGCCGGTTGCGCGGACTCGGGCAGCAGCACGCTGCCGGACCGTGCTGCGGCCACCTCGCAAGGGGGCGGCGCCGTACCGCGCAGCCAGCCGGAACGACTGGCGGATCCGCAGGCGGAGCTCGCCGGCCGCGACGGGCTGGTCCTGACGATCACGGCGGCCGAGCGGGACCTGGCGGCCGGCTACCTCACCGTCCGCGGCAACCTGACGAACAACGGCCCCAAGACGACCGCAGTCCCGGCCGCATTACGCGGCAGCGAGACCGACGTCCTCAGGACCGGCTCATCTCTGGCCGGTGCGACGGTCGTCGATTTCGCAGCCCGCAAGCGCTACTACGTCCTGCGCGACACCGACGACCGCCCGCTCACCACGACCGGGCTGTCCACCCTCGAGCCCGGGGAGAGCGCACGCGTCTTCATGCAGTTCCCCGCACCACCGCCGAGCACCACCACGGTCGGCTTCCACCTGCCCCTGTTCGACACCGCGAACATCGCGATCGCCCCAGGCGCCCCGAGGTCTGCCGATTCCGCAAGAGCTGACAGCGGCACGGGCCGATCCGGCTTCGCGCTGCGGACAGGAGCCACGCTCGCTCCACCCAAGGTCCTCGATATCGAGTCGGATCCGGTCGGCATCACTGAGGTGATTTCGGATCAGGACGACGCCGGGCGTCAGCAGGACACGGAGTGACGGTGACGCTCGGGCTGCTCTTCCAGCCTTACGGGTCTCGCGGATCGTGTGCGGTCGAAAGGAGCGAATACACACAACTACAAATCGACTTCCGCTTTCGAATGTGACCGGGTACGTCCCGAGTTGCCTGAGTGAACTCGACTATCACGCTGGGAAGTTGACTGGCATATGCGTAACCTTGCGATCACTCAAAAGCATCACCGCAGCTGGAAGCTGCCGTGTGCCCAGATCGCCGATGAGCGGCGGGCGCAGACAGCGGTCATGTCGTACGGGGAGACAACGTGACACGAGCAACACGACGCAACACCGGGCACCGCGGTGTTCGCGCCCGCACCTACGCAACCGCCCTGCTCGCCACAGGCAGCCTGGTGGCGCTGGCCGGTTGCAGCGAGAGCTCGGCAGGAGACGATTCCCCTTCAGAATCGGCGCCTCCTTCCTCGACAGCACCGTCCGCATCGCCGAGCGCTGACGGTCGGTCACAGGCCGAGGACGAGGTCCGCGCGGCGTACACCGCCCTCTGGAGAGAACAGGTCAAGGCCTACGCCCAGGCTGACATCAAGGGCACCGACCTGAAGAAGTACGCGACGAAGGATGCCCTCGCGGAGGCCATGGGTGACGTGCTGATCATGCAGAAGGCCGGCACCGTCACCAAAGGCACCCCGGTGAACGACATCACCGATGTCACCGTGACATCCACCGGCAAGACGCCCACCGCGACCCTGCGGGACTGCCTGGACATCTCGAACTGGCGCACCGTCAAGAAGAAGACGGGAGCGGTCCAGCCGTTCCCGACGAATCAGCCCTTGCGCTACGTGACGACGGCGACTGCGGAGAAGTGGGGGAACCAATGGATGATCACAAAGCTCACCCCGGACGGGAACAGAGAATGCTGAGGCGCTCCGCTCTGGCTGCACTCTTAACGGCCACCACGCTTTGCACCCTGCCCGCGTTACCTGTCCACGCCGCCGACGACCCGGTCATCGGAGGCGATTGCAAGGGGGCGAGCAAGTTCGTCACGGTCTGCCGACAGGCGCCGCCGCGTACTGGCGGCGGGACGGAACAGACGGGCAGTTCCCCGTCCGGCGGGGGCAAGGAAGACACGGAGTGGTCCGACTGCTCGGTGGAGCTACTCGACCCTCAGCCCCCGGCCGGCAATTCCGCTTGGGACGGCCACAAGCCCGGCGACGGTGCCGTCTACGTCAGGGTGTGCCTCGTCCGCGACGCAAACGGACGGATCGTGCCGCTCAGGATGGGCACCTTCTGGACCGCCGACCCGCCGGAAGTCGACGTGGACCCCGAGCAGTTGGCCCGCGAGGCCGTCGACCGGATGCTGCTGACCGGTCCGGACATCGCCAGCCCGCGCGCGGCCGGTAAATACGTGGTCGGTGTGCCGATGTGGATGTGGGTGACCGAGAGCCCCACCACCTACGGCCCCAACTCGGCCTCAGCATCACTGGGCGGTGTCACGGTCACCGCGAAGGCCCAGGTCACGAAGATCGACTGGGCCATGGGTGACGGGAGCACCGTCACCTGCCAGGGGCCGGGGACCGCGTACACGGCGTCATACGGCAAGCAGGAATCACCGACCTGCGGCCACACCTACACCCGCACCTCAGCCTCGCAGCCCAAAGGCAAGTACACCGTGAACGCCACCGCCACCTGGACGGTGGACTGGCAGGTCAACGGCGCCGGTGAAGCCGGCCAGTTCACCGAGATCAGGCAGTCCCAGGCCCAGGTAGCGATCGGTGAACTGCAGGTCGTCAGGTAGCACCGCCGGAAGGAGAAAGCGTTGAGCACCACACAAGAACGCCCCGCGCCCTCGGCCGGCGTGCCCCCGCAGGGACAGGTCGCCAACCCCGTGAGACCGCCGCGAGTGTCCGCGCGCAGGCGCCGCCCAGGCATGATCGCCCTGTCGCTGGCGCTGATCGCCGCCGGCGGCGCCGGGGTCGCGGTGCTGCTGCTGCAGGTCGCCCAGCGCACCGAAGTCGTGACCGTGGTCCGCGACGTCCAGGTCGGCCAGGTCCTCACCGAACAGGACCTCGGCAAGGCCTCCGTCGCGCTGGACCCGGCCGTCAAAGCGGTCGAGGCCGACGAGCTGGAGTCGGTGGTGGGCAAGCGGGCCGCGGTCGAGCTCAAGCCCGGCTCGCTGCTGGCCCCGTCGCAGGTGACGAAGGATTCCCTGGTCAAGGCGGGCGAGCAGCTGGTGCCGATCGGCCTGAAGCCGGAGCAGGTCCCGGCCACTGCCCTGGTGCCGGGCCAGAAGGTCCGCCTGGTCCATGTCCCCGCCCAGGGCGCCACGGCCTCGAAGCCGGAGAGCGACACGACGCCGAAGACGCTCGCGGGCCGGGTGGTAAAGGCCTCCGCGGCCGCCCCCGGAAGCGGTGTGGTGGTGGTCGACGTCGCCACCGCCGCCACGGACGGCCCGACCGTCGCAGCGTGGGTAGCATCCGGCACCCTGCGCCTGGTCCTCGATGCTCCGGACGGCAGCTGATGAGTGTGATCGCCCTGGCCGGCTGCAGCGGCGCACCCGGTGTGACCACCAGCGCGCTGGCCCTGCTGCTGAACTGGCCGCTGGAGCAGGGCCGGAAGATGATCCTGGCCGAGTGCGACCCGGACGGCGGGGCGGTGCTGCACGGCCTGCTGCAGGGCACGCTCGGCGACCGCTACGGGCTGCGGAACTTGTCCGTTGCCGTCCGCAAGGGCGAGTTCGGGGAGGCGTTCTGGCGCCAGCTGATCGACCTGAGCAGCGAGGACGGCATCAAGGAGTCACCGCGGGATCGGATGCTGCTGCCCGGCATCACCGATCCGGCCCAGGCAGCCAGCCTGGCACCAGTATGGAAAGCCCTCGCGATCATGTTCCGCGGCATCGACGCCGAACACGGACACGACGTGCTGATCGACCTCGGACGCAGCGGCGCGTTCGGCCCCTCCGGCGTACTGGCCGAACAGGCCGACACAACACTGGTGGTTGTGCGGAACACGCTGCGCTGCCTACAGGCCGCACAAGCGCGGGTGAGCGCCCTCGAGGAACGCGTCGGCGGCGTCGGCCTGATCCTGATCGACGACGGCCCCTACCCCGCCGGTGAGGTGCAGCGGGTGCTGCAGGCGCCGGTGGTGGCGACCCTGCCGTATGCGCCGCAGGACGCGAAGGTGCTGTCCGACGGCGCCGAACAGCCACGCCGCTTCGCCAAATCCGGGCTGATGAAGGCGGCCCGCACCGGCGCCACCCTGCTGGTCCAGCGAGCCGCCTGGCAACAGGCCCACCTCGCCCCCGGCACGGGCGCGGGCGCGGACGCGGCCAGCGGGGCGGTGACCCATGCGCGGTAGACCGCTGCACGACAACCCCACCGTGACCCCGCCACCCGGCCGTGCCCCGGTGTGGCCGCGCCAGGCGAACGGCGTCCCCCTCGGCTCTGCGGCGAGCGGGGAACACGTAGGGGCTGCGATGCCTCAGGTCACGGTCGACTACCGGGTGGCCCGGCACATCGCCGGGCAGGTGGCCCGCCAGCGTGAGGAGCTGCTGAAGAAGAACCCGGAGGCGGACCGGGCCACCGAAGAACAGCAGTGCCTGAACTGGATCAATGAGGCCGTCGCGCTGTGGGCCGATGCCCAGGGCCTCGAGCGCGGCCTCAGCACGACCGCGCAGGAGGACGACGCGCTGCGGCGTGCCGTCTACGACCTGCTCTACCGGGCCGGACGGCTGCAGCCGTACCTGGACGACGAGCGAGTCGAGGACATCATCATCCAGGGCCCGGGCGAGGTGTGGCTGGACTACGGCGACGGCGAACGCCGCAGGGTCGGCCCCATCGCGGACTCCGAAGAAGAACTCCTGGACCTTTTGCGCGAGTTGGCGCGGGAGTCCGGATACAGCGAGCGCACCATCTCCACCGCGAACCCGACGCTCGCGCTGTCGCTGCAGGACGGCTCCCGTCTCCAGGCCATCACCGGACTCGGGCCGATGACCTATGCGGTCATCCGCCGCCACCGGGTCTCCCAAGCGAATCTCGACGACCTCGTACGGCTGGGGACCATCGATCCGATCCTGCGCGAGTTCCTGGGCGCGTGTGTCCGCGCGGAGAAGAACATCATGATCGCGGGGAAGCAGAAAGCGGGGAAGACGACACTGCTGCGGGCGATGCTCAAGGAGTTCGATCCCGAGACCCGCTTCGCCACTATCCAGACCGAGGACGAGCTCTTCGCCCACACCAACGGCTACCACCGCCAGGTCGTATCCCTGATCGGGCGCGAGTCCAACGGGGAGAAGGACGCCACCGGGCGCGGTGCCGGCGAGGTGACGCTGCTGGATCTGATGCATCCGGCGTTGCGGATGTCGCTGGAGCGGATCGTGGTCGGTGAGGTCCGCGGCCCGGAGATCGTCGCGATGATGCAGGCCCTGACCAATGGCGCGGGCGGCAACCTGTGCACGATCCACGCGCGTCGCCCCGACGTCATCGTCGACCGGATCGCCGAACTCTACGCGCTGGCGCAGGGGAACCTGTCCGAGCAGCTCGCCTACCGGCAGACCGCCAACGGGCTGGACTTCATCGTGTTCGTCGACATGACGGACGAGACCCGGATCGGCGGGCGCCGCCACCGCTACGTCTCCCACGTCCTGGAGCTGACCGGGATCGGCGAGTCCGGCCGCCCGGCGATGAACGAAGTCTTCTCCCCCGGCATCGAGTTCGGTGAGCTGCGGGCGGTGCCGCGGATGGACCCCGGCTGCGTCGATGACCTGCGCCGGGTCGGCTTCGACTCGACGCTCCTGCAGCACACGTACGGGGCGTGGGCGGCGCCGCTTCCGCTGAAGGTGGGGGCCGGCCGATGACCCTGTTGCTCGCATTGCTGTCCGGGATGGCCGTGGTCGGCGGGCTCATCGGCACCATCGCCGGGATCGTCGGCACCACCGCACCCCGCCGGGCCCCGCTGCGCCAACGCTGGCAAGCCCTGCGCGCGGGCCAGGACCAGGGCGAGGAAGTGCGGCTGCGCCGACGGACCCTGACCGTCTGCGCGCTCGTGGTCTTCGGCGCGGTGTGGCTCATGTCCGGGAACTTCGTGGCCGGCCTGCTGTTGGGCGCGGCGGTGGTGGGGGTGCCGTGGCTGATCACACCGTCCAAGATCGCGGCCGATCGCATCGGCCAGCTGGAAGCCCTGAGTGAGTGGACCCAGCGCCTGGCCGGGCTGCTCAGGTTGGGGATGGGCCTGGAACAGGCGATGATCACCAGCCGAAAAGGGGCACCGGACGCCCTCGCCCCGCAGATCGCGAGTCTGTCGGAGCGGCTGCGCCGCGGCTGGCGCCCCGAAGAGGCCCTGCGGGCCTTCGCCGGCGAACTCGACGACGTCACCGCCGACAAGGTCACGGCAGCGCTCATCCTGTCCGTCAACGACCGCGGCCCAGGCCTGGCCCAGGCGCTGGAGGACCTGGCGGGCACCGTCCGCGAGGAAGTCGGCCGCAAACGCTCCATCGAGGCGGATCGCGCCAAACCCCGCACCACCGTGCGGTGGATGACGTTCATCACCCTGGGCGTGATCGTCGCGGGGTTCTTTGTGCCGTCGTACACCAGGCCGTACTCCACGCTGCTGGGCCAGCTGGTGCTCGGCTTCCTGACTGCGGGGTTCGTGGCCGTTTTGGCGATGATGCGGCAGCTGGGCAGCTTCCGCAGGATTCCCCGCTTCCTGATCACCGATCCGCGCAGCACCGTCCGCCTGCCCGCCCCGCACCTCCAGGCGGCGGTCGAGCGTGAGCCGGAAGGGAGCCGGTTGTGAACCTGTTTCCCGTCGTCATCACCGGCGGCCTCATCGGCGGGGGTGTCGCCCTGTTCGTGCGGGAACTGCTGCAGCCGCAACCCGCATTGGCCACCGCCCTGGCCCGCAGCGCACCCGGAACGCTGAGCATGCCGGAGACCGAGGTGCTGGACCGGGACGAGGTGTGGGGGCGGTGGCTGCTGGCCCGCCTGGAGCGGCTGCCCGGCGTGAAGGTGCCGGCCACCAACCTCGCCCTGCTCGGACAGGGGCCAGGCACCTACATGCTGAAGAAGACTGCGCTGGCTGGGCTGGGGCTGCTGTGCCCGGTGCTGGTGACCATCCCGTGGATCATCGCGGGCATCTCGCTGCCGTTCTATGTACCCGCCGTGGTCGGACTCGTGGTCGCGGGGCTCTTGTTCATCACGCCCGACCTCGCGGTGCGCGACCAGGCCAAACGGGCCCGCGAAGAGTTCGCGCACGCCCTGTCCGCCTACCTCGACCTGGTCGCCCTCAAGCGGGCCGCGGACGCCGGACCCACCGAAGCCCTGGAGAAGGCGGCCGCAGTGGGTGACGGCTGGCCGTTTCTGTATCTGCAGGGCGCGCTGCGCCGGGCCCGCCTGGAAAAGATTCCGCCCTATCAGGCGCTGACCGAACTGGCCGACACCTACGACCTGCCGGGCCTAAGTGATGTCGCCGACATCATGCGGGGCTCGGCGACCGACGGCGCCGCCGTCTACAAGGCCCTGCGCGCACGAACGGCCGCGCTCAATACCGAGCTGCTCACCGCGCAGGCCGCCGAGGCCAACGCCGCCAGCGAGAAAATGACCGCCCCCGGCGCCTTGCTCGCCGTGCTGGTCATGCTCTTGCTGGCGTTTCCCGCAGTGATCCGCATGCTCACCGTGTGACCAACCCGATTCAACACTTTCAACTTGGTGGAGGAGCACTCCGATGAAGTACCTGGCAGTCCGTAGCTACCGTGCCGTCCGCTTGCTGACCGAGCGTCTGGAAGAGGGTCTGGCCGAGCTGAACCGGCGCCCTGACCGGGGGGATATCAGCATCACGACCGTCATCATCTGGGTGGCCGTCGTCGGCGGCGCCGTACTCATCGCCGGAACCATCGCCATCGTGATCAACAAGTACAACACCAGCCTGAGCGGCATCTGATGCCTGGCGGCGACCGGCTCCACGCCTGGTGGCGCGGGCGAAGATGGCACGAGGACCGCGGGGATGCCTCCCTCCAGATGGCGATCCTCTACCCGTTTGTCCTGCTGGCCACGATCGCCGTCATCCAGGCATCCATGTGGTACTACGCCCGCTCCATCGCCCTGACCGCGGCCCGGGAGGGCTTGACCGCCGCCCGCGCGTATGAGGCCTCGCCCGCCGACGGCACCGCCAAGGCGCAGGAGGTCCTGGGGAGGGCGGCGGGCGACAGCCTGCTCGGCTACAGCGTCTCCACTGCCGGCAGCACTGCAGAACGCGTGCGCGTCGAGGTCTCAGGCACGGCGCAGTCGATGATCCCGGGCGTGGCAGGACTGCAGGTCAAGCAGGCGGCGTCTGGGGCCGTGGAACGGTGGACGGTGCCGGGTCAATGAACGCGCTGCGACGCAGGGTCTGTTGGGTGCGCCAGGGCAGGGGGGACGAGGGCAGTGTGGCGATCGAGGCTGCCATCATCGTCCCGCTGCTGGTGATGTTTCTGTGCTTGGCGATCGCGGGCGGCCGGATCGTCACCTCTGGGGCAAAGATCGACGCAGCGGCGGAAGACGCCGCCCGGGAGGCGTCCATCCACCGCACCGTGGCCGCCGCCCAGGACGCCGCGCATACCGCGGCCGCCGAAACCCTCAGCGATCAGGGCATCAGATGCGCCTCCACCAGTGTGGCCGTGGACGCCGGAGGACTGGCCGTACCGGTCGGTCAGGTCGCCACCGTCACCGTGACGGTGACCTGCACGGTCACCCTCTCGGACCTGCTGCTGCCGGTCCCGGGAAGCCGCACCCTCACCTCGACTGCCACCTCGGTCGTGGATCAGTACCGCCAGCGGGAGGGCTGATGAGGATGAGCGCCCAACGCCGGGCCCGGCAAACGCCGTTCGATGACAGGGGTGGCGTGACCGTGTTCGTCGCGGTGTGCGTCATCGCGCTGATCGGCATCATCGGTGTCGCGGTCGACGGAGGCAGCAGGATGCGCGCCCTCGAGCGCGCCGACTTCGTCGCGGGTGAGGCCGCCCGGGCCGGCGGGCAGGCCATCGACCCCGCCCAGGCCATCCCCGGTGAGGCCATCGTCGTGGATCCGCAGGACGCGGTGGCCGCAGCCCGCGCCTACCTCGCCTCCGCCGGAGCCACCGGCACCGTCACCGTGTCCGGGGACGGCACCACCCTCACGGTCGACGTCGCCGACGCCTACGACACCCACTTCCTCTCCGCCGTCGGGATCGGCTCGCTGCCAGTGAACGGCCATGGCGAGGCCACTCTCTTGTACGGCGTGAACGCACCCGAAGGAAACACCTGATGGGCACCACCCCCTCCCCCGCCACCACGGCAGGCCGCCGCGTGGTTCGTGGGGTCACGGCCGTGCTGAGCCTGCTGGTCCTGGCCGGCGCGGTCGTGGGGCTGCCGCTGTTGCTGGCCTGGGCCACGCCCGTGCTGTGGGAGGCCGGACGCGACGACCTCGCGCACCTCCTCGACCGGCAGGACACCGGCTCGGCAGCCTTGCTACTCATCACCTGCATTGGCTGGATCGGATGGGCGCAGTTCACGTACTGCACGGTGCGCGAGTTGTTCGCGCAGCTGCGTGGCCGGACCTGGCATGCGCCACGCGGCATGGGCTCCTCCCAGCGGGCCGCGGCGCTGCTGATCGGCAGCATTCTGGTGCTGCTGCCCACCAGTTCAGCGCTGGCCTCCGACGCGCAGGCCGCCCCTGCCGCTTCGGCGGCCCGCGTGCCCGCACCAGCCCAGGCCGGGCACGACGCCGGAGCCGACAGGGCGTCCACGGCGACGGCCGGGCGTACGGGCTCCCCGACGTACACAGTGCGCCAGATGCGGCCTGCGGAAAGCCTGTGGAGCATCGCCGAGCAGGAACTGGGCGACGGCGATAAGTGGCGTCAGATCGCCGCCCTGAATGAGGGCCACACCATGGGCGATGGCCTGGTGTTCCGCTCCAACGGGTTTCTGCAGCCCGGCTGGCAGCTGAAAATGCCCGCCTCCTACAGCCCTGCGGGAGGCGTCCACACGCAGCTCGACCAGGCTGCTCCGGCGGCCGACGAGCCTGCGCAGGTGGAAGTCGTCGAGCCGGGCGACTCCCTGTCCACCATCGCCGCCCAGGAGCTCGAGGACGGCAACCGGTGGCCGGAGCTCTTCGCAGCGAGCAAGGATCAGCCGCAGCCGGACGGCCTGCCGGCCATTACCGACCCCGACGTGATCTATCCGGGCCAGCACGTCACGGTGCCCTCCACCGCCACGCCGGACGCCCCGCCACCGGCGAGCGATCAACCAGGCAAGGACGAGCAGGACTCCGAGCAGCCCGCGCCCGCCCCCGACGATGAGCACCGGCCCGGGCACGACGACGCCCGGGAGGCGCAGCCACCGGCGCCCAGCCCCTCCGCCACCCCAACACCAGAGCCTTCTGCCTCCAGCAGCCCGCCGGCCGAGCGCCCCGGGCCAGACCACGAGCAGGGCGCCCCGCCCCCAGCCGGCCCTACGGTTCCTGGGCCGAGCAGCAGCGGTGCGCCCTCGACCGCCTCTCCCCCGGCGTCACCCGAGGTATCCGCCTCCGATGCGTCTTCCTCAGGCGCGGCGCCCACGCCCGAGTCGGCTCCAGCTAGCAGTTCGCTGAACCTGCGCGTCGTGCTGGGCGCCGGCGCACTGCTGGCAGCCTCTATCACCGGGGCGCTCGCCCTGCGCAGGACGCTGCAGCGCCGCCGCCGTAGGCCCGGCGAGAAGATCGCCATCGCGCCGGAAACGTCCACAGCCGAGGCCCAGTTGACGGCCGCTGCCGAGGCGGGCGGCGCCGTCCGTCTGGACCTTGCCCTGCGCACCCTGGCGCACCACCTGCCCGCCGACACCGCCGCGCCGGGGCTGCCGCAGCTGCGGGCAGCTCGGATCGGCACGCACACCATCGACGTCCTGCCCGAGGACCTCGCCCAGCAGCCGATGACGCCGTTCGTGTCCGGGACAGCGGGGTGGTGGGCCCTGCCCGACGACGCCGACCTCCTGGACAAGGAAGCCGCGCGCGACGTGCCCGCCCCCTACCCGGGGCTGGTCACCATCGGCAGCACAGACACGGGTGACCTGCTGCTCCTCAACCTCGCCGCTCTGCCCGCCCTGCTGCTGGACGGCAGCGCGGTGCACATCACCGAGGTCTGCACCTCCCTCGCCCTCGAGCTGGGCATGAGCCCGTGGGCCAGCGCCGTCGAAATCGTCACCGTGGGATTCGGCGACGACCTGCCGCAGCTGCTGCCGACCGCGCGGATCGCCCACATGCGCCACCCCGTGCACGCGCTGCGCGACCTGAGCGAGCGATTGCTGGAAGCACACCAGATGCCCGACACCCAGGACCAGCCCTACCTGCTGCTGTGCGCGTCCGCGCTGGACGCGGACACGTCGTGGCGGTTCGCCGATCTCATCGACAAGGCCGGCCCGGTCCCCGTCACCCTGATCGCCCCGGCATCCTCGGCCGCCGCGCACTTCCCCGACGCCGAGATCCTCAACGCCTCACTCAACATCCCGCAGCAACTCGGCTGCGTCGGCACCGACATCACCGTGCAGCGCCTGGAACACGCCGCCTACCAGCAGATCACCACCGCACTCGCAGTGTCGGGACAGCCCGCCCAGCCCGCCGAGGGCCCCTGGCGGGATGTCCCGGACGAACCCGGCCAGCTGCCCCAGCCCGCGCCCGCCGCTGTCGAAGTCCCCGTTTCGCAGACCGCTTCGGATACCAGCTCTACTGGTGGGGTTTTCGCGGCCCTGGTCGCTGCCAGTGCCGATCCTTCCGGGCTGCGTCTGCTGCCTGCGGCGTCACCTTCAGCCGGCGACGAGTCTGCGCCGAATACCGAAGGAACCCCGCCGACGGCTACCGAGCCGGCTTCCGGCGCAGCGGCCGCTGGGAACGACGACGACCAGGACAGCGCCGGGAACGGTGAGGAGTCGGCGGCCGCGGAGGGCACGGCGCATGACCTGCGCGCGCCGGAGATCCGTGTGCTGGGGCCGGTCGAGGTGGACGGCGTTGCTGCCTCTGGGCATGGTCCGCGCAGCAGCCAGCTCGCCGCGTTGTTGTATTTCCGGCCGGGTCGCTCCGCTGACGTGCTGTGCACCGACATGAACCCGCTCAACCCCTGGAGTGTGAACACCCTCAACACGCGGCTGCGAGGCCTGCGTGGCGCCCTGGGAAGGGACCCCTCTGGCAATCCCTACGTTCTGCGGCGTAGCACCGGCGAGGACCCCTACCGCCTGGCCCCCGCGGTGCGGTGCGACTGGACCAGGTTCCTCCAGCTCGCCGAACACGCGCTGCCCCAGGGACCAGCCGGTGTGCCGGACTTGGAAAAGGCCCTCAGCCTGGTACGGGGCAGGCCGTTCGGCGGTAACCCCCTGCCCTGGGCCGAGCCCTTCCAGCAGGAGATGATCACGAGGATCATCGACGTCGCGCACGCGGTGGCCACCCACCGCACCCCTCCTGGCCCGCATCACGATCTCAGCGCGGCCCGGCGAGCCGTCGTGATCGGCCTCGGTGCCGACGACAGCGCCGAGTTGCTCTACCGAGACCTGATGCGTATCGAGCACGCGGCCGGGAACCGGTCCGGCCTGCACACCGCCATCACCCGGATCCAGCAGATCAACAGGACACTGGACTGCGATCTTGAGACGGCCACGGAGCAGTTGATCAACGACCTTCTGCACGGCACCGGAAGGGACCAACGCAAAGCCCTCTAGGCACGTGCGCGGGAGACACTGGGCGCTCTACCAGTCGGTGTCGACGTCACGGGATTCGGCCGGGCTAGTTCTCAGTCACGCCCGCAGTCTGCTCCCCGCGCCGAGCGGGGAACACTCATCCGTTCAGGACGACAGGCCGCAGGGGTGCACCGTTTTTGAGGACGTTGGTGACCAGGTCGGCAAGACCGAGCGGATAGACCGTCTCGGTCGTGGCGCGCAGTTCGGCGAGGGTCCACCAGCGGTGCTCGCGGATGTTGTCGGGCTGCGTGGCGCCAGCCGGGTCGACGTCGGCCGCGGAGATGCGGGTGAGGAAGTACTTCTCCACCTGGCGGACCTCGCGTCCGCCGACCAGGTGATCCTTGCTGCGCTCCGCGAGCTGTGCGCCCAGCTCGACCGCCTTGTCGTCGACGCCGAGTTCTTCGCGCAGCTCACGGAGCGTTGCCGTGGCGTGGTCCTCTCCGTCTTCCAGGGAGCCGCCGGGGGTGGCCCAGAAGCCGCCGTTCTCGTCGTAGCGCAGCAGCAGGACGCGGTCGTCAGCGTCGAGGACGATGGCGCGGGCGGCTTCCCTCAGCGGCGGAGTGGAGGTCGTCATGTCCTCCAGTGTGGCAGCCCTCGACCGGGGTCAGGACCGCTCGACCAGGTATTCGCCAATGCACGCCGCGTCCAGGTCGCATGCCTGGAATGTGGCAAGCGCGTGGGCGGGAGTCTCGACGATGGGCTCGCGGTCGTTATAGCTGGTGTTCAGGACGACGGGCACTCCGGTGAGCTGGGAGAAGTGCTCGATCAGCGCACCGTAGGCGGGTGCGACGGCAGGATCGACGGTCTGCACGCGCGCGGTTCCGTCGACGTGCACGACTCCGGCGATCTTGTCGGCATGGTCGGGGCGGACAGGCGGGGCGAGCAGCATGAACGGGCTGGGCACGTCCAGGTCGAACCATGTGCTCGCGTGGTCGGCGAGGACGGCCGGCGCGAATGGCCTGAACGGTTCCCGGTGCTTGATCCTCTCGTTGAGGGCGTCGGAGCTGTCACGGGTGCGGGGATCAGCGAGGATGCTGCGCGCGCCCAGCGCGCGGGGCCCGAGCTCGCTGCCGCCCTGGAACCAGCCGATGATCTTCCCGTCGGCGATCATCTGGGCGGCCGTACGGGCGATGTCGCTCTCGCGCCGCCATGTGAAGGGCGTATGGCGGCGTTCGACGAGACCGGAGCGGGGATCGCGGTGCAGGGCCTGTTCGATCTCCTGACTGCTGTAGTCGCGGCCGAAGTAGTCGCTGTGCAGGGGACGTTGGGGGAGGTTGCCGGTGAGGCGGTGCCAGGCGTAGAGCGCGCAGCCGAGGGCCTGGCCGCGGTCGGATGCGGCGGGCGGGGCGAAATATCCTCGGACCGCGGGCAGGCGACGGATCTTGTCGGCGGCGACGCAGTTGAGGGCGACCCCACCCGCGAAGCACAAGTTGGGCAGGCCGGTCGTGGCGATCGTCTGCGTGGCGAGCGCGCACAGGGCGCGTTCGGTCTGGGTCTGTACGTAGGCGGCCGCGTTGGCAGCGAGGTCGTCTTGGCCGAGGCTGCCGTACGGACCGAAGTCGAAGCCGGTGCGCCTGGCGAGGTCGGCGACTCCGGGAGCGTGGGTGCGGGTGAGCCGTCCGTGGACCTGGGTGTCGACGACGTCGAACAGCGGGGCGAGGTAGAGGCCCGGATCGCCGTACGAGGCGAGCGCCATGGTCTTGCCGGCTTCCTGCTCGTGCCAGCCGAAGTGGTTGGTGAAGGCCTCGTATGTCGCGCCGATCCCGCCCGCCCGGGGCCTGGCGGGCGGATTGCCGCCCAGACGCTCGATCCCGTCGGGGGTGGCGGCGTAGTAGGTCTCGGTGTCGTTGTTGTTGCCGCCGCCGTCGACGACCAGCACGGTCGCCTCCTCGTACGGGCTGAGGCAGTAGGCGGTGTAGGCGTGGCTGAGGTGGTGGTCGACCGGGAGGATCCGCTCGCGGTCGATGCCGAGGTGCGCCAGGCCGGTCTCGGTCCGGGTGGGTGGGGTGCGTCCGATGCCGCTGACGGCGACCAGGTCGACGTCGGCGAGGGTGAGACCGGCCGCGCGCAGGCAGTACAGGAGGGATGCCTCGAAGCCGGGGCTGTAGCGGGTGCGGTTGAGGCGTTCCTCGCCGATCGCGACCATCACGGTGTCGGTGATCAGGGCGGCGCCGCCGTCGTGACCGAGGTTGATGCCGACGACGCAGGGGGTGGTGCGGCTCATCAGGCGGCCCTCCAGTCGGGGGCGGCGAGCGGGTTCCACAGCCGGGTGTGTCCGGCCTCATCGCGGTGCAGGGCGCCGAGCTGGCAGAGCTGGACGGTGCCGCCGCGGTGGTCGATCGCCGGGGTGAAGGGGTGGCCGAGGGCTTCCAGTCCGCCGAGCTGGGTGTAGGCGTGGGCGAACTGCTCGTCCAGCGGTGGCCGCGGGGCGGGGACGGTTTGGGAGGTGAGGCGCCGCGCGGTCTGGTCGAGTCCTGCGTCCGTGAGTAGGCCGGCGACCTGGGCGAGGACCGCTTCCGGTGTGGCGCCGTCGGTGTTGATGATCGCGGGTGGGGTCGGGCACAGCGTGGGGGCGATCTCGGTGTAGAAGGTGTGCAGCCGCTCCAGTAAGCCTTCGTCGAACCACTGCTTCCACCTGGGCAGTTCGGCGACGTTCCCGCGGCGGGTCAGGCTCTGGTCGGGGCTGACCAGGAGGATCACGGTGAGGACCGCTGCGGGGAGTTCGGGAGCGATGCGGCGGGCGTAGAAGTCACGCGCGACCGTGTAGGGCAGGGAGTCCTCGGCGTGGGTGGCGTAGCAGTAGGCCAGGGCGCCGAGGTGGTTGCGGTCGGCGATGAGCAGGCGGGTTGCCTCGTCGGTGACCAGGCGGCGCATGGCGCGGGCTTTGTCGAGTTCGTGCCGCAGGAACCACAGGGTGTGTCCGGCCGGGCTGGGGTGCACGGGCGCGGCAAGTCCGGTGGCGAGGCGGGCGTTGGGCTCGGTGATCCACATCGCGTCGTCGCCGAGGGCGCACGCCATGCGGGCGAGCAGGGAGGTCTTGCCCGCTCCGGGCGGGCCGTCCAGAACCAGTACGGGAGCGTCGTGGGCCACGATCAGGCGTCCTTCCGTGTGCGGGCGTGGGGGCGGGCGAGGCCTGCCAGGGCCAGGGCGAGGTCCTCGACGCGTAGCGCGAGGTCGGCGCTGGTCGGCAGGTCGGCGGGGTGCTGCCCGGACAGGCGGGCGTTGACGGACGCCCACATGGCGGCGAACGGGTTGCCGAAGCCGCTGGTGGTGCCGTCGGTGGTGGTGAGCTGGGTGGTGGCGGCCGGCTCGTAGGGGCGGGCGAAGTCGATGGTGGCGGCCGCGTCTGCGTCGGCGAGGTGGATCTGCTCGCGGAAGACCCCGGCCGGTGTCGCGCCGATGACCAGGGTGAACGGCTCCCCCGCGGGTCCGTGCAGGAGTGCGTGGACGGATTGCCCGGCCTGATCGAGGGTGCACGTGGTGGCGGTGGTGCCGGGGACGGCCAGCACGAGTGCGGTCAGCAGGTGGTAGCCCTGCCACAGCAGAATCTGCAGGGCCCTCACCTGGTGCTCATCGAGGTGGTCGGGGACGGGCTGCGGTGGGTCGTCGGCGAACGTGTACGGCGTGAAGGAGGGCGGGAGCAGGCGGCGGCGCGCGGCTTCGTCGACGCCGTCGGCCTTGACCAGCCATCCGCCGGCGGGTTCGGGCACGTGGGCGAGGGCCGCGTGCAGCGCCGGGTCGTGGGCGCGCATCGCGCCGACTTCCAGCAGCAGCCTGGCGTCCCGGGCCCGCTCGACGAGCTTGCGGGTGCGGACGATGTCCAGGCAGACGGGTTTCTCGGTGACGACGTGGACGCCGGCGTCGAGGGCCTCCTCGATGAGGTCCTCGTGCACGCCGGTGAGGATGACCAGCACGTCGGCGTCGGCCAGGAGGTCGCCCACCCGGGTTGCGGTGCGGGGAATGGCGAAGTGCTGCTGTGCGGTGCGGGCCCGCTCCGGGTCTCGGTCGGTGACGGCGATCACGTCGAACGCGGCGGAGGCCTTGAGTAGCGGGAGGTGGAGTCCGAAGGCGGCGGCGCCGCATCCGGCGACCGCGAGCCGACAGGGGCGGACGGTGGTGGGGGTCATCGGGATGCCTCCGCGAGGGTGAAGCAGCGGGTGGCCGCGTGGTGGGACAGGCGGGCGATCTCGCCGGCGGGCAGCGCCCGCAGCTCAGGGTTGAACAACTCCACGCTCACCGGCCCGGCGTACCCGGCCTGGTCCAGGGCGTCGGCGAGGACCGGCCAGGCCAGCCCCCCGTCGCCGGGGAACAGGCGGTGGCTGTCGGTGAGTTCGCCGATCGCGTGGTGGGCCGGGGTGTCGGCGATCTGAACGTGCGTGATGCGGTCCGGGCCGAGCAGGGTGATGTGGCCGGGGTCGGCGCCGGCGGCCGCCCAGTGGAAGGAGTCCACCAGCACACCAGCGTTGTCTGCGGCGGTCTCGTCCAGCAGCTCGGCGAGCCGGGGCAGGCTGTCGAGAACCGGGTGCGGGCCGTCCAGCTCGGGCGGCAGCCCGGTGTGGATGCTGACGGCCTCGACGGCGAGCCGCACACCGTGCACGCCGGCAGCGGCGGCGAGCTCGGCGATCCGCTTCCGGGCGACGGCCCGCGCCTCGCGGGTGTCCAGCGAGGAGCGAGGGTTGAGGACGGTCGTGGCCACCGTGCAGCCAAGAGCGGCCATGGCCTCCAGCCGGCCGTCCAGGCCGTCCAGGCAGGTGCGGTAGGTGTCCGGGTCGACCAGCAGCGGGGCGGGCAGGACGGGCCCGGCGGGCAGGATGCCGCTCACGGCCGCCACGCTCACCCCCATCTCCTGCAGCAACTCCCGTAAGGGGGTAGTGCCGTAGGCCTGGGCCTGCTGGATGGAGACCTCGACCGTGGCGAATCCGGCGCCCGCGGCCAGGGCCAGGAACGGCGGGAGCGGGATGCCGGAGAGCGTGGCCGGGTTGAGGCAGGGCACGAACGGCCCGGCGGCATCCGTGCGGGGCGCGGTCATGCCGTGGCCAGCTTTCCGTCCAGCAGCTGCTCGCGCAGCGTGCCCAGGTCCGCCATCACTTCGCCGATCACCCGCCGCACCGCGGCCCTGCCAAGGGGGTGGGGGCCAGAGGTCTGCACGATCGCCTGCCAGGGGTCGGTCAGGTCCCGGCCGGACTGGGAGACGAGCACGACCGCACAGTCCCGGCCGGTCTCCTCGTGCAGGCGGCGGGCTGCCTCGGCGGCTGCCAGGTTGTACAGCTTGCCGACGTGGTAGACGGGGTTCTTGCCGGAAACGCCCTCGGCGGACCAGGGCCGCAGCATGCTGATCAGACCGCCTGCGCGGTTGCCGCGTCCGACGACGCCTTCGTCGCCGGACTCGATCGACGAGCCCGTCGCCGTCAGATACAGCTCCGGGCGGGTGTCGTCGTCGCGGGTATTGATGGCCACCGTCACGTGGTGCTCGGGTGCCATCGTCGACGCGAGGTGGGTGATCAGGTCGCGGGCCTGGGTTCGGCGGGCGATGTAGGTGTCCAGGTCCGCCGTCTCCCGGGCGATCTGCGGAACGCAGGCCGTCAGCTGCACGCTCGTACCGTGCCGAACGACCATGAGCTTGATGTCGGTGCCGTAGTAGGGGTGTTCGGCGCGGAACGCCTCGCCGGTGAGCTGCTCCTCGACGCCGAGGGCGAGCTGCTCGGCGATGCCCAGCGGCCAGTAGGCGACGCCGGCTGAGGTGTCGTTGGAGAACAGTCGGTGGCGTTCGGCGAGGTCGTCCAGGGTGCGCGGGGCGAACCATCGCTGGCGGGAGGCCTCGCGCTGGGCGGCTTCCGGGGCGTGGACGGCGCCGGGGCTGGAGGCCTGCGTCAGCCGCGGCCGCACGTCGACCCACCGCGAGGTGTCGAGCAGCGGGAGCGCGCTCGCGAGATAGTCGCGCGCGGCGGTGGTGACGATGTCGGTGACCGGGATGGTGTGGTCGCCGAGGGCGGCGGTGATGCGCCCGTTGACCAGGACCTGGATGGGTGCGGTGAGTTCGCCGTGGCCGAAGCGGACGTCGGCGGCTCCGCCGAGCAGGGACGTCTTGTCCGTGTTGTGGTGCAGGATCGCGCCGAACTCCTCGAGGCAGTAGCGGCTGTAGGCGCGGGAGATCGCCTCGGCCACGCCGTCGGCGAGGGTGTCGGGATGACCGGCGCCCTTGCGCTCGACGACCTCGGCGCCCAACGGGGCGGAGGCGGCAGGCAGGCCGATGGTGGTGATCACGTCCATGCGGGGGACTCCTTTGTCGGGGCGTGCTGGGCCAGGGCGATGGGGCGGCGGCCGAGCAGGCGCAGCCGTCCGCGTTCGAGGTGGTAGGCGCCGATCCGGGCGAGGTCGCGGGCGCCTTCGACGGCGCGGGCACGGTCCAGGAACGTCCACCCGGCGGCGAGGTTGATGACGGCGGCGTGCACCGCGTCGCGGCCGGCCTGGATCGCGGCGGGCTCAACGATCACGCTCAGGTGCATCCGGGCAACGCACACGCCGTGCCCGGCGCCCTGGCGCAGGAAGTACTTGAGGGTGGTCTCCGGGCGGTGCACGGGATGGGAGGCGACGGCGGCCGGCTCGATGAGGATCCGGTGGCCGGCCTGGCGGGCCCGGTCGATGAACTCCAGGTCCTCGCAGTCGCCCATCCACCGCCCGCGGCGCCCGAGATCGGTACGGAACAGGCCGATGTCGAGAGCGGTCTGGCGGTGGAAGAGGAGGTTGCAGCCGGTGACCCAGTACGGCCACACGGCCAGTTCCCGTCCCTCGGGCCAGTCCACCGCGCCGTGGCACTCGCGCAGCGCCTTCGTCAACGCCGTGGCCTGGCCGCCCGGATAGGTGACATGGGTGCGGCCGCCGACCGCGAACACCTTCTCTTCCTCGATCGCGGTGACGAGGGCCTCAAGCCAGCCGGGTTCGGGAGTGATGTCGGGGTCGGTGATGGCGACGTACTGGCCGCGGGCCGCGCAGATCCCGCGGTTGCGGCCAGCACTCAGACCAGGGGTCGGCTCGTACAGCACCCGCACGGGAAACGGCCAGCCGCCGTCGCGGACCGCTTCCGCAATCGGCCGCACGGGCCCGGGCAGGTCGTTGTCCACCACGATCGCTTCCAACTGCCCTCTCGACAGCGTCTGCTGGGCCAGGGCGCCCAGCAGGTTCCGTACGTGCCGGGTGTTGCCGCGGGCGCTGACGACCACGGAGACCAGCGGCGGTTTCGGATCGGACATGGGCACTCCCTCCTCGCTCGGAGATCAGGGGGGTCTGCCGTTCATGTCACCGCCCGCACCCCGCCGCCGGGAAGAAAAAGGCTGTTGCGGAGGTGTTGCGGACCATGCGCCGAAGTTCTCCACGGCACGTGCCCGACTGGCTACTGTGACGGGGCATCAGGGAGTGCGTGTGGAGGGGAACCCACGATGTCCGACCAGCTGTTACCTCATCCACTGGCCGCTCTGCGCGCCGAACTCGGGCTAACCGGCGAGGGATACCTCGACCGCCTCGACGACGTGCACTGCGCCCTCGGCTACGGCCGGATGGCCAAGAGCCGGCAGAAGGTCTCCCGCTGGGAGAACCGCGTCAACTCCCCCGAGATGCCCGCCCAATACGCCATGGCCCGCCTCCACGGCATCCCCCGCGAGGACGTCACCGAGCTCGGCTGGCCGGATTTCCTGCTGCGCGCCTTCCCCGATGACCGATCCGTTCTCGACAGCCCCTGGACCCTGGCGGGTACCGTGGCAGCAGTAGCCGCTGCCACCGGGGGAGGCTCCATGCAGGACCGACGGGCATTTCTCATCGCCAGCGGAGCCGCATTGACCGGCCTGGCGACGAGCTGGAGCCTCGCACTCACCGAACCAACCGAAGCCCTACCCGCTGTCTCGGCCGGCACCGCGCCCGCAAACCCCCGCCTCACCCAGGCGCTGCTGGACACCCTGGAGCAGCGCCTGGACGACCTGCGCCGCCTCGACGACGTCCTCGGTGGCGCCCGGCTTCGCCAGACAGCCGTCGCCGAGTACGACCTCCTCGAGGGGCTCGCCCAGCAGACCGGGCAGCACGGGCCGCTCGAACACCGGCTGCTGTCCCTGCTCGCCGAGTCCGCCCGGATGTGCGGCTGGCTCCAGTTCGACTCCGGACGTCACGCCCGCGCCCAGCGCTTCTACGTCACCTCACTGCGCGCCTCCGCGAGCGCCGGCGACCCCCAGGTCGGCGCCAACACCCTTGCCTTCATGGCGATCCAGGTCTACTCCGAGGGCAACCCCCAAGACGCCATCTCCCTGGTCCGCACCGCCCAGGACACCACCATGCGACGCTCCACCCCGCGCGTGAAGTCGATGCTCCACGCCCGTGCCGCCCGGGCCCTGTCCAAGACCGGCGACCGCACCGGATGCTGGCGGGAGCTGGACGCAGCACGGACCGAACACGCCCGCGGCCCCCACGACGACGACCCTTCATGGTCGTACTGGCTCAACCCGGGCGAGATCGAGATGCTCGCCGGATCCTGCGCACTCGATCTCGACGACCCCCGCCGCGCCCTGACCCACTTCGAGCAGGCGCGCCATGTCCAGTACTCGGCCGACGGATACGCACGCGACCACGTCCTCTACCTCACCCGAACCGCCCGCGCCCACCTCCGGCTGGGTGACCTGGACGCCGCCTGCGCCGCTGCAACGGACGCCTTCACACAGAACGCCACCCTCAACTCCTCCCGCCCGTCGGACGCGCTCGACGACCTGCGAGACGAGCTGGCTGCCCACCGGAACGCCGGGCCCGTGCAGGACTTCCTGCAGCTAAGCGCGTAGGCGGAACATGTCCTGCCAGAGCACACCTTGAGGGCCGGTATCACTGCTGGTTCTGCGCGTGGTGGCGGGTGAGGGCCTGCCAGCGCCGTTCGAAGTCGTCGACCTGGTCGGCGATGTAGGCGGTGGTGATGGGCCGGTTGTGCTGCGCAGTGATGCCCTGCGCAGCACACTCCTGCGCAATGGTGTCCAGAGAGGGTGTCTGGCTGCGCACCCGTTGCTCGGCCCACAGGTGGTAGATCCGGAATGGCAGGAGGTAGCGGCGCAGGTTGCTGGCGCTGACCGGCTTGCCGCCGCGGCCGCGCAGGCCCTTCTCGTCGGCGAGGTAGCGGGACAGCTCCGCAGCCTCTGCCGTCGAGGACGGAGGTTCTTCAGTGCGCTGCGCCTGGTGCTCCGCCCAGGCCAGGTAGTAGCGGTCCACGGTGGTGAGCCCGCCCGCTTCCTCGGTTGACGCGTCCTCGTGGGGCGGCGGGCCATCGATGGCGGCGCTGACCACCCGAAGGCTTCGCTGGTCCTTGGCTGGCTGTGCACCTGCGGCGGCAGGCGCGGACTCGGTCGTCTCTTCGTCGCCCGGTGCAAGCTCGTCGCCGCGTTGCTCACGGGAGTGGTCGGCTGGGTCTTCGGTGGGCGGGGCCTGCTCGGTGGCCTCGCGCTGTTGGAAGTCCTCGACGAAGGCTTGAAGGTCGGCGCCGGTGAGGGGGCGGCCGCCGGGGCCGGCGATCTGGTCGCGCTCGTAGACGTAGGCGGCGAGGGTGTCGGCATCGGGGTAGGCGCCGTGTTCCTGCGCGTACGCCAGCCAGGAGTTGTAGAAGTAGTCGTACCAGGACAGTTCGTCGTCCGCCTGCTGCTCCGGGGCGATGGGCTCGGGTGTCGGGCCGTAGCGCTGGTTGAGGATTTGGAGCAGGGGCTGCAGTTGGGCGTCGGTGAGGAGTCCACCGGCGGCGGTGGTGATGCCGTGGTCCTGGAGCCAGTACGCGAACTGGGCTGCGGACGGCGCGGTCTGGAAGTTCGCGATCCAGGCCTGATAGGCAGCGGCGAACCCTTCGGCTTCATCCGTCTGCGCTTTCCCGGGTGCCTGTCCCGCACCTCTGAACGGGGCTTGATCTGTGGTCCGTGGTGCCTCACTGCTCAGCTCGACCGGTTCGCCCTCAGCGCCTGCCGCTGGCTCGAGTGCGGGATCCTCAGCGGCTGTTGCAGCGGGTGCCCGTTCGAGGGTGAACTCGATCGGCGGCTCCACGATGCCGGCGGCAGCGAGGCCGGCTGGCGCCGTCTGGGCGAGCGGGACACCGTAGCGGGCGAGCCGCAGCGGCATCAAGGCCTCGACGGGTGCCTTGCGGCGCCAGGCGCGGCCGAAGCGGGACCGGAGGCTGGCCTGGTAGACCAGGCGCTCCTGTTCGAGCTTGATGACCTGCTCATAGGAGCGCAGCTCCCACAGCTTCATGCGCCGCCACAGCAGGAACGTCGGCCCCGGGGACAGCAGCCAGCGCGTCAGTCGGACACCCTCCATGTGCTTGTCGGCCGTGATGTCCGCGATCCGGCCGATGGCATGCCGGGCTGCCTCGATCGAGACGACGAACAGGATTGGGATGACGGCGTGCATGCCGACGCCGAGCGGGTCCGGCCAGGCGGCCGCGCCGTTGAACGCGATCGTCGCCGCTGTCAGCAGCCAGGCTGTTTGACGCAGCAGCGGGAACGGGATGCGGATCCACGTCAGCAGCAGGTCCAGGGCGAGCAGGACGCAGATGCCCGCGTCGATGCCGATCGGGAAGACGTAGGAGAAGTGCCCGAAGCCCTTCTGGAGGGCGAGTTCACGGACGGCCGCGTACGAGCCGGCGAAGCCGATACCGGCGATGACGACGGCTCCGAACACGACTACGCCGATCAGGACCCGATGTGCTCGAGTCAGCTGGGGTATCCCCGTCTTCCCCGCCGCCACGTCCCACTCCCCTATTTGAGTCTCAGCACTGACCAGGTCACTCACACTCCCACGATGAGCTGCGGGTTGGGACGCTCCAGGAGCGTCTCGTCGCAGATCGTCTACGAATAGTGATCGGCGGTCAGGTCACATCCCACTCGCCGCTCCTACGACCAGGCTGCACGGGATCACGTAGCCGCGGACATTGGGGAGTTGCAGACCCCGCCACAGAACGGCACCTCCGATATCAGAAGGCCCGACTTCCGGGGTGCGGAGGTACCGGAGCCGAACGGCCCCCCGGGCCGGGCGGCGGAACCCCTCACCGGCATCAGCCACGCCTGTTGTTGATGTTTGTCCGTCACGGCCGCCGCCCCCCGAGACTCAGAGCCGGTGGTGCTGCCTACGGTCCGCAGCTTGCTCACGGGGCCGCACGCGAAGCCGCTTCAGCCACGACGGTGCCCGGTGCGCGCCCTACTGCGGAACATCAGATAGAGACAGAGTGCATGTTCATGCAGGTCACAGCGCTGCCGCTGGGATTCTTGTGACTCCTGAGCAGGGACATAGAGAGGTTCTAATGTCACTTCTGGGGAGACATAACGGCCCCAAAATGTCAGAGATCCCGACCAGGCGGCGCATGGAAGGTCAGGAATGCTGACTTCCTGCCCTGCGGAAGGTCGGTCCTGCTGACTTTCCGCACCCAGAGGACCCGCTGCGCGCCCCACCCTCATACATGCCCGGCACGCAGGAGTTCGTGCAGGAGATGTGTCACCCCTGGGAGGACACAACACGCGCCAGAGGTCAGTAATGCCGACCTTGAGGTCAGAAGTACTGACCTTCTGCTACGTTGCTGCACGCCCGGGATCTTGGAACTTTGGAGAGCTGCTCGTGTCCGAGTCACAGCGCCGCCGGCGCAGCGCCAGTCCCGCGCCGAACCCCGGCTTGGCGCCGGACGATCCGCTGCGGGCCTTCGGCGAGCGGCTGCGGAAGATCGAGGGCCTGGACGACCTCGCGCGGTCCTACCCGGGCCGGGAGATCACCCTCGGCCGCCAGCGGCAGCAGCTGGAATTCTTCTCCGATCCCGACCGGCCGAACGCCTTCGCAATGGTCGCGCTGGAGTTCTTCCTCGTGATCGCCCAGTACTACCGCGAGGCACTGCCGCTGCGGCTGATCCTGCTACTGATCGCCGGGCAACGGGCCGGCGGGCGGATCCCCCTCACCCAGGACGACATGGCGCAGATCCTGGACGTGCCACGCCAGAAGGTGAATGAGTCGCTTGGGGAGATCATGGGCCACGGCATCGTGATCAAACGTGGGCGCGGGTTGTACCAGTTCAACCCGCCGTACTCCTACGTCGCAGCCGAACTCGTGCGGCTGTCCGATGGCAGCACCGAGTATGTTCAGGTGGATCAGGCCGATGCTCTGGCGGAGCTGCGGGCTGCGGCGCTGCCGGACCTCGTCCGGTTCCCGTCGCTGCAGCACATGCGCGAGGCGATCGAGGAGTTCCGCAAGGAGCGCGCGCAGAAGCGCCGGGAACGGCGGGAGCGGTTCGAGGCGATGACGACGCAGAAGGAGGGCGAGCAGTGAGCAACGGCATGTTGTTCGCGCCGGTCAACGCGGAGGGCGTCGTCGCGGCCCTGGACCTACCCGGGCCGGCCTATCGCGTCCTGTTCGCCTTGCGCTCCCGCAGCGAGCCTGGTGGCCGTACCGAGATGGGCCAGAACCAGATTGCCGCCCTGCTCGGGCTCAGCCGCCCAAGCGTCACCTCCGGCCTGCGCGAACTGATACTTGCCCGCCTCGTAACGAAGCAGCGCAACGGGGTCTACCGCATCAACGCCATGCTCGCCGCCTACGCGACGCCGGCCGACGCCCGGGCCGCCATCGATGCCATGGACCCAGCCGACCGGCTGGACGATCCGCACTTCGTCGCCCGCTACCACCAGGCCGTTGAGGATTACCGCGAGCAGCTCGCCCGTGAACGCCGCAAGAAACTGCGCGTCGCCTGAGCTCTGAACTCAACGACGTGGTGGCGCTGACGAGCGTGGAAGAGCTGCTGCACCGGTGCGGCGTGCCTTCGACCCGGGCCGCGGTGCCCCGGAATTGACGCGGGCCCGCGCTCTTGGGGCGGCTACCGTGTCCATCATGAGCACGTCCGGCCCGAGCGCCGCCCCGATCCCCCTCCACATCGTCGGCGAACCGCCAGCGCTCCCGGCCCCCGACGTGATGGGCACGTCCGCTGGGCCGCGCCGCTGGCCCGACCCGGCGGTGCGGCCGGGAGTGGTGGACTGGGCGGCGCTCGGGGCGGAGCCGCGGTGGCAGGGTCAGGAGACGGGCAACTGCGCGGCCGTTCTGTCTCCCGTCCTCGGACCCGCCACCGGCCTTGAGCCCTACAAGCGCTACGCCGAGGGAGCCCGGCAGCGCGGTGAGACCGCGCTCGTCGTCGCCTGCATCGGCGCGGGCGAACGCCGCCACAACGTCTTCTCCGGCACCGTCGCTCCCGGCATCCACCTGCCCGACCACTACGGCTCGATTTCCGCCAACCCGCTCCCCGCCGGCGTGAGTCCCGAACTCGCCGACAGCCTGGACCACGCCGAACACGAACTCGGCACCCAACTGCTCAACCGTCCCCCGGGCACCTGGTTCCGCCTGACCTACCGCAAGAAATCCGGGTCCTCAGGCCCCGGAGTTGCCAGGGTGTGGCCGCCGCCGGGGGAGGGGGAGCTGCGCCCGATCCTGGTCGACGGCCTCGGCGACCCGGTGGCCGGGGTGTGGATGCCAGCGGGCGGCAGTGCCCGGTGGTTCGTGGTTCCCTACGGCACCGACCAGCGGCTGCTGGTGAAGTGGCTGGTCCAGCACGCGCTGCCCGCGTACGTGCCCGGCGCGCTGACCCGCGCTCGCTCGACCCTGGTGCGCGACCCGGCGTTCGCCACCGACGCCGAAGCCCGGCTGGCCGAGACGATCGCCGAGGAACAGCGGGCCCACGAGCAGCGGCAGACCGAGCTGCAGCAGCAGCTTGCCGCGCTGCGGGCCGTGGCCGACCCGCTGCGCGACGGCCTACTGTTCGACACCGGCCGCCCGCTGGAGGATGCGGTGCACGATGTCCTTGTGGCGGCCGGCGCCACGGTGACCCACCTCGACGACGTGTTCGGCACCGAGTCGGCGGACCTGCTGGCCGAGTACGGCGGCTGCCGAGTCCTGGTCGAGGTGAAGTCGGCGAAGAACCGGCCGCCGCACAGCCTGCCCGACAAACTGCTCAAGCACCTGAGCACCTGGCCCGGTCTGCCCGGGACCGAGCCTGTTGACGGCGGCGTCCTGGTGGTCAACCACCAGGCCAAGCTCCCACCCGCGCAGCGGGACGCCGAGGTCTACACCGACCGCGCATTCGCCGACGCGCTGACCGTGCCGGTGATCAGCAGCGCGCGCCTGTTCGACTGGTGGCGACGCGAAGACTGGGATGCCCTGCGACACGCCGTCTTCGGCGACACCGGCGTCGCGCAGACTCCAGACATCGCCGTGCCGGATGCCGATCCGAAGGCGTCCGGGCGGCCCGGCCTGCTCTCGCGCCTGCGCCGGTAGCCAGCACCAGCAGACGCCGGAGCACGACGGGCCACCACGCCAGACCTGCTCGGTCTACCCACAACCACCGAACAATCAGCCGGGCGGCAGCGGTCACGGGACAGTGGTCCACCTCACTGACATCCCTGAACCGCCCAGGTTCCGTCACTGGGGAAAACCCGTGCGCCAGGGCCCTGTTGAAGGCCTACGCTCCCGTCATGTACAGCAGCGCCTACCCTCAACCGTTGACCGGCGGCGGCTTCCGGCTCGGAGTCTTCGACACATCAGTGCTCACCCAGGACGTCACCGCGGCGCTGAAGCGGGGCCAGCCGTCCTCGATCCTCGCCGGAATGCAACACGGGACGCTGCGCGGCTTCATCCCGCACTACGTGTGGGCAGAGGTCCCCCGGGTGCTGGCCGACCGCAAGCGCGAGGGCGGCGCCTTCGATCTCGCTCGGGCGGAGCGGCTGTGGTGGCAGCAGTACGTGCCGCTGCTGCACGTCGTAGACGTGCACGGGCTGCCCATGACGGCGGCCGCCGACAAGCTCGCGCAGGAGGACCTCAGCGACGTCGGCATCCTCCAGCTCGCTGGAGTGCTCGCTCCCGTGGTGCTGTTCGCCTCCGACCCTGACCTGATCCGCCAGGGCGTCGCCGTCCCGAACTGGGAAGCCGTCCGGGCGGCGTTGGGGAGAATCGGCAAGGCGGAGGCGGGCATGCAGGGGAGCGTCGGCGCGATCGTGGGCACCGGTTACACCCTGGCCGGGGCGGTGCGGCTGGCACGCGCCCACCCGGTGGCCGCGGGAGTGGCGGTTGCCGCCGCTGGCGCCTGCGCGTACCTCAACCGTCCCCGGTTCACCAGCGACACCCGCGCGGCCCTCGCCGGGTTCGGCAC
This sequence comes from Streptomyces sp. RG80, assembly GCF_040446465.1. Taxonomy (NCBI): domain Bacteria; kingdom Bacillati; phylum Actinomycetota; class Actinomycetes; order Kitasatosporales; family Streptomycetaceae; genus Streptomyces; species Streptomyces sp. RG80. The sequence continues at coordinate 54,521 of NZ_JBEAAJ010000018.1, read as the reverse complement.
TGAGACCCTGAAGGTCCTGGCTGCACCGTTCGTCCAGCACGAGGTACACGGGCGTCGCTGGACCCAGGCGCAGCGCGGCGGCGCCGGAGACGACGTCCTGTCGCAGGTCGCCCGGTTGCTCGCCCGCACGCCCGAGCCGATGACCCGCACCGACATCCTCGCCGCCCTCCCCGCGTCGGTGCAGGAACCGCACCGACGACAGATGAACGGCCTCGGGCGGCTCCTGCACCGCTTCCCCGCCTTCCACGAGGCCGCACCCGGCAGATGGCAGCTTGGCAGGAACAATATGCAGATCAGCACCGCGTCCTGGACGTAGGCGAGGGCCGTCAGCGTTTGACGCGGTTGCGGATGGCGAGGACGGCCAGGCCCAACAGGACGGGTTCGGTCAGGCGGGAGGTCATCTCGATGTAGGTGCCGGCGATGGTCAGGTCCTCGCCGGAGGAGCGGAACACCACCGAGTTGAGGGTGACGTTCAGGGCCTTCTCGAAGCGTTCGCCGGTGAACCGGTTGCCGGTGGGGTTCTGCGGATCATCCTTGTCGATCTCGAAGGTGACCTTGCCCCCGCCGGCCGGGACGGTGCCGGTCGCGGTCTGCTTGGGGGTGTCCTGGGCGAGACCGAAGGCCATCAGCAGGACGATGGTGAGGAGCATGGCGGCGCCGAGCCAGGCCAGGGCCCGGGAGGCGCGCAGGCCGTAGCCGCACAGCGCCCAGTACGCGGTCAGCAGCCCCCGTTCACTGCGGGGGATGTCGCCGGCGTGGCGGCGCATCTCCATTTCCCCGTAGTAGAAGTCCGCGGCCCCCGGCTCGTGCTTGCCGTCCTCGAAGGCCTTGCGCAGTGCCCGGTACACCGGAGCAAGCTGCAGCGGCCCCGCCCGGCCGGCGCCGAGGACCGCCACGTTCCAGCCCTGAACTGCTCCCGGCTGGCTGGCGCGCCAGTGGTGTTCCTCGGCCAGGACGCGCCGTTCGGTGAAGCGCAAGGGCGGCCAGCGCCGCCAGTGCACGGCGGGCGGTGCCGTGTCGAACGTGCAGGCCCCCTCCAGACGGAGTTGGTCCAGGTGCACGGTGCCGGCGAACAGACATCCCGACAGATCGAGGTCGGCCAGGACCAGGTGGGCCGCGTCCACCCCACGCAGGGACGCCACCCGCACCCCGGGGTCGGGCGCGCTCGGAAAGGGATCTTCGGAGAGTTGCCGGCCGTCGGTGAGCACGAACGGGTCCAGTTCGGCGGCGATCGTGAGGGGGTACTCGAACACCGCATGCGCGAAGTCCACCGTGGCGTAACGCAGGCGGATCTCCGCCGTCGATGACCAGCGACTACGACGGCACTCCAGACGGCGCGCAGCAAACGAGAGGGTCACCGGGCCACCGAACGCCGCACCGGACAGTACAACCCGTCCAGCACACACCAAAGGCCCGAGCTGGTCAGCTGCTACGAAGGTCGTCGACTCGAACCAGGCGTCGCCCTTAAAGGTCGCCGAGTTGAACCAGGTGTTGCCCTTGAAGGTCGCCGACTCGAACACGGCGTCGCCCTGGAAGGTGGCCGAGATGAACCTGGCGATGTCTTTGAAGATCGTCCTGAGGAACCCGGCGTCGCCCTCGAAGGTCGCCGAGTCGAACACAGCGACCCCCTCGAACGTCGTCAGGCCGAACTCTGCGCGGCTCTCGAAGGCCGCCGACCCGAACACGGCATCGCCCTCGAAGGTCGCCGACTCGAACACGGCGGCGCCCTTGAAGGTCGCCGACCCGAACCAGGCGTCGCGCTCGAAGGTCGCCCACTCGAACACGGCGACGTCCTCGAAGGTCGCTGAATCGAACATGGCGGCGTAGCCCTTGAAGGTCGCCGACCGGAACCCGGCGGCGTCCTCGAAGGTCGCCGACTCGAACCTGGCGGCGTCCTCGAAGCTCGCCGACTCGAACATGGCGGCGCTCTTGAAGGTCGCATCCCCGAACCCGGCGTCGCCCTTGAAGGTCGCCGACCCGAACCTGGCGGCGTCCTCGAAGGTCGCTGAATCGAACCAGACGAAGCGCTCGAAGGTCGCCGACTCGAACCTGGCGGCGCCCTTGAAGGTCGCCGACCCGAACCCGGCGCCGCTGAAGGTCGCCGACCTGAACCTGGCGTCGCCCTCGAAGGTCGCCGACCCGAACACGGCGGCGCCCTTGAAGGTCGCCGACTCGAACCAGACGAAGCGCTCGAAGGTCGCCGACTCGAACCTGGCGGCGCCGTTGAAGGTCGCCGACTCGAACCTGGCGGCGTCCTCGAAGGTCGCCGACTCGAAGACGGCCTCGCCTAAGTCGGGGTGGCCGGTTGAGGGGTCACGGAGGGAGTTGAGTAAGGCGTTGAGGAGGGATTCGGTGAAGGTGGTGCCGCGGTGGTCGATGCTGGCGCCGGGGGTCAGGGCGGCCAGGTAGGCGTCGCGGTCGTCGTCGGTCAGGTGGGCGAGGCACGCGGTGTGGCCGGGGACGTGGATGCCGCGGCAGCCAACGGGGTCGACAGCAGGGTCTGCACCGTGTGCGCAGTGCGGCCAGGTTGGCGGCTGGGATGTGCTCATGGTGCGGCGGCTCCACGGTGTCAGGGTGCCCGTATGGACGCCCTGCGGACGGGAACGGTTCAGGCTCGACGGTGACAGGCCGTGTCAGGGAGGCTCCCACGTCGCGAAGATGCCGTACGTGCCTGAAGAACCCGGCTATCCGATCCAGATGACGTCCAGGACGGACAGGTGCCGGGTGAGCCGGTTGATCACGTAGACGACGGACAGCTGTCCGACGGAGGCGGCTCGGACGTCCTCGCCTTCCACATCGCCGGTGTTCCACTGGGGCCAGCCCCACGGGGAGCGCACCGCGATGTCCAGGACGTCGCGGACCGTCTCCTTCGCGTGCTCGGGGAGCTCGGTGAGCGTCTTCGCGGCCTGCGGGGACAGACGTACCGCCCACGGCTGTTCGGTCACCGGCGGGCGCCGAGGACGTCGTCCAGGTCCACGAAGCCGGTCTCGTCGCGGCCGGAGTCCATGTAAGCGTCGACTGCCGGGGCCGCGGCGAGGCGGGCCTGCCAGGTGCGGACGACGTCGTGCAGGGGCGTGAGGCTGTAGGTGTGGCGGGAGTCCTCCAGTGCCTTCACCCAGTCCCGCTCGAAGGCCGGCACCCAGGTGTCGGCGCGGCGGTCGGCGCGCAGTTGCGCGAGCAGCTGGGCGGCGGCGGCCGGAGCCGGCGGGGCGGGAGCTTCCTCGGGCTGCGCGCTCATCGGATCCTCCTGGCGGGTCGTAACACCACCGTACGCGCGGTGCGGGGCAGTAGTGACCGGCATGCGGCGAATCCCTTCCTAGGTGGGAACCAGCCGACGCCGTGGTCAGACGTCGGCTGTCGCAGTGGCTAACTTCCTGGGTATGACTGACCAGTTCGACGCCCAGCTCCAGAAGGCCCTGGACAGCATGCGCGACATGCTGCCGGAGAGCGCCTTGCTCCACCTGGAGGCAAAGCTCCGCCAGATCCACGCCGAACGGCCCGACTTGGAGGCGCGAGAAGTCGTGAACCTGGCTTTCGACGTCCTCGAAGGCGACAGGATCGACGCTCGCCTTGCCATGGAGGAGGCGCGTGAGCGGGTTGATGAGGCGGCTTCCGCCGAAGCTCGCCGCGCGGCCATGCAGAGAATCGCAGCCCGCTCAGCCGAACTGACCGCTGTCGAAGCCCGGTACCCCGGGAGGGCCACCATTGCTGAGGCGCTCGCCGACGCCGGGATCTCGTGGGCCTACCTCGGTCTGAGCGAAGAGGACGGCCTCCTCGCCGAGGAGATCCGCCGAGGGTTTGGCAAGTAGGAAACTGAGCAGGCGCATCGGGGCGCACAGTCCGGCCCCGACGGGTGAGAGGGCCTGGCCTGGTGGCTTGATCGGTGGAGAGTCTTGATCGCTGCTGAGCCAGTTGATCGGCTGCCGATCAGTCGGTGATGTGGACGGTGGCGTACAGGTCTCCGGGCGCACCGCCGTGCGTGCCGGGGCCGCCGAGTTCGCGGATCCGGACCTCCTGGCCGTCCTTGATGCCTGCGGGGATGCGGACCTTGTGGGTGTGCTGCTCGCGGATGACCTGGCCCTCCCCCTTGCAGGTGGTGCAGGCTTGTGCCGCCTTCTCGTCTGTCCTGGTGGCGCAGGCGGGGCAGACGGTGCGGCTGGTGATCCGCAAGGGAATGATCGCGCCGTCTGTGGCTTCCGCCCGGGTGACGAGCACTTCGGTGGTGATGTTCTTGCCGCGGCTGGGCGGTGTGGCCCCGAAGTGCCGGTCGTTGATCTCTTTGAGGACGTCCCGGACCTTGCCGGCGGAGGCCGGCCGCTGGGCCGGGTCTTTGGCCAGGAGGCGGGCGACGAACCGTTCCAGGTCCACGGGGATGTCCGGGCGCAGGGTGCGCAGCGGGGTGGGCTGCTCTTTGAGGTGCTGGTTGACCAGGTGCCAGGAGGTGCCGGTGAAGGGCGGGCGGCCGGTGGCCATCTCGTAGATGACGCAGCCGAGCGAGTACAGGTCGGAGCGGTGGTCGATAGTGCCGGCGAGTGCTTCGGGTGCCATGTAGGCGGGGGTGCCGATCAGGACGCCGGTGGTGGTGATGTCGTGCCGTTCGTCGCTGCTCTTGGTGATGCCGAAGTCGACGACCGTCGCCTGGCCGTTGGGCCTGACGATGATGTTGGAGGGCTTGATGTCCCGGTGCGTCAGGCCCGCGCCGTGCGCGGCTTTCAGGGCGTCCGCGACGCAGGCCGCGACGGACAGGGCTTTGGGCAGGGGCAGTCTCCCGGCTTCCAGGACGGCGCTGAGCGGTTTGCCGCGTAGGAGCTCCATCACCAGGTAGGCGCAGGGCTGCCCGTTGTGTGTGGTGGAGCCGAAGTCGTGGACGGTGACGATGTTCGGGTGGGCGAGGCCGCCGGCGACCGCGGCCTCGCGGGTGAACCGGGCGACCTGCCGGCTGCTGCCCGCGTCACCGGTGAGCACCTTGACCGCAACCAGGCGGTCGATCTTGGGATCGTGTGCAGCCCAGACCTGTCCGAACCCGCCCGCGCCGATCGCCTCGATCAGCCGGTAGCGCCCGTCCAGCACGGTCCCTTCCTGCACGACTCCCCCTTCCCGCGCGCACCGCGACGCAGGCTGTACCAGGCGTGTACCCGTCACGCTACGCCGGGACAACCACCAGTAACAGGGGGTGCTGATCTATGAGTTGACTCAGGCCGTGGTCCGCAGTGCAGCCGACTCTGAGACCCCGGCCGCCGCGCCTGGTGACGACGAAGGCGTTGTGTCTGGCCTCGTGCAGGTTGAAGGTAGCGTCGAAGACGTGGCGGCGAGCGCCTGGACGTAGGGCGTTGCGTGCCTCCAGCGGAGCCGTCTTCGCGGACACCTGTTCCACCTCGGAGGCACCGGCCTGTTAGCCACCACAAGACGGCGTCTTCTTCGACTCGGGCACCCCCATGGGACCGAACTCAATTGTGGTGTGGTGCAGCAGACGTGGCTCCGGGATTGACTCGACGTTTGGCCAGGGCTGAAGCGTCTGAGCCGTGCGTATCCACGCCTGCCCGTCCTTGTCGGTGAAGCGTGCCTGCGGGACTGACTCGATTGCACTTACCTGAAGTTCTCCCGCGTCATCAGGATGCAACCCTTCAAAAAAGGACGCCCAGAACGAGGCTCCGTCTTGGAACTGACTCTGCTTATAGATGAGCTCGGTGCAGGGCGCCAAGCCGGTTGTCTCTACGTTCAGTTTCGCGAACCTGAGGTCCCAGCCGTCCGGGTCTTTGAGCTCCGCATAGATCTTTGTCTCGATCGTCAGGGACAGCCAAGGCACGGGATCGGGAGAGCGATTCTGAATATGCACTGTCCACCCACTTCTGCCTGGCTCTGCCCAGTAGGAGACCCCTTGTGCCTGCGCCCGCCGTTCTTGTTCAGCGCCCTCTTGCGACTGCTGGAGCTGGTCTTTCGCTGTCTGTTGACTCCAGTACGTGGCGACAGCTGACGCCCACAGGCCGCCGACCGCCGCTACGGCCGCCAGTGCAGTCCCCGTCACGGTGATGATGTGAGACCACCGAGCGCCTTGGGTGCGATTCCAGAGCCTGCGTATCCGCGACGGCTCCGGGTCCGGCTCGGGTGGCGCCTCGCGTACGCGGGCCCGGACGCGAACTGGGGCGGTGCGGCGCCTGGCCAGTCGTAGCCGAACGTGTCTCTGCGGCTCCTCTGTCATGCCTACCCCCAGACGTGGCCTCTGCAGCTGGGACGTCTCAGGGATCGACCTGGCTCCCAAACGCGGCTTCGCTTCTGGCCGCTGCGGGCTTCCGGGCCGCCTCCATCGCGGCCTGCGGTACGCCCCGGACAGGTCGGCTCCGGACACCTCGCCGCCTCACTGGCTGGCCGCGACCAGGGCCTCGCGTGCGAGGTCGGCCCCGCTCACCTTGATACTTGCGTCATCACCGCCCGGCCATACCGCCGTCCAGCGAACGCGCGGCTAGTTCGGCGAGACGGTCCGTCCACAGCGCGGCCGCGGCCGACTCCGTGTGGGCCGCCGCCCGTTCGTGCAGCTGCTCCAGCCCGGTCGCCAGCAGGTACTGCGCAGTGCGCTCCCGGGCCGTGTCAGCGGCCTTCGTCGCGGCGGCGATGGTGTCCGTGCCGTTCGGGTTGTGCTTGTACCAGCGACGGCGTTGCTCGGTCTTGTACGCCCGGCGGGCCTCCGCCTCGGCTTCCTCGGTCCGTCCGAGCTGTTCGAGGGCGCTGCTGCGGTACTCCGGCAGCGCCTGCTCCACGGCCTGGAGCAAGGCGAAGGCGAGTGCGGACGCCGCCAGGGCCGGGTCGGCGTCCAGCTCGCCGGGCTCCACCAGCCCCAGGAACTGTGCACGGGCCCGCTCGATGTCGGCCTCCAGCGATGCCCTGACGTGAGCGGCGACGGCGGCGACGGCGTCCGTGTCGTCCAGGGGGGCCGACCAGGCCGCGGCGACCAGGCCAGCCTCCACGATCAAGGCCTCGGTCCGGCGCCGGTAGCCGCAAGCCTCGCACAGCCCGGCAGCCTGCTCCTGCCCGCAGTCCTCGCACGGCAGGGCCTGGCGCACCGCTTCGGCGGCGGCCGCGGCCTCACGTTCGCGCTCCGCCCGCTCCCGGGCAGCCGCACGCACCGCATCGCGGCGGGCCTGCTCCGCGCTGGCCTTCTCGCGCCGCCACACGAAGTCCTCCGCCTCGATGGCCGCCTGCTCGCGCAGCCGCTCCTCGAGGACCCGGCGGCGCTCACCATCGGCCAGCCCCGGCAGCTCCCGGTCGAGCTGCGCCGCAATCTTCGCCCGCCGGGCACGCCGGATGTGGAGCACGTTGCCGCAGTTCTCGCAGTCCCCGCCGGTGTCCAGCCGGATCCCGTCATCGCAGCGCCGGTCCGAGCACGCCTGACGCTGCACCAGGCCACGGCGGATCAGCCACGGGTAGGGGCGGTCGACCAGGCTCTCGCCGCCGGTCTCCTCCAGCCGGTTGGTGAGCCGGTCGGCCAGCAGCCGCGCAGCTGCCTCCGGATGATCCAGCATGCCCGCCAGCCGCTTCACCTCCGCTTTCGAGGCCGCCTCGACCTGGTCCTGCTGCCAGCCGGACAGCCGCTCCCACAGCCCCAGGACCGGCCTCAGAGCCACCCGCAGACCAAGATCAGCCGGAAGGCGCACCCTCCGCTGCTCCTGCGCTTTGTCCCAGCCCACGGTCCTCAGCCGGTCACCGGTGACAGCCCCGGAAGCGGGCTGCCCACCATGCTCATCGACCGGGAATTCCTTCGGCTTTTCCCCGCGCAGCGGGCCGCCCTCAGCCACCGGAGGCGCTGGCTCGGCAACGGCGGTCTCGCCGTCGGAGGCCTGGTCCTCGCGCCCGCACACGCGCTCCGGCCGACGACCTTCACCCCCACGGCCTTCGCCGGAAAAACCACGAGAGAGCTGGAGAGGAACGACGGGAGTAACCCCAGACGCGTGGTCTGCGTGGAGCTCTGCACCATCGGGACGCTCCTGATCCGCCGCATCCTCGGCGCCTTCAGCACCGCAGATCCCAGCCGTACCACGGGCACCGGTCACACCAGCCGGAGCATGATCTCCGGACGCATCATCAGGACGCGCTGAAAACTCGGGATCAGGCCTCTGAACAGTCTCCACAGAAGCCAGGGAGCGGCCGTACGCGCGGGCGACCGGCAGCAGCATGACCTTGCCCCGGCCGTTCATCCGCGTCACCGTCGCCTTGCGCTGCCGCGCCACGACACCCGCCTCCGTCAGCCTGGTCAGGATCTTCCGGGCCCCGGAGGGCGAGCAGCCCAGCAGCCGCGCCAGCGTCGCCGCCCCGCGCCCCTCCTTCTTCCGGACCGAGCCGCCGCACAGCTGCAGCCAGCCCGACGCCCGCGTGTTCAGCACCATCAGCAGCAGCCCGAGCCGGTCGGTCGCAGCCCCCTTGCCCGTACGGCTGGCCAGCAGCCCCGGCGGCGTCGGCTCCTTGCCCTCCGGCGCCCAACCAGGACCGAACAGCGCCTCGATCAGATGCAGCAGCGTCGCCAACTCCGCCTTGGACAGGGCCAGCGGGTGCCCCGCTCCCCCGCCGCGGTGGGCATTCCACAGCGGCATGACCAGGCAGTCCAGCCCGGTCGGGTGCCCCTTCGCGTTCGTCACCACCCGGGTCCGCAGCGCGCCCGAGCCACGCAGCACCGGCAGCACCTTGTGGTGGATGGTCGACTCCTTCATGCCCATCCACCGACCGAGCTCCGAGCCCCAGATGGAGGTCTGGAGGTCGCGCTTGTCCCCCTTCGGCGCCCGCGACTTCGCGTACAGCACCACCGCCGCCAGCCGCGGCGCATCCTTCAGCCCGGCGATCGACGGGTCCGCCAGCAGCGCCTGGACCGCGGCGAGCAGCCGCAGCCGCATCTGCCGACCGAGGCGCAGTGGGTTGTCCAGGCCGCCGTCGCCCGCCTGCCCCGAAGCCGGCACCGACCGCAGCGCGTTCCGCTGCCCGGGAAGCATCGGGACCTCGTCGACGGAGTTGTCGGCGAGCGCACTCAAAGGGTTGTCCAACACGGCAGCCGGTGCTGCCACGGCGCTCACCGGCGCACCCTGGCGAGGGCCGCACGAGCGCGCGGGCCTGCAGGAGCAGCAGGAGCAGGCCGTCCGTGTTCCCGTTTCAGATAGGGATCTTTCGGATTAATGGGGCTATGAAATCCGTCATGACGGGACGACATGGAAGGGCAAACGAGCATGAAACGGGTGTACGTGGGCTGGCGAAAGCCCGAGCGGTCATGCAGAATGACACCGCTCCTCTCTGCTGGGGAGGGCACAACAAAGCCCCTCGTGGTGCTTTGTGGTTCGGCGAGAACCAAGATCGAACCGCTCGCAGCCGGTTGGCGCCGGGACGAGCAGCTCCTCCAAGAGGCCGGCAAGCCTCACGGAGAGCAGATGGGCGCTGGTAGCGGTGACGGCAATCACCGGAAACCGGGCCCGGGGCGGTCAGAAGTCCTGCGATGCAGGCGCCGCCCCAGAGACCTACCTCATCCCGACCCCCTCAACGGAGGGGCGGACCGGGGTGTGCGCGGACAGCACGAGCACCCCGCCGAAGGGCCAGCTATCGCTCGCGCGCTGCTGGCACCACGGCGGGGTGCTGTGTGACTGGGGCAGGGTACGGGTACCCTGATGCATGTCGATCACCTGGGATTCGCTCTGTACGGGTGGTCGGCAGGCCGTCGGACTCCTTCCACAAAGTCCTTCGGCCCGCCCCCTCGACTTGCTGAAGGTCGTGGGGGCCATTCTCTTTTGATCAAGCTCGGAGACACGATACTCCCCTGGTGTGGGCTTCGGTGCGGTCGGGACGGACGTGTCGTCAGGAAGACCTGGGGACCCATCTGCTGACCCGGAGCCAGTGCCTCGTTCGACGACGAGCCCTGCCGGACAGGCTCCAGAACCGTGCAACGCCAGAGGGCGGAACGTGATGCTCCCACGCCCAGCCTCGATCACTACAGTGCGCAGCTTGAGGCTGGCCGCCATGACCGCGGCCGACACCCCGGCCGGGCCAGCTCCGCCGATCAGGACGTCCGTGTCGCACGATGGTGAACTCACGTGGGTGCCCCCTGGGTTCCGCCGATTCTGGGCAGGACGGTCTTGCTGGTGACGAGCTGGTCGGCGCCGAGGTTGCGAGCGGTTAGCAGCAGAGCGCCGACTTGGACGGTTAATCCAGTCGGAAGACGGGCCGCGCTAGGCCAGTGGATGTCACCGCAGTTGCACCGGGCAGTGATGGCTCCACCCCGGAGGACACAGTGCGACGAGACCGATCGCCCGCTGTATCCGGCGCAGATTCTGGTCTCGGTCGGACGCAGACATCAGTCGCGCTCCTTGGGCGCGTAGCGGACGAACACGACGTCGCCGATCGCGCGGACTTCCAGAACCCTCATCCGGGCGGTCGACCCGCCCGGATAGTCCGCGGCGCCCAGGAATCGAGCCGCCTCGGGCTGACCGACCAAGAGCGGGGCGATAGCGAGGTGGACTTCGTCGGCGAGGTTCGCGGCCATCAGCTGAGTGTGGATGGTGCCACCGCCCTCCACCATGAGCCGGCCGACACCGCGCCGCCCGAGCTCATCGAGGACCTGGCCCCAGTCGAGCTCGGGGCCGACACCGACCACTTCGGCTAGGTCGCCCAGAGTGGCACGCACCTTCTCCACCGCACTATCCACAGTGACCACCAATTTGTCGCCGCCGTGGTGCCAGAAGTTCAGGTCGGCGGAGAGGTCGCCGGACTGGGTGACCGTGACCTTCAGCGGATACTCCGACTTGCCGTCGGCGACGCGCTGAGCGCGCCGTTCGTCGCTGTTGACCAGCAGACGCGGATTGTCCCGGCGCATGGTGTTCGCGCCGATCAGTATTGCGTCGGATTCGGCGCGGACCTGGTCTACGCGGTCGAAGTCCTCCGCGTTGGACAAGCGCAGCCGCTCGGGGCTGGTGTCGTCTAGGTAGCCGTCAACCGACATGGCAGCGGAGAGCAGGACGTACGGGCGGGCGGTGGTCATCTGATCAATCTTCCGTTTCTGTCTCGTGAACAAGGGTGGAGTCGAAGGCTGCACGGAACTCTTCGACCTCCGGCATGCGCTGCCAAGGGATCAGTGCCTTGTCGAGTCGAGCGAGCTCGTTCGTGATCCGGCCCGAACCGGTGTCTCCCGCGACCATCAGCGCGTTCAGTCCGACCGCAGCGGCCTGCTCCGGCACCCGCGCACCGGCCAGAGCCACGGCCTGCCGCGCCATGTAGACACCGCGATCACGGTGGTAGCCGTCCGGCATCATCCGGATCGCAGCGGCGAATCCATCAGCAGCCTGGTCATGCTTGCCGAGGGCCTCCAGGCCCTGAGCACGGTGGATCTCTACATACGAGGCGGACAGCCACACGCCCCATGGAGTGGGGTCGGCGGCCGCGCCATCGAGGGCGTTGCGGACGTCGTCGATGGCCCGCTCACTCTCGTCCGCGTCGCCACGCAATGCGTGACCATACGCCTCATAGGTTCGCGCGACGGCGGCCAATCGGCTGCGGGGGCGTGCCATGCGCTGCGCGGCTTCTGCGAGGTCGACCACATCGACCAAGTCCGCTGTGTCCCCGGCCAGTTGCGCCTTGCGGGCCATGACGTACGTGCTCAGATCGGTGTCTCCGACCGTGTGCGACCACTGCATTGCCCGGTCTAGCCAGTACGAGGCTGCTTCTGGGTTGCCCAGATCCTGGTAGATCCAGGACAAGAACTCTCCGTACTGCGTCTGCAGCTCCATGAGGTCGCGCCGGTCGATGCCCTGGGCTTCCCGCCGCAGCTCCTGGATGACCTGGATATGGTCGCGTACCGCGCCCACAACTTGCCGAGGCCCCAGAAGGTTGTCGCTGTCAATCAGGAGGCGGCGGGTGCGGCGCAGGTGCTCCACCGGCGTGGACCCATACGCTGACGCGGCCCGCGCCTTGCGGACCAAGCCTGGAACGGCGCTCGAGTCCGCTACTGCCGGCGAACCCACTCCGACCGCGGCAGCAGCTCCCAGCCCCACCCCAGTGCGCAGCAGCGCACGCCGATCCAGAGCCACCCAAACCACCGACCCATCACGTAGACGACACGGGACAGAGAGCCCCTCATCGTCCGACGCTGCCTGGTTCGGCAATCCCAAAGCTAGATCCACTGACGACTTGGCCACATGAACCGGCGAATTGGCCACATGGCCACGTCCGTCGTCGATCCGCTCCCACAGGCGGAATAACATGCCGTTCGCGCCCAGGACTTGGTCCAGGAGGGCGGCCTGCGAGCGGTCGGCCTTCCGTTCGGCACGCTCGAATCGGCCCAGGTGACTGTGATCGAGCATCGCTCGGTCTGACAGGTCGCGCAAGCTCCACCCTCGCAGCTTTCGGAGCTCCCGCAGCTCGTACCCCCAGTTGTGCAAGGGCGACACCCAGGGCGTTAACTCCCTTGGCTTCTGTGCCATCCCGCCCCAATCCTGTGGCTGATGTGGCCAGTTCGTCAGGCCACATGTCAGATCTGGAACTCATGACTTCCCGGGCCTAGAACCGAACTGCAAGCAGTCACGCCCGGCCAGGGAGGTGCTCTTCAGTGGTCGTCTTCGTCTTCGTCCGCGTCCGAGAGCCGGGCGCTGGCGTGACGACGGATGGAGTAGCCGATCTCGAATTCTTCGGCGCTCATCCGGGTGTCGTTGAGCTCAACGACTGCGCCGGTGGGCGAGGTCGTGACTCGTACGACGCGCAAGAGCGGAACGCCTACGTCGGCAGGAAGGTCCAGGGCTTCGGCTTCTTCAGGGGAAGGCATGCGGGCCGAGACACTCTCGCTCCAGCGCAGAGGCCGATGCCCCATCTCCTCCAGCCGGTCGTAGATACCTCCTGGGCCGGTATCGGCTTCGACGAGGAGGGTTCCACGAGCGAGTCCAGCCGGCAGGTAGCTGGTCGCCAACTGTTTTGGCTTCTTCGTTTCAGGGTCGCCCATCACGCGGTCCCGGATGAAGACTTCGGCGCCTGTGGCGAGGCCCATGAGGGCAGCGAGATCGACCGGCACGATGCCCCACCGCAGGGTGGGAGTCTCCAGGGCCGCCCACGGCTGAGCGGCCGGGTCGAAGAAGTAGCCGATCTCGTCTCGGAACACCTGGCGCGACCGGGTGATGCGTCGCTTCTCCGGGCGTTCCCGAACGATTGTCCCTCTTCGGCGCACCGCGATGACCAAGCCCTCTTGCTCCAGAAGCGTGATGGCGCTTCGCACTGTTTGGTATCCCGCGCCGTACTGCATCTGAAGCTCGGTCAGCATCGGCAGCTTGTCGCCCGGCACATACCGCCCCTCGCTGATCTGCTGTCGCAGGTCAGCGGCGATGTCGCGATACGAGACGGGCATCGGAGCCACCTTCCGGAGTGCTGCTCGGGTCTGATTCTAGGGCTAGCTCTATCAGTCGGCGTTGGGCGAGCACAAGCGATCAATACGAATAGAGCTATCGCTATTGACTCCGCGCTGCCGCATGGTCTCTACTTGGCAATAGCGATAGCCCTAACTCTCCGTTGAGTAGGGGCTACGCACCCAGCACCACCGCAAGACCGCAGGAAGTCGTCCGCCCCTCGGGGTTGGCCGGGGTCGATGCACCACTAAATCCCCTGGGTTCTCGACTCACCTGCATGTATGTCGCAGCGCTATGCGCTGTCCGTCCTCCAGGACGCCGGGGCTCTCCCGTGCGCCTGGCGGGCGGAGAGAGCACCGCGACGCGCCCCCTCCCCTCCGTACGTAAGGAGATCCCGCATGACAGCCACGTCCGCGATGCCCACGGCCCGCAAGCGTCCGACCCGGACCCGCACGAAGCACGTCAGCAGCCTCCCCGCGATCACCGTCTCGAAGCTGTCCCCCGTCGACATCGACCTGCTCCCCGGCACGGAGAGCCTGGTCTGCCCGAACTGCAGCCGCTGGTGCCCCATCACCGGGCACGACGGCCGCAACCCGAAATTGGTCCCCCACCACACCGACCGTGCCGGCACCGCCGAACCTCGCCGATGCCTCGGCAGCAACCGGCGAGTGAAGCTCGATCTGACGATTGCCGAGTGGCGGGAGCTCCTTGCCGACGCCATCACGGAAGCCTCCAGCCGCCAGGTCACCGCGGTGTTACCCAAGGCGTTCAGTCCGCAGACCGACCAGGCCCTGCGGGCTCGCGCGGAGCGCACGCCCGCCGGACGCGTGGCTGACTGGAACGCGGTTCAGGTGAAGGTCAGCGACGCGGACGCCGCCCGGAGGGACTTCCCGCGAGGTGACCGTCCGGCCGACGGCCCTCAACTTCCGCTGCAGCCGCGGGATGTGGAGGCGTTCGAACAGCGGCAGCGGGCGCTAGGCAGGCGATACGCGCAGGGGACCCCGACTACGTCAGGCGCCTGACCCACATACCGAGACGATCGACCACGGCCCCGGCCCCCCCGCCTCAACAGGGGCGGCCGGGCCCCTGGCAGCTCGTATGAGAGCCAAAACGAGCGGCCCCGGGATCGCACCCCAGGGCCGTTCAGCAGGTCACTCCGTGAGAGGAAGAACCTTGAGTTCCATCATGACATCCCCCGCGCCTCCGGGTGCACGAGGAGACAGCAGCCCGGACATGGACGACATGCTGCGCCGGGCCCGTATGGACGACCAGCGCCGTTCGCAGCGGCCGGCGCTTCCGGCTTGCATCCCCGGCCTGTACGTCAAGCACCGCGACCGTGGCTTCGTCGCCCACATCACGGCCTCCGAGGCCGCCTTCAGCACGGTGCGCGCTCTGACCGTGTCGGTGTCGATGGCGTACGGGGCCGGCCAGGCGAGTGGCGACACGGCTGAGTGGCTTGTCTCCGAGCTGCTCGGCAACGCCGTGCGGGCCTGCGGTGACCACGTGCCGCTGGTCGTCGAGGTGTACGTCACCGGGCGCAGCGTCCAGGTGAACGTGCATGATCCCGCCGCCGATCTGCTGCCGCACCGGAGCGCGGTGGCGATGGACAGCGAGCACGCGGAGTCCGGGCGCGGCCTGGGCCTGTTGGACCTGCTGGCGCCCGGCTGGGACGTCGTGTCCTCGCCGGTCGGCAAGCAGGTCCGCTGCCGCATCGACGCCAGGTAGTTCAGCCCGCCGCCAACATCCGAAACAGCCCCCGGGGGATCCCTCGGGGCTGCCTCGTACACGGACTTTCTGGGAGGCCCACATGAAGCGAGTGTCCGTCGCCGTTATCCGCAGCCACGCCTACGCGCCCGTCTCCACCGACGCACCGGACCGGCCCCGCGCCGCTTGCGTCGATGAGGACCCCGAGCTGTTCTTCCCGATCGGTGAAACCGGCCCGGCGCTGCTCCAGATCGAGGATGCCAAGGCCGTCTGCTGTCGCTGCCCCCTGATCGAGAGCTGCCTCAAGGGCGCGCTGGAGCGGGGCGAGGCCGCGGGCGTGTGGGGCGGGCTGTCCGAGAAGGAGCGCCGCTCCCTCAAGCGTCGCGAGGCCCGCAAGCGCGCCGCGGCCGCCTCCGCCTGATCCGTTCTGGCGGCTGCCTGATCAGCTCGTCCCGACCGCCGAACCCTGGCGGCCGGGACGGGCGGTGACGGGGAGCCGGACAGCCCGGACCGACAGCACAGGGAGGCCCCGATGGGCACGACGATCACCCAGCTCAACACCGCGACGACCGCCACCGGTTCCACCCGGCTGCCGACCTCGCTGTGCACGCACAGGCCGACATGTCCGTCGGCTACCAGCTCGGACCGCGAGGCCGCGCACGTCGTGGCCGCTCACCCGGAGCAGGGCTGGAGCCTGCTGTGCAACGGCGTCCTGATTTTCGAGGACACCGGCGAGTTGCTCCCCGACGGCCAGGTCATCGCCCCGCACCGGCCGCTCACGGTCGTGGCCTGACGGCTGCCCCAGCGCGACTGACCGAATCACCCGTGAACCGCCGCTGGCGGTATCGACCTGGAAGGAGGCGGCGTGGCCGCCACTCGAAACCGGAACAAGAGGCACCCCGGCCGCAACGGGCCGGCCGCAACTCGTCCCACTCCGCAGCCCACCGCCTCCTCCACCCCCGACGCTCCCCAGGCCCCGGCCGGGACCACGGAGACAGAGGGGGACTTGGAGGCGCTGGCCCGTGTCGCGGACGCCCGGGACCGGGCCGCCGATGTCATCGGCACCGCGCGCGAGCAGGCCGCCGTCCTCCAGGCGGAAGCCGAGAGTGCGGCCGCGCGTACCGTCGCCGACACGCACCGGAAGGTCACCGTGCTGATGGCCGAGGCGCAGACCCGCGCCGCGGACATCACTGCCGACGCCGACCAGGAGGCCACCGCCCGGCGCGCGGCGGCGAAGAACGACCTGGAGGCGGCGCGCGGCGAGGCCGACCGGCTTCTGGCGGAAGCCCGCGACCGTGCCGAGAGGCTGGTGACGGAGGCCCGCGCGCAGGTCGCCGACCTGACCGAGCTGGTCACCAGCGACCGTGAGGCGACCGGCAAGGCGGTTGCCGAGCTGCGGCGTTTGGCGGAGGCCGATCTCACCGAGATTGCGGCGCTGGTCGACCAGCGCCGCATCGAGGCCGGCGGGATTCTCGCCCGCGCTCAGGAGCAGGCCGACGCCCTGGTGGCCGCGGCGCAGCGGGAGGTTGACCAGGCCCGCGAGCGGTTCGCGCAGCTCGCGGCGACGGCGGCTGAGCAGTATGACGGCCGCCGGGCGGAGGCGCAGGCGCTGTACGCGGACGCGGTCAAGGCCGCCGACGACCGGCGCCGCGAGGCCGACCAGCATGTTGCTGCCGCGCACACCGAGGCGGAGCAGGCCCGCACCGCGCTGCGCGAGAAGCTGCGTGAGCTCACCGACCAGTTCGACACGGAGGCCACCGCCAAGCGCAAGGCCCTTGCCGACGAGCTCGCCGGGCTCAAGGCGGCGTGCGACAAGCAGCGCGAGCGGCTGCGGGAGGAAGCCAAGACCGTCGCGGCGCAACTGCGGGACGCCGCCCACAAGGAGGCCGACCGCATCACCACGGAGGCGCAGCGTAAGGCGGCGGGGATCACCGGGCGGGCGCAGGCGGATGAGGCTCGCGCCCGCCGGCTGCTGGATGAGGCCCGCGAGGCGAAGAAGGCCAACTCCCGCTGGCACGGCTGGCAGCAGAACCTCAGCCGCAAGGCGTGGACCACGGCCCCGTGGATCGCGCTGGCCGCCGGCGTCGGCCTCGCCGCCAGCGGCGAGTACGAGCTGGCCCGCATGGTCGGCATCAACGAGTACGTTGCCCCGCTGCTGCCGGTCAGCATCGACGTCTACTGCGTCACCGCTTTCCGTGCCAAGCGGGACATCCCGGCGGCGCTCGCGCTGATGGCGTCGGCGAACGTCACCTACCACCTGGCGGAACAGGCGCACCTGGTGGAGGAAGGCAAGTCCGCGCCGTGGCAGCTGACGACGTTCGTCGTGCTGATCTTCGTGGCCGTCATCTGGCGCGTCCACGCGCTCATGCACGAGGACAGTACGGACGGGCACGGCAGTACGGCTGGTGCGGACGGCCGTACCGGTACGGACAGCCGAAACGGAACGACCGCCCGTACCGGTACGCACCGGCGTCCCGACGGTACGGACGGCACATCGCCCAGCCGTACAGGGGCTGCCAGCCGCGACCTGTACGCCGCTCACAGCTCGGTACGGCCAGACGGTACAGGCCCCGGACGGGACGGTACGGACCCGGTACGCCCCGCCGCCCACCCGCCGCACGACGACGGGACCGAAGCGGCGGTGACCAGGGCGTACGGCGACCGTACAGGCGGCGTACACACCACCCCTGACGGGGCGGCGCGTACAGGTACACCGGCTGCTGGCCGTACCGGTACGGCCAGCGCGGCCGTACAGGGGCGTACCGGCGCGGTCAGTGTCCGTACACAGCCCGGCGCCAACGGCGTACCGGGTGCCCGTACAGGTACGGCCACCGTGTCCCCTCCCGCAACCGGAACGAACGGTGCGGCGGGTGCAGACCGTTCCGGTACGCCTGTACGGACGGACGCGGAACTCCTGCCGCTCGTACGGAACCTGCCGCGCGACGAGGACGGCTTCGTCACCCTCTACCAGGCCCGCACCAAGCTCGGCGTCAACCAGAACCGGGCGGTGCGGCTGCTGAAGGAGGCCGGCCTGCTGCGCCCCGAGGACGCGGACAAGCACCTGAAGTGATCCGCCGTCCGGCACACGCCAGTGAGGGCCAGCCCGCAGCAATCGGGCTGGCCCTCCGCTGCGGCTGCCGGAAGCAGTCAACAGCCCCCCGAGTACAGCAGATCCGACCCCCACGGAGGACCCCGTGAGCACCGAAAACGACGGCAAGCCCTTCTTCGACGACCCGAACGCGGCGCTGCGTGAGATCGCGCAGAACCCCGCCGCCTACGCGCACTACCTCGCGGACTTCCACCGGGTCGTGCTGGACATGCAGGCCAAGCTGGAGATCCTCCAGCGCGAGACCCGTGTGCACTGCCGCGGGACCCGCGTGGAGGGCGACAGGATGGGCCAGGCTTTCCTTCGCTCTTATCCGGTGGAAAAGTCCCTGAACGACGTTCTAAAGAACCTCAAGAACGCCACTGCGGGACTGGAAAAGAGCGCCAATAGGCGCCACGCCCACGACGAAAAGGTGAAGGAGGTCAAGAAAACCCGAAAGGAAAAGGAGCAGCTCAAGGCGCGTAAGAACCACCAGCCGCTCCAGGCTGCCCCGGAAAACCCGGGCCAGCAGAGTGCACCGAGCCCGAATATGGGTTATGGTGGCCCCACGTCGATTTACAGCCTGGATCGCAGGGATTCGGCGTGAGTGCAGGTCGCCCGCTCACGAGAGTAGAGCGGAAGAAGCTCAACCGTGCAGAACATGAGCGGAAAATCAAACAAGATTTGATTGCGCAGCACGGCAGCGACCTCGGCACTTTCTACTACTGGCTCCGGATTATGAATATCCGGGGCACGCAGGCTTATCGCGACGGAGACACGAAGTTCATCCGTGAGGTCGCGCTCGCCCTGCAGAACGTCTACAGCCGCCACTCCGGCTAGCTTCCTCGCGTCCCGTCACGAAGGGCCGTCTCCGATCCCGGGGACGGCCCTTCGGCGATCCCATCGCGTGCCGCGCGTGCCGCGTGCCGCGCGTGGCGTGCACGCGCGTACGCGAGGCCGATGCCGGCTGTCAAGCCAAGGAGGAGGGAGTCGCGTGTCCGAAGACACCGACAGCAACGTCGTTCACCTCCCCACTCGGGACAGTGATTCCGGCGTTATGCCGGACGCTCCCGACGGTGGGGATTTGTTTTTCTCCGAACCGCCTGACGGCGGTGCCGGTGCCCCTGTCCCTCCGGAGACAACAAGGGAACTCCCGCCTATTCGCGGGCCCATTTCTCCGGAAGCAGCTTTACGGGAAACGGGAATGCCCAACACTCCGGATTCCAGCGACGAAGAACCCGAGGAAGGCGAATACGAATACGAACAGTCTCGTTCTCTTGCCGATCGTCTCGGTGACTGGCTGGAATACCGGCTCGAGGTGGCGCGGGACCGACATGCCGGGGAAGCGCCCTTCCGTGAGGCGGAAATAGCACGCAAGGCCGCGCTTTTGGCAGCCCGCACCGCCCAGGAAACCGCGCTGATGGAGCAGAACGCGAAGCTCCATGAGGCGCAGATGAAAGCGAAGGCCGACAAGGCGGCGGCGCGCGGCAAGGCCGACGCGGCGCGGTCCTCCGGCTCCGGCATGGGCGCCGACAAGGGCGGCCGCTCGAAGGCCGGCGGCGGGGGCGGCCGGGGCTCGGGAACGAACGGGTCCGGCAGCTCCGGGCGAGGCTCCGGGGGCGCCAACTCCCCCAAGGGCACCGGGAAGGGCTCTGATCGCTCCGCTGGCGGCCGTGGAGGCAGTCCGAGAGGCAAGGAGCCGCCCAGCGGCCCCAAAGGCCGCCAGAACGGCGCTGGAGGCTCCGGGGCGAGCAAGCCCGGTGCCGGCAAGGGGGTTTCGAAGGGCGACGGCGACAAGCCCAAGGGCGACGGCGGCAAGCCGAAGGGCGACGGCGGCAAGCCGAAGGGCGACGGCGGCAAGTCGAAGGATGCGCCGGCCACCAGCCCCCGGGCCGAACGGGCCCGCGGCCGCCAGGATCGCGCCACCGCCCGCCAGAACGCCCGACAACAGCGGCGCGCTGCCGACCAGGCCGCCAATATTGCCGACCGCAGCAAGGACCGCGACCAGGACCGCGCCGCCGTCCAGGCGGCGCGCGAGGAACGACGCAAGGCAAAAGCCGAGCGGAAGGCCGCGGGAAGGGCGAAGCGGGAGGCAGCCGAGAAAGCCAAGGCCGAGGAGAAGGCCAAGGCAGCGGAGAAAGCCAAGGCAGCGGAGAAGGCCAAGGCCGCGAAGGACGGCACCGGCGACAAGGACTCCGAGGCCACGACCAAAAGGATCCCCAAAGACGGCCCCGAGACGTCCTCAGACGGCACGAAGGACGACTCCGAAACCAAGAAGCCGGACGACGGCAAGAAGAGCGGCGAGAAGCCGTCCGACAGCTCCGGGGACAAGGCCGCCAAGGACGACACCGGGACCGACGACGCCAAGAGCCCGCCGGACACAGACGACAGCGACGACAAGCGCTCCTACAAAGAGAGATTCAGGGACTTCTTCGCCAAGCCCGACAAGGGCGCCACCCCGCCCGAGGCGGAGGAGCCTTCACGTCTTCGGCCCGAGGACCTGAACTCCACGGTGGACCGCCCTGACCGCCCTGACGGCCCGACCCGCTCCCCGAAGTCCGAAGAGGCCGAGGAGGTCATCCCGGACGCGGTCATCGTCGACGACCCATCCGATCCCTTCGGGGCCACCGTCTCCAGCCCGGCGAGCCTGCCCCGCGCCCCTGAACCACACACCCAGCGCCCCGGCACCAGCCGACCCACTGCACAGGAGGACCCCGTGGCATCGGAGGTCAGCAAGCCCGCGTCAGGCCAGGCCGGTATGGCGGCCAAGCACCGGACCGACATCACCTTCGACGAGTACCTGATGGAGATCGTGAACATTGCGATCGCCGCCGCGCTCGACAAGGACCGCGCCCAGGAACTGGCCATCGCGCTCGGCAAGGTCGCCAGCGCGCTGCGGGACATGGCGGCGGACCTGATCAACGACCACAACATCGAGGCTGATCTCGTCAACCAGGTCATCGGACTGGCCGACGCGGCGTCCCGTATGAAGCAGCTCGCCGAACGGTGCGCCTCCGAGTGTGAGATCGCTTCCGAGGCCGCCCGGATTGCTGCCATGTCCGTCGGCCGGGTCTACGGCGAGGACATCCAGGCCATGGACGACGCGGGCCTGGCTCAGGCCTCCGCTGCCGCCCACCACGACTAGGAAGGAGGCCCGCCGATGAGCGACCTCGCCCAGACCGACGACGCCAACCACTTCAAGGCCGTCCAGCAGAAGCTGAAGAAGCTCAACAGGGCCATGGACCTGGCCAGCAACGAGCTCGAGCTGCTGCTGCGCGGCATGCGCACGAACGCCCAACGTGCGGAGCGCCTGGCCGTCGACATCGCCAACGCCGAACTCGACCGCAAGTTCATCGAGATGACCAGCCAGGTGTCCGTCGCCCTGGGCGGCGCCGCCGTCGAAGTGAAGAAGCTCCACGAGACGGCCCAGGAAGTCTCCGGCCTCGCCAACGATGCGCGGCGTACGCACGCCCGGCTGTACGAGGGCCTGGACACCATCCGCTCCGGCCGCAGGGAGCGCACCCCCAGGCCGGGGTTCTTCGTCCACTGACCCCAGCTCACCGAAACCCCTGATGGGCGGCCCCGCCACCGACGGCGGGCCGCCCATCGCATCTTCCGAAGGAGAAGCCCCGTGTCCGTGCCGCGCAGCGCCGCCCTGGAGCGCGCCTTCTACACCGTGACCGCGCCGGTCCTCGCCGCGGCACCGAACTTCTTCGCCGACAGCCCCGTCAACTCGGTCGTGCAGCTGGCGGGCGCGGCCGGTGTCGGCGGCTGGGTTCTTGCCTACCGGGGCGATGAGTCCGGCGCGGGACGCAAGATCCTGCGCTGGTCGCCGCTGGTGCTCGCGGCCGCCGTCGACGTCGCCGCGAAGAACACGATCGGCTGGGGCCCCTACTGCCTGGACGGGCTGCTCGCGGCCGGGTGGGCGGCGGCCGGCCTGCTGGTGATGCCGTTTTCCCGGCACACCCGCCGGGGTCACCGGCCCGCGCTCGCCGCCCCAACCCCGGCCCCGCAGCTGCAGCCCGGGGTGTCCCCGGCGCAGCCGGACGACGGCGCCGACGCCTTCACCCGCCAGGTCCGCTGGCTGTGGGAGACCCGCGGCCTGCCCGGGCGCACCATCGTCGTCACGGCCACCCCGCACGCGGGGATGCCCAACGACTTGTCGCTGCTGCTGCGCGCCTCCGAGGCCGGGCGGCCGATCTTCGGGCTCACGGAGGAGGCCGTCGCGGCCGCGTTCGGTGTCGATGTCAGCGACGTGCGGATCGAAGACGTGGCCCGGCAGTACGGCCGTGAGGGCGGTCCCGGCTGGAAGGAAGTCCACGTCACTCCCGATGCGAACGAGCGCCGCCTGAAGGCCCCGACCACCCGCGAGTGGTGGGCCGACCGGATCGGCGCCACTGGGGGGCCCGTTCCCGGCTCCGAGTTCGTGAAGAAGGTCCGCGACCACGAGCGGAAGGTCACCCACTACATCGCCCAGGTCTCCGACGAGATGGGCGAGCCGCGCGTCAATCAGCACAGCCTGGCGGCCGCGCTGAAGACCAAGTACGACGAGGGCCGGCTGTTCGTCACGGTCGACGGCAACCAGGTCCTGGTCTCCCTGTGGGACAGCAGCCCGCTCGCGCAGATCTTCCCCGCGACCAAGGAGCTGCTGACCCCGGACGAGGACGGGCGTTGGGTGACCGGTTTCCTCGGCAACGGCCAGCCCGCCCGCAACCGGGTCTACACCGACCGGGGCGCCGCCCACGGTCTGTTCGTCGCCCCCTCGGGTGGCGGCAAGACTCAGCTGATGGGCCTGCATGTCGCGGCAGACGCTCTGTTCGGGGCTGTGGTCATGCTGGCCACTGAGGCGCCGGATGAGAAGACAGCCGCGCTGGGCAAGCACACGTCCCGCTACGGCGTCGGCGCCCTCTACATGATCCGGCTCCTGCGGGTCCTGGTCGCGCTGATGGAGATCCGCGGCGAGATGCCGTGGGAGGACGGCCAGGTCCACGAGTGGGACCCGACCCGGCCAGGCTGCCCCTACCGGATGCTGTCCGCGTACCTCGATGAGTTCCTGTCCGCCGCCCGCAACGGCGACTACGGCGCGGAAATCATGGACCTCGCGGAGCTCGTGTCCGTCAAGGGCCGCAAGTACGGCGTCGGCCTGAAGGTGGCCGGCCAGTCCATCTACGTCCAGGACGGCTTCACGCAGCTGCTGTGCGAGAACCTGCGCGAGAACTGCATCCCCGTCATTTTGAAAGTGGCGCCGAAGAAGGTCGGCGACATGTTCAAGGCCCTCGGCATCCCGTCTGAGCACACCCCCGACCCGCTCCCCCGCTCCTTCTCCCCCGCGGAGAAGGGCCGGATCGAGCGGGTGATGGCCGGCGAGCCCGAGCCGCCCTCCAACTCCAACACCGGCGGCGCCGGATGGATCATCGAGGGCAAGCAGCCCGACGTCCTGCGCACGCTGTTCATGGACTTCAAGGCCGGCATCGACGGCTACTTCCCCGACGCCGTCGAGCACTTGACCGACCACGAGATCCGCGAGCTCGAAGCGCGCGACTTGTGGTTCGACTGGACCGAGCCGCCCCGGCCCGGCGAGTTCGGTCCCGTGCCCGATGACGAGGACGGCGACGACGACGAGCCCAAGGGCGGCGGCAAGCGCCGCGGCGGTGGGAAGCCTGCCGCGCGACGCGACGCGGTCACCTCGCCCCGCCAGGCCCTGGAGGCCATCAGGAACCTCTCCAGAGTCTGACCCACCCCGCACCGCTCCACCCGAGCAGGGCCCGGCCGCTTCGGCCGGGCCCTGCTCTCACCTGGAAGGACACGCCGCTCGTGGCCGTATCGATCTCCGCAGTCGTCCTGTTCGGCATCGTCGTCTTCGTCCTCATCCGGGGCGGCTGGGTGCGCATCCTGCCCGCCCTGGCCTGCGCCGGATTCGGCTTCTTCCTCGCCTCCTCCGGCGCCGCACCGCTCATCACCGACGCGATCGGCACCGTCACTGCCCTGATCTCCAGCATCTGACACCGCACCGGCCGCCGACGGCGAAGGCGCCACCCCCGCCCCGCGCCTTCACGCCTCCAGGGAGCCCCGATGCCTCAGACCCACCCCGCCACAGACCAGACCGCCCCGGCCACCGCACCGCCCGCGCCGGCAGCGGCACTGTCCCTCGAGGAACGCCTGGCGTTCGTCAACGCGGCGATGACCATGAAGCTGGACGAAGCGAAGGTCGCCTACGAGGTCAACACCGCGCACATCGACACCGAACCCGTGGACCTGGCCGACGTCGTCACCGTCCCGCTGACCCCAACGCTCCAGCCGCCACCGCAGTCCTACCCGACCCCGGTCGCGGCCCTGCTGGAACGCGCGCACCACCGGCTACTCACCGGCGGCTGGTGCAAAGACGTCCTGGTCGACGAGGACGGCGCCCGCTGCATGCTCGGAGCCATCAGAGCCGAGGCCCGCGGCAACCAAAGCCTGGAAGCCGACGCGGCCTCCGTGCTCCTGGACGCGATCCGCAGGAAGTTCGGCGACGTCGACTCCGTGCCGTCCTTCAACGACGCCTGGGCAGGCGGCCGCACCCCCCTGCGCATGGTCGACCTGGCCGCCGGCCTCGCCGACACCCGCGGCCTCTGACCCGCTGGTTCTCCGGACCACCTGCCTCGCACCCGAACCCCTCGCGGTCGGGTGCGGGCCAGGCCGTCCGGCCTGCACACCACCACCCACCCGCCACAGCTGCCCGAGTGAGGGAGACACCCATGCAGTCCGACGACAAGCCCGCCAACAGCCAGCCCAGCCCGAACGGCCCGGGCATCCTCGACCTGCTCGACCAGACGCCCGAGCCGCCGGTAACCGACCCGGAAAGGGACCCCGGCACCAAGCGCTTCGCCCGGCTGCGCGAGGCGTGGAAGGCCTCCTGGGAGCAGGGCGGGTTCCTGTATGAGCGGTGCGAAGAGGTGTTCAAGGCCCGGAACGCCGGCTGGCACGAGACGGCCATCTGGATCAAGGCAGCGCTCAGCCTGACCGCAGTGTGCGCGTTCATCCTCCTGCTGGACGCCGCCGGCGACGTCCTCTCCGCCGTGGCCCACCAGATCGAGGCCGCCACCCCCGAGAGCCAGCTGGCGTCGGAGACCTCCCACGGCTTCTGGGCAGTGATCGACACCCCGGTCCGCACATACATCGCCCAGCACAGTGCCGGTCTCGCCGTCAGCGGATCCGCCGTCTACGCCTTCTGGCAGGCGGTGGGCCTGTTCGGCCTGGTCGGCGGCTTCTTCCACAGCACCGGCGCCCGCATCACCTACACCCTGTGGGGCGCAGCCAGCATCGGCATGGTGTGGTCCGCCTCCCCCGCCGACGGCCGCACCACCGCCACCGGCATCGCCGTCCTCGCCTGGACTATCGCCTCCGTCGTCGCCCTGCGCGGCCTGAGCCTGCGACCGGTCATCCACACCACCTTCCAGCCCCGCATCGACATCCACCCCGAGATCAACGTCCGTCCGGTGCCGCCCCAGGCCGCACCCGGCGAGCACGACGTCTGCCCCTGCCAGGACTGACCTTCCGGTCGCTCCGCCGCCGCCCACCCCCGACGCGGCGGCGAGGACCGGACAGGCCGACCGGCCCGCGCAGCCCCGCCCCCACTCCCCCTTCGATGACGAGGAGTTCCGCCATGGCCCAGCACACCCCGAAGCCGATCGAGGGCTGGTTCATCCCCAACCCGCCCCCGTCCAAGCCGAAGCTCCCGCTCCTGGCACGTATAGCCGTCGGTGCCGGCGTCGGGCTCGCCGTCGTCCTCGGCTCCCAGGCCCATACCGGCGACCAGCCCGCCGCCCCCTCCCCGAACCCGTCGGCCACCACCGCAGGGCGGTGACAGCCATGGACCTCAAAGCCCCGTGGATGAGCCGCTGCGACCGGCGCCGCTGGCGGTCCGCCCGGACCATCAGCGACCTCGGTGAGCTGATGGCCCTCTGGCTGGAGGGACAGATCGCTTCCCGCCCCGGCTACCAACCGCGCTACGGCCCCGAGGACGAGACCACGCACCTGGTGCCGACCCTCGCCGCCCTGTGCCGAGCCGGATACGTCACCACCTGTTCGCAGCCCGGACTCGCCGACACCGGCGCGGACGGCCTGTGGTGGGAACAACGCGCCGCAGTCGAGCTGCTGGTCACCGACCCCATGCGGTTCCACCGCCTGGTCGACGCCGCGCACGCCGCCGACCTGGCCGTCCGGATCAACGACTACCGCCCCGGTGGCGGTGTCCATCAGGAGCCCGTCATCGTCACCACTCGCGACGACGAGGCCATGACCGCGTTCGGCGGACGAATCAGCCGCGCGGACATGGCCATGCAGTGGCGTGGACTGGACCGCGACCTCTACCGCGAGGTCAGCACCGGCATCTACGTCTCGGTCATCGCCCCCGAGTACGGGACCTCGGGCGAGCGGCTGTGGGGTGTGCTCGGCTTCCTCACCGGCCAACGCCACAACGAACCGGCCGCCCCGTGCGCGAGCAGCACCCAGCCCATCGACCCCACCTGCAGCTGATCTCCCCCAAGCGCTCCGGGCATTCCGTCAGGTCCTCACCCACCCGCTCCGGTGTGGTGGGCGAGGACCGGCCAGGCCGTCCGGCCGCCAGCACCACCCCACGCCCCGCCGACGCACCACGCGTCGGCGGGGCGCGCTGCTTGCTGTCCACCGACCCGCTGGAGGAACCGCCCGTGCTCATCCCTCGCCCGCGCCGCCGGATCGGCCGCCCCAGACCGCAGCGTCCCGGCCCCCGCTACCCGAAGCGTCCCGTCCGGCTCCCTGGCGCCTGGAGGCCGTGATGGACAGCACCGCCGAAGACACCG
This sequence comes from Streptomyces sp. RG80, assembly GCF_040446465.1. NCBI lineage: Bacteria > Bacillati > Actinomycetota > Actinomycetes > Kitasatosporales > Streptomycetaceae > Streptomyces > Streptomyces sp. RG80. Next base: position 27,558 of record NZ_JBEAAJ010000018.1, on the reverse strand, counting down.
TCGCCCCAGTCGATGTCGATCTCTACGACGACGGCAGCTTCCCGGAGTACGGCTTTCGACAAGCCCCGGGTGCTGCCGCGGTGTTCGCTGCGTTACGCGGGACCGGGCCCGTACCCGAGAGGGGACTCGTGACCCGCCGCCAGCTACGCGCGCTGGGCTTGAGTCCCGGCGGCCAGAAGCCCCTGGCGGGACTCACCTGGCGCAACGGGCTGCGAAAGGCATGGTTCTACCGCATCGAACTGGCGGTCCCGAAGCGGGTTCCGACGCTGGCTCAGGAAAGGGCGCTGGACCGGGCGATGGCTGCGCGGCAGACCTGCCCGAAGTGCCGGCGGCGGTACTACGCGTGCCTGCCTCTGCGTACCCAGGGCTGCTGTGAACCGTGCGACAAGGGCTACGAGCCCAGCCCCGACACCGTCATGATCCCTGCCCCGGACACCCACCGGCTTGCCGCCTGATCCGGCAGTGCCCCGATCCCTGGCCTGACGAACCCCCGTTCTGACGGATCCCTGTGCCGCCCCGGCCAGCTGACAAGTGCTGGCCGGGGCGGTGCGGAGGACCGGACAGCCCGGTCGCTCCGAAACCGAAGGAGCCGTACATGACCGAGATCCTCACCCCGCCCACCCCTGCCGCTGGCGCGGACTCACCGCTCGCCCTGCTCTTCGACATCGCCCTGGAGATCGGCGTGGAGGGCGAGGACGAACAGCGCGACAACGCGGTGACGGCCGCCCTGGACCACGTCTGGACCCTCTACCCCGACACCCTCGGCAAGGCCCTGGACGACGACGACTGGTCCGGCCGGCCCGCCACGCCGGGGAACGACCTGGAGCCGTGCGCCGTCGCCTACCTGGACGGCGGACTGTGGCTGCACCACACCACCGGCGGCGACCAGGAGCAGAACGTCCTCACCCTCATCGCGCCCTGCACCTGCGGAACCGGCTACATCGACACCGTCCTGGACGGCGAGCGGGACTTACTGCAGGTCCTCACCGAACTGCACGCCACCGGCGGCCGCTTCCCGCACGACGACAACGGGCCCGACTGCGACAGCCAGCGCCGTCTGCCCGCCTTGGGTGACGCCCGGCCGTGACCGCACGAAGGGGCGGCTGGCGCGCTCGTACCGCGCCAGCCGCCTCAACTCCCCAGCACTCTCTGCGAGATCAGGGGGATCACCAGCATGCACCGCCCCGCCCTTCGCGTTCTGCAAGGAGAACCCTGCTCATGACGACCGCCATGGCCCCCGCCTCCGCGATCGACAAGAACCTGGACACCGCCTGCGCCTCCGTCGCCAGCGAGATCGGACGCACGGACGGCAAGTCGTCCTTGCTGCTCGCCTTCAACGGCGCCGTCCTCGCCGGCCTCGCGTCCGTCGCCGACAAGGACCTGCCGCCGGTGACGAAGGTCTGCGGCGCGCTCGCCGTCCTCGCCCTGGGCACTGCCGCCGTGCTGCTGCTCCTGGTCGTCAGGCCCCGCTTAGGCGGCGACGACAAGGCTTCCTTCCCCTACTGGGCGCGCCTGAACGAAGACGAGATCCGTGCCTGCATGGACGGCGACACCCGAGCCGCCCGCATCAGGGTCCTGTCCAACCTCGCCGTGCGGAAGTTCACGCACCTGCGGCGCGCGGTCGACCTGTCGCTCGCCGCCCTGATCCTGCTCGCCCTGGCCGCCGCCGGTGTCGCGCTGTGACTCGCACCCGCCTGGACCGCGTCCGCGCATCGGCCGGGATCGCCCAGCTCGCCCTCCAGCAGATCGAGGACGACCTGAAAGCCGACGACGTCGACGCCCGCGAGCTCGCCGCGATCCTGCGCGAGCTCCAGGAGGACACCGACGTGCCCGGTGGCCTCTTCCCCGCCCTCGCGCAGCTGGTCAGCGCCGCCGCACGCAGGGCGGAGCAGCTCGAGCCGGACCGTGACGGTGACGCCTCCGGCTACCTGCACGAGGCCGCCGCTCTGATCACCGACCACGCGGGGCAGCGCCTGACCTGGGCTGCCCGCTCCCTCCACCCGCAAGGAGACGACACATGACCTCGGTGCTGTATCCGGACCTGCCCGAGCATGGGCTCATCGTGCTGATCGGCGCATCGGGTGCGGGCAAGTCGACGCTCGCCCGCACCTGGCCGGCCACCCAGATCCTCTCCCTCGACGAGCTGCGCGGTGTCGTCAGCGACGAGCCCGGCCTCCAGGACGCGACCGGCGACGCCGCCGACGTCCTCCAGCTGATCCTGGAGCGCCGGATGGCCCGGAAGCTCACCACGCTGATCGACGCCACCAATTGCGAGCAGCACGTCCGGGTGGAGCTGGTGATGGCGGCCAAGCGGCACGGCATGCCGGCCGTCGCGGTCATCGTCCCTACGCCGCTGTCGGTCTGCCTTCAGCGGCAGCACTCGCGCCCGGACAGCCGGCGTGTGCCCGAGGATGTCGTCCGTGCCCAGCACCAGGCGATGACGTACTCGCACCAGCAACTGGCCGCCGAGGGTTTCAACACCATCGTCTTCGCCAACACCCTGTACCGCCTGGAGCCGCTGCTGAAGCGGCTGTCCGAGCGCCGTGAGGCCGACCTCGGGCGGGACGGCGGCACCGGACTGGGGGACCTTCTCCTGGTCCGCCGGTTCTTCGGCCCGGAGATCCTGCCGCTGTGGACATGGCGGCCCGGCTCGGACCTGGTGACCAGCCCGGACCGCGTCGCGGAGATCTGCCTCGGTCAGCAGTACCTCACCCTCGCCTACCGCCCGGATGCCGACGGCGAGGGCGACTTCGGCTTCGACGTCCTGCTGCCGTGCCCCGTCGACCCGGAGTGCGCCGGACAGGCGTGGGCGCCGGTCTACTCGGTCACCGACCTGCACAAGGCACTGACCGGCGCCATGGGCAGCGATCCGGATCTCGTCTGCACCGTCCACGGCGACGGCACCGACGACGAGGACGACGACCCCGAGGGCCGCGCGGACCTCCAGGCGCAGTTCGCGGACGCGGTCACTTGAGCCGCGCCGCCGACGGACCGCACCCCCACCCTGCGGTACGCCATCGAAACAACCCGCCGACCCTCGCGAGTTGAGCGCCTTCTGTGCCGCCCCGCCCCGTCACCTATCGGGGACGGGGCGGTCGCAGTGGCCCCTCAAACACGAGAAGCACGAGAGGCCGTGCAGCTGGATCCGCGCCGACGACGGCGACTTCGAGCTGTGATCGACCCCGGGACAGGCGCTCAAGGCGTCCAAACCAGTTCGCCTGCCCCGGGCCTACCCAACCCGTACGAGACGAGAGGGAGATCCCAAGTATGGACTCCGTCCTGCGCGTTCAGGCCCGAATCGGGCAGCGCACCCTCTTACTGACCACCGCCGCCCTGCCGTTGGCCGGCTGGGCGGTCCACGCGGTCGCGCTGCACAAGCAGCTCGCCGCCACCCGCCGCGACCCGCTGACCGGCCTGCTGCGCCGCGACTCCTACACCGCCCGCGCCCGTCGGCTCCTGGCCCGCCACGACGACGTGGCCGTGGTCCTCATCGACCAGGACCACTTCAAGGCCGTCAACGACGGCCTCGGGCACCCGGCTGGAGACACCGTCCTGGCCGCGACCGCGGCTCGGCTCGCCGCCTGGGCGGGCCCGTGCGCGTCCGTCGGCCGCTTGGGAGGCGATGAGTTCGCCGCCGTTCTCGAGGTGCCCGCAGCGCGCCTGGAGCAGCGGCTCGCACAGCTGGTCCGCATGCTGCACACCCCGGTCGTCCTGGACGACGGGCGCACCGTCGACGTCGCCGCGTCGGTCGGTGCCGCGACCCCGGCCTCGGTCGGTTCGCGCGACCTGTCCGCCTTGCAGAGGGCCGCCGACGCCGCCCTGTACGACGCCAAGCACACCGGCCGCGCAGTTGTCGCCGCCGCCGTGCACACCACGGTGCCGTCCTTCAACGGCCGCCGCGCCGGACGCCCGGGAACGGCCCGGTGGGGGCGAGCCGCATGAGCATCGCGCCTCTCCCGGACGGCGACTGGATCCGCGGCATCAGCATCAGGCAGCCGTACGCGGCCTGCATCCTCGCCGGTGCCAAGACGGTGGAGAACCGGCCCACACGGTGGCGGACCGGCTGGGTACTGCTGCACACAAGCAAGACCGTCGACCAGCCCGCCCTGCGCATCCCGCTGATCGGCCGCACGATCCGCGGCCGCCACCTGGTCACCGGCGCCGTGCTCGGCATCGCCCGGATCACCGACTGCCACCAGGACCCCGAAGACGCGCAGCCGTGCTCCGAGTGGGCGCATCCGGGCGCCTGGCACCTGGTTCTTGCCGACGTCCAGGCGCTCCCCCTGCCCGTCCCCGCACGCGGGCAGGTCATCCCCTGGAAGCCGACGCAGGACCTGGTGGACCGCGTCTTCCAGCAACTGCCCGACTTCCGGCCGTGACTGGCACGGGACGCAAGAACGGGAAGCCGCCGTTCGAGCCGGACCTGATCCCGGCCCCCGGCGAGCTGCTCGTCTGGCGCGACAACCAGCACTTCGATCGCTGGCAGGACCTCCCCTGAACGCTGTGCGGCCGGCCCACGCCCGTGCGCTCCCACTCCGGGGAGCCCGCGCGCAAGGTCTGCGCCGAGGGCTGGATCACCGCGCATCCCGCAGAGGCCCGCCGCTGGCGGTTCGCCTCCGACCTCACGCCGAAACCCAAGACCAAGAAGGGCGACGGCGACCACGCCTGACCTCCCCCTGGAGGACCTTCCATGAGCAGGACCCCACACACCGACGTCGACCACGCCCTCGCCGCCCTCGCCTACCCCGAGCCGCCCGCCCACCCGAACTGGCGGCGACCCGGGACGGCGAAGCCCCGGCCCCTCACCACCGCCCAACAGCAGCACAACCGCGAGGTGTTGGCGCTCGCGCTGCGGAAGCCGAGGGCGGCATGACCACCGACCTCGCCTGGCAGCAGGCCCTCGCCGCCGATGCCCGCCCGCTCCGGCCAACCCCCTTGGAAGAGCTCGCCGCCGCAGCCCGCGTCACCGCACGCCACGCCAGCGACAAGCACGACCTGGCGGAGCTCCTCGACGCGATCGGCGCGCCCACCGACCCCGACACCCTCACCGCGCTCCTGCCTCACCTTCCCGACACCGCCTCCGGAGACCACATGACCACCCAGGCCCCCACCGCCAACGCCTATGCGGCGGCCGCCGTCGTCGGCCACAGCCCCGACCAGGCCCGCGACACCCTCGGGCTGTCCGACACCGAACTCGCCGAAGCGGTGAAGCACTCCGAACTGCCCGTCCCCACCGACACCCCCGATCCGGACACGGATGCCAGCACTTCGGAGGCTGTCCCGGCGTCAGCGTCCGACGGCACGGTGGACACCGACGGGATCGAGGCTCTGCTCTCCTGGGCAGAGAGCCACCCCGCCGCCAGCATCCGTAACCGGGCCACCCGCGTCCGCAGCGACCTCGCCGAGCTGACCGAGCGCCGCGCCACCGACGCCGCCCAACGGGCGGCAGAGGAACGCGTCGCCAAAGCCAAGGCCGAACTGGAGGCCGCGCAGGCGCAGCTGCGCGCGGTGAAGGCCGGCGGTCCCACCGCGGCGGCGGCAGGGGACGCCGAGCCCTTGACGTCCGCGTCGCCCCCGGCTGCGACGTTGACCGGCAAACGCAGCAAGGAAGAGCTGGCCGCGATCCGTGAATGGGCGCGCGCCAACGGCCACCAGGTCGCTGGCACGGGCACCCCGGCCCGGAAGGTCCTGGACGCCTACGACGCCGCCCACCGCACCACCAACCTGGCGGAGGCCAGCTGATGGACACCAAGCACCTCACCATCGACGGCTTCCTCGACACCGTCCCCACACCAGGCGACGCGCCGTACACCGCCCGGTTCCAGCTGATCGTCTCCCCCACCGACGACGTCGTGGACGACGTGACCTGGTCCTGCACCACCAGCAACCCCGGGATCGTGCACGCGCTGCTCACCGAGATCCAGCCCGGCGACCTGCTGCACGTCACCGGCATCCTCACCCAGCCCGACCGCGCGACGGAGGCTGCCCGGCTCACCGTTGATTCCCTGGAGGTTCTGGGCACCGCACCTGTGCGGGCCCTGCAGGAGATGGTCCTCGACCGGTACGGCGACTACGCCGTGGTGTTCGACCCCGACCGCGAGGAGGTGCCCGTCTTCACCACGCTCGGGCAGTGGGTCGGCCTCGCGGACACTCCCGACGCCATCGCCACCCTGATCGAGATCCACGAGCGCGTGAACGGCGGTGATACGTGATGGCCACGACCACTGCACAGTCCCGCACCGTCCTGGAACGGTTCCCCGCCGGAGCCCCCCGCGGCTCCTGGCCGGCCGAAGAGTACGCCGCCGCCCAGCGCGAGCAAGGCCACGACGCCCGCGTCGTGATGGCCCTCGACAGCGACCAGTTCCTCGTGGTTACCGACACCCCGTAACCACCTCACCCACCCTTGAGCGCCGTGTTCCGCCTCACCGGCGGGACGCGGCGCTCCCCTGCGTCCCATCAGGAGAGTCATGGCCAGGATCACGATCTACGTGGAGCCCCGGCACGCCGACAACACCACCTGCGACCACACGGTGAAGCCGTCCGGGAAGCCCCGCGACCTCAAGTCCGGGTGCCCCGGTCGCACGCAGTTCGCCGTCGTCTGCTCCGAGCACGGCGACGTCGGCACGCCCCACCACGTCAAGCAGCTTGCCGAGCCCGCGGTCACCGAGCACCGCCAGGAGCACCGCGCCGCTCTCGCCACGCGCTGACCCCGTGCCCGGCCCGGCCGGGATGACCTCATGCCCGCGGGGGCGACCGCCGACACAGAGACGCCGGCCGCCCCCGCCGGCACCAACTGCACGAAGGAGCAGTCCTTTTCATGACCGGTACCACGCACCTTGCTCGCCTGCGCACCCGGATGCTCGCCGCCGCGTACAGCAACGCCGACTTCTGGACTCAACGCACAGCCTTCCTCACCGACCAGGCCGTGGCCGCACTTGCCCGCCGCGACCCCACCGCAGCCGAAGCCCTCGCCGCGTCGCTGATGCACCCAGACCCCCTCCACGACACCCAGGTCCTGGGCGCGGCCGTTGAAGCCGGCATCGACACCAGCACCTGGGAGGAGCGCCGCGAGAAGATCCGGACCTACGCCCGTGACGCCTACGAGCTGTCCTCGAAGTCCGACCCGGAAACCGAGGCCACACGGATCTGGGCGTCGCTCTACGACAACTACCCGCAGATCGCGGAAGCCCTTGCCGTCTTCCTCCGCGAGATGCCGGCCACCTGGCGCGAGGACCTGTTTACCACCGGCCCGCACTCCCCCGCCGCCCGCCGGACGGCCTCGGAGCTCCCCGGACCGGAGACCGCCCCGTACGACCCGCTGGATTGGGAGGACTGCCCGGCCTGCGCCGAAGCACAGGACCAGTGCCGCTACCACCGCGGCGTCTTCGCCGGCATGGAGTACCAGCGCGACCTCATCACCACGGCTCTGACCGATCACGCGGCCATCGACCAACTCCAGCGGCGCCACGCCGAACTCGAGGCGAAGGCTGCCCAGTCGGCGGCCGCCGACGCGAGCACGCCCACCACCCAGTGAAGCCCCGGGGCGGCCGCGGGCCCCCGAGTCCGGCCGCCCCGTCGCTCGCCATTCACTTATGGAAGGACCGCTGTGCCCCACCAGCCCGTCACCACCACCGCCTCCCGCCCGCCGATCGTCGCGTTGTGCGGGTCGACCCGGCACTGGGACGCACTCGCCGAGGCCAACCTCTACGAGACCGCCGCCGGCCGCATCGTCCTCGCCCCCGGCTGCAACATGAAGGAACCGCACCCGCTGTGGGAGGACCCGGACCGGGCCGACCGGCTCAAGCAGCAACTGGACGAACTGCACCGCCGAAAGATCGACCTGGCCGACGAGGTCCTCATCGTCAACCCCGGCGACTACATAGGCGACAGCACCCGCAGCGAGATCGACTACGCCAGGAGCCTCGGCAAGCCCCTCCGCTACACCCACCCTGCAGGAGCAGACGAGGACGCCCGTGGCTGACAACACCACCATCGAGTGGACCGACAGCACCTGGAACCCGGTCACCGGCTGCACCAAGGTCAGCCCCGGCTGCGACAACTGCTACGCCGAAACCTTCGCCGAACGGTGGCGCGGGACCAACGGCCACCACTTCGAGAACGGCTTCGACATCACCCTCCGGCCGGAGCGCCTGCGACTGCCGATGACCTGGCGCACGCCGCGCCGCGTCTTCCTCGACAGCATGTCCGACCTGTTCCACACGGACATCCCCGACGCCTACATCGCCCAGGCGTTCGCCGTCATGGCGCTCACCCCGCAGCACACGTACCAGATCCTCACCAAGAGGCACGGGCGTATGAAGGCGCTGCTGTCGAGCCCGTCTTTCTGGCACCTGGTCGCTGATCAGGGCAGGGAGCACTTCACCGGCTGCCAGGAGGACTGGCTGGCCGTCGGCGCGATGCTGGGCGGGAAGCCACTTCCCAACATGTGGCTGGGCGTCTCGGTCGAAGACCAGAAGTGGGCGGACCTCCGCATCCCCGCCCTCCTGGAGACCCCGGCCGCCGTGCGCTTCCTGTCCTGCGAGCCGCTGCTGGGCCCTGTCGACCTCAAACGGGCTGTCATCCCCATGGGCAGCGAGCGCGGCCACGGCCTGACCGCCTCCTACGTCCATGCCGACGGCTGCTGCCAGCGCCGCTTCCACGGCATCGACTGGGTCATCGCCGGCGGCGAGTCCGGACCCAAGGCCCGGCCGATGCACCCCCAGTGGCTGCGCGAATTGCGCGACCAATGCCGGTGGGCGGATGTGTCCTTCTTCCTGAAGCAGTGGGGGGAGCACGCACCCGAGGACCACGGGCACGACCGCGGCCGCCTCATCCTCCTCGACACTCAGGGCCGTTGCTGGGATCAGGAGGAAGCCCTCGCCCCGCACGACACAGTCCGTATGCGGCGTGTCGGCAAGAAGAGCGCTGGCAGGATCCTGGATGGCCAGACCCACGGAGCCATCCCAACACCCACGTGAATGACACAGCCGAAGGCCCATACCCCAGCGGACGGGCGCTTCCTAGGGATCGTCGCAACACGTGATCGTGTTGATCAGGCCGCGAGCAGTTTATGCAGGCGCTCGGCTGGGGTTCCCCAGCCGAGCGTTTTGCGTGGGCGGCCGTTGAGTTCAGCGGCGTCTACGGCGACACGGGCCACGTCCGGTCAGCACTCTTACGGACCGCCCACCCTCCACCCGGCCTGTCCCATCACAGAGCCGGAACCACCTGCCCCCGGGGCGGCCGTCGACTCCGAGTCCGGCCGCCCCGGCGCCCCACCGACCAAAACGGATCGACCAGCCGTGAGATCGCCTATGCGCAAAGCCTCGGCAAGTCCATCCATCACGTACAGGAGCACGACCCCGGAGCGCCGCGCCCGGCCTTCCCGGCCAGGCGCGGCGCCCTGTCGTTCCCTCACCACCGAGCAGAAGGGCACCCCTTCGTGCCGATCCGCCTGATCTCCTTCGGCTACTTGCACCTGCCCACCGGCCCGGACGGCTCCCCCGTCCCGCCTACCGCCGACCGCATCGAGGACGTCCGTGACCGGCTCCGCGACCCCGCCGCCGCCCGCGACATCCTCGACCTGGACGGCCTCAATCCCCGCGTCCAGGACGTCGTCCTGAACACCCCTGGCGCCCGCGAACTCATCGCCAACCTCGCCGACTACGCCGATCTGCCTGCCGGTCCCCGCCGCATCGCGATCGGTTGTGCAGGAGGTCGGCACCGGGCCAGCGGCCTCACCGAAATCCTTGCCCGCACACTCCGCGGCCGGGGCCGCGAGGTCGAAGTCGAGCACCTCCACGTCCATCTGCCGCGCGTGCTCAAGACCCCGGCCAGCCACGCTGCGGCAGGGCTGGGCGGGGGTGCGCGGTGACGGAAGCCATCACGGTTGTCAGCACGGGCGAGCCCGTCCCGGACTCCGGTCCGAGGGTGTTCCTCGCCGGACCCACCCCGCACGCCAGCACTGGTGTCGCGTCCTGGCGTCCCGCCGCCATCGAGCACTTGGCAGCCGGCTGGACCGGTCAGCGGCCGCTGACCGTACTCACCCCCGAAACCGCAGACGGCACACGAGCCGCCTACTCCGAGGACCACGCCAACTGGAAGACACGGGCCCGCGCCGCCGCCGACGCGATCCTGTACTGGATCCCCCGCGACGTGTTCACCCTCCCCGGCCTCACCACGAACGTGGACTTCGGTGGCTGTGACGTTGTTCAGCGGCCCCGCCAGGACGCCTTCCAGCGGCCCCATTTAGTGAAGATCCCGTGTCGTCTCAACGTCTTCAAGTGGTCCCGGGGATTGGCTTGTTCTGGGACCACTCGTGAACCGCTTCGGCTGAGGAGTAGGCCGAAGGCCGGAGAGAACGGCTAGGGTCGAGGTCATGACAATCGATGACGAAGCCCTTGTGGCGGAGCAGATTGCCTACTACCGGGCCCGCGCGTCCGAGTACGACCGGGTCTATTCCGAGCGTGAGGACCTGCGGGAGTTGCTGGCTGCGGTCGACGGCCTTCCGATCACCGGAGATGTACTGGAGTTGGCCTGCGGAACGGGTCAGTGGACTCGGGTGTTGGCCGCGCGGGCGCGCTCACTGACCGCTGTCGATGCCTCGCCCGAGGTGCTGGGGATCGCCCAGGAGCGGGCCGGGTTCCCCAACGTCCGGTTCGCCCAGGCCGATGTGTTCAGGTGGCAGCCGCCGCGCCGCTTCGACGCTGTGTTCTTCGCCTTCTTCCTCTCCCACGTCCCGTTGTCCCGGCTGAGGGCCTTCTGGGACACCGTTGCTGCCGCACTCGCCCCCGACGGCAAAGCGGTCTTTATTGACGAAGGGCCCGCCGAGGCCGCGTGGGAAGAGGTGGCCGCGAAGCTGCGCCGGCTCGACGACGGCCGCGAGTACCGCATCGAGAAAATCTTCCATGACCCGGGAACACTCACCGGCGAACTCGCCGCGCTGGGCTGGTCGGCAGATGTCCGGCTCCGGGGAAACTTCATCGTCGGCGTCGCACAACCGCCGCCCGCGCCCGCCGCGTCCTGAAGTGGTCCCGGAGCTTGGCTTGCACCAGGACCACTCGGGGCTCCACGTCGCGGTGGTCTACTTTCCCGTGCCGTTCTGCTTGGCTTTGGAGCGAGCCAGGCGGTAGGACTCGGTGCCGGTCTCGATGAGGGTGGCGTTGAAGGTGAGCCGGTCCACGATCGCCGCGCAAAGCCGTGGATCGGTGAAGGTCCTGCTCCAGCCCGTGAAAGCCTCGTTGGAGGCGATCGCAATGCTGCTCTTCTCCTCACGTTCAGTGAGAACCTGGAAGAGCATTTCCGCGCCGCGGCGGTCCAGTTCGAGATAGCCGAGCTCATCGATTTCGAGAAGGTCGACGCGTCCGTAGCGGGCGATGGTCTTGCCCAGCTGCTTGTCGTCTGCCGCCTCGACCAGCTCGTTCACCAAGGCTGCGGCAGTGGTGTAGCGGACTCGGTAACCGGCCATGGCGGCTGCGGTGCCCAGCCCGATCAGCAGGTGCGACTTGCCGGTGCCCGAGTCCCCGATCAGACACAATGGGTAACCCTTGGCGATCCACTCGCAGGTGGCGAGATTGTGGATGACCGCCGGATCGACATGAGGATTGACCCGGTAGTCGAACTCCCGCAGCGACTTCTCACGGGGGAAGTGAGCCGCCCGGATGCGCCGTTCGGCCCGGCGCCGGTCCCGGTCCTCACACTCGGCCATCAGCAGCTCGGCGAGAAAACCCGCGTAGGAGAGCCCTTCGCGTTCGGCCCGGGCGATCGTATCGGCGGCCTGGGCACGCATGGTGGGCAGCCGCAGCAGGCGGCAGGCGGTGTCGATCGCCGCGTCGGATGCCTGTGCGGTCAGCGCGTGATGGGCGGTGGTCATGATGAGTCCTTCCGGCGAAGCTGCAACAGCTCGTCCCACTGCTCCAGGCGGGGCAGGGGACGCTGATCGGCGGGCAAAGCACGGGCGAGGCGACGCGGAGTCAGAGGCGTGACCTGGGCCTGGTCCAGATCCAACGGCTGCGGGGCGGGGCTGCTGGCGGTGACGGTGGGTGCCCGCCCGGCCGTCTGGGCCGCCTTGCGGGCCTCCAGCGCGATGACGTCCTCGTTGAAGGTGCCCGCCGCAAGGGCCCCGCGGATCCCGACAACCACGTCGGCGTGCTGCTGATGGCGGTGCAGCAACAGCACCTTGACCAGGGCTTTCGTTCCTTCGATGTCGCCGAGGGCCTTCTTGGCCGCGGCCCAGAACGCTTCGTGGACGGCGGTGAAGGTGCCCTCGGCGCGGGCCTGGTGGAGGGCCTCGGAACGTTCCAGTGCTCCCGGCTTGGTCAGCAGGGCTTCCAAGTAGTGGTCCAGCACGAGGTGTTCGGCACCCCGGCCGGTCAGCCGCCGGTGGCGGGCGATCTCCCGCCGGCCGTCATAGACGGTCAGGTCGTCGCAGGTGAGCGTGACGGTGACCTTGCGGTCGATGAAGCGGACGGGGACCGAGTACCGGCACATCTTCACGGTGATCATGCCGTAGCGGTCGACGCGGGGCGTCAGGGTGATCCCGGTGGCGAACGGATCGTCCGGCAGCGGCAGCAGGTGACCGGCCTCGCGGGCGTAGTCCTGCGCGATGGTCCGCATCCTGGCCCCGATCCGTCGCTGATCCTCCTTAGCCTCGAACTCGGCTAACCGGGCGTTGAGTTCATCCAGACTGTTCACCTGGGGCACCGGGGTGAGGTAGTTGCGGCGGAAGTAGCCGACCTGGCCTTCGACGCCGCCCTTCTCGTGGGCGCCGCGCAGGCCCGGCTCGCAGTAGAACGGGGTAAATCCGTAGTACTCGTGGAAGTTGGTCCAGCGCGGGTTCTCCTCCCGCGAGCGGCTGCGGAAGACCACCTTCTTCACGGCCGGGGTGAGGTTGTCGTAGCGGACCTGACCGGCCGGCACCCCGTTCAGCGTGGTCAGCGCGTGCACGTGGCCTTCGAAGAACGCCTGCTGACCGCACGACCGGGAGATGCGGTGCACGGCCTTGCCCGAGTAGGCCAGGCGGAAGGCGAACAGGTAGCAGCGGGTGCGCTGGCCGGCCAGGTCCACGTAGACGTCGCCGACGTCGAAATCGGCGTCCGCACCGAGCGCGTTGTGCCGGGTCACGAACGCCTCGACCGGAGCCCCTGCCTGGGCTGCGATCTCCTTGCGCCGGGCCGCGACGAAGTCCCGGACCGTCGGATACGGGATTGCCTCGCCGAACTCCTCCTCGATCCGCGCAACGATCCGCCGCACGGTGTGACGTTGTTTGCGCGGAGCCTCCAGATCAGCCCGCAGCCAGGCATCGACCGTCTTCTTGTACGGCTGCATCCGAGGTGAGGTCCGCACCGGCCGACGGCGCGGGGTGGGCACCGGCGAGGACAGTGCCTCGCGGACCAGTCGGCGGTGAACGCCGTACTTCTTCGACAGAGCCCGGATCGACAGCTGCCGCTGCCAGCTGTCCCGCCGGATCCGGTCGAACAGCTCTTGCTTGGACAAAGACATCCACAGCACCGCCCCTGCCGGAGACCACGGGAACCGTCTCACCGCAAGAGCCGAGGTGGGGCCACTTCGCCCCGTCACCACCCCTCAATGCACCCGCGCGACCCATCAACTGGGGCCGCTGCAAGGCGTCCTGGCGGGGCCGCTGAACAACGTCACAGCCAACTTCGGCCTGGATGTCGGCACGGGCAAGGCCGTACTGGGATGCCCGGCTGACTGCGGCAACCCCCAAAGCAACCGCTACCTGATCCACATCGCGCGCAGCCACGGCGTCCCGGTCCGCGACACGCTCGCCGACACCGTGACCGCCACCCTGCGCATCGTCGCCGCGGCTGCCTCGCCTGCCAGCCGGAGCATCACCTGAAGGAAGGCCCCCCCTGTGCACGCCACCACCGATGCCCTGCCACCGTCCCAAGCAGCAGGGCAGCTCATCGCCGCGCACCCCCACCTGTCCGTGGCCTCGGTCGACGTCGCCGACGTCCCCGGCCTCGGACCAACTGCCCTGATCCAGGTCGCCGACCTGCCCGCCCTGCGGGCCTGGGCGCGCGCCCTGCACATCACTGCCCGCAGCACGGGCGCCAGCGCCTACGGCAGCGACGACCCCCACCACATCCCCGGCCTGCCCGAGTGGATGTGGTGGCGGCTGACCTACCTCGACACCACCGTCGCTGACTGCCCCGTCCGGCTCTGGACGCTCGACACCACCGAACACCCCCGCGCCACGGCCGTGTTCCTCGCCGCCAGCGCTCACACCCCCAAGGAGCCCGTCCGATGACCCGACTGTTCCGCCGGTGCGGCCACGCGCCCGGCGCCCTCTCCATCGAGGACCAGGCCGTCGTCGACGCGTTCCGTGCGCTGCTGACCGCCCGCAAGAACCCGCAGCCCTGGATGCCCGGCAGCGGCCACGACATCGCAATCCGAGTAGGCCCGTTCGTCGAGCGCGCCCACCCCATCCCCGGGGATGACCACGGCCCCGACGTCATCTCCGTGACCCTGGTCCACCCCGACACCCCCCACGTGCCCTATGCCGACCGCTACACCAGCAAGGGCTGGCTGCGCTGCGAGACGTCAACCATCCTCGGCACCTGGAACCCCGCCTACCGGATGCTCACCCACGCAGCAGCCGGCCTGGACCTCCCCGACGACATCGCCATGCCACAAGCCCACTACGCCATCCACATCGCCCGCTACCCGCACGGCGAGTTCGGACAGCTCCTCCTCCGGATCGGCCCCTACACCCAGTGCCATCACACCGAACGCGACGCCGACCGCCTCAACGCCCTGCTGGAAAGGGGCAACACCGGGGCCGTGGCCAAGACGACGCTGTTCGTCGTCAGCGACCACGAGAGCTACGCCGATCCGTACACGACCGACGTCGCCGCCCTCACGGCGGCCGCCATCGCCCGGGAGGCGTCGGTATGACCACGGCCCTGTACGAGATCGAGACCAGCGAAGCCGACGACGGCACCACTGTCCCCGCTGAAGCCATCTGGACCCCCAGCAGTGAGGATGCGGCCGACTACGGGTTCATCTCCCACGGCGGGCTGTACGTCGCCGGCCTCGGAGCTCCGACCGACGGCAGCCTGTACCCGGACAGGTTCGTTCTCCTTGGACACCACCGGAGGGCGCGCCTCATCAAGGCCGCCGCCGCGTACATGGACCGCGTCCACGCCTGGCGGTCCCTGTACCTCTACCCGGGCGACGACCCCTCGGTACTCATCCCCCGTATCCCGCGCGCAGTCCACACGCACGGCGTCGTCTTACGGCACCCGCACCCGGACCATCCGTGCGGCTGCGAGTGGGACGACACCTGGCGCCTGGTCTGGGCACCGCCCACTGAGCCGGGCGCCGTCCCGATCACCGCCATGCGGCACCCCGCCGCACCGGCAACCACCAACATCCCCAACCCCGACGACGAAGGCGCGCCCGCCACCTGGGCACCCTGACGCACACGACGGAGCATGACGAAGGCCCGTACTCCCGCGAACGTTGCGGGGGTACGGGCCTTCTTTGCGTTTCAGGCCGTTCCTGCGTCAGACCGGCCGCTGCTCGTGCTGGGCCAGCTCGCTCAGCAGCGCACGGTAAGCGTCGGGATGCTGCTCCCGAAGCGTCCCCAGCACCACGTTGGCGAACTGGACGAAGACGGCGGGCTCCATCTTCCTGTGCAGGTGCATGGCGAGGAACGGAGCATCGTCATATGGCAGCTGACGGGGAGACGTGTCTCCTCGCTGCGTGGACGTGCGCGGCTCGGGGATCGCCTCCGGGGTCTGCTCAGCTCCAGCCTCAGCTGCAGGGGACTGGGGTGCGGGCTGGGCCGGTGTCACCACATCCGGCTGCGTTACCGTTTCGTGATTATTCACGCCGTGAACACCGGAGGCGCCCGACACCTGTCCTGCTGGCCTATGCCGCTCCTTGGCCTTCCGCTTTGCCTCCTCCGCCCGCTGGTCCGCCTTCTCCTTCTGAGCGGCCGGTGACAGCCTGCCGAGGTTGCGTACATGCTCCGCTGTCCGCGCTCCCGTCATCAGATCCTTCTGAAGCTCTGGAACGAGCTTGAGGAGCGAGAGCTTGCTGGAGAGGGTCGCCTTGGCGATACCCAGCCGCTTGGAGGCTGTGGCCTGGCTGCCGTAGTACTCCACGAGCTGCTGAAGGGCGTGTGCCTCTTCGAGTTCCGTCAGCCCCTCGCGGTGATAGTTCGCGATGAAGGCGGTCTCGAGCAAGGCCGTGTCGGTGCTGACACGGGCGTCGTCGACCCGGACAGGAATCGTCGCTAGTCCGACCCGGCGAGCGGCCTCAAGACGCCGGTGACCATCGACGACAACGTACTGAGCGCCGTCGTCCAAATCGTCCGCGCGGTCCGGACGGTCCCGGAGGTAGGCGTCAACCGTGGCGACCACGATCGGCAGGATGACACCGAGCTCGTTGACCGACGCCACGGTCTCATCGAGATTGCGGAGATGGTTGCGGTGGTTGTCGGGGTTGTTGCTGATCTGCGGGACAGGCAGGTCCGTGAGGTTCACGGTCGTGCTCTGCGAGCTGGCCCCGTGGATGGTCTTGTCGATGGCAGTACGTCGGCTACTTCGAGCACCCGCAGCAGCACTGAAGGACGCCGAGCTGCCAAGCTGGTCCCTCTTGCTCACTTGCCAGCCCCCGCCACGATCAGCCGCATGAAATTGGCCTGCTTGCTCTCCGGCACGTAGCCCAGCAGCGGCCGCTTCAGACGGACGGTCTCCCTCTGTTCTTTCAGATCGTCCACGACCGCGATCACCTTCTGGTCCTGCATCTGGTGCCACTCCTCCAGGGAAGAGGTGGCGATGAAGCCGCGCCGGGAGTCGAAGAGATTCACGATGATGCCGAGATAGTCGATGCTCAGGCCGAGGTCCTCACACAGGGCTTCGATCTGGTCAACGAGCATCTCGTAGGCATCAGCCGAGCTGTCCTCGGACTGCACGGGGATGAGGACGCCGGAGCGGCCCTTCTTCTCGTTGGGCCGCCTGCGCGCGTAGTAGAGGCCGGCATCCATGGCCAGGCCCAGGCTGGGAGGACTGTCGAGAACGATCACGTCGTAGTCGGCCTCGATAGGGCGCAGGGCCTTCTCCAGCGCAGACTCCTTCTGGAAGCCCCGGGACTGCGCTGCCGACAGCGCCAGCTGCGAGTCCAGCAGGAACCCGTCAGACGCACCGGGCAGGACATGCAGGCGGCCCTGGAACCGCGGGTCGTCGATGGGGACGATGAGGTCCCTGAGCTCTCCCTTGGGCTGGCCCGCCATGTGTGTGATCAGGCTTTCGTCGCCAGCAGGGATGTGACGGACACCGAGCTGGTTGCTGAGGTGGTGTTGCGGGTCGTAGTCGACGAGCAACACCCGCTGGCCGCCGGCCGTGTACTCGGCCACAGAGGCAAGGAGCTGCTCGCGGGTCCGGTTGAGACGCTCCAGCTCGACATGCGTGAGCGAGGTGATGAAGTTCTGAAGGCACTTGGCGCCGATGCCATCGGCCTCGGCGTGTGCCTCGGCGACGCCGGCAGCAACAGTTGTCTTGCCGACCCCGCCCTTCTGATTGCACACGACGATCCGGCGCGGCTCCGAAGGCGCGGGCAGCTCCTTCGGTGAAGGGTTGCCGTCCAGCCAAGCGCGAATGCTCTGGGCGAGGCCTTGGATGAAGGACACGTCGCGGTCACCGCAGGTGGCCTTGAAGTCGTCGTACAAGCCAGCGGGAAGCCAGGTATTGAAGGACTTGGCGCCGGCAGTGTCGACGTCGGGCCCGGTCCAGCCGTCCGCACGCCACTGAGTGACGGCCGCGGTTGCGGCGTCCTGGATGTCCAGGGCGAGTTCGGCGCACCGGATCTTGAGTTCTTGGTGGAGTGCCGGAGGGAGCTTGGACGCCACCTTTTCCCGGTCACCTTCGGGGTATGGAGAGGCCATGGCGTCACCTTACTCACTCGCATGACTGGAGTGGCAGGTGGTGCGCGGTTTCTGACGCGGTTTCACTCGGCCGGAGGGTGTTCACGGCGTGAATTGTCACGAGAAGATAACGAGCCGGTGGGGATGCACTTCACGGCACCGAAACGGCTCAGCAGCAACAAGCGACTGCCTGTTGCTGCTGAGACGGGGATCTACGAACCCAGCGGGACCAGGCATCACACCCTTGGGGCCAACCGCCTATCCGCCTGAGCGGACCGCAAGCCCTGGGCTGTCCCAGCCCACACCGCAAAGATAGCGGCTACTCCTGCCCCCACCGCGCAGGGACACATCCGGCCCTGGAACGCGGAGCCAAGACCGTTTCACTCATGACGTCGCCGAGGCTGACGGCTGCAACTACAAGCCGCCAGAACGGCATGTACGGGGCATGAGACGAATGAACCCTGCGCGCAGCCTCCGGTGGCGAAGTAAGTTGCGCTGGCGCGACTGGCAGGCCGGGACCCGGTTGAAACGGCGCCGAGCCTGGGCCCGGCAGAAGCAACGCGCCCGGCGCTGGGGCATGGGCGTGCTGATCATGGCAGGAGCGCTGGTGCTGTTCGTAGTGCTGCCCTGGCTGATCTGGAAGGGTCCGTTCGAGATCGACAAGGATCATCTGGACGAAGCCAAGCTCAAAGATCAGTCCGGAGCGCTCGTGACCGGGCTGCGCACGGCTGTCGTGGCGTTCACCGCCGCGCTCGGTGCCGGCATCGCCCTGCTCTACACCGCCCGCACCTACCGCCTGACCCGACGCGGGCAGATAACCGACCGCTTCACCAAGGCCCTCGAACGCCTCGGTTCAGACGAGATCTACGTACGTATCGGCGGCATCCTCGCCCTCGAACAGATCGTTCAGGACGCCCCCGAACAAGCCGCCACCGACGCCGCCCGCGTCCTCGGGCACTTCATCCGCCACCACGCCCCCAGCTCCACACCCCCACCCCCACCCAGCAACCCCTACGCCCTGCCTCCCGACCCGCTCCCCACCGAACCAGCAGCCGACGTGCAGGCAGCCCTCACCGCCCTCACCCGCACCGAATCACGCACCCACGTCGACCCCCGCGAACAACTCGACCTTCACGGACTCCACCTAGCCGGCGCCCAACTCGCACAAGCCGACCTCACCCACGCCATCCTGCGCGGGGCGACGCTCACGCAGGCCGACCTGCGCGGGGCGACGCTCACGGAGGCCAACCTGTACGGGGCGACGCTCACGAAGGCCGACCTGTACGGGGCGACGCTCACGAAGGCCGACTTGCGCGAGGCGACGCTCACGCAGGCCGACCTGGACGAGGCGACGCTCACGAAGGCCAACCTGTTCGGGGCGGCGCTCACGGGGGCCATCCTGCGCGGGGCGGCGCTCACGGGGGCCATCCTGATCGAGGCGACGCTCACGAAGGCCATCCTGATCGAGGCGACGCTCACGAAGGCCAACCTGATCGAGGCGACGCTCACCGAGGCCGACCTGCGCGAGGCGACGCTCACGGGGGCCGACCTGTTCGGGGCCGACCTGCGCGGGGCCGACCTGTCGAGTGCATCAGGCCTGACCCCGAGGCAGGCGGCTCTGGCACAAACCAGCGAACGGGCCAAGATGCCCGCAAACTTTTATCCCTCAACTGGACCAGCTGCGGGTTCGTGAGACTGGGCGAGCGCGACATCGATGCTCTCGCGTGTGCACGCTAAACCGTCCCGAGAAAGGTGGTTCTCGGGACGGCCTCGGTCCCCACGACCCTGACCACGGGCCGGAGCCCTCCGGCCACGGGCCCGACCTTGGCTGGTCGGCGTTCTGGTGGATCCTGACGCCGGTGGTGGCGGGCTGTTGCTGCTCGGGTGCCGGGTGGCTGTGGTGCTTTTAGGCTGGTGTAGGGTCTCACCGCTCGTGGCACAGGCCGTGCCCGCCGACCTGCGGTTCTTCATCTGTCTCAGGTCGATGGCACAGCCGCTCAGTCTCACGAACCGTGGCCGGTTTCTCTGTTCGATGCCGCGTTCGATGCCAATATCGTGAGATTGTGCCGCGAGATTTGAGACCCCACAGCTGGGAGGGCTCGGGGCGTACTGGAGGTTTGCCATGCCCCGGACTATTTGGAGAGGTGCCGTCACGTTTGGCCTGGTCACGGTACCTGTGCACGTGGTGGGTGCTACCGAGAATCACTCCATCCAGTTCCACCAGTACCACCTTGAGGACATGGGGCGGGTGCGGGTGCGGAAGGTGTGTGAGCTGGAGGACCGCGAGGTCTCTCAGGCGGAGATCGGCAAGGGCTACGAGTACGCCAAGGACTTGGTCGTGCCGGTCACCGACGAGGACCTGCAATCTCTCCCGCTCCCCACGGCGAAGGCGATCGAGATCGCCGGGTTCGTGCCCCTCGACACGGTTGACCCGATCCGGATCGGCGAGGGCTACTACCTGGCCCCGGACGGGCAGGTCGCGGCGAAGCCTTACAAGCTCCTGGTGCAGGCTCTGGGCCGGTCGTCGAAGGTGGCTGTCGCGAAGTACGCCTGGTCCGGGAGGGAGCGCCTCGGACTGATCCGGGTCCGGGACGATGTGTTGGTGCTGCATGCGATGCGCTGGCCGGACGAGGTCCGTGATCCGGCCGCTGTCGACCCGCCCGACGAGGCGGTGTCGCAGGAGGAGATCGAGGGGGCGTTGGCGCTCATCGAGCGTATGACCCGTGAGGACCTCGAGGGCTCCGAGTTCACCGATGCCTACACCGACGCCCTGGCGAAGATCATCGAAGCGAAGCGGGAGGAGAAGCCCCTGCCCGACGTCCCGGAGCCGGAACAGCCGGGCAAGGTCCTCGATCTCATGGCCGCCCTGACCGAGTCCGTCCAGCAGGCGAAGGCATCCCGAGGCGAGGACGCCGACGTCCACGAACTACCGGCCAAGAAGACGTCGAAGAAGCAGCCGGCCAAGAGGACGACGGCGAAGAAGGCCACGAAGAAGACGGCCGCACGCCGCTCGCGCAGCGCCTGAGGACACCCTGTCCCAGGGGCGGAGCTCGCTCAGCGCCCTATGAACGACCGCCCTCACCGATGGTCAGAGCGCCTACGGCCGTGACCGTGCTGCCGCATCCCAGACCATGACCCCGACCATGGCTGGTCGGCGTGACGTGGCCGCCCGCCCGCAGCGCTACGAGTCGGGCTCCTGGCGCACGTCCAGGTAGCAGGTCAGCCGGACGCCGGGTTCGCCGGGTTCGCGGTGCGCGCGGTCCGATACGGCGGTTGCCCACTGTCCGGCGAGGGCCGCCTGGACGGCGAGTGCGGTTGCTGTGTCCGCGGCCGCGATTTCCACCACGGCCAGTCCCGGCTCCGCGATATGCGCTTCGTTGATCGCTCTCACACCAAGCACGACGTGCCGGGCTCGGTCGGGGTTCTCCCCTTCGGGCGACTTCACCCGACCGGGTACGGGCCGGGGTGTGGCGGGCGGGCTCAGGTACTGCGGGTGTTGGTGTAGCGCACGCGGGAGTCCCACTGGTCCTTCGCCGTGGCCATGCACCACTGACAGAGCGGTTCACCACCGCTGCCAAAACGATGGGTCTTCCGCTGACAGCTGGCGCACTGGCCGACGCGGTCGCCGGGGCAGACCAGCGCGGAGGGGTCCGGCTCGGAGATGGGCGGCGGGGGAGTGACGGGCATGGGGGCAGGTCCTGTTCCGGGTGATGGTGGTGAATCACCGCGAGCGCAGCTTAACGAGCAGGTGGTGCAGATGTTCGATCAGCGCGCCGCGGTGAGGGGTGAGGCCGGGCGGGCGGATAAGTCGCCGAGGATGTGCAGCCGGACGTCGGGCTGGCAGTGCGTGCAGCCGGGCAGGCCGGCGGCGAGGAGGCGGCGTGCTTCGTCGCGGTCGACGGGCCGGTGGCGCTTGCCGGTCATGTGGCAGTCGCCGGCGTGGACCTGGACAGGCGGGCGGCCGTCGCCGATGCCGAGTTCGACCAGCCACTCCGGCGGCTTCGGTCGGTTGCGCCGCCCGTGTTCGGCCTCGCGCTCGCGCTGCTGGACGGCGGCGATCTTGCGGTCGATGCGCTGGATCCAAAGCGCATGCCAGACACGCAAAGTCTCGAGACGATCTAGGTCGGAAGGGAGGTCATCGAACACATTTCTGATTCTAGGCCCATGATCCACGTTCGCGCCCTCGCGTGTTCGATTTTATGTTCGATAACGTGGGGTGTGGGAGGTGGCTGTGATGACCACGAGCGCGACGGTGCCGGACAAGGTGTCGACGATCATGCATGTGCGGTGCCCGGACCGGCTGGGGGAGACCACCTACCGGCAGGTCCTGGAGCTCATGTCGGGCCTGTCGCCGGTGGTGCAGGCCCTGCCGCCGACCGCGGCTCTGGTGGAGCTGAAGGGGGCGCTGCGCTACCACGGCTCCAGTGCCCGCTACCTGGGAGAGGTTCTGCGGGTGCGTGCCCTGTCGCGTCTGGGCGTCGATGTCCGTGTCGGGATAGGGCCGACGATCACTGTCGCGGCCACTGCCTCCGCCCAGATCCCTGCACCGGGCGGTGTCCTCGCCGTGGCCCCGGAGCAGATCACGGACTGGCTGGGACCGCTTCCGGTCGAGTCCCTGCACGGTATCGGCCCCCGCCAGGCGGCCGTGCTGCGCGACTACGGCATCCACTGCGTCGGCCTGCTCGCCGCCGTCCCGCCGGCCACGGTGCACCGTCTTCTGGGTGGCCGCGCCGGCCGGATCGCCGCCGACCGGGCCCGCGGCATCGACCCCCGCCCCGTCATCCCCCGCACCCTGCCCGCCGCTGCCACCGTCCGCTGTGCTTTCGACCGGCACGTCCTGGACGGCGCTGCCGTCCGCGCCGCCCTCCTCGACCTGGTGGTCCGGCTCGGTACGTTGCTGCGCGGCCGCGCCCAGGTGGCCCGCGCGGTCACCCTCACCCTCACCTTCGCCGGGGGCGGGCGCTGGGAGAGGACGAGGCGTCTGGTGGAGCCGTCCGCGCACGACGACGACCTGCGCATCCTGGCCTACCAGTTGATGGACGCGGCCGGCCTGCAGCGCGGCCGCCTGACCGGCCTCGTCCTCAAGGGCGAGGACCTCATCGGCGCCGACCAGGCCGCCGAGCAGATCAGTCTCGACGACGCCCGAGAAACCCGCCTGGTGGCCGAAGCCACCGTCGATGAGATCCGGGACAAGTTCGGCCCCCGCGTCATCGGCCCGGCCGCCGTCTTCCGCCGCGCCTCATGACCCCAACCGCTCCCGACGCTGATGGAGGTGAGGTCCGTGCTGCTTGAGCCGCCCGGATGGGAGGGCAGCCCCCAGGGTCTGCCGCACTGGCCCTATGTGCGGGCCGTCGATGATGCTCTGACCGCACGCGGTATCCCGCCGGGTTCGGTGCGGGCCGACGCCACCACCCGGGAGCGCGGCTTCACCACCTACATGTGGCTCACCTGGGACACGAGCCGCACCCGAGGCCAGCGCGGGATCCGCCTGCACTGGAAGGAACGCCTGGGCTGGTTCTACGCCCTGACCGGCATCAACTCCCAGGACGTCCTCCACTACACCGTCGCCCCCTTCCGCACCGTGTTCCCCAGACCGGAAGACATTGCTGAGGTCGCTGAGCACCTGGTGTGCTTTCGCCAGCTTCCCGATGTGGAGTACCGCACGGAGTGGGACGGAGCTGACGACGTACGCGCCGCCGGCCGTGACTTCCGCCGCCTGGTCCTCGGACTCACCCCGCTCGGGCACCAGGACGCAGCGACCGGGGCGGGGCCAAAAACCGGGGGAGGGGAGGGCGTGCAGCTGACGATCGACACGCGCGCCGACACCTACGAGCAGGCGATCGCGGCCGTCCAGGCCGCATACGGACGCAGCGAGGATGTCCTGGCGGGCCGCCTGCTTCCCGATCTGTCGCAGACGGCTGAGTCTCGGCGGGGCTGAGCGGAGAGACTCAGCCCCGAGTGCGCAGGGGTGCGCGGACACCCAGTGGATGTGCTGCCGGGGCGGCAGCAGGCTGTAGTCCAGGGTGCGTGACCTCGACCTTCTGGCAGCGCAGCATGATGTGAAGTGTTATCTGATACACACATATAAGGTGAGGAAATGGGTCAATTGCGACGCTATGCTGGTCGACCAGGCCGGGGATGCAATTCCCGAGTGGCTGCCTGATCAGCCGCCATCGCCGAAGGTCGCGACGGGCTGACCATGGCCATTCATGGCTGCCGTCTCATCCAGCGCCACCGGCTCGAACGCCGGCTTCCCGTATATGAGGGTGCATCGCCATGTCCCAGACCCGGTCCCGACGAATCGTCATCACTGTCGGCATGCTGCTCGGCATGCTGGCGCTTTCCTCCACGAGTGCACTCGCCCAGCCGACCACAAGCCACAGCACCACACCCGTGCCGGACGTATGCGGCCCGCCTGGGGCGCTGCCGGGCATCTTTCGATGCGAAAGCCAGATGACTCAGATCGATGGCGACTACTACTACAACCAGGATTTCATCAACAAGTTCCGGGCTCGCTTCCCCGACACGACGCTGGACAACAACCAAATCGCCCAGGGGGGCCACGGGGTCTGCCAGATCCTTAAGACGTACGGGCTGCGGCCGGTGGTCGAGGCCTTGGTGAACGCCGGATGGGGCGTCGAAGGGACGACCTGGGTGGTGGCCACAAGCCAGAACTTCTACTGCCCCTCGCTGCGCTAGTCGGACGGGCGCGGCCAGATTCCCGGGCTCTCGATACGAGAGCCCGGCCTTCTGTGTGTAGGGCATCGTCGAATCAATTCCGGCTACCGATCGCACTGTGACCACGGTTCCACTACGGAGAGCCCCGGCGGCTGCGGATGTCTTCACCCCCCGGGGCGCCACGCCATGCCACCCGCCAGCTGACTAGGGAGCCGTCCCGAACAGCGGCACGTCGTCCGATGTCCTGTCGATTCGGATACGGGTCAGCCGTACTGGGTGTCGCCACCGCCCTGCCTGGTCTCTGGCGACGTCCACGGCGACTTCGGCGACGGCTTCGGGCACGACCAGGTGCACCGACAGCTGCTCCCGCGAACCCCACCCCACACTGAACGTGCGCCCCGTCCAAGGATGGCCGGCCTCCCCGGCGTGCAGCTGGTCAGCGAGGGCGTGCCGGACGGCTGCGCCCAACGTCGTGGTGCGGCCGGTGTACCGCATGCGCCCCCTGTCGTCGTAGCGGCCCAACAGTGCCGTGGTGGGCGCTCGCAGGCTGCCGGTGACCGCGCCGACGATGGCCTCCGTGGTGTGCCGCGCCTTGTACTTGGTCCACCCTCGCCCGCCCGGCACATACCTGCCCGCCAGAGGCCGGAACACCAGACCCTCGATCCCGACGGCCGTGTAGTCGGCCAGCCATCCGGCCGCCTGCTTGGGGTCGGTGGTGGTCGGGCACAGCGACCACGGCGCCACCAGGCCCTCCTCGAGGAACAACGCCTCCAGCGCGCCGTACCGTTCGGCGAAAGCGCGCCCGGTCAGATCCGATCCGTTCAGGCGCAGCAGGTCGAACGCGACCAGGTGCGCCGGGAACTCCACGGCCGCGCGGGCCGCGACCGCGCCGCGGCGGTGTATGCGTTGTTGGAGACGCTCGAACGCGAGCCGGCCCGCCTCCCACACGATGAGCTCGCAGTCGATGGCCGTATCGTCCGGCAGCCGCCGGACCGCCTCCTCGATCTCCGGGAACGCCCGGGCCAGATCGCTGCCGTTACGGCTGCGGACGGCGACGCGGCCGTCTGCCCACCGGCCGGCCAGTGCACGGTAGCCGTCCCACTTGGGCTGTGCCGCCCACCCTGCAGGCAGTGCTGGGTTGTTGACCGGTACAGCGCGCATCGGATCGGGCAGCGCCCAGGTAGACGAAGACGCAGACATGTTCAACGACTTCCACCCTCACGAGGCATTTCCAGCACAAGCCCCCGGACGGCCGTATTGGGATGCTGCCCACCGACCGCGTATGCGTTTCTGAAGTTGCCAGCGCACAGCCCAGAACAGAAGACAATTGGGGCTGCCCAACTTAAGCCAGTAGAGCCTCACAAGACATGTCAGAAACCCGATTGCACGAGGAAGGCCTCCGTCCTCTCGGAGGCCTTCCTGAAGCCTTCTATGCCGCAGTCAGCAGATGCTCGAAGCAAACCTTGCACCTTGCTAAGGAATGACTGACGCTCCATCAAAAACGTGTCTGCGCCCACCAGAATCCACAGGAGACGATGACGCCTCCCGCTGTCGTAGCGGCACCGCGCACAAGGTAGAGCCCCGCTTCGTTGCGAACGCGCCTCAGCCTCCGAAGCCACTTGCCCTCAGAGCCTTCCGCAGGGGGCCTTGCCCCCTTACGCTCAAAGTCAGACACCAACTGCTCCTTCGTGAGTGGTTCTGTCATCCGCAGACGGCTCCCTTTGCCGAGGGAGCCGTCGCCGTTTCCGGCGACGGCTACGCCGTGTCCACCATCCGAGACAAAAGCCCGCCTCGTTGGTGCCGAGACACAACGAAAGCATCTAGAAACCCGTGTTGACCAGCGAAAATGACACTCTGTAAAAGAAAGTTTTCGCGTGTCTAAGTGTGTCTAAGCTGGATTCTAAGTGCGCCTTTCCGCGTTTACCTGACAGCAATGAGCGTTACAAATAGACTAAGCGGGTCCAAACGAGCCTCTGTTTGAGGAGCTGGAACGTGCCCCGTGCGCTGGTCATGCCGTCTGAAGAGGAACTGCCTGCGGGACCTCATCGAAAGTTCCTGGAAGAGCTACACCTCTACTACCGTGCGGCGGGCCGGCCTAAGCTGGCCCGCATTCTCCAAGTCATCCACGCCAGTGTGGATGCGCCACCAGGCGATGCTCCTGATATGCCGCCACAGATCAGCCGAGAGACTATTCGGAGAATTCTGAAAGGAAAAAGTCGCAGTGACTGGACAAAGGTCGAATTGCTCTTTGAGGCCTTTTGTGCCATCTCCAATCGCGATCCAGAAGCAGACCGGTGGGCCGAAGAATATTCAATCGACGAGGTCCAATCTCTACGAGATTGGATCCGCGAGCTATGGAGTAATGCGATGGATGAGGTAGAAATTCGGGGTTCGCTTCCAGCTCCTAGAAAGAAGCATAGTGAACCTTCTCCTTCCGTAGGCAATGGAGGATGGGGAAATGGGCAAGATCCGCCGTTCTAAGGGAGGGAAAAGTAGGGGTGGAGGTAGAAGTTGAGATTTTGACGCAGCTTATGGGACAGATAGGGGATGGGTGTTGAGACCAGAACTCATCCGTGTCTCGACTTTGACGCACATCGAGGCTCGTGACATTCCGTCAGTCTTGGAAGGCGCCTCCGCTTCGCCACGGGCCCTTCCCGGCTCAGTCGCGCGAGGACAGGGCGAGCCCCCTCACATCCCGTCACCCCTCCCTGTAGCTGCCGCACTTGCAGGAGTGGGGCGCGGAGCGCACCAGTCCTGCCGGAATCCGACGGAGTCGGATTCCCTGCCGGGCCACGGAGTGGACCGGCAGGCCGGAACGGAGTTCCGGCTCTTCCGGGCGAAGCCCGGAAACCGCCGCGTAGCGGCGGCTGATGTTGTGTGTTGTTGTGTCGGTGGGGTCTCGTCATTGAGTTGTCAGTGCTTGGGATGGTTTTTAGGCAGGCCAGGGCGGGTTCTTGTGGCTGACTCATGATGTGGCTCGGTTGCTGTCA
>NZ_JBEAAJ010000017.1:0-189980 GCF_040446465.1 Streptomyces sp. RG80 | reverse complement strand
CGCGTGCACCGCGAGGCCGGGGACGCGGTCGATGACGTCCATGACGAGGCGGTAGCGGTCGAGGTCGTTGCGGACGACCATGTCGAACGGCGTGGTCGTGGTGCCGAACTCCTTGTAGCCGCGTACGTGCAGGTGCTGGTGCCCGGCACGGCGGTAGGCCAGGCGGTGGATCAGCCAGGGGTAGCCGTGGTAGGCGAAGATCACCGGCCGGTCGGTCGTGAACAGGCCGTCGTACTCGAAGTCGCTCATCCCGTGCGGGTGTTCCTCGGCGGGCAGCAGTCGGGCGATGTCGACGACGTTGACCACCCGCACGGCGAGATCCGGCAGATGCCTGCGCAGCAACCCGGCGGCGGCCAGCACCTCCTGGGTGGGGACGTCACCGGCACAGGCCAGCACCACGTCGGGTTCGCGGGTGCCGTCCTCGGTGCCCGCCCAGTCCCAGATCCCGGCGCCGCGGGCGCAGTGGGTCTTGGCCTGTTCCATGGACAGCCAGTCGAAGCAGGGCTGCTTGCCGGCGACGATCACGTTGACGTAGTCGCGGCTGCGCAGCGCGTGGTCGGCCACCGACAGCAGGGTGTTGGCGTCCGGCGGGAAGTAGACCCGTACCGCCTCGGGGCTCTTGTTGAGGATGTGGTCGACGAAGCCGGGGTCCTGGTGGGAGAAGCCGTTGTGGTCCTGGCGCCAAACGTGCGAGGTGAGCAGGTAGTTGAGGGAGGCGATGGGGGCTCGCCAGGGCAGCCCGCGGGTCACGCGCAGCCACTTGATGTGCTGGTTGACCATGGAGTCGACGATGTGGACGAAGGCCTCGTAGCAGGAGAACAGTCCGTGCCGGCCGGTCAGCAGATAGCCCTCCAGCCAGCCCTGGCAGGTGTGTTCGGACAGGATCTCCATCACCCTGCCGTGCCGTTCCAGGTGTTCGTCCACCGGCAGGGTCTGGGCCTGCCAGGCCTTGCCGCTGGCGTCGAAGACGGCCTGCAGCCGGTTCGAGGCGGTCTCGTCCGGACCCACCAGGCGGAAGTCACGGCGCGTGCGGGTCTCCCGCATGACGTGCTCCAGCAGGTCCCCGAGGACGCGGGTGGGTTCGTGCAGCGAGGTGCCGGGCTTGTCCACGGGGACGGCGTAGCGCTCCAGTTCGGGCAGGGGCAGTTCGCGCAGCAGCAGCCCGCCGTTGGCGTGCGGGGTGGCGCCCAGCCGCCGGGTTCCTTCGGGGACACAGCCCAGCACGTGTGCGCGGGGTCGCCCGTGCTCGTCGAAGAGCTCCTCCGGCTTGTACGAGCGCAGCCACTGCTCCAGCTGCCGCAGATGCTCAGGGTTGTCGCGTACGGCGGCCAGCGGAACCTGGTGGGCGCGCCAGGTGCCCTCCACCGGGAGGCCGTCGACCTCGGCGGGGCCGGTCCAGCCCTTGGGGGTGCGCAGCACGATCACCGGCCAGTGGGGGCGTTCGGCGACGCCGTCCTCGCGCGCGCTGCGCTGGATGAACGCGATGCGGTCCAGGGCGTCGTCCATCGCGGCGGCCATGGCGCGGTGGACGGTCATCGGGGCGTCGCCGGTGACGTGGATCGGGCTGTGCCCGTATCCCCGCAGCAGGGCGTCGAGTTCGGGCTCGGGCAGCCGGGCCAGCACCGTCGGGTTGGCGATCTTGTAGCCGTTGAGGTGCAGGATCGGCAGGACCGCGCCGTCGTGGACGGGGTCGAGGAACTTGTTGGAATGCCAGGACGCGGCCAGCGGGCCGGTTTCGGCTTCGCCGTCGCCGATGACGCAGGTGACCAGCAGGTCGGGGTTGTCCAGGGCTGCGCCGTAGGCGTGCGAGAGGGAGTAGCCGAGTTCGCCGCCCTCGTGGATCGAACCCGGCGTCTCGGGAGCCACATGGCTCGGCACGCCACCGGGGAACGAGAACTGCCTGAACAGCCGGCCCATGCCCTCCGCGTCCCGGGTGACGTCCGGGTAGGTCTCGCTGTAGGAGCCCTCCAGCCAGGAGTTGGCAAGAACGGCCGGCCCGCCGTGACCGGGGCCCCAGATGCACAGGGCGTCCAGGTCACGGGCCTTGACGACTCGATTGAGGTGGGTGTGGACCAGGTTGAGGCCGGGTGAGGTGCCCCAGTGGCCGAGCAGCCGCGGCTTGATGTGCTCCGGGCGCAGCGGCTCGGCCAGCAAGGGGTTGGCCATCAGGTAGATCTGGCCGACCGCCAGATAGTTCGCGGCACGCCAGTGGGCGTCGAGGGCCTTCAGTTCCTCGTCCGTGAGATCGGCGGTGGACGCCTGCGGTGTATCGACGGACATGCCCATTCCCTTCCAGGGCGGGAGTCGGGGGTCGAAGACGCTTGGCGTGGTGCGTTGTGCGCCTTTCCACACTGCGCCCGCCCACCGAGTACCCGACAGGGCCGACCGGGCCATCCCCTGGGGGCCGTTGGCCGGTCGACCGAGGGAAGGCCATCGGCCGGTCGGCGGACAGCCCGGTCGGCCCAGGCACCCATCGGCGAGGTGCTGGGCCGCCGAGCCGGCCTCCGACCGGTCAGCCCCTTGGGCCATCAGTCCGCCGACCCATCAGCCTTCCGACTCGCCGGCCTCCGCCCTGTCGGTATCCACCCGGTCGGCCGTCAGCCGGTCGGCACGAGCAGCACGGGGCAGTGCGAGCGGTGCAGCAGCGTGTGGGCCACCGGGCCGAGTCGCGGGTGCAGCCGACCGCCGTGGTGGTGGACGCCGATGACCACGAGACCGGCCTGCCGGGTGGCCTCGACCAGGGCGTGGGCGGGGCTGGTACGGACCGTGCGGGCCTCGACCGCGACCGCCGGGTACCGCTCCTCCAACTCGGCCGTGCTGAAGCGCGGCACGGCCTCCTCGGCCGCGTCCACGCGGGCCTCCTCGCGTTGGCCCGGGCTCGTGGCGGGCAGCAGCGAGGGCAGTTCGGGCGAGGCGTGCCGGTGGGCCCAGGAGTGCAGGACCCGCAGCGGGGCGCCGAGCCGCTCGGCCTCCTGGAAGGCGTGGGCGGCGGTGTCCGCGTCGGAGTCGCCCGCCAGGCCCAGCAGGACCTCGCGGCCGTCGTCGCAGCGGTGGTCGCCGCGGACGACCAGCAGCGGGGTGCGGGTGTGGGCCGCGACATGCAGGCTCACCGAGCCCAGGAGCAGGCCGGTGACCCCGCCGAGGCCGCGGCTGCCGACGACGGTGAGGAGCGCGCCCTCGCTCTCGCGCAGCAGCGCCTTTGTCGCGCCGCCCTCACGGGCCAGGGTCTCGACCGGCAGGTCGGGATGGCGGGCGCTGGTACGAGAGACGGCCGCGGCCAGGATCGGACCGGCCTCGTCCTTGTCGGGCACGGCGCAGACGACGCGCAGGGCGGCACCGCGCCGCACGGCTTCGTCCGCGGCCCGGTCCAGCGCGCGTACGGCGATCAGTGAGCCGTCGACTCCGACGACCACGTGCTGGGCAGTCATGTCACTGTTCCCTTCTCTTCCTTCAAGCCGGGAGGTCGAGGCCGTACATGGTGCGGCCGCCGACCAGTTCACGTCCGGTGACCAGTTCGGGCTCGACGCGTACGAAGACCTCCACCGGCGAGGGCGCCCAGGACCGCGGCCCCTCCCGGCGCAGCCGCTCGTGCTCGGCGGGGTCGGTCACGACGGCGGCCCGGCCGGTGACGACCACGCTCCAGCCGGAGTGCGCGACGGGGTCGACCTCGTCGGCCTCGAAGGCGACGACGGCGCCCTCGATGGCGCGGGCCAGCTCCGAGGCCGCCGACGTCCGCACCACCACGGCCTCGCCGTCCAGGGCGAAGTTGACCGGCAGGACGGCGGGCAGGGCTTTGTGCGTGTGGACGATGCGGCCGAGCGACACCCGGGCCAGCCGACGCAGACACTCCGGTCGGCCCAGTTCGCGGAAACCGTCGTTGGGGTACATGCCCCACCGCCTTTCACCCGGTGCAGCGGTATGCGGTCCATCGTCGGCCGGGCGACGGTCCGGCGAGAGGGGCCATCGGTCCCGCCCTGTGCGGAGAGCGGCCCTGCCGGGCGGGACCGTCAGGGGCGCGCCGAGCGGACCTCGTGACGTCCACGGCGGTTGGGCACGCCCTCAGCGCTCAGCCGATCGCGCGACCGGAGACGGTGTCGGGGTCGATGCGCACCCACACCTCACGCTGCCCGCCCGCCCAGGGTTCGCTGTACGCACCCTCGGCAAGCCGGCGTACGGCCTGTGGGTCCGTCACGCCCCGGGCCCGGCCGCGCACCAGCACGCTCCAGCCCCGGCCGAGTGCCTCGTCGATGTGGTCGACCTCGAAGGCGACCTGCTTGCCGATCGCCGCCTCGGCGGTGGAGCCCGCCGCGGTCCGGAACACGATCGAGCCGTCGATCACGCTGTAGTTGACGGGCAGGACCGTCGGCCCTTCGTCGGTGGTCACCGCCAGTCGGCCCACACCGTGGGTGTGCAGCCGGTGCCGGCACTCCTCGGGGCCGAGCGGCGTCGACTCGGGGTGCCGGCCCGCCTGTCCGAGGCCGGCCGGCCGGTCCGTGTCGCCGCCGGTGAGGGCGGTCACGCTGGTCTCCAGAGCGCCCGCGAGCCGGAGCAGGACGCTGCGTCCGGGAGTGGCGGCGGGGGTCTCCTCCAGATACCTGAGGTAGCTGACGGCCATCCCCGCCCGCCGGGCCGTCTCCGGCCGTGCCAGGCCGAGCTCGGTGCGACGCCGGACGATCCGGTGTCCCAGGTCGCCTCGTCCCTCCGCTGTCGGCGCGTGCGCCGTGCCGGATGCCGTGTGCTCACTCATCGCCGCTCGCCTCCTCCCGCTCTCAGGCCGTCGGAACGGCCAGCGTGTCGTGCCGCTGTCCGCCGAGCACCACCTTGAGCGCGCCGGTGTCGGCGGCCCGGGCGAAGACGTCGTAGGCCTCCTCCATCTGCTCCAGCGGGAACGTGTGGGTGACCAGGGACGCGGTGGGCAGCCGGTCGGCGGCCGCCATGCGCAGCAGCATCGGTGTGGAGGAGGTGTCGACCAGCCCGGTGGTGATCGTCACGTTCCTGATCCACAGGTCCTCCAGGTGCAGGGTGGCAGGCCTGCCGTGCACGCCGACGTTGGCGACGTGCCCGCCCGGGCGCACCATGCGGGTGCACATCTCGAAGCTCTCGGGGACCCCGACGGCCTCGATGACGACGTCGGCGCCGTGTCCGTCCGTGAGGTCGGCGATCAGCTGCTCGGGCGCCTCCGTGGCGCTCGCGACGGCGTCCGCGCCCATCCGCCGGGCGGCCTCCAGCCGGGACGCGGCGAGGTCGACGGCGATGATCCGCTCGGGCGAGTAGAGGCGGGCGGTGGCGATCGCGGCGAGTCCGACGGGGCCGGCGCCGACGACCACGACCGTGTCCCCGGGGCGTACCCGGCCGTTGAGGACGCCCACCTCGTAGGCGGTGGGGAAGATGTCGGCGAGCAGGACCGCGTCCTGGCCGCGGACGGTGCTGGGCAGCGCGTGCACGGACAGGTCGGCGTAGGGCACGCGGACGTACTCGGCCTGGGTGCCGTCGACGAGGTGGCCGAGGATCCAGCCGCCGCCTCCCTGGCACTGGCCGTAGGCGGCCTCCCGGCAGGAGCGGCAGCGGCCGCAGGCGGTGATGCAGGAGACCAGGACCCGGTCGCCGGGCCGTACAGTGCGCACGTCGGAGCCGACCTCGACGATCTCGCCGACCGCCTCGTGTCCGAGCACCGTGCCGGGCCGTACCTCGGGCACGTCGCCCTTGAGGATGTGCAGGTCCGTGCCGCAGATGGTGACCTGGTCGACGCGCACGATGGCGTCGGTGGGGTCCTTGATAGCCGGGTCCGGGACCTCCTCCCAGGCGGAGTTTCCGGGGCTGTGGAAGACGAAGCCCTTCATGACCGACCTCCCTCGGGTCTCCGGCCGCCGGTGGGCCTTCGCCGCACCGTCGCGGCCGGGCGGCGGGCGCGCTGTCGCTCCTGCCTCGCAGCTCCAGCCTCTCCCCCGATCACGCACGTCCGCTTGGGCCGGTCGGCCCGGAAGGCGCGGAGAACGGGTCGTCCGGCCCCGCCGACCCGGCCCACACGGTCGTACGGCTCGGCCTGGAGGGCATCGCGGCCGGAAGCCTTGTCACGGGGCCGGCGGCTCCCTGTCGAGGACCTCGTCCGGGGCGCGCCGTGGCGTGGCGGGGCCCTCGGGGCCGTACCCGAGGCGGATCAGGAGCTGGGCGTGGCCGGTGTGGTCGGGGTCGGGGCTCAGTTCCCGGCGCAGGTCGGGCCACTCCAGCGGCTGGTGCATCAGGGAGGCGCGCAGCCCGTGCACGGTGGCCACCAGTAGGACGTGTTCGAGTGCCTGTCCGGCGCGCAGCCAGTCGGCGCGGCGGTCGTGGCCGGTCGTCAGCAGGGCGATGGCCGGGCCGGTCTCGAAGTCCTGGGCGGGCAACCGTTCGGGGTGTCGTTGCGCGGTGAAGTCCCGCATGGGGATGCGTTCTCGCGCGTCCTGCGGACCGAGCGCCGTCTGCGGCAGACCGACGTCGGAGGGGTCGTGGGGGTCGACGTGCACCCAGCGGCGGCTTTCCGCACCGCGGTCGGGGTCGGCCCGGTTGCGCCGCTCGGCCTCCGCGGTCACACGCAGCAATCGCCCGGTCTCCTCCGCCTCGGGGAAGATGAGCGCGGCGCCTTCCGTGTGCGCCGCCTCGGTCAGTTCGGCGCGCGCGTTCTGCGGGACGGGCCGCGCGGCGAAGGGGAAGCGGCTGCTGTGCCGGCGCCAGATGGCGGGGTAGAGGTCGGTGCGGTACTCCGCGCTGTGCCGGTTGTGGGATCCCGTCAGCCGCACGGTGGCGAGCAGGCCGGCGTCCTCGGGCCGCGGCAGCAGCCGTACGACGGGTGACCAGCCGAAGTGGGCCACGGCGACGCGCAGGTTGAACACGGAGGCGCCCACCGACAGATGCAGGGCGCGGGCGACGGGGTCGGCGTGGCGCAGGCTCCGTTCGGTAGCGGCGCGCACCTCGAAGGCGCTCGTCTCCGGGTCCAGCCGGAAGCGCCACGGCTGGGTGTTGAAGAACGACGGAGCGGCCACGGCGGCCGACATGCAGGACTCCAGGGTGGAGGCGTCGAGAGGTGCCGTTCGCATGGTGTCCTCCTTCCGTGCGGGCGTCGGACGGATACCGGTGTCCTTCGAGGATGGGAGCGTGGCGCGGGCGTGGTGAGGGGCCGTTGGTCCCGCGTGGGAGGCCGATCAGGGCACGGCTGCCCCGTGCCGTGGCTCTCGTCCGGCAGGCGCACCCTCCAGGGCTGAAAGGCCCATCTCCGCCTCGGACTTGGTCCCGGTCGGCCCCGCGGCGCCGTCTGTTCGGCCCCTGTCACCGCGTGCTCCCGGCTGTCACCGTCCTGAGGGTGACCACTTCGAGGAGGTGCAGGACGATGCGTGGCAGCAGGCATACGAAGAAGACACTGTGGCGGTGGCGGAGCAACCCTCTGCGCCGACGCGACGACGTGCTGGAGGCCTGGGTCGTCCTGGCCGTCTGGGCGCTCGTGGTCCTGGGCGGCACCCTCGCCGGGACCGTGACGGCGCACGCGGCGGAGAAGTCCTTCGCCCAGCATCGCGCCGAGCGCACACCCGTGCACGCCGTGCTCGTCACGGACACCCCGCAGGCCGCCGCGAACAGCTACCGAGTCCTGGCGAAGGTCCGCTGGACCGACCAGAGCGGCACCGACCACACGGACAAGACGCTGGTGGCCCCCGGCAAGAAGGCCGGAGCCGGCCTCACCCTCTGGACGAACGCACAGGGCGAGCCGACCACCACTCCACCCGACCCGACGGAGGCGGCGATCGAGGCCGCCCTCCTGGGAGCCCTGGCGGCCCTCGCCACGGCGGGCCTCGCGTTCGGCGCCGGCGGCCTCGCCCGCTGGCGGCTGGAGCGGCGCCGCATCGACCAGTGGGGCAGGGAGTGGGACCTGGTCGGCCCGAACTGGGGCCACAAGACGGGCTGACCGACCCGCACCCGAGACGGCGCCCACCTCGCCCACGATCACCTGACCGGTGAATCGGCCCCTGGGAGCACGCCGCCGCCGATAGGGTGCCCGCCCGTGAGCGTGCCCTGACCGACGGACCCCACCTGCGGGTGCCTTCCGCCGAACAGGGCTTCCGCCCCGGACCGCCGTACCCTTCTCCGCCGCCTCCCGCTGGGCACCCGTCCAGAACCACCCCACCGGACAGCGGCCGTCATGCGACCCGCCCCGTGCTGTCCGGCCACGTTCCGTACGGCGCCCGCGGGGGCGACCAGCCCGAACCGACAGAGCCGTTGGTCCCCGGCGCGCGGGGCCCGAAACGTGGTCGGACGGCTGCTGCGCGGTAAGGGCGGCACCATCAAGCGGGTCGCCGAGCATCTCAACCCGCGCGTCGCCCGGATCGCCGCGCTGCCCGAGCCGACCGAACGCGAGCGCACCCAGTGGTACTTCCAGCGCTACGTCGAGCATCTGCCGGCCGCCGGGGAGATCGTGCTGTTCGACCGCTCCTGGTACAACCGGGCCGGCGTCGAGCACGTGATGGGCTTCTGCACCAAGGAGGAGTACCAGCTGTTCCTGCGCCAGTGCCCGGTCTTCGAGCGGATGCTGGTCGAGGACGGGATCCTGTTGCGCAAGTACTGGTTCTCGGTGAGCGACACCGAGCAGCAGGAGCGGTTCCGGCGCCGCCTGGAGGATCCGCTGCGGCGCTGGAAGCTGTCCCCGATGGACCTGGAGTCCATCAGCCGCTGGGAGGCGTACTCGCGCGCCAAGGACGAGATGCTGGTCCACACCGACGTCGTCGAGGCGCCCTGGTACGTCGTGGAGAGCGACGACAAGAAGCGCGCCCGGCTGAACACGATCGCCCATCTGCTGGACTCGGTGCCCTACCACGAGGTACCGCCGCCGGTCCCGGAACTGCCGAAGCGGCCGCCGCCGACCGGGTACGGGCGCCCGCCGCGTGATCTCCAGAAGCACGTCCCGGATCACGCGGCGGGCCTGTGACTCACGCCCGGTGCGGTACGACGGCCACCGCGCAGGGCGAGTGGTGCAGTGCCGTGTGGGTGACGCGGCCCAGCTGCAGCCCGATGAGCCCGCTGCGCCGCTCGGCCCCGACGACCAGCAGGTCGGCGCCGTGCGCGGCGTCCATCAGCACCCGGCGGGCGGGTCCCTCGACGGTACGGCGGCGCACCTCGACGTCCGGCGGGGCGTCCCGCAGGGCCTCGGCGAGGACCTTCTCGGCCTGCTCCTCGTGGAGCCGGGCCGGGGCGTCGGACAGCAGCGGGTGGTCGGTGCTCTCGTGCGCGGGGCACCGCCAGGCCCGTACGGCCTCCACGGGGACACCGCGGCGCCGGGCCTCCTCGTAGGCGAAGCGCAGCGCCACCCGCTCCTGCGGGTGTTCGCCGACCCCCACGACCACGCGTCCCTCGCGGCCTCGGGAGGCCCGGTTGTCGTGGTTGCCGCGCAAGACGATCACCGGGCAGTCGGCGTGGGCGGCGGCCGTCAGGCTGACCGAGCCCAGGAGGAGTTCCGCCATGCCGCTCCGGCCGCGGCTGCCCACCACCAGGACGGACGCGTTGCGACCCTCGTGGACCAGGACGTACTCGGGCTCCTCGAACACCACGTCGGTGCTGACCTTCAGATCGGGATGCCGGGCGTGGACGCGGCGGGTGGCGCCGGCGACCACGTCCTGGGGCAGCACTTCCTCGGACGGCTTGCCGAGTTCGTGGGCGAGGGCGGCGCCTTCGTAGCGGTCCCACCGGCAGGCGTACACCACCCGCAGCGGCACCCCGCGCAGTGCGGCCTCGTCGGCCGCGAAGTCCGCGGCGCGCAGGCTCGGTTCGGAGCCGTCGACACCGACGACGACGGGCAGTTCCACCGTGCTCACCTCCCTGTTCCGAGGTCGAAGACGACGCGTGCCGTGACCTGGCCGCGCAGGACGTCCTCGATGGACTGGTTGACGGATTCCAGCGGCCGGGTCTCACTGATGACCCGGGTCCGGCCGGCCGCGTGGAGTTCGAAGACCTCGGTGAGGTCCTGCCGGGTCCCGACGATCGAACCGATCACGCTCGTGCCGTTCAGGACGGTGTCGAAGATCGGTACCTGGATCGTGCCGTGCGCGGGAAGCGCGACCATGACGAGCTTCCCGCCGCGCCGCAGCCCGGAGTTGACGGCGGCGAAGGCGTCCTCGTTGACGGCAAGGGCGATCGCCGCGTGGGCGCCGCCGTGGCTCTTGAGCACCGCGCCCACGTCCTCCTTGCGGGCGTCGATGACGATGTCGGCGCCGAGCTCGGCGGCGAGTTCGAGCTTGTCGTCGGTGACGTCGATCGCGGCGACGGTGGCACCGGCGATCTTCGCGTACTGCACGGCGAGGTGACCGAGTCCGCCGACACCGGAGACAGCGACGAGCTGTGCGGGCCGGACTCCGGCGACCTTCAGTGCCTTGTACGTGGTGACACCGGCGCAGGTGAGCGGGGCGGCGTCGACGGCGCTGACGCCCTCGGGCACCGGCTGCGCGAAGTCGGCCCAGGCCAGCATCTTCTCGGCGTAACCGCCGTCGCAGCCGTACCCGGTGTTGATCTGCTGCTCGCACAGGGTCTCCCAGCCGGACAGGCAGTGCTCGCACCGCCCGCAGGCCTTGCCCAGCCAGGGCACCGCGACGCGCTGACCGAGGCTGAGGTGGGTGACGCCGTCACCGAGCTTCTCGACGAGGCCGACGCCCTCGTGGCCCGGTACGAACGGCGGATTCGGCTTGACGGGCCAGTCGCCGTGGGCGGCGTGGATGTCGGTGTGGCACAGCCCGGAGGCCTCGACCCGGATACGGACCTGGCCGGGCCCGGGCTCGGGGTCGGGGCGCTCCTCGATGACGAGCGGCTTGCCGAATGCTCGTACGACGGCTGCCTTCATGGGGTCAACTCCTCGGTGACTGACGTCAGTTGTGGGCGACGACCGCGACCGGCGCCGCGGCGTGGTGCAGGACGGCGTGGGCGACGGGGCCGATGTGGGCGCCGAGCGGGCTGCGCCGGACGCGGCGGCCGACGACGACCAGGGAGGCCTCACGGGCGGCGTCCACCAGCTGGTTGCCGGGGCTGCCGGACCGGGACTCCTCTGTGACCTCGACGTCCGGGTACTTCTGCCGCCAGGGCCGCAGCGCCTCGGTCAGCGTCGCGGCCTGCTGCCGGGAGATCTCGGCGTGCAGGTCGAGGTCGACGGAGAGTCCGTAGACGTAGTACGGCGGCAGATTCCACCCGTACAGGGCCCGCAGTCCGGTCGAGCGCCGGGCGGCCTCCTCGAAGGCGAACCCGATCACCGTCTCGTCGGGCTTGTGCGCGTCGAGGCCGAGGACGACAGGCCGGAACGGCGTGGCGGCCGACGGGATGCCGGCCGGGTCGTTCTCGTGCTCGTCGGCGGCCTGTTCCCCGGCGCGGACCAGGACAACGGGCCGTTCGGCGTGCGCGACGACGGACAGGCCGACGGAGCCGATCATGAACCCGCCGATGCCGCTCAGACCGCGGGAGCCGAGCACCAGGAGTTCGGCGTCCTCGGCCACCTTGGTGAGGACCTCTGCGGGCCCGCCGGTCAGTTGCTCCATGGTCACCTCGAGGCCGGGGTGCCGGGCCCGGATGCCCTGGGCGGCCTCGCGCGGGATGCGCTCGGTCCAGTGCTGCTGGGTCTCGGCACCGAGCAGGGGCGCCTGGGCGATGGGGTCCGGCACGGGCTCCCAGACCTGGACGATCTTCAACGGCAGGCCGCGCAGCTTCGCCTCGCGGGCCGCCCATTCGGCGGCGGCCCGGCTCTCTGCGGAGCCGTCGAGACCTGCGACAACGGTGCGCACCATGGTTCTGCCTCCTGATCGGTGTGTGGCTTCAGCCTCGTCCCGCCAGGCACGCGAGGTGCAGGGGCCGCAGGTCCCCGACCGGGGCCGACCGGCCCAAAATCCGTGGTGCCCGTCGGTTCCCCCGGGGCTGGTCGGCCTCTTCCCGCGCGGGCCCGCGCGGCCCAATCTGTACTCCTCGGCCAAGCGATCACGGCCGTCTCGGGAAACGCTGAGGACAGCAGGGAAAGGAGCCCCATGACCCACGGCTCGGGCGACATCCGGTCGGCGTGGCGCCGCCACGCACCCGGTCTCGCCGCGCTGATCGGCTACCGCCGCTCCTGGCTGCGCGGCGATCTGCTGGCCGGGGTGACCGTGGCCGCGTATCTCGTGCCGCAGGTGATGGCGTACGCGGGCGTGGCGGGGCTGCCGCCGGTCGCCGGGCTGTGGGCGATCCTGCCGGCGCTCGGCCTGTACGCCGTGCTGGGCTCGTCCCGGCTGCTGTCGGTCGGCCCCGAGTCGACGACCGCGCTGATGACGGCGGCCGTGGTGGCTCCCCTGGCCGGCGCCGATCCCGACCGTTACGCCACGCTGGCCGCCACGCTCGCGGTCACCGTGGGGCTGCTGTGTCTGGCGGCCCGGCTGCTGCGGCTCGGGTTCGTCGCCGATCTGTTGTCCCGGCCGGTCCTGATCGGTTATCTGGCGGGCGTGGCCCTGATCATGATCGTGGACCAGCTACCGAAACTGACGGGCGTGGACACGGAGGGCTCGCGCTTCTTCCCTCAACTGTGGTCGTTCGTCACCGACTTGCCGTCGGCGCACCCGGCCACCACGGTCTTCTCCGCGATCGCGGTGGCGTTCCTGTTCACGGTGGCGCGCCTGTTCCGCACAGTGCCGGGCCCGATGCTGCTGGTGGTGCTCGGCACCGCGGCCGTGGCCGCCCTGGACCTCGACGACCGATACGGCATCAAGGTCATCGGCGAGGTCCCCTCCGGTCTGCCCGCGGTCGCGGCACCGGACCTCACCGAACTGCCGCCCCTGGTGCTGCCCGCCCTGGGCGTCCTCCTCGTCGCCTACACGGACGTCATCCTCACCGCACGCGCCTTCGCCGGCCAGGACGAGCGGAGCCGTCCGCTCGACGCCGACCAGGAGTTCCTGGCGCTGGGCGCGGTGAACCTCGGGTCCGGCTGGCTCCAGGGCTTCCCGGTCAGCAGCAGCGCCAGCCGTACCGCGCTGGCCGCCTCGGCAGGCGCCAAGAGCCCGGCGTACTCACTGATCGCGGGGGCGGCCGTGCTCGCCGTCCTGCTGTTCCTCAGCCCGCTGCTGACCCGCATGCCGTCGGCGGTGCTCGGCGCGCTCGTCGTCTACGCGGCGGTCCGCATGATAGACCTGACGGGCTTCGCCCGGCTGGCCGCCTTCCGGCGCCGCGAACTGCTGCTGTCCGTCGGCTGCCTGGTCGGGGTGCTCGCGCTGGATCTGCTGTACGGCGTGCTGGTCGCCGTCGGCCTGTCCGTCGCCGAACTGCTCAGCCGGGTCGCCCGCCCGCACGACGCGGTGGAGGGGGTGGTGCCCGGGGTGGCCGGCATGCACGACGTGGACGACTATCCGCAGGCCCGGACGATCCCCGGGCTGCTGGTCTACCGCTACGACTCACCGCTGTTCTTCGCCAACGCACAGGACTTCCACCGCCGCGCCCTGGCCGCCGTCGACCAACAGACCGGCCCCGTCCGCTGGTTCGTCCTCAACACCGAGGCGAACGTCGAGGTCGACATCACCGCCCTGGACGCGGTCGACGACCTGCGCCGCGAACTCACCCACCGCGGGATCGTGTTCGCCCTCGCCCGGGTCAAGCAGGATCTGCTGGACGACCTGGAGGCGTACGGGCTGGTGGAGTCGGTGGGCAGGGAGCGGATCTTCCCGACCCTGCCGACCGCCGTGGCGGCGTACCGGAGTTGGTGCCGCGAGCACTGACCGATCAGGTTCAGACGACGGGAAGGCCCGGCCGTACCAGGGTGCCGGAGCGGCCGTGGACGATCTCGTACGCCGCGTCCAGCGCCCCGATCGCGGCAAGCTGGCCTGTCCTCTCGACGAACCGGGCGGCGGCCTCAGCCTTCGGGCCCATCGAGTCGGCGGCGTAGTGCGCGGCGCGGAGTTCGGCGGGCGTGGCGTCGAGGACGGGCTGCCGGTCGGGGGTGCCGTGCCGGGCGTAGATGTGGGGGACGTCGGTGAGGAGGAGCAGGAAGTCGGCCTTCAGGTCCTCGGCCAGCTGGGCGGCGGCGAGGTCCCGGTCGACGACCGCCTCGGCACCGCTCAGCGCGCCGGTCGCCCGGTCGGAGACGACGGGTATGCCTCCGCCGCCCGCGCAGACCACCACGGTCCCCGTCTCCAGCAGGACCCGGACCGTGTCGCACTCCAGGATCCGCTCGGGCTTCGGAGCGGCGACGACCCACCGTCGGCCGCCCGGGGCCTCGGCCATCCGCCAGCCGTGCTTCGACGCCAGGAAGTCGGCGACCTCGGGCGGGTAGGCCGGCCCGACCAGCGCGGTGGGGCGCCCGAAGGCGGGGTCGTCGGCCCGCACCTGGGTGTGGGTGACCAGCGCGGCCACCCGCCGTCCGGGCAGCGCGTCCCGCAGCCCGCGCACCAGGAGGGTGCCGATCAGGCCCTGTGTCTGGGCGCCGAGCAGATCCAGCGGACAGGGGGTGCCGGGCGACGGGTCGGCGGTGCTCTCGGCGGCGAGCAGGGCGAGCTGGGCCCCGTTGCCGTGGGTCACGACGAGGTCGTGCTCGTGGGCGAGGGCGGCGACGGCGGTGGCGACCCGGACGACGTTCGTCCGCTCGACGTCCGCGCCGGGCCGTTCACCGCGGCGCAGCAGGGCGTTGCCCCCGAGGGCGACGACGATACGCATGCTCGGCTCCTTGTGCCCGAGAAGTGGACTCCCGCCCCCATCGAACGGCGTCCCGCCAGCCCGTCGCAGGGTGCTGAACGGCATCGGCGGGCCGCCGGGCGGCCCCGCACCGGGGCCGGGTGGCCCATGGCCGGGCCGGGTGCCGGGCGGCCACGCTGGAGGTGACAGCTCCCTACGCCTTCCCGGAGGCGCGATTCGCTGGAGGCACGTCATGAACGCTCCCGCCAAGACGAGCATGCCGCGGGCGCTGCCCGCCGAGCATCGGGACCGCCTGATGGGGATCGCCCGTGAGGTGTCGTTCCCCGAGGGCGTCCGGCTCTTCGAGGAGGGTGCGCGCGCCGACCGGTTCTGGATCATCCGGACCGGCACGGTCGACCTCGACATGCGCGTCCCCGGCCGCCGGGCCGCCGTCATCGAGTCCCTCGGGCACAACGACCTCATCGGCTGGTCCTGGCTGTACGCCCCGTACGCCTGGCACCTGGGCGCGGGAACCGCCTCGCCGGTGCGGGCCTACGAGTTCGACGCCGACGCGGTCCGCGCGCTGTGCCAGGACGACCCCGCGTTCGGCCGGAGCATCGCCCGCTGGGTGGGCGAGGTCGTCGCCCACCGACTCCAGGCCGCCCGCACCCGGCTGCTCGACCTGTACGGCCCCTACGGCAGCGGAATCCGGGGCTGACCTCACCTTTTCCGACCCAAGGAGCATCCCGTGTCCGGTTCCCCGCACATCGTCAGTGACGTCATGACCTCCGATGTGGCCACCGTCGGCCTCGACGCCGCCTTCAAGGACATCGTGCGCCTCATGCAGGACCGCAAGGTCAGCGCCCTGCCCGTGGTGGACGGCGGCGGCCGGGTCGTCGGGATCGTGTCCGAGGCCGATCTGCTGCCCAAGGAGGAGTTCCGCGACAGCGACCCCGACCGCTACACGCAGCTGCGCCGGCTGTCCGACCTCGCCAAGGCCGGTTCGGTCACCGCGGGCGAGCTGATGACCTCCCCCGCCCTCACCGCCGAGCCCGGCATGACACTCGCGCAGGCCGCCCGGACGATGGCACGCGCCAAGGTCAAGCGACTGCCCGTCGTCGACGACACCGGCCGGCCGACGGGGATCGTCAGCCGCGCGGACCTGCTGAAGGTGTTCCTGAGGCCCGACGAGGACATCGCCGAGGAGGTTCGGCGGGAGGTCGTCGCCTATCTCTTCCCCACCGCGGCCTCCGCGGTCCGGGTCGAGGTCGGCGAGGGCGTCGTCCGGCTGAGCGGCCGGGTCCGGGACAAGTCCCTGGTGCCGGTGGCCGCGCGGCTGGTGCGTGCGGTGGAGGGCGTCGTGGACATCGAGTTCGAGCTCGACGAGGGCCGCGGCTGATCCCCGGCCTCCCCGTTCACCCGTAACCCAGTCTCCCGGCCGCCCGGGCGACTGGGTTCGCCGCGTGGTCACCGTGTGTGAGTGGGGCCGGTCGGCCCTAGTGCATTCGTTGCCGGCGAGTGACGATCGTTGACACGGCGGCCCGCAGTCCGCCGCTCCACCGGGGCACAAGGGGTCGACATGACCGAGGCACGCACCTTTTCGGCACAGGACCCGATCCGCGTCTTCCTGCTGGACGATCACGAGGTCGTCCGGCGTGGCCTGTGCGACCTGCTGGATGCTCGACCCGGCGACGACGGCCCGGCTGATGCGCTCGCTGCGCACCGAGCCCGGCGAAGCCCCGGCCGAGGCGCCCGAGCTGGTCGGCCTCTCACCGCGCGAGCGGGAGATCCTCGCCCTGATCGGCGACGGCCTGACCAACCGTGAGATCGGCAAGCGGCTCTACCTGTCCGAGAAGACGATCAAGAACCACATCTCCCGTCTCCTGGCCAAGCTGGGCGTCCAACGCCGCGTCCAGGCCGCGGTACTGGCCACCCACCTGGAGCATCCCGCGACGACCGGGGACCGCCCGTCGCGGTGACGCCGGGGCCACCGACCGCTGGAGGCCACGCGCACACGGTGCGCGTGGCCTCGCACGTGTTCACCCCTTGGGCTTGGGGGTGAGCTCACGGGCTCCCGTGCCGGGTCGCGGTCGCCGGACCAGCCGTACGGCCAGCTCCACCAGCAGGACCGTCGCCGCGGTGCCCGCGCACAGGGCCCACTGGCCCGCGGTCAGCGGCACGGTGCCGAACACGGTGCGCGCCCAGGAGACATGGACGGCGACGACCTGGACGGCCAGCACACCGGCCAGGCACAGCCACAGGGTCCGGTTGCGGAACTGGTGCCGGCCC
This sequence comes from Streptomyces sp. RG80, assembly GCF_040446465.1. Classification (NCBI taxonomy): domain Bacteria; kingdom Bacillati; phylum Actinomycetota; class Actinomycetes; order Kitasatosporales; family Streptomycetaceae; genus Streptomyces; species Streptomyces sp. RG80. The sequence goes on along the minus strand of NZ_JBEAAJ010000017.1, from coordinate 173,069 downwards.
AGCAGCGGGCCGTTGTCCGCGCGGGCGCTCAGCGAGTTGAACAGCTGGAACAGGACGAACGTGGTGAACGCCATGGTCAACGCGGTGTCCGTGCCCGCTTGTTCGCGGGCCAGGGCAAGGAGCCCCACCGTGCCCACGGCCATCACCGCACCGGCCCGGGTGATCGCCGTCAGTCGGCGGGCGTCCAGGATCCGCTCCCGCGGGTCGCGCGGCGGATGGCGCATCACATCGTCGCGGGCCGGGTCGACGGCCAGGGCCATCGCGGGCGGCCCGTCCATGATGATGTTGATCCACAGCAGCTGGGCCGCGGTGAGCGGAGCGGGCAGACCGGCCAGGGACGCGCCGAGCAGCGTCAGGATGGCGCCGACGTTGGTCGCCAGCTGGAAGCGGACGAACTTCACGATGTTGTCGTAGATCGCCCGCCCCTCGCGGACGGCCCGCACGATCGTGGAGAAGTCGTCGTCGGTGAGGACCACGTCGGCGGCCTCCTTGGCCACGTCCGTGCCCGCGCGCCCCATCGCCACGCCGATGTGCGCGGCCCGCAGCGCCGCCGCGTCGTTGACCCCGTCGCCGGTCATGGCGACGATGTGGCCGCGGCTCGACAGGGCGCGCACGATCACCACCTTGTGCTCCGGGGCGACCCGCGCGAACACCCCGATGCCGTCGATCCGGGCGGCGAGTTCGTCGTCCGACATCCGGTCCAGCTCGGCGCCGGTCACCACGTCCCCGTCGATGTCCAGCTCGCGGGCGATCGCCGCGGCGGTGTCGGCGTGGTCGCCGGTGACCATCTTCACGGCGACGCCCGCCGACCGGCACAGCGCCATCGCCTCGCGGGCCTGCGGACGCGGCGGGTCGGCGATGCCGGCGACCGCCACCAGGGTCAGCGGGGGCAGGTCGTTCGGGTCGGGGCGGCCCTCGACGACAGCGGTGGCCGCCCCGAGCACCCGCAGCCCGGAGCCGCCCAGTTCGGCGGTCACGGCAAGGATCTCCTCGCGGCGGCCGGCGTCGAGCGCCCGCACCCCGTCCCCGGTGAGCGTCTCGGCGCACAGGTCCAGCAGCACGTCCACCGCGCCCTTGACGTACACGCGGGTACGGCCGTCGGGCTCGGCGTGGAAGGTGGCCATGTACTTCGTGGCACCGTCGAAGGGCAGCTCGGCCACCCTCGGCGTCTCGGTCCGCAGCAGGTCGGCGTCGATGCCGGCCTTCGCGGCCAGGACGATCAGGGCAGCCTCGGTCGGGTCGCCGACGAACCCGTCGTCGGTCAGGTGCGCGTCGTTGCACATCGCGAACGGCAGTACGGCGTCCAGGAGTCGGGCGGAGCGGCCCTCGGCGCCGCGCACGGCGCCTTCGGTGCCGTAGCCCTCGCCGGTGACCTCGTGGAGCCTCCCGGCGCTCCACAGGGCGCGTGCGGTCATCTCGTTCATGGTCAGCGTGCCGGTCTTGTCGCTGCACACCACTGTCGCGGAGCCGAGCGCCTCCACCGAGGCCAGGCGTTTGACGATGGCGCCGCGCCGCGCCATGCGGTGGACGCCGAGCGCGAGGGTCAACGCCAGGACGGCCGGGAGCCCTTCGGGGATCGCGGCGACGGCCAGCGCCACGGCACGCAGGGCGATGTCGGCGAGCGACTCCCCCTCGATCAGGGCGACGAGCGCGTAGGCGACCACGGCGATGCCGCTGAGCAGCGCCAACCGGCGCCCCAGGCTGTCCAGTTGGATTTGAAGGGGGCTGGCCGGCTCCTCACCGGTGCGCAACGCCTCGGCGATGGAGCCGAGTTCGGTGCGCATACCGGTGGCCGTGACGATCATCTCGGCCCGGCCCCGGGTCACCGCGGTGTTCATGAACAGCATGCCGGTGCGCTCGGCCAGCGGCACCGCACCGGTCGCCGCGGTGCTCTTGGCGACGGGTTGGGACTCGCCGGTCAGGGCCGCCTCGGCGACCTCCACCGACTCCGCGACGACCAGCCGCCCGTCGGCGGGCACCCGGTCCCCGGCCTCCAGCACCACCACGTCGCCGGGCACCAGGCCGGCCGCCTCCACGACGCGTTCCTCGCCGTCACGCCGGACGCGGGCCGTGGGCACCAGCATCCTGCGCAGCGCCTCCAGGCTGCGCTCGGCACGTCGTTCCTGGAGATAGCCGAGCACGGCGTTGATCTGGAGCACCACGGTGATGACCAGGGCGTCCTTGATGTCGCCGATGGCTCCGGCCACGACGGCGGCGATCAGCAGGATGCCGATGAGCCAGTTGCGGAACTGGTCGAGGAACTTCAGCCATTCGGGCCGCCGGGCCGGTTCGGCCAGCCGGTTGGCCCCGAAGGTCTCCGCCCGCTCGGCAGCCTCCCGCGAGCTCAGCCCGGTCGCCGGGTCGACGCCGAGGCTTTCGGCGGCCCTGGCGGGCTCCAGTTGGTGCATGTCCGGGACGGCGTCCGTCGTCAGGTGGGCGCCCATGGTCACTCCTCCCCCGAGCGGACGACGACGACCGGGCAGTGCGCGTGGTGCAGCACGGCCTGGCTGACCGAGCCCAGGAGCAGCCCGCCGAACCCGCCGAGACCACGCGCCCCGACCACGACGAGCCCGGCCTCCGCGGTGGCCTCGACGAGGGTGTGCCGGATCCGGCCACGCACCAGCCTGCGGTCCACGGCGACATCGGGGTACTTCTCGCCCAGCCCGCCGAGCGCCTCGGTGAGCACCCGCTCCTCCTCGTCGCGCAGCCGGTCCTCGTCGTACGTCACGAAGGGCGGATCGGCGGGACCGTCGTAGGCACGTTCGGTGCGAGTGTGCCAGGCGTGCAGCGCCATCAGGTCCATGCCGTGCAGGGACGCCTGCGCGAAGGCGAACTCGACGGCCCCGCGCGAGGCGGGGGAACCGTCGACGGCGAGGAGCACCGGACCCGCCGGCTGCGTCCTGCCCCGTACCACCAGCACCGGACAGGCGGCGTGGGCGGCGAGATGACCGGCCGTGGAACCGAGCAGCAGGCTGCCGAACCGGCTCAGGCCCCGGCTGCCGACCACGACCAGCGGCGCCGTCCGCGACTCGATCTCCAACACCATCACCGGTTCGCCGACCACGACGTCACGGCTCACCTCGATGCCGGGCGCGGCCGCACGGGCCCGCCGCTCGGCCTCGGTGAGGGGGCCGTCGATCAGCTCGCGCAGGCCGGGACCCGTCGGGTTCCAAGGCGCGCCGGGCGGTACATGCGCGGCGGGCCAGCCGAAGGCGTGCACGAGCCGCAGCCCCACCCCGCGCAGCGCTGCCTCCCGAGCCGCGACCTCGACGGCCGTCATACTCGACGGCGAACCGTCCACTCCCACGACTACCGGACCGTTCATCGCTCTCCCCTTCTCCGGGTCGCGCGGTCCACTGTGAGCGGCACGACCTCTCGGTCCGCGCGGAACGGGGCGAGGGCACCACCGCGCGACCGGGCACCCGCTCGGCTGCTCCGGCCCGACGGACCTCGTCTCTCGCCTGTGCTTCCAGCCTGGCGCCGCCGCCCGTCTCTGGCACAGGGCCGTCCGGGCCCCCGGACCGCCCCGTCCGGCCCTCGCCGCACCCCTCACCCGGCGCCGACGCTGGACGCAGGGGAGCATCCGCGCGGCAGCTCGGCAGGGCGTACCGCGCCGACACCGGAGGTGTGTCATGACCGGACCCGTCGTCGTCGGTCTGGACGGATCGCCCGCGAGCGTGACAGCCGCGTGGTGGGCGGCCCAGGAGGCCCTGGACCGGCACCTGCCACTGCTCCTGCTGCACTCCTGGACCACCCAGCCGCTCAATGTGCCGATCCCTCAGGAGGCCCTGAGCAAGCAGCGCTACGGCGGTCAGGTGCTGTACCGGACCGAGACCGAACTGCTCCATCGGCACCCGGAACTGAAGATCACCACGGAGCTGGTGTCCGAGCCCGCCGCCAAGGCGTTGCTGTCCGCGGGCGAGACCGCGACGATGCTCGTGCTCGGCTCCCGTGGCCACGGCTCGGTGGCGAGCTTCCTGCTCGGCTCGATCAGCCTGCATGTGCTGGGCCTCGCCCGGTGCCCCGCGGTGACCGTCCGGGCCGGCGATCCCACCGTCGAGGAGGGGTGGCGGCACGCCACGGCAGGCGACCGGGGCACCGTCGTCGTCGGTGTGCAGGAGAACGGCTCCTTCGCCGCTCCGCTGCTGGAGTTCGCGCTCGGCACCGCCCGGGCCCGCGGTGGACGCGTGCTCGCCGTGCGGGCGCTGCCCCCGTCCTCGCTGATGACGCATCCGCACGCCATGACGGAGGCGGGCGCCGAGGCCTGGGAGGCGGAGGAGAGCGGACGGCTCGCCGTCGCGCTAGGTCCCTGGCGGGAGAAGTTCCCCGACGTGCCGCTCACGGGGCAGGTCGTCCGGGGCACCGCGGCCCAGGCCCTGCTGTCGGCCTCCACGCACGGCGGACTGACCGTCGTGGGCCGCCGCCGGCACCCGTCCCCAGCCACCTGGAAGCTCGGCCCCGTCGCACACGCGGCCCTGCACCACATGCCGTGCCCCGTCGCCGTCGTACCGCACGACTGACGAGCCTTCGGCTCCGAGAGGGGCGTCATGGACCTCACGCGTGCCACCGGGCGGCTGCGCCGACTGCCGACCGCGCTGCTGCGCCTGCCGGTGCTCGAAATGCTCCTACTGGCCGACACCGCCGTGGCGTTGACCGTCGGCGGCGTCTTCCGGCTGGCGGGCGCCGAATCCCTCGCGAACCTGTGCTGGGCACTGGGCACCGTGGTCGCCGTCGTGCCGGCGGTGGGCTGGGTGCTGGAGGCGTTGCGGCGCGGCCGGGCGGGAGTGGACCTGATCGCGGTCCTGGCGCTCGGCGGCACGCTGGCCGTGGGTGAGTACCTGGCCGGTTCTCTGATCGCCCTCATGCTGGCCACCGGCCGCACCCTGGAGGCCGCAGCGCAGCAGCGGGCCGCCCGCGATCTGCGTGCCCTCCTGGAACACGCGCCCCGTACCGCCCGTCGACGCACCGCGGGCACCGTCGACACAGTGCCGCTGGACGAGGTCGCCGTAGGTGATCTGCTCGTGGTCGGGCCCGGCGAGGTCGTCCCCGTGGACGGCCGCGTGGTCGGCTCCCCGGCGGAGCTCGACGAGTCGGTACTCACCGGCGAGCCATTGACCGTGCGCCGCTCGCCGGGCGAGGCGGTGCGCAGCGGGGTGGTCAACGCGGGCGGGGCGTTCGACCTGCGGACCACGGCGGCGGCGCAAGACAGCACGTATGCCGCGATCGTGCGGCTGGCCCGGCAGGCCCAGGCGGAGTCCGCTCCGGTGGTGCGCCTGGCCGACCGGTACGCCGCCTGGTTCCTGCCGCTGTCCGTGGCGGCGGCCGGACTGGCCTGGCTGGTCAGCGGTTCCGCCGTGCGGGCGGTCGCGGTCCTGGTCGTCGCGACGCCATGTCCGTTGCTGCTGGCGGCGCCGGTGGCCGTGGTCTCCGGGCTGTCGCGGGCCTCTCGGATCGGTGTCGTCGTCCGTGACGGCGGCGCGCTGGAGAGCCTCGGCCGGGCCCGCACCCTGCTCCTGGACAAGACCGGCACCCTCACCGCCGGGCGCCCGCGGGTCCTGGACGTGGTCGCCGCGCCCGGCTGGCAGCCATCGCAGGTGCTGCGCCTGGCCGCTTCCCTCGACCAGTACTCGCCGCACGTCCTGGCCCGAGCCGTGGTCGACGCGGCCCGCGAGCGCGGCCTGCGTCTGTCGACGCCCGCCGATGTGTCGGAGGAGCCCGGCCGGGGGGCGTTCGGCACTGTCGCGGGACGCCGGATGGCCGTGGGCCGCCTGGACGTTCATACCGCGAGGCCCGGCTGGACCGGCGCGGTCAACAACCGGGCCGCCCTCGACGGGGCGACCGTCGTGTGGCTCACCGTCGATGCCCATCCGGTCGGCGCCGTACTGCTGCGCGACCCGCTGCGCCCCGACGCGCCGCGCACCCTGCGCCAGCTGCGCGCCGCGGGCATCCGACGGCTGGTGATGCTCACCGGTGACCGCGCCGAGCCCGCCCGTGAGATCGGCGCCGTACTGGGCCTCGACGAGGTGCACGCCGAACTCTCTCCGGCGGACAAGGTGCGGGCGGTCCGCGCCGAGCGCGACCAGGCGGTCACCGTCATGGTCGGCGACGGCGTGAACGACGCCCCGGCCCTCGCCGCCGCCAACATCGGAGTGGCGCTGGGCGCGCACGGCTCCACCGCCTCCTCCGAGGCCGCTGACGTGGTGCTGACCACCGACCGGGTGGACCGGCTGGCCGACGCGGTCCTCATCGCCGCCCGGTCGCGGCGCATCGCCGTGCAGAGCGCCCTGGGCGGGATGGTCCTCTCGCTCGCCGCGATGGCCACGGCCGCCTTCGGGCTGCTCCCGCCCGCCGCCGGAGCGCTGCTCCAGGAGGGCATCGACGTCGCGGTGATCCTCAACGCGCTGCGCGCCCTGCGCGACGACCGCCCCGACCGGCCCGCGCTCACCCCTGCCGCCGAGACGCTGATCCACCGCTTCGCCGCCGAGCACGACGACCTCCAGGACGTGCTGGACGCCGTGCGGGACGCCGCCGACCGGCTCTCGAACGACACGGACGCCGCGTCTCTGGCGGCCGTGACCGAGGTGCACCGGCTGCTCACCCAGCGGCTGCTGCCGCACGAGCACGCGGAGGAGCACGAGCTCTACCCGGCGCTCGCCCCCACGCTCGGCGGCCCCGAGGCGACCGCGCCGATGAGCCGCGCCCACGCGGAGATCGACCGGCTCGCCCGCCGCATCGCCACCCACCTCGCACTGGCCGGCCCCGACGGGACACCGGCCCCGGAGCAGCTCGACGACCTGCGCGCCTGCCTGTACGGACTGCACACCGTACTGCGCCTGCACTTCACACAGGAGGAGGAGAACTACTTCTCCCTCGCGCCATGAGGTGATGCCATGAACACCCCGGTGGGGAAGACCGACGCCGTGCTCGACTGCGCGCACCTGGTGCGGCGGTTCGGCGACCGTACCGCCGTCGACGACGTCAGCCTGCGCATCGCGCCGGGCGAGACCTACGGTCTGCTGGGCCCGAACGGCGCGGGCAAGACCACGACGATCAGGATGGTGTGCGGGCTGCTGGCCCCTGACGCCGGGACGGTCCGCGTGGCGGGCCGGCCGATGACCACGTCCGCCGGTCCGGGAAAGCAGCTGGTCGGCTTCGTCCCGCAGGACGTGGCGCTCTACCCGGACCTCAGCGTCCGCGAGAACCTCCGCTTCTTCGGGCGTCTCTACCGGCTTTCCCGCCGCGACCTGGACCGGCGGGTCGACGAGGTCCTTGACCTCGTCGAGCTGCGCGACCGGGCCGGCGACCGCGTCGACTCGTTGTCCGGCGGGATGCGGCGGCGCCTCAACATCGGTGCGGGGCTGGTGCATTCACCGACGCTGCTGGTCCTGGACGAGCCGACGGTGGGCGTGGACCCGCAGAGCCGGCACGCGATCCTGGAGAGCGTCGGCCGGTTCGGCGAGGAGGGCATGGCCGTCCTCTACACCACGCACTACATGGAGGAGGCCGAACGGCTCTGCGACCGCGTCGGCATCATCGACCGCGGCCGGCTCGTCGCCGAGGGCACCCCGCGCGAACTGGTGGCGCTGGTGGCCGAACGCGACCGGGTCCGGCTCACCGCCGTCGGCGATCTCACGCGGTACGCGGAAGCCTGCCGCGCGCTGGCCCGCGTGGAGGGCGCGGCTCGCACCGGTGACCACGGCGACGTGGTGGAACTGGTCGTCAAGGACGCCCGCAGCCTGCTGCCGGACCTGCTCGACCTCGCCCGCGAACAGCGGGTGGACATCCGCGCCGTGGAGATCGACGAACCGGACCTGGAAGCGGTGTTCCTGCATCTGACCGGCACCGCACTGAGGGAGTGAGCGACCGTGCGTGTCGTATTCGCCATCGCCGCCAAGGACCTCAGGCAACGCCTGCGGGACCGGTCGGCCTGGGTGATCGTGTTTCTGGCTCCGGTGCTGATCTCCGCCCTGATGGCCCTGGCGTTCAACAACAACTCGGAGTTCCGCGCGAACATCGGCGTGGTCGACCTGGACCGGGGACCGGCCGCCACCGGGCTCACCCAGGTACTCAAGAGCCCGGAGCTCTCCGGCACGGTCCACATCCGCTCCTACGCCGACGAGAGCGCCGCCCGCCGCGCGGTGGACGCAGGCACGGTGCACGCGGCGATCGTGGTCCCCGAAGGGTTCACCCAGGCTCTGCACGGCGGCACCACCGCCCCGGTGAAGGTCCTGGACAGCATCGACTTCGGCCTCCAGGCCCAACTCGCCCGCGCGGTGACCGAGTCCTACGTCGCACAGGTCAACGCCGACCGGCTGTCGGTCGCCACGGCCGTCGCAGCGGGGGCCGCGCCCGGAGAGGTGTCCGAACTCGCCGCGAAGGCCGCCCTGTTGCGGCTGCCGGAAGAGGTGCGGGCACAAGGGCTGCCCGACGACCCGCTGAAGGTGATCAGCTACTTCGGGCCGAGCATGGGCATGTTCTTCGTGCTCTTCTCGGTCGGTTTCGGAGCTCGCGGTTACTTCATCGAGCGGCAGCAGGGCACCCTCGACCGGATCGCCGCGGCCCCCGTCGGGCGGGGTGCGCTGCTGCTCGGCAAGTCGCTGTCGACGTTCGTGTACAGCCTGGCCGGGCTCGCCACGATCACGCTGGTGTCGTGGCTGGCGTTCGGCGCCCGCTGGGCGGATCCGCTGGGCGTCGCGGCCCTGAGCGTGGCCATGGCGGTGTGCGTGGTGTGTCTGACGGCGCTGGTCATCGCGCTGGTGCGGACCGAACAGCAGGCGCAGGGGCTCGCGTCGATCCTCGTCTTCGCCCTCGTGCTGCTCGGCGGCAACTTCGTCTTCGCCTCCGGCACCACCCCGACGATCCGCCGCCTCGCCCTGTTCACGCCCAACGGCTGGGCCCTGCGCGGCTTCACCGACCTGGGCACCGGGGTGCGCGGCTGGGCCGCGGTCGGCATGCCGCTGCTGGGCATCGCCGCGTTCTCGCTGGCCGTGGCCGCACTCACCGCTCTGCTCCTCAGGCTGAGGAGGACGACATGACCGCGCTCGCTGTGACCCGGGCGACCCTCACCCGTGTGCTGCGCGATCGCACGGCCCTGTTCTTCATGGTGCTGCTGCCGGTCGCCATCATCGTCGTCATCGGGGTGACCGTCAGTGGCTTCGACCAGTTCCGGATCGGGCTCGTCCGCGCCGCCCAGGCGGGGCCGGTGGCCCAGGAGCTGACCACCGGCCTCCAGAACGCGCCGGGGCTGCGCACCCGTCCGTACGACACCGTGGCCGACGCCCGGACCGCGCTGCGCCGCGCCGAACTGGACGCGGTCGTCGTGGTGCCCGCCGGTCTCGACACGGACGCCCGGGCGGGCCGTACCGTCACCGTGCGGGTGCTGGTGGAGCCCTCGGGCAGCGCGGGGCACGGGGCCGTGTCGTCGGTGTCGGCCGTGGTGGCCGAGCACGCCGCGCGGCTCCAGGCGGCCCACTTCGCGAAGACGGAGGCGGGCGGCACCTTCGACGAGAACCTCGCCCTCGCCCGCGGCGCCGAACAAGCCTCGGCCCCCATCGCCGTACAGGCTCAAACGGTGGACGGGCAGAGCGAGTTCCTGCCGCTCGGCTACAGCTACAGCACCCCGACCATGCTGGTGCTGTTCGTCTTCATCAACGCGCTGGCGGGCGGCGCGACCATCGTGCAGACCCGGCGGACGGGGGTGTACGCGCGGGCGCTCGCGGCACCCGTCCCCGCCCGCACGCTGGTGCTCGGCGAGACCGTCGCCTATCTCGCGCTGGCCGTCCTGCAGTCCCTGCTGATCGTCGGTATCGGCGCCCTGGCCTTCGACGTGGCCTGGGGCGACCCACTGGCCGCCGGTGCCCTGATCGCCGTGTGGGCGCTGGTGGGGACCGGCGCCGGGGTGCTCGCCGGGGCCCTGTTCCGCACGCCGGAGCAGGTGCACGCGATCGGTCCCGCGCTCGGCATCGGGCTGGGCATGCTGGGTGGCTGCATGTGGCCGCTGGCCCTGGTCCCCGACTGGCTGCGCGCCGCCGGGCACGCGGTGCCGCACGCCTGGGCCGTCGACGCGTGGACGACGTTGCTCTCCCGGGGCGGGGACCTGTCGGCGATCCTGGGTGACCTGGCCGTCCTGGCCGCGTTCGCGGTGGCGCTCGTGACGCTCGCCTCGCTGGCCCTGCGGCACCGGCTGACGGCCGGCCCCGGGATCTGACCGGCCGGGGCGGACACACTCCTGGAGACGCGGCACCGACCCCGCGGCGCCATCCACTCTCGGTCTCGGCGCACGGCCAGTACAGCGCCCCTTCATTACCGCTTTGGTGGCCTCGCTATGGGGCGCCCGCCCCCTTCGGAGTCGGCATGACCTTCTCCCGCTGTCGAACGCGGGGCCCGGCGAGTGGCGCCACCGGCTTTTCCGCGGGTCGGGAGGGAGGACTCACACCGACACGGACCGCCTCGACGGCTTCCCACTCTTCGATGCTGAGGTTGGCCAGGGCGGCGGGGAAGACGCCGTCCTGCTCCTTGAGGATGTGCTCACGGAGCAGGGTGAGGGTCTCGATCAAGCGGTCCGGCCAGGTGGGGTCGGCCAGGAACGGTCCGTCCGCCTCTGCCAGCACGGCTTCGACGCGGCGATGCTCGTCCTCCAGCGCGGCGATCTTCTCCGGGAACTCGGCGGCCAGGGCGGGGAACAGGCCCTGCTCCTCGACCTTGGTGTGCGGACCCAGCACGGCGGAGATCTCGCGGGCGAGTTCCGCCATGCGTGTCGTCCTGCCGTCGCGGTGGGCGTCGCGCGCATGGCTGATGAGCGTGACGACGCGCTCGTGCTCCATGGTCAGCTCGTCGATCGTCGCCAGCGCCTGGCAGCCGCAGTATTCGCACATGGTGGGGTCTCTCCGGCTCAGTGGGTCAGTGCGGCGGGGGCAGGGCGTGTGAGGGCCCTGCGGACGCCGGTGCTGGTGAAGGCCAGTGCGGCACCGGCCACCAGGGCGAGCAGCACCAGGCCGATGGCGTAGGAGCCGTAGGTGCCGTACAGGGAGCCCATCACCAGTGGCGGCAGGAAGCCGCCCAGACCGCCGGCGGCGCCGACGATGCCGGTGACCGAGCCGACCTTGTTGGCCGGCGCGAGGAGGGCGACCAGGGCGAACACCGCACCGCTGCCCGCGCCGAGGGCCGCGGCCATGGCCAGGAACGCGAGGGTGCCGACCGGTGCCAGGGACGGTGTCAAGGACTGGGTGAGGGCTCCGGCGAGTACCACGGTCAGGGCCACACTCAGCACGCGCACCGGACCGATGCGGTCGGACAGCCAGCCGCCGACGGGGCGCATGGCGACCGCCAGCAGGACGAAGCCGGCCATGCGGTTGGCGGCGTCGGCCTGGGTGAGGCCGTAGCCGGTCTTGAGATAGGTGGGCAGGTAGACGGAGAAGGCGACGTAGCCGCCGAACGCGACCGCGTACAGAGCGGATGCCTGCCAGGTGACGCCGAGCTTCAACGTTGCCGCCAGTCGTCGGGTCAGCGGCTCGGTGGGCACCGTGCGGCCAGGAGCGTCCCGCAGCAGCAGCGCCGCGGTCACCCCGTAGACGGCCAGGACCGCTGCCGTGATCAGGAACGGGTTCGCCATGCCGTATGCGTCGACCAGCTTCACGGTCGTGAGCGCGCTGATGGCGGTACCGCCCATACCCGCGCCGAAGATACCGATGGCCAGGCCGCGGCGCTCGGGTGGGAACCAGGCGCTGACGAAGGGCACGCCGACGGCGAACGCGGTACCGCCGATGCCCAGGAAGAATCCGCCCGCCAGCAGCGAGCCGAGCGAGGAGTGGCCGAACAGACCGAGATACAGCACGGGCACGATCGTGGCCGCGGAGACCAGCGGGAACATCACCCGGCCGCCGAATCGGTCGGTCAGCGCACCGACCGGTATGCGGCCCAGGGAGCCGACGACCACCGGAACCGCCACCAGCAGCGACTGCTGGAAGGAGCTGAGCTCCAGGCTGTCCTTGAATCGGGGGCCGAGCGGGCTGAGCAGGGCCCATGCCCAGAAGTTGACGGCGAAGCCGACCGTGGCCAGCGCCAGCATCAGCCACGCCTGGCGGGCCACCGGTGGGGTCGGCGACGGTGTGTCGTCCTTCTTCCTCGCAGGCTGGAGCATCGGCTCATTCCCCTCTGTGCGCGGCGGTCCGGCCGCAGTCGTCGGTGAGGTCAACAGGGCGCTGTGCCTGCCGGGCTCAGCGGTGACCCGCAGTCAGAATCCGTGATTTCGTGCCATCACGGGGTGGGCCAATGGGCCCTCATGACTCGCCGAGCAGGCCCCGTCGCGCGGCCGAGCGGCCCCACCACGACGCGGCCCTTCCCGGCTCCGCCGGCTGCGTCCGTCAGACGTCGAGGTACATCAGTGGGCAGATCGGCCTCGTCCCGGTCCGACGGCAGACGCGCTACCGGCGACCCAGCGCCGGCATATGGCGACCCGGAAGTCGGCGACCGCGGTGCCGGTGAGCAGGTCTCGGCCGCGCGGCCCCCGATCAGCCGGCGGTTGAGACGACTGGCTGTGACGCGCAGCGTTCGACCGCGGCGCTCGGCCGCCGCATGGGCGGGTTCGAGGAGTTCGGCCGACCATGGTCAACAGTGGCCAACGGAGGTCCACGACGACCGTCCGCTCCGGACACTCCCGGATCACGCGTACAAGGGCCGACCGGCCCTAACACCGCCCGGCCCGAGGGAGGGACCATGGACTGATGTTTCACAACGACGGCTTTCGCATACTCGACCGCCAGGAGTGTCTGCGGCTGCTGGCCAAAGTACCGGTCGGCCGTGTCGTGTACACCCGGCAGGCGCTGCCCGCGGTCCTCCCGGTCAACTTCTCCCTGGACACGGGTTCCTCGGTGCTGTTGTGCACGTCGGCGTCCTCGGACCTCGTCCGCGCGATCGACGGGGTCGTGGTCGCCTTCGAGGCGGACGAGTTCGATGCCGCGGCTCAGTCCGGTTGGAGCGTGATCGTCACGGGGCGGGCCTCTGTGGTGACCGATCCAGCCGAGCACCAGCGGTTGACGCGCACCGGTCCGCGCTCCTGGGCTGTCGTCGCGGACGGAGTCTTCGTACGGATCGAGTCCGAGATGGTGAGTGGGCGGGAACTCGTGAGCGTGCGCGACATCGCGTGAGCGAGACCGGCCGCAGATGGGGCGTCTGAGAAAGTCGGCCCCTGCGGCCGGGCGAGTGGTCAGTCCGCGGAGTCCGTGCTCGTGCCGGGTGTTGCCGACCCTGGGCCGGCGTCGGTCGTGTGGTGCGTTGACGCGCGCGGGGTCGGGCGGCCCTCGGGGCCGTAGCCGAAGCGGATCAGGAGCTGGGGGTGGCATCGCCGCTGCGACAGCCGCATCTCGTCCCGCAGGGAGTCTTCGCGCCGGTCGTTCTCGGTCCACAAAAGGGCTACCTGGATGCGGCGTTCGAAAACCAGGGTGGGCAGCAGACGCGCGGCGGGATGCGGGCCGATGAAGTCGCGCATCGGCATGCGGCCGGCCGTGTCCAACCGCCTGGGCGATCAGGCGCAGCATGGCGCGGAAGTCCGGTATCCACAGCCGCGCGCCCTCGGTGTGCGCGCCGTCCGTCATCTGCGCCACGACCAGCTCCGGCACCGGGCGGCCGGTGAACGGCATCCGGCTGGTGTGCCGCTGCGAGATGACGCCGTAGAGGTGTGGCAGGCCCGGGTCCTGCGGCTCGTGGCCGTCCGGGACCGGCGGGTCAGCCAGCCCTACGACGGCCGCCAGATCGGAGTCGCCGGGGTCCGTCAACAGCCGCACCTCGGGTTGCAGGCCCAGGTGGGCGGCCGCCACCTGCAGGTTGAACAGCGCAGCGCCCACCGAGAGATGCTGCGCGCGGCGCGTCGGATCGGCCCGCGGGAGCGTCCGCTCCGCCGCGACCCACACCTGAAGTGATCGACCAGCACGGTCCGGGGTGAATCGCCAGGGCTGCGTGTTGTGGATCGACGGGGCCGCCGTGGTCGCCGCCGGCAGAACCTCCACCACCGTGGCATCAAGAGCGGTTGTTCCAGGGGTTTTCGGCGCTCGCATCGGTTCTGCCTGTCGTGTGCGGGTGGTTCTGCGGGCTGGACGTCGCTCGTGCCGGTTCCGCTCGCGTGGGCGTATGGCTCCCTCGGGGAGGGCCGTCGCTCCGTCGGTCATGTCGCGGGCAGGGCGGTGGCGAGCAGGACGACGCCCAGGGAGCCGATCAGGGACACGACCGCCAGGGCGCGGGCGAGTTCGGCTCGGCCCTTGGCGTGTGCGATGCCATGTGCTGCCGCGGCGAGCATCACCACGACGAACAGCCCCAGTTTGGTCGCCAGGGTGCGGCCGTAGCCGGGCTCGGCGAGCGAGGCCCAGGTGACGCCCTTGTGCCAGGCCATGGCCCCGCCGGTGGCCAGCTGCACCGGCAGGAACACCGCCCCGGTCAGCATCCCGAAGCGGCGGCCCGCCTGGGCGGTGAAGTGGTCCTTGTCCTCGGGAGCGAGGACGCGGCGGGCCAGCGGCAGGATCACCAGCGACAGCGCCAGTTGGCCGCCGACCCACAGGGCCGCTCCGGCCACGTGGGCGAACCGCACCAGGGACCACAGGCCTACGGTGTCCATCACCCCGTCACCTCCACCACGCCGTACGCACCGGTCTCGGCGTGGCGCATGTCGTGGTCGACGAAGGAGTAGTGGCCGGCCTCGGGGTAGGTGGTCTCGACGAAGCCGCCCTGGGCCGGGGCCAGGTCGAGCACCTGTGCGCCGCCGGACTGACCGGGTTTCAGCAGGTAGGCACCCTCCTTGTACACGGTGTCGAAGACCGTGCCCACGACGTGGAAGGCGATCCCGTCACTCGACCCGGCGGCCACCACCCAGAAACGGGCCCGCTCCCCTGCTTTCGCCGTCAGTGGCTTCTTGGCGTACTGGGCGGCGATGCCGTTGAACACCCAGGCGTCCAAAGGACAGGGCACCGAGGGCGTGGCGGGGCCCCGCGACCCAGGCGCAGCACCATCTGCACGTGTCCCCGGACCAGTCGGCGCAGGTCGTCGCCCGCCAGCGGGCGGAAGGCCAAGGAGGTCACCAGATCGGCCAGGGCAGCCTCCAGCAAGACCCGTTCCAGTGGCCTGCCCCGCCCGCACCCAGTCGACCGGTTGGTCGCCGAGGGTGCTCAGGAGGGCCAGGTGCGGGGTGTGCTTGAAGGTGGCCGGCCCGTGGTCGGCCACTGGTCGGCGCGTGGCAGAGTCCCGCAGCGGAGCCCCGCCACCGCGCTGGTACGGCCTGAAGGCGTACTCCGGGGCTCCGTCAACGGCGGTGTCCGCTTCCAGACCGAACCGGGTCCAGCGGATCAGGTCACTGGCATCCGGATCCGTCGTCGCGCTTCTGGGCGTGGCTCCCTCTTGTGTCGAGGCCTGCCGCAAGGCTGCCCGCAGAGCCTCGGGGAGGTCCTTCTCGGCGAGGGGGTGGCGGCTGGTGTTCCACTGCCAGATAGCGGGGTGCAGTTCCGCCAGGTCGTCATCCCTTCCTGACGTCCCGGTGAGAGCGGTCGGTCGGACAGAGGCGAGCAGCTGTGGGCCATGCGACTCGGGCAGCAGCCGAGCCTCCGGGACCAGGCCCGCATGCGCGTCGGTGACGCGCAGGTTGAGCAACGCCGCGCCGCAGCCGATCTGCAGCGCACGCTTGCCGGGGCCGGAGCGGGACACGCCCGCGTCGGTTCGCCGAAGACACGAAGGAGACGATCGTCGGCGACGAAGCGGAAACACCACAGCTGCGCATTGTGCATGGACGGAGCCGCCGCGGCCTCGGCGACCAGCACGGTCACCGCCTGCTCATCGAGCTGCATCAGGGCCGTCCCATCCTCCTCGTGCGCCCCATCGACTCGCCGACCGGTCGTCGTGCCAAGGACCAGGTATCCGGGTGACCGTTCAGGTCACCTTCCGCCACGGCCGACGATCCGGGCGATCCAGAGCCCCTCACCGCCTGTTCCGCATCGACGAGTTCACTTCCAGTGTCCGTCGAAATGTGAGGAGACGGCCAGTTCTCGATGCGATCCGGTCGGGTGCCATCTCGACTCGATCCCTTGGGTGGTGACGGCCCATCAGATCCCTGATGTTGAAGGGCAGGCGACCCGTTGCACGGTGCCGACGGACCGGTAGCATCGGGCGCGCCGGAGGTCAGGGGGGCCGCCCGTCAGAGGGCCTGGGCCGGTGAGCGACGATGGGGACGGGTGAGGCACGGTCATGACGACACCACCGGGAGACGAGGGAGACCCGCAGGGGCGCCTGCGTGATCTCGAGTCGATGCTGAACGCGGTCGCCGACCAAGCGGTGATCAAGTTGGGGCCCGACGGGGAGGTGGTCCGCTGGAGCCATGGTGCCCAGATGATGACGGGCTACACCGAGGACGAGGTCATGGGGCGGCCGGTGTCGATGCTGCTCACCGATGAGGACCGCGACTCCGGGCTGGCGGAGCAGGAGCTGGCCTCGGCCTGGGAGGCGGGCCTGGAGTTCCAGGGCTGGCGGGTCCGCAAGGGTGGTGAGCGGTTCCTGGCGCGGATCGCCGTGACACCCGTGCGGGGCAAGGAGGGCACGACGAGTGGTTTCGTCGAGGTCATGCGGGACGTCACGGAGAGCGCACGGGCCGAGTCGTTGTTCCACGGGCTCCTGGAGTCGGCCCCCGACGCCATGCTGATCCTTGACAACGACGCGCGGATCGTGCTGGTCAACCGGCAGACGGAAGCGCTCTTCGGCTTCGAACGGGGAGAGTTGGTCGGCCGCGAGATCGAGGTCCTGGTGCCGCCCCGGTTCCGTAACCGGCACGTCGGCCACCGCAACGGCTTTCTCTCCGACCCCCGTCTGCGGCCGATGGGCGCGGGGCTTGAGCTGTCGGGAATGCGCCGGAACGGCACCGAGTTCCCCGTGGAGATCAGCCTGAGCCCGCTTCAGACCGCCGAGGGACAACTGGTCGCCGCGGCGATCCGGGACGTCACCGAGCGCCGGGAGACCGAGCAGCGGCTGCAGCGGCAGCGCGACGAGATCCTGGAGCTGTCCACGCCGGTGATCCAGGTATGGGACAAGGTGCTGGCGCTGCCGATCATCGGGACGCTGGACACACTGCGGGCCACCCGGCTGACCGAGGGCCTGCTGGAGAAGATCGCCCGGACGCAGGCGGAGGTGGCGATCCTGGACATCAGCGGGGTGCCCACCATCGACACCCAGGTCGCCCAACACCTGCTCAAGACGGTGCAGGCGGCCGCGCTGATGGGGACGGTCAGCATCATGAGCGGGGTACGGCCGGAGACCGCGCAGTCCATGGTGCACCTGGGCATCGACATGGGGCGCCTGCGCTCCCGCAACACCCTGCAGGACGCCCTGCAACTGGCCTTGGCGGTTCTGGCCGAGCGGGCCGGAACCGCCGAGACGGCCGCCCGGGCCCTGTCTCTGGGAGAGCCCCGGTGAGCGACGACGTCGTACCGGTCATGCGGATCGGAGACACCTTGCTGGTGGCGCTGCAGGGCGACTTGGACGACACCACGGTGGTGCAGATCGAGGAGCAGCTCACCCGCGAGATCGCGCGCTCCGGTGCGTCCGGAATGCTCATCGACGTCAGCCGGCTGAGCGTCGTCGACTCCTTCATCGCCCGGGTGCTGGCCAGGATCGTGGCGATGATCCGGCTGCTCGGTGCGCAGGCGGCGATCGTGGGGATCCAACCTGCGGTGGCCATCACGCTGGTGGAACTGGGTGTCCCGATGGGACATCTGGACACCGCGCTCAATGCCGAGCAGGGCCTGGCGCTGCTGGCGCGTCTGCGCCGCGGCGAGGCCGGTGCGGACCGGCTGTGACCACGAACGCCACGACGGAGCAAGGGCCGGCCGACTTCGCGATCGCCCATGAGGCCGATCTGATCCGGGTCCGCAAGGTCCTGCGCGCCGAGGCCGAGGCCGTGGGACTCAACCTGGTCGACGCGACCAAGCTCATCACGGCCGGCAGTGAGTTGGCCCGCAACATCCTCAACTATGCCGACGGCGGCCGCGGCCGGGTCGGCATCGAGCGGGTCTATGAACGAGGCCGGCGGGGGGTGCGCGTCACGTTCGCCGACGACGGGCCGGGCATCGCCGACATCGGAGCGGCCATGACCGACGGCTTCAGCACCAAAGGCAGCATGGGCCTTGGGCTGCCGGGATCGCGTCGGCTGGTGGACGATCTGACCCTCACCTCCGAGGCGGGATCGGGTACGACCGTGGTGATCGTGAAGTGGCAGCGATGACCAGGAGGCGGCGTTGAGCGAGAGCGAACACCGTCTCCACGCGATCGGGGGCGAGGAGGACGTCGGTGCCCTGCGCCGGTCGGTGGCCCGGATGGCCGCCGGACAGCGCGGCCTCGGTGTGGGTGTGGCCGAGCTGGTCGCCACCGAGTTGGGCACCAACCTGGTGCGGCACGCCCACCCCGGCGGGCACGTGCTGGTCCGCAGGGCCGGGGACGGGATCGAGTTGATCTCCGTCGACCGCGGCCCGGGCATGACCGCGGCGGACCTCGCCCCACCACCGACCCGGCTGCCGCCACCACCGGGCCCGCTGTCGCGGCCGTCTCGCGGCCGGGGCCTCAAAGCGGGGCTGAGCGTCGTGCGACGCAACTCAGCCGAGTTCGACTGGTACTCCACGCGGAACGGCACGGTCGTCTACGCCCGGCTCGGGGCCAAGTCGCCACCACTGGAGGGAGGTTGGTGCTTCGGCGGCGTCAACGTCCCGCTCGGCGGTGAAGGCGAGTCCGGGGACGCCTGGGCGGTCGTGCCCGGTCGGCGGCTGGCCGCTCTGGCCGTGGACGGCCTCGGCCATGGTCCCGCCGCCGCCGCCGCGTCCCGAGCCGCGATCACCATGTTCGAGGACGGGCCGGTCGACGATCCCGGCCGCTTTATCCAGCGCGCCCACCAGGCGATGCGCGCCACGCGGGGCGCGGTCCTGGGCCTGTGCCTGATCGATCCGGACAACGGCGTGCTCACCTATGGGGCGGTCGGCAACATCACCGGCCGGGTCCTCTCCGCAACCCGGTCCGCACACCTGCTGGACCGGCCCGGCACCCTGGGCACCCATCTCCCCGTGCCGCGTACTCACCTTCAGCACTGCCCGTGGGAGCCCAGCTCGACTCTCATCCTGGTTTCCGACGGGATCCGCTCCGGTTGGAACCTAGAAGGCCACCCTCGACTGCTGCAGCATCATCCGACGATCGTCGCCGCCGTGGTGCACCGGGACCACGGCAGGCCCTCTGACGACGCCACTGTTCTCGTGGTTCGCAAGCGCGGCGGCATGCCATGATGGAGCAGGTCATATGACGGACGACGAAGGACGGTTGGCCATGGGGGAGGTGCCGAACCCCCTCTCCTCAGAGAGCGCGGAGCTGATCGCCGATCTGCGCCAAGAGCTCGATGACACCAACCGCGGTCTCATCGCTCTGCACACCGAACTGGAGGCCGCGCGGCTGGCCGAGGCCCGGCTCGCGGCGATGGTGACCTCCTCCGATGACGCGATGATGTCGGTAGACCCCTCGCCCCGGCACCGCGTCCAGACGTGGAATCCAGGCGCGCGGCGACTGTTCGGCCGCAACGAGCGGCACATCGTCGGGGAGTCCGTCGAGGTGCTCCTCCCCGACGCGGCGCTCGACGCCTTCCGCGCGGCGGTGGAGGAGATCCGTACTCAGGGACACGCACAGCCGCACCAGAGCCGATGGCGCCGCTCGGACGGCTCCGAAGTCGACGTGGCCGTCACCATCTCAGCCATGCGAGATGTCGACGGCATGCTGATCGGCTTCTCCACAGTGGCACGCGACATCACCCAGCAGCTGGCCGCCCAGGCGGAGTTGGCCACCGCCCGTGCCGATCGCGAGGTACAGGGAGACCGCGACCGGATCGCCCGCGACATGCACGACCTGGTCATCCAGCGGCTCTTCGCCGGCGCCCTGACGCTGCAGTCCACACTCGGCCGGATCACCGACCGGCCGCAGGTGACCGAGCGGATCCAGCGGGTCGTGAACGATCTGGACGACACCATCAAGGTCATCCGCTCCACCATCTACGCCCTGCGCGAGCAGCGACAGGATCTGCGCGGCAGCGGTCTACGCCCCCGCCTTGTGGCGGCCACCGACCGGGCCGCCGAGATCCTCGGCTTCACGCCCGCACTGCGGATGACCGGTCTGCTGGACACCGACACCCCCGCCGAACACGCCGAACACCTGCTGGCCGTCCTCGGCGAGGCCCTGTCCAACGCCGCCCGCCACGCCCACGCCACCGCCGTCGACGTCATCGTCGAAGTCACCGCCACAGACCTGCGCCTGCGCGTGGCGGACAACGGCCGCGGCATCGACCCGGCCGTCATCCGTCGCAGCGGCCTCAGCAATCTCCGCGGGCGTGCCGAGGAACTGGGCGGCACCTTCGCCCTCACCCCGAACACGCCGGCCGGCACCGTCCTCGACTGGCGCGTCCCACTCTCCCGGTAGCCACGCCTGACCTGAGCGTCTCGCCGGATTCAACGACCGGCGAGGAAGAGCGCGTATGCAGTGATCGGGCCCAGCCGAAGCACGGGGGTGGTATCCGCCCTCCGCGGAGTGGGTGGATCGGCCAGCAGGGGTTCGAAGAACGGGGGTTGCCCGTCGCAATACGTCCTGTTCAGGCTCTCCGAGCCACCACTGCCCTCCGCCCACCGCGCTCACGGATGCACCGTCATCGACCTGCCGCGGGTGGAATTCTCGACTGCTCAAACCCGCGCCCGCTGTGCCGCGCCCGCCGCCACGTCGGTGGACGCGGCGGACAGCTGCTGCCGGTGTGCACGCGTCCGACATCGGCCACGCCTTTCACCGGCCGCCGGTGGTGCCCTCCAGGACATGTCTGTAGGGCCGTGGGTGCGGAGGCGCGGGGGATGTGTCACAGGCGGATGACGACAAGAGCGGTGTCGTCGGTGTTGCCGCCGGAGGGTAGGAGGTCGGCCAGGAGGGCGTCGGCCAGGGCCTCGGGGTCGGTGTCGCGGTGGCGGGTGAGGGAGTCGGTGAGACGGACCAGGCCGGCGTCGATGTCCTCGGTGCGGCGTTCGATCAGGCCGTCGGTGTAGAGGACCAGGGAGGCTCCCCGGACGAACGGCGTCGTGGCCTGAGGACGGCGGGCGTGTTCGGGGTGGGCGCCGAGCGGCGGGTCCGTGGCCCCGTCGAGGAAGCGCACAGAGCCGTCCGGGTGCAGAAGAGCAGGCGGTGGATGGCCGGCGCTGCTGTAGGTGATGGTGAGGTCGTCCCAGTCGACGAAGGCCGTTGCGGCCGTGGTCGACTCGGCGCCGTCGACGGAGCGGGCATACAGGCCGAGGGCTTCCAGAGCCTGAGCCGGGCCGTCGGCGACCCGGGTGGCAGCACTCAGCGCGCTGCGCAGCTGCCCCATGACGCAGGCCGCCGCCAGGCCGTGGCCGACCACGTCACCGACGGCCACCGCGAGGCAGTCGTCGGGCAGGTCGACCAGGTCGTACCAGTCTCCGCACACGTTCAGGGCACTGACGGCGGGCCGGTAGCGTACGGCTGCCTGTTGGTGCCTCAGGGGTTCGGGGGCGGGCAGCAGCGCCTCCTGCAGAGCCAGGGCGACCTCACGCTCGTGGGCGTGGGCCTTGCGCAGGCGTTCGTTGACCTCCTGGAGTTCCCGAGCGCGGGTGTAGAGCTCGGCCTCCAGCACACGTGCCCGGCTGTCGCCACCTGGTCCGCCGCGGGCTCGAAGGAGTTCGGTCACCTCCTCCACTCGGTGCACGAGCAGCACCACCTGCCCGTCAGGGCCGAGGACGGGCGCGTTGACCGGGCTCCAGAAGTGCTCCTGCCACCGGCCGGGCCGCTGAGGATCCTCGATGTCGTAGCGGAGCACCGCCATGGTGTCGCGCTCGCCGGTGGCCACCGCGCGCAGCATGGAGTCCCGCGTCTCCCGCATCCCGGCCGCGGCCGGATCATTGGGGTTCTCGGGGAAGACATCGAAGATATAGCGGCCCAGGAGCTGCTCGCGGGTTCGGCCGGCAAGTCGTACGAAGTCCTCGTTGGCGTCGACGTACACCAGCTCGGGCGTCAGTAGCGCCACCATGCCGGGCAGGGCCCGGAAGACCGCCGCGTAGTCGATCTTCGGTTCCCTCATGTGCGGCCTGCCTCGGTACGAGACGTCATGGTGTGGTTTTCCACCATAGAGAGAAACAAGCCAGCTCGGCTCATGGAGCGGGCCCGCGGCGGCGGCACCGGATGGGCCGAGGACACCGTCGACCCCGTACTCACCGGCCTCCGCGCCGCCTGACCGGACCACACGTGTCAGGCATCGTCAACGTCCAAAGATGCCGTCGCCTGTCCCCCTCCTGACCGCAGCCGCGCGAATTCGACCGTGGGCACCGTCCAGTGCCGGCGGCCGGACGCTCACGGCACACCACGTCGTCGTACGGATCCGTTGCCGCCCACGGGCGCAAGGACCCCAGTGGCCTCCACAGAGGGCCGTCCGCCCCTCTCGCACCCGCTACCACCGAGTAATCATTGAGTCAGGCGCAGGACGTCGGCCACGGCATCCGTGAGGGGCTCCCCCGTCCCCACCGGAGCGTGCGGGCGCCCGCGCCAAGGGGGGCGGCTCCGGAAAGGGCTGCGACCGCACGTGGGTCGTCGGCCGCAGGCCAGTGCGTCTTCATGCACGCGCAGGCCCGTCCCCCGCCCTCAGGAACACCACCGCCACACACTGACGATCTCCACGGACCGGCACCCGCAGGCCCGGCGGGCGATCAAGCGGCACCGGATGGAGCTGTGCGGGGTGGAGCCGAACCGGCCCCGCCACCGCCAGAACCACACCCTGGGCACCCTGGTTCGGCGCGCCCTGGGCCTGCTCACCGAGACGCCTGGGGCGAGTCCGGGAGATCCGGGTCCAGGTCAGGTTGGCGGTGCGGGCCCATGAGTCGGCAGTCCACGTCCACCACACCCTCGACGGCCCGCACCAGTCGCGCGGCGACAGGCACGAGAGCGGTGTCCGGGATACGGCCGGTCAACGTGACGACACCGTCGCGCACGTCCACCCGGATCGGGTGCATCGGGTCGGGAGAGAGATGGACGACGACCTCATGGCGGATCTCCTCGGCGATGTCCTGATCGTTCCGCAGGAAGACCTTGAGCAGGTCGGAGCGGCTGACGATGCCCTCCAGCACACCCGTCTCGTCGACCACGGGAAGCCGCTTGACCCTGCTGCGCGCCATGATCCGTGCGGCCTGGGCGAGGGTGGCGTTCGCAGGGACGGTGACAGCGGGGGTGGTCATCAGCTCCTCGGCGGTCACCGCACCCGCCTTCTCCAGGTCGGACAGGCGGCGCAGCCGGGTGTACCGATCGGGGTCGCTGTCGCGGAACTCCTCCTTCGGCAGCAGGTCGGCCTCCGAGACGACACCGACCACCCGGTTCCCGTCCGTGAGTACGGGGAGCGCGCTGACCTTCCACCGCTGCATGGTCTTCACGATGTCCTTGAACGTCGCCCCGCGACCGAGGGCGACGACGGTGCGGGTCATGACATCGTCCACGATGTGCGGAGTGCTGTGCATGGTGTCCTCCGGTGGTACTCGCATACGGACGACGGTGAGGGCGTGCAGGTACGGCGCGGTCACTGGGGAAGTCCGCTGCCGTAGGGGGCGTACAGGTCGAGCAGGCGGGTGCGGGCCGCGCGCAGTCGGTGGGCCATCACCTGGCCGGCCCAGAGGGCGACCGCGTTCCCCATCGCGCTGTCGTCCCGGCACATCGTCCGCACGGCCTCGGCGTCGAACTCGAACGCGCGCACCGGGCTCACGGCCTCCGCGCCCAACTGCCACACGTGGGGCGGGAACAGCCAGGACCGGCCGACGAGCTCGCCGGAGCCCAGTGTCTCGATCACCGCCGGGCGTCGCCCGGGCACCTTCATGTCGAGGGCGATCCTGCCGGTCTGGATGATCCAGAAGCGGTCGGCCCGTCCGCCTTCGTTGAACAAGCGGATGCCTTGCGGGAAGCTCACCTCGCGCGCGACGGCCATGAGCCTGCCCCGGTACTCGGCGGGCATCGTTGTGGCCATGCGAGGCGTGATCGCGGTGGTCATGGCTGAGCCTCCTGCCCGTCGGCCGGTATGTCGCCCGTGCCGTCGCGCGACACCTTCAGGGTGAGGCACAAGCCTGCCCGGGACATGGGCCGAGTGGCCCTGTCCCGGGCGCCGGTGGGCTCTCGTCGAGCCCGTCGGCCAGCAGCGCCCTGTCAGGTACGCGGCTTGGCTGCCGAGGCACTCAGTCCCGCGCTCGTTCGTGTGGTGACCGCGCGCCGCCGGTACACCAGGTACGGCCGGGCCAAGTATCCGATCGGGGCGCTCCACACGTGCACCAGGCGGGTGAACGGCCAGGCCGCGAAGAGCAGGAAGGCAGTCAGTGCGTGGAGCTGGAACAGCAGCGGTGCCCCGGCGATGGCCTCCGGCTCGGGCTGGAGAACGAACAGGCCGCGGAACCAGACCGAGACGGTCGACCGGTAGTCGTATCCGGCACCGAAGACGTTGTGGGCGGCCGTGGCGGTGATGCCGAGCAGGACGGTGGCGGACAGCAGCGGGAAGAGGAGTTTGTCACTACGGTCGGTACCGAGGCGGATCTGGCGGGTCAGCAGTCGGCGGGCGCAGAGCATGCCCAGCCCCGCGACCATGGCCACGCCGGCCACCGAGCCTGCCCAGACCGCCGTGGTGTGGTAGGCGTGTTCGGTGATCCCGGCGGCCTCGGTCCACGAGTCGGGAACGGCGAGCCCCACGACATGCCCGGCGATCACCATGAAGGCGCCGAGGTGGAACAAGGGGCTGCCCCAGCGCAGCCAGCGGTGTTCGAGGAGCTGAGACGTGCGGGAGGTCCAGCCGAACTGGTCCTGCCGGTAGCGCCAGACGTGACCGACGGCGAACACGGCGAGGCAGATGTAGGGGACGGCGACCCAGAGAAGGAGGTCGGCGCCACCGACCGAGGAGGCGGCGAAGGAGGAGGGACTGACGGCGCTCATCGCAGGCCTTCCGGGGTCGTGAGGGGCGGCATCAGGGTGGGCGGGGCATGCTCGGGCTGGACGAAGGTGCCGGGTGGGGCGAACTCGCCCGCGCCATAGGTGCCGTAGGGGTCGAGGCCGACCTCTTCGTCGGGCGGTCCCTGGGTCGCGAGTTCCGCCACGGCCTCCAGGTCCGCCGCGGTGGGCGGTGGCAGCAGACTGAGCAGGGCGGCCACGACGTGGTGGTAGGGCGAGTCGGCGTCGGCCAGTGCGCGATGGATGAGCTGCAGTCCACGTCGGTGCTGCCGCAGAGGCGACTCGCCCGTGCGCGGTCCGGCGAGCGCGGCGAACTCCAGGACGACCGGAAGGTGGTCGGGCAGTTCCCCGCCGTCGGTGTCCCAGCCGGCGGCGCGGTAGCGCTGGGCGAGGGCGAGCAGGGCCATGCCACGGCGGCGGGTGTCGCCGTGCAGGTAGTAGGTGAGGTAGAGGCTGCTCTTGCGACGCAGGTCGAACATCTCGACGTAGTGCCGCTCCAGCGCCTCGGCATCCTGTGCGGCGAACCATTCGGTGAACCGGGCCAGGTGTTCCGACCCGGGCGTGGCCGGCAGAGCCGCCACTACGGTGGTCAACTCCGAGCGGGCGGCGGCTAGTTCGGAGTCCGGGTACTGCAGGAGCAGCGACACGAGCCGCAGCGTCAGCGCTCGGCCCGCCGTCTCCTCGGCGGTGAGACGGGCCGGGCGGCGTATGGCGGCCCGGACGCGGGTGCGGACGAGCGCGGGAATCGACGGGGATCCCCCCGGGCGTTCAGCACTGAGGGAGGGCAGCGGGCTCATGAACGGCCTCCGGCGGTGGTGTTGCGGCGCAGGGTGGGGATGCCGAGCATGATCTTGCGGGGCTCGGGGTCGCCGGACGTCTCGACCGGGCAGCGGTTCTCCATCGCGGTGAGCGCGGCGGCATCCTCCTTGTGGGCGGCCGGTACGACGTAGCGGTCCTGGTACTTGGCGATGGCGAGGAGGCGGTGCAGGTCCTCCGCCTCCCGGGCGGAGAGTCCTACGGCGCTCAGTACGGTCTCGTCGCCCACCTCACCGAGGGTGCGCTCGCGCATGTACGAGCGCAGCGCGGTGAGCTTCATCAGCACCCCGGCGACCACGTCCGTGTCTCCCGCGGTGAACAGCTCCGCCAGGTACTCCAGGGGGATGCGCAGTCGGGTGACGGCGGCGAAGACGTGGTCGGGGTCGTCCTGGTTGCCGCCCGCCGCGTCGACCGCGTCCAGCACGGGGGACAGCGGTGGCACGTACCAGACCATCGGCATCGTCCGATACTCCGGGTGCAGCGGCAGCGCGACCTTGTACCGCATGACGAGGTCGTACACCGGAGAGCGGCGGGCGGCGTCCAGCCAGTCATCGGGGATGCCCGACTCCCGTGCGGCTGCGCGGACTTCAGGGTCGTGCGGGTCGAGGAAGACGCCGCGCTGGGCATCGAGCAGGTCGTGCTCGTCCGGGGTTGCGGCGGCCTCGCCGACGCGGTCGGCATCGTAGAGGAGCAGGCCCAGGTAACGGAGCCTGCCGACGCAGGTCTCGGAACAGACGGTGGGCTGGCCGGCCTCGATGCGCGGGAAGCAGAAGGTGCACTTCTCGGCCTTGCCGGTGGCGTGGTTGATGTAGACCTTCTTGTACGGGCAGGCCGTGACGCACATCCGCCAGCCGCGGCAGCGGTCCTGGTCGACCAGGACGATGCCGTCCTCGACCCGCTTGTACATCGCGCCCGACGGACAGGCCGAGACACAGGCCGGGTTGAGGCAGTGCTCGCACAGCCGGGGCAGATGGAAGAGGAAGGTCTGCTCGAACTCGAACTTGACCTTCTGAGCCCATGCCCCGCTCAGGTTGGGGTCGCCGCCGGCGTGCTCCGGGGCGCCGCCAAGGCCGTCCTCCCAGTTGGCGCCCCAGCTGATGGCGGTGGGTTTGCCGGTGAGTACGGAGCGGGGGCGGGCGACGGGGATGTCCTGGCCGGCGGGGGCGCTGACGAGGTTGTCGTAGTCGTAGGTGACCGGCTCGTAGTAGTCCTCGATGGCGGGCAGGTCGGGGTTGGAGAACAGCGACAGGAGCCGCTTGACCCTCCCGCCGGAGCGCAGGACGAGACGTCCGCGCTTGTCCAGCGTCCAGCCGCCCTTCCACTGCTCCTGGTCCTCGTAGCGACGGGGATAGCCGACACCCGGCTTGGTCTCGACGTTGTTGAACCAGGCGTACTCGACGCCGGGCCGGTTGGACCATGTCTGCTTGCAGGTGACCGAGCAGGTGTGGCAGCCGATGCACTTGTCGAGGTTCATCACCATCGCGATCTGTGCCATGACGCGCATGTCAGTACTCCACTTGCTGGCTGCGGCGGCGGATGACGGTGACCTCGTCGCGCTGGTTGCCGGTCGGCCCGTAGTAGTTGAAGGCGTAGGTGAACTGCGCGTAGCCGCCCGCGAGGTGGGTGGGCTTGAGCAGCAGCCTGGTCAGGGAGTTGTGGATGCCGCCCCGCTTGCCACTGACCTCGGTCTTCGGCACGTTCACGTTGCGGTCCTGGGCGTGGTACATGTACACCGTGCCCTCGGGCATGCGGTGGGTGACCACCGCTCGGGCGGCGACGACGCCGTTGCGGTTGTAGGCCTCGATCCACTCGTTGTCCTTGACGCCGATCTTCTCGGCGTCCGCGAGGGACATCCAGATGGTGGGGCCGCCGCGGGACAGGTCGAGCATGTACTTGTTGTCCTGGTAGTTCGAGTGGATGGACCACTTCGAGTGCGGGGTCAGGTAGCGGACCGTCACCTCGGCGCGGTCGCCGCCGAGGTGCTCGTTCCCGTAGTGGCGAGGGGTGTTCAACGGCGGTCGGTAGACCGGGAGTTGTTCGCCGAGTTCGGCGATCCAGTCGTGCTGGACGAAGAAGTGCTGGCGGCCGGTGAGGGTGTGCCAGGGCTTCTTGTGCTCGGTGTTGATGACGAAGGGCGAGTAACGGCGGCCGCCGGTCTCGCTGCCGGACCATTCGTACGACGTCATCACCGAGCGGGGCTGGGTGCGGGTGTCGGCGAAGGTGATCCGCTCGGCCTCACGCTCGGAGGCCAGTTCCACCAGACCCTCGCTGCCGGTCTGCCGCTCCATCTCGCGGAAACCCTCGGTGGCGAGGCGACCGTTGGTGGTGCCGGACAGGGCGAGGATCGCCTCGCACATGTCGCTCGCGGTGGCGAGGGAGGGCCGTCCGGCGGCGATTCCGTCCCTGACGGTGCCGTTACGGTGGCGGAGGTCGTCGATTTCCTGGTTCGGGTGGACGGTGATGCCCTTGGTGGTGGTGCCCAGGGTGTCCAGGAGCGGTCCGACGGCGCGCATCTTCTGCGCGATCGCGGCGTAGTCGCGTTCGATGACGACGAGCTTGGGCATGGTCTTCCCGGGGACCGGTTCGCACTCGCCGGCCTTCCAGTCCCGTACCGTCCCGCCGGGCTGGGCGAGTTCGTCCGGTGTGTCATGCAGCAGCGGGACCGCGAGGACGTCGGTGCGGTTGCCCAGGTGCTCGGCGGCAAGGTCGCTGAACCGGTCGGCGATCGTCAGGAAGGTGTCGTAGTCGGTGCGGGCCTGCCAGGGCGGGGCGATGGCCGGGGTGAAGGCATGCACGAAGGGGTGCATGTCCGTGCTGGACAGGTCGTCCTTCTCGTACCAGGTCGCGGCCGGCAGGACCACGTCGGCGAGCAGACCGGTGGAGGTCATCCTGAAGTCCATGCAGACCAGCAGGTCGAGCTTGCCTTCCGGCGCCTCCTCCCGCCACACCACGTCCTTCGGCCGGTGCTCGGGCGGGGTCTCCTCGGAGCGGACAGCCGCGTCCGTGCCCAGCAGGTGGCGCAGGAAGTACTCGTTGCCCTTGCCGGAGGAACCCAGCAGGTTGGCCCGCCAGACCGTCAGCACGCGCGGGAAGTTGGCCGGGTCGTCCGGGTCCTCGGCGGCGAACCTCAGCCGCCCGGACTTCAGCTCGTCGACGATGTGCTCGGCGACCTGCTTGCCCTGGGCATGCGCCTCGTCGGTCAGATCGAGCGGGTTGCGGTTGAATCCGGGGTGACCGGGCGTCCAGCCCAGCCGCACAGCCTGGGCGAGGCAGTCGGCGAACCCCTTGCCCACGAAGCGCCCTTCCCCGAGCGGGGAAGCCAGCTCATCGGGGCCGAAGGCCTCGTAGCGCCACTGGTCGGAGTTCAGGTACCAGTAGGACGTGCCCGCCATGTGCCGGGTGGGCCGCTGCCAGTCGAAGGCGAACGACAGGTGCTGCTGCCCGGTGACCGGGCGGACCTTCTCCTGTCCTACGTAGTGCGCCCAGCCGCCGCCGTTGACGCCCTGGCAGCCGGTCATCGTGGTCAGCGCCAGGAAGGCCCGGTAGATGGTGTCGGAGTGGAACCAGTGGTTGGTGCCGGCGCCCAGCGCGATCATGGACCGGCCGTTGGTCCGCTCGGCGTTGCGCGCGAACTCCCGGGCGATCCGGGCCGCCTGCTCGGCAGGGACGGAGGTGAGCGTCTCCTGCCAGGCCGGGGTGTACGGCTGCGAGGCGTCCTCGTACGACGCCGGCCAACGGCCCGGCAGCCCCGGTCGCCGCACCCCGTACTGCGCCAGCATCAGATCGAACACCGTGGTGACGACGCGCCCGCCGATTCGTCGCACGGGCACACCGCGCACCAGGACCGAGCCGCCCTCCGTGGCGCCCTCGTCGAACCGGGGCAGGGCCACGGCCACGGTCTCCTCCGCACACTCGAGCAGGCTCAGCTCGGGCACGGTGGTACCCAGGTCCAGGTTCCAGCGGCCCGGCTCGGCCTCCCCCCAACGGAAGCCGAGCGAGCCGTTCGGCACGACCGGTTCGCCGGTGGCCGAGTCGAGGACGACGGTCTTGGACTCCGCGTGTTCCGTATCGCGGCCGAGGTCGGCGGCGGTGAGGAACCGGTCCGGGACGAGACCGTGGGCGTCGTGCTCGCGCAGGGTCACCAGGAACGGGGCGTCGGTGAACTTGCGCATGTAGTCCTGGAAGTACGGCACTTCGCGGTCGACGAGGAACTCGCGCAGGATCACGTGTCCCATGGCCATCGCCAGCGCGCCGTCGGTGCCCGGGTGCGGGGCGAGCCACTCGTCGGCGTGCTTGACGTTGTCGGCGTAGTCGGGGCTCACCGCGACGATCTTGGTGCCGTTGTAGCGGGTCTCGGTAAGGAAGTGCGCGTCGGGCGTCCGGGTGACGGGGATGTTGGAACCCCACATGATCAGATACCCGGCGTTCCACCAGTCCGCCGCCTCCGGCACGTCGGTCTGGTCCCCGAAGACCTGCGGAGAGGCGATCGGCAGGTCCGCGTACCAGTCATAGAAGGACAGCAGCGTGCCACCGATCAGCGAGTGGAACCGCGCACCGGCCGCGAACGACGCCATCGACATCGCCGGGATCGGGGAGAACCCGGCGACGCGGTCGGGGCCGTACGTCTTGACGGTGTGCACCTGAGCGGCGGCGATCAGCTCGCTGACCTCGTCCCAGTCGGCGCGCACCAGGCCGCCCTTGCCGCGCGCCCGCTTGTAGGCGCGGGCCTTCGCCGGATCCGAGGTGATCTCGGCCCAGGCCGCCACCGGGTCACCCAGCCGCTTACGGGCCTCGCGCCACAGCTTCAGCAGAGCGCCCCGCACATACGGGTAGCGCACCCGGCTGGGCGAGTACGTGTACCAGGAGAAGGAGGCACCGCGGGGGCAGCCGCGGGGCTCGTACTCGGGGCAGTCCGCGCCGATCGAGGGATAGTCGGTGGCCTGGTGCTCCCAGGTGATGATGCCGTCCTTGACGTACACCATCCAGGAGCAGGAGCCGGTGCAGTTGACCCCATGCGTGGAGCGCACCACCTTGTCGTGCGCCCACCGTTCCCGGTAGAAGCCCTCCCACTTGCCGTCGTTCTCGCCGAACACGGCACGGCCGTCGGCGGACACCTCACGGCGGGTCAGCAGCCGCCGCGCTGCCAGCGGCCAGGCCCGGCCCGTGTCAGTGGCGGGTCCCGCGGTCTTGTCGTTCTCCATGGGAGGAACGCTAGGCAGGCCCCTGCGTTTCCTCGCGGGGCCAAAGGTCCCGGTCTCGTATCCGACCGGCCCGTGAACGCCCCGTGTCCACGCCGATCGGCCCTGCTCGTGCCCGGCACCCGCGGGCCATGGGTCCTTCCCCTACTCGGAGTTGACGGACTACCGCTCTGTGGCGGCCTGGGCGGCAAGCCGCCTCGCCGCCGAGCAGCGGCGCCCGACGGTCAACGCCGAGACACGCCCAGCCGCCTGGGCCTGCCACCGCGGACGGCCCGCGGACGCGTCCGCACCGGCGACCGCCTGGCCGGAAGCAAGGCATTTCGGCCCCCGTGATGGGACGGTCGGCCCCTCCCCCGCCATGGCACCGGGAGAGAGCCTGGAGGGGCATCGGAGGCCGGCTCCCCGGGACGGTCCGAAGGGACGACAACGGCCGGTCCGGCCGCTCACGCCCGTGCGGTCCGGCCTCCCGATGTTCGCAGCAGGCCACGAAGCGGCCTGCTGCCGTGGAGGGCAGGACTCTTCCACGCTCTCGTATCCGTGGAGGAGGCAGTAGCGGTGAAGACCCGCACCGTCGGCGAGGTGATGACCAGCGAGGTCGTCCAAGCCCGCCGTGAGATGTCGTACAAGGAAGTGGCGCGGCTGCTTCACGGGCACCGGATCAGCGGCATGCCAGTGGTCGACCACGACGACAAAGTCCTGGGCGTCATCTCGGAGACCGACCTGATCCGCCGACAGGCCGCCCACGCCGAACCGGAGGACAGACGTCGGTTCCGCATACCGGCACTGCGCCGCTCCTCCCGTGCGGCGGCCGCCAAGGCGCGCGGCACGAGCGCGGAGCAGCTGATGTCCACGCCTGCGATCACCGTGCACCCGGAGCAGCGCGTGGCGGACGCGGCCCGGGTGATGGAACGCCATCACGTCGAACGGCTTCCGGTGGTCGACGAGGAGGACCGCCTCATCGGTATCGCCACCCGCCGCGACCTCCTGCGGGTGTTCCTGCGGACGGACGACGAGATCCGGCAGGAGGTGATCGACGAGGTCCTCGACCGCGCCATGTCGCTGCCGCCCCACACCGTGATCGTCAGCGTCCGCGACGGGATGGTCACCCTGGAAGGGCGACTGGAGAACCGCAGCCTCATCCCGCAGGTGATCCAGCTGGCCTGGCGGGTGGACGGAGTCGTCGGCGTGATGAACAGCCTGACCCACCGCGTCGACGACAGCCGCCCGCCCGAGAGGCATCCGTCGGGCAGGATCGAGCGCACCTGGATTCCGGAGCGATGACCGCCGACTCTCCAGCGGGGCTCCTGGCCGAGGCGCCGGCGCCGTATCACTCATCCGTGGCGCCTACGGTTCCCGATGGCGGCGCCGGTCTCACCATGGCGGCCGCCAGCTCCCGCGAGACGTTTCCGTCCTCTCGCTCCGGACCCGTTCGGCCCTCTCCGGACAGGGACTGGTCAGGCCCCTCCCAGGGACCGTCGGCACTGGGCGTCCCGACCGGGGCAGGGGGACGGTGGTGTCGGGAGCGCCGCCGAACCCTCACGGTGCCGCTCCCGACCGACGCACACGGCAGCGATCTCGACGACGGAGGCGCATCCCCATGACCCGACACGACGACCAGCCCCGAACCACCGGCCAGGACGGCGCGCCGTCGGACATCGCCGTCACCGTGGACCGTTTGGTCACCAACGGGCTCAAGGCGCTCGCCGACTACGAGGACTTCGACCAGGAACAGATCGACCAGATCGTCAACAAGGCCTCCGTCGCCGCCCTGGACCGGCACACCGAACTCGCCCTGCTCGCCGTGCAGGAGACCGGCCGTGGTGTCTTCGAGGACAAGGCCGCGAAGAACATGTTCGCCTGCGAGCACGTCACCCACAGCATGGGCAGGATGCGGACGGTCGGCGTCATCGCCCGCGACGACATCGAGGACATGGTCGAGATCGCCGAACCGGTCGGCGTCCTGTGCGCCGTCACCCCGGTCACCAACCCGACCTCCACCACCGTCTTCAAGGCGCTCATGGCGCTGAAGACCCGCAACCCCATCGTCTTCGCCTTCCACCCCTCCGCCCAGCGCTGCAGCGCCGAGGCGGCCCGCGTCGTGCGGGACGCCGCGATCGCGGCGGGGGCGCCGGAGCACTGCGTGCAGTGGATCGAGAGGCCCTCCATCGAGGCGACCCGGGTGCTCATGCACCACCCGGGCATCTCGTTGATCCTCGCCACCGGCGGCAACGCCATGGTCAAGGCCGCCTACTCGGCCGGGAAGCCCGCGCTCGGCGTCGGCGCCGGCAACGTGCCTGCCTACGTCCATCAGAGCGCCGACCTGCGCCGAGCGGTCAACGACCTCGTCCTGTCCAAGGCGTTCGACAACGGCATGATCTGTGCTTCCGAACAAGCCGTCATCCTGGACACCGAGATCTACGACGCCACCCTCGCCGAGTTCCGCACCCTGCACGCCTACCTGACCACCGCCGAGGAGAAAGCGAAGCTGGAGACGTACCTCTTTCCCGCCCACGCCTCCCACAGCGGCTGCGAACCCAAGGTCAACGCCAAGGCCGTCGGCCAGAGCCCGGCCTGGATAGCGGAGCAGGCCGGCTTCACCGTGCCCGCCGACACCTCGCTCATCCTCGTCGAGGCCGAACGGGTCGGCCCGGACGAGCCGTTGACCCGCGAGAAGCTCTGCCCGGTGCTCACCGTGCTGCGCGCCGCCACGCAGCGGCAGGGCTTCGACCTGGCGGCCGACATGGTCGCCTTCCACGGCCAGGGGCACAGCGCCGTCATCCACACCGGCGACAGCGCCCTCGCCGAGGCATACGGCAAGCGCATGAAGACGGTGCGGGTCATCGTCAACGCCCCGTCCTCCCAGGGCGCCATCGGCGGCATCTACAACAGCCTGCTGCCCTCGCTGACCCTCGGCTGCGGTTCCTGGGGCAGCACCTCGGTGTCCAACAACGTCTCGGCGGTAAACCTGCTGAACATCAAGCGGGTCAGCAGCCGCCACAACAACCTGCAGTGGTTCAAGGTCCCCCCGAAGATCTACTTCGAGCCGGGCTCCATCCGCTACCTGCAGTCCATGCCGGACGTCCACCGCGTCACGATCGTCACCGACGCCACCATGACCCGCCTCGGCTTCGTCGACCGCGTCAGCCGCGTCCTGCAACGCCGCCGCGAACCGGTCACCGTCCAGGTCATCGACAACGTCGAACCCGAGCCGAGCATCGCCTCCGTGCAGCGCGGCGCCGACCTGATGCGGGAGTTCCGCCCGGACGTCATCATCGCCCTCGGCGGCGGCTCGCCCATGGACGCCGCCAAGGTGATGTGGCTGCTGTACGAACAGCCCGACATCGACTTCGCGGACATGCGGCAGAAGTTCTCCGACATCCGCAAGCGGGCCTTCCGCTTCCCCGTCCTGGGCGAGCGCGCCCGTCTGGTGTGCATCCCGACCACCTCCGGCACGGGCGCCGAGGTCACCCCGTTCGCCGTCATCTCCGACCCCGCCACCGGCAAGAAGTACCCACTGGCCGACTACGCCCTCACCCCCAGCGTGGCCATCGTCGACCCGCTGCTCACCGACGACCTGCCGCCGGCCCTGGCCGCCGACAGCGGCTTCGACGCCCTCACCCACGCCATCGAGGCGTACGTGTCCGTCTACGCCAACGACTTCACCGACGGCCCCGCCCTGCACGCCGTCCGGCTCATCTTCGACCACCTCGAAGCCGCCGTGAACGACCGGGCCGCCCGCCCCGACGCCCGCGAGAAGGTCCACAACGCGGCCACCATCGCCGGCATGGCCTTCGGCAACGCCTTCCTCGGCATCGTCCACGCCATGTCCCACACCCTCGGCGCGACGTTCCACATCGCGCACGGCCGCACCAACGCGGTCCTGCTCCCGCACGTCATCCGCTACAACGGCACCACCCCGACGAAGCTCACGGGCTGGCCCAAGTACGAGCACTACCGCGCCCCCGAGCGCTTCCAGGACATCGCCCGCACTCTGGGCCTGCCCGCCGCCACCCCGGCCGAGGGGGTCGAATCCCTCGCCGCCGCCGTGGAACGCCTGCGCGACGCCGTCGGCATCGAGCCCGCCTTCCAGGCCCTGGGCATCGACGAGCAGGCCTTCCTGGACGCGCTGCCTCAGCAGGCCCTCAACGCCTACGAGGACCAGTGCGCCCCCGCCAACCCGCGCATGCCGATGCTCGACGACATGCAGCAGCTCATGCGCGCGGCCTACTACGGCCGGCCCGGCGTCGCGGCCGAGCGCTGAGGGCGGCCTCCGCGCGAGGCGATTCGCCGCCGTCGGCGCACCAGGACGCCCATCGCGTCCAGCCGGTCGGCCGCCTACCGACGTGCGACACCTTCCGGCCAGTCTCTGTCAACTAGACTTGAAGAGTTCTTCAATTGGCTAGTTGCATTGTCAGGCAGATCCCAGGGGGAGGTCCGTGGTGGGCGAGTTCGTCGAGGCCGCACGGGAGCGGGTGCGCGCGGCACGCGCCGCGCTCGCGGCTGCCATGGAGGACGAGGACGCCTATGCGGCGGCCGTGGCGCAGGACGAGCTGGACGACGCGTTGCGCGTGGCACGGTGGCACGGCGTCGACGTGGATGACTTCGAACCGGGCGAGGGGTGATCGACGTGCCGGTTCCGCTGTACGAAGCGAAGGCGGAGTTCTTCAGGATGCTCGGGCACCCGGTGCGCATCCGCGTGCTGGAGCTGCTCCAGGACGGGCCGAAGCCGGTGCGCGACCTGCTGGCCGGCATCGAGGTCGAGCCGTCCAACCTCTCCCAGCAGCTGGCGGTGCTGCGCCGCTCCGGGATCGTCACCGCCACCCGCACCGGGTCGACGGTCGTCTACGAACTGGCCGGCGGTGACGTCGCCGAACTGCTCGGCGCCGCTCGGCGAATCCTGTCCGTCCTGCTGGCCGGGCAGCAGGACCTCCTGGACGAACTGCGGCGGACGGAAACGACGCGGTGAGCACTGCGAGGAAGGGCCCTCGGCCAGGGCCCACCGGACCCGATCTCGCCCCCAAGTGGCTCTGGAGCATCGTACGTACGCCCGGTGATGATCAACCATGCTCCGCGGCAGCCTCAGCTCCCCGGAGGCCATTGCTCCGTACACGTTGCCGGGGAGAGAGGACAACCAGAAGTGATCGCTGTTGTGGGGCATCCCGATCTCACCGCGCCCACACTCGCGCTGCTGGAAGAGGAACTGCGTTCCCGCCTGGCCGACTTCGCCCGGGCGGGCAGGGCAGGGCTCGTCCGCGCCGGTCAGGGGATCCCACTCGCGTTCGGCCGCGCCGCGCGCACGGCGGGGCTGACCCTGGTGACCGTGCTGCCCTCACACAACGGCGTCCCCGCACACCTGACCGAACCCGACCGTAGGGCGACCGGTGAGCTGTTGCTGCTGTCACAGCAGGTGCGGCTGCTGGAATACGATCCCGGCAGCCGCGGCTCGTGCGTGACCGCCGACGAGAGTCTGCTCCGGTCCTGCGCCCGCGTGCTGGCGATCTGGGACGGATCGCCGTCGACAAGCCGGGACGCGACGGCGCACCTGGTGGCCTTCGCACGCAGTCACGGAGTCGATGTCGAAGTGCTCTGGCCGCACGGCGCCGAGTGCGAAGACGCCAGCCGGGCGCCGCGCCGACCCGTGAGCCGGCTCGACCACCCTCCCAGTGGTGCGGATCTTGCGCCACAGCCCCATGGCCCCTCCCTGCGACGGTGAGGGCAGGTTCGCAGTGACCCGATCGGCCGTCCGGCGAGTGGCGTTACGGCACTTCTGCGATGCCTTGCTCGGCTTGACCCGGCGATGAAGGCGGCCGCCTCCCGGCACCACGGAGCGCTTTCAACTCCCCGGGAGGCGGCCGCCGATCGAGAGCCGTCGCTATGACGGCGGCTTCCCCTCCCCCTGCGCGGCCTGGAGGTCGGCCAGCAGTTCGGCCTGCCCGGCCAGCACCCCGGACAGGATGGTCCGCGCCACCCGGAGCAGCTCCGCGACGTGCGGGCTCGTCAGCGAGTAGTACACGGCCGAACCCTCCTTGCGGGTCACGACCAGATTCGCCCTGCGCAGCACAGCCAGCTGCTGGGACAGGTGAGCGGCCTCGATGCCGACCTCGGGGAGCATCTCGGCGACCGCGTGCTCGCGCTCGCTCAGCAGTTCAAGGACCCGGATGCGCGCCGGATGGCCGAGCGTCTTGAAGAACTCGGCCTTCAGTTGGTACAGCGGCGTACTCATCGTGCCGTCGCCTCCCCGACCCAACAGCACGGTCGCACCGGCCTGGCCTTCGCGCATCGCATCCACCCACTCGTCACACACATACGACCCATCCTCGCCTGTGGCAACGGCCACGCCGAACCCGCACCGGGGAACCGGACCATCCGAATCCAGCGATGACGACCTAATGAGTTGCTAACATTAGCAACTCCTGAAGTCTTGCGAGGAGGAGCGCGTGAGGATCACCCCGCTGCGCGGCACCGGCGTCCCCTGGCTGAAGTGCCCCGACTGCCGCCTCAAGTGCCACCCCACCGCCGTCGGCGCGGACGGCCGCTGCCCGCGGTGCGGCCACGAAAGCCTGCTCAAGCTGTCCTTCGGCGGCCGTGCCGTACGGTCGGCCGCAGAACCCGACCGGAGCTGACCCGCGCGGAGCGGACCGGCCGGCCAAGGAGGCGGCCCGCCTGGTCGTGGTCGACGTGCTGTCGTTCACCACGGCCGTGAGCGTCGCCATCGCCTGGTTGCGCACCCCGAGCATCCCGTCGCCGTGATCCCGGCGGGCACCCTGGTGTCGGAGCTGAACTCCCGTGGCACTGGCGATCGCCACAGACGAAGACGCCTCAGCCATCGGCCTCCGGCAACCTCGTTCTCGTCGACGCAGAGCACTGCCCTTTATGAGAACAGGCCTCCGGCCGGCCACCCGGTGGTGCGCCACTCGTGACGGCCCTGCACCGGCTGCTGTTCCGTGTGATGTGCGGCGAGCGCGGCCGCCAGATCCGCGTGAATCGGGAGGGGCGGGCAGTCCGCGGCAGGGACGAGGGAACCGTCGGCGGGGATCGCGGCCAGCTCCAGGCTGCGGCCGGCCTCCGCGAGACGCCGTGCGGCCTCGGTGATGGCCAGCTGGCCTTCGGTCGACCAGCTGCGCAGCTCGGTCAGGTCCACGATGACCGGTCCGGTACCGCGGGCCAGAGCCCAGCCGACCGCGCCGGTGAAACGGCGGACGGCGTCCGGGCCGAGGTATCCGGCGACGGAGAGGATGCCGAGGTTCTCCTCGACGGTATAGCGCCAGTCGATGGTCATGAGGCTGAACTTCCTTGCGACGAGGGCCGGGTCGGTGCACCGTCCGGTCAGAGAGGGAGGGTGATCCAGATGCTCTTGCCTCTGCCGTCGGCGTCCGCGCGGACGACCGCGGTGCCACCGAGGCCGAGGACGAGCTCCATGACGGTGCCGAGTCCGCCCGCACCGGCGCCGGTCACCGATCCGTACAGAGGAGGCTGGTAGGGGTGACGGTCGTGGACGGCGAAAGCCAGGCAGTCCGGGCCCGCCGCGTAGATCACCGTGAGCTGCGGGGAGAGGACGGCGGCGTGCCGGACGGTGTTGGTGACCAGCTCGCTCAGGATCAGCAGAGCCGGGCCCACGGCCGAGTGACGCAGGCCGATCCCCCATTCGACCAGGGACAGCTCCGCTGTCTCACGGGCGAAGCGGACGGCGGACGGTTCGCTGGGCAGGATGAGCACATGTCGGTGCGGCAGGGCTTCGAGCTGCGCGGACATCACGCCTCCGCGCGGGCGAGGCGGAAGCCGACGACGGTCTTGGGGTGGATCCGTAGGAGGGTGTCGTGCGGTCCGTGGCTCCAGCCGGTCAAGGTGCGCCGGTGGTGAGCGGCCTCGTCGGGATCGGTGATCACTTCGGAGGGCCCCGAGACCGTGACCGTCCAGCCGGTACCGGCCACGGCACGGATCTCGTCCACCTGGTACGACGCCGTCGCGGGCACCGCCGCAGCCGCGACCGGCGTACGCACGACCAGGCGGCCGTACTCCCACGCGTGGCGGGCGGGCCGCACCACTGTCAGGTCCCGTTGCATGTACACCAGTCGTCCCAGGCTGCTGCCTTCCAGCAGCCACAGGGCCTCCGCTCCGGAGACCTCGACCATGCGATGAGTGACGGGGGGAGTGCTCATCGGAGGGCTTCCTCGCCGGAGGTGCTCGGAGTGCGGATTTGCTGGGCCGGAAGGGCGGGGAGGACGCCGGCCGCCTCCAGGTGGTTGTGGGCAGCCCGGATCGCCTCGGGGGTGGTGTCGTACTCCCGGCCCTCGTGGCGCAGCAGCTCCAGAGCGCCGACCGAGTCGAGGACCTGACGCTGGCCGGGCCGGATCCCGGAGACCAGAACGAGGATGCCGCGCCGCTTCAGCTTCTCCACGGCGTCCTTGAGGACCAGGGCGCCGGTGGCGTCCATCGTCGAGACACGGGACATGCGCAGGATCACGACGCGTACGTCGGCGACCTCGGTCAGCTCCAGCAGGAAGCGGTGGGCGGCGGCGAAGAACAGCGGGCCGTCGATGCGGTACGCCACGATGTGCTCGGCCAGCAGCGCGTGTTCCTCGGCGCTGTGGTCGCCCCGGTCCAGCGGAACCTGGTCCAGGCGCGCCTGCTGGGCCACCGCGCGCAGGGCGAGGGCGCCCGCGACGGCGAGACCGATGATGACGGCGTAGACCAGGTCGAGGGCC
This sequence comes from Streptomyces sp. RG80, assembly GCF_040446465.1. Taxonomy (NCBI): domain Bacteria; kingdom Bacillati; phylum Actinomycetota; class Actinomycetes; order Kitasatosporales; family Streptomycetaceae; genus Streptomyces; species Streptomyces sp. RG80. The sequence goes on along the minus strand of NZ_JBEAAJ010000017.1, from coordinate 133,339 downwards.
AGGGTGGCGAGCGCGGTCAGGACGAGGATCAGCGCATCGGACCGGGTGGCCTTCGCCATCGCCCGCAGCGAGCCGACCTCGACCATGCGAACCGCCGTGGCCAGCAGCACGCCCGCGAGTGCGGCAAGGGGGATCTTCGAGACCAGCGGTGCCGCCGCGAAGACGATCACGGCCAGGATCGCGGCGTGGGTGAGGGCGGCGAGCCGCGAGGCCGCGCCGGTTCGGACGTTGACCGCGGTGCGGGCGATCGCGCCGGTCGCCGGCACCCCGCCGAACAGCGGAGCTGCGAGGTTGGCCAGCCCTTGGCCGAACAGCTCCCGGTCCGGGTCGTGTTTCTGACCCACCGTCATGCCGTCCGCGACGGAGGCCGACAGCAAGGACTCCAGCGCGGCCAGCGCGGCGACCGCCACCGCGGGGGCGAGCAGCGTGCCCACAGAGCCGAGTTCGAGGAAGGACAGCGAAGGCGTGGGCAGTCCGGCCGGCAGGTCACCGATCGGCTTCGCCGCATCCAGCCCGGCGGTCTGGGCGACGATCGTCGCGGCGATCACCGCCACGATGGAGAACGGCACGGTCGGCAGCCGGCGGGCACCGCCCAGCATGACCACGGCCACGCCGACCGCGAGCGCGACCGCCGTCCAGTTCGGGGTGTGCGCGAACTCCTCGAACGCCCGCCAGGTCACGACCAGCACCCGGTCGCTCTCCGGCTTGGGCACACCGAGCGCGTTCGGGACCTGCTGGAGCCCGATCACGCACGCGATACCCAGCGAGAACCCCTCGACCACGGGCGCCGGCACGTACTGCATGTACTTCCCGGCCCGCAACCCGGCGAGGGCGACCAGCATCACGCCGGCCATCAGCCCGACCGTGAGGACACCGCTCGGACCGAACTCGCCCACGATGGGTACCAGGACCACGGTCATCGCACCGGTCGGCCCCGAGACCTGAAGGTTCGATCCACCGAAGAAGGCGGCGAGCGCGCCCGCCACCACGGCGGTGGCCAGACCCGCCTGCGCGCCCAGCCCGGAGGACACCCCGAAGCCGAGCGCGAGCGGCAGCGCCACGATCGCCACCGTCAGCCCGGCCAGCAGATCCCGCCGGGGAGCACGGCCCATCGCCGCGAGGTCGGCCCGGGCAGGCAGCAACGAGACGATCCGCGCCCCGACGCGGCCCCTCCGCGAGGTCATCACGCCGCGACCGCCGCGTCCCGCAGCTCGCCCAGCAGCTCGTTCCGCCCGGCCAGCATCTCCGTGAGGATCCGGCGGGCGGCCCTCATCAGCTCGGCGACGTCGCCGCCGGCCAGCTCGTAGACAACGGTCGAGCCCTCCCGGGTCGCGGTGACGATCCCGGAGCGCCGGAGCACCGCCAGCTGCTGGGACAGGCCGGACGGCTCCACCTCGATCGCCGCGAGCAGTTCCCGGACCGGTCGCGGCCCTTCCTGGAGCAGCTCCAGCACGCGGATCCGTACGGGATGCCCGAGCATCCGGAAGAACTCGGCCTTGGCCTGGTACAGCGGAACGGACACGGCCCCTCGACTTCCCCTGCGGGCCCCGGCGGGGGCGGACGCGAAAGGTTGTGCTCGCTGCCATCTGCGAGTGCAACCAACACAGCATCTAACCAATTGCGAAATTTTGCAATTCCGCATCGGATCACTCCCCTGACGTTCCCGCCGCCTGAGGGGGGAGGAGGCTCAGGCCTTCTTGACCACGCTGGACTTGAGCTGCATCGCCCCGAAGCCCTCGATCTTGCAGTCGATGTCGTGGCCGTCTACCCCGTCGACGAGCCGGATGCCACGCACCTTGGTACCGGCCTTGATACCGGAGGGGCTGCCCTTCACCTTGAGCGCCTTGACGACGACCACGGAGTCGCCGTCCCGCAGCACGTTCCCGACGGAGTCCTTGACGACTCGCTCGCCGGTGACGTCCCCGTCCTCGGCGCCACCCTCGACGGGGACCCACTCGTGGCCGCACTCGGGACAGACCACCAGGGCGTTCATCTCGTAGGTGTACTCACAGGAGCACTTCGGGCAGGGAGGAAGATTCTCGATCATCCCGTCAGGGTAGATCAGCGACCGCACCTCTTCGGCAGACGCGGTGCAGAACTCCAGCACCGCGGATCGATGATCGGCCCGGCATCGGGACAGCCCTGACTGAACTCGCACATGCGGCTGTGACGGTCGGAGCGGCCATGCGTGCCGTGCCGCTGCGGGTGGTGTCGCGTGGCGGCTGCCGTACATGCAGAACGCGGTCCAGGCGAAGGCGCGCAAGGCGGTGCAGGCATCCGCCGAGAAGGCACTGGTCGCGGTGCTCGCCCCGTGGCGGGAGAAGTACCCCGCCGTCGACGTCCGCGCGCTGACGAGGAAGGGCGTCCGGCACAGCAGCTGCTCGACGCCTCGAAGGACGCCGGTCTGCTGGCCGTCGGCTGCAAGATCCGCCCTGCCAGGATCGGCACGCACACCGGTCCGGTCGCGCACGCGGTGATGCATCACGTCCGCTGCCCGGTCGCGATCGTTCCCCACGAGTGAGTCGCCCCTGCGCCGGCAGATGGCCCGGGCAAGGGTCACGACCCCCTCCCCGTGCCTCGACGGACGGGCTTGGGGGCCTCCCCGCGCCAGACCCCGAACCGGTCCTTACTGCTCCTCCACCGGCACTGCCCACACCAGCGTGGTGCCGCCGTCGGATGAGCTGGTCAACTCCAGGTCCCCACCCAACTGCTGAGCCCGTTCCGCCATGTTCCGCAGGCCGCTGCGGCGCCCCTCGGGCGGAATGCCCACGCCGTCGTCGGAGACGGTCAGCCGCACCTCACGCCCGTCGGTCTCCAGCGCCACGTCCGCGCGGCCGGCGTGGGCGTGCCGCGCGATGTTCGTCAGGGCCTCGGAGAGGACGGCCACCAGATGGTCGGCGATCCCCTTCGACACGTGGGTGTCCAGCAGGCCCTCCATCCGCACGCTGGGTGCGAAACCGAGCACCTGCGCCGCCTCGCCGACGATGCGCACCACCCGCGCCCGCAGACCGGGTCCGGCGACGGCACCCTCATGGGAGCGCAGCCCGAAGATCGTCGATCTGATGATCTTGATGGTCTCGTCCAGGTCGTCCACCGCCCGCAGGACGCGCTCCGAGGCCTCCTCGTGCTCGATGAAGCGCCCTGCGCTCTGCAGCGTCATACCCGTGGCGAACAGCCGCTGGATCGCCAGATCGTGCAGGTCACGGGCGATGCGGTCACGATCCTGCAGGACGGCGATCTCCTCGGCGTCCCGGCGGCGCTCCGCCAGTTCCATCGCGATCGCGGCCTGCGCGGCGAAGCCCTGCAGCGGCTCGGTCTCGTCCTCGGAGAACACCCTCTGACCGGCTTCCCGGACCAGCAGCACGACACCTCGTACGCCGTCCTCGCCGGAGCCGACGGGAACGGCCACCGCCGGGCCCAGCCCCGTGAAGCGCGCAGGATTGGCGGGGTTCCTTGCTCCTGCGTCATCCTGACGGCCGGCTCTCTCACCGCGCTCCTCGCGCGAGACGTCCGGGCTGGAGACGGGAGCGGCGTCGGCGAAGGCCCGGCCGATCAGACTGTCGTCGACGGGCAGGACCAGCCCGCGGTGTGCCTCCGCCTCCAGCCCCATGGCCAGCTCCACCGTGAGCGAATCGGTGTCCTCCATCGGCACCGCGACCACGGCCAGCGCCGCGCCCGTGATCTCCCGGGCCCGGTCGGCAATCAGGCCGAGGACCATGCCACGATCGCCGCCGGACATCAGGCTGTGGGTGATCTCCGCGCTCGCCCGCAGCCAGCGCTCGCGCAGTCTGGACTCCTCGTACAGGCGGGCGTTGTCGATCGCGACACCGGCGGCGACGGCGAGCGTGGACAGAACCGACTCGTCCTCCTCGTCGAACTGCGCGCCACCGCGCTTCTCGGTGAGGTAGAGGTTGCCGAAGACCTGGTCGCGTACCCGGATGGGGACGCCGAGGAAGGTGTTCATCGGCGGGTGGTTCGGCGGGAAGCCGTAGGAAGCCGGGTGCTCGGAGAGCTTCGCCAGGCGCAGCGGTTCGGGATGCCGGATCAGCTCGCCGAGGATGCCGTGCCCCTCCGGGAAGGGGCCGATCTCAGCGATCTGCTCGTCGGTGACCCCGACCGTGTGGAAGGCCGAGAGCAGCTTCCCGTCCGGATCGATCACGCCCAGGGCCGCGTACTGGGCATCCACCAGTGCCGCGGCGGCCTCGACGATGCTCCGCAGTGCCTGTTCGAGGTCGAGTTCGCGGCCGACCGAGAGCACCGCCTCCAGGAGGCTGTGCACTCGGTCGCGGGTGCCGCGGGCCGCGTCCAGACGGGCCTGGAGTTCCTCCAGCAACTCGTCCAGCCTCAGCTGGGGCAGCCGTACGCGGGCCTCCCGGGCGTCCTCGGAGCGTCCCACCGATGATCCTCCAAGTCCCTTCACACCGACGGCCCACCATTGTGGCCTGATGCCACGGTATCGGTCAGGGAAAGGAGAACGGCAGCGGGATCACCTGCCGGTACGGCCTCCAGTCCTACGCCGTGAGCCGGGCGGCGACGTACTCGGTGAGGTCGAGCAGCCGGTTGGTGTAGCCCCACTCGTTGTCGTACCAGCCGAAGACCTTGACCAGCTCGCCGTGCGCCTGGGTCAGCGGCGCGTCCAGGACGCAGGAGGCGGGGTCGCCCACGATGTCGCGGGAGACGATCGGGGCGTCGGACACCCTCAGGATGCCCTTCAGCGGACCGTCGGCGGCCTCCCGGAACGCGGCGTTGACCTCGTCGGCGGTCACCGCGCGGTCCAGCACCACGGCCAGGTCGGTCAGCGAGCCGTCCTCCACCGGTACCCGTACGGCGATGCCGTCCAGGGTTCCGGCCAGCTCCGGCAGCACCAGCCCGACCGCGCGGGCGGCACCGGTGGACGTGGGGATGATGTTGACGGCGGCGCTGCGGCCCCGGCGCAGGTCCTTGTGCGGGCCGTCCAGGACGACCTGGTCGTTGGTGTAGCCGTGGATGGTGGTCATGAGGCCCTTGTCGATGCCGAAGGCCTCGTCCAGGACCTTCACCATGGGGGCCACGCAGTTGGTGGTGCACGAGGCGTTCGAGATCACGTGGTGTTCGTCCGGATCGTAGGTGCCCTCGTTCACGCCCATGACGACGGTGACGTCGACCGCCTTGCCGGGCACGGAGAGCAGCACCTTGCGGGCGCCGCCCTTGAGATGCAGTCCGGCGTCCTCGCGACTGCGGAACCGGCCCGTGGACTCGATCACCACGTCCACTCCCAGCTCGCCCCAGGCCAGGGCGGCGGGGTCGCGTTCCGCGGTCACCGTGATGTGGTGGCCGTCCACGGTGAGCGAGGTGTCGTCGTGCTCGACGGTGCGGCCGATGCGGCCGTACGTCGAGTCGAACTCCAGCAGATGGGCCAGCGCGGCCGGCGAGGTGATGTCGTTGACGGCCACCACCTCGACCGGTGTGCCGGTCCCTGTCTCGGCCCGCTCCAGTACGCAGCGCACGTAGTTGCGTCCGATGCGCCCGAAGCCGTTGATGCCTACCCGCACGGTCATGTCCCTCGCCCTCCCGATCGGTTCCCGGCTGTGTCCGGGTTCGATGCCAGCCTGCTGGCCTCGGATCGGGCGGGGTATGGGCCGCACGGGAGCGAGCCGGGGGACGTTCGGCCCAACGGGCCGCGGCCTGCACGTGGGGGTCAGCGGCCTTGCTGCTTGAGCCGGTCCTGGGCCTGGGTGGCGATGACGGCGGCCTGGATGCGGCGCTCGACCCCGAGCTTGGCCAGCAGGCGGGAGATGTGGTTCTTGACCGTCTTCTCCGCGAGGTAGAGGCGTTGGCCGATCTGCCGGTTGGTCAGGCCTTCGCCGATCAGGGCCAGGATCTCCCGCTCCCGGTCGGTGAGGCCCGGCAACGCCTCCGGCTCCTCCTCCTTCTGCTGCCCGCCGCGCAGCCGGGCCATCAGCTTCGTGGTGGCGCTGGGGTCGAGCAGGGACTGGCCCGCGGCGACCGTGCGCACGGCGGAGACCAGGTCGGAGCCCTGGATCTGCTTGAGCACATAGCCGGACGCTCCCGCCATGATCGAGTCCAGCAGGGCCTCCTCGTCGTCGAACGAGGTCAGCATCAGACAGGCCAGCTCCGGCATCTGCGAACGCAGCTCCCGGCACACGGTCACACCGTCGCCGTCCGGCAGACGCACGTCGAGCACCGCGACCTGCGGACGCAGAGCGGGGACGCGCACCAGTGCCTGCTCGACATTGGCGGCCTCGCCGACCACGGTGATGTCCGGTTCGTCGTTCAGCAGGTCGTGCACGCCGCGCCGTACGACCTCGTGGTCGTCCAGCAGGAAGACCCGGATCGGGCTTTCGGTACCGGTCCGCACACCGTCCGCCATCGGAAGCTCCTTGTTCTGCACTCTTCGCCGAAGTCCACTCAACGGACCCGCTTGGCATTCCTGTTCGAGATCCTTCTCGTTTCCGGGCCGAAAGGCCAGGGCCGGTCGGCCCTGATTGCCGCGGGCCGTCACGACCGACGGCCAGCACACTGAGGGCGTGCACAGACCGAGCTCCAGCAGCGCCCCGAGGGCCTACCGGCCCGACCGACGGGACCTCCAGCACCTGCCGCCCCACCGACAGGCGTTCGACGCTGGAAGGGCACCAGCCGACAGAGCGGCCAGAGCCGCAACGCAGAGCTGAGGAGCCCAGCGTCATGGTCCGTTACGTGTACGACTTCCACGAGGGCGGCCGTGACCTGGCCGACCTGCTCGGCGGCAAGGGGGCGAACCTGGCCGAGATGACCCGGCTGAGTCTGCCGGTGCCGCCCGGTTTCATCGTCACCACCGAAGCCTGCCGTGCCTTCCTCACCACCGGTGCCGAGCCGGAGGGGATGTCCCGGGAGGTCTCCCAGCACCTCACCGCACTGGAGGAGTCCGCCGGGCGCCGCCTGGGGCAGCCTGACGATCCGCTGCTGCTGTCCGTACGCTCCGGGGCGCGCTTCTCCATGCCCGGCATGATGGAGACGGTCCTCGACATCGGCCTCAACGACGACTCCGTACTGGGCCTGGCCAAGGCCTCCGGCAACGAGCGCTTCGCCTGGGACTCCTACCGCCGACTGGTACAGATGTTCGGCACCACGGTCATGGGTGTCGACTCCGCCCTGTTCGAGCAGGCCATGACATTCCTCAAGGAGACCCGCGACGTCCCGGACGACGTCCACCTCGACGCGAATGATCTCGCCCAGCTCGTGGAGACGTACAAGAACGTGATCCACCTGGAGACCGGCGAGTACTTCCCGCAGTCCCCCGCCGAGCAACTGCGCCGGGCGATCCTGGCCGTCTTCGAGTCCTGGAACGGCGAACGGGCACGCCTGTACCGGCGGCGCGAGCACATCCCGGACGACCTGGGCACCGCGGTCACCGTCCAGCGCATGGTGTACGGCAATCTCGGCCCCGACTCCGGCAGCGGCGTCGCCTTCACCCGCGACCCCGCCACGGGCCGCGCCGGCCTGTACGGCGACTACCTGTCCAACGCACAGGGCGAGGACGTGGTCGCGGGCATCCGCAACACCGTGCCGCTGGCCGAGCTGGAGCGCCTGGACACACGCTCGTACCGCGAGCTGCGCGCCCACCTGCGCACCCTGGAGAGCCACTACCGGGACCTGTGCGACATCGAGTTCACGATCGAGCGCGGACGGCTGTGGATGCTGCAGACGCGGGTCGGCAAGCGCACCGCCGAGGCCTCGTTCGCCATTGCCGCCGAGTTGGTCGACGAGGAGCTCATCACGCCGGCGGAGAGCCTGGCCCGGGTGAGCGGAGATGGTCTGGCCCGGCTGATGTTCCCCCGCTTCGACGCCTCCGCGACCGGCGAGGCACTAGCGCACGGTCTCCCGGCCTCGCCGGGTGCAGCGGTCGGTGCGGTGGTCTTCGACTCCGCCGAGGCGGTACGGCGTGCCGCGGCCGGCGAGAAGGTCGTACTCGTACGCCAGGAGACCACCCCCGACGATCTGCCAGGCATGGTCGCCGCACAGGCCGTGCTGACCAGCCGGGGCGGCAAGACCAGCCACGCGGCCGTCGTCGCCCGCGGCATGGGCAAGGTCTGTGTGTGCGGTGCCGAGGAACTCACCGTCGACATCGAGGTGCGCCGCTTCACCACCCGGGACGGCACCGTCGTCGAGGAGGGCACGGTCATCTCCGTGGACGGCTCCGCGGGTGCCGTGTACCCGGGCGCGGCTCCGCTGGTCGACTCCGAGGTCATGCGGTATCTGGAGACCGGCGAGCAGGGCGAGCGGGCGGCGGGGGTGGTCGACGCCGTGGCCGGCGCGCTGCGACAGGCCGACGGCATACGACGGCTGGAAGTGCGGGCCAACGCCGACACCCCCGAGGACGCCGCCCGGGCCCGCCGGTTCGGCGCCCAGGGCATCGGCCTGTGCCGCACGGAACACATGTTCCTCGGCGAGCGCCGCAAGCTGGTCGAGGAAATGATCCTCGCCACCACGGACGCTGCCCGTGACCGGGCGCTGGACGCGCTGCTGCCCCTGCAACGGCAGGACTTCATCAGCATCCTGGAGGCGATGAACGGCCTGCCGGTCACCATCCGCCTCCTCGACCCGCCACTGCACGAGTTCCTGCCCGACCGCACCGAACTCGCCGTCCGCATCGCCGCCACCGAGGCCAGGGGCGACACTCCGGATCCCCACGACACCGAGCTCCTCGACGCCGTGAGCCGGATGCACGAGGAGAACCCGATGCTCGGCCTGCGCGGGGTGCGCCTCGGCCTGGTGGTCCCGGGCCTGGTGGCCATGCAGGTACGAGCCATCGCGGAAGCCGTCGTGGAACGGACCCGGGCCGGCGGCTCCCCCGAGGCGGAGATCATGGTGCCGCTGGTCGGCGCCGTCGAGGAACTGCGCATCGAGCGCGACGAGGTGGAGCGAGTACTCGCCGTGGTCTCCGAAGAGTCCGGGATCCCCGTGTCCTGCCCGGTCGGCACCATGATCGAGCTGCCCCGGGCGGCCCTGACAGCGGGGCGGATCGCCGAGGAGGCAGAGTTCTTCTCCTTCGGCACGAACGACCTGACCCAGACCACGTGGGGCTTCTCCCGCGACGACGTCGAGGCGGCGTTCTTCTCCGCCTACCTCGACAAGGGCGTCTTCGCCGCCTCGCCGTTCGAGACGCTCGACCGCGAGGGCGTCGGCCGTCTGGTCGGGCTTGCCGTCGCCGAGGGCCGCGCCACCCGGCCGGACCTCAAGATCGGCGTCTGCGGCGAGCACGGCGGAGACCCGGAGTCCGTCCACTTCTTCCACACCGCCGGGCTCGACTACGTCTCCTGCTCACCGTTCGGTGTCCCGGTCGCACGCTTGGAGGCCGGCCGTGCCGCTCTCTCGGAGACGGAGGAAAGCGACAGCAGGTGAGGTAGCCCGAAGGGGCCGCGCCGAGAACGGCCGCCCGCTGTCCGCTGCCCGCACAAGAAAGTCGTCCGGCAACCGTTGAGGCCCCTCAGTGAACGACGGCCCGCGAGCTGGAAAGGGCACTTGGGTGAGCCGTCCACGCCGACGGCGCCAGTACAGGGCATCGAGGACCTCCACACCCGGCCGATCGGACACCCACGATCCATCCCCAGCCGCTCGATACCAGGACCACGGGACAGTGGGAGCGGTGCAGGCGGTTGTGGGCGACAGAGCCAGTACGTACGGTCTGGTCTCCACGGCGACCTCGGGGTAGCCGGACACCACGACGTGCGGACTCCTGGAAGGCGTGTGCCGCCGCGTCGAGGTTTCGCTCTCCAGACCGAGCAGCACCTCGCGGCCGTCGTCACAGCAGTGGTCGCCGCGGACGACCAGCAGCGGGCTGCGTGTCCGGGCTGCCTGGCGCAGGCTCACCGAGCCGAACGGCATGCCGGTGCCTGCCGAACCCCCGGGTCCCGACGACGGTGAGAACTGCGCCTTCGCCTTCCCGGGCCAGAGCCCGTACCGGCGTACCGCCTCCTCCGCCACTCAGTCCGGCGCCCGTACGCCGATCAATGAGCCGTCCATTCCTACGACTACGGATCGAGTGGTCATTGTCGTGTTTCCCTACTGTGCTTCCGCACTCGAAGCGCGTTGTCGTTCACAGCGCCCGCAGCCCGTGCTCCCGGAACTGCTCGCACACCCGGTCGACCAGCTCGGGGCCGGGCACGGGGGCGTCCCGCAGCGGGAAGGGGATACCGAGGGCGTCGTACTTGTGGGCGCCAAGCTTGTGGAAGGGCAGGACGTCCACCCGCTCGACGTTGCCCAGGCCCGCCAGGAACCCGCCCAGCCCGTCGACGGCTGCCGGGTCGTCGGTCCAGCCGGGCACGAGGACGTAGCGGATCCACATCGGGACGCCGAGCCGGTCCAGTCGGGTGGCGAAGTTGAGGGTCGGGGAGAGTTCGCCTCCGGTCAGGTTCCGGTAGGTCCGTACGTCGAAGGACTTGATGTCCAGCAGGACCAGGTCGGTGTCGGCGAGCAGTTCGTCGGTCGCGCGGGCTCCGAGGAAGCCGGAGGTGTCGAGCGCGGTGTGCAGACCGAGCTGCTTGCAGCGGCGCAGGATCGCGGCCGTGAACGCCGGCTGCAGCAGGGCCTCGCCGCCGGTGAGTGTCACTCCCCCGCCCGCTCTGGTGATGAAGGACCGGTAGTGCTCGATGCGGGCCGCGACTTCGTCGACGGTCGTCTCCTTGCCGTCGCGCATGTGCCAGGTGTCAGGGTTCGCGCAGTACAGGCAGCGCAGCGGGCAGCCGCTGAGAAAGAGGACGAACCGGGTCCCGGGGCCGTCCACTCCCGTGGACAGGTCCCAGGAGTGGACCCGGCCGGTCACGGCCTCGGTCGCGGTGTTCACAGCGATCCGTGGAAGGTGCGGCTGATCACGTCGAGCTGCTGCTCGCGGGTCAGGCGGACGAAGTTGACGGCGTATCCGGAGACGCGGATCGTCAGCTCCGGGTACTTCTCCGGGTGTTCCATGGCGTCCTCGAGCGTGGTCCGGTTCAGCACGTTGACGTTCATGTGGAAGCCGCCGGCGCCCATGTGGGCGTCGAGGATGCCGGCCAGGTTCCCGGCACGCTCGGCCGGGTCGTGGCCGAGGCCCTCGGGTGTGACGGTCGACGTGAGGGAGATGCCGTCCCGGGCCTCCTCGTACGGGATCTTGGCCACCGAGAGCGCGGAGGCGGCCATGCCGTGCCGGTCGCGGCCGTTCATCGGGTTGGCCCCGGGGGCGAAGGGGGCGCCCGCCCGCCGACCATCGGGGGTGTTGCCCGTGTGCTTGCCGTAGACGACGTTGGAGGTGATGGTCAGCACGGACTGGGTGTGCTCGGCATCGCGGTAGGTGGGGTGCTCGCGGACCTTGGCCATGAACGACTCCACCAGGTCCACGGCGATGCCGTCGGCGCGGTCGTCGTCGTTGCCGTACGCCGGGAACTCCCCCTCCGTGCGAAAGTCGACGGCGAGTCCGGTGGCATCCCGGAAGACCTTCACGCGCGCGTGCTTGACGGCGGACAGGCTGTCCGCCGCGACGGACAGGCCGGCGATGCCGCACGCCATGAACCGGTGCACCGGGTGGTCGTGCAAGGCCATCTCGATGCGCTCGTAGGCGTACTTGTCATGCATGTAGTGGATGACGTTCAGCGCGTCGACGTAGGTCCTGGCCAGCCAGTCCAGCATCCGGTCGTACGCCGTCCGCAGCTCGTCGTAGTCCAGGTACTCGCCGGTCAACGGGGGCATCGGGGGCGCGACCTGCTCGCCGGTCATCTCGTCCCGGCCGCCGTTGACCGCGTACAGCAGCGTCTTGGCCAGGTTGACCCGCGCCCCGAAGAACTGCATCTGCTTACCCACGGCCATCGCGGACACACAGCAGGCGATCGCGGTGTCGTCGCCGGTACGCGGGCGCATCAGGTCGTCGGACTCGTACTGGATGGCGCTGGTGTCGATGGAGACCTGGGCGCAGAACTCCTTGAAGCCGGACGGCAGCCGGGGCGACCACAGCACGGTCAGGTTGGGCTCGGGGGCCGGGCCCAGGTTGTAGAGGGTCTGCAGGAAACGGAAGGAGGTGCGGGTGACCAGCGGGCGCCCGTCGGTGCCGATGCCTCCGATGGACTCGGTCACCCAGGTCGGGTCCCCGGAGAACAACTCGTCGTACTCGGGGGTGCGAAGGAACCGTACGATGCGCAGCTTGATCACGAAGTCGTCGACAAGCTCCTGGGCGCGGGTCTCGTCGATGCGGCCCTCGTCCAGGTCTCGCTGGAGGTAGACGTCGAGGAAGGTGGAGGTGCGGCCCAGCGACATAGCGGCGCCGTTCTGCTCCTTCACCGCCGCCAGGAAGCCGAGGTAAAGCCACTGGACGGCCTCGTGCGCGGTGGCGGCGGGGCGGGTGACGTCGCAGCCGTAGGAGGCGGCCATCTCGGCGAGTTCCCCCAGCGCGCGAACCTGCTCGGCCAGTTCCTCGCGGTCTCGGATGACGTCCGACGTCGAGGGCTGCCCGTCCAGCAGCGCCCGCTCGGCCCGCTTGGCCTCGATCAGCCCGTCGGTGCCGTACAACGCGACGCGCCGGTAGTCGCCGATGATCCGGCCGCGGCCGTAGGCGTCCGGCAGCCCGGTGATGATCCCGGCCTTGCGGGCGGCGCGCATCTCGGGGGTGTAGGCGTCGAAGACGCCGGCGTTGTGGGTCTTGCGGTAGGTGCCGAAGACGCGTGTGACGAAGGGGTCGGGGTCGTATCCGTACGCCGTGAGTCCGTTCTCGACCATGCGCAGACCGCCGTTCGGCATGATCGCGCGCTTGAGCGGGGCATCGGTCTGGAGGCCGACGATCAGTTCGCGGTCGCGGTCGATGTAGCCCGGCGCGTGCGAGGTGATCGTCGAGGGGGTGGCGGTGTCGACGTCGAGGATGCCGTTGAGCCGCTCCTCGGGGAACAGGGCGCTCACCTTGCGCCAGACGGCGAGCGTGCGCTCGGTCGGTCCGGTCAGGAACTCGGGACCACCTTCGTACGGCGTGTAGTTGGCCTGGATGAAGTCGCGTACGTCGACGGCGTCGCGCCAGTGCGATCCGTCGAAGCCGCGCCACGCCTGTGCCGGCGCGGTCGCGCCGACCTCGGTCACCTGTGCGTGGGGTGCCATCGTCATCACTGCCTCCGCAACTCTCACGACGCCGCCGGCGGCGGCTTCACCGACCATGCTTGTCGCCGGCCGCGGCAGGCAGGAGGGCCACCGGGAACACGGCGTCCCGCCGTACGGCCCCTGTCCGGCAGGGCCGTTCGGCCCGGTCGCGGTGAGCGGTCGAGCGCCGGAGCCCGCCGGGCACGTCTGCGCTCAGGCGCTCAGGTCCACCCCGTGCCGTGTGCGTCCGGCGACGACTTCGCGGCCGGTGATCAGTTCGGGCTCGACACGCAAGAAGACCTCCCTGGGCGAGGGCGCCCAGGAGCACGGCCCGACCCGGCACAGCCGCGCGTGTTCGTCCGGATCTCTCACCTCGGTGGCCCGTCCGGTGCCGACGACGCTCCATCCGGAGTGCGCGAGGGCGTCCACCTCGTCTGCCTCGAAGGCGACTACCGCGCCACAGACCGCGCTGACCGGTTCCGAGTCCGCCGACGTGGATCTGTCGGAGGCCGCGTCGAAGCGCGCTCATGAGGTGGTCGGCGTCGGTGAAGGCAGTGTTGGCCTGGCTGCTGCGGCGCAGCAGTGACCAAATGCTTTCGACGGGGTTGAGGTCGGGCCGTAGGCCGGCAGGAAGTAGCAGGTGATCCAGTCATCGGTGTCGATGAACCCTCGAAGCCGGCGGTCTCGGTGGACGTTCAGGATGCCCCTATGTTGCGTCAAGCGCAGCATACGGGGCGCCAACAGCTGGGGTCCGCTGAATCTGACCGTAGAAGCTGTTGTCTTTCCGGGCTTGAGGACTGCGTTTCCGCTGGTCCGGCATAGGGTCGGCGATCTGGTGGGAGTTGTGGCCTGTCGTGCTGTCGCTGCCCGGGAGGTCGTGGATGCCGTCGGTGGTTGGGTTGTTGGAACAGCGTGAGCTGGGTGCTCGCCGTCGTGTTGACGAGCTGCGGGAGGAAGCTGACCGCGTCCAGGCCGAATTGGCCGTGGCCGAGCGAGAATGGAGGGAGTGGGCCATCGCCTGCTCGCGGGTCGGCGAGGTACTGGCCCCCGTGGACGAGGGTGGGCAGCATCCCGCCCGGGCCGAAGGGACCGCGCTGGTTGCGGGGGAGCAGTCCGGAAAGACGCCGCGGGTGCCGGAGGCAGCGAAGACGAAGTCGCAGGTTCCGATGTGGCGTGAGGGGCTGGCCTGGTCGGTGCTGTCGGTGGACTACCAGCGCATCCTGAGGGCGCTCGCGGACCGGGTCCGGCTCCATCAAGGGCCGCTGACCTGCCAGGAGATGGCCGCGGCGTTCGGCATGGACGTGGTGCCGGCACGGGTGGAGGCGCTGCGGTCGAAGGCGAAGCGCCTGGTCGCGCGGGGCTGGCTGGCCGAGCAGCAGCCAGGCCGGTTCACGCTGGCTGCGGGTGTGGCCGGGCCAGGCGGCGGGTCATGAGCAGCGCCATCGACCAATAGATCATCGCCTCGGCGCTGGTGGTGCGGCGTTCGTAGTCGCGTGCGAGGCGGCGGGTGCGCATCAGGTGGGCGAAGAGGCGCTCGACGATCCACCGCTTGGGCAGGACCACGAAGCCGCGCGTGTCGTCGCTGCGTTTGACGATCGCCAGGACCAGGGCGAGCACGGTGAAGCAGTGGGCGACGAGGGGCCCAGTGTAGCCGCCGTCGGCCCAGACCAGCTCCAACTGGTGGTGTGCATCGGTGACTTGCCGCAGCAGGACCTGGGCGGCGGCACGGTCGCCGACATCCGCGGCGGTGACCATCACGCCCAGCAGCAGGCCGAGGGTGTCGACCACGACGTGCCGCTTGCGCCCGTTGACGAATTTGCCGCCGTCGAAGCCGCGGCTGTCGGAGCCGACGACGGCGTCCGCTTTGACGGACTGCGAGTCGATCACCCCGGCCGACGGCTCCGCATCCCACCCCAGCCTCTCGCGGATCCTCGCACGCAACCGGTCGTGGAACTCCTTGACCAGGTCGTGGTCACGCCAACGGCGGAAAAATGCGTAGACCCGGTCCCATGGCGGGAAGTCGGCCCGCATCGCCCGCCACTTGATGCCATTGTCGTCCAGGTAGCGGATCGCATCGAGTATCGCCCGGTGGCAGTACGCCTCCGGCTGCCCGCCCCGGCCGCGCATCCAGCCAGGCACCGGCAGCAACGGCCGGACCGCCGCCCACTCCGTGTCCGTCATGTCCGTCGGATAACGCGACTGCCGAAACCCGTTGTCGGCGGCGTTTCCGAACCGGTGAGCCAGACAGTCACACTCCCAGGTGACCGCACTGGACTGCCCGGCCATCGGCACGCAAGACTGCTGCACCAGGGCCTCCTGCTGCTCGGTGATTCGACACCAACGAGCCGTCAGGAGGCCCTGCTCGTATGCGCCCAGCGCCCCGCTACCACCCGATCGGGACTGCCGTTCGAGCGCATCTCTCAAGATCGGAAAGACAACAGCTGCTCAGGTGAGGTTGCTGACCCAGCCGGAGCATGAACCTCCCGTGATCGTCTTGGTCGACCAGTGGCCCAGGCAGATGCGGAAGCGGATTGTGGCATCCTCGGGGAAGTCCTTGTTCTTGTAGCGCACGGCGCCAAAGCCGTCAGCGTTGAAAATGGAGCCCGATCTGTTCCCCACTTCCCAGTCCACGACGGCCGAAGAGCCATCCGAGTCAAAGTCGGAAACCGAGAACCAGTCACCGGCGGGAGAGAAGCAAGCCTGGTACCTGTTGGCGCCATCATAGTATTTATTGACGCACTTCGCCCAAAAAACATCATTGCCGGACTCAGTGGCGGTTGCGCGCTCAACTTCGGCGGCGGCGTTTGCCTGGGTGACGGTGAGGAGAAGGGCAGCGGAGAGGGTGCCCGCGACGGTGCTTATACGTTTGAGCGAGCGGTTGTCAATCACAGGGTTCCTTCTGCGGGTGGTGTCCAACGAGGCGTTGGCGAGCTGTCAAGGCTACGCATGAGGCATTCGTTGATCAAGCATCTGTTCGATACGGCCGCTTTGTCTGAGTGGACGAGCGCCACTTGGCGGACGCATCCCTACACACGCTCGGGACAGCGAGCGTGTGCAGAAGCCGTTGCCTTTCCGAGAGTGCGGGTGTGATTCCGCTGGTCAGCTGTAGGGGTGGTGTTTCGGCGGGAGGGACGGGTTGTTGTGTCGTCTCTTGGGTGGAGGTGCCGGGATGCCGTCGGTGATGGGGCTGCTGGAGGAGCGTGAACGCGTCGCTCGGCAGCGGGTGGATGCTCTCCAGGCCGAGCTGCGGGAAGCGGAGGCGGTGTGGGAGCGGTTCGTGATTGCTCGTGAGACGGTGGGTGAGGTTCTGGCGGAGCCTCGCGGAGGCGAGGACGTGGTGCCGGTCGTGGTGGCCGGCGAACGGCCGGTGCAGGTCAGGCAGGCGGTGCCCGGCTCAGTGGTGCCGCACTGGGAGGCAGGGCTCGCCCCGGCGGTTCTCGCGCCGGACTACCAGCAGATCATGGACGTCCTGGCTGGCGGGAACGGGATGCGCGGGGAGGCGATGGACTGTCGTCAACTCGCGGCCGGTCTCAGGCTGGAGCCGGTCCCGGCGAAGGTGGAGGGGGTGCGGTCGAAAGCCAAGCGGCTGGCCGCGCGGGGCTGGCTGGCGGAGGAACGTCCGGGGCTGTTCAGCGTGCCCGTCGGGCGAGGCGGCGGCTCATGACCGTGCTCATCGCCCACTTGATCACTGCCTCCGAGGTGTCGGTGCGTGTCTCGTAGTCGCGGGCCAGCCGGCGTGAGTGCATCAGCCACGCGAACGTGCGCTCCACCAGCCACCTCTTCGGCAGCGCGGTGAACCCGCTGGTGTCGTCGCTGCGTCTGACCACGGTCAGCGCGATCCGCCAGGCGTCGCGGGCGAGGTCCACCAGGCGCCCGGTGTAGCCGCCGTCGGCCCACACCCGCGTGACGCGCCAGTGCCGTTCACGCAGCCGGGCCAGGAGTGTCTGCCCTGCGTCCCGGTCGGTGACCGAGGCCGCCGTCACCATCACGGCCAGCAGCAGTCCGAGGGTGTCCACCACGATGTGCCGCTTGCGGCCGTTGACCTTTTTCCCGCCGTCGAAGCCCCTGGTCGCGCCCGGCACCGACGCGGCTGCCTTCACCGACTGCGCATCGATGATGCCGGCCGTCGGCTCCGGGTCCCGGCCCGCAGCTTCTCGCACCCGGTCGCGCAGCCGGTCGTGGAACTCGGCGGTCAGGCCCTTGTCCCGCCAGCGCCGGAAGAAGGCGTAGACGCGGTCCCACGCGGGGAAGTCCGCAGGCATCGCCCGCCAGGTGATACCGCCCGCGACCAGATACCGCACCGCATCGACCATCTGCCGGTGGCAGTAGCTCTCCGGTTGCCCGCCGCGGCCCTCGAGCCAGCCGGGAACCGGCATCGCGTCGCGCACGACGGCCCACTCCGCGTCGCTCATGTCGGACGGATATCTCGGTCGCCTGTACGGCCGGTCCGCAGCGTTCCCGAACCGGTGAGCGAGACAATCACACGACGGGGACGCCGAGTTGGACGCCATCGACGCCAGCACGGAAGACTGCAGCACCAGGGGCCTCCTGTTGCTCGTTTGGATTCGACACCCACGAGCTGTGCGGGAGGCCCCGCTTTCATGCCCGGTCGGCCACGAGATCACCCGACCGAGTCGACGACCTCGAACTCACGCCCACCAAGATCGATACAGCAACAGCCTCGTAGATCTCGCGAGCAACGTAGCATTTGAGGCAACGGATGATCTCGCGTTTCGACATGCCTTGCTTGGTGCGTCTTCGAGGTAAAGACGTGTGCGGGTGTCACGGCGAAGGCGAGTGATGACGATGCGGTAGAGGGCAGCGTTGACCTGCCGGTTTCCTCCGCGGTTCAGTCTCCGTCGCTGCGTCTTTCCGGAAGACTGCTCGACCGGGCTGACGCCGCAGAGAGCGGCGAACGATGCTTCGCTGGCCAGCCGTTCCGGATTGTCGCCGGCTGCGATCAACAGGGCTGCGGCGCTGTCGGGCCCAACCCCGATGATGTCCAGAAGCTCCGGCCGGCACCGACGAACGGCCTTCGTGACCCGGCGGGCGAGTTCCTTCACCTCAGCGGTCAGCTGCTGGATGCGCCGGGCCAGCAGCCGGAGCGTGAAGACGGCGGCGTCGCCAGCGTCTGGGAGATCGGCGCACGTGGCGATCTGGGCCGTGTTGCTGAGGTCGGACAGTGCCTCGCGCAGCACGGGATCATCGACGCCCTTGTCGCTGCGAGCCTCAAGTGCTGGGCGGACAAGGCGTATCAAGGAGCCGGCAGGCTCGTCAGGTCCCGTTTCGGGGCCGCCGCCTCAAGCGGTGGAAGCGTCGCCACAACACCACCCACGCCAGGATCCGCTGCGTCGGCGAGCAGGCCATGGCCGCTCTCAAGGGCCGGCGCCCCTGCGGAAGCTCCGCTGCAGCACCAACCGCATCACCGACGTGGTGAAGGCAGTCCTCGTCCTTCACCACCCGTCAGCGTGAGGTGGGAAAACGCTCGTTCAAAGTTGGCGAAGCGTCAATCGAGTTGTCGGAGTGCTTGAGCCACCCGTTCGTTGAATTGCTCGTAGAGTTCGTCGAGGAGCAGATTCGACTGCTTGGCTGCATCCAGAGTCGGAGCCCAGACGAGCTCCCTCGCCACAGTGCGGGTTTCACGCGCAAGTGTCCGCAGATCGTTGTCGAAGACTCGGGCGCGGGCGACCTGTAGCCGGATCTCGGCGTCTGACCAACCGACTGCGGTTGGCGTCTCCCACAGCCGCGCCGGCCAGCCGGATGTTTCACCCATCCGCTCCAACTGTCGATCTTGCTCGGCGTACACGGCCTTGATCATGTCTGCCACTGCGTCCTGAAGGGCTGTGATGCTCTCGCGCTGGAAGGCGTCGCGTCGTGCCCGGCTTGCTTCGGCGCGTTCATGCTCACGTGCCTCGCGTTCACGTCTGCCCACCAGTTCTACCTGGTACACGGCGACGACGGACGTCGATACCGACCCGAGCAGGACACCGACAAGCCCGAAAACCGCCTCAGCCGCCATGTCTTGATTCTGAGGCAAGGCTACGAGGCCACATGCACTCATCCGGCAAATCCGGTAGCCGACGGACAACCGAGCCTCCTCCGGACTGGCGCCTCCTGCGGAAGCTCCGCTGCTGCCCCAACCGCATCACCGACGTGGTGAAGGCAGTCCTCGTCCTTCACCACGCGTCAGCGTGAGGTGGGAAAACGCTCACTCACTGGCAGCCTGGATTCCTTGATCGAGTTCTTGATGAGACGGACGCTGCGGCCGAGGCGTTCGGCGTCCGCGCTCGGCCTGAGTAATGTGCGCAGGACACGGTGTCCGCTCGCCTGGGCAACTTCGAGAACCCGGGCTGCCGGTGAGAGCCACACCCGATCTCCGAGAGCGAGGCCGTAGGCCATGAACGGGATACAGGCCACCGTGCATGTGCCGTCCGTGTGGCAGCGACTGCACGAGCGGCCGTGAACACGGGGTCCTGGTGGCCATCGGCAACGGCTGGACGAACACGGAGATCGCCGAACGGCTCGTTCTGTCCGAGTCCACGGCGAAGAAGCGCATCGGCCAGGTCCTGTCCAAGATCGGTGCCCGGGACCGGGTACAGGCTGTGATCGTCGCGTTCCACACCGGGCTGGTGAAAGTCGGTAAGTCCGCCCGGCGTCTGCCTAGACCACCATCAGGCGCTCACTGATCGGGGGCCATGATCGCGGGATCAGCCTGACAACAGAACGTCCGACCCACGCCGCGCGCCGTGCAGGCGCGATGGGGCCGGCGCCGCACGGCCCGAGGACCACGAGCACTACTGCGGCAGGCCGCGAGAACAGCCCTGCCACCGTCCATGCCGTCCATTGCCGACGACCGGCGACGGGATAGGTCCGTCGCCGGTCGCTGCATCCCGGCCGGGTGCTGCCGGTGGGTGAATTACTCCTCCGGGTGGTGCAGTTCGATGTCGAAGGCGTCTGTTCCGGTTCCGTCGATCCGCAGGGAACCGGACTTGGGCGGGAATCCACTGGCGGTGACGGTGTAGTCACCCGAATTCAGATCGGCGAATCCGTAGGCGCCGTCCTCGCCGGTCGTGGAGGTGTCGACCACGTTGCCCGCCGCGTCGAACAGGACCACTCGCGCGTCGGCCAGCGGCCTCCCGTCGGCGCCGGCACGTACGGTGCCATGGACTCGTGCGCCAGCGGCGAGTTCGAGCTCGCGTGCGGGTTTCGGTACGACGGGGCCCTTGTCAGAGGCGAATTCGGAGTCGACGTCGGTGTCGGAGTCGGCGTCCGGGATCGCGTCGGTCAGTGGCTTCTCCGGGAGGAAGAAGGAGAGCACGAAGCAGGCCGCGAACAGGATCGCCAGGTACGCGAAGATCGGGGTGAGTGCGTGCTGGTAGCTCTCGATCACGGCGTCCTGCACGGGGCCGGGCAGCGAGTGGACCAGTGCGGGGGTGAGCGATTCGGTGTCACCCACGGCGCCTTCGGCAGCGGCCGGGATGTTTGCGGCGAGCTGGTCGGCGAGGCGGTCGGCGAAGACCGCGCCGATCGCGGCGGTGCCGATGGTGGCGCCGATCTCGCGGAAGAAGTTGTTCGACGAGGTGGCCGTGCCGACATCGGAGGCCGGGAAGGCGTTCTGCACTGCGACTACGAGGTTCTGCACCGTCAGACCGATACCGGCGCCGAGTACGAAGATGTAGGCGCAGAGCTGCACCAATGGGGTGTCGACCTCGAGGGTCGATATCAGCCAGGCCGCGACGGTGATGACCGCGGAGCCGAGGATCGGGTAGATCTTGTAGCGGCCGGTGCGGCTGACCAACTGCCCCGAGGGGAACACGGTGGCAATCAGACCGACGATCATCGGGATGAGCAGCAGACCTGACTCGGTGGCGCTCTTGCCGTACACCATCTGCATGTACGTCGGCATGTAGACGATCAGAGCGAACATCCCGATTCCGATGCCGATCATGCCGAGCAGGGTGGCGATGTTGAAAATCTTGCTGCGGAACAGGCGCAGCGGAATGATCGGCTCGGTGGCGCGGCTCTGGGAGAGGATGAACAGCACCCAGGCGAGCACCGCGCCGCCCCCGAGCCCGAGGATGACCGGGTCGGTCCATTCGTACTCGGTGCCGCCGAAATCGGCGACCAGGACGGTGCAGGTCACAGCGGCGGCCATGAGAACGAAGCCGAGCCAGTCAAAGGACACCTTCGTCGCCGGCCGCGGCAGCCTGAGGGTGAAGAAGCAGACGGCGGTGGTCGGTGAACCAGCCGCCGAGCAGCGGCCCCACCACCGACGCGAGCCCGAAGACGCCGCCCATCGGCGCCATGTACTTGGCGCGCTGCCTGGTCGGCACCAGGTCCGCAATGATCGACTGACACAGAATCATGAGTCCGCCGGCGCCGAGACCCTGGATGCTGCGGCCGACGATGAGGGTGGTCATGTCCTGCGCGACGCCGGTGCCCGCCGATCCCGAGATGAAGATCGCGACGGCGCCGAGGAAGAGGGACCGTCGGCCGATCAGGTCACCGAGGCGGCCGTAGACCGGCATGACGATAGTGGCCGCGAGGATGTAGGCGGTGGTGACCCAGGCCATGTCACTGACGCCGTTGAGCTCGCCGACGATGGTCGGCAGCGCGGTACTGATGATCGTCTGGTCGAGCGCGGCGAGCAGCATGGCCACCATCAGGCCCGCGTATATGAGGCCGAAGTGGGGTGGCAAAGCGGCCTTGGAGGGCGGCGACGGGGTGACGGTTTCACTCATGGGCATCGGGTGCTCCAAGGTTCTCAGGAAACGTACGGAAGTGCCGGGCACGGGTGGGGTGGGCGACCAGGGGCCTGAGGCGTTCCAAGGTCAGGGAGTCAACAGGGTGTGCATCAGGTCCATGGCTCTGCGGATGTAGGGCACCATCGAGTCGTCGCCGTGGCCCGGTTCGGCGGCCGACCAGCGTTCAAGTCCCGTGCGCACAGCCGCAATCGCGAGGGAGGACATCAGTTTCGGCACCTCGTCGTGTTCATCGACGCCGAGGCGCTGTGCGGCTGCGGCGGTCACCCCCTGCTGGAATGCCTCGATGCCGGCGAGGAGAGCGGTGCGCACGACCGGGCTCTGCAGTGCCAGCTGCCGCACGGCATGCATCTCGGCGCGCTCGGGGGGATTCTGGGCCAGTTCCGTGACAAGGAACTCGGTCAGGTCTGCGAGCACCTCGCGCGGATGGCCTGGCCCGGGGGCCACGAAGGCGTCCACGCCTGCAGCGCTGAGCGTCGGCAGACCGCGTACGACCGCGGATTCCTTGTTGGGAAAGTAGTTGAAGAAGGTCCGCGTCGATACGCCTGCTTCCTCGCTGATCATCTCGACGGTGATCTTCTCGAAGCCGTGTTCTGAGGCCAGGCGCAGGGCCGCGGCGTGGATCTCCTGAAGCGTCTCGCGCTTCCTGCGCTCGCGCAGGCTCTCGGTCTTCTTAGCCATGAGGACATTCTTGCATGACGTGCAAACTTTAGCCAGCGTGCAATAATTGCACATCGTGCATGAATTTGGGCGGCGTCACTGGGCGGGCGTCACGGACGCGCAGAAGCCCCGCGCACCCGCGTGCTGACCGCGATCAGAGGGTGCTTGGCCTCCTGCATGGCGACGGCGACCTCGATCACGTGCGGCGCCGAGCCATGTGGCGTAGAGATCCAAGCGCTGCCGGAGGCGAAGCCGCACGGCCCGTCTCTCGAGGCTGGCGGAGTTGAGCGCGCTGGCGAGGGAGGTAGGTGTCCGTGCATCGCCCCGCTCCCGGTGAGGGGCACCCGAGTTGGTGGGCGGTATTCCTCGCGAAGGCGCCGCCGCCGATCGACGCCGACTGCTGGGGTCGCTGACCCCAAGCGATCGGGATCCGCTACGACTTCGGCGTGGGGCCTGAACTGCTCGGCCGACGGCTGCGGGACATGGGGCTGAAGCGGGGTCGCCTCTACCAGCTGATGCACGGCGGCCGCGGGCTGCTACTCGACCAGACCGGCCGCCTCTCAGTGGCAGGCTGGACAGATCGAGTCGACGACGTCGCCGACATCAGCGAGGAACTGGACGCGCCCGCGGTGCTGCTGCGGCCGGACGGCCACGTGGCATGGGTCAGTGAGGATCAGCAGGATCTGCTCCACCGGCTTCCCCAGTGGTTCGGCGCTGCGGTCAACTGAGCGCTCGGCGCACGAAAGTCCACCGAGCCTGCCCGGACAGAGCAGGTACGCAAAGCTGTCACTCGCAATGGGGACGCTGTACCCGCTCCAGGCCACTGACCAGTACTGACGCGAAGTGGGAGGCGGCCAACTCTGTCCCTCAGAGTTGCCCCGTAATCGCTGGTCACGCGTTACCCAAACGCCCTCATGCCGGCTGGGGTCAGCGGGGTCGTCATTGGGTCTTGATGCACAGGTCCCGGATGTACCAGTCCAGACGTGTCCCGTCCTCGCCGTGTGTGTGCTTGCCGGGGATGAACCCCGCCCGCCGGGCGACTGCGGCAGAGGCGGCGTTCTCCGGCTCTACCCGGATCACCGCCTCCTTCCCGCCCTCACTTGCCGCGTACCGCGAGACCAGGAGGACCGCGCGGGTGGCCAGGCCGCTCCCCCTCCAGGACGGGTAGAGGCCGTAGGCGACATTCACCTGGCCGGGAGCCAAGCCCTCTGCTGCGAACCGTAGATCGATCGTCCCCGCGAGCGTCTCGTCGGCGCCTACCCGGATGCCGAAAGCGCGCAGTGGCCCGGCGGTCTCCCACTGTTCCCGGCAGTGCCGGATGTACTCTTCGACGCCGTTGCGTGTGCCGGGACCGCCGCTGAGCCAGCGAACCAGCGGCTCATCCTCCCCCGCGAGGTGCGCCTCCGCATCGTCCAAGCGCAGCGGGGACAGAGCAATGATCCCGTCGGACAGCTTCACTTCATGCATCCGGCGATTCTTGACACCGGAGCTGCATCGCGCCATCGGATTCCGCCGGGGGTCGCACAGAGCCACCACCACAGAGGATGATCTTGGTGTGGCTGGTGTGATCACGGCGTCGGATCCGTCCTGGATAGCCCCGTTCACCGGGCTGAGCCCACGTCAGTTCGGCAAGCTGATCACCGCGTTGCGGCGCGAGGATGCGGATCCGGTGTGCAAGGGCCGACCGTGGAGCCTGCCGCTGGAGGACCGCGTGCTGCTGGTAACCGCGTACTGGCGAGGCTCCCACGCCATCTTCCGGGCCGCCAGCCGTCTCTCGCGCGGCGGGCCGCTCGCGAGCGGCCCGTCGCGCGGCCGGCACGGCCCGGACGTCCGGGTAGACGGGGTAGGCCGCGCCCAACAGCCCGCCCCCGTCGGCCGGGATGATGCCGGTTGCCGTCTGCTTCGGGGTGTCTTCGCAAGACTGAAGGGCCGGTTGGCGTTTCTCGGATTTCGTTCAGGGCGGGAGGTGCCGGCGTCGGGCCGAACGGGCATCATCCGGTGGGCGTCTGACGGGGGAGAAAACATGCAGGGAGATCCTGGCACACCAGGACCGGCCACCAGCGGGATGCACGTCGCTCCGCTCGTACTCAAAATCCTCATCACGGTCGTCGTGAGCATGGTCGCGTACGCTCTGACCAACCTGGTGAAGCAGTCCGGCGCCGAGCTGTGGAAGATCGCGGTGGCCGTCGTCATCGGTGGGGCCGCTCTCATCGTGCAGTACATGGTCGACTTCGAGCAGCGGCTGGGCGCGGTCGAGACCAGTCATGTGGAGCACAGTCGCCGGCTGGAGGAGCACTTCGACCACCTCAGTGACGCAGCCGCCGTGCTGAGCGATCTGGACGAGGCAGGAATGAGCACCAGTGACGCCAAACGCCTGATCAAGAACCTGAGGCGGCTCGGTCAGCAGGGCCCGGAGATTGTGAAGGCGTTCGCCCGCTCTGAGGTCGAGAGCCTCGCCTCCGTCGTCACCGACCTGACCGGGATGAGCGCGCACTGGCCACGGGACAACAACGAGTGGCTCATCCGGCTCACGCAGTGCGCCCAGCGGACCATCGACGCCACAAGCAGCTCCGTCGACCAGCGCTTTTGGGGCACGGACTCGGCGGGGCCGTACCTGGACGCCCAGACCGAGGCGATGGGGGTGCGCCGGGTCACGATCCGCCGTCTTTTCATGGTCAAGGAGTCCGAGGCGAACGACCCGCTGGTCATGGACCGGTTCACCCGGCTGTGCCAGGCTCAGCTCAGTGTGGGCATCATCGTGCGCTACCTCGTTCTCCCGCCCTCCCCCGTGGAGCAGCCGCATCCCGGGCCGGCCTCGCGGGATGTCGTCATCTTCGACACGGATCTGTATCTGGAGTTCGAACCGGACCAGCTGGGAGTCAACGTGAAGACCACACTCGACGCGCAGCGCGAGAGGGTCAACCGCCAGGTCAGATGGTTCAACGCCCTGTGGGTGCGGGCTCAGGAGGTCGCTGCGGATCCTGAGCCGGCGTCATGAGCAGCGCGCGCTGCCGGCAGGGGTTCGGTGTCCTCGTGTTCTCGCTCGAAGCAGCCCTTCTGCGCTGAAGTGCTCCTGTCGCGGGCTGCCGATCCAGCTGTGCTCGTCCGTCAGTCGAGTACCGGTTGGCTCAGCCGCTCAGCCACAGCCGCATCAGCAGGCGGTCGGCCCCCGGGCCGAAGTAGTTCTCGTGCAGGGTGGGTTCGCCGACGAAGCCCAGGTTCTCGTAGAGGAGGATCGCCGGTTTGTTCGCGGGAGCGACGGTGAGGACGACTTCCCGTACCCCGAGGCCTCGGAGTCTGCACAGCACTTCTTCCATCAGCAGGCGTCCGAAGCCCTGGCCGCGCTCGTCCGGGGTGATCCCCAGGCCGAGGACCCAGCTGCGGCTCAAGTCGGGTGCGGTCCCGCAGAGGACGTAGCCCATGAGAGCGATGCCGTCGTCGAGAACCAGCAGGTGGTCGGGGTAGACGTCGAACATCTGGCGGAGCACGAAGTAGGGGTAGGGCTCCTCGGGAAACGACACCCGGTCGAGGAGGGACAGCTCTTGGAGATCCTCTTCTCGGACATGGCGTATTCGGAGGCGCCTTGATGTTCGACGGGAGGGCACCGCGGCCATTTCACCCCCTGGTGTGAAAAATGAGGTGCTCATTGACCACTTGAGAATGAATCGACTCAGCGTTCGATCAGGATGATGGTACGTTGCCGATGCAACAAGCGACTTCAAGGCCAAGTCTGCTTGTCGATATGCGTATTTTCCGGCCAGGATGCCACTGCTCCGCTTACACTCTGCCTTTGTTCCCTGGCGCTGCCCCATGTACGCTGGTGCGATGCATTTCCCAGCCCCGGTCGACGCGTCTGTCCGAAATGATCAGGCGCCCTGGAATAAATTCGACAACAAGGCCTATGTTGCACAGAACTATCTTGATCTCCTGCCTGCGGATGCAGAGATCCTTTCCATGGTGGGCAGTCACTTCAGCCGTCACTTCGAGAACAGGGGTGAGGGTGCGGGAAGTCCGGTTCTGGGCATTGACATGGGCGCTGGCGGGAATCTCTACCCGGCGCTGGCGATGCTTCCGTGGTGCAGAAGGATCACCCTTTTTGAACGGGCTCCGGAGAACATCGAATATTTGCGCAAGCAGCGCGACCGGATGGACCAGAACTGGGATGCCTTCTGGAAAGTACTGTGCCATGAGAAGGTCTACGCCGATCTGGATTCGAAATGGAAGAATGACTTCCGCGATGTGGCCCGCGTAGAGCAGGGAAACTTGTTCAAGATGGGACGGCGGAACCGGCTCGGGTTTCGGAGATCGGCGGGCAAATACCAGATCGGAACGATGTTCTTCGTGGCCGAATCCATCTCCACCTCGCTGGACGAGTTTCAGCAGGCTGTCGACTGCTTTATGAGCGTTCTCGCGCCCGGTGCCCCCTTCGCCGCCGCGTTCATGGAAGGTTCACGCGGGTACGACGTGGGCGATGAGCACTTCCCGGCCTGCGATGTCGACAAAGAGCAGGTCGAGAACGCGCTCGCCCCCTACGCGCGTAAGCCGGAGATGGTGCGCCTGAGCGATGCGGACCATCTGGTGCGGCCCGGTCACACGGGAATGATCCTCGCATGTGGAGTGCGGCGTTCCGGGAAGTGAACCTCCCCTTCCGTCCGCCGGTGGCAAAGAACGGCCGGTGTGCGGGACGACCTGGTTGAAGGGCTGGGAATGGAGATCAAGCCGAGAGCTCATCTGCTCCAGATCTGGGAAGCGATCGCGCGGCACTCCTTCGACGACGGGCGTTTCGCCTGGGGCGACTCCGGCGGGCGCAGCAGCGTCGCGGACGCCGAGCGGCTGCTGAGCCTCATGTATCCGGCCACCGAGATCCCCGAGTTCCGTCTCGACGAGCCGGACACCACGCAAAAGGACGTGCAGCGCGCCCTGCGCCTGGCAGGGGGGCGCACCGAGATCCCCGCGGCCCTGATCGCGGCCCTCAGCGAGTTCATGCGCAACCACGCGGAGGAGGACGGCACTCCCACCTTCGGCGGCGGCTACTACTTCAGCACCCCCGACCCCGACGCGGAGATCACCACAGAGCAGCGGGACCTAGGCGTAGTCGACTCCTTTTCCATGTCCGTCACTCTCTGCCTCGCCACACTCGGCTTCCTCGACAAGTTCAGCGGCCCCACCGTCCGATCCGACCTGCGTGCAGCAGTCAAGGACCTCAGGGAAGCGACGAGCAAACGGCTCACCGCAGCGATGGTCGGTCTACTGCGGTCCTTCACCGTCAGCGTGTTCGACGCCGACACCACCCCGGGACGGCGGCTGAGCCGGACCCTGGGCCAGCGCAGGCTCTCCGAGCGGGCGGTCCTGCGTCAGTTCCAGGAGCGCTTCGAGACCCTGCGCGCCACCATCGGCAACCGCATCACGCTCGGCGTGGACGTCGAAGACGGCCTCAAGGACCCCGGGATGATGTTCGAATGCGGCTGGGCCTGGGGCGTCGTCAAGGACGCCCCGCCCGTCACCCGCACCGACAAGGACGGCACGGAACAGCACATCGGCCGCCAGAGCGTCGGCGTGGCGGACCCCATTCCCTATCTGTACTTCACCGTGGTCGCCCTCGACGGCATCCAGGACCTGTCCTCCGACCGCACCCTCGCCCTCGGCCTTCTCGACCAGGAGCAGCAGACACTCGCCGAGGCCCTGCGGCTGCGCTGGACCGTCACCCGGGAGTACTGGTCCGCCCTCGCCCGATTCAGCACCGACCGGTGGCCGCTGGAGGACATCCCTTGGCGCGTCACCCACCAAAAGCTCGAATCCGAGTACTTCTCCCTCTCCGTGGCGTCCCTCGTCGTCCACGACCTGGTGCGCAGCCGGGCCGGTGACGAGGACTTCGCCCGCACCGCCGAGGTCCTCACCCGGCTCGCCGAGCGCGGCCGCATCACCAGCCCGCTCACCCGCGACGACTCCGCTCTGGAACTGCACAGCCCCGGAGTCGTCCTCCCCCTCCAGGGCAGCGAGCAGCTGGGCCCGCCGCTGGAGTGGACGGTCACCGATTTCTCCGCGCACCTGCTCAAACGCACCGTCCAACTCGCCACCTACTCCCGCAGCGCCGCCATCCAGGACAAACTGCTGGCGCTGGCGGAGGAGACCTTCGACCACCTCTGGCAGCGGCGCATCTCCGACGGCGAGGGCACTGACCTGTGGGACGACGCCCAGGCGGTCTTCCCCACCGCACCCAAACGCGAGGGCTCACCCTCCTGGAGCATGACCGAGCGCCTCACCGAGTGCATGGTCGCCGCGTACAACTTCTACGACCGCAAGCCCGTCGGCAGCCCCGAACTCGGCTCCTTCGCCACCGCGTTGCTCAGCGAGGCCACCCACCGCTTCGGGCGGGAGCAGATGCGGTCCGCCGTGCTCTCCGACAGCGACCACGCCAAGTCCTTGCGCACCATCGAGATCCGGCTCCGCAGAGCACGTGAACTCGTCGGCGACCAACCCGGCACCGCCGGCGCGCTCGCGCTGTCCGTGCTCGGTGAACTCGACACGCTCGCCCAGGCCCGCAGCGCCGCCGCGGGCGAGGTGTGGCGGTGATCGTCTTCGCCGCCTCCGACAAGGGAGGCACCGGCCGTTCCGTCACCAGCGCGAACCTCGCCTACCAGCGAGCCCTCGCCGGTGACCATGTGGCCTACGTCGACTTCGACTTCGGCTCACCCACCGCACCCGCCGTTTTCGACGTCCCCGACATCTTGCGCGGCACGGGCGAGGGCGGCCTGCACTCCTATCTGGAGGGCACCGCCCCCGAACCGGCCCGGGTCGACGTCTGGCGCCGCACCGAACACCCCGTACTGCGACGCAACACCATCGGAACCGGACGGCTGATGCTGTTCCCCGGCGACGTCAGCGGCGGCGAGTTCGTCACGGACGAGGACTCGGTCCAGCGATGCGTGGACCTCTTCCTGCGCCTGCACGGCGAGTTTGACGTGATCCTGGTCGACCTGAGTGCCGGACGCAGCTATGCCATGGACATGGTCCTGGAAGCCACCGCACGGCCTGAACTGCGCAACGTCCCGCACCGCTGGGTGGTCTTCCACCGCTGGACCCGACAACACGTCATCGCCGCCGCAGGGCTGGTCTACGCCGCTCGCGGCCTCCTGGAGGGCGGTGCGGAACTCGGCCACGACAAGGACGCGCTGCGGGCCGTGATCCGCTTCGTCCGGGCTGCCGTACCCGACCCCGACTCCTCACTGTGGTCGCACGTCTCGCCCGCCCAGTCCGCCTGGATGCAGATGTACGACGAACGACTGCGCCGTCTCGCCTCCGAACTCGGCGTCGGTGACACGGTGTTGCTGGGCACCGTACCGCTGGAGCCGATCCTGCTGTGGCAGGAACAGCTGATCACCGAGGAAGAGGTCGTCGCCACCAAGATCGCTAACAAGGAGACGCTGGACGCGCTGGAAGCAATCGCCGGGCGCCTCACCGACGACACCCACTGGGGGAAGCCGTGACCGACGTCTTCCGGGAGACCACCGCACAAAGCCGCACCACGGCGGTACCGCTCTCCCATCTTTCCCTGGAACTCGGCCACTTGTACATGGAGGACCTGGAAGGCGGCCCGGATCGTCTGCGTGAGCTCTTCACCCGGGTCCGGCCCTGGGCGGACGCGGCCCGCGCCGACACCGCCGCCCGCACCGGCGTCGCCCGGCCACGCATCAGCACCTGCTTCCTCGTCGACGACTACTTCAGCCGGTTCTCCACTCCGGCCGAACTCCTCCCCCTCGTCGTCGACGCGGCCGAGCAGGCCGGCCTCGTCATCGACTATCTGGCCCGCGAATCCTCCTGCGCGGTCGCCGACAAGGTCCCCCTCGCCCAGTCCGTCGCACACCGCCTCGTCGAATCGCCGCCCCCGGGCAGCTACGGCGCCCGCCCGCCCGTCAGTGAGTCCGGCTGGCTCGCCAACGGACAGCGAACCCCCTCCGGGCGATCCCAGGCCATGCGCAGGACGGCCCCCTGGCAGCCGCCCAGCGAGACCGCAGCCCGCCGCCACTCCGTCTTCCTGGACGTCGAACTCTGGGACGACGACAAGGACGGCAACCGCACCTGGTCCTGCCCCCTCCTCGCCGCCGTCTGGCAGCTCGCCCGCCTCGGCCTCCTGCGCAACGAAGGCGAACCGGTCCTGCTCCCGCGCTCCGCGAGCCCACGCGGCCACCCCCGGAGCTGGGACGAACTGCCGCCGCTCACCCAGCTCAACCCCGCCGCCGCCCCCTTCAGCGCCTACCGCACGTGCTCCGTGCTGCCCGCCCGGTTCCTTCCTGTCGAACACGCGGTGAGGATCATCCTCGACCAGACCGACGTCGACACCGGATCCGTCGAGCAGATCGCCGCCCGTGCACGCGCGGACGGCATCACACCCCCGGAATCGGTGGCCGACCGGGTGTCCTACGTCTTTTGTCCGGAGCCGTCCAGGTGACGGCCCCGCCGGACACGCCCCCGGCCCTCCCGGTCCTCGCCTGCGGGGAGATCCGCACCTGCGTGCTGCCCTCGCTGAACCCCTTGGACGCCCGTGCCGCCGCCCAGCTGTTGCGGCTGCGCCCGGACGAACGCGTCCTGGTCTCCGAACGCCCCAACCTCTACGTGCGCTCCCCGCAGACCCTCACCGGCGTCGACTGCCGGATGCCCACCTCCAACGGGGCCAAGGTACGCGTCGTCGGCACGGTCGCCACCCGCGCCGCCCTCACCGAGGGCCGGATCCTGCAAAGCAGCGCCCATGTTCGGGCCCTCGCCCGAGGCCCCGAACGGCGCCGCCCCTGGGGGCACTACCTCATCCATCCCGGAGTGCTCGAACCCCTGGGCCGGCTTCCCGAACACGAGGCGGCTCAAGGTGTCCTCGACGGTGCCGGACGCGGCGAACTCGACCTCGGCCTGATCGCGGACGGCATCCTCACCCCCCTGCTCCGGCACCCGCTGCTCGACCAAAAGGCCCCCCTGAAGTCCCGCCACACCAGGCTGCGTTGGGCCGCCCGGCAGACCGAACCGGGACAGGGACCGGTGATCGAGGAATTCACCCTCGCCGAGGACGACCTGCGCACGGTCCGGCTACGGGTGCCCTCCAGCACCGCCCCGGCCGCCGTCGCCGCCCTGTGCGAGGACCTGGCGCTGCACGACTGGCTCCTCACCACCGTCGTGCGCCTCCTCGACGGCAGACTCGGCCCGGCCGAGGGCCCCGACGCGCTCACCGCACTGCGACCGGCCGTCGAGCACCTGATCCACCTGTGGATGCCCGCAGCCCGCGGCGACCACGTGCTTCGGGGACTGTGGAACGTCCTCGAGCAAAACCCCGGATTCACCCGCCAGTGGGACAACCTCGTCCAGCGGATCCGGGACCGCCTTGCCCTGCTCAACGCCTTGACGAGGCAACCCATAGGCCCTTAACGACGGGGGAGACGACATGAACGGAGCACCAGCGACCACCACCACCACACCCGCGAACCCGGCACCACCGTCCCCCGACCCGACGCCCCAGCGGCCCGACAACAGGGGACTGCGGATCCCGCCAGTCCTTATGAAGACCCTGGTGACCTCCGTGGTCTTCGTCATCGCCCTGCTCGTCACCAACGCGGTCGACGCGCACCAAGGTGCGGGCGACGTGTGGAACCTGACCGCCTCCATCGTCATCGGCGGCGCGGCCCTCATCGTGCAGTACCTCGTCGACTTCGAGAAACGTCTGGTGGAGATCGAGGGCAGCCAGGCCGAGCTGATCCGCGACGTCAAGAACAACCTGATCAGCCATCATGTCTCCCTCACCACCCTGGTCGACGACCGGTTCCGGCAGATCAACGCGGCGACCGAACTGTTCAGCAACGTCGACCGCTCAGTGCTGCGCTCGGACGCGGTCATCAAACTCGCCCGCCGGGCCACAGAGTGCGGCGAGCTCAACAACGAGACCGTGAAGACCTTCGCCAGCGAGGAGATCGAGCGCCTGGCCGGGCTGCTGGAGAACCTCAGCAACCGCAGCGCGGACTGCCTGGGAGAGAACCAGGACTGGCTGATCGATCTCACCCGCTGCATCAAGCACAGCCTCGACGCAACCAGCACCTCCGTCGACCGGCACTTCTGGGGCAGCGAGCCCGCCGCCCGCTATCTGGAGGCGCAGAGCGACGCCCTGGCGCGAGGTGTGGAAGTCCGCCGGCTGTTCCTCGTCGACGACGAACAGCAGATCGACGCGGAAGTGCTGGCACTGTGCGCCAACCAACGAGCCCTCGGACTCGACGCCCGCGTGGTGGCCCTCTCCCAACTGCCGCCCTGGGCACGGCTCGGCACCCAGTGCGACTTCATCATCTTCGACCGGGAACTGAGCTACGAAATCGACCAGGACACCAAGGACGTCAACGCCAAGACCACACTCAACGCCCGCCCCGCCCACGTCGAACACCGACTCAGGCAGTTCACCCGCCTGTGGGACGCCACAACGAGCCTGCCGGACCAGGGCATTCCGCAGCCCGACCCAGCAGGATCGGACTGACGCGGTCAGCTGGCTGAACCCATCCGGAATCCGGAGCGCTGTTGCACGCTTCCTGACCCCCGACAGGTGCCAGTGAGGCTACTTGTCCGGGCGGGATACGGCGCTCGCGTAGCTCGCCTGACTGCCACACGGTGGACCTGCCCGTACGACGGCCAGACACAGGAAGGACCGAGGCGGAACCCTGCCAGCACAGGTGCCGTCACCCCACCGGGGTGATGGCACTACACCTACTGACTTCCTCGGGTTGTTGTCGGCTGTTGGGTGAGGGTCAGTCTGGTGCCGGCCAGGCAACCATCGATGAGGTCGGGCCGGAGCTGGATTTGGCGTAAGCCCCGGCGAAGGGTGCGTTCGAGGTGCTCGTCGTCGGTGAAGGCAACGTTGGCGAGCGGCCCGCGCCGTAACAGCGACCAGACACCCTCGACCGGGTTCAAGTCCGGTGCGTAAGAGGGCAGTTGGATGATCGTGAGCCAGTCGTGTGCGGCCGCGTACTCACGCATCCCGGCGGCCCGATGGGTGTTGAGACTATCCCAGATCAGCACGATGGGGGCCTGGAGTTGGATGTGGGCGCGGACGATCAGATCGCGGTAGTCGCTCCAGGCGAAGGTGTCGCGACCTTTGCCCCGGTGCTTGCGGTGGCGGCGCGGCCGGTAGATCAGCCGGGACGTCTCGCCCGGCTTGTAACAGCACATCGCCGCAATCGACCAGCGGCGCCAGGAGCGGCCCCGCACCCGCACCACCGGCGTGTGCCCACGCCGGCCCCAGGTGCGAGCGCGCGGCGGTGTCATCGAGAACCCGGCCTCGTCCTCGAAGACGATGTACGCGCCCAGCGCCGCCGCAGTCATTCCGCCCGCGGCCACACATCCTCCTTCCACAGGCCCACCGCCTGCTCGCCACGCTCAAGTGCCCGGCGGGCCGGCGACTGCCAGGACCAGCCGTGCCGGTGCATCAGCCGCCACACCGCCGCCGAGGAGCAGTCCAATCGGAACTTCCGGGCGATCAACTCTCTGATCCGGACCAGGGTCCAGCGCTGGTCCTCCCAGCCATGCACGGCCGGCCCCAGCGCCAGTTCCTGTTCCAGTACGGCGAACTGGCCATCGGACAGCTTGGGCAGTATCGGCGGCCCCGAGGAGGCGAGCGCCTCCACTCCGCCCTCCCGCCAGGCACGCCGCCAGCGTTCCACCGACCGCTCACTCACCCGCAGATCCTTCGCGATCAGCGCGTTTCTCTCACCGCGGCCAAACCGCTCGCCCGCCTCGTACCGGATCCGTTCGCGTAACCGCCGCCTCTCGGCAGCTAGTCCGCCACCCTGCGCGTACCGCATACCACCGGACTACCGCAGGGATCACCACCCGTCACCACCCCCGACAACACCCCGAAGAAGTCAGTAGGAGTTCTTTGCTGCAGTGTCGGAGAACGCGGTGTCGTTCGGGGCTTTCGGATGGCCGTCGAGCAAAGACAGACTGGCAACGACCTCGTCACCGGAAGAAACTGCCGTCGGCTGGAAGCCCACCGAGGCGTACAGGCCCGCGGCCACAGCGTTGTCCGGGTGATACGACAGACGAAGCTCCTGGCAGCCCTCACGTTGGGCCAGCCACTTCATGAGGGTCCGCACCGCCGCCCGCCCGACCCCCTGGCCCTGCTCGGCGCCATCGATCACCATACCCCCGAGCCAATACGAGCCGTCTTCATCACGACCCCACATGATGTGACCCACCACCATGTCATCGGCGCAGACCGCCATCGAATGCCAGATACCCTCCCGCAGTGACAAAAGCAGGTAGCGAGCCGCCAACGCGGGCACGTACCGGCGCTGGTCGTCCAGCGGAGCGATGTCCGCGACAGCACGCCAGTTCTCGTCATTCACCTCATGCAGGACCACACGCCGCCCCGCCCTGTCACAAAGCCCAAGGGTGATCACGGAGATCAGGCTACGAACCAAACGGTTGATCCGCGAGCCATTTGGCTTCGTGACCCACACCACCACAGGCTCTGCCGCCGGCCTCCACCACCGGTCGCGCCGGTGTCGTCAGCTCCTCATCGACACTTCCGACCTACATGATCGCCAAGCGCTGCCGGAAACCATCGACAAACACTGCCCGCCCACGCACCCAGCCGAACTCAACGACCGCCCCCACAAGACCCTCAGCTGGCAGACGCCCTCGGAACTGTTCGCTAGGCTCGTCGCAACACTGGAATGATCACGTGTTGCGACGCTCGCTGGAATCCGCCGGTCCGACGCGACTTGGTCATCGCAACATCCCTCAGGACGGGTGTTGCAACGACCTATAGAACCCAAGCCAACATGCCGGGGCCGACGAACGACGTCACAGCCACTTCGGAGAGCTCCCCCCTGATGATGCGTTGTCAGCGAGTAGCTGCCCCATTCCCAGGTAGGTCTGGCGATCCACCCGGCAGACCGTCATCGGCATCAAGGGCCCCGAGCACGCCATCACCTACGGTGAAGCCCTCACCCTGCACACCGCGGGCGCCCGCCCGCTTGACCGGCGAGGCGCACCTGCGCGGCACCCTCACTCCGGGCCGCCTCGCCGACCTCACCGTCTGGGGCCAGGATCCCGCCCTGTGCACACCTTCGTCGGCGGCCTCCTGGTCACCTCGACCAGCGCGCGGTAATCAGTCCGCTGAGCCGTGACGGGCTCTGTCCTTATGGCATGAGCGGCCGTTGAGATGGGCCTCTTGGCGGCGGGACTTGAAAACCGTGTTGAAAAACCCAGGGTGGTGATCTTCGACGAGGAGCACGCGCCCACTGGTCAGACGTGGTGCAACGCTCACAACCGCGGGGTGGGCCCGCGGTGAGAACGACGCGCAGGTCACCGTCGAGTCACCCTCACCGGCCGCCGTCTCGCGCGGCACGCTCCCTCCCGGGACGTCGAACGGCGAGGATGGCGAGTCATGACGATCGTGTTCCGGGTGCCTGCCGGTGGTGCGGAGCGGGTGGGGTTCGCCTACTCGCCGGCGATGGAAGCCGTACTGAGTCTTCATGTGCTGGTGGAGCCCAAGCACCACCCCGTCCAGCACGGCTGGGTGCGTGCGATGCGCAAGCTGTCGCCGGCGCTGAAGCGGGAGATCGAGGCGTTCTCCTACGCGGTGCGCTCGTACTTTCCCGAGTTCCTCTTTCCGCGGCCGACCGGCGGGCTGGCGGACTTCGGCAGCGAGCTGGCCGGGCTGCATACGGCGGATCCGGAGCTGGTCCGGCTGGAGTTCGCCGTCCCGCTGCTGTCGCCGTGGCCGGGCGGCGGCGAGGGCAGGGATCCTCAGGCGCTGCGGGAACCGGACGTACGCGCCCTGCTGCGGGAGCGTGTCACACGGGAGAGCGATAAGGCGATGGCCGCGATGCTCCTCGACGACCCCCGCGCGCTCCTCGAACGGTTTCTGAGCATGCTGGAACGCTACTGGCGGGAGGCGTTCGAGGAGGAGTGGGCCCGGATCGAACCGGAACTGGCCGCCGGGGTGACCGAGGCCGGGCACCAGATCGAACAGCGCGGACTGTACGGGATGCTCCGCGGCCTGTGGCCGGAGGTGCGCAGCGACCGGCAGGCCGAACGCTTCTGGCTGGAGCGCCCGCACGACCACGAGGTCGTCATCGGCCCGGACGACACCTTGCTGCTCGCCCCGAGTACCTATGTGTGGCCGCACGTGCGGGTCAACTGCGACGGTCCCTGGCCACTCGGCCTCGTCTTTCCCGTCTCGTCGATCGCCCGGGAGGCCCGCCCCAGGATTCCTCCCGCGCAGCTCGTCGGCATGCTGCGCGCGCTCGCCGACGACACCCGACTGCGGGCCCTCCGGCTGATCGCCGAACGCCCGCGCAGCACCCAGGAGTTGGCCCCGCTCGTCGGTGTCAGCGAGGCAGCCTTGTCCAAACATCTGCGGGTCCTGGCGGACGTGGGCCTGCTCGAGCGCCGCCGTGAGGGCTACTACGTCCTGTACCGGCTCGTTCCCGGACAGGTGGCGGGTCTCGCTCCCAGCCTGGAGAGCTTTCTGCACACCACCGACCCCATTGATTAGCCATCTGCCTAATAAGTGGATCAGGCGGGCCAGGGGATCCGACAGTGGCGGCATGTCACTGCTCAGGGACCGCGATTTCCTGCTTCTCTTCGCCGGCCAGGCCATCTCACGCTTCGGCGACGGCCTGTACACCGCCGCGACCGCCTGGCTGGCCTGGTCACTGACAAAGGACCCGACGGCCGTTGCCGTGGTCAGCGTGGCCGCGTTCGCACCCGCGTTCCTGGCCACGTTCGTGTCCGCCTCGTACGCCGACCGTTACGACCGCCGCAAACTGATGATCGCCACCGATCTGGCCCGGGTCGCCGTGGTGGCGGTGGCCGCGGCGCTGCTGTCCCTCGGCCTGCTGAACCTGCCCCTGCTCGTGGTGACGACGGCGTTGCTGGCCCTGATCGGCGCCCCGTTCGCCCCGGCCCGCAACGCCATCGTCACGCAGATCGTCCCGGCCGACCGTCTGCAGCAGGCCAACGGGCTGCTGCAAGTCGCCTTCCGGGCCGCCTTCTTCGTCGGCCCGCTCATGCTCGCGCCGCTGCTGGCCTACGGCTCCATGCGGGCGGCGCTGGCGGTCAACGGCCTGACCTTCCTCGGTTCGGCGGCAGCCGTGGCCGCCATCCGCGTGACCCGCCCCGTCCCGGCCGCGGACCAGGCGGGCCTGTGGGCCGATCTCGCCGCCGGACTCAGGGCCGTGCGGGCCGCCCCCGACGTGCTGGTAGTCATCGTGACCTTTGTGCTCGCCCTCGCTCTGACCAGCGGCTTCCTGACGGTGGGGCTCATCGCCGTCGTGGGACAGGGCGGCCGCTACGGCCTGCTGCTCGGCATCGCCGGGGTCGCGGAAGTGGCGGGAGCACTCCTGCTGGCCGGCCTGCGGATGCGCAGACTCGCCCTGGCGGCGGTGCTGGCCTGGGCCCTGCTCGGAATCTTCCGTGCCCCGCTCGGAATCGTCACCTCCACCACCGGGGCCGCAGTGCTCCTGATCGCCACCGGGCTGGCCTCGGCCCTCACGGACATCCCGCTGATCGCACTGGTGCAGCAGCGCATACCGAGCCACCATCTCGCGAAGGCACTGGGCCTGTGGGAAGCCGGAGTGGCAGGAGCCCTGGCCGTATCCCCCTTCGTCGCCTCGACCACCATCGCACTCACCGGAGTCCAGGACGCCTTCCTGCTCTCCGGCGCCGCCCTCGTCGTTCTGGCCACGACCGCCGCGCTCACCCTGACCCGCACAGCCAGAACACAGCGGCCCCTACAGGTACGCATCAGCCTGTCCGGTTCCGAGGCCGAACAACCGGCAGTCGCGCCGGAATCCGCCCGATGACTGACCCCCAGCTGTCGTCCAGCCAGCCTCGATTCCGCACGACCCGCCGCGAGCAAGGCTCGCCCGGGGTCCTCACCTCCTGGCCCGTCGACGACTACCTCGCCCTGCTCAGTGCCTGCCGCCGCGAACTCACTGAGCTGCGCGGCGTGTTCGGCGAACTGCTCACCGGATGCCTGAGCCAGGCCGATGCCCGGTACCTCGGCACGGACGAAGAGGCCGAACGGCTCCGGCAGTTGCTGGAGCGCCTGGCGCCGGCTCTGCGGGCCTTGACGGCGAGGCATGTAGCCCGGTTTGGGATCACTGGCCGATGTGAAGCCCCGGGCTGACTGCCGGCTTTTGCGGCTGGCCGTATCTGATCGGCGGTGGAGCCTCCTCTGAGCGCTCTCCAGCACAATGAGCGCGTGGCAAACACTGAGGAAGTTCGATCGTTGTCCCTCAGCGCAGGGCTCGTTGTCGGCATGCTGATCGGCATCGTCATCGGAGTCGTGCTCGGGGTATCCGTTTTCGCCAACATGGCGATCGGCCTGACGCTCGGCAGCGGTGCAGGCGGAATCCTCGGTATCGTTTTCACGGTGGCGCAGAGCTCACGGCGGCAATCCTCCTGAACTCTGCGCAAGGTAGGTGGCTTCCGCAGCCGCCGAAAGGCCGAGCATCGCCATCAAGGTGACAGCGAGACGAGTCTGGGCGGAGGATTACAACCGCCGTGACGTGCTTCGGCGCCTGCCCTGCACGGCAAGCTGAATCGTTCAGGATGCATCGTCCATGAACCCGAAGCCCTCCGGGAACTCTTCCAGGAACCTCTCACCGGTTCTGACAGCTCTCACCCTGGATCCGGCAGGTCCATCAGCGCGAGCTTGGCCGGGTCGATCACGACCGTGATGTCGGTGATCCGGCCGTCGATGACGGTGAACGCGAGGACCGAGAGCGGAGTGCCGTCTTCGCGCCAGGAAATGATCCCCGGGAGGCCGTTGACGAGCACCGCCCGCCCCAGCGTGGCTGCGCTGGCGGACAGTTGCGCGCCGGCTGCGACCTGGGTGGCGCCGAGAGTGACGACCACGCCGGAGGGGGTGTCGACGGTCAGTTTCACCTCCGGATCGAGTACCCGCAGCAGTTCCTCGAAGTCGCCGCGGCGTGCCGCTGCCAGGAAGGCCTGGACCACATCTCGCTGTTCCCGTCCGACGCCGGTTGGCAGCTCGCTCGCCTGGACCTTCCTGCGGGCGCGGCTGGCGAGCATCTTGGTGGCGGCTGTGGACTTGCCGAGGATCTGACCGATCTCGCCGAACGGCACCGCGAACAGGTCGTGCAGCACGAACGCCAGCCGCTCGCTCGGCCCGAGCGACTCCAGAACGACGAGAAGCGCGAGCCCGACCGAGTCGGCGAGCACCGCGTCGTCCTCGGGATCAGGATTGTCGTCGAGCGTCACCACAAGCTTGGACAGATCGTCGCCGTAGGACGCCTCCGGGCGGGCCTGGCGCGATCTCAGGACATCGAGGCTGATCCGTCCGACCACCGTGGTCAGCCAACCGGCGAGGTTGTGGATGGTGGCCGTGTCCTGGCGGGAGAGCCGCAGCCAGGCCTCCTGGACCGCATCCTCGGCGTCGGCGTGCGACCCGAGCATGCGGTGTGCAACCGCGCGCAGCCGGTCACGCTGGGCCTCGAACGTCTCGGCTATCGGGTCCCTCGGGCTGGTGTCGGACATGTTGTTACCTTCCTCGGCTCTGCTCCGTCATGGGTGATGACGGGCCCGGAGGGGCGCAGGTAACCGATGAAGGAGTCAGACCGATGGAAGCACGTGTGAAGAGCCCGGCCAATCCCGACGTGATCACAGCAATCCAGCACCTCTACAAGGCGATTCACGCCGGGGGCGTGGACAAGCACCTGCTGTCGCTGGTCCATCTGCGTGTCAGCCAGATCAACGGCTGCAGCCCGTGCGTCTTCGCCTCGATCGAGTCGGCGAAGCAGGCCGGTGAGACGGACGAGCGGCTGCACAATGTAGTCGCATGGCGCGAGACGTCCTTCTACACCGGTGAGGAACGGGCTGCCCTCGCCCTGACCGAGGCCGCCACCCGGCTCCAGGACGGCGCACCGGGTGTGACCGACGAGATCTGGGACGCGGCCGCCGACCACTTCAGTGAGGAGCAACTGGGCGCGATCACCCTGGAGATCGCGATGACCAACTTCTTCAACCGGATCAACCGCACGATCCGGGAGCAGGCCGGCAAGGCCTGGTGAGCCGGGCGGGGCGTCATCCCCCGCGGCCGCGTCGCTGCCTCGCGTCAAGGGATGACGCCCCCACAGACCAAAACTCCGGGGTCCGAGGCATTCGTGACAGGCACCCCGATACACAGGCCGTGACCATTTCTCCTGCGAAAGGGAGCTCGTACGGAAGTGGCGGGCGGGGAACGTTAGGGTCGGTGACCATGAGTCAGAGCGGTTCGCAAGCGGCGGCCTTCTTCCGAGACGTCCGCCGAAACAGCGTTATCTGGCTCGTCCGGAATGATGACGGAAGTCCGACTCACCTTTCCGCGGACGGGACCCGCAGTCTTCCCTTCTGGTCGACCTCGGCCCGCGCCCAGAGGGCCGCGAAGATCTGGGGGGCCGGGCTGCGCGTCGCCTCCATGCCCCTGGATATCTGGTGCGATCACGTACTGCCCGATGCCGCCCGGGACGGAATCATGATCGGCATCAACTGGAGCGGACCGCGTCTGGTCGGTTGGAGCTTCACCCCCAGGGACGTCGTCTACCGACTGGCGGCAGCCGACTAGATGTCGTGTCTCACCAGGTTGGTTGCACGATGTCCTCGAAGGTGAGCTGCTGCGGGATGTCCGCGAGCAGCTCGGGTGGCTGGTCGAAGGCGATGCGGTAGGCGCCCCCGGCGGTCCGGCTTACGGATGGGCGGTTGACCGCCGAGTGCGGCGTGCGGTCTCTCGTGGTTGTCGTAGTTCACAAACTCGGCGAGCGCGCCGCCGCGTTCAGGCTCGGAGCTGTGGTCGCGGACATATGCCCACTCGCGGGTGAGTGTCCCTTGGTACCTCTCCACCTTCCCGTTCGTACGAGGCGTGTAGGGCCGGGTGCGCTTGTGCTTCACACCGGTCGCGGCGAGCGCGTTGGCCCAGGTCGTGAAAGCGGTAGCACGAGCCATTGTCCGTCAGTACGCGGCGTATCGGCGTGATGCCGTAGGTAGCGAAGAAGGCTGCCGCCCGGTGCCAGAAGGCAGCGGCGTGACCGCGCGTTCGTCCTCCAGAGTCTCGGTATACGCAAGCCGAGAGTGGTCGTCCAGCGGCCCGGCGCCCTCTTGATCTCAATGAGCTGGTGGCAACGGGTACGGACACCAGTGATCAATGCCGGACGGCGTACCGCATCTGTTGGAGCGAGCCGAGCGGGACGCTGACGCGGTCCGCCATGATCTGCACAAGTACGTCGTCGGTCATCTCGGCGCTGAGCAGGTTCTCCTCGTCGACGAGACCGGCGACGGAAGAAGGGAAACGCGACCGGCGGGTGCAGCGCCAGTAGCGAGGGGCTCCTCATGCCGCCGTGAGTGCCGCCAGGGCGCGGTCCATCGCGGCGTTGAACTCTTCCGGCGCCAGCGGCAGGCGGGACTTGACGTCCCGACTCCACTGGTCGGCGAGGACCTCGGCCGAGCCCGCCTCGACACCGTCGAGCGCCGCGCCGGCCAGTTCCGACGGTGCGAGCTTGGCCACGGGCCAGCCCGCGGCCATGTCGGTGTCGGCCAGCCCGAGGTGCACCGCTGTCACGAGCGTGCCCTGCTCGGCGAGTTCCAGGCGGACGCCGTTGGTCATGGCCCAGGCGGCGGCTTTGGTCAGGTGGTAGGCATTGGCGCCCTTGCCCCCGAACCACGACATGGCGGAGAGGACGTTGACGATCGCGCCGCCGCCGTTCCCGGCGAGGGCCGGCGCGAACTCCCGGATCATTCCCAGGTGGCCGAACATGTTGGTCTCCAGCTCGCGCCGTACGGCGTCCAGCGAACCGGTCACCAGGTCGGTGCCCGTACTGATTCCCGCGTTGTTGATGAGCAGTGAGACGTCCTGGGCGGCCTCGGCTGCAGCCCTCACGGATGCGGGATCAGCGATGTCGAGGGGCAGCACGTCGACCCCGGGCAGGTCCACGGTCTCGGGCCGGCGAGCCGTCGCGTAGACCTTGCGGGCGCCTCGCTCGAGCAGACGCTGGGCGAAAGCGCGGCCCAGGCCGCGGTTGGCTCCGGTGACCAGGGCAACTGAGTTGTTGATGTCCATGCCCCGTACGCTAAAACCTGACGTTAACGTCAGAGGCAAGCGCTGATCGTCAGGGCCGGGATGAGGAGAATCACCATGACCGTCACAGAGGCCGGCGCCGAGCGGCTCATCCGTATCGGCGAGGTCGCGCGTGGGGCCGGCGTCTCGGTACGCGCCGTGCGCTACTACGAGCAGCAGGGGCTGCTCATCGCGGAGCGCAGCCCATCCGGCCAGCGCCTCTACCGGCAGGACGCCGTCACCCTGGTGCGCTTCTTCCAGCAGATGTTCGCCGCCGGCCTGACCAGCCGAAGGATCACGGAACTCCTTCCGTGCTGGGACTCCGGGCACACCGACGCACAGCAACGAGCCATGCTGCGCGCCGAGCGGGACCGCATCAAGGCCAGGGTCGACGACTTGCAGGGTGCCCTGGACCGCCTCGACGAGGTCATCGCGATCACGGACACCCACCCGTAGGCGCGGTCGGTGAGGCGGACGCTGGTCCGTTCATGGGCCGGGGTACGTGGAGTTGGATAGTTCGGGACGGCCTGTAGGAGATCGCGACGCCGCTGATCCCGCCGTCGAAGGCGCGTCCGCAGGGCGGCGGGACACAGGACACGCCTGACGAGACGCTGTTCGCGGCGTCCGGCTACGTGCCGGCCGGCAGTTCCGCATGGCGCGCTCTGCCACCTTGCTTGATACGCCTGGGCCTCGGCGAGAACGACTACGCCCAGCAGATCGAAGTTGAACACCGAGAACTGGCCGATGTCCTGGAGTCACTCCGAGCGCGCTCTCCGGCTCTTCGCGGAACACCGGAGCCACGCCTTCGACCTCCTCAAAGGCGGCGGACGCTACGGAGTGGCCAGCCCTCCGGCTCGATACGGCAGGCGAAGCGAACTGATCGCACTGACCGAGGGGTACCCAATCTCTGCACCAATGCGGCCTGCCATGCTTTGGGAGTGAAGCACCAGCACATCCTGGACAAGCTCGCGGCCCGGGGAATCGTCCAGGCGATGAACGAGGAGGTGGCCCGGTGAACCGCCCACCAGATGTCGTACCGTGGCCGGTCGCATGCCGAGGTCGAGCAGGCAGTGGTGGCGCCGCTCCTCACCCGTTGGCGTTGCCTGCTCGACGCCGCTGACGCGACGGCGGCGGCCAAGCACGTCGGGCGGGTGGCGCTGGCCACTCTGCTGCACGAGTACGGGTTCCACGACGGTGCCGTCACCGCGAGGGCCCTGGCCTCGGTCGACGAGCTCAACCGTCAGGTCGTCCTGTCCGTGGCATTCGAAGAGCAGTCTCCGGCGATCAAGGCATTGCTGCAGTCGGCGCCGACACCGCTGACGCGCCGGCCACGAATTCCCCGAACGGTCACCTTCCTACGCCCCGGCGACGTCGTCACCATCCAACTCGGCGACCGCTTCCACGCCGCCTTCGTCCACGAGCTGCACGACGCGAACGAGTTCCCGGTAATCGAGTTCTACGCCGGCTCCTTCGCCCAGCCGCCCACCATGGAACAGCTGGCAGACCGACCGGCGGCCCGAGCAGGAGGCCAGGCCCGCTTCGGGGTCGTGGGCCTGACCTTCCTGCCCGATCCCGCCCATCAAG
Organism: Streptomyces sp. RG80; assembly: GCF_040446465.1. Classification (NCBI taxonomy): domain Bacteria; kingdom Bacillati; phylum Actinomycetota; class Actinomycetes; order Kitasatosporales; family Streptomycetaceae; genus Streptomyces; species Streptomyces sp. RG80. The sequence continues at coordinate 89,182 of NZ_JBEAAJ010000017.1, read as the reverse complement.
TGGTGGCACTGGCCGCGCAGCACTCCAAGGCCCCGCACGGAGGCAATCCCCAGGCAGGCGACGGTCTGTGGACCTTGACTGACATCATCGACCTGCCGCAGGCCACAGCGGAACTCTTCGACGACGACCGGAAGTAGCACCTCCCAAGGGGCCGTGGGGTCCGCCGCCACAGAGGCGGTACTACGAGGCGCAAGGACCCTCGGCTCAGGCACCGACCTGCCGCGCACCCTCTGAGGTCGACTCGTCGCCTCCTCTGGCAGCGACGATATGACCGTGCGGGTGTGGGATCTGATCATCGGACAGCAAATGGATCGGAGTTGGTGTTCCCCGCGCGGGTTGAGGCGGTGGCCATCGCCGCAGATGGCCGACTCATGGTGGGGCTCGACCGGGAAATGGCGATGTTTGTTTGCCCGCTGCTGGTCAGGTCACGGCTCAGCACCCGGAGTGCGTGCCGGGCAGAAGCCAACCTTGGGCAGCCTACGGGCGCGAGTGCGTTTCCACCGGCGGCGGTGCGGGCGATTGTCCCAACGGTAAGTCGTCCATGCGCGGCACATCGTGCTGCGGACAGTGATGATGGTGTCGGCGAGGTCGAAGAACGCGCTGACGGCGGTGTCCCAGCGTTCATGAGGCGTGGAAGGCGTTCTGCCAGACGTGGGTGCTCCACGTGCCACCTCTGAAGGGCGCCTTCCCGCGTGTGCGCGATCTGACCGTGCAGCCCGCGTCCGGTGAGCAGGGCGCGGGTGGTGCCGGACTCGTAGCCGAAGCCCGGGTGCATGGTGATGTACTGGGGCAGGGTCCGATGTCGTCGGGGCGGTCCAGGGCCGGGGCGAACAGCGGGGGGCATGGCAGTTGGCTCCGGCCAGGAAGCGAAGCGACCCAGGGGAATCGTAACCGTCGGTCATGCCGGAGCGTTTCAGGCCCCTTCGGTGATTGCCTCGTGGTTCTTCTACTGATTGAGCTTTTCCGTACTGACGAAGTGCCGGTCGGCGCGGTTCTCCGAGACGCTGACCGAGGGGCGGGCGGTCGCGATCAGATAGGTTCTGGTCATGGTCGATGACTGGCGAATGGACCGGATCGGGAGTGCTCTGCGAGGTGAAAACCCGGCCGTGCTGCGGCGCTTGGACGCAGGGTTCGCAGTGATCGGCGATGTGCAGTTCCTGCCGGGCTACTCGGTGCTCCTGGTGGACGACCCGAAGGTGGAGAGACTGTCGGAACTGCCCAAGGCCAGGCGGCTGTCGTTTCTGTCCGACATGGACACTCTCGGAGAAGCAGTCGAGCGAGTATCCCGTCGCATGGACGCAGCCTTCCGGAGGGTCAATCTGGAGATCCTGGGCAACGCCGATGGGTTCCTGCATGCGCACGTATGGCCGCGATTCGGGTGGGAGCCAACCGACTTGGTCAGCAAACCGGTGTGGCTCTATCCCCGTGAGAGATGGACCGACGATCAGTTCGCACTCGGTCCGCAGCATGACCCACTGCGCAAGGCAATCGAGGACGAGTTGGACCGTCTGCGCTCGGCGCACTGACGGCGAGCCGACGAAGGAGATCGCCGAGGTCACTGGCCTTCTCCGTGGATGATCAGCATGCCCAGGGCGACTGGGGTGCGGTTGCGGGTTCGTGAGAGCCGGTCCATGGTTCACAGTGATTCCTGCCATCCCAAAGCAGCACCATTTCCTGTCACTCGTGTGGGACTAGGGTGATATTGGATGGTGATCAAGGTGAGGCCCGAATGCTTGATTCGACAGGCAGCACCTGGTGAGCTCCCCATCCGCATCCGTGATTTGCACTCGCGTCACGTATGAAGACCTACCGGGCTGACCCTGTCGTTACCCACGTGAGCCGGGTGCTTGTATCGAAAGTGGATCAGTAGGGTTGAGTCGTGACGGGCGTAGCGCCAGCGTCGGGGAGGGCGTCGTGTTGTTCGGGTCGCGGACCGGGTTCGGTTTGGAGTTCCACGTTGCACACGATCCGCAACTGCTGTGCGTCGACATCTTCGTCGGCGGACTCCATGTGAACACGTGGGACAACGCGTTCTATCCGCCCCTACTGGTCAAGAAGCTCAAGGACGAGCTCAGCCGCTTTCGCACGCCGACTGCGCCGCCGACGGGCTTCGTCTCGCCGCTCGAGGCGTTTCGCCTTGCCGAGGACTCGATGCGCGACGACGCCGGTACGGGAGCGGCATCCGAGGCCGGGTCGGAGCTCTGGAGGTACTGGTTCCTGGATTGGGGCGAGTGCACCGATGGCGTGCTGGCGTTCGCGTTCCCCGATGGGGACCGGGTGCACCTCGTCTGTCGGGTACGCGATGGAGGCGGCCCTGCCTGGGGTACCGAGGCCCGGCACGAGCCGACGGTGGTGTCGGTGCGTCGAACGGTGCTCGTCGAGACGCTGGAGCACAGCCTCGCCATCGCCGAACGCGAGTGGGCTGCCCGGCTCGCTGTGATCAAGGACCGCAAGTGACACCCGGTACGGCGGCGACATGACAGTGCCGGTTCCCGGGGCGACGGCGGCCACGTCGGGCAGTCGTCCGTGTTGTCAGTGGGGGCGGAGATGATGGACCGCATGACTGACGAGCAGTACTCCCGGCTTGCCGCCGAGCACCTTCCCAGCGATCTTGCCCAGCGCTGGACAGCGCTTCTACGGCCTTGCATACGCCTTCGTCGGGCGGCGGACGGCGAGCAGATCGTGGCTGTTCTCGGTGGGGACCCGGAACTTCCGGCAGGGATCGGCTGGCCGGAGTGGCCCGGACGCGGGCCTCTGTCCTTCGTCGCCTCGGTGCGTTGTGCCGCACTCCCCCGCGAGGGACTTGCCGAGCAGTTCCCGAAGGACGGGACCCTGCTCTTCTTCTTTTTCGACGGTCAGGTCGACGACGACGTCTTCGTGTCGGCTGACGACCCCGAAACCCGGGCTGGGGCGCGGGTGTTGTACGTCCCGGAGCGCATCCCCGTCGTCCCGGCAGCCACGCCGCTGGAGTTGGAGGCGTTGTCGCGGGTGGAGCTGACCGCGGACACGGAGCAGAGCGCCCCGGACCTGTGGCTGCCTCAGGTCCGGCAGTCCCTGCTCGGCGATTCCCGGCACTGGCCTCACCCCCGGGAGACCCCGGCTGAACTCAGGTCGTTTCGCCGTGCCTTCGCCCGCCTGCGCACCCGAATCGGTCACCAGGTCGGCGGCCACGCCGTGCCCGTCCAGGGACCGGTGGAGTACGACATCGCCAACGCGATGCTCGGTGGTGTGCACGCGTGGGGCGATCAGCCCTTGGACCAGGAAGCTGAACGCTGGGTCCTGTTCGCCCAGTTCGACAGCGACCAAGACGCCAAGACCGCGTGGGGCGAACAGGGCACCCTCTACTGGCTCATTCGCCCCGAGGACCTCGCCGCCCTACGCTTCGACCAGGCCAGGCTCACCGTGCAGGGCTAGTGCGAGGACCGCGAGGGTACACCGGTCTGATCGGTGTGATGAGGGCCTGGTCGGACGAGGAAACCTGGTTGCGGGCGGCGGGAGTGCCTCTGACACTGTGGGGGTTTCAGTGACTCCCTCGAGGTCCTTATGACGATCTACTTCTACGGCGCCGACGAGGTCCCGTACGGATGCTTCTCGAACTTCTCCGATCACGGCTTCGACCTCGACGGGGTGTGGTGGCCAACTTCGGAGCACTACTTCCAGGCGCAGAAGTTTGCCGGTACCCGCCATGCCGATCTCGTACGGCGCGCTCGTACGCCATTGCGGGCGGCCGAGCTGGGTCGTGATGCGTCCAGGCCTCTGCGGAGGGACTGGGAGCGGGTCAAGGACGACGTGATGCGCCGTGCGGTGGCGGCCAAGTTCCGTGCTCACGGCGACATCTGCGAGGTGCTGCTGTCCACCGGTGACGAAGAGATCGTCGAGGACACCACTGCCGATCATTACTGGGGTCGTGGCAGGACCGGGACCGGCAAGAACATGCTCGGGAAGATCCTGATGCGCACTCGCACCCGACTCCGCGCCGAACTCGCCGAAGCTGACGACGGTGATGGCCGCCCCGGCCGACAACGGAGAACATGAGCGGTGCCGCGTGGAGCAGCCGTCGTAACCACCCGGTAGTCGGAGTCAGTGGAACCACGTAACTCTCCACGCAATTGAGCAGCAGCACGTCCGCGGAAAGCGTGCCGCCGCTTGCGGGCCTATACGATTTCGACCATGTCTGATTGATCGGTCGGGGTCGGCCGGAGGAGGAAGCGGTAATGGCGGGCGAAGTCGTCATGTGGCCGGCCAGAGCGTTTCCGCTTCGATCCGAGCAGGTGGAGACGGCGTATCGGACGTTGCGGAAAACGCTGGCTGCCGAGGTCGGCAGTGTCGACGCGGATGGCCTGGACACCTCCCTGGGGCCCGTCCCGGAGGACCTGGCCGATGCCGATGCCTTTGACGCATGGCCTGGGGGCCATCTGCCGCTTGAAGGGGTGGGACTTCGGCTGATGGCCGAGATCTTTCCCGGCAAAGACTCGGTCGAACTGACCGGCCGGATCGTGGTGCCCGAGAGGCAGGTCCGCATCGTCGACGGTGATGTCACGATCAACGGTGACCTCCTCCTGGAGGACGGAGCATGGGTCATGGTGCTGGGCAAGCTGACCGTCGCAGGGTCCCTCATCGCTCCGACAGACAGCTATTCCCTGGTGGCCGCGGGCAGTATCGAGTGTCGCGACGGGGTGACCGGCAGGACCATCATGGCGTTGCGGTCGATCCGCTGCCCCCGGCACGTTCTTCCTCAGTTCGGACCACCACGACTCGATCGCGCCCCTGTACACCGGTGGGGTGCTCGTCGACTCATGTGGCCGGCGCAATTCGACCGTGTCGACGTCGCCACACGGGTCACCGGCGGCATCGAGGAAATCGACTATGACGCCGCAGTGGATGCACTCGCCATTCCGGAACCTGCAAACGATGACGACTGGGACGACCTCGGCAGCATCTACACGGCGCAGCTGCTGGCCACTGTCAGCCATCTGCCGTCAACCGTCTGAGCAACTGGGTGGTTTCCAGGCCGGGTTGTCGGCGTATGCCGGTCAGGTCCGCTGCTGTTGCCCCGAGGAGGCACTTGATGGGTGCTCGTTCGTTCATGTTGGCGACACGGATACCGATGTCGTGCGACGGCTTCGACGAGTGGCTGCACACGCCCTTGCCAGGCCTCGACATCATCGAGAACCCGTCCGCGATGTACGCGGGGTGGGCCATCGATGGGGCCGCCGCCGCGAACTGGGACCTGACCGAGACCGCCGCCCACTACCCACAGGCAGTGGCCGCAATCCGGGCCGACCGGGACAAGACCCCCCTGCACCTGTTCGCCGCCCGCGCCGCCCAGGGCTTCAGCCTGCTCCGCCACCGTGACGAAGCGCTGGAGGCCTATCTGTACGACTACCACGGCGAGGAGACCAGCACCCAGACCGACCTGCTGATGCTGGCCGGCGCGGGCCGCTTCGCGCACCCCGGCGCCGAGGCGCCGGTCATGTACTGGGGCGGCGACATCCACCCCGGCCTCCCGATGCCCGGCGACGAGCCCCGGGCGATCATGCTCGTCACTCGCACCCGAGCCCGCTTCGTCGACACCTACCCGCTCGACACCCTGATCGCGAACCTGACCCCCATCGAGACCGACTTCATCACCGCGACCGACTACGGCGAGGACGAACCTCCGGCCCAGCCCTCCCCGGGCCTGCTCGACCCCGCGTTCCACGCCTACTTGAGCGCCGTGTCCACCGCGCACGCGTGTCGGCCCTCACTCCCCATGACAGACCAGTGATTCTCCGCAGGCCTGAAGTCGCCCATCAAAGGCTGTTGCGATACCGGATCACGAACTGCTGGAACGTGACCGTCACGGGACAATCCTGGGGTGACTGAAGTGGACGTGGTGCACGTTTTCCTCTCGCGCGGCCGGTTCTCCTCGTGTGAAGACATACGTGACTACGTCGATGAGACGTGGTCGGAGAACGGGGATGCGGAGCCGTCCGCTTTCATGGGTGAGGCCGCGATCGCCGAGCTCGACCGACGTGTGTCGAAGCCATCCATGCCCAGGACGACGGCCACCTCGTTCCGATTGCCCCTGAGGTGCTCCTTCGAGGGGCCTCGTACGCTGACCAGTGGCTGCCACACGTGCAGTCGACCGAGCCAGCCGACGCTGCGATCTGCGTCTTCGCCCCCAACGTGGTCGCCAACCCGCACGGCACCTCGCTGCACTACCTCGGCCGGTTCACCTATCGGGCCTGATGGCCTTCTCCCGGTGCGTCGCAGCCACGCGCTGACGGCGAACGACCTGCGCCGGCACAACACGCTCGCGCAGATTGCCGCCAGTTTCGGCATATCGGTCGGCACCCCTCAGCCCGACCCAGCGGACGGTGAACCAAGCTCTGTCAGCGGCACGAGCACCAGTTGTACGGAGCGTCGCGAGAGTGCAGTCCTGGCACGTCTTCTGTAAAAGTCCGCGTCAGCCCCAACCGCGTGACGGCCATCGCTGCGGCGATGACGGTCCTCCAGTTGCCAATGACGAGGGGTCTTTTGTTTCACAGCCAGACGAGTCGCCCTTCGGCGACCTCACAGACCGAATATCTTCCATCGGCGATCTTCGTCAGCATCTCCGCCACGGAGTCGAAATAGTCAGCCAGCGAGCCGTACTCGCCCGTGATCGTGGGCTCACCTACGACCCACCTGCCGACGCGCCCGTCCCGCGCGTCGATGAACTTTCCCGTCCAGCCGTCCTGGTCCGACAGGAACGGGATCCACTCGTTACGCCAGAACGGATTGTCCGGCTGGTCCGGAGGGTCGAATCCACCAGGCATGAAGTGGTTCGCGTAGAGCTTCTCCATCGCCCGTATCCCCAGAAAGAAGCTTGCTTCATCCGGGAACCCCGCGAAGCCGCAACATGCCACATCGGCGTCCACATCTTCCTCAGGAAGATCAAGACTGTTCTGCAGCAGCCACGCCCGCAGATCCTGAGGGAGGGGAACACCCATCCGTTCCTCGGCGGCCGCGAGCATCTGTTCCGTAGCGGGCCCCGGCAGATCCGCGTGATCGGCCGGCGCGTGCTGCCGAAGGAGATTCATCACGCGGGACCAGCTCTCCGCCACGCTCATTCTCATCTGCCCTCTCTACGCGGATGCCTCCAAATGACCGCGCCCCTACGAGAATTGCGGAGCGCCGACCGGAGAACCTCGCCGGGATGGTACTCCGAGCAGGCTTCCTGCCCTCACCCAAGACCGCCTTCCGGCCCGAAGCGCTACACCAGCCAGCCTGGCGAGGCCGTCGAGTACACCGGCCCAACGGCCCTGTTCCCGCGCCTTCTTGCCGAGTTCCTCTGAGGCTCCGGCCCAGTGGGCCGGAGCAGGCATCAGCCCCACCACCTGACGTCAGTCGCCAAGGCCGTCCGCACCCTGGAGCGGCGAGCCTCGAAACGCTGATTGACTACGGAAGTGCTCGGCGACGAGCGACCGAGGGACACGCAGTGCGTGTGTGGCTTCTACCGTGTGGTTCATGTCTGGTGATGAGACTGAGGGGATGGTTTTTCTGAGGGGCGTTTTTACGCGGATGGCGCACGACACGCAACCGGTGGACCTGATGTGCCTCTACCTGCTGCATGGCTCGGTCGAGCGGATCCCTGGACTGTTGGTTGACCGGGAGACGCTGTCGTTCAAGCATCTGAGTCAGCGAGTCCGTGCCGGGGACCACTGGACGTATGACGATGCCGACACGTTCTCGCTGCGCGTCAAGAAGAAGGTCCACGGACGGCTGTACGGCGCGGAGTTCAGAATCTACTTCATCGCCGGTGAGCCCTATGCCGACGCGGTGATTCCGTTCGGCGCCGCCGTCGACCTGCCCCGGTTCATGCACCACTTCCGTACGCACTACGCCTCGGCGGGCGCTCCTGGTGACTGGGACTTCGAGGTGTACACCGACGTGCGCGATCTCCGCGAGAGTGTCGTGCTGTTCGGCAACCACCGCGAAGTCTGGTTCCAGGTCAACCGCGGCCCGGTGACAACCGGCCGGAACAAACCACTTCCCTGGGCCCGGGGCCGACTGCTGACCGGCCGCCTGCAGGGCAACCAGTTCGGGGCGAACGCGGTACTGCACGCGGGAAGTGCGATGTTCCCCGACCGTCTTGACGTCGTCGAGGACACCTCGGCCGAGGCGCGGGCGTACCGGCGGTATGTAGGCAGGCTGCACAATCCTCTGCCTCTGCGGGTGGGACGGTCGGCCATCCCTGAGTTCGGCATGAGGACACGGCGATGACGTCAGCGCGAGGCCAGGGCGATGGGGAGCCCTTCCTCCACGCGCTGCAGCAGCCGGCCGCCGTGCACCTTCGGGGCGTCGAAGCCGCGCAGGTCGTCGGGGTCGTCGTCGCTGTCGGTGCACAGCACCTCGGCCACGAGGAGGGTCGCCGGGTCGACATCCTGGGCAAGGTCGAGGTAACCGGGCGCGATGACGGCGCCATGGAGGGTGCCGCCGATGAGGTCGGGGCTGAACTCGGCTGACAGGACGGTCACGGCGGCCTTCAGATCGCCGTGGATCATCACCAGCTTGTCGGTCATGTTCCCGACGAAGGCATCCACCGTGACATTGCCCGCCACGATGAGCTTCACATCCCCTTCGAGGTAGACGTTGGCGGCCTTCAGGTCGCCGAGGACCACGAGCGCCGGACAACCGTCGTCCACGTTGATGATGTTGCCCTCGACGGTCAGGTCACCGTCGACGACGACACCGGTGGCGGACGACCAGCCCTCCTCGTCCAAGTCGAGCAGGCCCCGGATCACGAGCGGGCCGGTGTGTATGTCGTAGGACTCGTCGTACAGGTTCTCGTACGACGACTCGGGCAGGGCCCGGCGTTCGAACAGTGCCACGGTCTCGGCCCAGTCGTGAAGAGTGCGTTCGTTCATAGACCGAAGCCTGTCACCCGGTCCGCTGTCGGCGGGTCGGTGGAACCACGTAATTCGCTACTGAGTTTCCTGCCGGGAAAGCTTCTGCGGGGGCGTCCGGAGCGAGGGTGCCTTGTACGGCAGACCGTATTCCGTTCGGTAAAGAGGTCGTGGGGCCCGGGCTCGGGAGGTACACACGTGTCGGATCATTGGGTCGAGGACGTGGTGGAGCAGTCCCACACGTCTCCTCGACGCCCGTCACTCGGTGGAGAACCAGCGGGTGCGGAACTGGATCGGCGCTCTGCACCGGGTTCAGGGCCGGTACGACTGCTCGTTCACGCACTTCCGGGTGATGGACATACTGCTCCGGCGGGGCTTCACCTTCCGCTTCCCGCCGGTCGAGCATCCCGACTACGGGGAACGTCGAGAAACGCTCGCCGCGTTGACCGAGTTCACGGCGCTGAGGGACGCGTGGCGTGTGCGGGACGTGGACGACGACTCCAGGAGCTCGCAGGGGCCTCCCTGCGTGTGTTCGGAGGGGAGTTCAGGGGCGGCTTCAGTCGAGGAAGGGGCGGATCCAGTCCGCGAACCGCTGTCCCCACTCCGCCTGCGCCGCCGCGAGGACTGCGTCTGGGTCCTGAGCCACCGGCAGGCCGAAGTGCCGCTCCAGCCAGGCCACGTACGCGTCGTGGCAGTCGGTGTGCCCTTCGTCCTCGTCGCGGTAGAAGTAGGCCTTCTCGTGTTCGACGCTGATCTCCTCGTCGAAGCCGAGGAGTTGGAACAGCTCCCGCACTCCTCGCGCCACGACGTGCTCTCCTCCCTCGTCCCCGAAGACGACCACGGGCAGGCTCGCCAGGTCCTCCCGGTCGTCGAGGCGCCACAACGCGTAGAAGGAGCCGCCAGCGGTGGCCTGCGCGAAGGGGATCAGACGGCCGGTGAATTCCGGGTCCTCCGACCAGGCTGACAGACCGGAGATATCCCCGTATTCGGTCAGGCCGAATCCCCGTGCGAAATTCTCGTAGCCGACCTCGTCCTGGAATTCCTTGAGCAGGTTGAGTTCTTCGACGGGTGAGTATGTAATGTGCACTGGATCTCCGAGGGAGCGAAGAAGGAGGGCAGGGAAACCGTGTCGGACACTTTTCTGGTAGCTGCCCGAATACCGATGTCACAAGAGGGTTTCGAGGCGTGACTGAGCACGCCGATACCGGATGTGAGCAGCAGGATCGCGAACCCGGCCGGCATGTTCGACGGGTGGGGCTGGAACGGTGAGCGTGCGGACCGGGAATGGGATTCTGTGAACCGAGGGGGGATCGCGTCCCGGGAATTCTTCTCCAAGATAATCGAGGACGCCTGTTCCGGTGAATCCCAGGACCGCCGCCTTGTGTTGTATCGCGAGAAAGTGCCGGAGGTTTATGTGTTCCACTTCGGCTATAAAGAGTGGAACCGAAGACCCGGTGTTGTTCTGGGCCGAGACCGGCGGCAGCCTCTGGGGCGCCGACGACGAGCGGTGGCTCGCGGTGCTGTCGGTCGGCGAGGACGGGGCGCGGTTCGTCTCCGAGCGGGATCTGACGGACACGGTGGCCGCTCTGCGGCCGGTCGAGAGCCGGTACTTCGACATGGTCGAGCGGCTGGGCGAGGAGGAGGAAGCCTGGGACTCGGAGTCCGAGCACGACTTCCACACGGACACGCCTCGCGAGCCTGCCTTTGTGGACCCCTCGTTCTGGCGGTGTAGTCGCTGCGGGGTCGCCCGCGACGCCACCCGGTGGGCGCGCTTCACCACGTCGCCCTCACCGACGCCCGCTGGAGCCGAGCGTGGCGGCGGCTCGGGCGCGGGCGGGGCCGCCGGGCTTGACGTCGGCGACGGAGTAACAGCGGCCGTCCTCGCCGACCAGGTGGGTGACGCCACCGCCGTAGCCGGTGGCGCTGATCACCAGTTCCCGGCAGACGCCAAGGACCGGTGGCGCGGCGTACCGCATCAGCCCGTCCCCCGGATCGCCGAGCTCCAGCGGGTAGCGGCGGTAGTTCTGCGGCAGCCGCAGCCCGTTGCGGGCCTCGAACCCGGCCGCCTCGGCCTCCGCAAACGGCACGAACGCCCCGCGCCACGCCTCACCGTCGCCCGGCCGCAACGCGTCCCACCGCGCGAGCAGATCACGTATCCGGGCCGGCCGCCGGTCGATCTGATCGCCGTCCAGCGGCCGCCGGGACACAGGCACCTCAACCACTTTGCATTCCCTCATTGTTGGAGCTGTGGAGCTGTCGGAGCTGTGGAAGCCCCGTCTTCAGCGGCGGCCCCTCTTGACCTTCAGTTGCTCGAAGCGCGGCCCATCGCCCTCCCTGACCCGCTGCCAGGCCCCGCGGTACAGGTCGGGGGCCGGTTCCGTCGGTACGAGCTGACCCACGCGGACCTCGGCCAGTTCGCCGTAGAGCGGCAGTTTCCACTTCTCCAGGGGCAGGCGCGGGGACGGCAGGGCCTCCCAGGCGCCCGGTAGGAACAGCGAGCGTCCGGCGCGGGTGCGGCTCGCTTCCACCACCAGGTCGGTGGCGGCCAGTTCGGTGCGGGCGGCCTTGAGGCGCGCGGGCTTCCAGCCGGTCCAGCGGGCCGTGTTGCGGTCGGTGGGGTCGGGCATCGCGAGGAGCATCAAGTAGAGGGCGGCGGTGTCCTCGCCGATGCCGTACGCACTGGCCACCTCGCTCACCAGCTCCGGCACGGACCGGGTGGGGTCCTGCGGATACCAGGTGCCATCCTTGCCGCGCTCCCCCGCGACCGGGTCGCCCGGGTCGGCGAGGAGGGCCGCGAAGCGCGGGGAGCGGGCGAGGCGCAGCGCCACCTCGGCCGGGAACAGGGCCCCGTCGTGTGCGAGGCGCAGCGCGGGCAGGTACGGGTCCTGGCCGTCCGCGTCGAGGAGGGCGACGTGCAGGGCGGGGGCGGGTCGGTCATCGTGGGTGGGCATGATGATCGCGCCGTACCGCTCGCATCCCGTGGCGATCTCGGCGGGCTGACCCGCCGCCTTGCGGAAGTCGGGCAGGTGGACGTAGTGGACGAGGTCGAGCAGCAGGCCGGGGTGGGCCAGGCGGTCCCGTATCGCGGCGAGGGCGGCGGGCAGCGCGGCGCGGATCGGGTCGCCGGCGGGCAGCCGGTGTGCCAGCCAGGCGGCCACGACGACCGAGTCGATCAGGGTGGCCGCGGTGAACCCGACGGCGTCCTCGTCGACCGGTCTGACCCGGTCCCCGGTGACCGCCCACTCCAAGTCCCGGCTCAACAAGGGCGCGGAGGCGGGGTCGAGCAGCGCGGCCAGCGTCGAGTGCTCGGCGTTCAGCACGCGCTGCGCCTCACCGAGCAGTGCCTCGGGGAGGATTCTGCGCTTGCCGACCTCGCTGTTCCAGACCTCCGCGGCGGCCGCCGTGTCGGGGCCGTCCGTCCACAGCCGGGCCGGGTCCGTGGGCAGCAGTGCGGCGACGACGGCCCTGAGGACCGGGGAGCCGGTCTTGCGCAGTTCGTCCTTGGCCAGAGCGGCGTCCGTCACCGTCACGCGGAGCACGGCTCGCGCCTCGGGGGCGAGGAACGACCGTTCATCGCTGTCCACCTGCGGCAGTCCGGCCACGATCAGCCGGGCCATGGTCGGGGTGACGCCGGTCAGCCGGGCGAACTCCTCAGCCGCCGCCGGGATCCATGGGGCCGGTCCGCGCTCGTCCACTTCGGCGAGGAACGCCGTGAGCCAGTCGGCCTGGCGGTCCTCGCCGACCATGTAGGTGGATTCGACGGTGAAGGGGGCGGGGGCCTCGAAACGGCCGGACGGGTCGTGGAAGAGCGCATCGAAGTCGCAGCCGTGCTTCTCGTGGCGCGAGGTGCACTTGGTCACCGCGAGGAACGCACCGCCGTCCAACGGCAGTACGCCGCTCCAACTTCCCTCGCGCCACTCGCCGTCCGGGGCGCGCAGATGACGCGCCTCGACGTGAAGGGAGACCAAGCGCCAGGGCCCTGTGGCCGAGCTCAGTCCGAGCGCATCGAACTCACGCAGCAGCATCACCAGGGCCTGTCGGTGCTCCGACGGGGTGGTGGGCGACGCGACCCGGAACGCCGTCGCCGTGAAGAAGTCGGCCAGGGGTTCCTCGGCCAGGTAGCCGCCGGGCAGTTCACGGCCCTCGATGAGCAGGCGTACGGCCTGGGCGGGCTCGTGGGCCACGCCTGCGGGCGGTGCGACGGGGCCACCGGCCGTCGCCGCGGCCGTAGCGGAATCACCGTCCGGCAGCGCGGACGTAACGGGGTCACCGGCCGCGAGCCATGCCCGTGTGAGGCCGTCGGCGGCGTGTACGGACGTCACGGGTACGTCGGCCGGGCGCAGCGCCCGCCGCAGTACCCGCAGCCGCCGGAAGACGTTGTCCCGGTCGGCCGTGTAGTGGTACCAGTTCCCACGGGAGCCGTCGAGGCCGCTGAGCGCCTCGCGCAGCAGCCGGTCGGACGGTCCGGCGGGGCCCTCCTCCTCGTGGACGCCTGAGAGTTCCTCGGTCAGCCGCGTCGCCGCCGCTTCAAGGGCCTTCTGCTGCTCCACGGCGTACCGCAGCACACCAGTGATACCCGCGCGGAGTACCTCGTCGGTGACCTCGGGCAGCAACTCCCGTACGGCGGCCTTGGGTTCAGGCGCCTTGAGCAGTGCTCGCGCCGTCTCCTCGGAGATCCGGCGCAGTGCCTCGGAGCCCCGCGTGTCCCGGGGCCGCAGGCAGTGCCAGTACCGCAGTGGCGGAAGGATGGGAGTGCCTGCCGCGAAGTCGCCCGGAGGGCCGTCCACCCTCGCGGAGGCGTTCAGGATTCCGTCCGGGTCGACGAGTTCGACGCGCCAGCCGTCCCCGACGACGGCCACAAGCCGGTCGGCACCCGGGAACCGCAGCGCGGCGTAGGGCATGTCCCGCTCCTCCGACACGGTGACCTGGCGGCCGGCCAGGTCCTCGCCGCGCCAGGAACCGTCGGGCAGGCGCACCGCACGCCAGCCGAGCAGCCCGTCCACCGGCACACCGGCGGGAGTGACCTCGGCGTAGGGGTAGGGAGCCAGCAAGCCCGGCAGCCGGGAGCCGTCCTCGCGGGGGTCGGCGAGGAAGGCGGGCACGCTCGGGCGGCCGAGCTGCCCGGTGACCGGGTCGTACTCCAACCACTCCCCTCCCCAGGCCCAGTACGAGGTGCCGTCCCCGATCAGACCCGCCTCGGCGGGCACGGTGGTGTCGCCTCGGTGCAGGACGCCGGCGCCGGTGCTCCGTCCGCCGCCCGGCAGGGGCAGGGTGGGGACACCGACACCCTCCAGGTACCAGTGAATCCGGGAGCCCCGAACAACACGGGTGCCCTGTAGGGACAGCACCCGGTCGGGGCTGTGGTGCCAGTACCCGCGCAGCCCGTAGTCGTGGGTGAGCCAGTGCACGAGCAGTTCACCGTCCACGAAGTGGAACCCGGGGTGACCGAAGGTGCCCTGATCCGGCAGCCGCAGGTCATGGGTGAGCACGGTGCCCTCGGGACCGATCACGCGGACCTGCGAGGCACCGGCGGTGATGAGATACGGCCACGCGTCGGCGACGTACAGATCCTCGACGTTCTGCCCGCGTACGAGGTCGCGGGCCGCCTCCTCCCAGGCGGGCCAGCCGAGTTCGTCGATCAGCCCGGCCCTGAGCGTGCGGGCGAGGAGCGGGGCGAGGTCGGTGGCGGCCACCTCCCGCATCGCGTCCCCGGCGAGCCTGAGGGCCTCGCCGGGGAGCCACTTCAGCCGGCTCATCGCCTCGGGGAGGTCGGGCAGCCCGGTGGCGGTCGAGCGGCGCGCCACCTCGCGCACCCAGTCGGCCAGCATCGGCCGGCCGCCGGGCGACTGGGCCAGGACCCGGATCGTGTCCAGGTCGTCCTCGTCGTCGCCGAAGGTGTCGGCGGCTTCGTGGAAGGCGGGCCGGAACCGCTCGTCGGCGGCGAAGGCGAGCAGGTCGCGCCGGTCCTCGCCCTTCGCCCAGCGCCGTAGTTCGATCCGGTGGTGGACACCGGCGGGCACGTCCAGGGTGAGCAGCAGATCCAGCAGGTCCAGATCGTGCCCCGCCTGCAACTCCCCTCCCGACTCGGCGAGTTCGGCGCGCAGACGGGCAGCGGAGAGTTCAGTGATCCGGTACAGGGCGGGAAGTTGTGTGGGCTCGTAGTAGTCCTGTGACCGCGCCTGGAACTCCAGGAAACGGGCGAACCAGCCGACGGTGCCGTCCTGCGGCCGCTCCTCGTCGGGCAGCGTGTCGTCCCAGAGCCCCGCGAGCGCCCCGGACTCTTCCAGGATGTCCATCCACAGCAGCAGTACGGTGCGGTCGCCGGAGTCGGGCATGACGTTCAGCAGCGTGCCGCGCACCTCCGGCTCTCGCCGGGCCAGCGCGATGACGGCCGCACGGTGGCTCTTCCACCAGCCCGGCGCCGCCTTCGCCGTGGCCGGCAGCACGAGCAGGTCGGCCAGATAGGCCTGCTCGACCTCGCCGCCGTCCGCACCGGCCGCAGCGGCCGCGCGGGCCAATCTGCGCACGTCGGTCGCCAGTTGGGCGGACGGTACGAGTCCGCCCGCAGTGCGCCGTACACACAACCGGGTGAAGCGCTCCAGGGCCTCGGCCGCCGGAAGCCGTGCGGCCAGTTCCTTGGCGTACCCCGACAGCGCGCTCGCCGTGAGCGCCCCGGCGAGGGCGAACTCCAGGAAGACGGCGTCCAGTCGCTCCTCGTCGACCATCAGCCCGTACTCGGCCTCGGCGTCGCGGGCCCGGCCGAACATCTGCGCCGCGTAGGTGGGGTTGTCCACGGACAGGAAGACGCGTCCGGCCTGTTCGTAGAAGGTGGGCAGGAAGTGCGGTACGGCGGCGGCCAGTTGGCGGGCGGTCTCCCGGTAGGCGTCCAGGGCGGTCTTCGGCCTGGTCTTCGCCTGGCGCGCGATCCTCTCCAACTCGGCGACGATGCCCAGCGCGTGCTGCCCGTCCTCGGGGTGGTGCACGAGCACCCACGCCGGGAAGCCGAGCGCTTTCCGCGCCCCCAGTCCGACCTCGACCGGTTCCGCGGCCGGTGCCAGACCGAGGTAACCGGCCGCCTGGTCCTCGGCCGCGCCCAGTTCCCCGGCGACCAGCCGCACCACCACACGGTCGTCCAGCCCCGGGTGCGTGTACGACCGTGCCGTCAGCGGTACCGCGCGCTCACCGGCACTCCGCGTGCCGCGCGGCAGCACCGCTCCGGCCGCCAGCAGTTCGTCGTACGACACCTGCGCTCCCCCGCTCACGCGCCCGTCCCCTCTTCGATCACGCGCCCGGCATACAGCGCCGCCGCCATCCGCATGCCCTCCGACCAGGCCACCGGGCCGACGTCGGTCGGCCGCAGTGTCCTGCCGTCCGGGTCGTGCCAGGACAGCGGGCCGGTGGACGCCTCGTAGTCCCAGGGCTCCCCGATCCACACCGCGGCCTCGACGGTGCGCTGCCCGTCGCGCACCCGGCAGACGGCCCGGGCGCCGGACACCCGATAGCCGAGGGAGGTAGCTCGCGCGGCCAGCGCGGAACGCGTCGGGAACCGCCCTCCGGCGAACTCCGAGACCGCCGTCACCCTGGCATCCAGGTCCGCCGGCCTGCGCCAGGTCGCCCGATGGAGCTGCTCGACGCGCTGCGCGATCCCCACCTCGGCCGCGAACTCGCGCAAGTCCTCCAGGTCCGGCAGCAGCACCGGGTGCGGAAGGCTCACGGTCTGCGGGGACAGCCGTACGGTCTCGCCATCGAGGTCGACCATGCGCAGCTCACCGGCCTCAGTGGCGTCCCTTAGGAAACCCACCTCGTCCGCGTTGTCGCCGACGACCACCAGGTCGCGCAGCACCGACCGCCAGGCCTCGTCCGGCCAGACGCGGGCGATCAGCTCCGTGGGTACCGGCAGCGACGACACCATCCATGTGTCCACCTGCGCCACGCAGGCGGCCGCGTGCCGTTCCAGCCACTCGGCGAACCGGCGCAGCCGCTCCACCTCCGGATGGTCCTTGAGCGCCTTGGGCAGCGACTTCAACTGCCGCCCCGCCGACCGGCCGGACGTGGCCCTGGCCGCCACCCGGCCTTCCACCAGGGCGATTTCATACGCGTCGCCCGCCGCCAGCCAGCCCACCGGCCCCGCCTTCCGCCTCAAAAGAGCTCGAATCGTCACACCGTGCGCCGGGATCCGACACTCGGTGTGACGATGAGCGGAACGCTAGGAGCAGCCACTGACAATCGCCCGGGCGAATCTCTCCGGCGTACATCGAGTCAAGCCCTGTGACCTGGGGCGACGCATCCGGGGAACCACGTAATCGCGGTACGTACTACCGACCGGTCACCAGCACCCCCATCCGCTCCCAGGGCTCGTTCAGTTCACCCCGCCGATCACGCCCTTGCCCTCCGCCGCTGCCGAGGCGTAGAACGGGCCCAGCTCCACGAAGCGCGCCCAGCCCTCCGCCACCAGTCCCTTCGCGACCTCGCGGACCTCGTCCGGGGCCAGGACGAACACGGGGCCGTACCCGACCTCGTACTCCTCGACGACCTCACAACCGTGACCGGTCGCCCGCGCCAGCCACGGGTAGACGGGTCTCCAGTCCGACTCCCCCTCCTCGACCTCCGCACGGCCTTCGGCGGTGTCGCCGAGCGCGCGGAAGTCCTCGCCGTGGGAGTCCGCCCCGGGACGGAAGCCGTGAGGGACAAGCGCGGGGTCGTTGCCGCCCTTCCCGCCGGAGAAGAGCGCGTCGATCAGTGCGGGGCTCTGGCGTGCTTCCGCCAGCACAGGGGGTGCGATCTTCGCCAAGGTCAACCACAGGGACATGGGCGTGTACGTTCCTCTCGGGCTTCGAGTGCGCGAACGATAGCCCCAGCCCCGCGTCTTCAGCCGAGCGTATGGCCTCCGTGAGCCGACCGGTGCTGCCGGGCTCGCCGGATACGGTTGAACCCGAGAATCACCCTCAGCCATCAGGGAGTTCCGCTGCTACGTCCACCTTGGGTGTTCACCGCCGATTTCCCGGCCACCGCTCTGGACGGGTACGAGGACACCGTCTGCGTCGCTTTCAACTCCGGTGAGCTGGTGGCACTGCGCGCGTCGGACGGGACGGTGCTGTGGCGGCAGCGACGGGATGTCGGCGGTCGGCCCGTGGTGCCGCTGTCGCTCACGCTCACCTGATGCCGCATCCGACGCAGACATTCAGTCGGACCTGCGTTCGGTACGTTGATCAGGTAGATCGGCGACAGGGGTAACCAGGATGCGGCCGCAGGCCTCCGAGGTGTTTCAGCGTGCCGCCGGCCGCCTGGCCGGACCGGACGTCAGTCTCCACGGCGCCGCGTTGCGGGAGTTGGAGGCACTGGCCCTGGCTCATCCCGCGCAGCGACAACACGTGGCCGACGCCGTCTGCCGCTATCTGCGTAGCCCGGTCGTGCGGGCTGCCGACGGTTGCGTGGGAGTGCGGGCGGCGGCCGCGATGATCGCCGCCCTGGCACGTCGGCATCCGGACACCGATCAGGTCCCGGCCGACGCAGCGGCCGATGCCGGGTGCGGTGCCGACTGCGAGGACTGCCTCGACATCGACCTGACCGGCGCCGTACTGCCGGACGTCGACTTCAGCGGCTGCCGTTTCGGCCGGGCCGGCTTCGCGGACGCCCACTTCCACGGGGCGTGCGTGTTCGACGGCACCCGTTTCAGCAGGGAGGCACTGTTCCAGAGGGCAGTCTTCGACAACGACGCGCGTTTCGCGGGCGCACGGTTCGGCGAAACGGCCGTGTTCGGGCGTACGAGGTTCCGGGCGGCCGCCGATTTCTCGGGCGCCCGCTTCCAGGGGATCGCCTGGTTCGGCCGGGGCGAGGAGGACCTCCCCGAGGACGAACCGGCGTGGGAGGAGGCCGAGGCATGGCGTCCCGTCGCCTGGGAGGAAGTCAACGAGGACGACCCACTCTGGCCCTTGGCCGTACTGGAGGGCGACTACCAGGACTGGGAGGAGGGCGGCGACGGAGCACGCTTCAACGGCCGCGTGTCGTTCACGGACGCATGGTTCGAGGGGGCCGCCTGGTTCTGGAAGGCGCGCTTCGGCAGCGAGGCGCTCTTCAAGCAGGCCGTCTTCGGTGGACGGGTCCACCTCTTGCAGCCCGCAGCCGACCTCACCGACGCCAGACTCTCCGCCACCGCCCGTCCCGAAGAGCAGGTCTGGCCCCTCGGCTGGACAGCGACCACGCCGGGAACCGGTGACGGGAGCGACGCGCGCCTGATTCCTGACGAGTCCGTTACGCCGTATCACGGTCAGCTCGCCGACCCCGACCCCGACGCACGCCTCACCGGGCTGCGCGTCCTCGGAGAACTCGGGGACGCTGAGCCCGAGCTCAGGCAGCGTGTGGTGGACACCGTCTGCGCGTATCTGCGGGTGCCGCTGGCCTTCGACATCTCTGCCGACGTCTTCGCGCTCACCCCCTCCCAGTTCGCCGAAGTACGAACGCGGCGGGAGGCTCAGCGGCTGCTCACGAACCGCACGCGCCCGGCCGCCGACCGGCCGATCTGGGAGGACATTCAGCTGCGGCTCTCCGGAGCCACACTGATCGACTTCGACGCGAGCGGATGTCGCCTGGCCCACGCGGACTTCACCGGTACGCAGTTCCACGGGCGCACGACGTTCGCGGGCGCATCGTTCGGCGACGTGTCGTTCAGCCTGCCCTACGCGCGCGAGGGTCGCGCCTCCTTCCACGGCCCGGTCGATTTCTCGGACGCCCAACTCTCCCGCTGGACGCTGCGGCACTGCCTCTTCCACACAGACGACTCCGTACGCGCGACCGGAACCGCTCAGGACCTGGTCCGGATGCTGCTGGGAGCCAGGGACACCACGGCCCCCACCGACATCACGACCGGATTCCGGAAGGCGCTGCTGACAGCCGGCTCGGAGACCCCCGACAATCTCGCCTGCGCCCAGCTCCTGGAGTACGGCACGGTGCCGGGACCCCCGCACGCCCCTGAGCGGGAGAGGTCAGGAGTGAAGATCACCGGCACCGACATCCTCGTCTCCGACCTGGCGTGGCGTATCGAGGACACCCCCATCCCGGCCTCCGTCGCCGACGACCATCCCGAACTCACCGCCGAGCAGTGGTCTGCCGCCACCCGCGTCATCACCCTCCTCCTGGGCGCACTCGAAGCGGACTGACCGACGGACCGCACGGCTGACGCAACGCGGGGTACTGCGCGGATGACGCGGGTGTCGCCGCGGCCATCGACCCACCAAAACTGAGGCTGCCCGTCATGGCGCTGCTCGGCAACGTCGGAAGCAATGCTCAAGCACACCCTCTGCTTCACAATCCGAAGTCGATCATCCATTTTTGCGTCTGTATGGTTGCCATGACAGTGCCCTGTGTGAGGGAGAACGGCACCCATGACCGCAGTGCCCATAACGGCTACCCATGAGCACCCCGTCGGACGGGAAACCGAACTCTCCTTGCTCGCGCGAACTGTGGCCGCGCTCCGGGACGGCCGGGGCTCGGTGGTGGAAATCACCGGAGAGCCGGGCATCGGCAAGACCCACCTGGCCACGGCACTCGTCGACCTGGCAACACAGCAGGGAGTCCCGGTCATCCGCGCCCACGCCGTACGCGGAAACACCACGCCGTTCCAGGTGTTGCGGGACGCCTGGGAGGCTCGGCGGGCCGGCGGTGCCAAGGGGAAGCCGTTCGACGAGGTCCGTGACCTGCCCGGCGAGTGGGCGGCAGGCTGCGTCCTGGTGCTGGACGACATCCACTGGTGCGATCCGGACTCGGCGGCCGTGCTCGTGCGGCTGGCCCGTTCCGTGGCGCCCAGACCCTTCCTCCTCGCCCTGGCGCACCGCCCTGGACAGACGGCGCCCGAGTTGCGTCAGGCGCTGGAGGACGGCGTACGAGCCGACACCGTCACCCGTATCGAACCTGGCCCGCTCGACGCGGAGGCCGTGGCCGCGCTGCTCGCCCGTTGGGGCACGCCCGTTGCTCGCGAACCGCGCACCCCGGCAGAACTAGAAGAACTCGCGGCCCCGTTGCGCTACTCCGCCGAACTACAGGAATTCGCGGCCCGGTTGTGCGCGGCGGCCGAAGGAAATCCGCGGTACTTGCGTCTGCTCGCCGCGGCGAACTGGCAGCCCGAGCACTGGCCCGACCTCCCCGGCACCGACGCCGTCGGCCTGCTCCGCGAGGCGAAGCCGCTCATCGCCGAACTCGACGCGCTGACGCCGCAGGCGGCCGTCGCGGCCTCGGCAGCGGCCGTGCTGGGCAGCCCGTTCCGGCCGCAGGACGTCGCACAGGTCTCCGGGCTTGGGCTGGACCGCACCCTCGACGCGCTCGCCGAACTGGAGCGGGCGGAGCTGGTGCGTTCGGCCGACTGGAAGGGCGGTCTGGCCTTCCGCCATCCCGTCATCGGCCATGTCGCGCACGAGAGGGCCGGCGTGTCCTTCCGGCTGCGCGCCCACCGCCGCGCCCTGGAACTGATCACCGGCCGTGGCGGCCGGGCTCGCGAACGGGCCCGCCACGCCGAGCACCTGCTGGGCGCGGACGCCGCTCTCGCCGCGCGGGTGCTGGCCGAGGGCGCCGCGGAGCTCGCCGTACGGGAGCCGGAGACCGCGGCGCGCTGGCTCCGTTCGGCCCTGGAGTCCCTCCCCGAAGGGCACGACGGGGAAGGGGAATCCCCTACCCGGACCGAGATGGAACTCGCCTGCTGCCGTGCGCTGATCGCCTCGGGCCGATTGCATGAGGCTCGCACGCGCGCGCACGAACTGCTGGCGCATCGGCACGCGGCTCTCGGCGAGCGGCAGTCGCTCCAGGCCCACGCCGTCTGCGCGAACGCAGAGCGGCAGCTCGGCCGGTACGCGGAGGCGGCGGCCATCGCAGGAGCCGCCCTCGGCCTGCTGCCCAGGCCGCTGCCCGATCCGTTGCCGGCCGAGGCCGTGGAACTGATCATCGAGTACGGCCTGGTCCACGTCCTCAGCGGTGCGCACGACCAGGCACGCGATCTGCTCCGGGAGGCCGCGCGGACGCCGAGTGAGGCGGACGGAGCGGATCGCACCGTCCTGCGGGTCCTCAACGCCCTGTGCGCCACCCACGCGGGAGATCTGGACGAGGCCGCCGACGAAGTCACCCGCTGTGCCCGCCTCGTGGACGCCCTTCCGGACCCGCTCGCGGGCCGTACGCCGGAGACTCTGGCTCTGCTCGGCAGCGCCGAGCTCTACCTGGAACGGTTCGCGGACGCGGCCCGCCACCTGAGCCGAGGGCTGGCGCCCGCCGACTCGGGCCCTCAGCGGCCCATCCTGCTGCACCGGCTCCTGGGACTCGCCACGGCCGAGCTGTGGACCGGACGCCTGGAAGCCTCCCAGCGGCATGCCCGGGAAGTGGAGAACCTGGCCCGCCCCCTCGGCGTCCAGCCCGCCGTCACCCTGGCGCAGGCAATCCGCGCGACGGCACTCGTCTGGGCCCATGGCCGGGAGCGTGCCGACGAGGCCGTCACGCTCGTCGAGGAGGTCACGAGCACGCTCCCGCCCGGCCACGGCTGGTGGAGCGCCTCGGCAACGGGCCTGCTGGCCCAGGCCCGGCTGCTCGCCGGTGACGCCGCCGGATCCCGACGGACCCTGCTGGAGGGCGGAGGCGGCAAACGCCTCCCCCGGGTCCGGCCCTTCTCCCGCCCCCTCCTGCTCACCCTGCTGGCCACGGCCACACTGGACTGCGGGGACCGCGAGGAGGCGCACCGACTGGTCCGGGCCGCCGAGGCGGAGTCCGACCGCCTCGGACTGCCCATCCAGGAGGCCTACGTTCACTGCGCCCGTGCCCAGCTCCACACGGCCGACGGGGAGCACGACGCGGCGGCCAAGCTCTTCGACCTCGCCGCGGAGGCCTTCCGGTCGGCCGACATGCCTGTGCAGTACGCCTGGACCCTGGCGACCGGCGCCCGCTCTTTCCACGAGGCCCACGGCCCGGCCGCCGCCCTCGGCCACCTCGACGCGGCCGAGGCGGTCGCCCGCGCCTACGGCGCACTGCTGGTCCAGGAGCGGGTGACCAGCACACGTGCCGAGCTGTCGGGGAACACCCTCGGCACACACCCCCTCGGCCTGCTCAGCGACCGCGAACGGGAGATCGCCGAACTCGCGGCGACGACCCTGCGCACCCGGGAGATCGCCGAGCGGCTCTTCCTGAGCCCCCGCACCGTGGAGACACACCTCTCCCGCATCTACCGCAAACTCGAGGTCCCGTCCCGGCTCGCACTCTCCGACCTCCTGCGGCGGAGCGGGTAGCACGGGGTCGCGCGCGAGTGGGCAACCGATGTGACCACCTGCTCAGAGACAGACGGCAGCACGCATCGCTCGGCTCAGGTGTCGTAACAACCGTCCCAGGGAGGTGGTCAAGTGCACTCCGCGGTGGGCTCAGTGACGACAGCGGTGGTAGGAGGCCGTCTCGTTGCCCTGATCGGCAGTGGAGACGGAACGGTACAAATCTGGGACCCGGTCACCGGCCGGCCGATCGGTGAAGTCCTGGAGGGTCACAAGGGCATGGTCTGGGGAGCGGCGACTGCCGTGGTGGACGGCCGGCCCGTCGCCGTCACCGGCGGCAACGACAAAACCGTACGAGTATGGGACCTGACCGGGCTGGGCCTGTACCGATCCCGGAGCGGTTCAACCTGCACCTGATGCCGTCAATCGGCGGTGTCGATGAACTGCTGGACGCGAGCCGCAAGGGCGTCGGTGGCGATGGGCGGCCCAATGGGTTCGCGTTGTTGTCCCCACAGGGCTTGTGCTGGCAGAAGGTTTGCGAGGCATTCGATGACGTCGACGAAGTGGGCAACCAGGCCCGAGCTGTCCAGTTCAGGGTCGTAGTGCAGTCGCAGGCCCTCGAAAGGTCCCGGATGGTGGTGCACAACAGATCCCCGCACCAGGGGATACAGCCAGATGACCGGTTCGTCCGTGCTTTCGTCAAGGACCGCGAAATAGTCGTCGACCTGTTCGAATCGCAAGTGGTCCAGGGATCCCCAACGGGGGTCCGTGGGCGGGAAGTTCGGGTTGTCGTCACCGCAGAGAAGGAAGACATCGCCGAAGCTGGGCCGCTCAGGGCCGGTGAACATGATGTCGATCACGCACTCGTGCTCGACATTGAGGGAATCCATGTGTTCAGACCTTTCACTCCACGACGGCATCCTTTGGCCATGTCAGACACCTCTGAGCGGAAGTCCTGAACGTTCGCGCAGGGATTCCAGTGCGCCGGGGTCCACTGCCCCGATGCGCACAGTGTCGGTGATGTAGGAATAGTGGGCCACCACGCGGCTCGATCGGTCGATAAAGCTCAGCCAGTCACCGCCCTGCTGCATCTCGCGAGACCCGATGTACTCCAGCAGTGGCTCGACAGCCTTCAACTGATCCTGGCGTAGCCGACACGTGGCTTGGTGCGGAAGCGCCCTGACCGCCTGCACGCCGGCGACATTGATCAGGAACGCCGACAGCCGCCGGGCTTCGCTGTACCACTTCTTGCCCGGCTCGGCCCGTCCGTGGACCCTGGGGTCGGACCAGTCGACATCGTCCGGGCGCACGCCCCATTGCGCGGGCCACTGATTCTCCCCCAGGAAGACAAGTAGTCCGTCCTCAAGGCTCAGAAGACTGGGCGCGCTCAGCCGGAAGGTTCGCTCGTGACCTCCCATACCCATCAACTCCGGATGCCTGCCCGCCGCGGCGTAGTAGTCACGCAAGGCGCCCGGCAGGCTGATCCCCAAGCGGTCCTCGGCGGCCGTGATCTCGCCACCAGCGCATCCGTCGTCAAGAGTCCAAGCACCGAACGCGGTCTGCATGAGGTCCTGGAGCAACTCCTTGATCACCACAAGCCCCTATCCGAGTTCACGTCATTCGCACCGTCGATTCCTGGCGCGGGCGGTGGGGTGCGGTGGATGTCGAGCGACCGTCGCCCGCCCTCGCAGGCAGCGATCCAGTCGGCCCGCCGTACAGACACGGCGGTAAGCAAGTCCTCGGTTGGGGGCAGCCCACCGGACGCCTCAGTTGTGAGGGTCGGCGCAGCGGTCCCCAGCGCCGGACCAGTCAGGACAGTGTGATCAGACATGACCGAAATGGTAGATACCCGCGAACGCCAGCCCACCTTTCACAGGTCCGCTGCCCCACTTTTCCGTGGAGAGTTACGTAGTCCTACTGACGCTGCGCCGACTTACGACGCCTTCACGCACCCCTCCACGGCGACCCTCACCACCGCAACCTGCTCCGCCCTTCTGCCCCAGCCAACTTCTGCGAGGACATCAGCAGTTGCGGCGTACAGCCGTCCGCCTCTCCCGACGCGAATTGCTCCCACCTTCCACCACCGTGACCTGCGATAACCCGGCCAGGTACGCCAAGCCTCACTCGGAGCACCGATACCGCGGGCCGGCTGGGGATCGGGGACGACCGCACCCGCTTCGCCGACGCCCCCGGTCTGAAGGCATACTCGGGCGCCTCGCCCATCACCAGGGCCTCCGGCAAGAAGTCATCCGTCACCCGGCGCTGAGTGAAGAACGACCGGCTCAACCACACGGATACCTCTGGGCCTTCGCCTCACACGAAGGCAGGCACGCAGCCGCAGCGGTGAGTTCGGTGGGGAACGCGGGGTTTGTCGAACAGGCTGCGGTGCTGGAGGCCGACCCTCAGAAGGTCACCCCCAGCGAGAAGCCTGTTCGACTCGCACGCGCCATGGTCGGTTGAGATACGGCGTCTCAAGGTGCCCAGGGCTTGAGCATATCCTTCATCGTGTCGGTCAGGGCGATTTGCAGGAGCGGGCCGTAGGTGATCCGGCCTACGCCGAGGCGGCGGAAACGCTCGAGGTCGTGCTTGACGGGGTGGGCCGTGGAGTTGACGGGGATGTTCACTGCCCCGATCACCGCGGTGAGCAGTTCATCGTTGTCCTGGATTCCTACCGGGTAGACGCTGTCCGCTCCGGCCTCCTCCAGAGCTCGCAGTCGCTCGATCGCCTCGCGGAGGACGCCGGAAGCGTCCTGCGCGTGCAGGAAGAGGTCGGTGCGCCCGTTCACCCAGACCGCGACGCCTGACTCGTCCGCCGCCGTACGCAGGCCCGCGACGTAGTTCGCATGCTCCTCGGTGCTGCGTACCCGGCCGCCGTCCGAGTGGACGGTGTCCTCGATGTTGAGGCCGACGCCGCCGACCTCGATGAGCCCGGCGACGAGATCAGCGGGCTTCTGCCCGTATCCGGACTCCAGGTCCACGGACACGGGGACGTCGACCGCCGCGATGATCGGCCTGACGGCGGCGAGTACCTCGTCGAAGGTCTGCCCCTCGTGGTCGGCTGCCCCTCGGGAGTCCGCGAGGGGATGGCTGCCGACCGTCAGCGCGGGGAACCCGGCGGCCACTGCTGCACGCGCGGACCAGGCGTCCCACACGGTCGGCAGCACGAGCGGCTTGCTTTGGGCCTGCAGCTGCTTGAGGCGTTGAGCTCGCTCTACGGTGGTATCGAAGTCCATGTCGGGAACACTACCCGGACCACCGGGCGAAGCGGCCTGACATCGGGCATGCGGCCGCCGGCCCGACGGAGTGCGGGGCCGATCGGCCTCTGCCGCCGGCGCCGACGTCCTGGCCATCCCCGACCGAACCTCGAACCGCCGCCCCGTGGAAGCGAATCGACGCTCTCCGCCACACCGGTGTGGCCGGCGCGGCGGAACAGCGGCTCAGGCGTCGGATCACGATGCGCGGACCGCGTCGGCAGGTGAGGTGCGCAGGGCCTGGCGGGTGGGCAGTTCGATGGTGAGGAACGCCGTGACGGTGACCGTGACCACCAGGGCGGGGAGCAGCCACACCGGGCCCGCGGGCCAGGGGCGGCCGAGGAAGGCCTGGCCCAGAAGGGCGAGGGGGATCGCGGACAGCAGCAGGGCCGTGGTGAGGGCGGTGGCGGCGGTGACCGCGGCCTCACGGCGCATCATCGCGCGGATCTGACGTGGGGTCGTGCCGTTGAGGCGCAGCGCGGCCATCTCGACCCGGCGCTGGGCTGTCGCGGCGACCAGCTTGTTGGCGATGCTCAACAGGAGGTAGACGAGCAGCACCACGATGGTGGCCAGGTTGATCCACACCTCGGGCGGGGCGTCCTCCAGGCCGCCGGTCGAGGCCGGGTCCGCCTTCTCCAGGGTCAGGCCGGGGCGGGACGCGGCCAGGGCGGCGAGTTTCTTCGTGGCCGCGGCCGTGCCGTCGGTGCGTACGAGGACGGACTGGTCGAGCTCCGTAGTGGTGTGTCCGGCCGTCAGGTCGTGGGAGAGGACGACCGGGCCGAAACCGAGACCGCGGTCGTAGACGGCGACGACCTTGGCGTCGACCGGTGTGCCGTCGCCGAGGACCAGCTGCACCCGCCGCCCCACGCCCGCCGACCGCGAGCGGGCGACGTCGCCGCTGACGGCGACCGTGGCGCCGGAGAGGCGGCCGATGTCACCGTCCCGTACGTCGAGGTCGAGGACGCCCGCGGCGTCCGGGGGGAGGATCGTCGCGGAGCCGGCCTCGGACACCGTGTCGTCGAGCATCTTGTACGTCCAGATCACTGCCGTGGTGCCAACCGGAGCCGCCGCCCGGACCCCGGGCGTCTTGCGTACGGCGGCCAGGGTGCCCTCGGGCAGTCCGCCCAGGCCGGGCGCGCTCAGCCGCTGCTGGGCGAGGGTGCCGTTGCGGGTGTCCTGGTCGGTGGCGGCCATCAGGGTGGTCTGGGCGAAGGTGTACGTCAGTACGAACACGACCGCCATGGCCAGGGTGCTGACGATCCCCGCGTTGCGCAGGGCGTAGGCACGGAGATTGGACATCGCCAGCCAGGTCGGCGCGGAGGCGCCGGAACGGGTGCGCCTGCTCGCGGCGGCGCCGACGCCCCGGACGAGGGCCGGCCCGGCCAGCGCCAGACCGATCGCGCCGAGGATGCCCGCGATGGAGGTGGCGGTGGCGCCCAGGACGGTGCGGGAGAAGAGCGGAAGAGCCGACAGGGCGGTCGCGGCGAGGATGACCACCAGACCGGAGCGCGTACGGATCCTGGACGGGTCACGGGGTTCGCTGCGCGACTCGGCGACCGCCTCCGTCGCCGGCATGCGGGAGGTGCGCCACGCCGCGCCCCGCGCCGAGAGCTGTACGGCGAGGGCCGTCAGGAGGATCGTCGCGACCGCGGGCAACGGACTGTAGGTGAGGGGGAGTTCGGCGGGGATGACGCCCCGGTCCGCCAGCAGGCCGCGGAACTGTCCGGCCAGGAGGTAGCCCACCGCCACTCCGGGAACGAGCGCGCCGGCCGCGATGAGGGTGGCCTGGGACGCGGCGAGCCGTCGTATCTGCCGGGGGGTCGCGCCGACGGCCCGCATCAGCGCCAGGTCGCGGCGCTGCCCGCCGAGCGACACGGCCAGCGCGCTCGCCATGACGAACCCGGTGATCAGCACGATGATCCCGGAGAGGGACCCGGCGAGCAGGATGAGCAGGGAGCGGCTCGCACCCGCGCCGGGCGACACGAGGTCCCCGCGGTCCACGCCGGTGACTGCCTCGAGCCCGGTGTCCTTCAGCTTCGTACGGACGTCGGCGGCGACTTGTTCCTGGGCCCCCGGCGCGGTGCGCAGACCGATCAGGTCGACGGTGCGGGCGAGCGCTCCGTCCGCACGGCCCGACAGCCGTAGGGCCGTCCGGTCGGCGAAGAGCACACCGGCGTCCGGCGCGTCGACCACCGCCGAGACGCGGTAACCGGCGGCGGGACGGCCGTTCGCGACAACCCGCACCCGGTCGCCCGCCTTGACCCCCGCGGCGGCTGCGGTCGCGCTGTCCACGGCGACCTCGCCGGAACCGGCCGGCGCGTCACCGTCCACCGCCTGGTCCTTCAGAAGCTCGGTGGACGACCAGCCGTGACCCGCCGACGCGGGATCCTTCGTCGGTACGACCCGGCCGCGGGAGTCGACGAGCGCGGCGGGGAAGGCGATGTCACCGACCGTCGCCTCCACCCCCGGCAGCCCGGACAGGTCGGCGACCAGGGCGGCCGGGACCCTACGGCGCTCCGGGAGGGCGATCGGCAGGTCCCCGGCCGGCCGGAACTCCTGGTCGGCCGCGACCACGACGTCCGCGCCGGCGAGGCGGCCGGGCGGCAGGTGGGAACGGACACCGGACTCGGCCAGGACGCCGGTGCCGGTGATCAGAGCGGCCCCGCCCAGGACCGCGCACGCCACAGCGATCAGGGCGGTGATCCGGTGGGCGGCCATGTGCAGCGCGAGACGGAACACGGCTCACACCTTTCCCAACGCGACGAGACGATCGGCCAGTTGAACGGCGGTAGGGGCCTCCAGGGACTCGACCACGCGGCCATCGGCCATCACCAGCACCCGGTGTGCGCGGGCCGCTGCGGCCGGATCATGGGTGACCATCACGACCGTCTGCTGCAACTCGTCGACCAGGTCCCTCAGCAGGTCCAGCACCTCGTGGGCGCTGCGCAGATCCAGCGCGCCCGTCGGCTCGTCAGCGAACACGACGGCCGGTCTGGCCACCAACGCCCGTACGACGGCGGCGCGTTGCTGCTGGCCGCCGGAGAGTTCGGCCGGCCGGTGGCTCAGCCGGTCGGCGAGACCGACCCGTCCCACCAGTGTGCGCAGCCAGTCGCTATCCGGGGCCCGTCCCGCGAGGCGCAGCGGCAGGGTGATGTTGTCCTCGACACTGAGCGAGGGGATGAGGTTGTACGCCTGGAACACGAACCCGACGCGTTCCCGGCGCAGTTCGGTCCGGCGGGTCTCGTTCAACCCGCCGATCTCGTGGCCGTCGATGCGGATGCTCCCGGACGTCGGCGAGTCCAGCCCGGCGGCGCAGTGCATCAGTGTGCTCTTGCCGGAGCCCGAAGGCCCCATCACGGCGACGAACGCACCGCGCTCCACGGTCAACGACACGTCGTCGAGGGCGCGTACACCTGCCGCGTACTCCTTGCTGACCTGGGTCAGCGCGATGGCGGAGGTCATCGACGGCCTCGCAGACTGCGCACGGCGAGGGCGCCGCCGCACAGCACCGTGACGATGCCGCAGACGAAGTGGACCCAGGTGTCGGCCCCGCCGAGGGAGGCCGCCATATTGGTCACCGCGCTGATCACCACCACGGACCACAGCAGCGTGCGGGCGACCTCCCCTCGGGTGAGGCTGTCGGCGTCGGTGGTCGTGTTCCCCATGGCGTCGCTCCTGTGATCCGTGCGTGTCCGCACTCGTGCGCTGTCGTCACCGACGCTATGGATCAGCACCCTTCGCGGCCGATCCCGCAGCCCGCCCCCTCCAGGTACAGCAGGCTGTACTTCCGGTCCCCGACGCCCTCCGCGAACCGGCGTGCGGCATAAGGTCGTCCGCGACCGAGGGAGGCTGGATGACACCACACGAAGACCGCGCTGCCGGCACCGTCAGCACGGCCGGCACCGTCAGCACGGCAGGCACTGTCACCGATGCCGCCGACCGGAGCACGGAGGTCAAGGACACCGTCGTACGCACCCTGAGCGCCGCCGGCACCGCGCTCGGAGAACTGGCGTCCGGCCTCAACACAGCCCTGCTCGCCCTGCTGGTGCTGCTGTGGACGGCCGTCACCGCCGTGACGAGCCTGGTCGGGGCGGGGCTGCTCATGACGCCCGCCCTGCTGCGCGCGCTGCACGCCCTGGCCGGACACGAACGCGCGCGGCTCGCCCGCCGGGGCCACGAGGTCATCGCCCCACAACCCCCGCCGACCCAGCTGCGGCTCGCACTGGCCGACCCCACCACCCGACGAGAGCTGCGCTGGCTGGTCCGGCACGCGACGCTGGGCCTGCTTCTGGGAGTGCTCGGAGTCCTGCTGCCGGTCCTCGCCGTGCGGGACAGCGCCTTTCCGCTGTACTGGCAACTCCTGCCCGAGGAAGCGACCGCCACCTCCCTGGGGGTCGGCCTGGCACGGTCCTGGCCCGAAGCCCTCGCCGTGTGTCTGCTGGGCCTCGGTTGGGTCATCATCATCCTCGGCCTCGCCCCCGGCATGGCCCGACTGCAAGCCCGGCCCGGACGGGAACTCCTCGCGGCCGGACCCGACGCCGATCTCTCCCTGCGCGTCGCGGAACTGACCGCCACCCGCGCCGCCGCGCTCGACGCGCACGCCGTCGAACTGCGCCGTATCGAGCGCTCGTTGCACGACGGTACACAGAACCGCATCGTCAGCGTCACCGTCCTGCTCGGCGCGGCCCGCCGGATGGTCGCCCGCGACCCGGCCGGCGCCGACGAACTCCTCGAACGCGCCCAGTCCGCCGCCGAACAGGCCCTCGCCGAACTGCGTACGGTCTCCCGCAGCATCCTGCCGCCGGTACTCGACGACCGCGGCCTGGCCGGAGCACTCTCGGGACTGGCGGCGCACAGCGGTGTGCCCTGCCGAATCGACGTCGACATCCCCGACCGCTGCGCGGCCTCCGTGGAGGCGACCGCCTACTTCGTCGTCGCCGAGGCGCTGACCAACATCGCCAAGCACAGCGGCGCCCGCAGCGCCACCGTGACGGCCCACAGCCGTGGCGGCCGACTGCACCTGCGCGTCGAGGACGACGGCCGGGGCGGAGCCGACGAGCACAGCGGCTCCGGACTCACCGGTATCCGCCGCCGGACAGCGGCCCTGGACGGTAGCCTCACCCTGGCCAGCCCGCCCGGCGGGCCCACGACCCTCGAAGTGGATCTCCCCTGCGGATTGTGACCCGCCGACGGGCCCCGTGCTGCCGATGGCCCCGACCTGCGGATGGACCGTGAACTGCGGATGGACCGTGAACTGCGCATCGTCATAGCCGAGGACGACCCGTTGCTGCGCGAGGGCCTGGCCCTGCTGCTGCGCGCGGAGGGCCTCGACGTGGCAGCCACCGCGGGCACCCCCGACGGGGTGCTGGACGCCATCGACGAACACAAACCGGACGTGGCGATCCTCGACGTACGAATGCCCCCGACCCACACCGACGAGGGCATCGTCGCGGCGGTCGAGGCACGGCGCCGACGGCCCGACCTGGCTGTCCTCGTCCTGTCCGCCTATGTCGAGCAGAGCTTCGCCACCGAACTGCTGGCCGGCGGTGTCACCGGCCTCGGGTATCTGCTCAAGGAGCGCGTCGGGCGCGTCCAGGAGTTCCTCGACGCCCTGCACCGGGTGGCGGACGGCGGTACCGCCATCGACCCCGAAGTCGTCGCCCAGCTCTTCACCCGCTCCCGCCAGGACCCCCGCCTGGAGCGGCTCAGCCCCCGCGAACGGGACGTACTCGCCCTGATGGCCGAGGGGTTGGGCAACTCCGCCATCGCCGGACGCCTCGTCGTCACCGAGGGCGCCGTCCACAAACACATCCGCAGCATCTTCGCCAAGCTCGACCTGTCCCCCGCCGACCAGGTGGACCGGCGGGTCGCCGCCGTCCTGCGCTATCTGGAGGACGTACGCCGACTGGCGTGAGTACGGACGTACGTCGCCTGGCGTGCGGTGCGCGGTGGGCGTACGGAGAAACCTCGCCCGGCGCGCTCCCACGGTGCCCACCGCAAGCGCCTCACAGCCCCCGGCCACGTTCCGGAGCAGCCTCCAGGACAACGTGGACGCCATCCACAGGATAGGGACGCACTCCCCACTCGGCCCTTCTGCGCCGCAGGACCGAAGCCCGACTCCGGCCTCACCGAGCCGACGGCCACTCCCCCACGTAGAAGAGCTCCAACTGGCCGTAGGGCTCGTCAACGTCCGACAGCTCGAGCGACAGGTTCTCAAGGATCGACACCGCACGCACAAATCCGTGGACATCGGCGCGGAGGAACGCGGGAGCCGAGGAGAACACCACGGCCATGGCCCAGGGCGTATTCGCGCCGCGCTCCCGGAGAAGGTCACGGAGCGCGTCCCAGTTGTCGTCGTACTCGTCGGGCTTTGCCAGGGCTCGTCCGAGCGCAGCCTGCAGATCAGCCTCCCGCCGCACGTCCGCCAAATCGATCTCCAGTACCGACAAGCCGGACCCGGCCAACGCCTTCAGCAGAGAGCCGCGCTGATCATCGGCGACAAAGTACGGGGCCGCCGGCAGCCAGGGAAGTGCCTCCTCCACATCAACCCAGGCGTCCAGGAACTCATCTTCAACGGTCACTGATTCCGCCCCTCACCACGCTCATCCATCCCTTGTTCTTCGCAGGGAATCCCGGCCTTCAGGCCGGGCGGGAATGCGATCCTCGGCCCGGAGGCGCGAAGCGCCGGAGTTCTCTGCGGCGTGTGTGGTGACGGTCAGGCTGGGCGCTTCTGGCTCTCGATGTAGTCCTTGACGATGCTCAGGGGTGCGCCGCCGCAGGACGCGGCGAAGTAGGACGGGGACCAGAACACCGAGCCCGTTCCGATCCGGTTGATCCGGCCGGTGTACTCCGCGCGGAGGTAGCGGGAGCTGACGCCCTTGAGGCTGTTGACGAGCTTGGACAGGGCGGTCTTCGGCGGGTAGTGGACGAGCAGGTGGACGTGATCGCCTTCTCCGTTGAACTCCCGCAGCTCGGCCTCGAAGGACTGGCACACGTCCCGCATGATCTCCTCGCAACGCGTCAGCATGTCGTCGTTGAAGACCTCCCGCCGGTACTTCGTGACAAACACCAAGTGTGCGTGAAGGTTGAAAACGACATGATTTCCTCGTCGGACATCGGGATCTGGTTCCCAGCGTGGTGACATACACCAAGTGTAGTAGGATCAAGCGAACTCGACCGGAGGGGGTGGGCTGAGATGATCCGTGCGTACAAGTTCCTCCTGCGGCCCACCGTCCGCCAGGCCCAGGCACTCGCAGAGATGCTGCGGGATCACTGCTCCCTGTACAACGCGGCGTTGCAGGAGCGGCGTGACGCCTGGCGGCATCCGTCGAAGACCAGCGTCAGGTACGGGATGCAGTCGGCGCAGCTCAAGGACATCCGGGCGTTCGACCCTGAGCGTCAGGGCCGCTGGTCGTTCTCCTCGCAGCAGGCCACCCTGCGCCGCCTCGACAAGGCGTTCGCCGCGTTCTTCCGCCGGGTCACGTCCGGTGAGACGCCCGGCTACCCGCGCTTTCGCGGGGTGAACTGGTTCGACACGGTGGACTTTCCTAAGGACGGCGACGGCTGCCGGTTCAACTCCACCCCGCACGATGCGGCCACCCGCGTCCGCCTCCAGGGCGTCGGACATGTCAAGGTCAACCAGCACCGCCCGGTGGCCGGTCGGGTGAAGACCGTGTCGGTCAAGCGCGAGGGCCGAAAGTGGTTCGTCGTACTGACCGCCGAACAGGACCAGCCCGAACCGCTGCCCGCGACCGGCAGCGTGGTCGGCATCGACCTGGGCATCGCGAACTTCCTCGCCGACTCGGACGGCGGGTTCGTCCCCAACCCGCGACACGGACGCAAGGCCGCCGCGAAACTCGAAGCCGCACAGCAGGCCCTGTCCCGCTTCCCGCGCCGCAAGGCCAAGGACCGCACCGCCAACCACCAGCGCGCTGTGGAGAAAGTCGCCGAACTGCACGGCAAGGTGCGCCGCCAGCGCCTTGACCACGCCCACAAAACAGCCCTCGGCCTGGTCCGCGCACACGATGTGATCGCGCACGAAGACCTCAAGATCCGCAACATGAGCAAGGCCCCCGTACCGAAACCCGACCCCGACCGGGCAGGCTTGTTCCTGCCCAACGGGGCCGCCGCGAAGGCCGGGCTCAACAAGTCGATCAACGATGCCGGATGGGGGGTGTTCCTGACGATCCTGCACGCCAAGGCTGAAAGCGCCGGACGAGAAGTGATCGCCGTGGACCCCCGCAACACCTCCCGCACCTGCCCCGCATGCGGGCACACCGCCAAGGAGAACCGGCCCACACAAGAGAAATTCCACTGCGTGGCCTGCGGCCACCACGCGCACGCCGACACCGTGGGTGCCACCAACGTTCTACGGGCCGGGCTGGTCCGTCGCAACGCCAACCCGGCATAGCGAGAAGCCCCCGGCTTCAGCCGGGGGAGGAGTCACGACCCACATGATCCCCGACCGGCGTTCGGCAACGCCCACCTGTCGGTGCCGTAACGCAGGTGCACCCGTTTCTCTTGGTCGCAAGACCTGCCCTCGATCTTCCCCTACGACGGCGAACGGCACTTCCGTGTTCGTCGGCTCAGCTGAGCGATTTGAGTTCGTCGAGGGCGCCCGCAAGGGCAGGGCCACGGACTGGGAGGAGGTACGACGCGGGCGCCGGGAGGGTGTGGCGCCGTGTCAGCGCGGCACTTCCACCTCGATGCCGCCGAGAGGGTAGTTCCAGCGCCGGTCGAGCCGGGAGCCGGTCTTCCGGGCGCCCTTCAGGTTCTTCACGAAGGCCCTGCGCTGGGCCGGGGTCGCCGAGCGCCATCGCAGTTCGAGGACCGGGCGTACCGGAGGGATGAGTTCGCGCATCCGCTGGTCGTACCTGGCGAGGCTCGCCTCGTAGTCGAACGGCCGGTAGACCAGGTCGAGGTCGATCGACGGTGCCGGGCCGCCTGCCTCGTGGTGGCAGGAGCCCAGCCAGCCGGCGAGGTAGTCCAGCCCGATCCGTACGTCGGAGGAGGCTTGGTCCTGCCACTTGCCGAGGTAGGGCGCGTTGACCGCCTCCGCGGTCACCTCTTCAGGCATCACGATCAGTCCGCGCACGGAGGTGCCCGACAGGGCGATGTGGATACGCGGCCAGTGTCCGCCGGCCTCGATCCGGAAGGAGGGGAAGTAGCCCGCCATGCCCATCCCCGTCCGCAGCTGGGCCCAGCCCATCGCGTCGGACGGAAGCCGCTCCGGCGAGTAGGGCCCGCTGGTGCGGTGGCCGAGGTCGCCCTCCCGCATCATGAACACGGCCTCGAACACATCCCCGCGCAGGGCCATGCTCACGGGGAAGTACGCCCCGACCTCCGCCATGAAGGCTTTGCCGGTGATCAGGGCGCCGATGCTGGACCCGTCCGCATTCATCGCCGTCTCCTCCATCCCCTCCGCGGCCTGGGCGGCACCGGCCCGGGCAGACTGTCCAGTTCGGCCTGGACGGCGAGGGTGTCCGGGTGGTGCTCGCCCAGACGCAGCCGCCGTTTCGCCAGCACTTTGCGCAGGGCCTGCGCCGCGTCACTGTGCCGTCCGCGCCGGCCGTGCACACGGGCCAGCCCCACCCGCACCTCCAGGGTCTGGAGGTCGTCGGGGCCGAGGCGCCTCACGAGCTGTGGCAGCAGCATGTCGTACAGCCGCTCGGCCTCGTCCAGTTCGCCCTTGTCGGTGAGCAGGGACGCGAGTGACGTGATCGCCTCCAGGGTGGCCGGATGGTCCGGTCCCAGGTCCCGTTCGCGTTCCGCGGTCACCGCCCGGATCAGGGCGAGGGCTTCCGTCTGCCGGCGCAGATCGATCAGTACCGCGGCCCAGCCGAGCATCGCGCGCTGGGTGTCGACGTGCCCGGCGTCCCACAGATGGGAGCGCACGTCGACGACGAGCTGCCAGGTCCGCTCGGCCGCGACCGGATCGCCCTCGCTGTGCAGGAGGGGGGCGGCCTCGGCGAGCGTGACGAGGTCGTCCTGGAGCAGGCCGGCGAAGTGGTTGGCCCAGAAGGTCTCGGACCGGTTGAGTTCTTCCTCCGGTCTCAGCAGCAGCGTGAGCGCCTCGGCCGTGCCCGGAGTCCTGTCGGGCTCCCGGCTCGCCAGGTCCTCGGCCACGGAGTGCATGTAGAGGCGGTAGCCCGTGTCGTTGCGCGAGGGGACCTTGTCCAGTTCGGCGGCGAGTTCCAGGGTGCGGGTGACCGCGTGCCGCTGCCGCTCGCCGATGCGGGCCATCGCCTCGATGAGCGCCGGGCGGGTGTCGTCACGGGACGGCAGCTCGACGGCGACTTCGGCACGCAGTTCCTCGATCACCGGCTCGGCCTCCGCGCGCAGCACTCCGGTCGCCGAGCCGAAGTCGTACTCCCAGTCCAGGGCCCAGGTCAGCAGGCGGCCGCGTTCGTCGCCGGCCAGGAGCAGGGCACCGTCGGGGGCCAGGGCGACGTCGGTGACGGCGGTCGAGAAGCCGGTGAAGGCCCGTAGTTCCCTGCCGGTCTTCAGGTCCCACAGGCGTGCCTGGCGGTCCTCGCCGCCTGACGCCGCGAGGAGGAAGTCCGGTGTGACGGCGAGGCTGCGCACGGCGGCGGTGTGTCCGGTGAGCACATGGACGCAGCGGGCGGCGGCGACGTCCCACAGGCGGACGGTGCCGTCGACGGAGCAGGACAGCAGGTGCCGGCCGTCGGCGCCGGGCAGGACGTCGACCACGGCGTCCGTGTGTCCGGTCAGCACGGCCTCGCACTGTCCGTCGGCGGTTCGCCAGACGCGTACGGTCGCGTCGGCGCCGCCGGTGACGACGTAGCGGCCGTCCTCGCTCAGCCGTGCGGCGCCGATCCACTCCTCGTGTCCGCCCAGCACCCACCGCAGTTGGCCTGTGCGCAGGTCCCAGATCTTCACGGTGACGTCCTGGCCGCGGGAGAGCCCGTAGCGGTGGTCGGCGCTGACGGCCACGTCCAGCACGGCTCCGGGGTGGGCCTCCCAGCGTCCGAGGGACCGGCCGCTCGGGATGTCCCAGGCGGCGACGACGCCGTCGGCGGTTCCGGAGAGGGCCACCTGGCCGTCCTCGCTGACGGCGACGTAGTACACGTGGTCGCGGGGGCTGGTGAACAGCTGGACGATGCGCCGGTCGCGGGGCTGCCAGGCGACGACCCGGCCGTCCTCTCCGCCGGACACCGCGAGCCGGCCGTCGGCGGTCATCGCCAGGGCGCTGAGGTGTCCGGTGTGCAGGCTGAGCGTGTGCAGCAGCTGCCCGGTCTCCACGTCGAAGACCCAGGCTTCGGAGTTCCCGGCCCGGGCGAGCGCGGTGGGGCTGCGCCCGCTGAGTGCCAGGGCCCAGGACCGGTCGCCGTCGGGGGTGATCCGGCCCGCGGACCAGGCGTCGACGAGTGCGGTACGGCGGCCGAGGGCACCGAGTCGGCGCCACAGGCGTACGGGCTCGGTGTGGCGCCGGTGCCCAGGCAGTGCGCGGGCGGCGCGGATCAGTTCGGCCGCGTCCTCCAGCCGTCCGGCTGCGCCGTGCGTCACCGCGTGGTCCAGCAGTTCGGCCGCTCGGGCGGCAGCGGCGGTGACCTCCCCGGCCTGGTGGGGGCGGACGTAGCTCCAGGGGGCCGGTGGTCCGGCGGGCGGCAGGTGCCATACGCGCACGGTCTTGCCCTCGGCGGTGAGGGCGCGGTGCCCGGTCGCGCTCAGCGCGACCTCCTTGGCGGCGGGTGTGGCATCCAGGGAGAGACGGCAGCGGCCCGTGGCGATCTCCCACACCCGTGACGGCTCGGCGCGTCCGCCGCTGGAGAAGCCGACCGTGCCGTCCGAGTTCAGGGCTGTCCGGCCGTATTCGGTCTTGAGGACCCGTGAGGCATCACCGGAGCCGAGGTCGGCCAGTCGTACGTGGGCGCTCCCGCCGGTGACGGCGACGAGTCGGCCGTCGTCGGTGAACTCCACGTTCAGGCAGGCGTGGTCGAACCGGTGGACCAGTGCGCCCGTGCGGACGTCGTACACCGAGGTCGTCCGGCGTGTGTGGTCGACGGTGCAGCACAGGGTGCCCCGGGCGCCCAGGAAGTCGACCCTGCTCTCGAACTGCCGCACGTCCACGGGTTCGCCGGTCGCCACGTCCCAGGTGACGACCTCTCCCTCGTCCCCGCTGGTGACCGCGTGCCGCTGATCCTCCGTCAGCGCGACTGCGAGCACCCAGCCGGGGTGGCCGGGGAGTTCGAACCCGGTGGCGGTTTCGAAGTCGAGCACCAGCGCGCGCCGGGTGCCCCCGCCGACGACCAGGACGCGTCCGTCGTCGCTGACCGCGAGTGCGGAGGCGCGGTAGGTGTCGAGGTTCAGTTCCTGGCGACACTCCCCCGCGGCGAGGTCCCAGATCCGCAGTCCGCCGGAACCGTCCGCCGAGATTCCCCTCGTGCCGTCCGGGGTCAGGGCGAGGGCGGTGATCCAGTCGTCGTGTTCCCCGGGCAGTACGGACTGGGCCGGGGCGGGCGCGTTCTGCACCGAGGCGAGGGCGGCGGCGATCTGCGGGTCGTCGGGCATCCGCGCGGACGCGTCCCGCAGTAGTTCGGCCGCGGCAGGCGCGTCGCCCCGCTCGCGGTGCACCAGTGCCAGCAGGTAGGTGCCGTTGTCGGGATCGCCGAAGCGGACGGATTCCAGCTCGTCCACCAGTTCGGCGTCGGTGATCACACCCGTGCGCCAGCGGTGCAGTCCGCGGTTGTAGCGGGCGTGCGCGTGGTGGGGATCCGCCCGCAGGGCGCGGGTCCACAGTTCCTCGGCGCTGTCGCGGCGGCCGAGGTCGAGCATCGACAGCGCGTGGTTGGAGAGGCTGTCGGCGAGCAGGGTGGCCGCGGACGGGGCGCGGCGGGGATAGGGGCCGACCTCGCGCCGGTGCACCTCGACCAGCCGCTCGGCGAGCGGGCCGAGCCGGGAGGGGCGTGCGGCGGGGTCCTCCGCGAAGCACTCGCGCAGTACGTCCAGCATCTCGACCGGCACCCGCTGGATCGCGCCCGGCGTCCCGGATCGGGTGTAGCCCTCGAAGGCGGCGCCCGCGGTGGTCCCGTCCCGTACCGGCGGTCTGCCCAGGAGCATTTCGAACACGGTGACCGCCCAGGACCAGACGTCCGTGGCCGGGGTGAGCCCGGACGGTGACCGTGCCTGCTCGGGCGAGCAGTACGCGGGGTCCAGGCCGCCCCGGCTGACGAACGGCTCCGCGTCCCCTGCCGAGCGGGCCCGTGCCAGGCCGAAGTCGGTGACCTTGACCGTGCCGTCCCGCATCAGCATCACGTTGGCGGGCTTGACGTCCTGGTGCACGACGCCGTTCTCGTGCGCGTGGTCCAGGCCCCAGGCGGACTGGATCGCGACGTCCAGCAGCGCCGCGAGGGGGTCGTCGCCGTACAGGGTCCGGTTACGGACGGCTTCCGCGAGGCTGCCGCCGTCGGCCCACTCGGCGAAGACCCTGGGCACGTCCTCCAGGGTGCGCACGTAGACGCAGTTGGCGATGTGCGGGTGCAGGCCCAGCCCCACCCACACCTCGGCCTCGCGCTCGAAGTCCCCGATTCCGTCCGGCGAGCGGACGACGGCCGGGCGCGGGGTCTTCACCGCCAAGTCGATGTCCCAGCCGCGGTGGTGGACCCGGTGCACCAGTCCCAGGCCCCCGGTGCGCACGACGTCCAGGACCTCGTACAGGTCCAGGATGACGTCCCCGCGGCGCCAAGTGGCCATCGTCGTCAGTCCACCACTGCGGCATACAGGGGTGTTCCCAGCAGCACCGACCTGCCAGTGCCGTCCGGGCTTTCGCCGTGCAGCAGCCGCTTCGCCACGAACTCGACGTTCTGCGCCGGCCAGCGCAGTCGCGCGACGGCCCGCTCGACGCGGCCCAGCGCCGCGCGATCGACGCGGTCGAGGTCACCGTCCACCGCGTCGGCGACGTACTCGTCCTCCAGGTCGGAGGTGATCCCGAGGCCGTCGAGCATGGAGGACATCATCGAGCGCCCCACGCCGTGGGCCTCGGCGTTCGGCACGTAGTCGTACACGTGCCGGTACGAGCCGCCCAGGGCGAGGACGGTGTTCTCGCTGCGCCCGCCGAAGAACACCAGGGAGGACGCGGGGTCGTCGCGGAACGCGCCCCAGCGCATCCGCAGCGAGCCCCAGAAGTACTGGCCCGGTGCGTCCACCGTGCCGAGGTCACCGTGGTCGCGGAGGTAGCGGACGACCGCCTCGAGACGGGTGATCCGGTCGTTCGGCGGGCCGTCGGTGGTGCGCTTCGCCGACAGCACGGAGAGGTTCACGCCCACCTCCGTCTGCCGCTTGGCCCCGAACCCGGGGTCGATCTGCGGCAACAGCATGTCGACCTTGCTGTCGGAGATGTACACGTAGTAGCTCAACGACACTGCCGGATCCTCCCAGGCCTCGACCTTCCCAGCCTATCGATCACGACCCTTCGTGAGCCATGGGGTGCGCGGGC
Organism: Streptomyces sp. RG80; assembly: GCF_040446465.1. Classification (NCBI taxonomy): domain Bacteria; kingdom Bacillati; phylum Actinomycetota; class Actinomycetes; order Kitasatosporales; family Streptomycetaceae; genus Streptomyces; species Streptomyces sp. RG80. Next base: position 48,375 of record NZ_JBEAAJ010000017.1, on the reverse strand, counting down.
GTAGGGAGTTGGGCGGTGCGGCGCGACGACGTCCTCGCCACCCAGGCGGTTGCCGGAGCGGGCGTGGGGGCACGTGCACGGCGAGATCGTGGGCCTCACACACCGCGCCGGCGAGCCGGCCGGGCGCCTGCAAGAGCAGTGATCGCGATGCCGAGCGTCATCGTGCGTCATCCGCTCAGGCTGAAGACGCCGATGCTGGAGTGGCCGAGGGTCAGCACGAGGAACACGCCGAACCCGGCGACGGTGTTCGGCATGAGGCCGCTGATGACGAAGCAGCGGCCGGTGGCGAGCAGTCCGAGGTCGTACGGCTTGCGGCAGCCGGCCCACCGGCGTCCACATGCGCGGCCGCGACCTCGGACAGGTGCCCACGGCCGACATGCCAGGACTTCTTCGAGGCATCGCACGGACCGCCGTGATCTCCGGGACTGCCACAGCGGTGTCCCACCGTGTCTCCAGGCGTCGGTCCGGCCGCTGGGCAGAGCAGCAGCGGCGGTTCGCGTACGAGCAGCCCGCTGCCGCCCGACCACCGGCCCGCCCCAGCCAGCGGCACCGTCCTGCGCGGGCGACGCAATGACCAGCGAGATCGGCCGGCTCAAGCAGCTCGCCGACCTCAAGGCAGAAGGAATCCTGACCGACGAGGAGATGCAGGCCCGGAAAAACGCCGAAACCTCGCCTGACGCGCCGGGAGCGGCCATGGGTCGCAAGCGGTTCACTTGTCGGCTGCCCAATCCAGGGCGTCAACCTTCGCGCTTCACACGCGGAGTAAGGCCACGCCTCAGGGCCGCAGTCACGTCCCCGACGGCCTCGGCTGTTCCCGTGGTACCGAGCTCTCGGCGATCGCCATCCACTGGTCCAGGTCGGCCTGGGTGAACTCCGTCCACGGGGGGATCTCGGGAAGCCGACGGAGGAAGGCATAGGCCTCGGAGATCCTGGTGCCTTGGAGGACCGGGCAATGACAGCCGACGACGGCCTCGGCGTTCAGGCGTTGGAAGTCGTCCACGACCGTCCCGAACTTCTCGCCGTCCAGCAATGCGACCCACGGAGAGACCAGCCGTCCGCCGAAGAACTGGCCGTCGCGGAACTCGTCCGGGGACAACGCCGCCACATCCGGCATCGGGGTGGGTACGTTCGTGGCGAAGGTGTCGACAGCCCACAAAACGCTGGTCTTCGAATCGAAAAGGGCACGCGTTGTGGGGTTGTCGTACAGGGGCGGTCGCTTGGCGACCAGGGTGCGGTCGCCCACGTCGATCGTGTCGCCGTCGGTCATGAAGCGGCACCGGTTGATGGGAGTCTCCCACTCCTCGGCCATGCGGCCGATGGAGAACCACGTGGTCAGCAGGGTCGCGTTCGGGCATTCGGCGAGAACCGCCAGGAGGTTGCCGGCGTGGTCGCGGTCGTCGTGGGTGAGGAAGATCCACCGTACGTCCAGAGGGTCCACAATGGACCAGGCTGCCTCCAGCCACTGGGAGCGCACCGCGGGCGCCCCGGTGTCCACCAGGACCGGCTCGGCTCCCCGGATCACCATCGAGTTCATCGGAAAGTGGCCGACCGGCGGCGCCTCAAGGGCCCACGGGATGACGAACGTCTCCTCGGCGATCTTGTAAGGCTGCAGAAGGTTGAACGTTTCCATGGTGTGCATCGCTGCTCTCCCTAGAACGGAGTCGCGCAGCATCTATAAATCCAGTGCAGCCCCATGAAAGCCCATCGTCAAACGCAGAACGTTCACGTGTCCCCGTCGGTCCGCTGCGGGGACACCACGTCGGTGGCGTGCGGCCCCTTTCGGCGCTGGGGCAGGTCGACGGCCCGTTTGTCACCTCGGGTCGGCGCCGCGTTCCACCTTCCCGTGTCGGCACGGCAGTGCGCTGCTCGATCGCACGGGTGCTCCTGTCGTTCCAGGGGCGGTCCGGGGTTCAACGGTCGCTGTGAATGCCTCGTCCGAGATTTTCCGTGCAGCCGGTCATGCTGTCGTCCTGGTGACTCTGAGTGTTCGACGGGTGGCGACCACGGGCAGGAGTGCCGCCGCCATGAGAGCCCCTCCGGCCGACGCGCTGCAGCCATGCCGACCGCCGGACACACGCAACGCCGCATGTCCCCAGTTCACAGATCAGTGTCACCATCTCAACGAGCAGCTCTCCGCCAGGAGTTCGAGCAGGGCGCGGAGCTCGTCGAGGAGCACCGCGGCGGTCGCTTTGCCACTGTCCCGGGCGGGGCGCTCCCGCAACAGGCGACGTACGGCCGGTTCGTCGAGCACGCGCGGATCCTGGCCCGTGCCGCCGCCCGGCCAGGGCGAGAGCAGCGGGACGGCGAACTTGGCCGAACCAGCTCCGAATCCGCCGACGCAAGGCGGCCAGCCCGTCGGCGAAATCGAGCATCGTCCGCACCCAGCCGTGCCAGACGGGGTGGCGCTCGGGCTCCACCAGCACATCAACACTCAGTACGGCTTCCATCGTCGGCGAGTAGGCGCACACCCCCGCTCCGCACCGCCGGCAGCAACCCGGAACACGATCGTCATGACCCGCCATCCTTGCCGCACGGCGCCCACGACGGGAGCCGTGCCACCGGACGGCCCGACGGCCCGACGGCCCGACGGCACATGAGAATCACCGCACAGCCGTCCGACAGCTCGCGTACTGCCTCCTTCTCGGCCTTCGGCCTACCCTCATTCCGTCAGCGTGCTGAGGACAGCGCCGGAAGACGGCCGTCATGCGTCAAGACGACGGGGTGCCGTACTGCAGGCCGCGGCCGTTGGTGCCGACATACACCCGGCCCCGTAGGTGTCCGGGTCGCCGGTGCTGACGCCGACACCGCCGATGGCACCCCGCTGGTGGGCCTTGTCGTTGACGCGAACCCAAGTGGCACCCTTGCCGGTGGAGCGGAATACGCCGGTGACGTTCTTGACGGTGCCGATCAGATACAGGGCCTGGTAACCGGTGCCCGGCTTGGCCTTGCCGAAGCCGAGGCCGGAGGCGCCCTGCACGGACCTCAGCGTGGTGAAGGTACGGCCACCGTCGGTGGAGTGCGGCAGCCCTTGGCACTGCTGGCGATCCACAGGTCGCCGGCGACACCCGGTGACGGCCGTCAGCGGGCCGTCGGGCAGGCTGACGGCCCGCGCGGTGAACGTCGCGCCACCATCGCCGCTGGCGTGGAGCGTGCCGCCGGACAGCGAGTAGAAGGTCTTCGCCGAGGAACGGTCGGCGATCACCACGGCGTCGGCGCCCAGACCGCCGCCCCGCAACCAGCTCGACCCCGTGTCAGTCGAGCGGTATGGGGCCTGGCCGTCCTCGATCCACACGATGGCGGAGCCGTCCGGGGCGAGTGCGATGCGGCCGTGGCCGCCGAGCCACCCGCGACGCTCAGAACCTGGGCGCTCCTGCAGGAGGTGAGGGTCACGGCTCCCGAGCCGCCCACCTCGTCGATCCGCCACTCCTGCGAGGTGGCCGAACTGTCGGTCTGCTGCTCGGCAGTGGCCGACTCGGCGGTCGAATTATCCGTGATGCCCAGCGCCTTGCCGCTGTTGCGGTTCACCAGCTCGTAGTAGCCGCCCCCCTGCGGGCTTGATCCGCCACTGCTGGTTGGCGGTGTTCCGGTCCGTCCACTGCTGGATCCGGGTGCCGTCAACCGTGGAGTACCCGTCGACATCCAGCACCTTGCCACTGCTCACCGACACCAGCCGGTATTAGGCGTCGTCGTCGACCGTCGCCGCCTGCGAGTCCTCCTGCGCGAACAGCAGATACGGCATGGGGGGTGTGCTCCTTGCAGCCGTTCAGCAGATGAAGCGCGGATTCGAGCACCCTGATGATCGAACCCGCTGCCTAGTGGCCACGGAACCGCACAGGGTTGCCGTGGGATCCAAGATTTCTTCAGGCGAGCTCAGCCGCCCAACATCCCATGTCTGACTCGATGCCAGGCATCGACCGGCCATACTTCCGGACCCAGCCGGTGTTTTGTGTCGCGACTCTAGACACAGGCAATGTTCATGCCCGTTAATCCATCCCATGTGTCGATGGAGCGGGACGACGGGCCTGAGACCCCAGTGCACGCCAAGTCCCCTTGCGTAGGCGGGCTGCCGACCGAGCCTCCTGTGTCTCAGTCCTCGTCCGCCCAGCCCTTCGACCAATGCCCGATATATCGAACATCAAGGAACGTCGCAGCACGCCTGTCCAGCAGCCCCCTGACGGGGCCCAGGGAACCGCTCACTCAAGGAATGAGGTCCCTATGCACAGACGTACGTTCAGCCGCAAGCATCTGCCCGTGGTGCTCGCGGCCCTGGTCGCCTCGGCGGCGACGCTCGTCGCCAACCCCGCTCAGGCGGCCACCAGCGGCGCCTTGCGCGGCACTGGTTCCGGCCGATGTCTCGATGTGCCGAACGCCGGCCGAACGGACGGCACGAACCTGCAGGTCTGGGACTGCCATGGCGGGACCAACCAGCAGTGGACGCTGACCGACAACAACCAGCTGACCGTGTACGGCGACAAGTGCCTCGACGTACCGGGCCACGCCACCACGGCCGGGACCCGGCCGGTGATCTGGTCCTGCAACGGCGGGACCAACCAGCAGTGGCGGGTCAACTCGGACGGCACGGTCGTCGCCGTGGAGTCCGGGCTGTGCCTGGACGTGTCGGGCGGCGCCACGGCCAACGGCACGGCGGTGCAGCTCTGGAACTGCACCGGCGGCAGCAACCAGAAGTGGACCGGTCTGTCGGTACCGGGCGGCACGTGTGCCCTTCCGTCCGCGTACCGGTGGAGTTCGACCGGCCCGTTGGCGCAGCCGGCGAACGGGTGGGCCGCGCTGAAGGACTTCACCACCGTGACGTACAACGGCAAGCACCTCGTCTACGCGACCGCCTCCGACGGATCGTCGTGGAAATCGATGGGGTTCAGTCCCTTCACCAACTGGTCCGACATGGCGTCGGCCGGCCAGACCCAGATGACCCAGGGCGCGGTGGCTCCCAAACTGTTCTACTTCGCGCCCAAGAACATCTGGGTGCTCACCTCCAACGGGTGGGGAACCCAATGGCCCTTCGTCTACCGCACGTCGAGCGACCCCACCAACCCCAACGGCTGGTCAGCGGCGCAGCCGTTGTTCACCGGCGTCCTGCCCGACGGCAGCGCGATAGACCCGACCATGATCGCCGACGGCCAGAACATGCACATGTTCTTCGCCGGTGACAACGGCAAGATCTACAAGTCGACGATGCCGATCGGGAACTTCCCTGCAAGCTTCGGCTCGTCGTACACGACGATCATGAGCGACACCGTGAAGAACCTGTTCGAGGCGCCAGAGGTCTACAAGGTCCAGGGCCAAGACCAGTACCTCATGATCGTCGAGGCTCGGGGGGCGAGTGAGCAACGCTTCTTCCGCTCGTTCACGGCCACCAGCCTGAACGGTCCGTGGACCCCGCAGGCCGCCACCGAGTCCAACCCCTTCGCCGGCAAGGCCAACAGCGGCGCCACCTGGACCAACGACATCAGCCACGGCGACCTGGTCCGCAACAACCCCGACCAGACCATGACCGTCGACCCCTGCAACCTGCAGTTCCTCTACCAGGGCCTGTCCCCCAACACACCCCCGGGCACCCCCTACATCCAACTGCCGTACCGACCGGGCCTGCTCACCCTGCAGCGCTGACCCACGGGCACGGCATCACAAGCTGGTGCCGTGCCCGCCAAGCCCGCTGATTCAGCCACCACTCGCAGAAGAGGACGCCCGCATGAGAAAGCCCTGGCTCCTGCCCCTCCTCACCCTTGTCGCTGCCACGCTCGGGGTGACAGCGGCAGGTGCGGCCCCTGCCTCCGCCGCTCCCAACACCCCTTTACGGCTCATGCCGTTGGGCGACTCGATCACCTGGGGGGTGGGGAGCAGCACGGGTGACGGCTACCGAGGTCCGTTGTGGAACCGGCTTGCCGCGGACGGCCACCCGCTGGACTTCGTCGGCACGGTACGGGGCGGTTCGATGTCCGACCCCGACAACGAAGGCCACTCCGGATACCGCATCGACCAGATCGCCGCCCTCGCCGACGCCTCGCTGACCCGCTACCGGCCCAACGTCGTGACGCTGCACATCGGTACCAACGACCTCCAGGGGGCATCCGAGGTCGACAGCGCCATCACCCGGCTCAGGTCACTGGTCAACCAGGTCACCGCCGACGTCCCCGACGCGACAGTCCTCGTCGCCTCCCTGGTCGTGTCCACCAGCAGCTCGGAGGAACGGTGGCGGGGCACGTACAACCAGGCCGTCCGGCAAATCGCCGGCGACGCACAGGCCACGGGCAAACGAGTCACCTTCGTCGACATGAGCAGCCTGACCACAGCCGACCTGGCCGACCCCCTGCATCCCAACGACGCCGGCTACCAGAAGATGGCCGACGCCTTTCACCGCGGCATCCAGGCCGCGGACAGCGCGGGATGGCTGAAAAACCCCGCCCCCTCCCCGGCACACATCCAGTCCGGCATCGCCGGCAAGTGCATGGACGTCAACGGCGCCGGCACCGCCAACGGGACCACCGTCCAGACATGGAGCTGCGGCGACAGCGCCAACCAGTACTGGTCCGCCTACACCGACGGCACCCTGCGCTCCATGGGCAAGTGCCTCGACGCCGCAGGCGGCGCCGTCGCCAACGGCACCAAGACGCAGCTCTGGACCTGCCACGGCGGCGCCAACCAGGTCTGGCAGCCCTACAACGGCGGCTACCGCAATCCCGCCTCGGGCCGCTGCCTCGATGTTCCGGGCTCATCCACAGCCGACGGCGCGCAGCTCCAGCTGTGGGACTGCCACGGCGGCACCAACCAGAAGTGGACCACTCTGACCGCCGGATAACCGACGGCCTTGGCTCCTTCTTCGGGGAGTCGCCCTTGGCGAGCCGGCGTCAGTCCGAGCACGGCCAGGTCGCAGCCCGGCCACCGCCCGGCGGGGACGCCGGCGTGCTCCTGGACCTCGCGCAGCGGCGTGCGGGCCGGGCGGCGGCCGTCGCCGACGAACTCTCTGGCGCAGTGGTAGCGGTACATCTGACCGGCTCGAATCGGGTGGAGGGCCGGTGGTGGAGCTTGCGGGGACACGCCGTATGTGCTGCTCGTGGCAAGGATGTCCGGGTTTCACGAGAGGCGGGGAGCGCCGCTCATCGGTTTCACAGCCACGCATCGACGGCGGCCGCGAGGCCGTCCTGGCTCTGGAAGACGTGCCCGTTCATGCCGACCGCCTGTGCCGCGCGGACGTTCTCCTCGCGGTCGTCGACGAAGAGGAAGTCAGCGGGTGCGGACTGCAGGGCGACGACGGAGTGCCGGAAGGCGGCCGGGTCGGGCTTGGCGGCACCGATCTTTCCGGAGAAGGCGAGGTGGTCGAGGTCATGGAGCCAGGGCTGGGCGGCGAGGAAGGCGTCCGCGTGGTCCGCCGGGATGTTGGACAGCAGGGCGACCCGGGCACGGTCCCGCAGATCCCGTACGTAGGTGACCATGCGGTCGTCGACGCGGGACCAGCTGCCGATATCGGTGAGCCGCAGCTCCTCGATCGTGTCGGCGTCGGCGGCGCGGGACAGCGTGTGCAGGACGTCGGTCCAGTACGCGGACGCGGTCTGCCGGCCGGCGTCGTAGGGCGGGCGGTGCGTCCAGTAGGCCGTGGTGAAGGCGTCGGTGGAGGTGTGGCAGCGGGCCGCCATCTTCTCCATGGCGCCCAGACGTTGGTGGCGGGCTATGACGCCGAAGAGGTCGAAGAGCACGATACGGCTGCGGTCGGTGGACATGCGGGTCCGTTCTCCTGGGGGACGGGGGCGTTCGGGTCAGTCCCGGTGCGGCAGAGCGCGGGTGAGTGAGTCCAGTGCGGCCAGGCGGTCGGGGCCCACCGGGGCGAGAACGACACTGGTCGCGCCGGCCGCGTGGCGGGCGTTGATCGCCGCGCGGGCCTGGACCGGGGTGCCCGCGATGCTCAACGCACGGACCCAGTCGGCGGGCATCGTCTGGGCGAAGTGCCGGGCGTCGCGGCTGGCGGCGCGGTGTGCGCGCAGTTCCTCGGCGAAGGGCAGGGGGTCGATGTGCGCGGCCCACTGCGGTTCACCGACCGACTCCAGGACGGCGCGGACACGGGCCAGAGCGGCTTCCTCGTCGTCGTCCACGGCGGCGGCGTCGTAGACGACGATCTCCCGGGGGTGCGCGGAGGAGCCCAGGTTGCGCAGTGAGGCTGTGATGTAACCGGGTGCGGCGGGCTCGGCCAGGAGGAGTCCGTCGGCGACCTCGCCCGCGACGGCCTGCGACTTGGGGCCGCGGACGCCGAGAATCACCGGGGGGACGATGTCCGGGGTCTCGGTCAGGACCACGCCTTCGCAGCGTACGTACCGGCCGTTCTCGGGACCCGGCTTGCCGGCGATGAGCAGGCGGAGTGCTCTCGCGTACTCCTTGATGAGCGTCAGGGGGCTTTCGGGCCAGGACCCGACCTGGCGCATCCAGCCGGGCATGCCGTGGCCGATGCCCGCGATGAGCCGGCCGGGGTGGAGCTGGGCGAGGGTGGCCAGCTCCATCGCGGCGAAGGCCACGTTGCGGGCGCCGGCGGGCATGATGCCGATCCCGACGGTGAGGTTCGTGGTGGAGGCCAGGACCGTGGCCGCTTGGGCCACGCCGCCGCGCCAGCCGAGGTCCTCCACGACCCAGACCTGGTCGAACCCCAGCTCCTCGGCACGCCGCACATAGGGCAGTACCTCGCCGACAGGGAGATCGAGCGGCAGCATGACACCGACGTTGCCGCGGGTGGGCGCTGCGGGGGACTCGGACATCGAGTGACTCCTTCGGTCGGCTGAGGTCTTCCCTCCCCGGTCCGTGATGACCGGGGAGACATGGGCTTGTGCGGCACGGTTGTCAGGGACCGTGCCGCACAAGCGGTCAGTGGGTGTTGGCTGCCGTCTCGCGCTCGCGGGTGAGGTCGTCCGCCTTCTCGCCCCGGCGGACGACGACGGGGTCGGTGCGCAGGACGCCGGCGCCCACGGCGGTGGTCACACACAGCAGCGTCAACAGGACGAAGGCGTGGTCGAGGGAGACGAGGTGGGTCAGCCAGCCGATCGCGGCGGGGCCGGCGAGCATGCCGACGTAGCCGAGCCCGGCGACGCGGGAGACATTGGCCCCGGCTGCGGAGGGGTCGACATGCCCGGCCGCGCTGAACAGCTGCGGGATGCAGCCGGACAGCCCCAGGCCGAAGAGCGCCCAGCCGGTGAACACGGCCGTCATCCAGGGGCAGAGGATCACGAGGGTGATGCCGACGGCGGCCGTGGCCGCGCCGTACCGCAGGATCGCCGTGGGACCGAACCGGGCGGCGAAGCGGTCGGCGAGCAGTCGGCCGACGGTCATGGCCGCGGCGAAGGTGCCGTACGCGAAGGCCGCCGTACTGGCGGGGGCGCCCAGGACGTCCTTGAGGTGCAGGGCACTCCAGTCGTTGGCCGCGCCCTCGCACAGCATGACCATGAGCGCAAGGACGGCCAGCAGCCAGACCCGGCCCGTGCTGCCGCGGCGTTCGACGGCCGGTGACGTGCCGCTCTCCTTCACGGAGCCGGGGCACCCGACGGCGGGAGCGGCAGGCAGCAGGGCACGTTTGGCGGCCAGGGCGACCACGACGCCCGCGGTCCCCATGGCGGCCATGGTCGCGGCGGGGTTCAGGCCGATGGTCGCTGCCCCCGCTCCGGCGAGTGCGGCCAGGACACCGCCGACGGAGAACGTGGCGTGGAAGCCGGACATGACGGGGCGGCCGTACGCCTTCTCCACATGTACGGCATGGGCGTTCATGCTCACGTCCAGGCAGCCGTTGCAGAACCCGAAGACCAGCAGCGCGGCGGCGAGCGTCCACAGGTCCTGGGCGAGCCCGGGCAGAAACAGGGTCGTGCCGCACAGTGCGCCGCCGGCGGGCACCACGGTGCGGGTGCCGAGGCGGTCGGTCAGGGGGCCCGCCACCTGCATGCCCACGAAGGCCCCGAGGCCGAGCACCACCAGCAGGCCGCCGAGCGCGGCGTGACTGATGCCGACGCGCTCCTCGATCGCGGGGATGTGCACCACCCAGGTGCCCATCAAGGTGCCGCACAGGACGAAGTAGACGTAGGTCGCCACGCGGGCGGCTCGCAGGGAACGGTCCATACCGAACAGTGTAACGAACATTTTCAGCGTTCGGAAATCGCTCTAACGAACAGTTTCGTTGTTCATTCCGTGGTGGTGTTCAATCGCGGTATGAACAACGCAGACCGGCACGGGCTGATCGCGAAGGTGGTCAGGGACTCCGGGGGTGCCACGGTCCAGGAACTCGCGGAGCTGACCGGCGCCTCGGAGATGACCATCCGGCGCGACCTCGACTCCCTCGCCGCCCAGGGTGTCCTCGAACGCGTCCGCGGTGGGGCACGCACCCTGCTGCTCCGGGGCGAGGAGCCCCCCTTCGGGTTGCGCGCCCACGAGGCGGTCGACGCCAAACGCCGGATCGCCGCCGAGATCTCCGCGCTCATCGCCGACGGTGAGAGCGTCCTGCTGGACAGCGGCACCACCTGTCTGGAGGTCGCCCGGCTCCTGCGCGAGCGGCCCGTCACCGTGATGCCCTTGTCCCTGCAGGCCATCCACCTGCTCGGCGAGGCACCCGGCCCGGCCACCCTGGTCGTGCCCGGCGGCCAGCCCCGCGCCGCGGAAGGAGCCCTCACCGGCCCCCTCACCCTCGCCTCTCTGGCCGCCCTGCGCTTCGACACGGCCGTCGTCGGCTGCTGCGGACTGACCGCGGCCGACGGCCTGACCGCCTACGACCTGGACGACGCCGCGGTGAAGAAGGCGGGCATCGCCTCCTCCCGCCGCGTCATCGCCGCCGCCGACGGCAGCAAGCTCGGCCACACCGCCTACGCCCACGTCGGCCCCGCCGCTTTGGTGCACACCCTGGTCACCGACGCCTCTGCGGCCGCCGGCGAGGTCACCGCGCTCGAAGCCGGCGGAACCGTCGTCCGGACCGTGTGACGTTGCGCCCCGGACGTCAGCCCGTTGACGCACGGATGAACGAGGCGGCCCTCTCGCCGATCATGATGGCTGGGGCGTTGGTGTTCCCGGTGACGAGGGTCGGCATGATCGACGTGTCCGCCACACGGACGTTCTCCAGCCCGCGCACCCGCAGTTCATGGTCCACGACCTTGCCCATCATGCAGGTCCCCGACGGGTGGTAGAAGGAGAACGACTGGGTGCGGATGAAGTCGTCGATGTCCCGGTCGCTGTCCGACAGCGGGGCGAGTCCGGCCTCCGCGGCACCGCGCAGGTCCGACTGCAGCAGGGACGTCAGCCGCTGTTCACGGGCGATGCGCATGCACAGGCGGACACCCTCGCGCAGGCGTCGGCGGTCGTCGGGGTCGTCGAGGTAGTTGTGGAAGATGCGCGGCTTGGCGTACGGGTGGGAGTGCCGCAGCCGCACCGAGCCGCGGCTCGCGGGCCGCGCCACGTAGGGCCCGAACGACATTCCCGGCTCCAGCGGCGCGGCGAGACCCTCGTCGCGGACGATCCCCAGAGCGGCGTGGACCTGGATGTCCGGGGCGGGGACGTCGTCGCTGGAGCTGAAGAAGCCACCGGTCTCGTTCCAGGCCATCGGGCCGGTGCCCTGCCCGCGCAGCAGCTGCTCCTCCGCCGAGGTGTCCGGTCCCAGGAGTGGCTCGGTGTCGCTGAAGAAGCTGATGAAGCACCCGGTGTGGTCCTGCATGTTCCTGCCGACGTCCGGCAGGTCGTGCAGCGGGGTGATCCCGCCCGCGGTCAGTTCATCGGCCGGCCCTACACCGGACTGCAGGAGCAGGTGGGGCGAGTTGTAGGCCCCGAGGGACAGCACGATCTCGCGGTCGACATGGATGGTCCGGACGGTTCCGAGGTGGTCGACCTCCAGTCCGGCTGCCCGCGAGCCGTCGAAGCTCAGGCGCAGGGCGGTCGTCGAGGGAAGCACGGAGAGGTTCGGACGGCCCGCGGCCGGCTCCAGGAACGCGATCGCGCTGCTGCACCTCAGGCCGCCCCGCTGCGTGACCTGGTGGTAGCCCACGCCCTCCTGATCGGCTCCGTTGAAGTCCGGGTTGTGCTTGTACCCCGCGTCCTGAGCGGCCTCGACCCATGCTGTCAGCAGCGGGTGGACGGAGCGGGGGTCACTGACGGTGAGAGGGCCGCCGACGCCGTGGAAGCCGTCGGCCCCGCGCTCGTTGTCCTCGGACTTCTTGAAGAACGGCAGGACGTCGTCGTACCCCCAGCCCGGGTTGCCGAGCCGCTCCCATGTGTCGTAGTCGTAGCGGTGCCCGCGCACGTACAGCATGGTGTTCATCGAGCTGGTGCCGCCGATCGCCCGGCCGCGGGGCAGGTAGGCGCGGCGCCCGCCGAGCTGCGGCTCGGGTTCCGTCTCGAAGTCCCAGTCGTACGCTGTCTTCAGCTGCTGCGAGAACAGTGCGGGGATCTCGAAGAGGCGGCCCCGGGCCGGCGGCCCCGCCTCGATCAACGCGACCGTGACCTCCGGATCCTCGGACAGCCGGGCCGCCACCGCACAGCCGGCCGATCCGGCCCCGACGACGACGTAGTCGTACGATTCCCTGCCCATTTCGCCTCCAGAAGCTGGTCCTCGGAAGAGGCTAGGGACGCGGGACATGCTCGGCACATGCACGAAGTGAGCAACTCGGTCGGCAGTCTTTACCCATTCCGTGCATGTGCCGTATTCGGGCCGCTGCTTAGGCTCTCTTCGAAATACCGTGGAAAAGAGGAGACCCCGACTCATGTCCGACCCGGTCCGTCATGACTACACACCCCCGGAGCTCCGGCCCGATGCCCTCGTTCCAGCCGGATCCGCCGAGGAGATCAGCACCGATGTGCTGATCATCGGCTCCGGCATGGGCGGATCCTCGCTGGCCTGGGCGCTGAAGGACTCCGGTCTCGACGTACTCGTCGTGGAGCGGGGCCACTTCCTTCCACGTGAACCCGAGAACTCGCAGCCGGCCGAGATGTATCTCAAGGGCCGGTACAAGAACGCGGGCTATTGGTACGACGGCAGTACCGGCAAGGCGTTCGCACCGGGTGTCTATTACTGGGTGGGCGGAAACACCCGTTTCTACGGCGCCATGCTGCCCCGTTTCCGGCGCAGCGACTTCACCGAGGTGCAACACCACGAGGGTGTCTCGCGCGCCTGGCCCTTCGAGTACGACGACCTGGAGCCCTTCTACAGCGCCATGGAGCAGCTGCTCCAGGTGCACGGGCAGACCGGCGAGGACCCGACCGAGCCGCCCCGCTCCAAGCCCTACCCGTATCCGGCGCTCCAGCACGAACCGGAGATCGAGCGGTTCGCCCGGTCGCTGCGCGGGCAGGGCCTGCACCCGTTCCACACACCGAACGCCCTGAACATCAGCACGCAGGCCGACCGCGCCGCCGTGACGACCGCCGACGGCTGTCCGGACGAGACGGGCATGAAGTCCGACGCCGAGAACCGGCTCCTGCTCCCCGCGCTGAGCGACGGCGTCAGGATCCTCACCGGTGCGGAGGTCACCCGCCTGATCACCTCGCCCGACGGCCGGAAGGTCGTCGCCGCCGAGGCACGGCACGAGGGCCGCATCATCCGTATCAACGCCAAGTCCTTCGCCCTGGCCGGAGGTGCCGTCAACTCGGCCGCGCTGCTGCTCCGTTCGGCCGACGACGCACACCACCCTCAGGGCCTCGGCAACTCGTCAGGACTGCTGGGCCGCAACTACATGGTCCACAACAGCACCTTCTTCGTCGGGGTCAACCCGCTGCGGACCAATCCCACACAGTGGCAGAAGACGCTCGGCCTGAACGACTTCTACGAAGCCGGCCCAGGAACGCGCTTCCCGCTCGGGAACCTCCAGATGCTGGGCAAGCTGCAGGCACCCATGCTCAAGCCCGCGCGTCCGTGGGCACCGACGTGGGCCCTGAAGCTCATGGCGGCCAGGAGCCTCGACATCTACCTGACGACCGAGGACCTCCCGTCCCGGGACAACCGGGTCCGCGTGGACGGCGACCGGATCCTCATCGACTGGACGCCGACCAACCTCGCGCCCCACCACGAACTCGTGCGCCGGGTGACCCGGGCGGTTCGCAAGGCCGGCTATCCGCTGATCTTCACCCAGCGCATGGGCATCGAGACCAACTCCCACATGTGCGGCACGGCCGTGGCGGGCCACGACCCGTCGGAGAGCGTGCTCGATCCCATGTGCCGCAGTCATGACGTCGACAACCTCTGGGTGACCGACGCGTCGTTCTTCCCGTCCTCGGCGGCGCTCAACCCGGCGTTGACGATCGGTGCGAACGCCCTGCGGATCGCCCCGTCCCTCGCCAGGGCCACGAAGGGCTGACGCTGTGCCGGCGAGGGCGGTCAGGTCCGCCGCAGCGTCGGCTTGCGCAGCAAGTCATGCCCGCGCACGGCCAGTTGCAGCCGCTGCTGGTTGCTGACCTGTGTGAGATCGAGGCCGAGGATCTCGGAGAGCTTGTCGAGGCGGTGGTAGAGGGTGCGTCGCTGGATGAAGAGTTCCTCCGCCGCCCGTGCCTTGTTGCCACCGCAGTCGAGGAACGTGCGGAGCGTGGGCAGCAGCGGGTTCTTCACCAGCGCGTCGTGCTCCAGGAGCGGACCGAGTTCGTCCTCGACGTACCGTCTGAGCTCGGGGCCCTCGGAGAGCGCGACGAGAAGGCGCAGCGCTCCCAGATCGTCGAAATGACGCACCTCCGTGGTCGACGCCGCGGCCGCGACGGAGGCCGCGCTGCGGCTCTGACGCAGAGCCAGCGGAAGGGCAGTCGGCTCCACGATCCGGCTGATGCCGGCCCGTGTCCCGTGATCGGTCAGCAGGGTCTGCACATGGGTGGCGTCGGCGCGGGCGGGCAGGCCCACCACCGCCACGTCGAAGTCTCCGGTGTCGCCGACGACGGCGGGCCAGCCGACCTCCTGCAGCAGGCGGGCGAGGAGGTGGTCCTTGGTGGCCTCGTCGCCCCCGGCCCAGGCCGTGACGACGATCAGGTCCCGTCCGCGTAGGTCCTGACCGAGGGCGAGGCTGAGGGTGACGAACCGCTCTCCGGTGATGTCGCCGAGAAGCAGCCGGTTGAGCAGTGCCGTCTGGCGCTGGGAGGCACGGGCGCCGCTCTCCCGCTCGCTGAGCAGCGAGATCGCCACGGCCGCGGCGGCCCGCTCCAGGGTGCGCAGTTCGGGCGGGCTCGGCCGCCGGCCGCCGTGCAGCAGGTGCAGCCAGCCCCATGACTCGCCGCGGAGCACCACGGGCTGGCGGGCGCATGGCGCGACCTCGCGGAACGAGGCCGCCGGGGCGGTGGGGACGCCGGCGTCCTGCGCCAGGAGCGAAGGATGGCGTTCGTGGATCGCCCGCGAGTGCGCGGTCCACTCGTCCACGACCCGGTCGGCCTCCGGTGTCGCGCCCCCGTACGCCAGCATCTGATGAGTGACGTCCTCCAGCACCACCGGGTGCCCGGTGCGGCGGGCCAGTTCCCTGACCACGCCGACGTAGTCCTCGTCCGCCAGGAGCAGGTCCATGAACGCCTGGCTGGTGGCCTCCTCGGCGATCAGCTGCTTGACGCGCATCCCGACCAGGATTTCGTGGACCTGGGCCGAGGTCTCGACGAAGGGGATCTCGTCGGCGAGTCCTACCAGGGGCAGGCCGACCTCCTCGGCCTCCTCGATCACGGCCTCCGGCATGGAGTCGAACACACGCCCGGCCAGTTCGATGACGAGGACGGCCGCGTGGGCGTCCGCGAGCCGTCGGATGAAGGCCCGTTGCTCGAGCGGTGTCGCGCCCATACCGAGACCGGCGGTCAGCAGCATCTCCTGACCCGTGAGAAAGCGGTGGATGTCCGGGATCTCGCCGGTGTGCACCCAGCGCACGGGACGGTCGAGATTTCTCTCCCCGGCGTACACACGCACGGTCGTGCGCGTGAACACCTCCAGTTCCAGGGCGGCGCGAACCGTCAGGACTTCAGCGATGAGCGACCACCTCGGTGTGTGCAGGTTCGGCAGCCAATATTGCACACACTGTGCCTGTCGTCCCCCTCCGTGTTTCCCCAGACTTCAGGGCAAGCCCGCAGCGCACGACCCCTGCAAGGAGTGCAGAGTGTCAGCTCAACACAAGACCATCAAGGCTCCTGTCGCCGTGAAGACGGCACGGACCAGCCGTCCGGAAATCGTCGAGACCGTCGCGGACGTGATCGCCGACGTACGGGCCAACGGCGACGCCGCCGTGCGCCGCTGGTCGCAGAAGTTCGACAACTGGGGGCCGGAGTCCTACCGGCTCGGTCCCGACCAGATCGCCTCCGTCGTCTCCGGCGTCCCCGAGACAGTCCTCGACGACCTGCGCTTCGTCCAGAAGCAGGTCCGCGGGTTCGCCCAGGCGCAGCGTGACTCCCTCACCGACTTCGAGGTGGAGACGCTGCCCGGAGTGTTCCTGGGACAGCGCAACATCCCCATCGGCGCGGCCGGCGCCTATGTCCCCGGCGGCCGCTACCCCCTCACCGCGTCGGCCCACATGACCGTCCTGACGGCCAAGGTCGCAGGTGTCGGAAGGGTCGCCGCCACGACCCCGCCGGACCGGGGCGCCCCGCCGCCCGTCAGCATCGCCGCGATGCACCTGGCCGGGGCCGACGAGATCTACGTCATGGGCGGCGTCCAGGCGGTGGCCGCCCTAGCGCTGGGCACCGAGACGATCGACGCGGTCGACATGCTCGCCGGGCCCGGCAACGCCTACGTGGCTGAGGCCAAGCGCCAGCTCTTCGGCGAGGTCGGGATCGACCTCTTCGCCGGACCGACGGAGGTGCTGATCGTCGCCGACGAGACCGCGGACCCGTTCGTGGTGGCCACGGACCTGCTGTCCCAGGCCGAGCACGGACCCGACTCACCAGCCGTCCTCATCACCACCTCCGAGGAGGTGGGCAGGCAGACCATCGCCTGGGTGGACAAGCTCCTGCCCGGCCTGCCCACCGGCGGGGTCGCCGGTCCTGCCTGGCGCGACCACGGCGAGGTGATCGTGGTCCCCACCCTGGACAGCGCCTACGCACTCGCCGACGAGTACGCCAGCGAGCACGTCCAGATCCTCACGGCCCAGCCCCGCGAGGCGCTGCACCGCATGCGCAACTACGGCGCACTGTTCCTCGGGGACAAGACCTGCGTCGCGTACGGAGACAAGGTGATCGGCACCAACCACGTGCTGCCCACCCTGGGGGCGGCCCGCTACACCGGCGGTCTCTGGGTCGGCAAGTACCTCAAGACCATGACCTACCAGGAGATCAGGGACGCCGGGTCCAGTGCCCGGCTCGGCGAGATCTGCGGCAGGGCCTCACGCATCGAGAACTTCGAGGGACACGCGCGCTCCGGCGACGTCCGCGCCGCGCGGTACGGATCGGCCCAGCTGAACTGGACCGACCACACCTTCGAGCAGAGCTGATCCGCGATGACGGATCGCGACTTATGCCGGACCACTGAAGCAACCCGGCAGCCGTTCGACAAGGAGCACGTCCCCCTCAACTCACGGAGATCGTCATGTCAGCTACGGACAACGAGGCGCACACGGCGCCCACATCCACCCCCGTAGGCCGCTCAGGCGGGGCCCAGAGCCCTGTCTCCTCGGCCGCGGACGCGGAAATGCTCGCCGTACTCGGCTACGAGCAGAAATTCGACCGCAAGGTCAGCCTGTGGGGGAACTTCGCCCTGGGCTTCGTGTACCTCTCGCCCCTCGTGGGTGTCGTGGCCCTGTTCGCGGTCGGTCTGGCGACCGCCGGCGGACCGTCCATCTTCTGGATCGGCATCGTCGGGGCCGGGCAGTTCCTGGTCGCACTGGTCTTCGGTGAGGTCGTCTCGCAGTTCCCGCTCGCGGGCGGCCTCTACCAGTGGGTCAGACGACTGTGGAACGGCCGCTATGCCTGGTTCAACGCCTGGACATACATCTGTTGCATCACCATCGGCATCACCAGTACCGCACTGTTCAGCTCGGACTTCGCGGCCAGCCTCTTCGCCGGAACCGCCGCCGAACCCGCCATCAGCTCCACTCCCGCCCAGCGCCTGTGGATCGCGATCGCCGTGACCGTCGTCTGCCTGATCTGCAACTGCTTCGGCACCAGGACGCTGGCTCTGATCTCGAAGATCGGACTCGCCGCGGAACTGATCGGCATCGTCCTCGTGGGCTTCTACCTGCTGATCTTCGAACGGCACAACTCCGTCTCGATCTTCTTCGAGACCAGCAGCTCCACCCACGACAACTACGTCATGGCCTTCATCGCCGCCTCCCTCGTCGGGCTCTTCCTCTTCTACGGCTTCGAGGCGTGCGGCGAGATCGCGGAAGAGGTTCCCAACCCCTCCCGCAGCATCCCGCGGGCCATGCAGCTGACCGTCGCCGTCGGCGGGGTGGCCGCGCTCTTCGCCTTCGTCGGTTACGCACTCGCGGCTCCCGACCTCGCCTCGATCCTCTCCGGCAAGGACACCAACCCGATCCCCTCGATCCTCCAGAGCTCGGTCGGCACCGTCGGCACCAAGGCAGTGCTCACGGTGATCATGACGTCCTTCATCGCGGGTGTGATGAGCCAGCAGGCCGCCGCCAGCCGGATCGTCTTCTCCTTCGCCCGCGACGACATGTTCCCGGGCTCCCGCGTCTTCTCGCAGATCACCCGCAAGCACCGCGTCCCCTTGAACGCGCTGCTGGCCGTGAACGTCCTGCCGCTGCTGCTCTTCGTGTTCGTCTACTACTCGCCCGACTCCCTCACCAAGATCGCTGCGTTCCAGATGCTGGCCGGATACGCGGCCTTCATGATGGTCGTACTGGCCGCGCTGCGGATGCGCATGAAGGGCTGGCGCCCCGCCGGAGCCTGGACGCTGGGCCGCTGGGGCTTCCCGGTGACCGTGGCGGCCCTGACCTACGGCGTGCTCGGGATGGTTCTCCTCGCCTGGCCCACCGGCGACTCCGCAACCCCCTTCGTGGACCGGTGGATCGCACTCATCGGGTTCCTCGTCGTCTCGGCCGCGGGTCTGGTCTACCTGTTGACCGCGAAGCCGGAGCGCAAGTCCACCGCGCCGGAGGGTGACGCCATAGAGGTGGCCGAGCGCCTGCGCAGCCGCGCCGAAGCCCTTGCCCGTACGACCTCAGGGAGCACCGCATGACTCGCGTTCTGTATCTGTACGGAGGCTGGCCGGGGCACAAGCCTTACCAGGTGGCCGAGGAATGGGCCCTCCCGATCTTCAAGAACCTCGGGTTCGACGTCGACGAGACCAACGACATCTTCTCCCTCGACGCCGACCTCACCGGCTACGACCTCATCGCGCTCAACTGGAACAACGCCCTGCTGTCCGAGGGGCTGACCGCCGCCCAGGAGTCGAACCTGCTGGGGGCGGTGGAGAACGGCACCGGGATCGCCGCCTGGCACGGCGCGGCCGCCGCGTTCCGCACCAGCCTCAAATACCACTGGCTGCTCGGCGGCAGCTTCCTCGAACACCCCGCCGGCGAAGGCGTGAAGTACCCCTACGAGGTCACCCTCACGGACACCGGTCACCCGATCACCGCCGGAGTGAAGGACTTCCGGGTCGCCTCGGAGCAGTACTACATGTCCGTCGACCCCAACAACCACGTCCTGGCCGAGTCCACCTTCACCGGCGAACACCTGCCCTGGCTGGAGGGAAAGACCATCCCTCAGGCGTGGACCCGCAGCTGGGGCGAGGGCCGCGTCTTCTACAGCGCGGTCGGCCATGACCTCGACGACCTCCAGAACCCGGACGTCACCCGCCTGTGCACCCAGGGCTTCGCCTGGGCCGCCCGTCAGAACGCCTGACCCCACCGTCCGACCCGAGCTGATCGGAAACCCACCATGCCCGTCCTCACCGGAGGCCAGATCGTCGCGCGGACCCTGCGCAACTACGGGGTCGACGTCGTCGCCGGCATCCCCGGCCACGGCATCTGGTCACTGACCGACGCCTTCCTCGACGACGAGTCCAGGATCCCCTTCATCCAGACGTTCCACGAGCAGAGCGCCGTCCACCTCGCCGACGGCTACTACCGCGTCACCGGCCGCCCGCAGGCCGCGGTGACCTCCATCGGCGCGGGCGCGAGCAACACCGTCATCGGCATGGGCACCGCGTTCACCGACTCCACCAGCGTCCTCGTCGTCACGGGCGGCCCGCCGACCCACATGCGCGGCCACGGACTGCTGCAGGAACTCGACCGCTACACGGCGAACGACTTCCCCAAGGTGGCCGAGGCCGTCAGCAAACGGCACTGGGTCGTCACCCGGGTCGAGGAGCTCCCCTTCGTCCTGCACCGCTGTTTCAACTCCATGCTGACCGGCCGCCCCGGCCCGGTACACCTCGAAGTCCCCATGGACGTACAGGCCGAGGCGGCGAACGTCGAACTCCACGACCTGGAGCGTCGTATCCCGGTCGGCCGCCAGCACCCCGACCCGGAGGCCGTCGACCGCGCGGTCGACGTGCTGCGGGCGGCCACCCGGCCGGTCATCGTGGTCGGCGGCGGGGCGATCACGTCCGAGGCGTCCGACCAGGTCCTCGCTCTCGCCGAGCGGTGGCAGATCCCGGTCGTCACCACGTGGAACGGCAAGAGCGCCTTCCCCGAGGACCACGAGCTGTTCGCCGGCAGCGTCGGCCAGACCGGCACGATGACCGGCAACGCGATCGCGAGCTCCGCCGACGTCGTCATCTCGGTCGGCTGCCGCTTCACGGACTGGTCCGCCTCCAGCTACGCCAAGGGCATCAGCTTCTCCATCCCGCCCGCGAAGCTCATCCACATCGACATCGACCCCCACGAGATCGGCAAGAACTATCCCGCCGAGGTGGGCATCGTCGCGGACGCGCAGCGCGCCGTGGCCGCCATCGTCGACTCCCTGCCCGCCAAGGGCGTCGACCGCTCCGAGTACCTCGCCGAACTCGCCCGCCTCAAGCAGGACTGGGAGGAGAAGCTCGCCGGCCGCCGCGACAGCGACCGCTTCCCGTTCACCTCGCAGCGCCCGCTCGGCGCCCTGCGCAACGTGCTCCCGCGCGACGCGATCATCGTCGCCGGTTCGGGCAACACCCAGGGAGCGGTGAAGCAGACCTTCCCCGTCTACTCCCCGCGCACTCACCTCACCTCCGGTGGCTTCTCCTCCATGGGCTGGGCGATCCCGGCGGCCGTCGGCGCCAAGCTGGCCCGGCCGGACAGCCCGGTGGTGTGCGTCCTCGGCGACGGCGACTTCCTGATGACCTCCCAGGAGATCGCCCTGAGCGTCACCGCCGGCGCACCGGTGATCTTCGTGGTCCAGAACAACGCGGGCTACATGTCGATCCGCGGCGGGCAGCGCAAGCAGACCTCGCGGCACATCGGCACCGAGTTCTCCCACCCCGACGGCTCGCCGTACAGCCCCGACTTCGCGGCCATGGGCCGAGCCTTCGGGATCGAGTCGTGGAAGGTCAACGACTCCGCGTCCCTGGAGCCGACGCTGCGCAAGGCGGTCCAGTCCGGGGCCCCCGCCGTGATCGAGGTCCCCACGGACCGCGACGCCGCGGGCCCCTGGGTCCCCGGCTGGTGGGACTTCCCGATCCCGGCGTACATCACCGACGAACGCCAGGACGAGTACCACCGCACCCGCGCCACCGAACAGCACCTCTGAGACGGCCCCGCGCCCGCCCGCAGATGACCGCCCGTGCAGCCGAGACCCGGCCGCACGGGCAGGTTCTGTCAGAGCCAACGAAGTCCCCAGGCCCTACGGATGGCTGCAGTCGGCTTCTGTCGGCGGGCGGCCGACGGCGGGTAGTGCCGTTGACGGATCGGGCCGACCGTACGCGTAGTCGGCCGTGGTCTGCCGGGAGTGGAAAAGCCTTCGATTGCTCGCACGCCGATCCGGGCCCCTCCTGCACACCCTGATGGCCGAGACTGCGCAGATCCGCACGGGTACGGGCCAGGCGGCAGGGGCGAGAGCGCTGGATCCCCCAGCGAAGGTCAGCCGGTCGCTGAACGGCTCCCCCGCCGCCGTCAACTCGTCGGCCAGGACGGCGACATGAGGGTCGTGCAGCGAGGACTCGTTGCGCAGATGGGCGACCTGCTCGTCGGCCAGCCGGTCCCACCCCGGGAAGGCGGCGCGGGAGCGGTCGTCGGTGAACAGGTACCGCACCATGTTGGGAGGGTCCCCGTCGAGCAGGCCGAGGGGACGGGCATACCGCTCGTAGTCCTGTGTTCAGGCGACGATGTCTCCCATCCGGTCGAGCAGGACGGCCGGCTCGGGCTCCAGACTCTGCAGGAGTGCCCGCAAGCCAGGGCACACCGTGCGCTCCGGCGGTGCGGTGACCGCCTGGCACAAGTGCTTGCCCTCGCCGTGTTCCCGGGCCAACCGATGCAACGTCACACGGTCCGCGTGGAACCAGGGCGTCGGCTGGTCCTCGCCACCGGTGAGGCATACGTCCGACCAGTCCGTCACAAGGGCGGCACCGAACCCCGCCGTAGCAAACTTCCGCCCGCGTGAACCGCCAGGAACCCGACGAGGTTGGATAGCTCCGTGGTGGGACGAGAGCGCGTGCAGAAGAGACGGCCTTCCTTCGGCATGCCGAAGAGCATTGCCCTGCTGGCGACGCCGGAAGGCTGGCGTCACAGTGTCCTCACCGGGGAAGGCGCGATGCTTTGCGGGCGTCTTGCCGACGTGCCGGCCAACGCCGACCCAGCCGAGGCCCAGGCCGCCGTGGCCTCCATGGTGGTGGGGCTCGCACACGACTTCCACGAAGTCGACGTCGACGTGACCTGGGATCCGCCTCTGGATCCCGGGTCATGGACAGCACAGGTCACCGTTGCCGCGTCCCCACGGAACGCCTGAGGAAAACGACAAGGTCCTGGGGGCAGGGGCATGAGAGCGTGATCCTTGATGAGGGGGTGGTGGGGTGGCGGATGTTTCCGCGGGTGAGGCTCGCAAGGCGTTTCTGAGAACGCTCGAGAAGGGGCAGGTCCGCAGAGGAACGGTCTCTTCGGTCAGTGATGTCGATGCCCTCGTCGATCTTGGCGGGTTCGACGGGCTGCTGCGTACCCCTGAGGTGTCCTGGAAGCGTCGCGAGGTGCCGCTGGACCAGGTGCTGCGCGTGGGACAGGACGTGACCGTCACGGTCCTGGACGTGGACGCCGATCGGGACTGGCTCACCGTTTCCTTGAAGTCTCTGCGGGATGATCCGTTCCGCGAGTTCGCCCGGACGCATCTTGGACATGTGGTTTCGGGCAGGGTGACCAAGGTCGCCTCGGTCGGGGTCTTCGTTCGTGTCCACGACCACGTCGAAGGGCTGCTGCCGACCTCGGAGCTGCCTCAGGGGGAGGGTGACGACCAGTCTTTTGCTGTCGGGGATGTGCTGGTGGTCGAGGTCGCCGAGATCAACCTGGACAGGCGCCGCGTCAAGCTACTGCTGCGCGACGTGCGCTGACCGCAGCGACCCGGCGCCGCCGCGAGGTCGGCGAGCTGCTGGGCGGATGGACGGCAGCCTGAGCATGCGGCATGCGGCCACCGCGGTGCAGGGCTCAGCCGTCGAAACAGGTCGTGAGGCGGACAGGACAACCCTCAGGGCGAGTTGTGAGTCTTCTGATCGATCACGTTGTGGTCGGACCCACGAGGAGACCATCATCAACACCATTCGTAAGACCCTGACCGCCACCGCCGTCGTCGGTGCCGTCCTCGCGGGTTCCGCCGCCTGCGGAACGGTGGAGCAGCTGTCCGCCGGCAGGAAGCTCGACCAGGCCTTCGAGGAGGTCGGCAAGAAGAAGACGCTCTCCTTCGAGGTCGATCTGGACGCGGATGTCGCGTCCTTGAAGGCGCTGGATGCCGCGTCCGACCCTGAGCCCGGTGAGGAGATCCCGGACGAGGTCGCCGAGTTGCTCAGCGGGGCGAAGATCACGGTGACCGTGCAGTCGAAGAAGCCGCTGGAGAAGTCCGGTGAGAAGGACCTTGTCGGTACGGCCATGAAGGTCAGCACCTCGGACGGGGACCTTGTCGAGTACCGGGTGATCGGCGACTACACCTACATCCGTGCCGACATGGACGCCCTGGGCAAGACGACGGGCAGCCCTCTGCCGGACGCGGACGATCTGCCTCCGGAGGCCGGGGCGATGAAGGATGTCCTGCAGGGCAAGTGGGTGAAGTTCAACACCAAGGAGATGGACAGGGCCGGCGCCGAGGACGGTCCCGCGTCGTCCCTGGACTCCAAGACGCAGAAGAAGCTCGTGAATGCCCTTCGCAAGGTCGTCGCCCGTGAGGTGGAGTTCAAGACCACGGGTGGCGGGGACGGCACCGAGCATGTGACCGCCACGGCCCCCTTCCGCACGCTGATCACCGAGCTGCTCGGTGAGATCCGGCCCGTGGTGAAGGACCTGCCGCCGGGCATGGAGCTGCCGACTGCCAAGGATCTCAAGGACGCTCCCAATGCCAAGGTGACGGCGGACTTCACGCTCAAGAACGGCGAGCTGGCCCAGGTGGACATCGACCTCGCCAAGCTCGCCGAGAACGCCAAGGTGAAGAACCTCGGCCTGACACTGCGGATGCGTGAGGGCACCCTGCCCAGTGCACCGGCCGGCGCCACGACACTGGACCTGAACGACCTCATGAACGGCTTCCTCGGCGGGCCGGTCCTGAGCGATGCCGAGATCGACACGAGTGGTCTCAACGGCGAGGACGTCCCGCAAGGCTAAGGACTGTCCCCGCAATCGATCTTCCAGAGCAAGGGCATGAGTGGGTGTCAGGGCTGGGAATGCACGCTTCGGCTGATGGCTGGTACCCACCCTCATGTCAACGAGGGTTGACGCGCCCACCCTGTCAACATAAGTTGACAGGGTGGGTAATCAAACGCTGCTCGCCTGCGGGATGGCCGCCGGCCCTCTCTTCACCGTCGCGTACCTGCTGGAAGGCGCCGGCCGTGTGGGCTACAAGCCGTTTCGTCATCCCGTCAGTTCGCTATCCCTTGGCCCCGCCGGGTGGGCGCAGACCGTCAACTTCCTCTCCACGGGCTTGCTGTCGCTCATCTTCGCCGTGGGCCTGTGGCGCGCTGGGCCTTCACACTGGGGCGCACTGCTGATCGGCGTCTGGGCGATCGGCCTGCTGGGCGCAGGTGCCTGCCGCACGGATCCGGTGAGCGGTTACCCCGTCGGCACCCCCGATCAGCTCCAACACCCCACCCGTGCAGGGACGCTGCATGATCTGTTCTCTCTCATCGGATTCCTCGCTCTTGCCGTGGCCTGTTTCGTGTTCGCCCTGTCCAACTCGCGGGGATGGGCCCTCTACTCGATCGCCAGCGGTGTGCTCTTCGCAATCACGATGGCGCTGGCGAGCGCCGCGTTCAGCCAGCATCGACGCTGGGTGGATCTGGGCGGGCTGGTCCAGCGCGTGTCACTCACTATTGGCTGGACCTGGCAGACGCTGCTCGCCGTGCGCGTTCTTGGCTTCTGACGCCGGCACCACGCCCACTGACGCAGGGCCCGCGTCCTCGTTCGGGGCAGCCGCCTCCGAATTGACCGGAGGATGTCTCCGGTTTACTGTAGCGATAATTCGGAGACAGTCTCCGTTTTTATGGGGTCGCCGCATCGAGAGCACAGGAGAGCGCATGAACGCCACGGAGCCACGGGGGCGCAAGCCCCGCGCCGACGTCCAGCGCAATCGCGCAGCCCTCCTGGAGGCCGCCCAGCGCCACTTCCTGCGGGACGGGGTCGGTACGTCGCTGGAGGCGGTGGCCAAGGAGGCGGGCGTCGGGCCGGGAACGCTGTACCGGCACTTCCCCACCCGTGAGGCGCTGTTGGCGGCCCTCCTCCAGGCCCGCACCGCGGAACTGGTGGCCCGCCGCGAGGACATCGCCGACATCGACGACGCCGGTGCGGCGCTGACGCAGTGGCTGCGGGCGATGGAGGAGTACCTCAGCGCCTACAGCGGACTGCCGGAACCCCTCATGGCGGCGACCCGGGCGCAGGACCCGGACAATCCGCTCACCGTCCCCTGCGACGAGCTCATCGCGACGACCGACGCGTACGTGGGAGCCGCGCAGCGCGCAGGGTACGTACGCCCGTCGGTGACGGGCTACGACCTGTTCCTCGCGGCCTGCTCGGTCGCCTGGATCACCGGCAACGGCGCCACCGCGGAGTCCGTCGACCGACTGCGGGCGCTCATCGCGCACGGTTACCGCGAGCCGGAGATCCGCGCCTAGCGGTTGCCGCTTCACTCAGGGCCGGGCCACGGGAACGCTCCCGCGCCCGACCGGGCCGGGCGACGGCCCGGCGATCACACCACACCGTCATCACATCGAGCTGCCCGCAGGGGTGGCACAATCCTTGAAGGGACAAATCATGAAAATAACCGTTATTGGTGCTGGGGCGATCGGCGGAAACCTGGCCCGCAAGCTGAGCCTGGCAGGTCATGACGTCCAGGTCGCGGACGCCCGGGGGCGGGAGGTCGTCTCGGCCGAGGTACTGGAGGCGGGCGCCCGCGCGGTGGCCCTGGACGTGTCGGTCCAGGACCGGGACGCGATCATCCTGGCGATCCCGTTCGGGGTGCACGGGCAGCTGGCGGAGTTGATCGCCACCGCTCCCGCCGAGGCCGTGGTCATCGACACCTCGAACTACTACCCGGGCGTCCTCAGCGGGCCGATCGAGGCGGTGGACAACGGTCAGACAGAGAGCGTGTACACCTCCGAGCTTCTTGGCCGGCCCGTCATCAAGGCGTGGAACGCCGCCCTGGCCGAGACCCAGCGCACCCGGGGCCTTCCGGCGGGCGCTCCGGGCCGCATCGCGATCCCGGTGGCCGGCGATTCCGAGATGGCGAAGAAGGTGGCCATGAGCCTGGTCGACGACACCGGCTTCGACCCCTACGACGCCGGCCCCCTTGCCGACTCCTGGCGCCAGCAGCCGATGGGCCCCGCCTACTGCACCGAGCTGACCCTCGACGAGCTGCCCGCCGCCCTGGCCGCGGCCGACCTCGTCAAGGACAGGGCCGTCCGCGACAGCATGCTCGAGCGCAGGGCCGCCCTCCCCGACCCCGAAAACCCCACCCTCGACGACATCGTCGAGATGAACCGCGCCGCGCACCGCTGACGCCCGCGACCCCTAGAGCGGCACTCGCGCGGGGCCGCGGCACCGGAGACACGACAGGACGTGACCAACGTCCGGGTGCCTCCGACGCCGCGGCCCCGCGCGGTTGTGGTGCACGGCTGCCCGTCGGACACGCAGGCGCAACGGCCCAGAAGTACCGACCGCACCCGGCATTCCCGGCCATCGAGCACCACCCTTTTTGCAATACGGAGGATGCCTCCGTATTATCGGGAAGGTAATCGGAGGCATCCTCCGCTTTCTTCCCGGCCGCTTGGAGGCGTCCCCATGACAAGCCCGCAGATGCTCCTGGCCATGCAGTTCACCAGCGGCTACGGATCCGAGCCCGGGGCGTGGCGGCTGCCCGGGGCGAACCTGTCCAGCTACACGGACATGGACCAGTTCGTGCGCTACGCGCAGGCCGCCGAGCGCGGCAAGATCCAGCTGCTGTTCATCGCGGACACCCCGGTTCTGGACGTGGACCTGGAGACCGAGCACCCACACACCCCCATCGACCCGCTCCTCGTCCTCACCGTGATAGCCCGCGAAACCGAGCGGATCGGCCTGGTCGCCACCGCCTCCACCACCTTCAACGAGCCCTACACCATCGCCCGCCAGTTCAAGGCCCTGGACGTGATCAGCCACGGCCGGGTCGGCTGGAACGCCGTCACCACCTCCCACCCGGCGGCCGCGGCGAACTTCGGCCGCCGCATCCCGCCGCGCGCGGAGAAGTACGAGCGCGCGCACGAGACCGTCCAGGTCGTGCAGGCGCTGTGGGGCAGTTGGGAGAAGGACGCCTGGGTCCGCGACGTCGAGGCGAAGCGGTTCGCCGACATGGACAAGCTCCAGCCGGTCAACGTCCAGGGCCGCCACGTCGCGTCCCGTGGCCCGCTGCCCATTCCGCCGTCCGAGCAGGGCCAGCCGGTCATCTTCCAGGCGGGCGGCGGCAGTTACGGCCTGGAACTCGCGGGCCGCTTCGCCGACGGCGTCTACGCCAACCCGATGACGCTCGAGGACGCCCAGGCCCAACGCCAGGCACTGCGGGATGCCGCCAAGCGCGCCGGACGCGACCCGGACGAGGTGAAGATGTTCGCCGGTTTCATGCCGGCCGTCGCCGCCACCCGCGAGGCCGCCCTGGAGCGCAGGCGCTTCCTGGACGAGTCCGTCGACCTGCGCCAGCGCGTACAGTACCTCGGCGCGATGATCGGGCTGCCACTCTCCTACGACCAGATCGACGAGCCGCTGACCGCACGCCAGTTGGCCGACGCCGAGCCCAGCCCGCACGACCGGCGCTCCTTCCGTGCCCTGGAAGTGGCCCGCGAGGGCTGGAGCCTGCGCGACGTCCTCGCCCACGGCGTCATCGACTACCACCCGGTCGTGGGCGGCCCCGCCGCCGACATCGCCGACCACATGCAGCAGTGGTTCGAGGCCGGCGCCTGCGACGGCTTCTCCCTCGCCATCGACGGATACCACGACGGCGTCGACGCCTTCGTCGACCAGGTCGTCCCCCTCCTCCAGGAACGCGGCCTGTTCCACCTCGACTACGAAGGCCCCACCCTGCGCGACAACATGGGCGCCCGCGAGCAGTACGGCCTGGACCCGCGCGTCACGGAACCGGCCCGGTCATGACCAGCACATCCCAGTCCCCCACCGCCGCGCCCATGCGCCAGTTCCGTGACGCGATGGCGGCCGTCGCCTCCCCCGTCGCCGTGGTCACGGCGATGGACGGCGACCGCCCGCACGGCACCACGGTCAGCGCCTTCGCCTCCCTCTCCCTGACCCCGCCCATGGTCCTGGTGTCCCTCGACAACCACTCCCAACTCCTGGCGATCATCCGCCGCACCGGCTGCTTCGGCATCAACATCCTCGGCATCCACCAAGCCGGACTCGCCACCGCCTTCGCCCGGCCGGGTGCGGACAAGTTCGACGACGTCATCTGGTCGCCCAGCGCGAACCTGCCCCGCCTGCCCGGCACGACGGCGTGGATCACTGCCGAGGTCGACGAGTACATCACCGCCGGCGACCACACCGTCCTGCTCGCCCACGTCCGCGCCGCGGAACCCGGCAAGGAGGGCCTCAAGCCCCTTACCTACCACCACCGTTCGTTCGGCACGCACACGCCGCTAAACACCTGAGCGGCCCGGTCTTACCGCGGCCCGCGCTGCGACTGCCGGGCATCCCCTCTCACGTCGTGCGCGCAAGCCAACTCCTCTACCCAGCGGCTCTCAACTGGCCTGCCAGCAAGGACAGAAACACCGTGAAACTCTCCCTCGTCGAGCTCTCCACCGTCGTCCCCGGCGGCGACAAATCCCAAGCTCTCAAGGACTCGGTCGACGCCGCGAAACAGGCGGAGGACCTCGGCTACCACCGCATCTGGTACGCCGAGCACCACGACGCCGCCAGCACCGCCTCCTCGGCACCCGAGATCCTCATCGCCCTGGCCGCGGTTGCCACTTCCCGTATCCGGGTCGGCTCCGGCGCGGTACTGCTCAACCACTACAGCCCCTACAAAGTCGCCGAGACCTTCCTCCAGCTCGAAGCCCTCGCACCGGGCCGCATCGACCTCGGCCTCGGCCGCGCCACCGCGGGCCCCCTGGTCGACCTCGCCCTGCGCCGCGACCGCGACGTGCCGCCCGCCGACGATTTCGCCGAGCAGGTACAGGAAGTACTCGCTTACTTCCACGGCCACTTCCCCGCGGACCACCCCTTCGCACGGCTGAACCCCGCCGCGGGTGTCGCCTCACGACCCGACGTGTGGATTCTCGGCTCCTCGGGCACCAGCGCCCGAATGGCCGGCGAACTCGGCCTCGGATACGCCTTCGCTGGCTTCATCAATCCGGACGGCGCCCCTCGCGCTCTGCTGCGCCACGGCGCGTTCTCCGCACCCGTGGCGGGCGGACCGGCCGGAGGTCGCGGCATCCTCTCCATCAGCGCCGTGGTCGCCGACACCGACGCCGAGGCAAGGCGGCTGAACTGGTCCAGGACCGCCTTGATGGCACGCCTGGCCCGGCAGGGGCCTGCGGCCCAGGTTCCCACGGTCGAGGAAGCCGAGCGGGAACTCAGCCAGGACCAGAAGGACACCCCTACCGTCATCACAGACGGCCGCTGGCCTCGCCAGCTCGCGGGCAGCCCGCAGACCGTACGGGATCAGCTGGAGCAGATGACGAAGGCCACCGGCGTCGATGAAGTCATGATCCAGGACATCATCGCGGACCCCTCGGACCGAGTGCACTCGCGTGCCCTGCTGGCCCAAGCCCTCGGCGTCGCCGCTCATTGACGACCCCCCTGCAGGCGAAGTCGGGCCCAGCGTGTGACGGGGCCACGTCTCCATAGCGTGGAGCGCCTGCCGGGGGTGAGGGGCACTACCCAGGGACCGTTGTTACGACGGATCTTGCCGCGTGCAGGATCGATACGAGTGTGTCCGCCGGCTACGGGTGTCACGGTGCCTTGCTCGCGCTCGCCGTCTGCCTGATCACCCACCGGGACGTGCAGAGGGGCTCCTTTCGGCGACGGGGGTTCGACAGGTCGAGCGGAGGCCGAGGATGGACTGGTCACCGCTGGCGAAGGGCCTGCTCAGGCGCCTGGCTGCGGTGCCAGCACCGCGATGTCGCCGTCGAGCCCCACCACCAGCCGCCCGTCGGACGCCATGGTCACGGCGGTCACCTCCGAGGGAAAGACCAGGTCCGAGCCCACCTGATGGTGGGTGGCCAGGTCCCACACCCGTACCGTGCGATCATCACCGCCCGTGACAACGAAAGGACGGCCGCCAACTACGGCCGTGGCCAGCGCCCACACCGGACCGGTGTGAGCCGTCAGCGGCGCACACTCCGTCACTTCCTTGCGCGCGGCCACATCCCACACCTGCACCTGCCCGTCCCAGCTGCCGGTGACGGCGACCAGGCGGCCGCACGTCACGGCGGCGGTCAGCGACACCCGCTGATTGTTGCCCCCGGTCGAGGGCGCGACCTGACCGTGGTATCGACGCTCCGTCAGGCACCATGCGACGACGGTGCTGTCGTCGTGAAGGGTGACGGCCTTGGTGTGACCGTCCACCACAGCCGTCGCCACCGCCACGACGGAGCCGATGCGCCCCGCCGCCGAGTCCGTGACGAGGTCGCCCACCGTCTCGCCCGTGGCCGGATCCCACAACAGCAACCGCGGATCACGCTGCCTGCCGATAACGACCACGCCCCGGCCGTTCACCCTGCCGGTCGCCGCCGCCCACACCCCACCGGGCAAGCTCGCCAGGCGGCGGCCATCGGCCAGGTCCCAGGCCTCCACCAACGCCGATGGGTCGGCGACGACGGCAACAGGGCGCCCGTCCACCATCTCCGTCACCACAGCCCACACCGAGCCACGAGCAGGCAGGACCGCACCGATCCGCTCACCTGTCGCCAGATCCCACACCAGCACGAACTCATCGTCCGCACCGGTCACGACAACCGCGCGTCCGTCGATCACCGCGGTCGCCGCCGACCGCACCCAATCAGCGTGGCCCACCACGGCCTTGACGGACCCAGCCATCAGACCACCGGTAGCCCACTCCAGCCGCCACCCCGACCCCGGGCCCACCACCCAGGTCCCCTCCGGCTCGCTGCAGGCACCGCCCTCACGCACAGGCTCCGTCATGACCGGGACATTAACCGCCCCTCCCCCGAGAAGAAGCGCAAATACCGCGCCCCACGATCTGACCGACCCACCAGCGGGTCGCAGTCCATCTCCGCGACCAACTCACTGATCGTTGACGCGAACCCTTGGGGAATGCCAGCTACTTGGTCCGCAATGACTGCGTGAAGAACCCATGCGCTGCTCTACAGAGGCGGCCCTCGAGAGCTCGAACTGGTCGCCTGCCTACACACCGGGCGTGCGCTGCCGGTTCCGCGAGCAGCAGCCCAACTCCGCATCGACAAGGGGCTGTGCAGATCTACTTCGCCGACGCGCACAGCCCTTGGCAACGGGGCACGAACGAGAACACCAACTGCCTGCCGCGCCAGTACTCCCCCAAACGCCACTGCCGCTCGGTGCGGAGGCCACCTCGGCTTGCGCTGATCCGAGGCTACGTCGCGGTGAGGTCAGTGCTGCTCAGGGCGTTCGATGGACACCTTGGGCAGCTTTCGGGCCAGCGGGGCAGCGAGCCACCAGGCCCATTTGCCGAGCACCTGCATGGCGGCGGGGACGACGATGAGGCATCGGACGACCACGGCGTCGAGCAGGATGGCGACGGCCAGGCCGAGTCCGAACTGTTGGAGCATGCGGTCGGTGCTTAGGACGAACGGGAAAGGCTCACTACCTCTTCACTCCAAGCGGTTTGCGAGCCAGGCGCGCGCCGAGGCGCAGGCCTCGATCAGCTCGCCCTGCAGCAGTCCCGCCAAGGCTGTCCACCGCCCAGTTCGGCCTCAGCCCGCTGGTGGCGGCACCTTGTGACAGTGCAGACCGCGACCGGCTGCCGGTCACACGGACCGGCAGCCGGCGCTCGCCACGGCCGGCGGGCGAAAAGGTCAGGCGGCGTTCTCGTGCAGCCAGCCCGAGCACGAGTTCATGTCGTGCGTTCGGGGGCCGTATTCACCGAGGCAGACCCGGTACTCGACCCAACCGGACTCCGGGAGGTCCATGTTGATGTCGAGCCGGGATCCCAATCCATAGTGGTTCCAGTCCTTGATCAGCGTGTCGCCGCTGTCGGACCGGTAGTACATGACCATCACCGAGTGGCCATCGGAATTGTTGTCCCAGACCAGCAGATGGTCACCGTCACGGACGAACGACGCCGACCCGTCACAGTAGTTCGGCTCATCGGTGCACAGGTCGCCGGTGTGGGTGCCGGGATAAGTCACGGTGAGAGTGGAAGCGGAAGCGGGAGTGGCCGACGCGACTATGGCCAGCATGCCTGCGGCAGCGGCGCCTATGAGCTTGGAGTGCTTCTTCATCCTGGCGGTCCTCGGCTTGACGGTGTCACACCTGCGGTCGGCGAGTGCACCGGCGACGCCGCAAGTGAATTGGGGACGAACGGATGCTAGCGAACAGGTTGATCTTGGGCCAGGGGCAGGAGCCCTTTCCTGATCATTCCTCATCGCCGACGCCTCACCATCGCAGACGCCTCACCCCTCGCGTCCGAAACCGCGGACCGGTAGCGCATGCTCATCAACACGCCTAGGCTCCCGTCCCGAACGCCCCGCGCTCGACGGACCGGACAAACGGACGCGGACCGCCAGCGCGGCGGTCCACCGCCGGTCGGAGAACCGGAAAAGCCTCAAGTTCTGGGCCGCCAAGGCGTATCAGGGTGCCGGCGGCTTCTTCCGGGTGCCGTTCCGGTGCCGCCATCTCAAGCGGTGACAGCGCCGGCGCAACAGCACGCATGTCAATATCCGCTGCCTCGGCGACCTGGCCATGGCCACGCTCAGGGGCTGGCGCCTCCTGCGGAATCCCTGTTGCAGCAGCAACCAAGTCACCGTGATCGTCCAGGCCGCCCTTGTCCTTCATCACGCGTCTACGTGTAGGTGGGAAAGGCCTCTCGGTAGCTCGCGGTTGTGGGTCCAGCGAGAAGCAAGAAGCCCTGTTGTCGAAGTGACACGCGTGGTCATCGTTGCCAGGTCCGGTGCGTCCGCTCCTGGGTGTAACTGCCACCGTTGAGACGGGAGATGCGTAGCGGTCGCTGTCTGTCTACGCCGAGCCCGAGTCGTCGGCGGTAGCCGGTACGTCGGCATCGGCGGTGCCCTTCACGTCCTGCCCGCTATGGCCCGCCCTGGTCTCCACCGCCGGGGCTAGGAACGCGGCGCATACGACGCAGGCCAGCACCACCAGCATGGCCGGGCGCAGGCCGACCTGGCCGCCGAGGAAACCGAGTCCGGGCGGTCCGACGAGAAACGCGATGTAGCCGATGACGGCGACCAGACTGACCCGGGCCGTCTGGTCCGGGCCGGACTCCCCCGCGGCCGACAGCGCGAGGGGAAAGCCGAGTGAGGCACCCAGTCCCCACAGCAGTACGGCCGCTCCGGCCATGACGGCATTGTCCGAGACGATGACGACGAGCAGGCCGAGCGCACCGGAGACGGCACTGGCGCGTACGACGGCGGTGCGGCCGAAGCGGTCGAGGAAGTAGGTGCCGCCGAAGCGGCCCAGTGTCATCGCGGCGGCGAAGCCCGCGTACACGAGGGAGCCGGCCGTGGCGCCCATGCCGTGGCCGTCGACCATCAACAGCGGCAGCCAGTCGTTGGCCGACCCCTCGGCCAACGCCATCGCCAGGACGATCGCGCCGATGAGCACGAGCTGTCGGTCCTTCCACAGCGCCGGGCGGTGCTTGTCGGCTTGGGCCTCGTGTGACTGTTCGAACGCGGTGCGACCGGTGCCCTCCGGGATGGCGCGCATCGCGTGGACGAGGAGTCCGACGGCGAGCAGGGAGACCGCCGCGAGGTGCCAGGACACCGGTATGCCGGCGGCTGTCGCCGCCATGCCCGCCCCGGCGCCCAGCACGGTACCCAGACTGAAGCAGCCGTGCAGCGCGGGCAGGGTGGTCCTGCCCCCGATCCGTTCGACGTCGGTGCCGTCGACGTTGACCGCCACGTCACCGACGCCCAGCCCGGCACCGAAGGCGCACAGTCCGGCGGTCACCATCGGCACCGAGGCGGCAGCGCTTCCCCAGGAGACCGTGGCCAGCCCAGCGATGAGGAGCCAGGTCCCCCAGACGATGACGGGCCGCGTCCCGAACCTGGACACCAGCCGTCCCGAACAGGAGATCCCCGCCATCGAGCCGAGCGACAGCCCGAACAGTACGAGCCCCATGTGCGCGGTGGAGAGTTCCAGCCGGTCCCGGATCGCGGGTGTGCGCGTCACCCAGGAGGACATCGTGATCCCGGCCAGAAGGAAGAGGAGGAACAGCGCGTGACGCCGCCGACGCACGGGCTGGTCCATCAGAACACTTCTCCGTCCGGAGTGGGGTCGGCCCTCAACGGGTCGTGCACGGCCGCATGGCCTGGATAAATGTACATGCCATCTCACTACGACAGAGAGCGCTTCCACGCCGTTACGCGGTGCCCCCAAGCGGACCCGCCGGATTCTCCCGTGGACGGCTCCCAGCGCGGGTAGGCGTGTACGTGGCTCTCCGACCCGTGGGGGTTCGGTCCATAGGCAGCGACCGTACGAGCGTACTCCGGCGTCCAGTAGCGGCCGACGCTTCCGGCCGGCCCCTAGGATGCCGCGTTGACCGGCCTGGCCTGGCGGCGTGCACGACCGCCGTCAGCGGTTCAGCAAGTCGCGGAATCCGGTGAGCAGAGCGCGCAGTCCGAGGTCGAAGGCCAGGGTGGCGCGGCTGCGGTCGGCGGGGGTCTGTTCGAGTACGGCGCTGAGGTGTGGAGCCGTGTCGCGGGCGACGTCGGAGACCATCACGGGCGGCGCCACCAGGTCGAGGGCGGAGCCGAGGACGAAGCTCTCCAGTGCGGTGATCAGCGGCATGACCTCGTTCGCGGCGAAGCCAGCGTCCAGGAGCAGCTCCGCGACCTTCTCGTACATCGCGTGCATGAAGGGTTCGGCCAGCGGGGCGGTGGCGAGCAGGGGTACCGCCCCCGGGTGAGCGGCGAAGGCGGCTAGGTAGGAGCGGGCCCAGCCCTCCAGGGCCTTGTCCCAGGGCTGTGACCAGTCCTGGTCGTCCCCGGTCGTCAGGGCCAGTTCCTCGCGCATCAGCGAGATGATCTCGTCGCGCCCGGCGACGTGGTGGTAGAGCGCGGACGGGGCGACGCTCAGGGCTTTGGCCAGGGCAGGGATGGAGAAGGCGCCCTTCTCGTCGGCCAGGCGCAGTGCCGCGGCACCGATGCGCCGGCGGTCCAGCAGGGGTGTGCGCGGCCGTCCCACGGTGGCTCCTCTTCTTCGTGCGCCGTAACCCAGAAGTTACCGAATGGCTTTCAGTAAAACTCTTCCCAGCCGTCCGGACGGCGCCTACATTACCGGAAACCGAACACCTTTCAGTTAGGTGGTCGGCCGAAGGAAAGGCACCGCCACACGCCATGCACGCCGACATCGTCTTCACTGGAGGGACCGTCCGGACCGGGGCCGCAGATGCCCCCGTCCACGACGCCCTCGCTGTCACCGACGGCCGGATCACCGCCCTCGGCGCGCAGGCGCTGGCCGCCCGTGGACCGCGTACCGCTGTCGTCGACCTGGCCGGCGGGGCCCTGCTGCCGGCCTTCGGCGACGGACACGTGCACCCGGTCATGGGAGGACTGGGGCTGGCCGGGGTGCCGGTCCGGGACGTTAAGAGCGTCGACGAGATCGTCGCGGCCGTACGAGACTGGGCCGCCGCACACCCGGAGACGGAGTGGATCACCGGTGACGGCTTCGACCCGTGGCTCGCCCCCGACGGCCGGTTCGACGCCCGGTGGCTGGACGCCGCCGTAACCGACCGTCCCGTCGTCCTGCGCACCATGGACCACCACACCGCCTGGGTGAACAGCGAGGCCCTGCGCCGGGCCGGCTACACCACCGGCACCCCCGATCCGGTCGGCGGCGAGATCCTGCGCCGGGAGGGATCCGCCGAGCCGCTGGGCACCTTGCGTGAGTTCGGCGCACTCGGCCCGGTGCTCGCCCTCATCCCCCGGGCGTCCCACGAGGCACAGGTGGCGGCGCTGCGCGAAGCCGCCGCCCGGTTCGCCGCGGGCGGCGTGACCTGGGTGCAGGACGCCTGGGTCGAACCGCACCAGGCCGATGTCTGGGTCACAGCCGCGACCACCGAGCCGGGGCTCCCGATACGGGCCGACCTCGCCTTCATCCTGGAACCCGACGGCTGGCGCGAGCGCGTCCTCCGGTTCACGGCGGACCGGGAGAAGGTGGAGAGCTCCGCTCCCGGGCTGCTGACCGCGCGGAGCGTGAAGTTCTTCGCCGACGGCGTCATCGAGGCCGGCACCGCCGCCCTCCTGGAGCCCTACACCGACTGTCCGCACTCCCACGGCATCGCCAACTGGACCCCCGAGGAACTCGCCGAGGCCGTCACCGCCGTCGACGCGCTCGGCTTCCGCGCGCACGTGCACGCCATTGGCGACGGCGGAGTGCGAGCCGCCCTGGACGCGATCGAGGCGGCTGCCCGCTCCAACGGCGCCCGCGACCGCCGTCCGGTCATCGCCCACGCGCAGCTGATCGACCCCGCCGACCTGGCCCGGTTCGCCGCACTCGGCGTGGTCGCCAACCTCCAGCCGCTGTGGGCCCAGGCCGACCCCCTGATGACCGAGCTGACGTTGCCGAGGATCGGCCCGGAACGCGGCGGGCGGCAGTACCAGATCGCCGCCCTGCTCGCCTCCGGCGCCCGGCTCTCGTTCGGCAGCGACTGGCCGGTCACCGCCCATGAACCACTGCGGGGCATCGCCACCGCCGTGACCCGCCAGACGCCCGAGGGTATTCCCGAGGGCGGCTGGCTCCCCGAGGAGCGGATAGACATCGACACCGCTCTCACCGCCTACTCCGCAGGATGCGCCCACCAGGCGTTCGAGGAGAAGGAATGGGGCGCGCTGCGTCCCGGAATGCGCGCCGACCTGGTGCATCTCGCCGCCGACCCGGCCGAGACCGCCCCCGGTGACCTCGCGCATCTCCCCGTCCTGGGCACCTGGCTCGCCGGCCGGCGTACTCACGACGCCACCACCCCCCGCAGCTCGCGTGCCGGGAGACGATAGACCCACGTCGTCCTCACGACCGGTCTGCGTCTCCTGGACGTTCCGCCCGCTCCCCGACTCACACCACGCGGAGACCTCCATGACCGAGCCCCTCGTCCCCAGCGCTCCCCAGCAGCCCCCACCGGCCGCCGCGACCGATCAGAGCCCTCAGCTCCAGCGCGGCAGCCTCGGCGTCGCCGACATCGTCTTCTTCGTCGTCGCCGCGGCCGCCCCGCTCACGGTGATGGCCGGCGTCGCTCCCCTCGCCATCCTCTTCGGCGGCATCGGCGCCCCGGTCGCCTACCTCGCCGTCGGCGTGGTGCTGGTCCTCTTCGCGGTCGGCTTCACCGCGATGACGCCGTACATCCGCAACGCCGGCGCCTTCTACTCGTACATCGCCCGAGGGCTCGGACGTCCGGCCGGGCTCGGGGCGGCGTTCCTAGCGGTGTTCTCCTACAACTCGCTCCAGATCGGCATGTTCGGCGCCTTCGGCTTCTTCGCCTCCACCACGGCGAACGACCTCCTCGGCATCGACCTGCCCTGGCCGGTGTACGCCCTGGCCGGCATCGCCGTCGTCTGGTTCCTGGGCTTCCGCTCCATCAACCTCGGCGCCAAGGTTCTCGCCGCGCTGCTGATCGCGGAGACCGCCATCCTGGTGCTGCTCGCCGGCGCCGTCCTGGTCAAGGGCGGCGCGAGCGGCCTGACCTTCGACTCCTTCGCCCCCTCGAACGTCTTCGTCTCAGGGATGAGCGGACCGCTGGGTCTCGCCGTCGCCGCGTTCATCGGCTTCGAGGCCACCGCCATCTACCGCGAGGAGGCCCGCGACCCCGACCGCGCCGTCCCCCGTGCCACCTACCTCGCGATCGGCTTCCTCGGCCTCTTCTACGCCTTCATATCCTGGGTCATCGTCCAGGCCTTCGGCAGCGACCAGGCCGTCGCCGCCGCCGCGAAGAACCCGGCGGAGATGTTCTTCACCGCCATGACCCAGTACGTCGGCGGCTGGGCGACCGACGTCCAACGCGTCCTGATCGTCACCAGCGTGCTCGCCGCCCTGCTCGCCTTCCACAACGCCATCACCCGGTACGTCTACGCCCTGTCCGTCGAGCGTGTCGCCCCCGCGGCGCTGGGCCGAGTACACCCCCGGCACGGCTCGCCGTGGGTGGCCGGCATCGCCCAGAGTGTTCTGGCGGTCGTGGTCGTCGCCGTCTTCGCCGTGATCGGAGTCGACCCCTACACCAAGTTCTTCCTGTGGGTGAACACTCCCGGTGTGATCGGCATCCTCGTCCTGCAGGCGCTGGCGGCCTTCGCGGTGGTCGCCTTCTTCCGCCGCAACTCCGCCGAGCACGGCGAGGGACGCCTGCGCACCCTCCTCGCGCCCGCCGCGGCCGGCGTCCTCCTGACCGCCGCCACCGTGCTGGTCTGCAAGCGCCTGGACCTGTTCACCGGCGCCGGCCCGAGCGTCAACTGGTCACTGGTCGCGCTCACTCCGGCAGTGTTCCTGGCCGGCATGCTCCTCGCCGCGCGCATCCGCCGCACCCGGCCCGACGTCTACGCCAGGCTCGCCACCACCGACGTTGACGCCGCCTGATTCCCCGCCGTACGGCGGTCCCGTGCCCGGCCCGACTCCCCGGCACGGGACCGCCCCGCGCCCGTACACCCGACCACGAGACGGTCCACGCAGAAGGTGCACGACCATGATCCTCGGTCGCAGCAGGAAGCCGGCCCCGCGCCTCGCGGCCGAGCTCGACGACACCGAACTGGGCAGGGTGTGCCGCCAGTTGGCCGGCCGGGGCACGGCACGGACCCTGGCGGCCGCGGTCATCGAACGGCTGCTGAAGGACACCGGCCAGGACTGGGACCGTCGCGCCCATCGACTGGCCGTCCTCGCCGCCGTGACCCGCCCGGCCACCCAGCGCTCCTGGCTGGACCAACAACCCGGACATCCCGACGCACAGACACTGTTCGCCTGGGGAATCATGGCGCGCGGCTCCCACACCCCGCCGCCCGGCGCCGAGTTCGAGCAAGCCGTCGAGGCCTGCGCGACGGCCGCCCGCCTGAACCCCTACGACCCCAACCCCTGGGTGGCATGCCTCGGACTTCTCCGTCAATGGCGCAGGCCGCGCACGGAGGTTTTCCCCATCTGGAAGGAGATCGTCGAACGCGACCCCTGGCACCGCGAGGCGCACGTGCAGATGTACGGCTACCTCTCACCCCGGCAATGCGGCTCGCACGCCCAGGCCATGGACTTCGTGGACCAGGTGAGGGCCACAGCACCGAACAACGCACCGACGGCAGGACTACCGCTGCTGGCCCTGATCGACCGCTACCACGCCGCGCTGTCCCAGGGCGGAGTCCAGGCACTCACCGCGGACCGCCTGTGGAGCGGGCCTGAAGCCGCCCGCATCCTGGACCGAGCCCAGCACGACTGGGCCGAGCCGGGTCGCTCGACCCATGCGGCGGCTCTCGCCGACCTCAACCTCCTGGCCTACGCGCTCAGCGTCGCCAGAGAGCAGTCGCGCGCTGCCCTCGTCTTCCGACGTGTCGCCGGCGTAGTCACCGCTTTCCCCTGGGGGTACGACGGCCAGGACCCGGTCCTCGCATTCACCGCCGCTCAGCGACGAGCCGAGGGAAGCCACTGACCAGTCGGACGAAGCCACATCCGCTCCGGCTCCGCTGAACCCACTCTCCGCCCCCCGGCACAGGCATGGCT
This sequence comes from Streptomyces sp. RG80, assembly GCF_040446465.1. Lineage (NCBI taxonomy): Bacteria > Bacillati > Actinomycetota > Actinomycetes > Kitasatosporales > Streptomycetaceae > Streptomyces > Streptomyces sp. RG80. Next base: position 8,026 of record NZ_JBEAAJ010000017.1, on the reverse strand, counting down.
GGTGCTGAGCGATGTCTCGCTCACGCCTGCCCTGACCGCGGCGGCAACGAGGCTCGCGAAAAATTGCCTGGCGCACGGCACGTTCCCTGGCAGGCTGAGGGCATGGAACCCCTCGGTGACCAAGAACTGAGCACAGCGATTGAGAGTGCCGCCTCGCCGAGCTGGTCTGTCCGCGGGGCGGCCGGTCGGCAGCTCGCGAGTTCGGACAAGATCGAGGAAGTTGCGGATGTCCTTCACCGCCTTCTCCTGGACGCCCAGGACACCTGGGTCATCCAGGAAACAGCGGAGGCTCTGCTCGAGCGCAAAGACACCATCGGCTTGCGCTGTGTCCTGCTGGCCTACAGCCAGGCGGACACCCACGACGCGGTGGATCATCTCGGTGCCGCCCTGGACTGCGACCCCGAGTGGATGACAACTGAAGGCGCGGACCGGCTGATCAAGCAGTTGCGCACGCTGGCGACGGACGAAGACCCCGGAGTCCGCGATGAAGCCCTGCAGAGCCTGGCGAAGCTCCGACCGCGAGAGGAATGGGCGCACGACTCAGAGACCGACTCCTGATTCCCGATGATTCGCGAAATCCGTGGTTGCGGCACCGGCCCGTGACCGTCGGCACGCAGCGGCACCGCCCTCGGGCTCAGGCGCGTTCCAGCACGATCAGATAGATGGCGTTGGGCGCGAGATCGACGGTGGCTGTGTAGGCCCTACCGGGCCTCACGATCTTCTTGTCCACCAGTTGCAGTCCGGCCTTGGCCGGGTCGGAGAAGTAGTTGCTGGTGTGCTGGTCGATCCGGTATATGAGCCGGCGGACGGGACGGTTCCTGAGTTCGGCCGGCATCCGGGACATGTCGATGGTGGCCCGGTAGCTGCGGTCGCCCACGTGCTGCCAGTTCCACACCATCAGTGACGCGCCGGTCCGGTCCTTCGACGCCATCGCGTAGACGCCGTTGTCCCCCTCCAGAGCGTCATCCGCGACGGCGGACACCCTGGTGTCCTTCATCCTGGACTGCATCAGCATCATGTTGCCGTACGGGGTGAAGGTGTCCTTGAGCGGCCCGTTCGGGGTGCGGGTCACCAACTGGTCCTTGCGCTCCTCGACCCGGTGCCGGACGCACCAGTTGAACATGTAGGTGTCCGGCTGGTTCGCGAAGTAGTAGCTGTAGGTGGCCATGCCGGCCGCCTGCCGGACGTAGTCCTTCTTCGGGTCGGGGTCGTCGTACGCCGGGCCGGGGTAGATGCCCGTCTCGGTGACATAACTCGGGATGCGCTGGTGGATGCGGCGTTCCTTCAGCCAGCCGAGCAGGGTCTCGCGCTGCGACGCCACCACCCTCAGGTCACCCTTGTACATGGTCGGGGCCTGATACGTGTCGTCACCCCAGGTGAGATACGCATGGTAGGCGAGGAAGTCCAGCCGCTTGCGCGGATTGCCGTCGGCGGCGAAGTCGTCGAGGAAGGGCTTCATCCACTTCGGGTCCAGCCACGACAGGGCCGGCCCACCGAGCTCGATACGGTCCGTGCGTGCGAGGCCCTTGTTGACCTTGCCGACTGCCTCGTAGAAGGGCTCGTAGAAGCGGTACAGGTCACCCGGCTGCAAGGTCGTCTTATCCGGCGGGATTCCCTGCCTGCGCTCCTGACCGTAGAACTGCCAGTCCGGCTCGTTGAAGGCTTCCACATACTTGACGCGCGGGTACTTCGCCTTGACGCTCCGCACGATCAGTTCGAGCATCGGCTCGAGGTCCTTCATGGGGCGCTTGCCCTCGACGAAATCCGTCGGGTTGAGGTTGATCAGCACCGAGTCGGACACCGTGCTCGCCTCGGTGAGGTAGGCGTCCAGCGGGGACAGATCGCACCGCCTAGTCTTCAGGTCGCACAGGTTGAACACGTCCAGGCCGTCCGCCGCGTTCGGGCTGCTGAGCCAGATGCGGTAGACGTCGCCGTGCAAGCCCTGCTTGTTCAGGAACTTCACGTCGCCGGCGCGCTGGTCGGGCCACGCCGTCACATTGCCGAAGTTGTTCAGCCGTTCCGGGCGCGGCAGTTGGCCCTCGCGCGAACCGAAGTCAACCGAGACCACAGCCTGGGACAGGGGGTCGGCGGGTTCGGCCGCCTGAGCCGCGACGGACGGGACTGACGTCACCGCCAGCAGCGAGGCGGCCGCTCCGGCCAACAGGCCTCGCCGGGTGGGAAGTCTCGTACTCGCATGCATGAAAGGACCTCGCTTCCATGAAGCAATGGCGGCGCGCTTGCCGCGGGTTGGTGGGGGTGGCCTACGGCGAGGCTCAGTATTGGGAGGCTCTCTCTGAACGAGATCTCTAACAGAGGTAATGGAGAATGACGTTCCGGGAAGTGTCAGCCTTACTTCCCGCGCCTGCTCCGCGAGCTGTGCACGTCACCGCAGTACGGTGCCGCCATCGACGTTCAGGACCTGTCCGTTGATCCAGGCTCCCTCATCGGAGATCAGATAGGACACCATCCCGGCCACGTCCTCGGCGCGGCCGTGGCGAGTACTACGGGTCCGGCCGAGCATGGACCGCAGCATCTCGGGAGGGGCACCGCGCTCGATCTCGGGCGTCAGGATCAGTCCCGGCGCGACCGCGTTGGCCCTGATGCCCTCCTTGCCCCAGCGCGAAGCCACGTGCCTCGCGAGCGCGTTGATGCCCGCCTTGGTGGCGGCGTATGCCGGCCGCTTGGCGTCACCGGTGAACGAGGCTATGGAGGAGGTGTAGACGATCGCGCCGCCACCGCGGGCGAGGAGCTCGGGCACGGCATGACGGGAGACCAGCATGTGGCCACGCAGGTTGACGGCGATGGTGCGGTCCCAGATCGAGAGGTCGATATCGACCACGTCGGTGTCCTTCTGTACGGCACTCATGTCCCCTGCGTTGACATGAACGGCGTCCAGCCCTCCGTAAGTCCGCGCCGCAGCCGAGACCAGATGCCCGACAGAGGCGTCGTCGGAGATGTCGAACTCGACTGCGACCGCCTCACCTCTCTCGGCACGGATGCCGGCCGCAGTCCTCTCCGCACCCTCGGCATTCAGATCACCGACGACGACCTTGGCTCCCTCCTGCGCCAACCGCCGCGCCGAGGCGGCACCCAGCCCGGAGGCGGCACCCGCCACCAGGACCACCTTGCCCTTCAGCCTGTCCACACTGTCCGCCTCCGCTCCCTGTGCCACCTCGGGCGACGCCGACACCTGCCGCAACTACCCCATCCACATGAAGAGATTGCAATTCTCAGCATCGGAGAATGGCGATCTCATCCAAAAGTACGCGGGTGGCCGGACAGCATCAAGACCTGAGTCGCGGAACTCTGCGACGCTGACATCACAAGGTCGCGAACCGGTCAGCGTCAGAGCTGCCTGGGCTTTGGCAGGCCAGTCAACGTGCCTCAACCACTACCGGCCGGATGAGCTCTACAGGTTCGCCGTGCAGCGAGCCGTCGGTGTCCGGTCCCATGAGCCGAGTGAAAGCAACGCTGGCCAGGTACCACTGGCCACCGATCAGCGCCAGCCTGTAGTACGGATCCGAGGGGTCGACATCGCTTACGGACGGATCGACGCCGCACAGGACATCGACACCAAGTCGCTCTCCGATGTGCTCTGCGACACGGAGGTCAGGGTGCGGCCCAAGTCCACAGTCGTATGCGCCCACCACGTCCAAGGAAAGCGGCCACGCCGTATCTCCGTTGCCCACCAGGCGTATCCACAGGTCACCCGTGTCGTCCGGAATGTCAGCGTCGTCGGGCTGAACCACCAACTGCAGGCCGGCCGGGATCAGTTCCTCGAAGAAGCCGACCACATGGTCAACGGTCAGCGACCGAGACACGGTGATACTGAACATGACCGTCATTCAACACCAGGATGAAGCCGGCCCGGACCGCGTCATCGAGCATCGACTCGGTGCCGGGCCTCCCCCACGTTCGGCCTCCTGAGGCCGCCTCCGCGCGGCTTTCCTGGAGGCCTCCGGCATGTGGCCCCGGCTGCGGCTTACACCGCCGCCGGGGCCCATGTGCCCTCTGCCGCCCAGCAGTTCGCAGTCCTGGCCGGACAGACCGCACCTCGCCTTGTCCGCGGCTGCGGGCGAGGAGGAGTCGCCGACGCTGTGCGTGCTGTGCGCGGGCGTTGCCGGGCTCTGCGCTAGAAGGTCAGGTTCCAGGCGTCGATCTTGCCTGTGTCGGAGGCGGCGTTGTCGTTGACGCGCAGCTTCCAGGTGCCGTTCGCGACCTCCGAGGAGGCGTTGACGGTGTAGGTCTGGGCGATGTTGTCGGCGCTGCCGCCGGAGCGGTTGTGCAGTGTGTAGACGGTGCCGTCCGGCGCCACCAGGTCGACCTTCAGGTCACCGATGTAGGTGTGCTTGATGTCCACACCCACCTTGAGCGTGGCCGGGGCGTTGCCGGTCACGCCGGTGACGGCGATCGGGCTCTCCACGGTCGCGTTGTCGTTGACGGCGAAGTCCGCGAGGTTCTCGAAGTACTTGCCGGGCGGCGGGGTGGCCCCGACGGCCTTGAGGGCGTCGACCTGTCCTTCGCCGAAGAACGAGTTGTTGGCCGTCGTGCCCGTGCAACGGCTGTCCGAGGGGCAGGCGATGTCGTTGGCCTGGGTGGCCAGCTTGGCGCGGATCTGCGCCGGAGTGATGCCCGGGTCGGCGCTGGCGATGAGCGCCGCCACGCCGGCCACGTGCGGGGTGGCCATCGAGGTGCCGCTCTTGCTGCCGTAGCCGCCGCCGGGGACGGTGGAGTACACGTTGCTGCCCGGCGCCGCGACGTCGATGACGCCCTGCCCGAAGTTGGAGAACGAGGCCTTGGTGACGCCCGTGCCGTTGGCCGCGACCGTGACCACGCCCGGCAGTTCGGTCGGGATGTCGAGGCAGGCGTTGGTGATGGTGCGGGTGACCGGCGTCGAGTCGTTCGGGCTCGCGGAGTCGGTCGTCTTGTGGGCAAGGTCGTAGTTCTCGTTGCCCGCGGCGGCGACCTGGAGGGAGCCCTTGCTCTCGGCGTACTCCTGGGCGCGCTTGACGCCCTCGATGATGGCGGCCTGGTCGATGTTGTCCGGGCAGTTGAACTGCCACGGGTCCGTGTAATAGCTGTTGTTGGTGACCTTGAAGCCGTGGTCACCGGCCCAGACGAAGCCGCAGATGGTGTTCTCGGCGAAGAAGAAGGCGTTGCCCGGCTCGGCGACCCGGACCGCGGCGATCTTCACCCCGGGGGCCACGCCGACGACACCCTTGCCGTTCTTGGCCGCGGCGACGGTGCCCGCCACGTGGGTGCCGTGCGTGTCGACGTCGCGCCAGGCACCGGCACGGGTGTCGGGCTTGCCGTAGGCGCAGGAGACCGAGTCGGCCGCGTCGAAGTTGGGCGCCAGGTCCTGGTGCTGGTCGTCCACACCGGTGTCCAGGATGCCGACCTTGACCGAGGCGGAGCCCGGGTTCACGGCCCAGGCCTGGTCGGCCTTGATCTGGCTCATGTCGGCGCGGACCGGTTCGCCGGCCGGGGTGGAGGCCTGGGACGGGTTGGCCGGGAGCGCCGGGTTGTAGGCGTCGGCCGGGACGTCCGAGGTGCGCGTGGCGCCGACCTGCTGCACGCCGGCGACGCCCCGCATGGTGGCGGCGAATCCGCTGGACGCCGAGTGCGCGACGATCACGCCGATGGCGTCGAAGTTCGAGAAGACGCTGCCGCCGTTGGCCTCGATCGCGGAGCGGACCGCCGAACTGTCACCCGGAGCGGTGATCACGAGGTAGGCGCGCGTGCCGGCAACCCACGACGCACTCTGGGATGCCGACACGGCAGCCGCGGCGGGGGCCTTGGCGGCCGGCGCGGTGGAGTGGCCGACGGGGAGTGTGCCCGCGAGAGCGCCCGGGGCGCCGAGCACGAGACCGGCGCCGAGCGTGGCCGCCAGCACGAGCGTGCGTCTGGATCGGCTGGATATGTGGGGTATCAATGCGTCCTCCGGAGACGGCCCGGCTGTGCTGGTGGCACCGGCCCGACCGTACGAAACGAGTGGTGGATGCAAGATGTCAGGTGCATGCCCCGTTACGGAAGTACCTTTCCGTGCAGGGACGTTATAGAGGCATGGCTGAAAAGCGACGTACTCCGGGCATCGGGAGGCAGAGATCCACCGGACCCACGCGGCCGGCGTTCCCGAACCTGGGCACAGCGTTTGTAGAGGGGCGTCGGAGGGCGAGTCCGGACACGTCGGTTGCGTCAGGCGAAGGAGAAGAGCGCGGCGGCTTCGGCGGGCGTGGTTGCCTCGCGACGTCCCGGGACATCGTGGACGGTGGTTGCGCCCTCGGAGCGGAGTCGGTCGGCACTGGCCTCCCGGGTCATGATCGCGGCATAGGCACGGACGTCTGCGACGGTGAGGTCGGCGCGGCCTCTCTCTGTGTACTGCTGGAGGAGGTCGGTGACGTCCGGGTTGAATCGCAGCATGCTCACCGGGGCGTTGAAGCGCCGGGCGATGGCGATGAGTCGTGCGCGCGCCTGCGACGTGACGTTCGTCGACTCGGCGACTGCGCTGCGGCCGGCAGTGAGTCTGGCGACGATCCTGCAGTCGCGTTCCTCGAAGATCCGGGCGTCCGCTGCGTCGGATTCCCCTTGAACGGGTGAGGCGCCGAAGAGCTCCGCGCGGATCTCGTCGCTCGATACCACGGCTTCCGCGTCGATCTGCCGACGCGCGATCAGGGCCCGGACGAAGCTGGTCTTGCCCGAGGCTGGTGGGCCGACGAGGACGACGAGTCCCGCCGGTATCCGGATGGCCGGTGCGAGAGCGTTGAGGCAGAGGTCGCCTGCGCAGTCGAGCGCTTCCTCCGGGGAGCCGGTCGGCAGTCCGCTGGGCAGGATGGTGTCCCGGTAGCTGTCGTTGCCGACCAGGTAGAGAGCGAAACCGCAGGTGTGCAGCACGCCGGTGAAGCGCAGGCGAAACAGCGGCAGGTTCTCGCCACTGGGTAACTGTGCTGCCACGTAGGCGAATCCGGTGCGGAAGCGGACCGTGATGGTGTCCACGTGCGGCCAGCGTTCGCGGGCGTGACGGTTCAGACGCAGGCGCAGGTGGTGCTGCATCGAATCCGGAGGGTTCTTCGGCACAGGCCCATCCTGCCCCCGGTGCGGCGGCGGTCACCATGATCGTTGTCTGTGCGTGGTGAGCGGTGGGTGGGGACAGCGGTCGCGTTGGCGATCGATTCGCGGCTCCGCGAACGGCTGGTGCGGACACGGATCGTGCTCGCGGCGGCGGACGGACTCACCAACGGCGCGATCGCCAGGAAGCTGGAGGTCAGTGTGAATACGGTGCGCACGTGCCGGGGATGCTTCGCCGCCCTGGGGCCGGACGGCGTGCGGGACGCCAAACGGTCAGGGGCGCCGAGGTCCTACGGGCCCGAGGTTCGCGTGGTGATCGTGGCCACCGCGACCAGCATGGCGGTGTGAGACGAACCGCTGTCCAGAACGACGTGGATCTCCCTGCCGGGAAGGATCGCCCGGTCGAGTTGGTTCAGGAAGGCGGTGAAGGCTGCCGCGTCATTGCGGGCGATCCCCTCGGGGTGTCCCGGTGGGTGAGCCAGCCACGGACCTTGTGTGGCTTCAGGTCCAGGTCGGCAGGGGTCCGACCGGTACACCAAGGCGTGGCCAGCCGCCCATACGCGTTGGCGCGTCCACTGGACGCCTCCGCATGTCTCCTGGCTCGACCAGGTCGAACTGTTCTTCTCCGTCCTGCCCCGCCGAGTCATACGCCATGGCGACTTCGCCGGCCGCAACGACCTGATCGAGAGTCACAGGGCCCTGGAAGAGCTGCAGATCGAAGCAAATGCCGGTGACCCGGACCGAGCCCACGCCCGGGGCCTCAGACTGCCCGACTCGCTGGAAGCTTAAGGGGCCATGATCCCTCCCCCAAAGCAGCTCCCGGTCAGAGTCGCTCCGTTACTGACTTCTGCGTTTCGGGGTCTGGATTTATGTCGGGACCGGTGACACGGTCCGCCAGGGTTGCTACGCCGGAGGCATGCGGTATCCGGACGGCGGCGGGCTGACCGCCGAGCAGCGCAGG
>NZ_JBEAAJ010000016.1:0-203243 GCF_040446465.1 Streptomyces sp. RG80 | reverse complement strand
GGGCCACGGCATCGGCCTTGAACTCGTCCGAGTAGTCCTTCATCGCCATCGGCGGTCTTCTCGCTTCCTCCGGATCAAGCAGATCCAGTATCAGCGTGTCCACCACTCAGGGGGAGGCCCCCTTGCCTGTGCGCGGCAATCCCCTCCCCCGACCGCGATGCTCACCACTGGCTTCAACGGTTTGAGGTGGCTCCACTTCTCCGGCTCGAAGTGGCCCCAAATGGTGATCGACTGCAGACGTGTTCCGGTTAGCGCCCGGGTTCCGACTTGCGATGGCCCCTGGATGACACTCGTTGAAACCCGTCTGGGTCGGAGTCTCGCGAAGGTCACGGAGGTCCGGTCAATTTGCCCGGGGTCCATGGCGGGTAAGCGGCGATCTCGGCGGTCCACTCAGTCGAGGCTCTCAACAGGGCCTCGGGCGTGATCCGACAGGCGACGGTGAACGGATCGCCTGCGCGATTCCTCTTCCGCCAGGGCGGCGAGAACTCAAGGTCCAAGCGGATCTCAAGGGCGATCTGATGCGCATCGGACCGGTCAGCCGCCAAGGCCAAGTTCGGCTCGGTGAACTCAAGACTGTCATCCGCCTGTTGGCCACCAAAAGGCGCGTGAGCGACTTCGCGAAGCCAGGAGGCCAAGGCGACGGCATCCTCTGGAGTCAAAGCCTGCCAGCGGAAGGCCCACGCCCCCTGCGGGCAATTCGCAGTACCCTCGACGATCAGCCAGCTCCGACGCTTCCCCATATGGGCAGCGTCGGGGAACTGGTAGTCCACCACCCCCAGCTCGATGCCATGCCCGTCAACGTCGATCAGTCGCATTGCTCCAGGATGTCATTCGAGGGGTTCTCCTCTCGCAGAATTGATTGGCGGGCTGAAGTACAGCTGACGCTCACGGCGATCACTCGGATCGGAGCTGAGCCCCTGGGTGTCGTGGCTGGTCAGTCCTTCTTTTCCCTTTCGGCCCAGCCCTATCACGGTGACCCTCCATGAGGATCCCACCACGCCCGCAACGGTGGGGCCAGCTGAAACCGCAACAACCCCCAAACGCTCCCGAGCGCCCCCTGCCTAGGGCCACTTCGGGCCGGAGAAGTGGGGCCGACCCAAACCGCCAAAGCCACACCACCCCCGACCACAGACCCGACCACGATGCTCGCCACCCCCGACCACACACCTGACCATGCAGGTCACAGACCTGCGCACTCGTCACGTCCGAAAGACTGCGCGATCGGTTTGGTCATTGCGCATCGCAGGAACCCAGCCACCGCCCCGCGATTGCGCAGACTGCGCAGCGACCTAGACCGTTGCGCACCGGGGTGCGTCTGGTGTGATGGCGCTGCGCGTTGGACGCCGGCGCGCTGCGCAGCGATTGCGCAGGCTGTCCGCGTGGCCTTTCGTGGGTCTCGTGCTGGCAGAAGGTCCAAGGGGTGGAAGGCGTTGAGCATGCCCTCGCCCTCACCAGCCTGGTCACTGCCCGAGCCGATGCGCGCTATACCGGTCAACGACCCCGTGCTGCCTGCGGGGTGGGCTGCGCAGTTGAAGTTATGGACAGGGTTTGGCACTGTCCGTTGTCCAATGGGCCAGGGCCTCTCCGGTCAGCGGGGAGTGACACCGAAGAGGCCCTGGCGAATCGGGAGGGGGCGTTCCCCCCGGAGCGAGCTCAGACTTGGAGCCAGATCGCGTGGTCCGGTTCCAGAAGTCCGTCCGTGATCGGGCCGCTGGCCAGCAGGGTCGTGGTGTGTGCGGGTAGCCGGTACGGCTCGTCCGAGAGGTTGACCACGCACAGGAAACCGGGGTCGCGGCGGAAGGCGAGGACGCCGGCGGGGGCTTCGTCCCAGGCGAGGGTGCCGTCGCCGAGGGCGGGGTGTTCGCGGCGCAGGTGCAGGGCGGTGCGGTACAGCTCCAGCATCGAGGTTTCGTCGCCGGTCTGGGCCTGCGCGGTGCGTTCGCTCCAGTTCGCGGGCTGTGGCAGCCAGGGTTCGGCGGAGGCGTTCTCGGGGCTGAAGCCGAAGGGCGCATTCTGTCCGGACCAGGGAATCGGTACGCGGCAGCCGTCGCGGCCGCGGTCGGTGTGGCCGGAGCGTTCCCAGATGGGGTCCTGGAGGACAGTTTCGGGGAGGTCTTCGACCTCGGGCAGGCCGAGTTCGTCGCCCTGGTAGATGTAGGCGCCGCCAGGCAGAGCGAGCATCAGGAGGGCTGCGGCCCTGGCACGCCGGGTGCCCAGCTCCAGGTCGATGTCGCTTTCGGGCTGGTATCGCTGGTTGGGGACCCAGCGTGCGACGTTTTTGCGGGCGTAGCGGCTGGTGTGGCGCATGACGTCGTGGTTGGACAGGACCCAGGTGGCCGGTGCGCCGACGCCGCTGAGCATGGCGAGGGAGTCGTCGATGACGGTGCGCAGGTCCTTGGCGTCCCAGCTGGCCATGAGGAAGTCGAAGTTGAAGGCGGTGTGCAGGCCGCCTGGGCGGACGTAGGCGGCGAGGCGTTCGGGGGTGTCGGCCCAGGCTTCGGCGACGAAGGCGCGGTCGCCGTCGAACTCGTCGGCGATCTTGCGCCAGGTGCGGTAGATGTCGTGGACCTCGTCACGGTCCCAGTGCGGGTGCTGGACGTAGGAGCAGGGCTCGCCGTCCGTCCGTCCGGAGAGGAGCGGCAGGTCGGGCAGTTCGGGGTCCTTGGCGAGGCCGTGGGCGACGTCGATGCGGAAGCCGTCGACGCCCCGGCTGAACCAGAACCGCAGGATGGATTCGAACTCGGCGTGGACGTCGGGGTGTTGCCAGTTGAGGTCGGGCTGTTCGGGAGCGTACAGGTGGAGGTACCAATCCCCGTCGGGCAGGCGGGTCCATGCCGGGCCGCCGAAGCAGGAGACCCAGTTGTTCGGCGGCTCGGCGCCGCCGAGGCCGCGGCCGGGCCGGAAGATGTACCGCTCGCGTTCCGGGCTACCGGGGCCGGCGGCCAGCGCCTGCTGGAACCAGGCGTGGTGGTCGGAGGTGTGGTTGGGCACGATGTCGGGGATGACGCGGATTCCGTGTTCGTGGGCGTCGGCGATGAGCTGCTCGGCGTCGGCGAGGGTGCCGAACAGCGGGTCGATGGCGCGGAAGTCGGCGACGTCGTAACCGCCGTCGGCCATCGGTGACTTGTACCAGGGGTTGATCCACAGGGCGTCCACGCCGAGCGACTTGAGGTAGGGCAGGCGGGAGCGGATGCCGGCGATGTCGCCGACTCCGTCGCCGCCCGCGTCGGCGAAGCTGCGGACGTAGACCTGGTAGATGACGGCGCTGCGCCACCAGGACGCGGTGGAAGGCATGGTGCTGAAGAGTCCTTTGAAGCGGGGTGTGGGGGATCTGGGCCGGGAGCGGCGGCTACTTGGCGGCGCCCGCGGTGAGGCCGGCGACGATGCGGCGCTGGAAGACCAACACCATGATCACCAGGGGAACGGTGACCAGGACGCCCGCGGCCATCTGGCTGCCGAAGGGGATGTCGAACTGGGTAGCGCCGGTGAACTTGGAGATGGCGACCGGCGCGGTCTGGATGCTGGGCCGGTTCGTCATCGACAGGGCGATGAGGAACTCGTTCCAGGCGGCGATGAAGCAGATGATCGCCGTGGTGAAGATGCCCGGTGCGGCGAGCGGAAGGATGACCTTGCGGAATGCCTGGCCCTGGGTGCAGCCGTCGATCATCGCGGCCTCTTCCAGTTCGTCGGGCATCTGCTTGAAGAACGTGGTCAGGTTCCACACCGCCAGCGGCAGCACGAACGACATGCTCGGCACGATCATCGCCTGGTAGGTGTTGATCCAGCCGATGTCGGTGAACAGCTTCAGCAGCGGGACCACGATCGAGACGACAGGGAACATCGAGGTGGCGATGATCAGGGTCAGGATCAGCCGCTTGAAGGGGAAGTTCAGCCGGGCCATCGCGTACGCGGTGAACGTGGCCAGCAGCAGCGCCAGGACGGTGGTGATCCCAGAGACGATCAGGCTGTTGAGCAGGGCCTGGCCGAAGCCCTGGGAGGGGCTGAAGACCGCCCGGTAGTTCTCGAAGGACACCGAGGTCGGCAGCAGAGAGGTGTCGAAGATGTCGGAGCTGCGGCGCAGGCTGGAGACCAGCATCCAGTAGAAGGGGGCCAGGCAGTAGGCCACCACTGCGGCAACTCCCAGGTAGAGCAGCCAGGTTCGCCATTTCACGGTGGCCGTCATGCCGGCACCTCCGCACTTTTGGGCGCCAGGGTGCGCCGGAGCCTGCTCGTGCGCTTGGGCCTGGCCGGGCCGCCCACGTCACCGACGAGGTCCGCGCCCAGCAGCCGGACGAAGCCGAGCGCGATGAGGAAGACGTAGACGAACAGGAGCACCGCGTAGGCGGCGGCCGGTCCGAAGCGGACGTTGGACGCCTCGTTCTGGGCGAGCATGGAGAGGGTTTCCACGGAATTCTTCTGTGCGCCGATGAGGAGGTAGGGCAGGTCGAACATCCGCAGTGCGTCGAGGCAGCGGAAGAGCACGGCGACCAGCAGGGCGGGTTTCACCAGGGGCAGGGTGATCCGCCAGAACTGGGCGAACGGGCTCGCTCCGTCGAGGCGGGCCGCCTCGTAGACCTCCTTCGGGATCACCTGCAGGCCAGCCAGGACCAGAAGCCCGATGAAGGGGGAGGTCTTCCACACCTCGGCGATGATGACGGCGACCTTGGCGTGGAAGCCCTCGGTGGTCCACAGCACCTGGTGGCCGATCAGGGCGTTGGCAATGCCGTCGCTGTTGAAGATCCAGCGCCACAGCAGGCCGGAGATGGCGGTGGGCACGGCCCAGGGGATGAGGATGCTGGCGCGGATGAGGGCCCGGCCGCTGAACGCCTTGTGCATGATCAGCGCCATCGCGACACCGATCAGCGTCTCCAGGCCCACGGTGACGACGGTGAAGAACGTGGTGTTCCAGAAGGCGTTCCAGAACCGGTCGCCGGCCTCGCCGAAGATGTCGGCGTAGTTCTGCAGGCCGACGAACGGCTCGGTGTCGCTGATGAAGCCGGTCTTCGGGTCCAGCCCTTTGGTCCCGTACAGCGACTCCTTGAACGCCATGACCGTCGGGTAGAGGACGACCACGGTGAGCACCAGGAGCGTCGGCGACACCAGCAGTGCCGCCGTGCGTCCCGAAGCCGCGGTCGCCCACGCCCGGCTGCTGCCCCTTCTCGACCCGGAGGACTTTCCGGCACGACTGCCCGCCGTGGGGGTGGGGCCGTCCGCGGCGGCGTGGGGTGGAGTCTTGATGTCGACCACGGCTTTCCTCCTCACTGTGCAGCGGACTTCTGGAGTTCGCTCTGCAGGTCCTTCAGCGCCTGCGCGCTGGACTTGTCACCGTTCAGGGCCGTGTACGCCTCCTGCTGGATCGCCGAGGACGCGTCCCCGTACTGCACCACCCGCGGGCGAGGCACGGCACCCAGGATCGACTTCTTCAGCACCGGCAAGTACGGGTACTGCTTGACCAGCGCCGCATCGTCGTAGAGGGATCCGTACGGCGGAGCCATGGAGGCGCCCTTGAGGAACGTCGCCGCGCTGGCCTCGCTGGTGAAGAACTTCATGAAGTCCAGCGCGGTCGCCTTGTTCTTGGCGAACGAGGACAGGGCCACGTTGTGGCCGCCCAGGCTCGAGGAACCGGCCCCGGTCAGGCCGGGCAGCGGCGCGACCGCGAACTTGCCCGCGACCTTGCTCTTCTCGGCCAGCGAGTACACGTAAGGCCAGTTCCGCAGGAAGAGCAGTTTGCCGGACTGGAACGCCTGGCGGCCTTCCTCCTCCTGGTAGGTGATGGCTTCCTTGGGGATCGTGCCGTCCTTGAAGGAGTCGACGAGGAAGTCCAGGCCCTTCTTCGCCGCGGGCGTGTCGACGTCGGGCTTGCCGCCGGCGTCGGTGATGACGCCGCCGGCGGAGTTCACGGCCTCGGCGAAGTTCACCGTCAGGCCCTCGTACTTCTGGAACTGGCCCGCGTAGCAGTCCAGGTCCTTGGCCTCGGGCAGCTGCTTGACCTTGGTGCAGTCGGCCTTCATCTCGGCCCATGTGGTCGGGGCGGCGCTGATGCCGGCCTTCTTCAGCAGGTCGGTGCGGTAGTACAGCACGCCGCCGTCGGAGGACTGCGGCACCGCGTACAGGTTGCCGCGGTACTTGCCCGTCTCCACCACCGGCTTGAGCATCTTGTCCAGCGGGAACTGATCGGCGGGCAATTGATCGATCCACTGGTGGGCGGCGAACTCCGAGGTCCACACCACGTCCGTCCACAGCACCGTGTAGGCGTCGGACTTCGTCTCGGCGTTCTGGATCATCTGCTGGCGCTGCTGGTTCACGTCCGCCGGCAGCTGCACGAAGGTGACCTTCTCCTTCGGGTGCTGCGCGTTCCAGCTGTCGATCACCTTCTGGACGACGCCGGAGCTGTCCTTGGCAGCGGCGAACGTGATCGGGCCGCGGCCGGTGAACGAGGGGCTCTTCGACTGGCCCGAAGAGCTGCCGCTGTCGGACGAGCCGCAGGCAGTGAGGACGAGCCCGGCGGCGACGAGCACGGCCGAGCACTGAAGGACTCTGCTGGTTCTGGCGTTCACTGTCTCTCCTGGACGTGCGGAACCGAAGTCTCGGCGAGGGCGCCCTGTAGGGAAGCTACCGAGATGACTCTGGGATGCCTCTGTTGCGAGACTGTGCTGTCACAGCATTCTGTAGATCAAAAGCGCAGGTCAAAGCATCGAAGGATGACTTCACGGTGACGGCTCTGCCCCCGCTGAGACAACGCTTGCACCGTAGGAGTGCGTCTGGCGGAAGTCAATGCGTAACGTCGCAGCAGCACGGATCGACTAGAGGGCAAATACCGTGCCTATATGTGATGAAACCGGTCACCCCATCCCGCCGAAGAGTCGAGACAGCGCTGTCACGAAGCCTCCCGCCTGAGGCTCGAACTGTGCTAACTTCCGCTCATGTCACCAGCTCAGCGGCACCCGACCCTGGCCGACGTCGCCGAACGGGCGGGAGTCTCCCCGTCGACCGTCTCGCGCACCATGCGCGGCCTGACCTCGGTCTCACCCGACGTCCGGGCCCGGGTCGAGCAGGCCGCACGCGAGCTGAACTTCGCGGTCTCCCGTCAGGCATCCAGCCTGGTCACCGGCCGCACCGGCGTGATGGCGGTGCTCGTGCCCACGCTCGACTCCTGGTTCATGGGAGCGGCACTGTCCAGCCTGGGCCCGCTCCTGCGGGAGGCGGGCATGGAGATGACCGTCTACGTCGTCCCCGACCTGGCCGAGCGAGCCGAGTTCTTCGACCGCCTGCCCGCCCGGCGCAACGCCGACGCCCTCCTGGTGTTCTGCTTCGACCTCACCAAGGAGGAGACCGCCCGCCTCGACGACCTGAGCATGCCCGTCATCTACATCAGCCAGCACGTCGAAGGCCGCCCCAGCGTCTACGTCGACGACGTCGCCGCCGCCCGCAAGGCCACCCGCCACCTGATCAACCTCGGCCACCGCCGCATCGCCTTCGCCCACAACGTCAACGCCCGCGGCTTCAGCTTCAGCTCACGCGAGCGCCTCGTCGGCTACCAGCAGGCACTCACCGAGGCAGGCATACCTCTGGACGACGACCTCGTCGTCACCACCCCGCCCCGCGACAAACGCGGCACCACCCAGGCCGTCGGCAACCTGCTCAGCCTGCGCGAACCACCCACAGCGATCTTCGCCGAACAGGACGAACTCGCCGCCTCCGTCATCTCCACCCTGCGCACCGTCCAGATAGAGGTCCCCCAGCGCATCTCCGTCCTCGGCTTCGACGACCAGCTGATGGCCGAATGGCTCGACCTGTCCACCGTCGCCCAGTCCCCCTCCGACCTGGGCCGCGCCGCCGCCGAACTAGCCCTGGAACTCATCAACGACCCCGACAGCGACCGCGGCCGGCACATCGTCCTGCCCACCCACCTCATCCCCCGAAAAACCACCGCCCCGCCTCCTGCTCCCCCCAGCGAACAGGAAGGCACCGACCGGCTTTCGGAGGACACAGCCCGCACGCGCTGACTTCCCGGGTCTCCCTCCGGTCACGGCGGCACTGGCATCCGAGCCACTCGGCCCCCGCCCATCAGGCGGTGAAGGGCAGTGCCTGGCCCGGCGCAAGGTCGTCGCGCAACCGCAGGAACCGGACGGGGTGACGGTAGAGGCCCGCGTCGATCGCGGTGCCGGCCCGGAACTCCGCTCAAGAGGGGCGTGGTGGGGACCGGCCAGTAGGGCGGATCGCTCAGCCGGCTCCGGTCCACAGACCGCCTTGCTCCATGACGGCGCGGAAAGCGTCGATCGTGGCCCGCGTCTCGGCAGCCCCGTCCCATTCCGTGCCGTACTCGCCAGTAGGCAGACGGCCCTCACAGATCAGGTGGCCGGCCGTCTCCGCGATGTCCTCGGGGTCGGCGAAGACGCGGTGCAGGACGGTGATCGGGCGCAGCATGGTGGTGAGGGCGGTGGTGGCTCCGTGGCGGGCGTAGGCCCAGCCGGTCTCGTCGTCCCAGCGCAAGCGCAGGCCGTGTCCGCTGGTGGTGCGGCCGATGTCCCACGTGAGCACGAGATACAGCGGAACGTCGGAGTGGGGACGGGTGCGATCGGCGCGGCCCCTCCCGGGCGCGATGGCCCGGTGGGTGAGGGCGGTGCCGACGGCCTTCAGGCAGGGCCAGTGCGGCAGCAGGCGCGCCCCACCGGACCCCAGCCCGGGCGGGTTGAGGATCACGACTCGCCTCCGTACACGGGCCCGGTCATGAAGCGCGGCGGCAGACCGCGGCCGGACCGATGACGCGGGCACCGAATTTCGCGCAGATCCGGTCGACGGCGCTCTCAGCGACCAGGCGATCCTCGCGGGCATCGTCGAGGCCGAGCTGCTCGGCCGCCCGCTAAGCACCGACCAGGTTTCAGCCCTCAGAGCGAGGTGGGTGAGACGGCCACGCTGCAGGCCGGCCGCGTCCATGCTTCGCCGCCACCTGCCCGTCCGGCACCAGGTAGTAGCCCTCCGCGATACGGATCGGATCGATCGACTCCGGCGGCACGAGCGCCTGGATCTCGATCGCCTTCGCCGTCGGCAACGGCAGCTCCCGCAACTCCTCATCCGAGATCGCCACCACCTGGTCCTTGGCGTACTCGTAGCCCTTGCCGATCTCCGACTGCGCGCGGGAGGAGATTGCCGAACTTCGGGTCCGGATCGAGGAGTTGACCGCTCGTCTCGCCGAGCGGGAAGAGGTTCTGTCCCGGCTGGAGATCACGCGGGAGACGATGACCGAGATCCTGTCCGGCGACGAGACGGTCACTATTGCCGGGGCGGAAACGGACGCCGAGGTTGCAGGGCTTGAGGCGCATCCGTCCCCGGCGGGATCGCCGGTCGAGGTGCGGCTGGTGCCGCAGTGGACGCCCGGACTGGGGATGGACGTGCTGCCGGATGCGTACCGGGACATCGTCGAGGTTCTCCAGGACGCGGTGCATCCGATGCGGGCGCATCACCTGTGTGCCGCGCTGGGCTTGTCGACGGACAAGAGCAAGGTGGAAGGCTTCCGGTCGAAGCTGAAACGGCTGGTCGAGCGGGGCTGGCTGACGGAGGAGGGGCCGGGACTGTTCACGCCGGGCCAGTTGCTGGCGGCGGACGGGGATGCGCCGGTGCAGGCGGAAAGCTCCGCCGTGCGCGGCCGCGCCGGTGTGGGGTCGGGCTCTCGTCCCCAGCGTCGTTGGTGCCAACCAAAACGAGAGCCGAAAAAGGCGAGAGCCCGATGACTGGAGCGTATGCGGCCTCCGCGGTGGCTGACCCCTTTGACCGAGCCACTTCTTTCCTCACTTGTCTCATCGATTCCCTCTCCCGTCCCGATGCACTGCTCCTGCCTCACGACCAGGTGGAGCAGGATGCGGAGAACGGGGCGAGGGAACTGGCGCGTCTGCTCCTGCAGGGCCACCTGGACCTGCGTGCCCGCCGGGAAGAAGCACACCTGACAGCCCTGGAGGCCGGCGGCCGGGCCGCACTCGCCGCCGGCCGCACCCGCCTGGAGAAGCACCACCGCCGTCAACTGGCCACCGTGGTCGGGACGGTGACCGTAACCCGGTGCGCACTGCGCGCCCCGAACCGGCCCAACTACTACCCGGCCGACGTGGTGTTGGGGCTCCCGGGCGTGCGTCACAGCCTGGGCCCGCGCCGCCTGGCGGTGCTGGAAGCCGCCCGCGGCTCCTACGACCAGGCGGTTGAGGCGGTCGAACGCCACTGCGGGACACCTCCACTGGGCAAACGCCAGGCCGAACAGCTGGTGCGGGCGGCCGCGGTGGACATCGCCGCCTTCTATGCCGCCCGCACCCCTGCTCCGGCAGCCCACACGACGCTGCTGGTGCTCAGCGTCGACGGCAAAGGGATCGTGATGCTGCCCGGCCATCTGCGGGAGGCGACGCGCAAGGCCGCCGAGCGTGCGACCCGCACCTTCCGCACCCGCCTGTCCGCCGGTGAGAAGACGGGCCGCAAGCGGATGGCGACCCTGGCGGTGGTGCACGACGCAGACCCGGCGCCGCGCCGGCCGCATGACAACATCGCCCCGCCCGGCGGCCGCGCCACGGGCCGCATCCCGAGAAAGGGGCCAAAAGCCCGCGCGAAGTCGCTCACCGCTTCCGTCGGACACCATGCGGACCAGGTGATTGCCGCCGCGTTCGACGAGGCCCAAGCCCGTGACCCGCAGCACCGCCGGTGCTGGGTGGTACTGGTCGACGGCGCCGCCCACCAGCTGGAGCTGATCCAGAAGGAGGCCGACCGCCGCGCGGTCACGATCCATATCGTCCTCGACATCGTGCACGTCATCGAGAAGGTGTCGGCCTGGACGGGAGCAGGGAAAACAGCAGGTCAACCATGGTTTTTCCGCCTCGCCGACGGGCTCACAGGGGCCACGAGCGTCACGGCGGGCGGACCGATCGCCACTCCGGCCCTCCCCCGCCTCACTCCGGAGCCATGCTGGAGGTGCACTGCCAGTCGTACCGCGCGTTGGCGCAGAGGGCCACGGAAGCCTGTGCCCGCTGCACCAGATTCCGAGCAAGCCGGACCTGAACGTCCGAGCGTTCCCGCCAACGGACTCCATCAGGGACAATCGACCCCATGTCGCTCTCCGAAGCCGCCGCACTCGCCCCGGGCGTCACCAACCCGTACCGGATCAAGTTCGTCCGGCGGCTGCCCGGCTCCCTGGACGAACTGCGCGGGCCGGTGCACGGTGTGGTCGAGCTGCCGCTGACGGTGGCCTGGTCCGGGCTGCGCTCCTTCGACCTGGACCGGCCGCGGCTGCGGATGAGCCTGTACCGCACGGTGCTGTCCGAGGGCATGCGCGAGGACCTGTGCCGCTTCCTCGACGCCGACCTGCTCATCGAACTATGGCCGACGCTGCGCACCCTGATCGGCACCGCCGTCCGCGACGCCTGGGAGGGCGCCTTCCCCGAACTGCGTGAAGCCGGCCGGACCACCGCCGCGTGAAGAAAACACCGATGCCGGAATTGCACGCCCGGCTCCTCGAAGACGTCCTCGCCCTCGGTTCGCCCTACCCGCTGGTGCTGACCGGTGGCTACGCCGTCCAGGCTCACCAGCTCGTCGACCGCCCCAGCCAGGACCTGGACGTCGCCACCCAGAACCCCGCCCCCATGGCCGACATCGCCCACGACCTGGTCGGCGGTCTGGTCCGGCTCGGATGGCGGGCCGAGACCATCGAGGTCTCCCCGCTCTCCGCCCGTTTCCTGGTCACCGATCCCGACAGCGGTCAGGAGTGCGAGGTCGACATCCTCAAGGAGGTCTTCTGACACCCCACCGTCCCGACCTCCTACGGTCCCGTCCTGTCCGAGCAGGACGTCATCGGCACCAAGGTCCGCGCCATCGCCGAACGCGGCGCCGCCCGCGACCTCATCGACGTCTACGCCGCCTCCCAACGCTGGACCACCGCCGACCTGGAAGAATTCGGCCGCCGCCACGCCCGCCCCGACACCCTCTTCGGCACCGCCGAACTCCAGGCGCGCCTGGTCGGCGCCGACTGGATCGACGACACCGAGTTCGCCGCGTACGGACTCGACGAACAGACCATCGCCGACCTGCGCACCTGGGCCCGCGACTGGTCCGATGCCATGGGACGCCGGGCCGCGGCCGAGACCCCGTACGAGAAGGAGTACGACGAAGCAGGATCCGTACAGGAAGATCCGTACGACAGCTTCGACCCGGACGCGTACGAGAACTGAGTTCCCCACCCGCATAGCGTCGCCGAACGCGCCTGTCCAGCACATCCCATCGGCCGGGCCGCTCGAGAGAGCAGCGGCGGCACCAGTTCGTATCAGCGGCGCTTCCTCCGGTTACCCTTCTTCCTGGCGCTGCCGCTCTTCCGCTTGCGTGCGGCATCCGCGCGCAGTCGGCCCAGGTGGGAGGAGCGGGCGCGCAGGGCTGCCACGTCGACGGCCGCCAGGCGTTCGAGGCCGGAGATATCCGGGTGGCCTGAGGTCTGGGCGACGCGGAGCATCGTGGTGAGGGTTTCGGCGTCGGCTCTGGTGTGGCCGACGGCATCCAACAGCCCAGTCTCGCCGTCGAGTTCTCGCATGAGCAGCAGGCTCTCGGTGGCGGCCAGGGCGTACTCGCGGTCGTCCATGTCTTCCATGCCGTCCGGGCCGTGCTCGGTCGCCTTGTCCGCGCGCAGCGTCGCCTCGGCCGCCTGTTCCTGGCCGACGAACAGGGCGCTGGGAGCGAGTTCGGGGTCGGTACGCAGGTGGCGGAGCAGGTCCGGGCCGTATCCGTCGGGCAGTTCGGCCACCAGCATCCGCAGCAGGCCGTTGCGGCGGGCGTGCAGGCGCACCCGCTTCAGCGCGTCCGCGAGGACGGGGCGGGCGGTGTCCCAGCCGCCGGCCGCCTCGATCCAGCCAGCCAGTTCGGTACGGGTGTGCTGGTCGTCGTACTCGTCGAAGAGAGCGGCGAGGAGGGTGGTGGCGTCGGCCGTGCGCAGGTCTCCGAGAGCCGGGGCAAAGCGGCCCAGCAAGGTGAGCAGCTCGCGGACCGCGTATGTGCCGAGCGGGGTAAGCCGGAGGAGCTCGACGTCGTCGCCCTCGCACGAGCGCAGGAGTGCGCGGAGATGTGCGGCCGGCCCGGTGCTCCCGTCCTCTGCGGCCAGGGATCGCAGGCCATCGAGGACCGAGGCGTCGACCGGCCCGCGTTCGAAGGCGATCACCCCGGTGCGTACGAGCAGGTCGAGGACCACGCGAAGTTCCGCCGGGGAGTATGTGTCCTCTCCCTCGCCCGGCCACCGGTCGTCGTCCAGGTGCCCCGCCCGCACCGTATGCCACAGCATCGGCCAGGGCGTGCCGGCGGGCATGCCGTACAGCGCGGCCAACAGGTCGGTGAGCAGCAGGTCGAAGCGCGGATAGAGCCGGGAGGGGACGTCCCACACCGGACCGATGAGCAGCGGATCGCGCAGGGCGGGAAGGGCGGTGAGCGCGCGGGCGGCGAGTGCGAGCGGGTCCTCGCGTACGGTACGGGCGCCGGCGACCGCGACCAGACGGCCGCGGTACGCCCGCACCAGGCGGGCTTCGCGCGCCCACTCCACCAGGAGCCGCAGGTAGGGGAGTTGATCGGCGCGGCGGATGTGGTCGAAGCCGTCGCCGGCCAGATGCTTCAGCGGCCCCGCAACCGCGCCCAAGCCGCGGTCGATGCCCAGATGGCAGGCGAGTTCGAGGGCGTCGGCGGTCTTCAGCCGGCCGGTCTTGGTGAGCGGCCGGCCATCTTTGCCGAGCCACCTGGCCACCTCGGCCAGTTGCCCGAGGATGTCCACGCTGGCAGCCGCCTCGCGCAGGGCCTCCTCGTCGCCGAGATCAACGACCGGCAGCGGCAGCGTCCGCTCCTCCAGCAGACTGTGGCCATCGGGCCCCGCACCCAGGAACCCACCGAGGAACTGATTGCCCATCACCTTGGCCAGCGCCGCCTCGTCGTACTCGACCCGCCCCGCGCGGACATCAGCGATGAACCGGTCCAGGGCCCGCTCGTCACGCACGTCGACACCGCTGCGGGCCGCGGTCAGCATCCAGAACTTGGCGGACCTCATGAAGCGGGGATCCTCCATGGCCTCCGCGTGGGCCTGGCGCAGTGACTCCGCCACTCCCCGCAGCCGGGCGGGGTCGTCCGAGCGGACGTCGAGCAGGCCGGAAGCGGCAAGGAACTCCACCAGCGTGGCGACGGCACCGGGCGCGTCGTGTTCCTCGATCTCCTCCGGCAGGACGGTCACGTTCCGCGGCAGCCACTCCAGGAGCAGCGCCCGCACATGCTCCTCGCGCCACAGCGCGAGCCGCCCGTCCGCCGTGCCACGATGCCGGTACTCCAGCGCCTGCTCGACCGTGAACTCGTCCAGGCTGCCGGCCTCGGACCCGCGCCGTCGCTCGTCGTACTCGGAGGTGAGACGGACCAGAATCTCGCAGGTGGCCTCGAAGCCATCACCGTCGTCACCCCCAACACCCGCACCAGCGGCGTCCCCATCGGGACCGGGAACGAACAGCAACCTCACACCTGGACCATCGCTTTCTCATCATGACCGGTTGTCCGGGCACCGACGATAGGGCTCCTGCGCCAACTGCACGCCGGTGCTTGACGCGGGAGCGAGGGGCGTGCATGCCCAGAGACCACCGCTCCTGAAACCAAGACTCACTATCCCTTGCCCCATGGATCCGTACGGCCCAGGGGACCCACACACCGAAGCACGCGTGCCTCCTTGGGTTCTATAGGTCGTTGCAACATCCCTCAGGACGGGTGTTGCAACGACCTATAGAACCCAAGCGCGAGAGTGGGGCCAGTTCTCGTCCGTGAAGCCACCCATTCACTTGCGGGCGCGCTCCTGGGCGACCGGGATGCTGCGCACGGTCTTCAGTTCGGCGGACGCCGCCCGGCCTTGCCTGTGTGCGTTGATCCCCTCCCCCGACCACGATGTTCACCACCCCCGACCACAGGCCAGACCATGCAGGTCACAGACCTGCGCAGCCGTCACGTCCGAAAGGCTGCGCGATCGGGTTGGTCATTGCGCATCTCACGAGGTCAGCCACCGCCCCGCGGTTGCGCAGACTGCGTAGCGACGTAGGCCGTTGCGCAGCGGGGTGCGTCGGGTGTGATGGCGCTGCGCGCTGGACACAGGCGCTCTGCGCAGCGGTTGCGCAGGCTGCCCGCGTGGCTTTCCGCGGGTCTCGTGCTGCAGAAGGTTCCAGAAGTGGAAGGCGTTGAGCGTGCCCTCGCCCTCGCCCGCCTGGTCGCTGCAGGAGCTGGTCGCTCGCGCGTCGTTGGTGGGGGCAGTGAGGCTGGAGAGCGCGTGTGTTTGGCTCAGAGGCTGCCCGGGCGGACCAGGCCGGTTCTCTTGACGCCGGTCAGGACGGGGGTGACGTCGATGGTGGTGATGTGTTCGAGGGCGCCGATGGTGTCGCTCAGGAAGTGGTAGAGCGCGTCCAGGTCAGCGGCGGCGACGGCCACGAGGAGGTTGGCGGTGCCGGTGGTGGCGGACGCGAAGCGGACCTGGGGATGGCGGCTGAGCTGCCGTCCTGTCTTCTCCAGGCCGCCGGGCGCGACGGTGATCCACAGGAGGGCTTCGGTGCGGATGCCCAGCCGGGCGAGGTCGACCTCGGTGGCGAGTCTGAGGACCTGACCGCCGACCAGGGCCTCGAGGCGGCGGCGGGCGGTGAGGGCGGTGGTGTCGGCGCGGTGGGCGAGGTCGGTGTAGGAGGCTCGTCCGTCCTCGATCAGAGCGGTGATCAGCTGGTGGTCCAGGGGCTGGAGGGCGGGGCGCGCGGGCGCCGCGGGCAGGTCCGGCCGCAGGCCGGCCAGTTCGGCCTCCGTCAGCAGGCCGCCGCTCCAGTCGAAGGCGGCGGGGAAGACCCGCAGCAGGACGTGGGAGGTCCAGGACTGGACCGCGGGGGTGGCAGGGAGGTCGCGCAGCAGCAGGTTGTTGCGTGCGTCCGGGCCGTCCAGGAAGAGGATGGTGCAGATTTCGTCTCCGCCGCCGAGGACGTCCACCCAGATGGTGTCGGGGCGGCGGGCGAGGGTGGCGGCGATGGCGCTGATCCGGTTGGGCTTGCAGCGGATGCGCAGGGCCAGCGGGATCAGATCGGGGAAGTGCACGGGGTTGCGCACGGCGGTGGCGCGCAGGGTCCCGTCACCGAACAGCGGCGCTGATCGTCGCACGACGGTGCGCTCCGAGATGCCCAGGGCACGGCCGACCGTCCGCCATGAGGCGCGCGGGGCGGCCAGCATCGCAGCGGCGATCCGGCTGTCCGTCTCATTCAACTGCTGGCGCACTTTCTCCACAGTTCAAGATTTTATGTCCTGCTTCCTTGATTCGTAGTGGTATTTCTGGCTCAGATTTTCGCTCCGTCCTAGAAACGTCTCAGAGCAACCGAGACGAGAGAGCAGGTGAGCACGATGACCGGTACCGGTATCGAGCGCATGGTCGTGGACACCGAGCGGGGCAAGGTCAGGGGTGTCGTGGAGGGTGGGGCGGTCTCCTTCCGGGGCCTCCCCTACGCCGCCTCGCCGGTGGGCGAGATGCGGTTCGCGCCGCCGCAGCCGCACCCGGGCTGGACGCAGGTGCGGGATGCGGCACAGGCCGGGCCGTCCGTGCCGCAGGCGGCCTCCCGGCTGGAGAAGGTGCAGGGGCCGCGCGTGCCGGACTGGAACGAGGACGGCAGCCTGACGGTCAACGTCTTCACCCCGCGCCGGGCCCTGGGGGACGGCGCGCCCCGTCCGGTCCTGGTGTGGTGGCACGGGGGCGGGTTCACCAGCGGCTCCGGCGGCTGGGACTGGTACGACGGCGCCCGCCTGGCCGCCCTGGGCGACATCGTGGTGGTCACCGCCAACTACCGTGTCGGACCGCTGGGTTACCTCTACCTGCCGGAAATCGGCGCCGCCAACCTCGGCCCCCAGGACCAGGCGGCCGTGCTGCGCTGGGTGCAGGACAACATCGCCTCCTTCGGCGGCGATCCGCGCACCGTCACCGTCGGCGGGCAGTCCGCCGGGGCCTACTCCTCCCTGATGCTCGCCCTCGACCCCGCCACGAACGCATCCATCACCCGCGTACTGCTGCAGAGCGGCCCCTTCGGCCTGAACCCTCAGGATCCCCGCCAGGCCGCCGAGCACGCCGACGCCTACCTGCGCCTGCTGGGCATCCCGGCCGGCACGGACACCGCGAAGGCCCTGCGCACCCTGCCGGCCGAGCAGCTGCTGGACGCCTACGGCCGGCTCTCCGGCCAGCTCGCGGCCCCGGGCAACGCCGCCCCGCCGATGTACCCGGTCCTCGGCGCCCCCGGCATGCCCCGCACCCGGCAACAGGCACTCGCGGACGGCGCCCTGGAGGGCAAGCCGCTGCTGATCGGCACCACCCGCGACGAGGCGACGGCCTTCACCGCCTTCGACCCCCGCATCCAGAACCTCACCACCACCAGCGCCCTGGACCTGCTCACCGCCCAGAGCGGCCGGCAGGCCGCCCAGGACATCTACCAGCAGCACACCGCCCGCCTCGGCGAGCGGGCGACGCCGGCGCAGATCTTCACCGCGATACTGACCGACGGGCTCTTCCGCGACGGTTCGCTGGACGTGGCCGACCACCATGCAGCCGGCGGGAACACCACGTACGTCTACGAGTTCGACTACGCCCCCGCCGAGGACCCGTACGCCCTCGGTGCCACGCACTGCGCCGAACTGCCCTTCCTCTTCAACACCTTCGACGCCTACCCCCACATCCCCGCCCTCACCCGGGCCGAAGACGCCGAGCGCGCCCTGGGCCGCGAATTCGCCACCGCTGTCGCCGAGTTCGTCACCACGGGCACCGTCCACAACTGGCTGCCGTACGCCCCCGCGACCGCCGCCCGAATCCGCCACTTCGCCTGAAAAGCGGCCGCCGTGACGCACAACTTCCGCAAGCCCACCCTGCCGCACCGGGCCGAGTTCCTGACCCTGCCGGCCACCATCTACTGCTCGGACCGGCTGTACTCCCCGACCGTCGCCGACCGGTTCGCGACCCGGAACAAGCGGGCCCGCCCGCTCCCCTTCACCCTGGCGTCCATCGCGCTGCTCGCCTTCTGCGTGATGCCGGGCGCCGGCAGGCTCTGGAAAACCCTTCGGGCCTGGCATGACTTCCCCCTCCTGCTGTTGATGATCTGGGGCGTGGTGTCACTCACCGGGTCTGCAGGCATCGACGGGCCGCTGTTGAAGGGCTCGAGCACCGGCTCGCCCGAGCCGGAAGAGGCTTCCGAGTCCGCTACACACGCGCCACCCAACTGATCAACGAGCCGGTCGAAGCCGCAGACGAGAAGATCCTCACCAAGACCATCGCCCACTACAGCCGCGTTGATCTCTGTGCACAGACGAGTCGGATTACATGGAGCTGGACCGCAGAGGCGCTGAGCTCCTGTTCCAGGTCCTGACCGACCGTGAGAAGAAGAACAGCGTCGCCATCGCCTCCAAACGAGTCGTTCGGCGGGGGGACCAAGACGTCCACGGATCCGCGGCTCTGCGCGGCCATCGTCGCCCGGCTCACCTTCGGCGAGAACAAAATCCCGACGGGCACGGGGTTTTACCGGCTCGCCGGCAGCCGGGCCGCCCAAGCCCGGGACTCATCCACGAACCGACCCAGCCCACCATCATTGTCATCCCGTCACGGCGACGGCGAGTTCGGGGCTTCGGGATGGCCGTCGAGCAAAGACAGACTGGCAACGACCTCGTCACCGGAAGAAACCGCCGTCGGCTGGAAGCCCACCGAGGCGTACAGAGCCGCGGCCACAGCGTTGTCCGGGTGATACGACAGACGAAGCTCCTGGCAGCCCTCACGTTGGGCCAGCCACTTCATGAGGGTCCGCACCGCCGCCCGCCCGACCCCCTGGCCCTGCTCGGCGCCATCGATCACCATACCCCCGAGCCAGTACGAGCCGTCTTCATCACGACCCCACATGATGTGACCCACCACCATGTCATCGGCGCAGACCGCCATCGAGTGCCAGATACCCTCCCGCAGTGACAAAAGCAGGTAGCGAGCCGCCAACGCGGGCACGTACCGGCGCTGGTCGTCCAGCGGAGCGACGTCCGCGACAGCACGCCAGTTCTCGTCATTCACCTCATGCAGGACCACACGCCGCCCCGCCCTGTCACAAAGCCCAAGGGTGATCACGGAGATCAGGCTACGAACCAAACGGTTGATCCGCGAGCCATTTGGCTTCGCAAGCCCCCCACACCACAGGCTCCGCCACCCGCTTCCACCACCGATCGCGCCGGTATCGTCAACTCCTCATCAACACTTCCGACCTGCATGATCGCTAAGTACTGCCGGAAACCATCGACAAACGCTGCCCGCTCCCGCCCACGCACCAATAGGCCAAGTCGCTCGCTGCGGGTGCCCCATTCGCCGCTGAACCGACGCCCTTGCCAAGGGTGTTCAGAGCAGGCCGCACGGAGGTGCCCTGCAGCGTCCTACCAGGCCGGCAGCAGCGCGGCCGACGCGGTCACACGCCCGGCGACCCCGCCGATTCGGTTCCACCATTCACAAGAGACAGCCTGCGGGCCGCGTCACGAGGGAACTCTGCGCCCGCAGGACCCCGTGGCCACGTCGGGCAGCCGGTCCGGCAGCCGGAGCACGGCTTCCGCCCCGCCCCCCGGAGGATTACGGAAGGCCAAGTGGGCGCCCAGGACGCGTGCCTGGCCCACCGCGATCGTCAGGCCCAGGCCGGTGCCGGCCCCCGCCACCGTGGTGCGGAACCGCTGAGGGCCGGAGGTGTGCAGGACCGCGAGGAGGTCGAGTGGGAAACCCGGGCCGCTGTCACGGACGTGCACGAGCGGGCCGTCCACCTCCACTGTGACCGGCAGGGTGCCGTGCCGGAGTGCGTTGGAGGCGAGGTTGGCGAGAATCCGCTCGACGCGGCGCGGGTCGGTCGTCACGACGGCGTCGGCCACCACATGGACCTCGACCTCATCGAGTCCGGCGACGGCCCGCCGAGCCATCGCGCTCACCTGCCGCCTCTCCGTCTCCGGGACGACGACCTGAGCGTCCAGCCGAGCGACTTCGAGGACGTCCTCGACCAGGGCGCGCAGGTTCCGTACCGAGCGGGTGATCAGGTCCGTGGCGGGCCCCGGCGGCAGCAGCCCGACCGCGGTCGACATGCCCGCGACCGGAGTGCGCAGCTCGTGCGCGATGTCGGCGGTCACCCGCCGTTCGGCTTCCAGCCGGGCGCCGAGCACGTCGGCCATGGTGTCGACGGCCGCGGACAGCCGGGCGATCTCGTCCCGGCCACCGGGCCGGACCCGGGCGTCGAGGTCGCCGTCCGCGATGCGTTCCGCGGTGCGGGCGGCGGCCATGGCCCGGCGGCCCGTGCGCACGCCGAGCAGGAGTCCCGCCGCGGACACCAGGACGGTCGCGGCCGCCCCTACCCCGGCCAGTGTGCGGTCCAGGCTGACCAGCGCCCGGGCCTGCGGGGCGTAGGACCGCGACAGAGCCAGCACCTGGCCGTCCGCGACCTGGGCCGCGGCCCACAGCACCGGATGCGGGCCGTCCTGGAGGTAGGTGACCCGGGTACCCGCCCGCACGGCTCGTGACACGGGGCCGGGCAGGCCCGGCGGGTTGATCCGCGCGGGGGACTTGCGGGCTGCCGCGTAGTCGTACACGGCGCTCATCAGCTGCTGGTCCAGTTGGGACCGGGCAACGGTCAACTGCTCGGACGCGGTGAGGCGGTGGACCAGCACACCGATCACGGTCGACACGGACAGGGCCGCGACGGCCACCGTGAGGGTGACCTTCCTGCCGACGGTCGCCGCGACGCCCCGCCTCACGCGCGCAGCCGGTAGCCGAAACCGCGCACGGTCTCGATCCGCTCCCGGCCGATCTTGGCGCGCAGCCGCTGCACATGCACGTCCACCACCCGGGTGTCACCGGACCACGCGTAGTCCCAGACCTGCTCCAGGAGCAGGTCCCGGGTGAACACCGTGCCGGGCGAGGCGGTGAACTCGCGCAGCAGCTTCAACTCGGTCGTCGTCAGGGCGAGGGTGCGCCCGCTGCGTCGTACGTCCAGCGTCACCGGACAGAAGGACAGGTCACCGAAGACCAGGGGGGTGACACGCGGTGCCCGCGGAGTCGGCACGGCGGGTGCGACGCGACGCAGCAGCGACCGGACCCGGGCGACCAGCACCGGTCCTTCGAACGGCTTGGTCACGTAGTCGTCGGCGCCGGCCTCCAGGCCCATCACCACGTCCACCGGGTCGTTGCGCGCCGAGATCAGCAGCACCGGCACCCCGGACTCCTCACGGATCCGACCGGCCAGGCTCACCCCGTTCAGCCCTGGCAGCATGATGTCCAGCACCGCCACGTCCGGCCTGTGCTCCCGGAACAGGGCGAGCCCGCTCACGCCGTCGGCCGCCGCTCGGACGCAGTATCCGCGCTCCTCCAGGGTGAGCCGGGTGGCCTCGCGAATCATCTCGTCGTCCTCGACGAGCAGGATGTCGTGCATGGTCACTCTCCTGGTGGGTCGGACACGATCGTCATGGCTTCGGCACGCGCAGGGGGACGCTGCTGGTGTCCTCCGCCCAGTAGGGCGCCGGCCGGTGGAGGGGGGTGACGCTCGCGTGGCTGTAGTACGCCGCGTACTGCCGCTTCACCAGGCCACTGATGATGATGCTGACGGGGTAGCTTCGCGGTGCCTGGTCGGGACACTGCGCACCGCAGGAGAAGTCCATGACGTAGCCGGTCGCGGTAGCCCTTGGCGAACCCCAGTTCCGCCACTGCATCCAGTCCAGCGTCGTGTAGTCGGTCAGATTCATCATGTACGGCCGCTCGTTGGGCTCCGATTCCCAGCTCAGGACGTACACCGGTCCGCTCCACGGGATGCGGGTCGGGGCGGGGCCCTCCACGCGGGTCCCACCGACGGGCGCGGCACAGCCGCTGAGGCAGGCCAGCAGGCCGGCGAGTGACGCGCGCAGCGCGGAACGTCGAAGAGGCATGCAAGTCTCCCCCGTGCTGTCGGTCGTTTCGGCTCAAATTGTGCAGGTCGTTTGATGAACGGCCGGTTAAATTGACCCGTGATGTCCGCGACAGGGGCTTGGCGCAACCTTCTGGTGGATTCGTGCATCGGAGGTCTGCCGGATCCATTTCTGGCAAGCGTGTGACGCCGGTGCGACGTCGCCGACGGACAACCGGTATCGGTCCTGTGGCCGGACCAATCGTGCGAACCACTCGTCGAGCAGCGCGAAGACCCGCGGCTCCCGGCGAGCGTCGGGTCCCGTCGGCGTGTAAATGACCTCCTGGAATCCGAGCCCCCGGAGGGGTCAGCTTGCGGCCGATGGACATGTTCCAGGCCTTCCAGGGGACTGCGCATAGGTGCGGGCCGACGATCACGGCCCTGTCAAACGTTCGCAGTTCCCCGGCCCCTCGTCGTTGGGCGATCGCAGACACTTGCCCCTGCCGCGATCGCGGGGGAAACGGACGTGGCTTCGCCTCGCCCTCCGGAACGGTCCGGAGGGCGAGGCGAAGGGGGTGCTCACGGTTCCTGATCCGCCTTCAGCGTGAAACGGCCCGTCTGGCAGGCCCTGTCGATGATGGCCAGGAAGGTCGCCAGCTGTCGGGGGTCCTCGTCGGCGAGGAGCTGGCCGCCGTCCTGGACGACGACCGTGACGGGACCGTCGGACTCGGCCACGGTGAGCAGGCAGTCCTCGAAGGAGTCCCAGTTGTGGCTGAAGTAGTCCGGGAAGCCCATCGCCTCCGCCCACTCGGCGAACAGGTCACTCTTGGTGCGGCAACGGCTCCCACGGACCTCGGTCATGACGCCCGCCTACCAGGTGCCCAGGTAGTGGAAGGAGCCGTAGTGGTCGAACGTCGCATAAACGTGGCCGTTACGGGTGTTGCGGACGAGGCGCTGCGCGTCCCGGGTGTGATGCGAGAGCCCGCGCGTCCAGGAGTTGACGTCGTACTCGCGGTAGACATTGTTCGAGCCGCTCGCGTTGTTCCGCGAAACGTGGTGCAGCAACTCCAGGTGCTCCACCCGGCCCTGACGGTCCTGGAAGACACCGCCGTAGAAGACTTCCCAGCGCTCCGGGGCTCGGCTGGTGCCCGTGTCGTACGCGTACCAGCCACGGGCGTTCGGGGTTGTGTTGCCGGGCCAGCCCTGCCCGGGGAAGCCGCTCTCCCCCCGCGCCGCCAGACGGCTGGGATTGCCGGTGCTGACGCCCTCTTCGTTCCAGAAAGTGGCCGCTGACTGCGCGCCCCGCCAGTCCTGGCTGCTGATGCCGGCCGGCTGGTGGCCGCGCGCCGGGAGCGGCGCGGGCGGCGCGGGCGGCGCGGGCGGCGCGGGCGGCGCCGGGCAGGTCTGGGACGGCAGACTGGAGCAGCTGGGAGACGAAGCGGCGTGGGCGGAGGCGGACACTCCGACCCCGCTGACGGTGATGCCGAGCAGCATGACCGGGATCGCGGCCTTGCGGGCGTGGGCACGCAGCCGGAACGACAGGGAGCGCTTCTCGCGCGGTGTCTCCAATGCCTCGGTCGAGGACATGGTGGCTCCTTGGGATGGTGTGGGATTCCGGCCGGGGCAGGTGCGCCCCGGCCGAACCCAAGAAGACCGGCCGTACGTCTCAGTGGTCCGGCGGCCACATCACACCTGGCCGCCGCAAATGACGTTCAGCTGTTACGGGACCGCCGACTCGTTGTGGGCATGGTCGGGCAAGGTGGCGGCTGATGACGCTACGCGTGGACCGGCCGAGGTGGGCCGCGCCCTGGTCACCTCGTACTCGGCTCCGGTTTCCGTCCCGCCCGCGGACTGGCAAGGGCGGGTGCCTTCAGGCGCCCGGCTTCGAGGCCGTCATCGACGAGGGGGTCTACACCAAGCGGACCGTCACATACCTGCGAGCCCGGCCCGCCGCCTCCGTGCCGAATCACCTGGCGCGCCCCGACGCTCTGCGCCGCCAGGAGCAGCGGCTTGCCGCCTGGGGCGAGCCGACCGACGAGTCCCTCGGGGCCGTCGCCCTGGTCCTCGGCCTTGTGCTGTACCAGGTGGGGCGAGACTCCGCCCGAGCGCCCTCTTCGCGAACGAGCGATACGGTGTGGCACGACGTCACCCGTCTCCTCGATCCCAAGGCTGCCGGGCTGGACCTCCTCGCCGGCCTGCCCAACAACCTGGATCCGGACTGCCTCCGCCCGATCCAGGCCCTGCGTCTCACCTCCGCCGGCATTGCCCCGGCCGAGACCGTTCGCTGGACACGCCGCCCGCTCATCGCGGCGCTCGTCACCGAAGTAGCCGTGCCGAAGCGTGCTCGCCGAAACCGGCCGCGCCTTGACCACATCACGCCAACACGGTCAGTAACCCGCGTCCAGCAGGAACCGCCACGAACCCATCGTCTTGGCCCCTGTGACAATCCGCCGCCGTGGGCGTACATCACCGCCGGGCGGGCGGCGTGCCTACCGCTGTCGGGCAAGCGCAGGTCGAGCACGAAGGACCGGTAGCCCGGTGACGTGGCGTACGGCACGTCCAGGCAGATACGCACTCCCTCGAACGGAGCGCTCGGCGTCAGGCACACCAACTCCGGCCAGCGTCCCGGGTGTCCACCCGGCTCCGTCACCGTGGACGCAGCTGCCCTCGGGGTACCTCAGGCTGCCGTCTCGGCGGTGACGGTCAGGACCGCGCGGGCGAGGATGTGGCCCGCGATGGTGAAGCCGAGGTAGGCAGGGGTGCCGTCGGCCGGGACGCCGACGCGGGTCACGTCGAGGGCGTGCACCACGACGAAGTAGCGGTGCGGGCCGTGGCCGGGCGGCGGGGCGGCGCCGACGAACCAGGCGAGACGAGCGTCGTTGGGCAGTTGGAAAGCTCCCTCGGGCAGGACTGAGCCGGTGTCGTCCCCGGCACCCTCGGGCAGTTCGGTGACGGTGGCGGGGATGTCGGCGACGGCCCAGTGCCAGGATCCGGAGCCGGTCGGGGCCTCACGGTCGTAGACGGTGACGGCGTAGCCCAGGGTTCCCTCGGGGGCGCCGCTCCACGACAGGTGCGGGGAGATGTCCTTGCCGCCGGGACGCCGACAATGCCGGACAACTGCGCGCCAGGCCAGGTGCCTCCATCGTCGACGGTGGTGCTGGTGACACTGAAGCTCGGCACATCGGGGGCGCCGCACTCGATCGCCAGCCTCAGTCAACCGGCGCGGCCACGGCCGGTGTGCTGGTGGCCGGCAGGCCCAGGCTCGGGGTGTTCAGGGCGTAGACGGTGATCCGGTAGCGGTGGGCCAGGAACTGGCCCCCCGGTACCGGGTCGTCCACGATCTGCAGATACTCCTCGCCACCTGGACCGGCGCCTGCCCCACCTGCCATCGCAACGAAAGACGTAGAGGCACCCCCCACGCAGACCGGTGCGTGACAGCAGGCTGTGCGGCTCGGCCCAAGAAGCGAAGCCCGCCCGGGCAGGCGCCGCAGCACGCGGCGGGAGGGCGACGGACCGGCAGGTGTCGGTCCGCCACCCTCCCGTAGTCGAAGTCGGGCTGTCAGTCTGTCAGTTGATCTTCACCAGCTTCCACTGCTGGTTGGTAGCGCCGGTTGTGGGCCACTGGACGATTCCCGCGCCGTCGGTGGTGGAGTTCGCGTCGATGGCGACGTTGTAGGCGTTCGAGCGTGACTCGATGGTGAAGTTGCCGTTGTCGGTCGGGGCGATCTGCCACTGCTGGTTCGGTTGGCCGGTGGGGGTCCAGAGGTGGAACCGGGTGTTGGGCGTCGTGGTGGCGTAGGGGATGTCCAGTGCCTTGTTGCTGGCGACACCGGTGATGCTGTAGTAGCCGTCGCTGTTGCGGGCCAGCCTCCACTGCTGGTTGGTGCTGCCGGTGTCGGCCCACTGGATGATCGGCGTGCCGTTGGCGGTACCGCCTCCGGAGGCGTCGAGCGCCTTGCCGCTCCTGACGCTGATGATCTTGTAGGTGCCGGAGAGGTCGGGGACCGTTCCGGGGGTGATGGACAGGTTGGAGTACTGAACGGGGTAGTACCCGGCAGTGCCGAGGCCGGCCAGACCGCCGCTGAAGCTGTTGTCGGTGACCGTGCCGACCGTGGTGCCGTCGATCCTGGCGGTGATCGTGGAGCCCTGGAAGCCGAGGGACAGCTTGTGCCAGGTGTTCGTTCCGGGGGCGGACACGGTGCCACTGGCCAGGGTGGTCCAGATCCAGGTGTTGTTCGTGGTCCAGCTCGTCTTCAGCACCGACCAGGCGCCGGTGTCGGACAGGCGCAGGTGGTAGGCGTTCAGGCCGCCGTTGTTACGGCCCTGGGTGCCGACCCGGCCGAGGATCTCGGCGGCGCTGCCGCTCTTCTCCAGCAGCACGTCCGAACTGACCGTGTAGTTGCCCCAGCCCAGCTCGCCCATGATCGTGTAGGGCTGGGTGCTGTTCTCGTGGGTCCACTTGAGCGGCTGGACCTGTGCCATCTGGCGCAGGCACCGGCCGGTGCGGCCGCCGGCGCAGGAGGCCGACTCGAACGCGCCGTTCATGGTGGCGAAGTACTTGGCCTCGCGTCCGGCGCCGTAGCCGGCGAAGGTGTCGGCGTACGGCAGCGCGAGCCGGCTGCGCTGGGGGGAGGTGACCGTGCCGGGGAGCTGCCCGCTGGTGGTGGTCACCGTGTAGACACGACCGGGCTGCGCGGTGAGCGTGTACGTTCCGTTGGTCGCCGTCAGGTCGGAGCCGCGCACCATGCTCGGCGTGTCCCTGCCGGGCTGGGACAGGTCGGTGGACCACACCCGCAGGGTGCCGCCGGGAAGCCCGCCCGCCACCTTGAGGTTGACCGTCTGCGCCTCGGTGGCCTGCGTCGTCTCCAGGACGGTGCTCCAGGCGCTCTTGTCGGGGGCGGCGTAGCTGACGTAGCTGCCGTTGACGCGGTTGCCCGCCAGGTAGCCGGTGGCGGTGTCGACGTACTTCCAGCCGGGCGAGGTGAACTGGGTCGTCTGCGCGATCACCCAGGCGGTGCGGCCCACGCGGTAGTTGCCGGACCAGGGCTGGTTGGCGTTGATCAGGCCGACGGTCTCGAAGTCGAGGTTCTGGTAGATGGACGCGACGATCGGCCAGTTGATGTAAGCGGTGGTCTTGGCGTCGATGTAACCGCGGTTGAGGGCGCGGGCCACCGGCGGAGCACCGATCTCGGCGTCCTGCGAGCCGTTCTCACTGGCCCAGATCGGCTTGCCGAGAGTCTGGGCGTCGGAGGTGGACAAGCAGGACGTCATCTCGGATATGCCACCGCAGGTGTAGTGGCCGCCGGCGATGTCGACAGCGTCGTACAGGGCGCTGTTGTTCTTCATCTCGGTGGCGATCTTCCATGCGTTGTCCCCCCAGTTGTCGCCGCCGACCAGCTTGACCGAGGAGTAGCCGTTCGCTCGAAGGGCCGACTTCAGGTTCACGTACCAGGTGGCGTCGTAGTCCTTCTCGTTCCAGCCGCCGACGTAGTCGACCGTCACGCCGTGCTGCTTGGCGCAGTCCAACCAGGACAGGTAGTAGTCGATCATGTCCTGGGAGTAGAAGTTGCCGTTTCCGATCCAGCCGGGCGCGCCCCAGGGCATGCCGAGGACCTTGATTTTGGGATTGCGGGCCTTGGCCTGCTCCATCAGCCAGAACTCGTAGCCGGCGTTGCAGTTGATGGTGCCCTTGGTGTGCTGGTGGCTGGCCTCGGCCCCGTCGGTGGAGTTGGTGTCACCGCCCATCTCCACCTTGAGGATCTGCAGGTTCGCGCCGTAGCCCGGCTTGAACAGGTAGTCGAGGACCTGGTTGCGCTGGGTGTCGGGGTAGTCGTGCAGCAGGCGTGTGTTGCCGCCGCCGCCGCTGATCGCGCCGACGCCGTCGAAGGTCCGGCCGCCGCTGGTGCCGTCCACGGTGATCGAGGTGGCGGGGATGGCGGCCTGCGCGGTGGACGGGAACGGCCCGTAGAGCATGGCGAGCGTGAGGAACAGGACGGCGAAGGCCGCCATCCGTCTGATGTGTCTGTCGGGCAGACGCAGGATGTCGGGCAAGGGTCGGTCCTCCTGGGGGCGTGGCCTTCCGCACCGAGGCTGCGGCGCGTACGAGGTGACTGTGGGATGCCAGGTGCCAGGTGTGTGCGGACCGCACCGCTGAGCTGCCTTGGTCGGCGAGCGGTGCGGCCCTCGCGTACGAGTGGTCAGCGACCTTCTGGAGGGCTCAGGTGCGTGTCCACTTCTGGTTGGCCCCTCCGGTGCAGGTCCAAAGGATCAGCTTGGTGCCGTTGGCGGTTGCCGCGCCGGAGGCGTCCAGGCACAGGCCGGACAGGTTGTTGGTGATCGTGCCGTTCGAGTTGACGATCCACTTCTGGTTGGTGCCGCCTGTGCAGTCCCAGATGATCACCTTCGTGCCGTTGGCGGTGCCGGTGTTCTCGGCGTCGAGGCACTTGTTGCCGTAGACCACGAGTTCGCCGCGCGAGGTCTGAGCGAAGGTCTCGTTACGTCCGCCGGAGCAGTCCCACAACTGCGCCTGGGCGGCATTGACATAGGTGTTCTTGTCGATGTCCACACAGCGGTCGGATGCGGAGCCGACGAGGGCTGTGCCCTCGGTACCGGGGATGCCCTGGATGCGGACGGCACCGATGTCGGGAGCGGTGCTGCCGGAAATGGCGGCGAACTTCACGGTGTTGGCGCCCTTGGCCAGGTGCGCGAGCACGGAGACGGTGCGGTAGGTGGTGGCCGAGCCGGTGGGCGGGAAGGCCACGCGGTAGGGGTACTGACCGTTCACCTGGATCGTGGCCGTGCGGGCGGTGTTGCCGCCGTTGGCGTACGTGATGTCCACCAGTTTCGTGCCCGCCGACGAGGCGGTGACGCCGGTGAACGTCGGGGTGGTGGCGGTGGTGGTGTCCTCGTACGTGCTGCCGGAGGCCTCGGTGCCGGAGACGGTCAGGAGCACCGCGTCGTTCGCCGGGACGGAGGTGGTGTAGCTGGTGGCGAACGATCCGGCGTCGGTGCGGGTCCAGGCGTTGCGCACGGTCGCGGAAGCTGTGGTCAGGCCGAGGTCGGCCCAGCGGACGGTGATGTTCGCGGCGGAGCCGGTGCGGTTGAACAGCATCACCGCGCGCTTGCCGGTGCCGGAGAGCACCTTGCCGTACACCTGCAGGCCCCGGGTGTCCTCAGCGACCTTCACACCCTGCAGCCCGCGCGGGTCCTGATTGATGGCCAGGACCTCGGGGTTGGTGAGGATGTCCCGGGTCTCCGTGGTCATCGTGGCCACGTTGTTGCCGGCCAGCAGCGGGGCGCCGGCGATTGACCACAGACTCATGTGCAGCCGGTTGCGTGCGGCGGTCATGCCGTTCAGGCCGACCATCAGCATGTCGGGGTCGTTGACGTAGCCGGTGTGATGGGCCGCGGGCTGCAGGGCCTCGTCGAAGTTGCGGTACATCTTCGTCAGGCCCGGCGTCTCCCGGAACAGGAGCACGTCGTGGCTGGTGCGCCACAGGTCGCCGTATCCGGTGGCCCAGTTCCACGGCAGGCCCGTGCCCCATTCGCAGAAGGAGAGCACGAGCTTTCGGCCGGTGACGGCGGAGGCGGCCTCGTTCGCGGCGGCGATCTGCTTGTATTGGGTCTCCTGGTTCAGGCCCTCCTCGCGGCCGCCGCACCAGTCGATCTTGACGTAGTCGAAGCCCCAGCGCTGGAAGGTCTCCAGGTCCTGCTGGTAGTGGCCCTCCATACCGGTATTGGGGGCGGCCGAGCGGGTGGTGGGGAAGTAATAGCCGCAGCCCTGCTTGCCCGCGTCGGTGTAGATGCCGGCCTTCAAGCCCTTGCTGTGGATGTAGTCGGCGACCGCCTCCATGCCGCCGGGCCACAGGTTCTCGTCCACGACGATGTTGCCGTTCGCATCGCGCCGGCCTTGCCACCAGCCGTCGTCGAGGTTGACCAACTTGTAGCCGGCCGCTGCCATACCGGAGGAGACCAGAGCGTCGGCCTGCTGCTTGATCACGTTGTGGTCGATGCTGCTGAAGAAGCTGTTCCAGGACGCCCAACCCATCGGCGGCGGAGTGGCGCCCATCTGACCGGTGCTCACAGCGGCCGGCTCGACGGACAGGGGGGCCGACGGCTCCTGCCCGTCAAGGGACGCCAGACCGGCGACGGTGAGTCCGGCGGCGATGAGTTGGGCGGTGATGCGCCTGGTCCATCTTCGTGCCGCGGTGCGGAACATGTGGCTCTCCATGGGGGAGGTGAAACGGTGGGGGTTACGGCGGCGTGGTCCGCCGTGGCGGTCAGTTCGAGTGCCCGATGCAGCGCGTCGGGAAGCTTCGCGACCGGAGGACGTGAGGGCGGTCAGCCGCCCCGCGTCGTGCGCCGTGCGGCTACTTCATTCCCGTGGTGGCGATTCCCTTGACGAGGTAGCGCTGGCCGACAAGGAAGACGATGAAGACCGGGATCAGCGTGACGACGGACATCGCGAACAGCGAGCCCCATGAGGATCCGCTGGTGGCGTCCACGTAGTTGCGCAGGGCCACGGGCGCCGTCTGCAGTTCGGGCTTGGTCAGGTAGATCAACTGGCTGAGGAAGTCGTTCCAGGTCCAGATGAAGGTGAAGATCGCGGTGGTGGCCAGGGCCGGCAACGAGATCGGCAGCAGGATACGGAAGTAGATACGCCAGTAGCCGGCTCCGTCGATCTTGGCCGCCTCGTCCAGCTCGGTGGGCAGGCTCCGGAAGAACTGGACCATCAGGAAGATGAAGAAGGCGTCCGTGGCCAGGAACTTGGGGACGATCAGTGGAAGGAAGGTGTTGACCCATTCGATCTTCGAGAACATCACGTACTGCGGGATGATGAGAACGTAGATCGGGACCATCAGGGTCACCATCATCATGCCGAAGAAGAACGCCCGCCCGCGGAACTTGAGCCGGGCGAAGGCGTAGGCCGCCATGGAGCAGCTGACCAGGTTGCCGAGCAGCGCCCCCAGGACAACGATCGCCGAGTTCAGCAGATAGACGCCGAAGGGGTGTGACAGCGCGTTCCAGCCGTCGGCGTAGTGGCCGAAGTCGGTATCCGTGGGCAGCAGGGAGGGCTCACGGAAGATCAGGGCGTCGGGTTTGATCGAGCTGGCGATCATCCACAGCAGCGGGTAGATCATCACGAGTCCGAAGGTGATCAGCACGACGTGCTTCAGGAGGGCACGTATGCGAGCTGCCCGCCTGCGGCGTTGCTCGGCAGGTGAAGCGGGGGCAGGCGAAGGAGTGTCTTCGGCCTTCAGGAGTGTCATCTCACTTACCGTCACCGTAGAACACCCATCTCTTGCTGAAGTAGAAGTTGATTGCGGTCAGGACGCCGACGATCACCACGAGGAGCCAGGCCATGGCGGAGGCGTAGCCCATGTGGAGTCGGCCGAAGCCCTCGTCGTAGAGGTACAGGGAGTAGAAGAGGGTCGAGTCCGAGGGGCCTCCCGTCCCGCCGCTGACGACGAATGCCTGGGTGAAGGACTGGAAGGAGCTGATGACCTGCAGGACGAGGTTGAAGAAGATGATCGGGGTGAGCAGCGGCACGGTGACGTGCCGGAACTGGGTCCAGCGGCCGGCGCCGTCCAGAGCGGCGGCTTCGTAGTACTGCTCGGGAATCTGCCGCAGGCCCGCCAGGAAGATCACCATCGAGGACCCGAAGGTCCACACGTGCAGGACGACGAGGCTGTACAGCGCGGTGTCCGGGTTGGAGATCCAGCCGGTCCCATGGATGCCGAACAGACCGAGGAACTTGTTGACCAGACCTTCGGTGCCGAAGACCTGTCGCCATAGGATGCCCACCGCAACCGAGGCACCGAGGAGCGAGGGCAGGTAGTAGACGGACCGGTAGAACGCCAGTCCCTTGATGCCCCGGTTGAGGACCATCGCCAGGGCGAGGGCGACCGCCAGCAGCAACGGCACGCTGAGGGCGACGTAGGTGAAGGTCACGGTCAGGGACTGGCGCAACCGGGGGTCGTCGAGCATCTTGCTGTAGTTCTCGAACCCCACCCACTTCGGAGAACTCAGCAGGTTGTAGTCCGTCATGGAGAAGTACAGCGAGGCGATCATCGGACCGAGCGTGACGCCGGCCATGCCGACGAACCACGGCAGGAGGAAGACCCACGCGGCACGTTCTTCTTTTCTGGCCGCCTGGCTGAGGGGTCTGCGGAGCACAGTCATCGTCCTCGGGTTCTTGGATCGGGTGCGGGATTCAGGAGTCGCTCGACGACGGCTCGGCGTGCTGCGACGGGGCCAGAGGGCTGCGCACGACGGCGACGTCCGCCGCGTCGAGGATGAGCGTCTCCCCGGCCTCAAGGCGGCGTCCGGTGATGAGGTCGGTGCCGGAGCGGTCGAGAGTGACGGTCGCCTTGTCCTGCCGGTGGTTGAGCAGGAACAGGTACGCGTTCGTGTCCGAACGTCGCTCGGTGACCTCCACGCCGCGCGGTGCGGCGTGCACCGGTCGTACCCCGGCGCGGTCCAGGACGTGCCGTACCAGGGCCTCAAGGACGTCGTCGTCCAGACGTGTGCCGACGTACACGGCACGGCCCCGGCCGAGTTCGTGCTCGACCACAGCGGCCTTGCCGGCGAGATGGCCCTCGCGGTAGACGGCGAGCGGTCGGGCGGTCTCGAGGTCGACGTCGTCCTGCCACGCGGAGGCGGAGGCGAGGAAGCCGTTCAGCGCGGACTGGTCGGCTGCGGCCTGGACCGGCACCCTGGCTTCGGCGGGCAACGGAGAGAACTCCTGGACGTGCGCGCCGATGATCTCGCGCAGGGCCCCCGGATATCCGCCTTCGACGATCCGGTCGTCCTCGTCGACGATCCCGGAGAAGTACGAGACGACGAGCTGGCCGCCGATCTCCACGAACTGCCGCAATGCGAAGCTCTGTTGACGGGACATCAGGTATTGGTTGGGGATGACCAGGACCCGGTATGACGACAGGTCGTCGTCGAGACTCACGACGTCGACGGCGACCTGGCTGTTCCACAGGGCCCGGTGGTGCCGGGCGACGGTGTCCCGGTAGTCGAAGGTGTTGTCGGGGTGGGCGCAGCCTTCCACCGCCCACCAGTTCTGCCAGTCCCACACGATCGCGACCTGTGCGCCGCTACGGGCCGTGGCGACCTCGTCGATGGTCCGCAACTCGTTGCCGAGTGCCTTGACCTCCTGCCAGGTCCGGGTCTTCTCACCGCCGTGCGGGAGCATCGCCGAGTGGAACTTCTCCTGTCCCTGGCTGGAGGCCCGCCACTGGAAGAACATCACCGCGTCGGAGCCGTGCGCGACGGCCTGGTAGGAGCCCAGGCGCATCCGGCCGGGCTGTTTGACCTGGTTGGTCGTCCACTGGCTGACCGCGCCGGCCGCCTGTTCCATCAGCATCCAGGGCCGGCCGCCGCCCAGTGAGCGCATCAGGTCGTACTGGAAGGCGGCGACTGCCATCGAGTGGGGCTTTCCGGGGTCGGGGTAGCAGTCGAAGGCGACGACGTCGAGTTCCTTCGCCCACCGGTGGCTGTCGGTCAGCCGGCACTGAAAGAAGTTGGTGGTCGCCGGTACGTCCGGTGTGATCGCGTGGAGGAGGTCACGCTCGGCCGTGACAAGTTCCAGCAAGTTGTCGGAGGTGAAGCGGGAGAAGTCCAGCTCGCGGGAGGGGTTGACCGAGCCGCGCACGGGCCCGGGGAGGTGCACCTGGGACCAGTCGCTGTAACGCTGGCTCCAGAACGCCGTTCCCCACCGGTTGTTCAACTCGTCCAGCGTGCCGTAACGCTGCCGCAGCCAGGTGCGGAAGCGGTCGTCGCACAGGTCGCAGTAGCAGTCGGAGTGGTACTCGTTGCCGATGTGCCACATGGCCAGGGCGGGATGCTTCCCGTACCGCTCGGCCAGCGCGGTGGCGATGCGCCGGCTGCGGTCCCGGTACACCGGGGAGGAGGGGCAGAAGTGTCCTCTGCTACCGATGCCGTGCCGCCCTCCCTGCCGGTCGGCCGACAGCGTTTCGGGGAAGTCCGTGGCGAGCCACGGTGGCGGTGCGGCGTTCGGTGTCGCCAGGTTGACATGGATGCCGTTCGCCCACAGCAGGTCGATGATCTCGTCGAGCCAGGAGAAGTCGAACCGGCCGTCGGCCGGCTCCAGCATGGCCCAGGAGAAGATGCCCAGGCTCACGAGCCGCACTCCTGCGGCTCGCATGAGCCGGACGTCCTCCTGCCACACCTCCTTCGGCCACTGCTCCGGGTTGTAGTCCCCGCCGTAGACGACTCCCGGCAGTCGACGGCGAAAGGTGTTCATGCGCGGATCGGGCACGGCGGGGATTCCTTCCGGAAGCGCTGCTACAAGTGGCGGCTCAGAGCTGGGACTTGATCTCGGAGATGAACTTCTCGGCTGCCTCCTGCGGCGACACGCGGTCGAACAGCACGTCCTCGTTGAGTCGCTGGAAGATTTCCGGGACGGCGGGGCCGGCCTCCGCGTTGGGGATGTGCAGTGCGGTCGGCTTCAGGGCGTTGACCCGGTTCAGGTAGTCGGCGATCCGCTTCTCCACGGGAGACAGCTCGGGCGTTATCGCCTTGAGCACGTCAGGGTTGTTGGGAACACCGCGGTCGAACTTCTGGATCTTGGCCGCCTCGGGCGAGTTGACCAGGAAGTCGAGCAGCTGCGCGGCCTCCTTGGGGTGCTCGGTCCGCGCGGAGGCGCCGTAGAAGATGCCGGGCTTGGTGTAGGCGCCGACCTGGGTGGCTCCGTCCTCGCCGGGGAAGAGGAGCAGCTTGGTCTCGCGTCCGCCGGCGCCCTCGATCGCGCCGAGCTGGGTGACGGACAGGTCGCTCATGGCAGCCTTGTGCTGGGCCACCAGGCCCTGCTCGACACCGGCTCCCGACGACAATTGCTCGATCGCGG
Source organism: Streptomyces sp. RG80 (assembly GCF_040446465.1). Lineage (NCBI taxonomy): Bacteria > Bacillati > Actinomycetota > Actinomycetes > Kitasatosporales > Streptomycetaceae > Streptomyces > Streptomyces sp. RG80. Next base: position 168,458 of record NZ_JBEAAJ010000016.1, on the reverse strand, counting down.
CCTCCGGGCTGGTCGTGCCACCGCTGTCACGCAGCTTGACGACCCATTCCCAGTAGGCCGCCACGGTCTCCTCAGAGAAACCGATCTTGCTGCCGTCCTTGGTCCAGTAGTCCTCGCCATGCTGCCGCAGCCACGTGCCCAGGTCGTTGGTGTAGAGCGGCATCGCAGTGCCGACCAGACCCTTCTTCCCCTTGGAGAGGGCCGCGGAGGTCTTCACATAGTCGTCCCACGACCACTTGGTGTCGTCCGGAAGAGGCACGCCGGCCTGCTTGAACGCCACCGGATCCGCGACGATGCCGAAGCCGCTGTCGCCGGCCGGGACTCCGTAGAGACCGTCCTTCACGGTCGTCATCGCCATCGAGTTCACGGGCAGCCTGTCCGTGTGCAGCACGTCCTTGACCTTCTTCAGGTCCATCAGCTGCCCGTTGTCGATGTAGGAGTACATGAACGGGTCCGTGAGCTGCAGGACGTCGGGCATGTCACCGGCGGCCGCGCTGGTCGACAGCTTCTTCCAGTAGTCGTCCCAGTTGGAGTACTCGGGCTGCACGTCGATGTTCGGGTGCTCCTTCTCGAACACCGCGATCATCTGCTTGGTCATCTCGTGCCGGGAGTCCGATCCCCACCAGTTGAACCGGATGACGGTCTTGCCACCGCTCCCGGAGGAGTCTCCGGCGCAGCCCGCGGACAGGACCAGGGCGAAGACCGAACAGGTCAGTCCGACAGCCCGGAGTCGAGAGCGTCTGCTCGGACGGGACGAGTGGTTCATGTTGGGGCTCCTCTGCTGCCATCACTGGGCGGTGCGCCCAGACGGGGGAAACGTCGTCTCAGAAAGTCGACGCAGGACGCCGGCCGTCTCGCCGCGCGTGGCTGCCGACTCGCAACTCGGCTGCTTTGCGGTCCGCGAAAGTTACCTGCGATCCGGTTGTCGGCAGCCGGCCCGGCTCATCGGGATCCCGGGTCGACTGCAGCGGCTCTGACAGGGGTTGTTGTGAACGTACGCTGGAGCCTTGGGTCGACATGCCGAGCTGATCTGCGGGGTTGACCGCGAGCATCGCGCCGAGTTGAGGCTGTGTGCGTCAGCAATAGTGAACGTTCACGCGGTGAGCGTAGTAACCGACCACATCTCGGTCAAGAGTTCTCTACGTAACACTTGGGTATTTGGTGCACTTCACCGGTTCCGGTCCGGTATGGAAGCGGAACGGGCCACGGGGGAACGTACTGGGTCAGCGCGTTCCGCCCGGTGCGGGCGAAGCGTTCGGGCGCCTGCGTCCGCCCGAACGCCCCTTGCACGGCCGGTTGGTGGGGCCGACGGGCTACAGGGTGTGGTTTCTCGCCGGTCCGGACGACTCGCGCAGCACGAGGCGGCAGTCGAGGTCCAGACGCAGCTCGGGCTCGGTCTCTTCGCGGATGCGGGCGAGCAGGGCCTGCATGGCCCGCCGACCCATCGCCTCGCGATCGAGATCCACGGTGGAGATGGACGGGTTGAAGTACGCGGTGAACTCCTGGTTGTCCCAGCCGAAGACGCTCACGTCCTCCGGGACCCGCCACCCGCGGTCCTGGAAGCCACGGATGACGCCCATGGCGACGTCGTCGTTGGCGGCGAGAACCGCAGTGACACCCGAGTCCGCCGACAGGCCCTGGGCCGCATCGTATCCGGACCGCACCGACCAGTCGCCGTCGATGACGGCGTAGTTCTCCAGGCCCCGCTCTGCGACCGTCCGCAGATAGACCTCGCGCCGTTTGCGTGCGGACATCCAGTCCGTGCTGCCGGCGACATGGACGAAACGCCGATGGCCCAGGGAGACGAGGTGATCGATGATCATGGCAGCCGGCTCACCGTCAGCCGTGATCCCGTGAGACCGCATCTGGTCGTCGTATTCGCCTATGACGACGGTGGGAGTGTGCTCCAGCCCCAGCTTCTCCAGATCGCCGATGGGGGTGAAGCTCAGCACCCCGTCTGCCTGACCGGAGTCGAGGAGGGCACGGACACGGTCGCCCCTGACCCGTTCGTCGCCTTCCAGACCGACGATGTCCAGCAGATAACCGGCCGCCTGCGCCTCCGCAGACGCACCCCGAAGGATCTGCGAGGGCACGAACGTCGTCATGGCCGGCAGTACCACGGTGACGCGGTTCGACTTGCGGGTGCGCATCGACCGCGCCACCAGGTTGGGCCGGTAGTCGAGCTCGGCCACGGCCTGCTCGATGCGGGCCAGCGTCTGCGGCTTCATGCCTCCGTTGCCCCGCAGAAAGCGCGAGACGGTCTGATGCGACACCCCCGCGTGCGCCGCGACGTCGAGGATGGTGGGACGCTTCCTGGTGGGTGGCTTCGGACGTTTCACGTCCCGCTCCGATCTCTCCGGTCCCGTGTCCGCCTCCACCGTGCCGCCCCCCCGCCGCATCTCCACGCACCGCACGCCCATCGGTACTCTACTGCCGAGTTCGCCATGGCAGGCCGGACCCTATCCTCTTGCCTCCGCCGACACCGGGCGGCACCCGTACGTCATGTCAGACCTGCACAGTCCAGTGCTGGTTCGTATGCGCCTCTTCGTTCCAGCAGGCGTACTGCAGCAGCCGGGCCCCGTCCGTCGTGAAGGCCCGATCCACGTCGAGGCACTTGCCGGAGTGACGGGCGACGATCTCGACGTAGCCGGTGCCGGTGTCGCTCAGCCGCCACTGCTGGCTGGTGCGGCCGTCGCAGGTCTGCTGGACGATCGCGGCCGTGTTCGCCGTGGAGGAGCCGGCCACGTCGAGGCACAGTCCCGAATGCCGGGAGAGGATCTGGTAGTAGCCCCCGCCGACTTCGTGCAGTTGCCACCGCTGGTCGTCGCCGCCCGAGCAGCCGGCCTGCTCGATCGCGGCCCCGGCCGCGGTCGAGGAGCCGACCGCCTCGGCACACTTGCCCGAGTGCCGCGCCTTGAGCGTCGTCGTGTCGGACAGCCGGGACAGTTCCGACGAGAGCACGGGGACGTAGAAGTCGGTGATCCCGGCGATGTTCGGATGCGTGCCGCTGCCGCCGCTGCCCGGGTAGCCGCCCACGAGTCCGTCGAAGGTGTACGCCACCCGCTGGGCGTCGACACGCGTGTCGAGGGTCGCGTCCCCGAAGACGTCGGCCACCGCCACGCCCCACTTCTGGGCGGCCTGCAACTGCACCTGGCGCAGGGCGAGCTGGGTGTCCCAGTCGCGCGAGCCCATCTTGTGGGCGGCCACGTAGACCAGCTGGGCGGTCGGCCACTTCTGCCGCATCGTGTGGATGGTGGTCTCGAGCGCCCCCGCGTAGGTGCCGGGGTCGAGGGTGGCGGGGTCCTGCGAGCCGCTGACGGTGCCGACCTCGTAGGTGTGCAGGTCGTGGATCTCGATCGCGTCGTTCGTGCCACCGTCGAAGACGACGAAGTCGGGCGCCTGCGAGCTCGCCGACTTCACCTGGTTCAAAATCTGTCCGCCGCTGGCGGTGGGCGCCGGACCCACGGTCGCGCCGTTGCGTGCGTACTTCGTCAGCGTCATGCCCTCGCGTTCGGCGACGAAGTTCACGAAGCTGCGCGCGTACTGGTGCCCGTAGACGATGCTGTCACCGAAGGCGTAGACGGACGAGCCGGAGAGGGATCCGTAGGCGGGATCCGCGGGGCGGGTCAGGCGGAAGTCGTCGATCGACTGCACACCGGTGCCGTAGTAGTTGCAGGCGACGAGCTTCGCCAGGTTCTGCCCCGTGATGCTTCTGGTGGTGGAGACCAGCACCTTCGGAGCGGCTTCCTTGCTGGTGACCGTGTACTGGATCTTGCCGAGCGTGAAGTCCATGTGCAGATCGACCATGTACGTCTTGGCCCGGTCGAAGCTGATCTTGGTCCAGGTGGGATTGAGCGAGTCCGGGGCGGAGGTGGAGTCCGAGTCGGGACCGGTCGCGGCGTGACGGAACTCCGCGCCGGTCGCGGCCATGCCGAAGACCAGGCGTCCGGCGCTGTCGCGCAGTTCCAGACCGGTCTTCATCCCGGTGCTGGTGATGGCCGTCTTCCAGTCGAACCGCAGGTCGAGCGTCTTCTCCTGGGTGATCGACGACGCGAACGGCCGCACGGACGTTGTGTAGTTGCCCATGCCCTTCGTGACCTCCAGTACGCCGTTGCCGATGGCGGCCCCGACCGGGAAACCGAAGTTCGCGGGGGTTGTCTGAGCGTCGAACGTCTCGTTGATCAGCGTCGCGCCCGGGGCTTCGGCGGCGGAGGCGGCCGGGGGCACGAGAAGGGCCGAGACGACAAGGAAGCCGGCGACCAGAGAGCCGGCCCATCTTCGGGGCCGACGGCCCGTTCTGCGCATGACCGTATACACGTGATCTCCCTTGATCTCTGGTGATACCGACCGATGCCCGGCGGGAGGAAGAGAGCGCGGCAGCGGCGCGGCCCGAAGGCCGCACGGAAATGCCACGAAGTACCGGGAAGGATGAGGTGTCCGACAACAGCAGGGGCAACGTAGTGATCGTTCACCCGAGCGGTCAAGAGGTCTGCAGGTGATCGTTCACTACGCGAGGACGTCCGCGACATACCTACGCTGACCCGCTCTGGACCGCGGCCGAAATCTTCCCGTCCACACCATTGACACGCAAGCGTTACAGCCAGTCTTATGTGCGCCATCGTTGGTTTCGGTCAACATCTGATCGCCAGGGCCCCGCCATCGCCTGTCGGCTCGATCGCGCTGCGCCCGACACCCCCCGACTCGAAGGTTCCTGACGGCGCCGTCGACCCCTCAATTGTGATCGTTCACCAACCGGCGGAAGTCCACCCGACACGGAGGTAGTCCCTATGAAGTCGAACACCGGCTCCTGGTCGCGCCGCAGATTCCTCGCCACGAGCGGGGCGGCAGCCCTCGGGAGCATGGCACTGAACCTCGTCGGCGGCCTCCCGCGGGCCGCCGCGGCCGGCGGCGTGGTGTCCTACGTCGACACATCGAGGTCCACGTACGACAAGATCGCCCTGATGGTCGACGGGAAGCCCTTCTACCACAGTGGCGTCCAGTTCCGGTACGAGAAGCACAAGTACACGTACGGCTGGACGGACGCCCAGTTGAAGCCGGTGCTCGGGATGATCCGGGACGACGGTTTCACCGTGGTGAACATCCCGCTCTGGTGGTCGCAGATCGAGACCTCGAAGGACACCTTCGACTGGACCGACCTCGACAAGTACCTGGCATGGTGCGGGGAGTACGGCCTGAAGCTGGAACTGCTGTGGTTCAGCCATGAATCGACCGGTCAGTCCATGGCGGCCAGAATTCCGGCCTACGCGATGAACGACTACCAGGTCGTGGTGAAGTCCGACGGCACCCCGCTCACCCTGAACGGCAACCCCCTCCTGGACAAGACCGACCCGAACATGCTCGCCAGGGAGAAGTTCGTGCTCGGCCGGCTCATGAGCCGTCTCGCCGCCGTCGACACCGCGCACACCGTCGTCGGCATCCAGGTGCTGAACGAGCCGAACGTGTCGAAGCAGCAGGGCGGCCAGGCCATCGCCCGGAGCTTCAGTACGTACAGCACCGACCTGTGGAACAGCGGCGGATACACCGACACGACGAAGTTCCGCAAGGACGTGCTGCTGAACTACCTGACCCAGCTCGGGCAGGTGATCAAGCAGTCCGACTACTCGGTCTACACCCGGACCAACCTCGCCGGCAGCGCGGACACGGTGCCGGTCGCCGAGAACGAGGTCCTCAGGAGCCAGGGAACGGCGACCATCGACTTCTTCGGAAAAGACCCGTACACCAAGAATTTCGACACGCTCTACGACTACGGGCAGGACGGCACCTGGGCCCGGGGGAAGAACTTCCCCATGATCATGGAGAACTTCGGAGGTTCCTCGACGGTGGACGTCGAGAAGTTCAACGCCATCGCCGGCAACGCCGTCCACAATCTGTACGCCGCGCTGGACCCGGACTCCAGCACCGGCATCAGCGACCACGGCCTGTACAACTGGAGGCCCGACACCAAGGTCGTCACCCGCAAGACCCCCTCCCACCAGGTCGCCCGGCTCAACCGCGCGCTGAAGAAGATCCACCGGGACCTCGCCAGCAGGACTCCGGTGGAACGCGGGGGAACCACCCTGCAGACCTTCAACCGGAGCGCGACCGCGAGCGCCACGACCACCAAGCCCCTGGGCGGCGTCGACATCACCTTCACGACGTCCATCGGTGCGCAGGCGTTCGGCGTCCGGCGCGGTCCGGCCGAGTTCGCCTTCGCCACCACGACGGAGGCCACGTTCACGCTGCCGGGAACCATCGGTGTCGTACGGTCCGTCGAGGTGGGCCACTACGACGCGAACGACATCTGGGTGAAGTCCGGCACGAAGGCGTACAGCACCGTGTCCGGGAACACCGAGATCACCCTGGCGACCGAGGAGTGCGTCCGGGTCTCGTACCTCGTCAGCGGCGCGAAGTACAAGCTGAGGAACACCTCCTCGGGCAAGTACCTCGACACCGACGCGGACGGCGCGGTCATCGTCGCGTCCGGGACCGTCTACGACGACCAGGACTGGATCGTGGCCAAGGACGCGTCCGGTGCCTGGACCATCAAGAACGTGCGAACGGGGCGCCTGTATCTGGAGACCGTCGCCACCGACAACAACGTCATCTACAACACCGGCACCGTCGCGGACGCCTCGCTCTGGAGCCTGGAAGGGGTCGCGGCAGGCGGGCTCCGCGTCAGGAACACCCACACGGGAAGGGCCTACCTGTACGGGAACTCCGCGGGTGAGGCGAAGTGGAACACGGGAACGCAGGACGCGAGCACGGTCTGGGAATTCCAGCCCAGGTAGCCGCGCCCGCCGTCCCTTCCCCCGCGAGGCCGGAAGTCGGTCCACGCGGGGGAAGGGACGGCGCAGGGTGCCCGTGTAATGATTGCCGCATGACGCAGGCCGACGTGTTGCGGGCTCTGGACGCCAGGGCCGCCGGTCAGTGGGGTCTGGTGACCACCGCACAGGCGAAGCTGGACGGCGTACAGGGCGTCCAGCTCCTGCGGCTGGAGCGGTCCGGAGTGCTGGAGAGTGTGGGCCACGGGGTGTACCGCCTGGTCGCCTCCCCCTCACCGGAGCACCTGAGGATCAAGGTCGCGTGGCTGCGGCTGGATCCCAGGACCCCGGCTCGGGACCGCCGTACCGACGGCTCCAGGTCGGGCGTCGTCTCCCACGCCTCCGCGTGTGCGGTGCACGGCCTGGGCGGCCGGCCCGCCGACCCCGTGGAGCTGACGGTCGCGTCACGCCGCACCGCACGTGACGGGACTGTCGTGCTGCACCGCGCGGCCACGGCCGCCGAGGACATCACCGTCGTCGACGGACTACCCGTCACCACGATGCCGCGTACCGTCGTCGATCTGCTGCAAGCCCGCGCCGACGCGGCCCGTACGGGCGCGTTCGTCGCCGAGGCCGCCGCCCGTGGCCTGGTGCGCGTCGACGACCTCGCGCCACGGGTCGCGGGCTTCGCCGGTGCCTACGGGCTGCCCGAGGAGGCGTCCGGCGCGGAGCTGCTGGAGTTGCTGTGCGCGCGGGCGGGCCGTCCGCTGCGGGCGGGGAAGGCCGGTCGGCCCGTCGCGAGGACCGCCGGCCCGGGGGCCGCCTCCGACCCGGAGAGGAAGCGGCCGACCATCTGGGAGGTCGCCAAGCGGGCCGGTGTGTCGCACCAGACCGTGTCCCGGTTCCTGAAGAACGACGGTGGCATGAAACCGGCGACGCGAGAGAGGATCGAGCGGGCCGTCGCCGAGCTGGACTACCGGCCCAACCTGATGGCGCGGTCGATGCGCACCCGGCGGTCCCACCGGATCACCATCGTGCTGCCCGAGTTGAGCGGCTTCGTTCCGATCCCACTGCTGAGGGGCGCCTCGGCCGCGGCGCACGAGGCCGGGTACATGACCGACGTCGTCGGACTGGAGGGCGGCGAGTCGCGGCGCGCCCGCAGCGTGCTGTCCCTGCTGGACACCCGGCAGGCGGACGGGGTGCTGTCGCTGGTGCCGCTGGGGGACCTCGCCGACGGCCAGGGCGCCGGGCGGCGCCCGGTGGTGGTGCTGGGCGAGTACGACGACAAGCTCCAGTCCCGGGGACGGCTGGCCGACGGGCGACCCGCCGAGCAGATCCTGCGCCACCTCGCGGACCAGGGGCACCGCCGTTTCCTCCACGTCGCCGGCTCGCAGGACTGGGCCTCGGCACGCAACCGTCGCGCCGTCTACCTGGAGGCGGTCGAGCGGCTGGGCCTGGAGTCCTACGGCGTCGTCGACGGGGACTGGTCCGTACGCTCCGGCTACGAGGCCGCCCGGGACCTGCCCGCTGATTCCGGTGTGACGGCTGTGCTGGCTGCCAACGACTACGTCGCCCTGGGGGTACTGCGTGGCTTCCAGGACCGCGGTGTGCGGGTGCCCGAGGAGATGAGCGTCTTCGGCTGGGACGACGAGGAGTTCACCCGGTACTTCGCACCGAGCATCTCGACGGTGCACATCAACAAGGAAGAAGTCGGCCGCCAGTCGATGCTGTCGCTGCTCGCCCTTCTGCGCGGCGAGCCCGAGCCGGAGTCCGAGGTCGAGGATCTGTTCCACCTCGTGCCGCGCGGGTCGAGCGGCCCGGTCCCCCGCTGACTCCCTCCGGTGTTCCCGTCAGCGCGTCATGCAAAATGTGAACGATCACTGCGTAACTCTTGACCACAAAGGTGACCGTTCACTAAGTTCATGCTGCCGCCCGCGGTTCACATCAGCGCGAGCCGCGTTCGTCCGACAGGTGCATTCCCCTCAACCGCGCACGGCCACGCGTGCGCGCCCAGAGCTGAGCAGGTCGAACCAACCTTCCTCGTCAGCGGTTTGACGACCCCTCAGGGTCGCGGCCAGGCACCGCCCGAGCTTCCACGAAAGAGCCCTATGACTGACTACAGCCAGCCCGTGAGGGTGGCGATCGTCGGCGCCGGAAACATCGCCGACGGCTGCCACATGCCCGCCGTCCAGGCTCAGGGCGGCGAGGCCACCGTCATCGCCGTCGTCGACGTCGACCAACAGCGCGCCGAGGCCTTCGCCGCCCGCTGGAACATCCCCGCCGCCTACGACAGCCTCGACCGGATGCTCCAGGAGCAGCACCCCGACCTGGCCATCGTCTGCACGCCCCCGATCGCCCACGGCGAGGCGATCACCGCCTGCCTGGATGCCGGCGTGTGGGTGTGGTGCGAGAAGCCCCCCACGCTCTCAGTGGCCGAGTACGACGCCGTCGCCGCCCACGAGCGCGAGGGCGGCCCGTACGTCTCCTATGTCTTCCAGCACCGGTTCGGGTCCGCCGCCCGAGCCCTGCGGGAGCACATCCGCACCGGCAGCCTCGGCGCTCCCCTGGTCGGCGTCTGTCACACCCTGTGGTACCGGGACGACGCCTACTTCGAGGTCCCGTGGCGCGGCAGGTGGGAGACCGAGGGCGGCGGTCCCACCATGGGCCACGGCATCCACCAGATGGACCTCATGCTGTCCCTGATGGGCGAATGGACCGAAGTCCGCGCCGCCATGGGCACGTTGGCCCGCGACGTGGAGACCGAGGACGTCTCCATGGCGATGGTCCGCTTCGCCAGTGGCGCCATGGTGTCCATGGTCAACAGCCTCCTCTCCCCCCGCGAGACCAGCTATCTGCGCTTCGACTTCACCGAAGCCACGGTAGAGCTCGACCACCTCTACGGCTACGACAACTCCCATTGGACGTGGACTCCCGCGCCCCATCGGGCCGGCGCCACGGCCACGGAGCTGGGAGCGCCACTCGACGACGAGCCCAGTTCGCATGCCGCGCAGTTGCGCGCGCTGCTGCGGTCACTGCGCGCCGGGGAACGCCCCGAGGCCAGCGGCGACGACGGCCGCCGCGTCCTGGCCTTCATCGCCGCCCTGTACGACTCGGCGATGGCCGGACGCCCCGTCACCCCGGACATGATCAACCCGGCCAATCCCTTCTACCACTGCATGAGCGGTCGCCCCGGCGCCGCCCGGGACAACGACGTCAAGGAGAAGACCGGTGTCTGACACCCGCTTCACGATCGACCACGACGACGCCAAGACCCAGTTCGTGGTGTCGGCCGCCGGCACCGACGTCGCCACGTACGTGTACCGGCCGGACACCCCGCTCGAAGAATCCCCCAAGCCCTACCTCTACCCGCTCCAGACCATCTCCGGCGCGCCCGTGGGCGTCTACCGGCCCTGGGACCACCGCTGGCACAAGGGCCTGCAGATGACCTGGTCACATCTGTCCGGCGACAACTTCTGGGGCGGGCCCACCTTCGAACAGGGCGCGCCCGGCCATGGCTACGTCTGGCGGGAGAACCACGGCCAGCAGGTGCACCGCGCCTTCGACCGGCAGGAGACCGGCGGCAGCGAGGTGTCGGTAGTCCAGGGCCTGGACTGGTTCGCCTCCAGCGACGAGGTGTGGATCGACGAGACCCGGACCCTGCGTTTCCACAGCGCCGACGCCGACGACGGTGTCTGGGCGCTGGACTTCACCACCGCCCTGACCAACGTGCACCTCGAGCCCCTGGAGATGGGCAGCCCCACCACACACGGCCGCCCCAACGCCGGCTACACGGGACTGTTCTGGCGCGGGCCCCGGGCCTGGACAGGCGCGGACGTCATCGCCGACGGGGGCCACGAAGGCGACGCCGTCATGGGTACCCGGGGCGCCTGGGCGGCCATCATCGGCGAGCACGACGAGATCGACGGCGGCGCCACCGTACTCGCCTACGCCGGCACCACCAATGCCTCGACCCCGCTGACGTGGTTCGCCCGCAGCAGCGCCTTCGCCTGCCTCAACCCCTCTCCCGCCTTCGACACGGAGATCAAACTGGAACCCGGCGAGACCCTGTCCCTGACCCACCGCTTCGTGTTCCTCGACCGCATGGTGACTCGCGACGAACTCGAGCCGATCGCACGGGAGTTCGCGCTGTGACCTCCGTCCCCGACTTTCCCGGAGCCGTGGGACTCAGCCAGCTCGAGGTGTACCCCTGGCCCGCGGCGGACGACGAACACGGCGGCTCGCCCCACATGCACCTCACCTGCGCGGAGTGCTACGTCGTCGTCAGCGGCCACGGCCGACTGGAAACCCTCAACCACCAAGGGCACGCGACGACCGAGCTGCACCCCGGAGACACGGTCTGGTTCACCCCCGGAACGATCCACCGCGCCGTCAACGACGAGGACCTCCGCGTGATCGTCGTCATGCAGAACAGCGGCCTCCCCGAAGCAGGCGACGCGGTCATGACCTTCCCGCCCGAGTACCTCTCCCCCGACACCTACCCGGAAGCGGCCTCGCTCCTCGACCCCGACGGCAGCCCCAGCCCCGAGCGCGCGCGGGCGCGCAGGGATCTGGCCGTCGAAGGATTCACCGAGCTGAAGCGGCAGTGGCGGCGCGGAAACCGCTCGGCGTACCAGGACTTCTGCGCGGCAGCGGTACGACTCGTCCAACCCCGGCTGGACACCTGGGAGAAGACGGTCAACCACGGGGCGCTGGCCGCCGCGCACACGGCACTACGGCAGATCAACGCGCTGCGACGCGACGACTTCGACCACCTCTTCGAGGCGGACGTGTCGCGTATCACCCAACCGCCGCGGCAGACCCTGGGCATGTGCGGTTTCCTGCGCGCCTATGTGGCGGAAGCTGGTACCCAATGAGTTCGATGTCGCCGGAAGGCCGTGGGTACGCCGACGCGGCGACCGCCCCGGTCCTTTCCGGGATGTATCCCGATCCTTCGGTATGCCGGGTCGGCGAGGGGTACTTCCTGGCGAAGTCCTCGTTCGAGGACAGCCCCGGCGTTCCGATCTGGCATTCCCGGGACCTGGTCTCCTGGCGCCAGATCGGCAACGCCCTGACGAGGGACGAGCAGTTCCCCGCGGGCTGTTCACCGTCGAGCCGCGGCATCTACGCCCCGACGCTGCGCCACCACGGGGCCGGTTCTGGCTGATCACCGCGAACGTCGACGACGCTCGCGGCGGCCATCAGATCTACCACGCGAACGACCCGGCCGGGCCGTGGTCCGGGCCGGTGTGCCTCCCCGAACTCGACGGCATGGATCCGGACCTGGCCTGGGACGACGAGGGAACGTGACTGGTCACGTACTGCTCGTGGTCGGAGACCGAGATCGGCATCCGACAGGTCGCGGTCGATCTGGAGCGGCGCTTGGTCCTCGAGAAGCCGCGGTGGATCTGACAGGGCACCGGCCTGGCCCATTCCGAGGGGCCGCACCTGTACCGGCGCGGCGACTGGTGGTATCTGGTCATCGCCGAAGTCGGCACCGACCGAGGCCACGTGGTGTCGGTCGCACGCTCCCGGAGCCCCCGAGGGCCCCTCGAGGCCACCCCGCACACTCCGGTCTTCACCCACCGCAGCACGGCTCATCCCGCCCAGAACATCGGTCATGCCGATCTGGTCGAGCGTCCCGACGGGTCGTGGGCAGCGGTGTATCTCGGTGGTGTCCCGCTTCGTGGTGTAGCCGATCAAGGTGCCGGAATCCGCAGGTCGGGGGCGGCGGCTCCGCCGGGCCGGGGGTTCAAGTCGCCCCAGCAGGGTGCCTCTTGGACCACCGCCTCGGCGAAGACCGTCAGGGGTGCCGTACCGGAACACGTAACGCTTGATCCCCTACACCACGCCGCGGGACACCACCTGTATCTCGGCACGCGGCCACAAGGCCGCAGTCCCCGCTTCCACGTCAACGGGCGTGAGACGTTCCTGGCCGATGTCTCCTGGGTGGACGACTGGCCACAGTTCGAACCGGCGAGATGCCATGCCCCGACTGGACAGCGGGACTTCGAGGACGACTTCTCCGCGCCCGGACTGGATCCCAGGTGGGTCTCACCAGGGCAGCGTCCCGACCGGTTCGTGCACGGCGCGCCGGAAGGGGTGGTCGTGGGTCACGCACTGAGCGAGACCGGCGAGCCGTCGGGACTGTTCACTCGGGTCGGCGGAGACCGCTGGGAGGCCGACTTTCGTCGTCGACCCGGGCGAGGGTGCGTTCACCGTTGCCCTACGGCTCGATGGTGCCCACTGGTACGGCCTGCACGTCGCCGGCGGCGAAGTCACCGCCGCCGCACGGATCGGACAGGTCCGGTCGGTTCTCGGCTCCCGCCCGCTGCCCGACTCCCCCGTCACCCTCCGCGTCCGCTCCACGGAGCCGACCTGGAACGGACCGGACGACATCGAACTGGGCATCGGTGACGGAACCGGCACGGACGTCCTCGCCCGCCTCGACGGACGCTATCTCTCCACCGAAGTGGCGGGCGGGTTCACTGAGCGCCTGGTCGGTGTGTGGACCGAGTCGCGGGAGGTCCTTGTCCGCCGGGTCCGGTTCGCCGAACGGCGTGTATGACACCACCCGGTAGCGGATGCAGGCCGCAAATGACGTGCTCTGGAGCTGACTTCCATTCGGCGGCGAAACTCGGCCACGGCGTCGGCCGTCGCGGCTTCTCGCATGGCAGCGAAGGGCGCGACCGGGCGGCGGGCCGGTGTCAGCCGGGGCGCGCTGCTGCATCACTTCCCCACCCGTGAGGATCTGTTCGGGGCCGCGATCGAGCTGCTGGTCGCGCGGAACGAGCAGGCGGTGCACGAGGAACTGGCGGCGGCACGGCCGGACGGTGACCCGCTGTCCCGCTCGTTGCGCGTACTGCGGTCCGTCATGTGCGGGCCTTCGTTCGGTGCGGAGATGGAGTTGTGGGCGGTGTCCCGCACCAACGCTCGGCTGCGGAACGTGCTGCGCCGTGCCGAAGGGGCGGCCCGCCGGGACCTGTACCGGGTGGTCGACGAGGTCATGGGCTCCGAACTCACGGCATCGGCCGCCTACCCGGCGATCGCCGAGCTGACCGTGCAGTTGCTGCGCGGCATGGCGACCTCCGACGTGCTGTACCGGGAGGACACGGACCGCGACGCGCTGCTGGAGGGATGGGGCCGGATCGTGCGACCGCTGCTCACTGGATCGTCAGGATCCCCAGCTGACGCATCGACCCCGCCCACGAGCTGAGAGCCCCTCATCCACTCCCGCTGATGGTGGTGGTGAGGTCGCGCAGGTTGACACCGGAAGGGTCGCGAACTTCTGACCGACCACCGCACTCCACTCGTACGCCCCAGGCCTCCGGGGCCCTGAACCTGCCCTTGCTCCCGGCCCGCCGGGCCGGCCGACACCGTACGGAGTTCACATGACCGACGATCAGCAGTCCACCGTCCTCTACGAGGTGAAGGACCGCAAGACGTACCTCACCCTCAACCGGCCCGACCGCCTCAACGCCATCGACTTCCGGATGCCCGGTGACATCGCCGCGGCTGTCCGACGGGCCAACGACGACCCCTGACCGCCTGGCGCTGGTCGAGATCGCCCCGCCCGGCGCCGACCACACCTGGACCTACGCCCGGCTCCTGGACGACGCCGAGTACGGCGCCGCACTGGCCGGGTTTGATCCTGGTCACCGTTAATCCGGCACTGTGCGACGCCGAACTCGAGCATGTGCTCTCCCCAAGTCCGGCGCCGTGGGACTGCTGCTCACCGACTCCTTCCTCGAGGCGGCGCTGGGCGCCCACCCCCGGGTGCGGCAGGCCGCCGTGCTCGGCGACCTAGGTAAGAGCCGACCAGACGTTGTGGGCCGGATGGCGCGTGCACGCCGCTTCCATACATCCGGCACTGAGAAACCGCCCGCCGAGGCTCAGCCGACAGCGCGAGCCGTCCACTCGGCGATCCGGCGGCGCTCGGCCTCGTCGAGGTCTTCGGCTTCCCGTCGGCCCGAAGACCTCGTACGCTGCCACGTCGCCGACTCCACGAGGGCGCCGTGGTGGCGTACGGAGCCTGAGAGGCACGCCGGGGCTCATCGAGAACTTGACCGAGGCCCAGACCGCCTACGCGTCATCCGTCTCGAAGAGCAGGCGGAGCAGGTCGTTCAGGGGCTCGATGATGTCCAAGTCCTGATTCAGCAGCCACTTCCCCTGGAGGCCGCCGAGCATGGCCTCGATCATCAGGGCCGCGCTTCCGGGGCTGATGCCCTTGCGCAGCCCGCCGCGCTCCGCGTACTCCCGCAGCCCCTCCGTCAGGTGCGCGAGCCCGTGGGCCTGACGGTCGACGAAATAGGAGTGCGCGAGGTGGTCCGGACGTGAGGCGGCGGCGGCGAGCTCGATCCACAGGCACATCAGCTCGGGGTTTTCCTGGTGCTTGTGGAGCCGGGCGCTGAAGTAGGGTGCGAGATCCTCCAGGCTTGCGACCCGAGCCGTACCCTCCGCCCACTCCTCGGAGTCGCGCTGCGCGAGAACCGCACCGAGGAGTTCCTCCTTGCCTCGGAAGTGGTGGAGCAGCCCAGCGGCCGTAATGCCGGCGCGTTCGGCGATGTCACGCAGGGAAGCAGCGGCGTACCCGTGCTCGGCGAAGCTCTCGCGTGCCGCGCGCAGGATCTCCTCCCGCCGGGCCGCCGACTTGGCGTACGGCCCGCGTGCCTTCGCCTCACTCACGGTGTGGTCACCCCTTCTCGCGAACTGTCCGCGACAGCGGTCCGGCGGACTTCGCCTCACCTTACGCATCGAGCCAAGCCTGCAATATAACACTTCGATAACGAAGGATGTCCACAGTCTTCTCGTCCTTGCTTTGCGACCCTAGCGTCCGATCGAAAGTCAAACGGGTGTTAGGAATTTGCTCCCTCTCGGGATCACCGCTGCGCGCTCAACCCCGCTGAGGGCGACGGCGATGGCCTCCGAACCTCCGGTCGGCGGACGAAAGAAGCAACCATGCGTATTCGACCCCCGCACACCTCACCCCGGTCTCTCGCTCTGGTCGCCCTGGCCACCACGGCCGTGCTGCTCACGACAACGGCGTGCGACGGCCAGGCGGCATCCTCGTCGTCCACGACCTCGACGCTCTCCCTGGCCATCATGGGCACCCCGAACTCGTTCGCTCCCGCCCAGCTCACCGAGGGGCAGCAGGCCTACGTCTGGAGCTCCCTCTACGACACGCTGCTCCTCGTCGACGACGACGGCGAACTCCGGCCGGGCGCGGCGCAGCGCTGGACATACTCCGACAGTGGCCGGACCCTGACCCTGGCACTGCGCACGGGCATGAAGTTCAGCTCGGGTTCCCCGGTGACGGCGGCCGCCGTGAAGGCGACCCTGGACCTGATCAGAACGTCCGGCCAGAACCAGACGCAACTCGCCGCCGTGGAGTCCATCGATGCTCCCGACGACCGGACGGTGGTGCTCAAACTCCGCAACCCGGACGCGTCGCTCCTGCACGCCCTGACCGGAGCCGGCGGGGTGATCGCCGATCCCCAGACCATGAGGACCAGCGGTTCCGCGCTCAATCCGGTCTCCTCGGGGCCCTACACCCTGGACAAGGGCGCGACGGTCAACGGGTCGGTCTACGTGCTCAAGCGGCGCGACGACTACTGGAACAAACAGGCCTATCCGTTCCCCACCGTCAAGATCAAGGTGATCTCCGACCGTGCCGCCTCGGTCAACGCCTTGAAGGCCGGTGAGATCAACGCCGGGTCCGTGGAGGTGCAGCAGCTGAGCTCGCTGAAGGCAGCCGGCTTCACCACCAAGCGCATCGAGGCGACCTCGGTGGCCACGCTCCTGCTGTTCGACCGCAAGGGCGACGTGCTCAAGCCGCTCGGAGACCTACGGGTGCGCAAGGCCATCAACATGGCCTTCGACCGGGAGAAGATGGTCCGGCTCTTCCTCAAGGGCTCCGGCAAGGCGACGGAACAGCTGTACCACCCCCTGGACGAGGGCCACGATCCCGCACTCGACCACACCTACTCCCACGACCCGGCCGGAGCGAAGAAGCTGCTGGCCGAGGCCGGATACGCGGACGGATTCTCGGTGAGCATGCCGAGCCTGTACTTCACCAAGCCCTTCGAGCCCACCATCTCGCAGTCGCTCGCGGACATCGGCATCAAGGTCACCTGGGATCCCGTACCCGCCCAGCAGACCATCTCGGCACTGGCCACCAGGAAATACCCCATGGCCCTGGTCATCGACGGGCTGGACCCCGTCCCGGTGCAGACCCGCGACTACTTCTCCCCGAACGGGTACCGCAACGTGTTCGCCTCCTCCGATCCCCGGCTGACCCGGCTGCTGCTGAAGGCGAACGGCGAAACCGATGCCTCGAAGGCGGCGGAGGTGTACAAGCAGATCGACGCGTTCACGGTGAACAACGCCTGGACGGCGCCCGTCTTCTACATCGGCGTCCACTGGGTGACCAAGAAGGGCATCGTCTTCCGCGGGGACGGCTCCTCGACACAGAACAGTCTGCGGCAGTTCGGTCTCGCCGACCAGGCCGGTGGGTGAGCCCCGGCATGATCCTCTATGTGCTGCGCCGCCTGACCGCGGGACTGGTACTGGCGGTCCTGGTGACCATGATCACGTTTCTGCTGCTGAGCACCTCGTTCGACGACATCGCGGGCAGCATCCTCGGAAGCTCCGCGACGCCGGCCCGCATCGAGCAGCAGAAGGCGCAGCTCGGACTGGATCGCACGGTGCTCGTGCAGTACCTGGACTGGCTGTCCCACGCCGTGCGGGGCGACCTCGGACTCTCCTACTTCACCAGCGAGCCCGTGCGGTCGGCCATCGCCGCGCGCCTCGGTGTCACCCTGTCCGTGGTGCTTGCGGCGCTTCTCCTCACCGCCGTCGTCGGTGTGACGCTCGGTGTGCTGGCGGCCAGCCGTGGCGGAGTCGTCGACCGGATCGCACAGGGTGCCTCGCTGTTCGGCCACCTCGTGCCGAACCTCCTGATCGCCATCGGGCTCGTATGGCTCCTGGCCCTGCGCCTGCACTGGTTCCCAGCCACGGGATACACGCCGCTGGGGGAGGATCCCGCCCGCTGGGCGGCCTCGATCACCATCCCCGTACTGGCCCTGACGGCAGCCGGGGCCGCCAGTCTCACATCCCAGGTCCGCGGGGCCATGATCGACGAACTGCGCAAGGACTACGTCCGTACCCTCCGGACACGCGGGATCCGCCCCCGCTCGATCCTGCTGCGCCACGCCCTGCGCAACGCCGCGGGTCCCGCACTGACGGTCCTGTCCCTTGAGTTCGTACAGATGCTCGGAGGGGCGCTGGTCATCGAGCAGGTCTTCGCACTGCCGGGCTTCGGCTCGTACGCCTTCAACGCGTCTCTTCAGGGCGACATCCCGATCATCATGGGCATCACGCTCTTCGCGGTTCTGCTCGTGGTCTGCGTCAACCTGCTCGTCGACCTCGCGAACGGATGGCTCAACCCGAAGGCGAGGATTCGATGAGCACCGCACCGAGCAACGACACCCCCGCCCGCGACCAGGGAGACCGGCCAGACCCGGCGGAGGCCCCAGCGAGCGGCAGGTCACCCCTACGCCGGCTGCTGCGGGACCCGCAGGCGGTCATCAGCGCCGGCATCCTGCTGGTCATCGTCACGCTGGGCCTGCTCACCCCACTGATCACCGATCACGGACCCAACCAAGCCTCGCTCGAGGCGATCAACGCCGACGCCGGCAGCCACGGCTATCTCCTCGGCGGCGACAAGAGCGGCCGCGACATCTTCGCCAGGCTCCTCCACTCCGTCAACACCAGTGTCGTCGCGGCACTCATCGGCACCGGCATCGCCCTCGCCATCGGCGTCGCCTTCGGGCTGATCGGCGGATACTACGACCGGCGCCTGCGGGCTGTCACCGAGTGGGTGTTCAGCCTCGTCATGACCTTCCCGGGGCTGCTGTTGCTCATCGTGCTGCTCCCGGTGACCAAGGGCGACTACCGCGTCACGATGATGATCTTCGGGGTGCTGCTGTCACCCGGTGTCTACCGCCTGGTCCGCAACCTGGTCCTCGGCGTCAGGAACGAGCTGTATGTGGACGCCGCCCGGGTCTCGGGTCTGCCGGACCGGCGCATCCTCTCGCGGCACATCCTTTACACGGTCCGAGGCCCGGTCGTCATCGCCACCGCGTTTCTCGCCGGAGCGTCCATCGGCGTGCAGTCGGGCCTCGCCTTCCTCGGCGTCGGGCCGAGCACGGTCCCCAGCTTCGGCGCGATGATCGCCGACGGGTTCACCAACTTCTACGAGGAACCGCTCCAGTTCCTCTGGCCGAGTCTGACGCTCGGTGTCATCACCGCCTCTCTGGTGCTGCTCGGCAACTCGCTGCGGGACATACTGGAGGGCGGACGGCCAGGGCCGTCAAGGATCACCGCGGCGGCGCCTCGGCCGACGACCGGACTCACGACCGGGGCAGGGCCTTCAGGGCTGCTGACCGTCGAGGACCTCGCCCTCGCCTACCCGACTTCCTCGGGCGAGTT
This sequence comes from Streptomyces sp. RG80, assembly GCF_040446465.1. Taxonomy (NCBI): domain Bacteria; kingdom Bacillati; phylum Actinomycetota; class Actinomycetes; order Kitasatosporales; family Streptomycetaceae; genus Streptomyces; species Streptomyces sp. RG80. The sequence continues at coordinate 149,211 of NZ_JBEAAJ010000016.1, read as the reverse complement.
GAAAGAGGTGGTCAGTGGGGTCGCCCTGAGCCTGGAGGCGGGAGAGACGCTCGGGCTCGTGGGCGAATCGGGGTCGGGCAAGACACAGACCGCGTTCGCGATCCTCGGTGTACTGCCCGCGGAAGCGGTCGTCACCCGCGGCTCGGTCCGCCTCGACGGGCGCGAACTCCTGGGCCTGAGCGAGCGCGAACTGTGCGGTGTGCGCGGAAGAGCCGTGGCGTACGTGCCCCAGGAGCCCATGTCGAACCTCGACCCCTCCTCCACCGTGGGCTCCCAACTGGTCGAGGGGATCCGCACGGCGACACCGATGTCGCGACGAGAGGCCGGCGAACGCGCACATGCCCTGCTCAGCCGCGTCGGAATCTCCGATCCCCGGCGGGTGTTCGCGTCCTATCCGCATCAGATATCCGGCGGCATGGCGCAGCGCGTCCTCATCGCGGGCGCCGTCGCGAGCCGGCCGTTGCTGCTCATCGCCGACGAGCCGACCACCGCCCTGGACGTGACCGTGCAGGCGGAGATCCTCGACCTGCTGCGCGACCTGCGCAAGGAACTGAACATGGCGCTGCTGCTCGTGACCCATGACTTCGGGGTGATCGCCGACAGCTGCGACCGCGTCGCCGTCATGCAGCAGGGCGAGATCGTCGAGACCGGGGACGTGCTCGACCTGTTCAGCACGCCCGGGCACCCTTACACCCGCACGCTGCTCGACTCGCTCCTCGAGGAGAACTCGGCGCGCACCGATCAGCCCGGCGTCACCGACGAGCCCAGGCAGAAGGAGGCTCGATGACGGCGCCACTGCTCGACCTGAGCGGCCTGCGGGTCACCTATCCCGGCCGCGGCTTCAGGGCCCGCCCCCACGAGGTGCTGCACGGGGTGTCCCTACTGGCCCGCGAAGGCGAGACCCTCGGGCTCGTCGGCGAGTCCGGCTCCGGGAAGACGACCCTCGGGCGGGCCGTCCTCGGACTGGTGACACCCAGCGGCGGACACGTCCGGTTCCGGGGCCGAGACATCACCCACGCCTCCCGCAAGGAACGCCGCGCGCTCGCCCGGGACATCCAGGTCGTCTTCCAGGACCCGTACAGCTCACTCAACCCGGCTCTCGCCGTCGGCGACATCCTCAGCGAGCCGCTGACGACACAAGGTGCCACGACGCGCGAAGCGCGGGCCCGCATCGCGGAGTTGCTGGATCAGGTGGGTCTGCCCAAAGACGCCGCCCGGCGGCTGCCGCGCGAGTTCAGCGGCGGACAGCGGCAGAGGGTGGCGATCGCCCGTGCTCTCGCCCCCGAGCCGAGCCTGATCGTCTGCGACGAACCCGTTTCCGCCCTTGACCTGACGACCCGGGCCCGCGTGCTGGACCTCTTCGTCGACATCCAGCGACGTACCTCGGTCGCCTACCTGTTCATCTCGCACGACTTGGCCGTCATCCGGCACGTCAGCCATCGCGTGAGTGTCATGCGAGGCGGTGAGATCGTCGAGACCGGAGACGCCGGGCAGGTGACCTCACGGCCCCGACACCCCTACACCCAGATGCTGTTGCTCGCCGCACCCGTCCCCGACCCTGCCGCACAGCGCGAGCGCCGCCAGGAGCGTCACCGGCTTCTGGCGCGCGAACGGACGGAAACGGCCGCGGTTCAGCACGTCGAGCAAGGCACCGATCCGGGGCAGTTCGGTCCATGAGCGGGGACATCAGTGATGGCTCACCCAGCCTGCGGACATCTCCGCGAGACGGCCCGGCGCGGACAAGGAAAAGAAATTCGGAGGACCCATGCTGAAGCCCCTCTCCACCGCCACCCGTGAACTGGCGAACCTCGACGGCCTGTGGGACTTCGCCGTCGGCACCGCCGCGGGCGAACACCCCTGGACCGGGCCGCTCGACACCCGTCTGGAAGCCGCCGTGCCCGCCAGCTACAACGACCTGTTCACCGACAGCGCGATCCGTGACCACGTCGGCTGGGTCTGGTATCAGCGCCTGGTGCGTGTGCCCCGTGGCTGGTCGGACGAACGGGTGATGCTGCGTCTGGACGCAGCCACGCACGAGGGCAGGGTGTACGTCGACGACACCCTGGTCGCCGAACACGTCGGCGGATACACACCGTTCGAGGCCGACATCACCGAACACGTCGCCGCAGGGCAAGAGTTCCGCCTGACGATCGGCGTCAACAACGAACTCACCAACCTGACGATCCCCCCGGGCACCATCACCGTCACCGAGGACGGCCGTCGGCAGCAGAAGTACCATCACGACTTCTACAACTACGCCGGCCTCGCCCGCTCGGTGTGGCTGCACAGCGTGCCGCGGGTCCACATCGAGGACATCACCATTGTCACCGGCCTCGACTCGACGACCGCGATGGTGGAGTACGAGATCGGGACCAACGCCCCCGCCGCCGTGCGCGCCCGCGTCCTGGACGCCGCCGGCACCGAGGTGGCCGCCGGCGAGGGCGCGAGCGGCACTCTGAGCATCGAGGACGTGACGCCGTGGCGGCCGGGGGCCGCGTACCTGTACCACCTGGTCGCCGAGATCGTGGACGGCGAAGCGGTCCGCGACACTTATCACCAGGCGTTCGGCGTCCGCACCGTCGAGGTCCAGGGGACCAGGTTCCTCATCAACGGCGAGCCCTTCTACTTCACGGGCTTCGGCAAGCACGAGGACACCCCTGTGCGCGGCAAGGGGCACGACGACGCATACCTGGTGCACGATTTCCAGCTCATGGAGTGGACGGGCGCCAATTCCTTCCGTACGACGCACTATCCGTACGCCGAGGAGATGCTGGACTTCGCGGACCGGCACGGGATCGTCGTCATCGACGAAACCGCAGCCGTCGGCCTCAACCTCGCCGTTCAAGGAGGACTCACCGGCCGGCCTCACCCGCCCACCTACTCGGACGACACCCTCAACGACGACACGCGTGCGGCGCACGCCCAAGCCATCCGAGAGTTGATCGGCCGCGACAAGAACCACCCCAGTGTGGTCATGTGGTGCGTCGCCAACGAGCCGTCCACCCACGAGGACGGCGCACGCGACTACTTCGAACCGCTCGTCGAACTCACCCGCAAGCTCGATCCGACCCGTCCCGTCTGCAGCACGGCCTCTCTGCTCACCACGCACGAGAACGACCGTATCGCCGACCTGTTCGACGTCGTGTGTCTCAACCGCTACTACGGCTGGTACATCGCCAACGGCGACCTTGTCACCGCGGAAGCGCTCATGGACTCAGAGCTGCGGGCCTGGGTCGAGAAGCTCGGCAAGCCGATCCTGATGACCGAGTACGGCGCCGACACGCTGCCCGGCCTTCACTCGGTCTGGGACCAGCCGTGGACAGAGGAGTATCAGGTGGCCTATCTGGCGGCCCACCACCGTGCCTTCGACCGTTGCGACGCCGTCGTGGGCGAACACGTATGGAACTTCGCCGACTTCCAGACCTCCCCCGGCATCCACCGCGTCGACGGCAACCGCAAGGGCGTCTTCACCCGCGACCGCCGTCCCAAGGCCGCCGCTCACGCACTGCGGGCGCGTTGGATCTCTCTCTCCGGCCACAAACCGTCGAACGACGCCTGACAGGCCTGCCGGACACTGCCGCCATCAGCCCCGGTGTTCGTCTACTCGCACGGAGCCGGAGATCCCACCATCGACCAGTCTGTCCTCCCCGGACAGAGCGATTTCACCGTTCACAGAAGCGAGGTTCTCGACCGATGCCCTTACGTACCCGACGCCCCTTGAAACGAGTACCGCTGGCCGGAGGCATAGCAGCGATCCTCCTCATCTCCACCCAACCCGATGCGGTTCTGGCGGCAGAGGCGCCTGAGTCGCCCGCCGGGGTTCGGGTCGACTTCGGCTCGGCGGAGGGCAAACTGCCGCGACCGGAGAAGCACAACAACTTCGGGAGCCTCAACTCATGGCCTCAGCAGCGTGCCGACGATGTTGCGTTCCTCAACAAGAAGGGGCTGCACGGCGAGATCTACCGCGTGTGGGTCAGCAGCCCGAAGGCGCCGCCCGAGAGCAACGTCTTCAACCTGTGCCGCCTGGAGACGCAGTCCTGCGACCTGTCCATACTGGACGACTACCTCACCGACGCGAGCACCGTGTCCGATGAGCTGCTGGTGAATGTGAACCCCACGGCCTTCGTCGAGGGCAAGAAGCCCTGGAAAGACCTGGCACCGACGCTCGAGCTGATCATCCGCAGCCTCAAAGAGAAGTATCCGCGCGTCAAGTACATCGAAGCGTTCAACGAACCGGACTGGCAGTTCTACGGAGAGCAGCGCCACAACGGACACCCCGCGAACGAGACGACGTTGCAGCCCGACGGTCTGTATCGCTACTACATGCCGTTCTACGAGGCCGTCAACAAGGTCAACAAGAAACTGCGGCCTGCGGACCGGATCAAGGTCGGCGGGCCGAGTCTCTCCCTGATGGACCCCAAGTGGGTGAAGCCCTTCCTCGACGCGTACGCGGCCGACCGGAACCCGCGCAAGCGTCTGGATTTCCTCTCTTATCACTCCTACCTCGAGTGGGACGACGCCTATCAGGCGGCGAAGCTGTACAAGGACGACCTCCGAGTGGTGGCGTCACAACGGAAGGTCCTCCGGGGATGGCTGGCGGAGCGCCGACTCGACCGGCACCTCCCGGCCTTCATCACCGAAACAGGCATCTACCCCGGACCGAGCTACGACGACACCGACCCGAAGAAGGACTACATCCGGCAGGCAGCCGCCATGGCCACGTACGGATACCTGTACGCGAACCAGCCCGACACTCAGTTGTTCAGCTGGTGCGTCCGACACAGGGTCGAGGAACGCAAGGACCAGTTCGTGACCCGCACCCCGAACGGGCCGCTGAAGGACACCTTCACCCCCTACGGGAACATGATGCTGATGCAGTCCAAGATGAAGGACACCAGGGTGTCCGCCGTCGCGGAAGATGCTCTCGAGAAAGACAACGGCCTCTATACGATGGCGTCGAAGGACCGCACGGGCGCGTCGCTGATGGTCTGGAACTGGCAGCACGTAGGCGACCGCAGCTATCGGGCCACCCTCAACATGTCCCGGATACCGTCGGAGCTCCGACAAAACCAGGTCCGCGAGCGCGTGTACCGGATCGACCAGACGACGAGCAACTACTTCGGTGACCCGGCCAAGGCCGACCTCCAACTGGTCGAGGAGAAGATCGTCAGGCTGGGCAGGACCTACACCGAGACGGTCGACCTCGCGCCCAACGCGATCTACCTGATTCTCCTCGAACGCGCCTGACGAACAAGGATCGTCCTGAGGCGACACAGGGCCTCGCTCGGGCTGGTGAATCACCGTATCCACACCGCACGAAAGCGAGGCCCTGTTGATCTTCGGCCGATTCAGGTGTCAGCCGGTGTTGCCGGCCCGCTGTCGCCTCGCCCGGGTTCAACGCCCCACACGCGGAGTTGCGCAGCGTAGTCTCCAGCCCGACGGCTCGTGGCAGGGACCAGAGCGGGACGATCGGTTGCCCGTCCGAGAGCGCGTGTTCGACTCGCGTCACGCGCCCCACGATGAAACCCAGGCCGAAGACGTGGGGTTTCATCGTGGCCTTCCAGAGGTCTGCCCCGGCTGAGACGGTCAGCGCGTCACTGGCGGCCGGTGCAGCGGAAGTTGGCGGCGTCGTTCGTGCTGCCGTGTCCGTCGTAGCGGGCGACGGCCGGCCACAGGCACAACGGTCGGCTCATGGGCCCGTTCTCGGCGCGCAGCGTGGTGGGGGCCTTACCCTGTTCGACCCACTTCACCAGGGCCGCCAGTGGGTCGGCAGGGGCGGCGCCGGCCCCGCCCCTGCAGTGCCCTACACCTGGAGCGGTGAAGAGGCGGGCGAACCTCTCGGTCTTCGCCCTGCCGCCCATCGCGGCAGTGACCTGCGCGTAGTAGCTGGTCGTTCCCTGGGGAGGGATCAGCTGGTCGGCCAGGCCGTGCCAGAGGAGCAGTTTGCCGCCGGCAGCGCGGAAGGCGTGCAGGTCGGGGTCGTCCGTGCCGACGACGGGGCCCCACTCCTGACGAGAGTGGTCGAAGGAGCGGTTGAAGTTGGTCATGGTCAGGCTGTGCCAGTCGAAGGACGGGTTTTTCGCCAGCCAGTACGTGTACCAGCCTGATGCGAGGGGCGTCGGGACTCCGTCGCCGTTGGCGGTGGCGGCGAGTCTGGCGAACGAGGCGCCGGGCAGGATTCCATACCACAGGCGGGTGCCGTTCGGGCGTCGCGGCCCGTCCCAGATCCTTTTCACCACCGCCGCGTCCTTGGCCGTGATCGTGCCGCAGGGGGTCGCGGTGCCGACCAGCGAGGCGGGGTTGAAGCGGCAGATCCGGGGGTCCGTGATGACGCCGTCGGTCACGCCGTCGCGACTGTCGCACTGGGCTGTGACTGCCTTGCTGAACGCGTCGAACTTGCACGAGGGCACGAAGTCGTCGAGTTCGTGCATCACGACCTGGGGCCACATCGCAGCGGGGAGGAACCGGTCAGCCTGGATCGCCGGCGCACCTGCGAGGATGCCGTCGTAGTCGCGAGGCTGGACCTGCGCTTCCTGCAGACCTTCCCTGCCGCCGTTGGAGCAGCCGTTCCGGTAGGAGTAGGTGGGCGACGTGCCGTAGAACGCCTGGGTGACGGCCTTGCCCTTGACGGTCGTCTCGTGCAGCGCACGTGAGATGAAGTCATGGATCAGGGACGAGTTCATGCCGGTCGGAGACCAGGCCCACGAGGCGTCGCTGGAGTCGGCGCTATGACCGGAGTCGGAACCCGCGGCGGCGTAACCGGTTTTCGCCGCGCTCTCCGTGTCCGGGACGGAGCCGTCGAAGCCACCGCCTCCCACGCCCTGGAAGCGCCCGTTCCAGGTGTCGACAGGCAGTGACACGCGCATGTGGATGCTCTTCGGAACCAGCAGTTCCACGTTGCAGATCACCGGAGTGGTGGTGGTCTGCGAGGCGCTGGTGACCGTCGTGCCGTCCGGGAAGCGCAGAGCCGTGAGGCTCTCGCAGGACCGGATCGGCCGGCCGGTCGCTGGGGTTGCTGCCGCACTCGCCCCGTTGACCGGCATGGCGCAGAAGCCTGCCGCGAGGAGCAGAGATGCGGAGATCGCGAGCCGGCGCCGGACCGGGCCTCGCGGGGGTGGTGCATGTTCGGCGCTGCCGGCTGAAGGCTTCCACCTCATGCCCGCTTACCTCCTTCTTTCTTGGCTGTGCGAACGGGGCCGGTCAACGGTCGGCCGGCTCGTGGATGTCGGAGGGGATCGGGTCGGCGTACAAGGCGGCGATGTCCGCGTCGTACTTCTCGGCGACCTTCTGCCGCTTGAGCTTCAACGTGGCGGTGAGTTCATCGCTCGTCGCACCCGGGAGGGGGCTGCGTCCCAGTACGCCGGAATCACCCGGAAGCGCTTGACCTGCTCCACGCGTGCCAGGCGGCTGTTGCCCTCGGCCACCGCGGCTCGCAAGGCGTCGAGCAGCAGGGGGTTGCGGGCCAGGAAGCGCGGGTCCCGCTGCAACCCGCACTCGGCGGCGAAGGCCGCTGCCGCCTCGGCGTCCAGGACGAGCAGTGCAGTGATGTAGGGACGGCTGTCGCCGATGACCGCAGCGGTGCCGATCAGGGGACTGGCGGTGGTGGGTGCCGTCTCGACCGTGACGGGCGAGATGTGCTTACCCCCTTCACTGATGATCAGGACCTTCTTGCGGTCGACGACGGTCAGGTAGCCGTCCGCGTCGGACACGATGACGTCGCCGGTGTGGAACCAGCCCTCCCGGTCGAAGGCTTCGCGGGTCCGGTCGGCGTCGTTGCGGTAGTCCTTCGTCACCGACGGCCCCCGCACCAGGAGTTCGCCGTCGGCGGCCTGGCGTGCTTCCAGACCGGGCAGCAGCGTGCCGATGGTGCCGAAACGTGCCTGCGCGGGCGGGCTGACGGCGCCGAAGCAGCTCTGCTCGGACATGCCCCAGCCGTCGCAGATGGGGACGCCGAGCGCGGCGAAGAATTCGAGGGTCTCCGGCGGCGTGGGTGCCGCGCCGGTCACCGCCCACCGCACCTGGTCCAGCCCCAGACGGGACCGCAGGGCCGACAGGACGCCGACATCTGCTCCCGGGTATGACGCGGCGAGCTCGTCATCGACCGGCTTGCCCGCCTGAAGCAGGCGCGTACGTCTGAGGCCGGTCTCCAACGCCTCCCCGACAGCCCCCGCTGGGCCGCGTCCGGCTCGCTCGCGATTCGGACACCACCGTGACCTGCACGCCGGAAATCGCCTGTGCGTACAGGCAGGTGAAGCAGTCGACGACATGCGCGGAAGGGAGGTAGGAGGTGGTCCGGTCGCCGAAGCGGAAGTCCAGTACCTGTGCCACTCCCGCAGCTTGGGCGAGCACGTCGGCGTGCGTGATCTCGACGCCCTTCGATGGGCCGGTCCTTCCCGAGGTGTAGATCAGAGCGAGCACGTCGTCCGGCTGGATGGAGCGCCAGGTTGCGTCGAAGTCGAAGGCGGTGTTCGTCCGGCCCCGGGCGCGGAGGGTTTCCAACCTGAGGGTGCCGTCCGCCGGCTTCGCCTCTTCGCCGTCCACCAGGATGAGGTGCTCGACGGCTGTGCCGGACTCCCGGAGGACGGGACGGTACTGGGTTTCGCACGCCCAGCACCCTGCTTCCGGAATTGCGGAGCACGTGGGCGAGTTGGGCCGCCGGCAGTGTGTTGTAGACGGAGAAGGGAATGGCACCCAGATGCTGGGCCGCGAGGTCGACGGGGAAGAACTCGACCCGGTTGGTCATCATCAGCGCGACGGTGTCACCTCGCCTGACTCCGAGCCCGGCCAGGCCGGCCGCCAGGAGGCGTACGTCCTCGGCGAGGGCCCGCCGGGTGACGGTCAGCGTCGCGCCCACGGCGCGCAGAGCCACCGTGCCGGGCGCGACGGCTGCCGTGCGCTGGAGGGCATCGCGCAGCGAGGCGGGTACGGAAGTGGGGTCGGTCATCTGGCTCGGTTCCCGTCGATCGGCTCGTACCGGAACTCACGCTCGACAGGCCCGACGCGCACGCATACGGCGGCGCCGGCAATGCCGCGGCGTGAGAGCGCGGGTTCGACGACGGCAACGCTAGGCATCCGTGGAGCGCGGGGCATCGGGCATGACACCCAACAAAGCGGCCGATGCGCTGTGATCGGATCACACCTCTGTGGAGGAAAGTGATCGAGCCTCCGCCGGTTGAGGTGATCGGGTCACCTTCCGGAGCCGCGCCCGAGCAGCTTGATCGCGATCAGCAACTGCTGGAGGTCGGTGAGTCTGCGCATGTCGCACCCCGTTCGTTCCTCGACACGAGCCAGACGGTGATGTGCGGTGTTGATGTGGACACCGAGTCGCTGGGCAGCGGCCTTCACGTTCAGATCACTGGCCGCGTACTCCTCCACGGTCCTGATCAGGGTCCCGTCCGCCCTGGAGTCCTCGGCCACGAAGGTGCGGAGCGCCGCCGGCACGATCCGTGCGGCGGTCTCGTCCGCTCGGAGCGTCAGATAGTCGAGCACGCTGAGATCGGACAGACAGACAACACCACCCTCCGGCGGAAGAGTGCCCAGCGCGGAGACGGCCTCGTGGTACGCCTTCCCCAAGTCGATGACGGTGTCGTACCGCGTGCTGATGCCCACCGCCAGCCGTGTCCCCCGGTCGGCGAGCCTCCGCCAGGCCGTCCTCACGGGCTCCCCGGACACGCTGCCGGCGCCGTCACGCAGGGCCCGCACAATCACGATCTCGTCCTGCCGCAGCACGGTCAGCGCACGAGCCGGGTCGCCTGTGGCCTGCCCCAGAAGCGAGGCGGCTGAGCGGAGGCTGTAGGGGTCGTCGACGGAACCCACGGGGACGGCGACCACCACGGCACACGCCGTGTCGGGATGAAGCCCGGCCTTCGTGGCCGCGGTCAGTCGTGGTCCCGGCGTCGGTTCCCGTCCTGCGATCAGATCTTCGAGCAGATCCCGACGCACCCGGTCGCCTTCCACGGCCAGGAACTGTTCCTCGGTCAGATAAGCCCGGGCAGCGACCGTACTGCCCCGGTTGATCAGTTCCATGACCAGTCCGCCCGCTTCCAGCGCAACGTCGCGCCCGCCGGCCGTGTGCACCGCCCAGTCGGCGATCGTCTCCCACATCAGGCGGTGCGCGATGCGCAGCGCGTGCATGAAATCGACGAGGGGCATGCCCTGCCGGGCCCGCCGCGCGGCATGCGGGCGGACGAACGCCACGTCGTCGTCCGTGACCGGACGGCCGCGGGCCAGGCTGATGCTCAGCGCGTCGACCGCCTCCGTCACGTGGGCCACCACGTCGGCCAGCAGCGCTTCGTTCGCGAGGGCGGCGTAGCCGGGAATCTCTGCCCGCATGGCCTCCAGAGCCGCCTCGGCCAGCGACTGCCGCTGAGCGGCGATGACGTCGGCCACCTCGCTGAGGGCGGCCACCTGACCTGATCGGCGCATCACGGCCTCAGCCTAGGGGAGCCATGGCGTCATTGCGCCGGCAGATCACTGAGATGAACCGGCGCCCGGCAGGGCCCGACGCCTTGCGGGGGGGCGTATGTCGGCAGCGGCTCGCTCCCGGTCGACGAGCGGATGCTGTAGCGGTTCGCGGTGCCCGAGTCCTGCCCGCGGCGACCTGACCCCTCGCACGAACGGAGCCGGCTGTGCGGGGTCACCATGGGGTCGTCGACCCTGCGGGAGCCGTGGAGCCGACGGAGTTCGATCCGTCAACCGGCCGCACCGGCAATCGGCATACCTCGCCTCGTAAGCGGCCGTACACCAGCTCACCACGATCACTGTCGCGCCGACCGGACGAGGAGATCCGGCAACGCCGACTCGTCGGCGACCTCACATCCCCAGCAGTGGCATCACCTGCGTAATCGACCGCACGGCAGGAGCCGTTCCGGCGCTCCGATCGGAGCCGTCGACGGCAGACGCTTGCCCCCTCTCTGCTGCGATCGCAGTAGACGCAAGTGTCTGCGAACGGCCAATGACGAGAGACCGGAGAACTGCGAGTGTTCGAGTGGGCCGTGATCGTCGGCCCGCACGCATGACAGTCCCCTGGAAAGGCTCGTCGATGTCCCCTCTCGCCCGCTGGTGCCACCGGCACCGGCTCGCCGTCGTCCTGGTCTGGGTGGGCCTGTTGCTCGCTCTCGGCGCCGGAGTCGGTGCGGCCGGCAGCGCCTTCGGTAACAGCCCGACCTCGCAGGACACCGACTCGGCCAAGGCGACGGCACTGCTCCAGCAAGCCTCCAACAGTGCGGCGGGCAAGAGCGGCCGGGTGGTCTGGCAGGTGAACGGCGGTGAGGTCACCGAGCCCGCCGCCAGACAGGTGATGACCCGGACCCTGAAGGAGATAGCCGAGGCACCGGGCGTCGCCGAGGTGACCAGCCCCTACACACCGCTCGGCAAGGGGCAGATCAGCAAGGACGGCCAGACGGCCTACGCCTCGGTCGCATTCGATCGGGAGGTCGAGGACACCCAGGTCGAGCACGTGAAGGAAATCGCCACTGGCCCGGAGTCGGAGACCCTGCACATCGCGCTGAACGGGCAGGCTTTCACCGTCAATCCCGCTCCCAACCCGGTCGCCGACGTCATGGGCATCGCCCTCGCCTTCATCGTGCTGCTGTTCGTCTTCCGGGCCGTCTGGGTGGCCGCGCTGCCGATCATCACGGCCATCGTCGGCGTCGGCACCTCCGCGGTCACGGTGATCCTGCTCAGCCACGTCATCACACTCTCCGACACCACGCTCACCCTGGGTTCGCTGATCGGTCTGGGCGTGGGCATCGACTACGCGCTGTTCATCGTCAACCGGCACCGCACCAACCTCATGGTGGGCATGAGCGTCGCCGAATCGGCAGCCAAGGCCCTCAACACCTCCGGCCGGGCCGTGCTGTTCGCCGGGCTGACCGTCGTCGTCGCGCTGCTCGGCATGCTCACCCTGAACGTCGGCATCATCAACGGCATGGCGATCGGCGCGGCGATCACCGTCACACTGACCGTGCTGGCCGCCATCACCCTGCTTCCGGCGCTGCTCGGCATGATCGGCCCGCGCGTCCTCGGCCGCAAGGAGCGCCGCGAGATGTCCGGCTGGACCCGGCCGCACTCCTCGGGCCGGGCCGGGCTGTGGGGCCGGTGGGCCGAGCGGGTGCAGGCCAGGCCCAAGACGCTGGCCCTCGTCGCCCTGGCCGTGCTCGCGGCGCTCGCGCTGCCGACGCTGTCGCTGCGTCTGGGCGCGTCCGACGACGGCAACCTGCCGACGAACTCGACGAACCGTCAGGCGTACGACATGATCGCCGACGGGTTCGGGCCCGGCTTCAACGGCCCGCTCGTCCTGGCCGTCCAGGCCCCCGACACCGCCGGCAAGGCCGCCGTGGGGAAACTGGTCGCCGCCCTCGAGAAGGTCGACGGTGTCGCCAGTGCCAACTCCGCCCCCATGAAGGACGGACAGACCGTCGGGGTGGTCTCCGTCGTCCCGACGACCTCCCCGCAGTCGGAGGCCACCTCCGACCTGATCCACCACCTGCGTGACGACGTGATCCCGCAAGCCGAGCAGGGCACGTCGATGAAGGTCTACGTGGGAGGCGTCACCGCGAGCAACGACGACTTCGCCTCGGTCCTGATGGGCAAGCTGCCCGTCTTCGTGCTGGTGATCGCCGCGCTCGGCTTCCTGCTGCTGACCGTCGCCTTCCGCAGCCTGCTCATCCCGGCGGTCGGCGCACTGCTGAACGTCCTCAGCATCGGAGTGGCCTTCGGCGCGATCGTGGTGGTCTTCCAGTACGGCTTCGGTGCCGGACTGCTCGGTCTCGGCGCCGGCGGACCGATCGAGTCGTTCGTGCCGATCCTGGTCGTCGGCATCATGTTCGGCCTCTCCATGGACTACCAGGTCTTCCTCGTCAGCCGCATGCGCGAGGAGTGGGCCCACACCGGCGACAACCGCCGCGCGGTCCGGGTCGGCCAGGCCGAGACCGGCAAGGTCATCGCCGTCGCCGCCACCATCATGGTCTGTGTCTTCGGCTCCTTCGTCTTCGGCGGCATGCGGGTCATCTCCGAGTTCGGCGTCAGCCTCGCAGTGGCGGTCGCTGTGGATGCCCTGCTGATCCGCATGATCGTCGTCCCCGCGCTCATGCACCTGTGCGGACGGGCCAACTGGTGGCTGCCCCGCCGACTGGACAAGGCCTTGCCCAACGTGTCCGTGGAAGGCCCCGCCGACGAGCCCGCGCATCCGCCGTACGCCGTGCGGGAACCGGAGCCCTCCGGCCTGGCCAACTGACCGTCACCACGACGGACCGAGATCGCATGCGGGCCGGTGGCAGGGGGGTGACCTCGCCTTCCACCGGTCGGCGCTGCTTAGAGTGAGGGAATGGAACTGCCCATGGTGTGGCGACAGTGGCTGGCCCGTCATGACCGGATCAAAGACGCGCTGCCGGCGGTACCGCTGATCGTTATCGCCGCGGCGGCGACCGCCGCCGTCGGCAAGGACGGCTGGCAGGAGCCTCGCTGGCACGAGGTCATGTGGACGACGCTGTCGTGCGTGCCGCTGGCCTTCCGAAGCCGCTGGCCCCTGGGCGTCGCCCTCTTCACCCTGGCGGGTGACCTCACGCTGATGGCCGTCGCCTCACACATCTCGCCGGCTCCGGGAGCGAGCCTGATCGCCCTGTACACCCTCGCCCTCCTCAGCAGCCGGCGCACCGCGTGGACGGTCGGGGTAGCCTCGGCCGTGGCGATCACCGGTGTCTACGCCGCCACCCACTCCGAGTCCCTGGTGGCGGGGGCCAGTCTGTTGCGGTTGGACTTCGCGATCGCGGCCACCGCGCTCGGCCGCACCGTCCGCAGCCGCCGTGAGAACCTCGCGGCGGCCCGGGAACGCGTGGAACACGCCGAACGCACACGGGAGGAAGAGGCCCGGCGCCGGGTCACCGAGGAACGCGTGCGCATCGCGCGCGATCTGCACGACGTCGTCGCGCACCACATCACCCTGGTCAACGCCCAGGCCGGCGTGGCCCACCACCTCATGCGCGCCAACCCCGACCAGGCATACGAGGCGCTCGCCCACATCAAGGACAACAGCCGCGCCGCCCTCGACGAACTGCGCGCCACCGTCGGCCTGCTGCGCCAGCCCGACGACGCACCCGGCTCGCGGGCCCCCATCCCGCGCCTGGCCGATCTCGACGCCCTCGTCACCGGCTTCGAGGCTAGCGGCCTGTCCGTGTCGGTGACCCGCACGGGCGGCCCCTCGCCACTGGCGCCCGCAACCGACCTGACCGCCTACCGCATCATCCAGGAAGCCCTCACCAACACCCACAAGCACGCGTCCACGTCCTCGGCCTCGGTGGTCCTGGACTACGGCGTGCACTCACTCCGGGTCACGGTGACGGATGACGGACGCCCGGGCGCGCCCAAGGGCGCGGGCACCGGCCACGGACTGATCGGCATGCACGAGCGGGCCACCGCCATCGGCGGTACCGTCACCGCCGGCCCGCGTTCCGAAGGCGGCTTCCAGGTCGTCGCCGAGTTGCCGGTCTCGCTCTCTCCCGTACTTGCCTGACACCCCGTGAGGAAACACCGCAATGACCATTCGCGTCCTGCTCGCCGACGACCAGGCTCTGCTCCGCGGCACCTTCCGGCTGCTCATCAGCGCACAACCGGACATGGAGGTCGTCGCGGAGGCCTCCGACGGGCGGGAGGCAGCCCAACTGGCCCGGTCCGAGCGCGCCGACGTGGTGGTGATGGACATCCGGATGCCCGAGGTCGACGGCATCGAGGCGACCCGGCTGATCGCCCAGGACGAGGACCTGGCCGGGGTCAAGGTCCTCGTCCTCACCACCTTCGAGGAGGACGACCTGGTCATCGAGGCCCTCCGGGCAGGCGCGAGCGGATTCCTGGGCAAGGGAGTCGAACCGGCGCAACTGCTTGACGCCGTCCGCCTGGTGGCCGGTGGAGAGGCACTTCTCTCCCCGGCAGCCACCAAGGGCCTGATCTCCCGGGTTCTCGCCCAGCCCTCACCCAGCGACCTCGTCGACCCCCGTCGCCTGGCCACGCTGACTCCCCGGGAACGGGAGGTACTGGCACTTGTGGGCATCGGCCTGGCCAACGACGAGATCGCCGAACGCCTCTTCGTCACCCCGGTCACCGTCAAGACTCACGCCAACCGGGCCATGGCCAAACTCGGCGCCCGCGACCGGGCCCAGCTGGTCGTCATCGCCTACGAGACCGGCCTGGTACGCGCGGGACAACGACAGGGCTGAGACACCGGCCGACCACGACCGGTTCCCAGGTCTCCCGGGGAACACGCGGGAGGGACGGGTCATGGCCCAGCCGGCGCCACCACGTCACCCTCCTGACCGCCGCCCACGCCCTCCTCACCGAACAGCGCCTGACCCCAAAAGCGCCCACACCGGTCTCACCCTCTACCAGATCCTCGACACCCTCCAAGGCATCCTGAGGTACTGGACCGGCGTCTGCAGCACCTGCCACGAAGCCCTGCCCGCCAGGCCACCCACCACTCCAAGATCCAGATAGACCTACTGACTTCCTCGGGTTGCTGTCGGCCGTTGGGTGAGGGTCAGTCTGGTGCCGGCCAGGCAGCCATCGATGAGGTCGGGCCGGAGCTGGATATGACGTAAGCCTCGGCGGAGGGTGCGTTCGAGGTGCTCGTCGTCGGTGAAGGCAACGTTGGCGAGCGGCCCGCGCCGTAACAGTGACCAGATGCCCTCTACTGGGTCAAGTCCGGGGCATAAGAGGGCAGTTGGATGATCATGAGCCAGTCGTGTGCGGCCGCTTACTCACGCATCCCGGCGGCCCGGTGGGTGTTGAGATGATTCCAGATCAGCACGATGGGGGCCTGGAGTTGGATGTGGGCGCGGACGATCAGATCGCGGTAGTCGCTCCAGGCGAAGGCGTCGCGGCCTTTGCCCCGATGCTTGCGGTGGCGGCGCGGCCCGTAGATCAGCGTGTGCGTGCGGTTCATGCTGGTCAGGGTGCTGGTTCAGGCGGTGGAGGCAGGGTGGTGTGTGCTTTGAGCCTGTCTTGTCAGGGTGTTGGGTCGGTGGTGTGGGTGTGTAGGTGGTGGGCGTAGTCGCTGGTGTGTTCTTCGGCCCAGTTCTGCAGGTGTTGCAATGCGGCGGTGACGCCGCGGGCGAGGTCGGTCAGGGCGTACTGCACCGTCGGTGGGCGGCTGGTGTGCACGGTGCGGGTGATCAGTCCGCCGGCTTCGAGGTCGCGCAGGGTCTGGGCGAGCATCTTGTCGCTGACGCCGCCGGCCCGTCGGCGCAGCTCGGACCAGCGTTGCGGGCCATCCATGAGATCGACCAGGACCAGAAAGTAACTCGGTCAGAGTGAGGGATCCACCCCCTGATCGTCAAGGAGTACCTGTGGTAACCGATGTTGCCGTGACCCGCGCCGTGCACACCGTGACGGTGCTCGGCGGCCCCACCGCGCTGATCCGCCTGGTCGGCTGGACGCTGCTGAGCGACCCGACCTTCGACGCCGCCGGCACCGAATACCCCGGCGGCGGCAATGCCGGCTTCCCGGTCGACTTCACCATCCAGACCCGGCCCGGCGGCAGTACCGAATGGACCACCGTACGACGGTCGCCGGGCAGGCCAATCCCAACGCAGCTGCACAGCCCATCGGCTACAGCTCACCGAGTTGCGTGGTAGCTGAACAGCACCCGTTGGGCGGCCATCACTGATGGCCGCCCAACGGTACGGGCCGTCCGGAGGGACGCGGCACACGCGATGTCTCCGGCAAGTCCGCCGACAACGAGGCCATCCCCGACAGCGTCAAGTGCCTCGCACGACCGTCACCGTTTCCCGGTCAGGGCGCTACGGACGAGAGCGGGCCACCTACTCGTGTGCGGGTGGTCACCGAACTCGTTCGCACAGGGCACCGCGGCCTTCTTGGCCGTATGGAGCGTCGCTACTGATCTTTTCGGGTTGCCTTCGGATGGTGACGTTGGGTGTTCCCTGCGGTATGCCGGTGCTATGCGGTACGCGGACGGCGGGGGCCTGACGGCTGAGCGGCGGGCTGCGCGTGAAAGGATCCGGCTGGACGCCGGGCAGAGATTCGCACGAGGTGACAGGACCTCTGACATCGCCAAAGACCTGCGGGTGAGCGAACGTTCGGTGGAGCAATGGCGCCGCAACTGGCGTGAAGGCGGCATGGAGGGGCTGAAGTCCAGGGGACCGGCGAACCTGCCGAAACTGTCGGACGAGCGGTGGACGCTGGAACGCGTCAGAACTCTCATCGGCCGCCAGTTCCGGATCGACTGCTCCATCGCGGGAGTATGGCGGCTCCTGCACCGCCACGGCTGGTCCTGGCAGAGCCCGGCCCGACGCGCGCTGGAACGTGACGAACACGCGCTCGCGCTGTGGAAGAAGGACGTGTGGCCGCAGGTGGAATGACCGCGACGGCGCTCAACGTCTGGGTCGCCTTGGAGGACGAGGCCCGGTTCGCGGTGACGCCGCCACGCGCCCGCACGTGGGGCCGGCGCGGACAGACTCCCGTGATCACAGTGCGGGGGCGGTCCCGGCGACGGGTCTCGGTCACCGCACTGTGCTGCCACCGGCCCGGTGAGAGGTCCCGGCTGATCTACCCGCCCCGCTTCCATTCGCTCCTGAAAGGCGCACGCAAGAGTTTCGCCTGGCAGGACTACCGCGACCTGCTGGTCCGCGCGCACCTACAGCCCGGCACCCCGATCGTCGTCGTCTGCGACATCAATCGCCGACCACGAATGGCTCACCGTCATCCAACTTCCCTCCTACAGCCCGGACTTGAACCCGGTGAAAGACATCTGGTCGCTGTTGCGGCGCGGGCCGAAGGCCAACACCGCATTCACCGCCCCCGACCGCCTCACCCGCAGCCTCCGCTGGCGCCTCGCCCACATCCAGCGCCATCCCGAACTCATCGACGGCTGCCTCAGCGAAACCGGACTGGCCCTCACACCAGACCACCCGGAGGCAACCCGAAAAGATCAGTAGATTTACACTCCCCCGCGGGGATCCGGGTCCGGCTGTCGTCGTGCACCAACGCGTAGCCCTCGGCCTCCATCCGGGCCAGGTCTGCCCCAAAAAAAAGCGCGGGACGCCGCGTGCCCGCTTCCGGACGCCGTTGTCGTTCGTCTCGTACAACGTCTTGTTGATCTCGTCGATCACGACGTGCGGGATCATCACGGACGTGCCGGAACCGAAGAGCCGCTGCCATGGGATCTTGTCGAAGCGCATGTAGCACCGGCCTGTCTGGGCCGAGCTTGCCGACAAGACGCAGATCTCATCGGCCAGCTCGACACCACTCGCAAAACCCAACGCACCCGGCTCCAAGCCGACTTCGACCGGGCCGTCCGCGTCGTCGCGGAGATCGACGCCGCCAGCACCAGCATGAGCGAGGAGTCTGCATGAGGATCTCCGCAGCCCAGAAGCCTGAGAACGAGAACCGCATCCGGGCTGCACGGAGTTCCGGTCAGACGCGGCGGCGGGTGAAACGCTGGTTGGCGTTGCCGGTGTAGGTCCACTGGGAGACGCGGGCGCCGTCGGCGGTCGAGTACTCCCAGACATCCATCGCCAGGCCGGACTCCCGGTTGACGAGGCTGATCACGCCACTGCCGTGGTCGACCACGCGCCACTGCTGGCTGGTGGCGCCGGTGTCGGCCTGTTGGACGACATCCCCTCCGGTCGCGGTGCCCGTGGGCTGGAGGAACAAACCACTGTGCAGTGCCTTGATGCGGACGTGGCCGTCGCCGGCCTCGACGAACTCGAATTGCTGGTTGGGACGGCTGCTGGTGGCCCGCTGGACGAGCTGCGCGCCGACGGCGGTCGAGGCCCCGTTGATCTCGGCGGCCTTGCCGCTGTGCTGGGCCAGCAGGGTGTAGAGGCCCGGGCCGCCTGGTGAGTCGCCCAGCTGGGCTTCCCACCTGGTGTTGGACCCGGACGCGTCAGCCGGGAGACGGTCCCGTGCGGCGGTGTCGCCGTACATGGTCCAGCGGGCCCAGTCGACGACGGTCCTCGGGAAGCGCTGGTCGCTCCAGAAACTGGTGTGGCTGCCGCCGACGAAGGTGAGGAACGCCTTGGGCCAGGTGATCTCCGAGTACGCCTGCCGGGCCGAGGAGTACTGCGTGGTCGAGTCCCGATCGCCGTGGACGAACAGCACCTTCGCCGAGACTGAGCCGGACGGGTTGCCCATGTCGACGCAGGACTGGGGGTTGGCGGAGATGATCCGGCTGTCGGGCCAAGAGGTCAGCAGACCGTGGGTGACCATGCCGCCCAGTGAGTGGCCCGAGACGCCGACGCCGATGCCGGTGTTGATGTGCCCGGCCAGCGGTCCGCTCGCGTTGAGCGCGAGGGTGTTGGTGAGGACCTGAGAGACGTCCTTGGAGGAGTTGCCGTTGTTGACGTCGTTGAAGTTGTGGTTGAAGTGCGGGGCGGGGACGACGAAGCCCGCCGAGGCCAGGGCCCGGATGATGAACAGTGAGTTCTGCGGGCTGCTCCCGTAGCCGTGGGTGAAGTTGAAGACGGGGAAGACACCTCCCGCGACCGGGGCGTTCGTCACCGGACTGCCGCCGGGGGTGCCGGTGGCGGGATAGTAGACGTAGGTGGTGCAGGGGCGGCTGCCACGGGTCCAGTCGTACCGGCGCACGCCGACCGCGAACGGCGTGGTCGGCGCGGTGTCCAGTGGCGCGGCGGCGGGTGCCTGTCCTGCCCCGAGCAGGGACAGGCCCACGCCCGTCGCTCCGGCCGTGCTCACGCTGAGGAAGGTCCGTCGTCGCATCGTCATGGATGACTCCTTGGGTGCGGGGATGGGCGGAACGTTTGACGTTCGGCTGGGTGCCGGTGCCGGGCCCCCGTCGGCGACAGAGGCCGACAGGTCGACGGGGCGCATGGCGCAACAGCGGGTGTCGGTGCTCCTGCCACCTGAGAGGGGCGGCAGGAGCGGTGTGCGGTTGGTCGGGTGCACTGGATGTCGGGGTGCGTGTGGGCGTTCCGGTAGAACACGGCCTGGTTCTCCCAGGCACTGCCGCAGTTGCTGCCGTCGGCCACCGAATGAGCGGCGCACTGCTGTGAAGCGGTGATGATGTCGCCGGTGCCGTCGTGGTCTCGGCGGTGCGACGTCGGTGAAGCAGCCTATGAGGTGGTCACGTCGTGTTCGCCGTGACTGGGCATGACGTCGATGACCACCGTGACCGGTCCCTTGGCGGTCTTGCCGGTCACCGTCACCTCACCCGGCTTGTCGGTCGCGCCAGGTGGCAACGGCTGCCAGCGCACGGGCACACGTGTGGTCGTGTCGTCCGCGGTGGTGAGCATGCGGATGGTGGAGGGCAGCTTCGGCGCGGCTCCCACCGGGGTGGCGGTGTAGACCGTGTCCTGGAGGATGTGCTTGGCGCGGCTGGCGTTGAAGACGTTGATGGACGCGTGCGGCTCCCACGTGTTCGCCAGTCCGGGCACGGCCCGGAACATGGGCTGATAACCGGCCGGCTCCCAGACCAGCACTCCCGAACCTCTGTTGTCGACCACGTCGTTGGCGGCCTGGAACACCCTCCTGATGGCATCCGCCTGCCCCTGAATCGTGCGCGGGTAGGGCGAGTTGGGCAGCGGCGAGCCGTCGCCGCCCGAGGCGGGATAGGCGGTTTCGGCGATGTCGATCTCGTAGCCGGGATGGGTGGTGGCCATGGTGTTCAGGTTGCGCTCCAGTGCCTCGGGCGTACCGTGCCACTCCGGGTAGTACGAGATGGCCAGCACATCGGGTTTGTGCCCCTTCGCCTTCACACGTGTGAGGAACTGGTGCCAGAACTCCATGGTCTTGTCGAGCTTGTCCTTGTCGACGATCACGTGTATCTCGACCTTGGACGTCGGTGATGCGTCGCGGACGGCCTTGATCCCGGCCGCTGCCAGGGTGGTGAACCGGTCCCACGCCTGGTTGTAGAGCTGTTGTTCCGCCGGGTCGGTCGACCGCCAGTACCGCCACAGCAGGCCGCCGCCGGGCTTGGACTGGTAGATGTCGGCCTGGTCGACGAAGTAGGGCGGATTCGTGGTGCCGATGAGGGCCGCCTCGCTGCCGTACATGAAGCCATTGATGATCTCGTTGCCGACGGCCACCTTCTCCGGCGTGGTGCCCTGCCGGATCAACCGCTTCAGATAGTCGGCGGTGAAGTCGTACACGGCCTCGGACAGGTCCGCGAACTCCAACTCGGCCCAGGCGCGGGGTTTGGGTTGCTTGCTCGGGTCGGCCCATGAGTCCGCGTAGTGGAAGTCGATGCCCAGGCCCATGCCCCGCTTCTTGATCTGCTGCGCCGAGACCAGTGAGCGCTCCGGACCCTGGCGTGGTATCGGCGTCGGCTGACCGGTGTTCTCGCTGCGCGGCTCGTTCCATATCCGCAGCCGGGTGTGCTGCATGCCGCGATCCTTGACCACGTCGAGCAGGTGTGGCCCGGCGCCGCGGTGCTCGGCCAGCGGGTCGACCCAGTACTGCTGGTCCTGGACGTCGTCCATCCAGGACAGGTCGGCGCCCAGAGTGAGGTCGTCGCGTAGGTAGTTGAGGACCTGGAGCTCGCTGACCCCGGCCCGGGCGTGGTCCTGCTTTCCTGTGAACTTCAGCCGGACGAAGCGCGTTCCGGGCCGGGTGAACAGGTGCACTTCTCCTCGCGACACGGATCGGTTGTGGGACCTGTCGGTGATGGTCTTCCACCGGTGGCCGTCGGACGAAGCCTCGACCACGTACCGGTAGGCCACCCCACGGTCCGGGAACAGCACCTTGACCTTGCGCAGGTTGTCGTAGGTTCCGCCGAG
This sequence comes from Streptomyces sp. RG80, assembly GCF_040446465.1. Lineage (NCBI taxonomy): Bacteria > Bacillati > Actinomycetota > Actinomycetes > Kitasatosporales > Streptomycetaceae > Streptomyces > Streptomyces sp. RG80. The sequence goes on along the minus strand of NZ_JBEAAJ010000016.1, from coordinate 127,468 downwards.
GTCGACGGTGAGCCACTGCCGGGCGCCGGCCTGTCCGGGGTACCAGGACGTCGCCGGGTCGCCGTCGATGGCCAGTCCGGCGCTCGACGAGCCGCTGCCGGCTGTCGCCGAGGCCCAGGCCTTGGCGGCGATGTTGCTCTCGATCGGCTTGATGTCCGCGGTTCCGAAGGTCGCGTGGGCCGACTCGGGCACCATGAGTAGGTTCGCGGACACCAGGGTGGCCAACGTCGTCATGACCGCGATGGCGCGGGGCAGACGCGTTCTGCTCATGTCCTTCTCCTGAAGATGTCACGTACGAGCGGCACGGGTTGTTCCCTACGCTCTGCCGGGTCGCACAGTCCGGCAGAGCACGGGATGTCAGTCAGCCGACATCGAGGTAGTCGACGTTGGGCAGTCCGGCGGCCGTGGTGGGATCCAACCGGATGGTGTTACCGCCCGAGTTGAGCGAGACGGTCACCGTCTTGGTCGTCCATGTCGTCCACGCACCGGTGGGCTCGAACGAAATCGTCCCCACCGATGATCCGTTGACGACCAGGTTCGCCGGCCTCGCACCGCTGCTGCCATTGGCGAACCGGATCCCCACGGTGGCCGAACCCGAGGCCTGCGGGGTCACCGTGAACTGCGCGAAGGCACCCACATCGGCGGTGCCGTTGCAGAACCCGCTGCCGGAATAGCCGGCTTGATTCGAGTCGATCGTGCCCTGGCACTGTGCCGGAGCGGTCTCTGCCTCGTAACGCCCCTGAGGCGCTGGTGTGTCGGCAGAGGTCTTCACGAGTGAGAGCTGGTCGACGGTGACATTGCCCGAACCCGACGCCCGCACGGTGACGGTGGCGGCCCCACCGGGCAGCTCGATGCCGGTGAGCTCGCGCTTGGCCCAGCCGCTCGACGACGGGATGCCGAGGGTGCGTTGGCTGCCGTTGGCGCCGGTGATCACGACCTGTCCGGCGCTGCCCCGAGCGTGCAGGGACAGGGTGTAGGTGCCTGCGGGCACCGACTCGATCCGCTGCTCGACGCCGCCGCTGTTGCTCACCTGGAGGGCGAAGCGAGACCCGTTCACACCACCGTTGACGTTGGTCACCGAACCGCCGAGGTTCCGCCATCCCCGTACGCTGGAGACGATGACGCGGTCGGCCTGGATGTCGGGGTTGAGGATGTAGTTGTTCGCCGGCCCGACGCGCCACTCCCCGGTCGTGGCGTTGAACTGCCACTGGCTCACCGAGTGGAACTGCGGCCGTGCGCCGGTCTTGGTGATCGGCACCCACTGGTTGTACCCGATGCCGTTCCAGGCGAAGTCGGCCCAGCGGTCGCCGGCGTAGAGCACCGTGTTCTGCTTGGTGCCCTTGACCGTCACGAAGAACCCGGTCTGGGTCACGTGGCTGTAGTCCATCTCGGTGCCGGCAAGGACGTATTCGCTGCTGTAGGAGCCCTGGACGTTGCTGCTGGTCGACTCATTGACGTAGTTGACAGAGGTGTTCCAGCCGTGCAGGTCCGACGCCGCGTGGTAGTACTTGCCGTCGAGCTTGAACATGGCGTTGCCCTCGCGACCGGAGCCGCTGCGGATCTGCACGGCCGGCTCGATCCGCAGCGAGTCGGACTCCCGGAACTTGGCCACGAAGCCGCGCGACCGGCCTTCCCGGTTGGAGAAGATCAGGTAGTCCTTGCCGTTGTCGTCGGTGAAGACGGTCTGATCCCCTGTGCCGGTCGTGGGCGAGTTGGTGATCTGGGTCTGGAAGTAGCCGTAGTCGAAGGTGTCGGTGGGCGAGTCGCCCTGTAGCAGCAGGACCCCGTGACCGCCTCCGACGTATGCCTGGGTGGCGAGCACGTACTTGCCGGTGTTCTCGTTGTACGCGACCCCGAGCCGTCCGACCCATCCCGCCTGGCCGAGGGTGGCCCCGTTCTGGATCCTGGTCGAGCGCGTCGCGACGTTGTTCTCGAACTTCCAGTTCACCAGGTCCTTCGACGAGTACACAGGGATCGAGACGAAGCTGACGTTGCCGTCGTACTTCTTCGTCGGATTGGCACGGTAGAGCTCGGCGCCGGTGTAGTGCACGCCGTACCAGTAATACGTGTCGCCGAACTTGAAGACCCCGCCGCCCTGCGAGTAGATGGGGTTGCCGCTGGTGTCGTTCCAGAAGGTGTTGTTCGTGATGGTGTGGAACGTGCCCTCGTCAGCGGCCTTCAGATCGGCGGCGGCGGTCATCAGTGCCGTCTTCGCGTCGGCGACCTCCGACGCGGTGGCCGAGGAGTCGTCCGCGACCTCAGCCGCGGCGGTCAACGCCTTGGCGAAGGGCTTCCAGGAGTCAGCCGTGTACTTCGTCGGAGTGCGCGTCTGGTAGTCGGACACCAGGTACTCGAGGCCGCGATGCACTGTCGGCGCAGCAGCGGCACCCTGGTGTGAGGGAGCGGTTGCCGGTGCCCCCACTGCATGCGTTTCCGCCGCAGCGGTGTTCGCCGACAGCGGTGCCGCCAACGCCACGGACAGCAACGCGGCTGCGGCCGGCTTCCAGTACTTCGAGACGACACGCGGTCTGTGCCTCACGAGGTCACCTTCCGTCGTTCTCAAAGGCGCCGAGATCCGGCGCACTTCCGCTGAAGGGCAGTCCCACGGCGGTGCCCTTGTCGATCAGCGCACTGTTCGCCGCGAGACGGAGGTGGGGCAGCGCGGGCAGGCTTCCGTCACTCTGACGGGGCGCGTCCCAGCCGGACGTCGACACGCTGCGGAACTGGGAGTCCGACAGGGGGACGCCGAGGTTCCAGGAGTTGTACGCCGCGTTCGTGCCCGTCATGTTCGACGTGGCCGTCCCGGTGTAGGCGATGTTGTTGCGCAGGTTGCCCCGCCCGACGGCGGCACCGCGCGAGTCGATTCCCAGCATGTTGAAGTTGGGGCGGTTTCCGTAGCCGGTGTTGTTGAAGAAGTCGTTGGCGACCGGGTGGTGGTTGGCGTAGAAGCCGGCCGCCTTGTTGAGGAACGCCACCGAGAAGCGAACGGTGTGTTTCGGCGCGTTGGCCTCATAGTCACCCCCGTAGCCGCCGGACTTGAAGCCGGCCCCGTTGCCGGCGGACGTCGTCGTCCCCGGCACGTACCCGTTGCGCCAGGCCCACGAGTTCTCGATGGTCACTGGCGAATAGGTGGAGATGAGGTCGAATCCGTCATCGGCGTTCCACCACGAGCGGCACCCCCGGAATACGTTCGCGGACCGGCCGGCCGGCGTGTAGTGCGCGCCGAAGCCGTCGGCGTTCTCGCCGGGCCCGTCATTGCTGCGCGGGTCGTAGTTGTCATGCGCGTCCGAGTTGAGAACGAGGTTGCCGCTCCCGCCGCTGATGAACAGGCCTGTCCCCATGTGATGGTGGGTGTTGATCTGCTCGAAGACGTTGTCGCTGCCGAACACCCAGATCCCCCAGGACTCGGCGTTCCGGTTGTTGTTCTGGGGAACGCCGGTGACTTCCAGTCCTTTGAGGTGGATCCAGCTGCCGGTGACGTCGAATCCCTTGATGCGGCAGTCGTCCCGCATGCGCGAGAAGTCGAAGACCGGTTTCTCGCCCGGTTGGGCCCAGTAGCGGATCGGGTTGCCCGAGCTGCCGCTCTTGTTCAGGGTGATCGCGTCGACTCTGGCGGTCTGGCTCGAGCAGGCGCTGTTGGCGCGGGTGTAGGCATAGGTTCCGCCTCGGAAGTAGACGGTGTCACCGGCTTTGGCGGCGGTCTGCGCACGAGCGACCGATGCCCACGGGGCGGCCTGCGTGCCTGCTGCGCCGTCATTTCCGTTCGGGGCGACGTAGTAGGTGTCGCCGGCCGCCGGAACGCTCGCGGACGCCGGGCCGGGGACCATCGAGACGGAGCACACCGTGACCGCCGACAACAAGAGGGCGGCGGATTTCGCGTTTCTCACTGCGTCATCTCCCGGGGTAGGTGATTTCCCGTGCGGCAGTAGGGTTCGTGCCTGCCTGAAGAACTCAGCGCAGGTGCGAAAGCTGCTTTTCGAAGGGTGGGACCGAGCGGTTGCTTCTTCAGAACTTCATGGCGCCGGCGGCCAGGTTGGCGATGAAGTGGCGCGAGCCGATCAGGAAGACCCCGATCAGCGGGATCACGGACATGAGCGCTCCGGCGATGACCATCGACTGGTCGGTGGTGTAGACGCCGTTCAGTTGCTGCACGGCCACCTGCAGTGTCACCTTGCCCGGGTCGGTCATCACGATCAGCGGCCACAGGTAGTCGTTCCAGATGTGGAAGAAGGTGAAGATCCCCAGGAAGGCCAGCCCTGGGCGCAGCACCGGCAGCCCTACCGTCCACCACTGCCGGAAGAACCCGGCCCCGTCGACCCTCGAGGCCTGGATCAGCTCGTCGGCGATCGCCCCCTGCGCGTACTGGCGCATCCAGAAGATGCCGAACGCGTTGGCCGCACCGGGGATGATCAGCGCCTTGAGCGAGCCGACCCAGCCGAGCCAGGCCAGGGTGACGAACTGCGGCACCAGCGCCAGCTGCATCGGAATCATGAAGGTGGCCAGCACGATCCAGAACAGCACCCTCCGCCCGGGGAAGTCGTATTTGGCGAAGGCGAAGGCGGCCAGCGAGTCGAAAAGCAGCACCAGGAACGTCACGGATGTGGCGGCCACGACGGTGATGCCCATCGACCCCCAGAAGTCGATCCCGTCGAACACCTTGTTCATGTTCTCCCACAGGTGGGAGCCCGGGATCAGCTTGGGCGGATAGGCGAAGATGTCCCCGGTGGTGTTCGAGGCCATCACGAACATCCAGTAGAACGGGAAGATCGTGACCAGCACGCCCAGCAGGAGCACGGCGTGGCCCATGATGGTCCGTGACCGGGCGGCGGTCTCAGCGCGCACGGGACTCCCCCTTCCGCTTGCCGGTGCCGATCGTGTCCTCGTCCCGACCGCCGATCAGCCGCCAGTTGATGACGGAGAACACCGCGATCAGGAGGAACAGCGCCCAGCCGACGGCAGCGCCGTAGCCGAACCGGTTGAAGACGAACGCCTGTTGGTACAGGTAGAGCACGATGGTGGTGGCCTCGCCGCCGGGCCCTCCGACGTTCCCGTTGTCGTCCACCGGGAACAGCACCTGCGGCTCGGTGAACAGTTGCAGCCCGCCGATGGTGGAGGTTACGGCGACGAACAGGATCACCGGGCGGAGCATCGGGATGGTGATCCGGAAGAAGGTCTGGCGATTGTCGGCGCCGTCGACCTTGGCGGCCTCGAACACGTCGCTGGAGATGGCCTGCAGGCCGGCCAGGCAGATGATGGCGTTGTAGCCGACCCACCGCCAGATGGTGATCACCGCCACGGAGGCCTTCATCGCCCACGGGTCGGACAGCCAGCCGACCTCGCCGGAGTTGATCGCCCGCAGCGCGCTGTTGAGCAGCCCGGAGCTGTCGCTGAAGACGGAGCCGAGCACCAGGGTCATCGCCACGATCGAGGTGACGTTCGGGACGAAGTAGGCCACCCGGTAGAACGCCTTGAACCGCACCGTGGTGTGCAGGGCGTACGCGATGACCAGCGCCAGGAAGACCATCGGGACGGTGGACAGGATCCAGATGACCAGGGTGTTGCCGATCGACTGCCAGAAGTCGGAGTCGGTCACCAGGTACGCGTAGTTCTCCCAGCCGATCGGCCGCGTCTCTCCGATGCCGTCCCATGACATGAACGACAGGTAGATGGAGAAGCCGACCGGGAAGACGCCGAATACGGCGAAGAGGATGAAGAACGGGGAGACCGCTGTGTACATCGGCCAGTAGCGGCGCCAGCCGGGCAGCGGTCGGGACCCGTCCGGTTGCGGCGTGGCGATCCTCCCGCGCGGCGCATCGGCGAGGCGCATTCAGATCGCCCCCTCGCGGGTGAGTTCGCGCTCGATGGTGTTCTGGGCGTCCCTCCAGGCCGTGTCGACGTTCTTGCCGGATTCCACGTTGGTGAGTTCGGCGGCGAAGACGGGGTCCATCACGCGGTCGTACGGGCTCTTGTAGACGGTCCTGACCTGCCGCGCCGACGGTCCGAACACCTCGATGGTGCGCTGTCCGCCGTAGAAGGGACGGGGCTCACGCATCTCCGGCCTGGTGAAGGAGCGCGGGGCGGACGGGAACAGCGACATCTCCGTGAACGCCTTGACCTGGTTCTCCGGCGACTGCAGCCAGGTGATGAACTTGTAGGCCGCTTCGGGGTTCTTGGAGTACTTGGTGATCGCCAGGAAGGACCCGCCGACGTTGCCGGAGCCGCCGGGCGGGTCGGCCACCCGCCACTTGCCCCCGGTCTTCGGCGCGGCCGACTCCGGGAAGGCGAGGCCCCACCACACCGCGCCGATACCGACCGGCTGGCGGCCGCTGGTGATCACTCCGTACAGGTCGGGGGAGCCCTCCGGGGCGCCGGCCGACAAGCCGTCCCTGCCGATCTGGTAGGCCAGTTCGAATGCCTCGCGCAGTTCGTCCCGGTCGCCGATGTACCGGCCGTCCTCGGTCATGAACTTGCGGCCCAGCTGGCCCAGCCGGATGCTCCAGACGTGGCGGATGTTGGGGCAGATCACCGCGCGCTCCTGGGACTTCCGCAGTTCCTTGCCCAGGGCGATGAAGCCGTCCCAGTCCGGGGCACGGGCGGCGAGCTCCTTCGGGTCGGTGGTGATGCCGGCTTCCTGAAGCAGGTCGGCGCGGTAGAAGAGCCCGGTGGGGCCGGTGTCCATGGGGAACGCGATCATCCGGCCCTCGGGCGTGACGCACTCGTTCCACTTCCAGTCCAGGTACCGGCTCTTCAGCCCGGCCGCGCCGAAGTCGTTGAGGTCGACGAACACGTCCTGGTTGGGGAAGTAGGTGGCCACGTCGGAGTTGATGCCGATGATGTCCGGCACCAGGGACTTGCCGGCGAGCGCGGTACGCACCTTGGTGTTGAAGTGACCACCGATGTTGGTGCGGCTGAGTCTGAAGCCCTGAGCCCCGGGGATGCCCTTCGTCTCCGCCCGGGTGATCAGTTCGTCGCTCACCGACCGGTCCCAGGTCCACAGCGTGATCTCATCCGGGTTGCCGAGCGAGCGCTGCGACCCGCAGCCGGCCGACCCGAACCCTCCGGCCGCCGCTCCGGCGCCGAGCGTCAGAAACCGTCTTCGTGACACTGCCATGAACGCGTGTACCACCTTCCGAGCGAGCGGCTCACCCCCTGATCGCTCAGGCGGTGGCCCCACAGACATCGCGAACTGCTGCTCTGGTTGAACGGGGGGCGGCATGTTCGAGGAGGCTCAGCACCGCCGCCGACACGCTGCCCACGAACGCCGGTGCGGACCAATTCCGGTGATCTACGCGGACGCGGCCCCTGCGGTCGCCGATGATGGCCTTGGGCGAGCACCAGTCGTACCTGAGGCAGCCCAGGCCCGAAGCGGCGAACTGGCGGGCGTCTCGCGTGTGCCCGATCGCACCGTCGCCCCGGCCTCCTTCTTCGTCGCACGCCGCGGCCCGGCCGGAGCCAAGCCGCTTCCGTACGCCGCCGTCAGGTTCAGGCGGGTACGACGGCGTCCTCGGTGTGCTGCACCGCCGTCGTTGAGGGCACCCGCGAACCGACCGGCCCCGGTTCGCGCCCACCGCCGCGTGCTACCTGAGATACGCGGCGAGCGGGAGGTTCTGGCGGCGAACGTCACCGGCGACGAGCCCCGCGACCCGCTGGGCGCCGTAGGTGTCGAAGTGTGTGTGGTCGTTGCAGAAGAAGGTGCCCAGGGGGCCGCTGCCTCCGTAGTCGCCGATGTTCGGGCAGAAGCGCAGGCTGTTGTAGAGCGAGACACTGAGCGTCTGCAGGTCGATGACGGGCGCCCTGGTGGCGGATCCGGCGGCGAACGTCTCGCCCACGAAGCCGCGGTTCTTGGTCGCTGTGCCGCCGGAGCAGGTGATGGCGGCCACCGGGGTGAGCAGCACCGGGTGCGCGCCCCGGGCCAGGGCGGCCTGAGCCATCGTGGTCATCAGCTGTTGGTACCGGGCCGGGCCGACGTGCCGCGGGCAGGTCGAGGAGGAGTCGTTGATGCCGAACTGGATGAACAGGTAGTCACCGGCCTTCATTCCGGTGGTCGAGTTCAGCATCGCCTGCCAGCGGGACGAGTACGTGGTGGACGTGAGGCGGCACTCACCGTCCGAGCCCTTGGTGCTGCTCACGTTCCCTTCGTACAGCCAGGTCTGGATGCTGCGGCCTCCGACCGCCTGGTTCTTGACAGTCACGTCCCTGTTGAACAGGGCGTCGAACTGGCTGCCCCAGCCGACCGGGCACCCGCCGGAGCTCGGGTTGGCCATGGTGGAGTCGCCGGCCAGCCATACGGTGACCGGTGCGGCGGCCGTCCGTGCGGCAGGGACCGGGGCCGCCTGGGCCTGGGCATGGGAGGCGCTGGTGCAGTTCGTGGCGACGGGGTCCGCCGCGGAAGCGGCGCTGACACCGAAGCTCGACAAGGCGATCATGAGCGCGGTCGTGATGAGAATCCGTAAGTTCCTCAACGGGTCCCTCCTTGGGACTGGCGCCGGGGGGCGGTCAGCGCAGATATGCGGCCAAGGACAGGCGCTGCTCGCGGATGCTCTGGAGCACCAGCCCGCCCATCTGGCTCGCGCCGTACTGCGAGAAGTGGGTGTTGTCCGTGACACCGTCAACGGAGGAGCGCAGGAAGAGCTGCGCTGAGGCGGAGGGGCCGAGGGACTCGACGAGCGCCTTGCTCCTGGCGGTCAGATCGATCACCGGAACCCTCTGGGCCGTCCCGACCGAGCGCATCTCGGCGGGCAGGTTCACACCGACGCCGTTGACGTGCAGGGCCGTCGACGTGAGCCGACTGCCGTCGAACAGCCGACGGACCGGCGGGGTCACCAGGACCGGGACGCCGCCCTTGGCACGGACCTGCGTGATCATGGAGGTGAGGTTGCTCCGGAAGGCCGACGCGCTGGTCTGCTTGTCGTTGTGGCCGAACTGGATGAACACCGCGTCGTTTGCCTTGACCTTCGACAACAGCGCCGGGAAGAGCGCCGAATTCCTCAAGAAGCTGCCCGAACTCTCCCCCGAGTCGGCGTAGTTGGCGACCGACGCTCCGGGCCCCACAGCCGGCGTGATCATCTGACCCCATCCCGTGTACGGGGCCACGGGCTGGTCGCACACGGTCGAGTCACCGGCCAGGTAGGCGACCAGCGGCTGGGCCGCCTCTCTCACGGAGACGGCGGACACCTGCGGGCTGGACCCCGCGAACCGGATGTCCAGACCGGGGTTTCCTGTGCCGCCCTGGCCGGTTGGCTGCCCTTCCGGCTGCCGCACGTTGACCGTGAACGAGTACGTTGCGGTGGCACCGGCCACCGTCTTCGTCGCCGGAAGCATCAGGCGCCGCGCCTCCACCCACATGTCGGTTTCGGCGGCGGTGGTACCACCGACGGAGACCGTCACGTCGTAGTTGCCGGGGGAGAGCGCATAGTGACACTTGATCGGCGCAGTGCCGGAACAACCGGCCGGCAGTGCCCGCGTGGTCGCATCCGCATGCGCCGCACCGGTGCCGACCAGCGTCGCTAGGGTCAGCAGACCCACTGCTCCCAGCCTGACCCCGTGCCCTTCTAGATCCAATGTCATGCCCATTACAATCACCAATCCCAGTCCTTGACCGGAGAGTTGCCCGGGTTGAGGTCCATGGCCCGTCGCTCAGGCCTGGGTGAAGCCGTTCATGATCGCGGTGGGCCGTTTACCGGAGGAGTCCCAGGCGCCCATGTTGTAGCCGGTGAACGGGGACATGCACTCCGGCTCCCAGTAGAAGATTCCCTGTCCGCCGTTGGCCTTGAGCGCCTTGATGTAGGCGACCAACGAGGCCTGGGTGGCGGAGACCCGGTCCACCCGGCCACCGAACTCGCTTTGCAGGAACGGTTTGCCGTAGGCGTCGGAGATCCTCTTCATGTTCGCCACGATCCCGGGGGCGAGGTCGGCGCTGCCGTAGGACGAGAACACCGACATGTCCCACTTGCCGCCGCTCGCGGCGAAGCGGCTGAAGAACGTCGTCAACACGTCGTACTTCTGCGGCTGGGCCAGATGGATACACACCACCGAGTTCGGGGACACCGCCTTGACCTGCGTGTACGCCGCGTTGAGCAGCCCTGTCATCTGCGCCCCGTTGGAGACGCCGCCGACCGGGCGGCAGATCCCGCTGTTGATCTCGTTGCCGATCTGCACCCAGGTGGGCAGCACGTCGTTGTTCCTCATGACGGTCATGGTCTGGTTCACGTACGTGCTCATCGCGGTGAGCATCTGGCCGTAGGTCATGCTCCGCCAGGCCGCGGGCGGGTTCTGCACACCGACGGAATTCCAGGTGTCGCCGAACATGTAGTCGAGCATGATCGACATGCCGGCGGCCTTGACCCGCTTGGCGAAGGCGGCGACCTCGTTGATGGCACAGTGCCCGTTGGCCGGGTCGTTGGAAGGGTTGACGAACGTGCGCAGCCGGACCGCTGTGATGCCGTATCCCTTGAGGATGGTCAGCAGGTCCTGGGTCTGGCCGCCGGCGTTCTTCCAGGAGTAGCCGCGCGCCTCCATCTGAGGTGCCCAGCTGATGTCGACGCCCTTGACGAAGCTCGCCGCGGCCTCGGCAGGTGTCTCGAGTTCGGCTAACGCGACGGCAGTGGCGACCGCTCCGGCGGTGGCGGTGGTGGCCTTGAGCAGGGTTCGTCGGCTGATGCGTCCGGCAACTGGTGTGGGGGGTTGCGGGGACATGGTCGGTCCTTTCCTTCCGTCGGCCGCGAGTGAGCCGTCGCGATCGGCGGAGAGAGGGCGGCGAGAAAGAGATTCCGAGGAGCGGGGGGATGGGTGGAGCAACTGGCCCTCAGACTCGCGGAGTTGGTGGGGGCCGTGGAGCGATCCAGCCGATGCGCCTCCCTCTGTGCGGCAACAACTACGACAGGAGTGCTGATGAGCGGCGCGTGTCGAGTCGAAGGGGGCGGCCTCGGCGTGCCAGGGACGCTCCTCCAGGTCGGATCTGTGAGCGATCACAGGGGTGTTTGCGACGGAAGTACACAATCGCATCACAACGAACTTGAGGTGCATCACGCAGCTTCTCGATCGGACACGAAGCTGTCAACCATTGCTCACCAATTCTTGGGAGAAGCAGTGTGATCCTGTGGATGGGAGCCCACCACTCCGCGGTCGTGAGCAGACTGAAACGATGGAAAGTAACTGCAGCTCAAGGGTCCCTCTAGGAGGACTTCAGCGACGGGGCGAGGCTGTGCACGCGACACCTCGCGGGCTCGCATCCGAACACGCTCGAACAAAAAAGGCCAACAGAATACTTGACGGACTATGGGCGAATTTCTACCCTCGCAGCGAATGGGAGCGTTCCCAGATCTGTGGTCAGACCGCCATCTCTGCGATCTTCAGGCCAACCCCACATCGGAGGTCATAGTGACCGACCCGCACCGGCATCCGCGCACCGCATCGCACCCATGGCGAATCCAATGCCGGTCCAGCAATCGGCTGTTCGGCGGCCCGGCGGCCGCCGCCGCACTGGCCCTCTGCGCACTCACCGGACTGGCGCAGACCGCGCACGCCGCGACTACGCGGCAGGTGGAACGCCTCGACCGGGGCCTGACCAGCGTCCACACCGGCAGCGGGAACCTGGTGGCGTGGCGGTGGCTGGCCACTGACCCGAACGACGTGGCCTTCAACGTCTATCGTGGCGGCACCAGACTCAACTCCTCGCCCCTGACCACGTCGACGAACTACTTGGACGCCGGCGCCGCGGACTCGGCGGACTACACGGTGCGCGCGGTGGTGAACGGCATCGAGCAGGCACCGTCCGAGCGCGCGCTCCAGTTCCGCACCGGGTACAGGGACGTGCCCATCTCCCCGCCGCCCGGGGGCACTTCACCGGGCAACTCGCCGTACACCTACGAGGCCAACGACGCCTCCGTCGGCGACCTCGACGGCGACGGCGCCCTGGACTTCGTTCTGAAGTGGCAGCCGACGAACGCCAAGGACAATTCTCAGTCCGGCTACACCGGCAACACGATCCTCGACGGGATCAAGCTCGACGGCACTCGCCTGTGGCGTGTCGACCTGGGCCGCAATATCCGCTCCGGCGCGCACTACACACAGTTCCAGGTCTACGACTACGACGGCGACGGCAAGGCCGAGGTCGCCATGAAGACCGCCGACGGCACGAAGGACGGAACCGGCGCGGTCATTGGCAGTTCCTCGGCCGATCACCGCAACTCCTCGGGATACGTGCTGTCCGGCCCCGAGTACCTGACGATGTTCAACGGGCAGACGGGCAAGGCGATGCAGTCTGTCGACTACGTCCCAGGCCGAGGCACGGTGTCGTCCTGGGGGGATTCCTACGGCAACCGCGTGGACCGGTTCCTGGCAGGCACGGCCTACCTGGACGGTTCCCGACCCTCGGTGATCATGGCTCGTGGCTACTACACCCGCACGGTGATCGCGGCCTGGGACTGGCGGAACGGGCAGTTCACCCGCCGATGGACTTTCGACTCCAACGCCAACAGCGGCTATGCCGGCCAGGGCAACCACCAGTTGTCGGTCGCGGATGTGGACGGGGACGGCAAGGACGAGGTCGTCTACGGCGCGATGGCCGTCGACGACAACGGCAACGGCCTGTGGACGACGCGGAACGGCCACGGGGACGCCATGCACGTGGGTGACCTCGACCCGTCCCGGCCGGGTCTGGAGGAGTTCAAGGTCGACGAGGACAGCTCCAAGCCGTCCTCCTGGATGGCGGACGCCAGAACCGGCCAGATCCTCTGGTCCACCCCGGGCGGCGGCGACAACGGCCGTGGGGTGTCCGGTGACATCTGGTCCGGCAGCGCGGGTGCCGAGTCGTGGTCGTCGCTCGTGAGTGGCGTCCGCAACCCCAAGGGCGCGGTGGTCGCCAGTCGCAAGCCCGGGTCCAGCAACTTCCTGACGTGGTGGGACGGCGACACCACACGCGAACTCCTCGACGGCACGCACATCGACAAGTACGGCACCTCCGGCGACACCCGCCTGCTCACCGGCTCCGGAGTCCGCGCCAACAACGGCACCAAGTCCACGCCGTCCTTGTCCGGCGACCTTCTCGGCGACTGGCGCGAGGAGGTCATCTGGCCGACATCCGACAACACGGCCCTGCGGATCTACTCCACGCCGTACCAGACGAATACGCGGATCACGACCCTCCTCCACGACACCCAGTACCGCACGGCCCTGGCCTGGCAGAACACCGCCTACAACCAGCCCCCGCACCCCAGCTTCTTCATCGGCGGCAACATGCCGAACCCGCCCCGCCCCACCGTCTCGCTGCCGAACAGCCTTTGAGCTGGACAGCCAACTTCCCTGATGCTTGAGCGAGTTCAAGCATCAGGGCACGTATCCCACCCAGCGACGGGATCAAACCGGTGCCGGTTCGCCCTCCCCCGAGCGGCCCGTGGCTGAAACCCGACAACTCCGCTTCCGGCCGACCACAGCACGCCCGGCTGGCCGACCTGCGCCGCAGCGTCCTCGCAGACGCCATTGCCGCAGTCAGGAACCGTGCCATCAAGGTGACCACATTCGTCCTCACCACCCCTGTACCGGACCCCGACGCCACCCGCATCTTCCTCGCGCAACACGCAAGCAGCCGCCGATGGGCCGGACACCACGAACACTTCACCTACCAGCCCCATAGGGGCCTCCGCCCCCCTTCAACACCCCCTGCCGCCGCGCCGGATCCGGCTCCGTCGACGGCGTGTTCGCAACCAGCCAGCGCGCGATGCCCCGAAGCCACGAGCCATACGAGGTCTACCTACGCTGGCTCCACCGCCACCTCGCCTTCTGCCACCCGCCACCGCAGAGGCCCGGCGAGCAGATCAGTAACGCGAAGGCACCGTCGGCCGGCTCTGCTGAAACAAGCAAAAGCGAGTGCAACAGGTCCCGCCACGGCAGACCACCCGAGGCGGCAGCGCCTTGTTGATGCCCCCGCAAGCGCTGGCGTCTGCCTTCCGGCAGGTGGCGTCAGATTCCGTGCGCCACCTTCAAGTGCCCGCACCGCACCATCGGATGCTCCCCGCCCCAGCCACCGGTGTAGGGATCGGGAAACATAGTCCGGCACTTATCGTCGCCACCCGAGCCCCGATAGCGAGGGCAACAGCACCGGTGAGGAGTGGGCGGCTCCGGCCGACTAGCCGTGCACAGATCTCCGACGAAGTCTCGCTCCTCCTCCCCCAGCTCCGCCCCCGACTCGCGCACCAGCTGCGCCGCCTTCCACCGCGCGTCCACGAGCAGCAAGGCCGCCTCGGTCAGCATCCGCGACTGCTCGTCGGTCCTGGCGTTCCGCATGGACTCAGACACCTACAGCCTCCTCAGAGTTGTCGAGACTGCCGTCCTACCAAACCCCCCGCACGCTCCCCGCACGACGCGCACGCCGGCTGCCGCATGCCGGCACTTTCCCTCCGACGGCTCCCCGTCCCGACCAGCCATACCGGCACGGCCTCGTGGCAGTCCTGGTGTGGTTTCGCCCCGGACGACTTGCTTAGCCTCCCCGCAGTCGCCGGTCAGGGGAGTGCGATGGCGCTACGGCTACGTGTTCCGCGAAGAAGGTCCAATTTCCCCGCGTCGCTGCTTCCGGTCGCTGCCGTGTAGGTGACCATGCGCAGGTCGGCGCCGGGGACGATGAGGACGTCGCAGTCGAGCTGGATGTCGCCGATCTGCGGATGTCGGATCGTCTTGCGGTCGCTGGTGTGTTGAGCGGCGGTCGCTTGAGCGGCCCAGTGATGAGCGAAGGCGTCGGACACGCCCCGCAGTTCGTGCACGAGACGATCGAGCTGGGCGTCCCTGGGATAGCGAGACACCGCGTCCTTGAGGTCTGCAACGATCGACGCCTCGAAGGTGTCTGGTCCGCGCTCGGATCGGACGGGCAGCATCGAGGCGTGTGCAACGCCGTTGCCGAACAGCGCACGGGCGAGGTTCCGTTCGACGGGCGGGACGACGGAAGCGTCGCCGAACACGGCGCTCCACATACTGTTCCACCACACCAGGGTCCAGTCTGCGCTGAACACGCCGACCGGGACGTCGCCCAGACGCGCGGCGAGCCGCTGGATGCCCGCAGGCACGTGGGTGCTGACCGTCCCGTCCTGCGGCGGCAGGAGCCCGGCGCTTCGGTACAGCTGGTCGCGCTCGACGCGGGAGAGCTGAAGGGCCCGTGCCAGGGCGCCGACGACCTGGGCCGAGGGGTTCTGCGCGCGTCCCTGTTCCAGACGGAGGACGTAGTCGACGGAAAGCCCGGCCAGTTGCGCGAGCTCCTCGCGGCGCAGTCCTGGGGCACGACGGCCGTGCGTCACGGCGAAGCCGGCGTCGGCCGGAGCGAGACGGTCTCGCCAGGCGTGCACGAGGGCCCCGAAAGCGGAGCGGGAGGAAGCCATGAGGTCATTCTCGCCGCGCGACCCAGGACCAGCATGGGTACTGCCAGTCCTAGTGACGGGGACGGCACTGGTTGGCGGTGGCGCGAGCGGCGAACGTGGACGTGTGTCCAAGCCGGACGCCATCGGCGAAGCAGTCAAGGAGCCTTCCATGCAGCACACCATCGTGATGACGGGAGCGAGCCGCGGGATCGGCCGTGTCGCCGCCGGGCAGATCCTGCGGCAGTCGCCGGACGTGCACCTCCTGGTCGTCGCCCGCGGATCCTGCGGCGCACAACTCGCTGCGGAACTCGCCACCGGCGGGCACACGGTCTCGCACGTCTCAGCGGACCTCGGCTCGCTGGACAGCGTCCGCTCAGCCGCCACCGAGATCCGTGACCAGCTCGATCGCGGTGACCTCCCACCGCTGCGCGGCTTCGCGGGCAACGCGGGCATGCAGTACACGAACGCGCTCACCGAGACACCCGACGGGTTCGAGTCCACCTTCGCGGTCAACGTGCTCGCCAACCACCTGTTCGTTCGCCTGCTCCAGGACTGCTTCGCCGCTCCCGCCCGGATCGTGATCACCGCCAGCGACACCCACTTCGGCGACTTCAAGCACAACATGGGCATGGTGCCCGGCCCGGCCTGGAAGCCCCCGGACGTCCTCGCCCGCACCGGCGCCTTCCCCAACCCGGACACCGTGGTCGCCGGGCGCACCGCGTACTCGACGAGCAAGCTGGCGGCCATCTACCTCGTGCACGAGTACGCTCGCCGTCTTCCGGCCGGGATCGACGCCATCGCCTACAACCCGGGCTTCGTCCCCGGCACCGGCCTCGCCCGCAACGCCGACCTCGTCTCCCGGTTCGCGATGCGGCGCATCCTGCCGGTGATGACCCTCACCCCGTTCGCCACCAGCCGCAACGCCGCAGGCCGCTACCTCGCCGACGCCGTCCTCGGCACACCCCAGGCGCCGACCGGCTCCTACGTCAACCGCAGCCGTGTGGACCGCTCGTCGGAAGAGTCCTACGATCCACGGCGCGAAGGCGAACTCTGGAATGCCGCCGAACGGTTGACGGCCACGTGAGCAGCCAGCACGCATGCGCTCACAGGTGAAGTGGTGAGCCGTTCACCCCGCCAGATCGACCAGTGACCGAATGGCCCGACCGGAAGCAGTGAACACAACCCCTGATGATCAAGGCCGGGGAAGCCTTTGATCATGAACAGGGGACGCGTTCACCGTCTTCCCTGATCGGTCTGCGGCGCCACTGCGTAGACATCGACTCCACCTACCCGGATCCGGAATGGGTGCGGCTCTTTTCATCGATTCCCTCTCCCCTCCCGAAGCTCTGCTCCTGCCCCACAAGTTGGAGGAGGAGGACGCCGAGAACTGGGCGAGGAGAGCAGGGCGCCCAGGAGGGCCCGGCTGACTCCGGCGACGGAGAGATCCGCCGAGCGGCGACGCCGAACAGCATTACGGGACGCAGGAGTCAGCGATCTCAGCGACCCGACGAGCATCCGTGTCGGTGTGCTCCGCCTCGGCGTCTTGCCGCGACCGCCAGGCGCCAAACCCTGCGAGAAACGCCGTCGCCAGCACTGTGGAGGGGGCGGCCGCCAACGTTCAGCTCCGGCACTTCGACCGAGCGGTGGCCCGGTCTTCCGCCGTACGGTTGCCGATCACCACCACGCGGGTGGCCCAGACCGAGATCGTACGTCGCCCGCCCGCCGCTGATGTCGTAGACCGCGCCGGTGGAGAAGCTGACCCGGTCGGAGGCGAGGAACGCCACCAGCTCCGCCACCTCTTCCGGACGTCCGATTCGCTGCATGGGAATGAGTCCGGTGATGTGTTCCAGCACGTCGGGGGCCGTGCTGTCGTTCATGGGGGTGGCGATCACCGCAGGGGTGATGACGTTGACGAGGACACCGCTGGTGGCCACTTCCTTGCCGGCCGACTTGGTGAGTGCGATCACGGCGGCCTTGGAGGCGGAGTAGGCCGACAGGCCCTAGCGAACACCTCGGCGCGGCACGCTTTTTGACGATCCTCGAATTGCTGGCCGCCCACTCCGGCCGCTCCTACGGTGAAGCCTCCGCACACGAGAACGCCGAACTCGGACATCGAACCGCTACGCCCACAAGCCTCGTCCGACACACCGGACGCGGTGATCTTCCAGCACGCTGTCCCGCTTCGCTTCCACTGGAGGTAATCCAACGTGCGCTCCAAACGTTCTCTCCTCACCGCCGGCAGTGCCCTGTCCTGCCTGCTGGCAGCGATGTTCGCCACCGGCGGGCCGACGGTCGCGGCCGTCCCCTCCGCCGACGGACCCGCCGCACGGGTCGTCACCCTCCCTCCGGCACCCGAGGGTGCGGGGCCGGCGGTGTCCGCCAAGGCGGTGGCCGCCGCTTCACCGACGACGTCTCCCGCGGTCCGCACCGAGCACGGGCCGCCCGGGTCCACATACGTGTGCGAAGCGGGCAACCTCTGCACCAACGTGTGGGACCCGACGACGAACGACTGGAAGACCTTCTTCTTCTACAACTGCAACCGCTACTACCTCTCCGACTGGAACGGCGGGGGTGACTACTTCAACAATCAGACCGGCAACGTCACGTCGTACTTCTACGGCCAGAGCGGCAACGTGCTGGCGTCCTTCCCGCCCGGTAGCGCCCCGGTCGCCTACAACTGGGACCCGGTGTGGTCCATCCGCAATTGCTGACCTGCCGCACGGGAGGAGATTTCTCATGGCACCACGCAGACTGGCCGCCGCGCTGTTCGCGGCGGCGGCCCTGGCGACCTCGGCGGTCGCACTCGACGGTACGGCGGTCGCGGCTGACACCGGCGCTTCGAACGGCCGCCCCGGCCCCCTCACCTCCGAGGAGGCCCGGCAGCCGTCGCTGACGGCGGCCCAGATGAAGAACGCCGTCGTGCTCAAGACGAACAGGTCCGCCTCGGCCGCCGCCTCGCTCAACTGCGCGTACTACTACGTGTGCGGGAAGGGCGCGAACGGCAACAGGTTCGACTACACCGTCTGCAACACGACGTACACCCTGCCCGACCTCGTGGGCTGGGGGTCCCTCCACAACAACCAGACACCAGGTACCAGGGCACACTTCTACGACGCGAACGGCGCCTGGATGTTCTCCAGCGACGCTCCCGACAGGAACGACGTGTTCTGGACCCCGGTCTGGTACGTCATCGCCTGCTGACGTCGGCCGTGATGCCCTGCCCGCGGACCTGGTCGAGGACGTCCATCACCTCCAGGGTCGCCTGCCAGGGCATCATGGGGCTTTCCGTTTCGCCCGTGCGCAGGCACCGCATCACCTCGCGGGCCTGGTGGACATAGCCGGTGCCTTCGTACGGGACGTCGATGAGGTCGAATCCGGCCTCGGCGCCTTCGCCCTCGTAGAGGGTGATGTGGTCGGGGCGGAAGAAGGGGGCCGGCAGCTCGATACGCCCCTTGTCCCCGGCCAGCGCCGCACGGCACGGGGAGCCCGTGACGATGCCGCAACTGAGCGCGGCCAGGGCACCGTCGGGGTAGCCGAGCAGGATGCCCGCGTTAGCGTCGACGCCCTCCGGGGTCGGGTGCGACCAGGCCTGTACGGCGCAGGGAACGCCCAGGAGCAGGTGGGCCAGGTTGACGGGGTAGACGCCGAGGTCCAGGAGGGCGCCGCCGCCGAGTTCCGGGGCGCGCAGCCGGTGGGTCGGTGCGAAGGGGCCCGCGAGGCCGAAGTCCGCGTGAAGGGTGCGCGGTTCACCGATCGCGCCGCTCGTGACGAGGTCCACGACCTTGCGGTTGGCGGGGTTGCAGCGCATCCACATGGCCTCCATCAGACGTCCCTGCCGGGCTCGCCGACCGCACCATCGGCGCCGATCTTGTACTTGTTGGGCTCCACCGTGAGCCAGGAGGAGCGGACGGTGCCGGAGCAGATGTGCTGGTGCTTATAGCGGATGTACTCGATCGGGACCTTGTACTGCCTGGAGTACTTCTGGTTGTAGTACCCCACATTGACGCTGATGCTGTGCGCCAGTTCCTTGGAGCCGCCGATCTTCCAGTTGCCGTTGCTCTTGAGGGCGATGTCGAAGCTGGTGCTCATCGACGACTCGTACTCGAAGGTCGATTTGAAGTCCCACCCGGCGTGGGCTCCACCGACCACCGTCTTCTTGATCTTGCTGGCTTCCCTGGTGCGGATCGTGGAGCAGCTGCCCGAGTCCAGCGGGGTGATGGGTACGGTGACCGCCTCGAATATGAAATGCCTTCGGCAACAGGTTCCCTCGAGGATGCGGAACGGCAATCCGGGTGCCCGACGCAACAGTGCCCATCATCCATACACCTCCCCGACCCGCCTGCCAGAGCTGCGGACGAGCCGACTACCCAGCAGGTCCTAGCACCCCGCAACGGTCGGGAAAGCCCAGGTAGCAGCGGCGCCCGACCCCCGATCTGGACCAGAACAAGGGCGAAGCACCCCACATCGGCACACCGCCGGAAGGCGCCGGGCTCTTCGGCCAGTACAGCAGCGGAGCCCTCGACCCCGAAGACATCGCCCCGGCCGCCCCGGTCCTGGACCAAGCCGACGTCGATCAGGACGCTGTGCGCCAACTGCGCATCGACAGCGCGGAGGGGGCGAGCACCGCGGCGCCGACGCCCTGGAGGGCACGGGCCGCGATGAGCCACCACGGGGTCTGCGCGGCGCCCACGAGAAGCGAGGCCAGCGAGAAGACGACCAGGGAGTACACGAACACCCTGCGGCAGATGATCGCGAGGACCAGCATCGCGCGGGCCGGAGCGCCGGCGGGCGTCTTGGCACTCTGGTCCGTTGCGCGGTCGACGGGGGTGGCGGGTACGGGTGCGGTGCGCACGGTGTCCCGTCGGGTCGGTGCAGAGTCGGGGTTCGTGGCCCCGGCCTCGGTCTTCTCCAGCAAAACGCGCGCGGGCCCGCAGGTGGGGGTCACTGCTGTTCCAGGTACTGGCAGTACCTCGCAGCCGTTCACCGACCGGCCTACGGTGGAGAAACCGGCACAAGATCCACGCCGATCACCGAGGAGTACCCGTGTTCCTGGCCGCCGACGTCAAGGAGTTCCTGAGCACCCGGCGGGCCCGCATCACCCCCGAACAGGCCGGACTGCCGGTCTACGGCGACAACCGCCGCGTCGCGGGGCTGCGCCGTGAGGAGGTCGCACTGCTCGCGGGCATGAGCGTGGACTACTACGTCCGTCTCGAACGCGGAAACCTCAGCGGCGCCTCCGACGCGGTCCTCGAATCCCTCGCACACGCACTGCAGCTCAACGAGGCCGAGCGCACCCACCTCTACGACCTGGCCCGCGCCCAGACCCCGTCGGGCCGCCGCCCCGCGGTGACCGCGTCCCGGGTACGCCCCACGATCCTCAGGTTGCTCGACTCCATGGCCGGGGTACCGGCGTATGTACGCAACGCCCGCTTCGACATCGTGGCCAGCAACACGCTGGGCCGTGCCCTGTACGCACCGGTCTTCAACTCGACCCTGTTCGCCCAGCGCGGGCCGGTCAACGCCGCCCGCTACATGTTCCTGGACCCCGCCAGCCAAGATTTCTGGGTCGACTGGACCAAGGGCGCCAACGACGCGGTCGCGTTCCTGCGCAACGAGACGGGCCGCGCCCCGCACGACAAGGCGCTGACCGACCTGATCGGTGAACTGAGCACCAGGAGCGACGAGTTCGCCGGCCGCTGGGCACGCCACGACGTCAAGTTCCACCGATCCGGCGTGAAGAAGCTCCACCACCCGCTGGTCGGCGACCTCGCCCTGCCCTACGAGGCGATGGAACTGCCGTCCGACCCCGGCCTGCGCCTCAACTTCTACACACCCGAAGCCGACTCGACGGAGCAGCAGGCCCTGAACCTGCTCGCCAGTTGGACGACCACCGGAACGGTCGTGCCCTCCGGCAACGACTGACCCCCCACGAAACAGGGAGAACCACTTCATGCAGTACCGACCGCTCGGCCGTACCGGCGTCCAGGTCAGCCCGCTCTGTCTGGGGGCGATGATGTTCGGCCCCTGGGGTAATGAGGACGAGGCCGACTCGATCAGGATCATCCACCGCGCCCTCGAAGCAGGCATCAACTTCGTCGACACCGCCGACGTGTACTCCGCCGGTGCCTCCGAGGAGATCGTCGGCAAGGCCCTCAAGGGCCGCCGCGAGAGCGTCTTCCTGGCGACCAAGTTCTTCATGCCGATGGACCAGGACGACCCCAACCAGCGAGGGGGCTCACGACGCTGGATCATCCGCGCGGTCGAGAACTCCCTGCGCCGCCTCGGCACCGACCACATCGACCTCTACCAGGTCCACCGCCCCAGCCCCGACACCGACGTCGCAGAGACCCTCGGCGCCCTGTCCGACCTCGTCCACCAGGGAAAGGTCCGCTACATCGGCTCCTCGTCCTACTCCGGCTCCCAGATCGTCGAAGCCCAGGGGACCTCGCGCGAGCGGAACCTGGAGCGGTTCGTCACCGAGCAGCCGCCGTACTCCCTCCTGGTCCGCGGCATCGAGGAAGACGTCCTGCCCACCGTGCGCCGCCACGGCATGGGCACCCTCACCTACAGTCCGCTCTCCGGCGGCTGGCTCTCGGGCCGCTACCGCAAGAACGCCACCGACGGGCCCGCGTCAGCGGCACGCCCCCAGGCCCGATTCGATATGAGCACCCCGGCCAACCAGCGCAAACTCGACGCCGTCGAACAGCTCGCGCTCCTCGCCGAGAAGACCGGCCTCACTCTGATCGAGCTGGCCGTCGCGTTCGTCATCAATCACCCCGGCGTCACCTCGGCGATCATCGGGCCGCGGACCATGGAGCAATGGGAGGCGTTCCTGCCCGCCGCCGACGTCACGCTGTCCTCCGACATCCTCGACGCCATCGACGAGATCGTCGCACCGGGCGTCACCGTCAACCCCGTCGACAACAGCTACGGCGACTTCGAACTCCGTGCCGACCAACGACGCCGCTGACATGAGCCGGCTCGGCCGCTTACAGCCGGCCGAGCCGGAGCACGATCACGGCTCACCGGCGAACAGCCGCCGCGCGCGACGCGCCGGAGCAGGACCACAGGCATCCATGCGGGCTCGAATCCTTTCGGCGCTGCACGCGCAACACTGAGAGCCGGTGCTTCTCGTACAAATCTCCGGTCGGGGCACGACTACCCGACACGACACTGATCGCTGTCTCCGCTACCTCCAACCGGTCCAAGAGCGACCAGGGCCCGGTCAGTTGGCAGCCGCCCGCCGCCGGCTACCGCTGCCCTACGCCACCGACTGGATCGCCCTCAAGACCCGCTGAGACCTGACACTCGACCCCGCCGAGCAAAGCGCGCTCACCGACATCCTCACCGCCCGCCTGAACCCTCCCGTCACCGTGCCCCTCGCCCGCTGACCAGGTGCGGGATGCGGGCGAGGCCGGGTCCGCCGCCTCATGTGCCCCGGCTACCGGGCGCCCGAAGGTGATCTCACATCCGGAAAGCGCCGGACACAGTCGCCCCTCAAGGGAGACACATCATGTCCCGTGAGCAGGACTTCCACGCCTTCAACATCACCGAGGCGGACGTCGACGCCGTCATCGCCACCGCCCGCGCCGCAGGAGAGGACGTACAGGCGCCGTCTGGAGGAGGCGAAGGCCGGGCTGTACGGCCCCGGCAAGGGCCAGGTCGGCGCGGCCCAGTGGCTTCCAAATGCTGGCGGCCGTGTCGGGGCCGCCGCGCGAGCAGCCATCCGCCGGACGCACCGTGTGCCGGTCCCGCCGCGCCCGCCTGTTTCCCGGGGCGCAAGGCCAGGCCAGCGGTACCCGGCTGTTCCTGGAAATCCAAGCCCGCGGCTACCTGGGCAGCCGCCAGGTCGTCCGCACACACCTCGCCGCACTCCGCACCGGCACCGCAGAACCGGCGGGCCGACATTCCCAGCCCCCGCAAGATCACCTCCTGGATCATGCGGCCCCGTAGGACGCTCACCGACAGCCACAACGAGCGCCTCCTTCAGGTCCGGCTCGCCTGCCCGGACTTCACCCGGGCCTGTGACCTCGCCTGGGCGTTCGCCGACTTGGTCCACCACCAGCGCGGATATCTGCTGCTGGAGTGGATCCGGCAGGCAGAGCAGGACGCACCGAAGCCCGTTAGGGGCTTCGCCGGCTTCCTCCGCCAGCACCCCGACGCTGTCACGCTGGACTCACCCTGCCCTGGAGCTCCGGGGGCGTCGAAGGACATGTGAATCGGGTGAAAAAGCTCAAGAGGTCTATGTATGGCCGGGCCTCGTTCGAGCTCCTCCGCACTCGCATCTCACTCAGCCGTCGCTGCCCCTTCAGTGGGCCTCTGGTGGCGAGGAAGGTTGAGCTGTTCGTGCAGGAGAGCCGCAGCCCGGAGGTCATTGGTGACCATCACCTGAGCCAACCTGCCCGCGACTGCGATCACGTTGCCCCAGGCTGGAGCATCGAGATAGACCTCGTCCGGGGCACCACAGCCCATTTCTTCCTGCACGGACGAGTAGACCTCGCCCAGCTCTTTCATGAGCGCGACTTCCTCCTCCGTCCGCAGGCTCTTGCCCAGCCACGGCGTGGGATCGTCTGCGTCGCAGAAGTCGTCGAACAGAACGGTGACCACGTAGTCCAGGTCCTCGAACTCCTCCGGCCGCAGCCAGACATCGCGTTGCCACAACGGACTCGCAATGGCGAGAACCGCTGGCACAACATGAAGTCGGAAGACCGGGAACTCAATGCCGTGATCCGTCACGTCGCGAGCCTACTGACAGGGTGAGGGACTCCACCCACTGGACGGTACGCCTGTTCACGGAACTGCGGGCCGAGCCGATTTCAGAGATCCTCATCAAGGCGAGATAGTGGCAGTTTGGCCGGGTATGGATGGCATCCGGTGATGGCAGCGGGAGGGAATCTGTGAACGGGGATGGGGCCATGCCGCAGTGGCACTTCCCGGAGGGCGAGGGTCTTCCGGTGCGTCAGCTGATCGAGGGGACCTTGGCCCCCATCGTGGTTCTCGATGCGCAGCTGCGTCATCTGTACGTCAATCCTGCGTGGGCCGAGGTCAGTGGCTTGTCAGCGTCCGCGTTCCTGGGAAAGACGCTCGAGGAGGTGCTGCCGGATCTGCAACGGCCGGACGATGTCCTGGCCGAGGTCCTCGCGGACGGGCAGCCCCGGGAGGCGACCATCTCGGGAACGACGGGGGTTTCCTCTGCGCTGGGGCAACGGCTGTGGCGGGCTGTCTATCACCGGGTGGAGTTGCCCGGACAGGATGCGGGGCTGTGCGGGATCGGCGTGGAGATCAGCAGTCTGCGCAGCTACCTGGACGACCTGGAGACCGCTCATCTACGGCTCGCGCTGTTGGATGCCGCAGCCACGCGGGTGGGCACCACGCTCGATATCGAGACCACGTGCCAGGAGCTGTCCGACTTCCTGGCCCCCTCGCTGGCGGACATGGCCGCGGTGGGCATCGTGGAGGAGGAGTTCACTGGTGCTCCCCCACCTCCGCCCGGCTTTGTGCGGCTGCGCAAGGTGAGGGGCTCCGCGCCTCCGGGGATGGAGTGGCTGCTGCACCAGATGGGCGGACCCGGACCCTACGTCGACATCCCGCGGGGCGTCGCCACGCGTCATTGCATGGACGTGGGGCGGCCGTGGCTGGCCAACCTGGCTTCGGACGACTTGTTCCAGAAGGTGACCGTGGACCCCGAGCGCACCAGGATCTTCCGCGCGGCCGGCGTCCACTCGCTGCTCATCGTCCCTCTGATCACGGCGGGCCGTCCGGTCGGCGTCGTCCTGTTGGGCCGGGCCGGCGCCTCACAGCCCTTCACCGAGGACGACGTTACGACGGTCCAGGCGTTGGCCGGCCGGGCCGCCCTGTCTGTCGACAGTGCCTGCCGCTACAGCTACGAGCACACCATGGCACTGGAACTCCAGCGTGCCCTGCTGGCCGAACCCCGCGCCCCTCACCCGGGCGTGGAGGTGGCCGCCCGCTACCTTCCCTCCGGACGCAGCGTCCTAGTCGGTGGAGACTGGTACGACTCGATCCCCTTGCCCGACTCGCGGACCTTGCTGGTCATGGGCGACGTGATGGGCCACGGCTTCCAGGCCGCCGTCACCATGAGCCAGTACCGCTCCCTGCTGCGCACCATTGCGACCACCATCACGGTCGTCGATGAGATCCTCGCAGAGTTCGACCGCCAAGTCGCTCAGCTCGGGCTCGACCGCCTCGCGACCTGCCTCCTCGCGGTCATGGACCCGCAGACGGGCGCCTGCACGGCAGCTAGCGCAGGACACCTGCCGCCCGCCGTTCTGCGCCCCGACGGCAGCATCGAAGTCCTGTGGCTGCCGGCCGGCCCGCCCATCGGCACCGGACTGGGCGGCTACGAATCACTCGCCGTCGACATGGACCCCGGCTTCACACTGGTGCTCTACACCGACGGACTGGTGGAGCGACGCGGCACCGACATCGACATCTCCGTACAGGAACTCGCCGGCCTGAGCCTGCCCGCCGACACCCCGCTGGACGACATGCTCGACACGGTCCTGGCACGCCTTGCGAACGGCGCTTACGAGGACGACGTCGCGATCCTCGCTGCCCGCCAACGCCACCACTTCTCTAGACACCTGCGATCGAGAAGTTGAGAACGAGGAGCTCAGCGGGCTTGCAGCATTCCAGCGCGGCCATTGGCCTCAACCGCGTGGTGACAGCGGTGGTGGCCCTGTGCCGGGCGAAGACCCAGCCGGTCGCGTCATCCCAAGGCCGTACCCGCTCGCGGTGCGGCTGATGTCCCACGTGAGCACGAGATACAGCGCGGCATCAGGTTGGGGGGCGCTGCGGTCGGCGCGGACCGTACCGGGCGGAATGCCCCGGCGGGTAAGGGCTGCATCGACGACCTGGAGGTAGGCCAGTGCGGCAGCAGCCGTGCCGCACCGGGCCCCAGTCCGGGTGGATTGAGGATCACGACTCACTTCCCTGTGCGGG
Source organism: Streptomyces sp. RG80 (assembly GCF_040446465.1). Taxonomy (NCBI): domain Bacteria; kingdom Bacillati; phylum Actinomycetota; class Actinomycetes; order Kitasatosporales; family Streptomycetaceae; genus Streptomyces; species Streptomyces sp. RG80. The sequence continues at coordinate 101,162 of NZ_JBEAAJ010000016.1, read as the reverse complement.
CCGAGTCATGAGGCGCGGCGGTAGACGGCGGCCGGGCCTATGACGCGCGGGCCGAACTTGGCGCGGATGCGGTCGATGGCCTCTTCTGGGATCAGTCGGTCCTCGCGGGCATCGTCGAGGCTGATCTGCTCGGCGGCCTGGTGAGCACTGATCAGGTCTTCGGCCTTCAGGGCGAGGGCGGTGAGGCGGCCGCGCTGGAGGCCGGCGGCGTCCATCAGCTGGTAGGCAAGCAGGCACAGGTCGTCATCATGTGCGGACGGTTCTGCCAGGCGGCGCTGCTTCTCCCAGCGACTGCCACCGGCGAACGTCAGCGTCAGGGTCAGCGCGCCGGCCGCTGGGGGACGGTGAGGCCCCGGGCACGGACACAACCGCGGGTGGTCGGCGTGGTCAGCGCCGTCGAGGGTGCAGGAGCGCAGGGCCGTGAACTGGGCCTCGATCCGGTTCAGCCAGGAGGAGTTGGTCGGGGTGCAGGCGATCTCCACGTTGTTCGCCGCCGCCCAGGTGCCGACCCGCTACGGAGCCCGTTCCCCTGCGGACTGACCGCAGTAACCGCCGGCCCTCATCGTCATCGAACTCGCCACCGCGCACTCGTTCTGCCACCCACAAAGCCTGGCGGCCCGATGGCGCCGGAGCGTCAGGTTCAGGAGGAGTCACTGGAATCGGCTGCAAGCGTTTTGCCCACGACTGCTGACCGGGCGACGCCGTCGACGGTCACACAGTTACCGTAGACACGATCATGGCTGGTCCAGCCGTTGACGCGGCCACGGTTGTTGCTGATCTGCACCCGCTTCCTGGCGCGGTCCACTGACGACACCAAGTGCAAGTAGACCGTCCCGGCGACACGGGCGAGAACGATGTCCCCGACTTCCAACTTCGCCGGGTCGACCGGCGCGACGACCACCTGCTGCCGACGGCGTATCAGCGGGACCATCGAGGAGCCGCTGGGTCGGAACGCCACGGTGGCCCCGCCAGCAACTCTGCCTGCCACTGCATCCAATGCACCCATCCAACGATCGTGGCAGATTCCCATGCACCACCCCACCGATTTTCTTCTCCGAGCTCCACCAGCGGCGAACCTTGGGTCGCGGCACTAGAAATGGGGGCGAACTCAAGGTCTGGGACCCCCTTTTTTGTGTCGATGTGGCTGCCGTCGATCACCGCCCGGGACCAGGCGATCTCGTTTTCCGCGTTCAGCTGGGCAAGCAGGGTCCGATGCAGATCGTCGAACGCCCCGGCGTTGATCCACCACTTGATCCGCCGCCAGCACGTCATGTCTGACCTGAAGCCGAGTTCCTGCGGAAGGTTTTCCCAGCCGATCCCGGTATGCAGCACGTACAAGATGCCCTGCCCACACCGCCGATCCGGGACCGGCCGCGGGCCGGGCGTCTTCATCGGTCCACGGCGGAAGCAACGGCTCGAGAAGCTCCCACAACTGATCATTTAGCAGAGCGCGTGAGCAGCTCTTTAACGTTCGTCTCAGGTTTGCTCGATAGGAAGTAGGCATGCGGAAAAGCAATGCAATCCGTATGCAGGAGGCTAGTGATGGCAGTCGACGCAGCACCATCCGGGGAAAGCGCAGCCCGGCCGGTTGCAGTTCGAGGCGGCCACCAGGGCTCTGGCGACGGCGTTCCCTGTCGCCGCACGCAGGCGGTCGTCAGCTCCACCACAGCCGCTGAGCGCCGCCGTGGTGCGCGAGCAGGACGCGAAGACCACCTGAAGCATCTCGCAGACGGATGCCGTACGGATACCTCACCGCACAAACGCCTGAAGAGAGGGACTGACATGAAGCGCATGGGACGCCGCAGCTTTCTTGCCGCCAGCACGTCACTTGGCATTGGTGCCGGCTTGTCCACGCACGCCATTGTCTCGGAAGTGAGCGAGAACGAGACTTCGGACAAGGCTTTGGACATTTCACGGCGGGACCAGGATCTGCCCTTCATCGGCACGGAGGAGACCTTTTCGACTCCCACGTTGTTGAAGCTGAACTCCATCAATCAGGATCACATAGCGTTCCTTGAGGAAATTGGTCTTTCGGATCTAGGTGAACGCCGCATCGGCGATATGGATGCGGGGGGACTCAACGTTCAGATCCTCTCTGCTCATACACCCTCCGTACAAAATGTCCCTGGGCAAAAGGGCATCGACCTTGCCTATCGTCTTAACAGGCAACTTGTAGACGGGCCGATCGCCAAATATCCAGGCCGCTTCAAGGCTTTCGCCACCTTGCCCTTGCAGAGCCCGGAGGCAGCGGCGGACGAACTGGAACGCTCGGTTCGGGAAGATGGCTTCTTGGGTGCACTGACCAACGGACACATCGCGAAGAAGTATCTCGATCATCCCGATTTCGAGCCTGTGCTGGCACGTGCCGTTGCGCTCGATGTGCCGATCTACCTACATCCCGGCTATCCGGCCGACGAGGTCTTCAAGATCTACTACAGCACCACACGGTCTAAATACACGGAAGAGTACCAAGACTACATTTTCAGTGGGTCTGGATATGGTTGGCACCAGGAGGTGTTGACCCAATGCATTCGGATGATCACGTACGGGGTTTTCGACAGATTCCCCAAACTGAAAATCATCATCGGCCACATGGGCGAAGGTCTTCCCTTCTACTACGAGCGGATCGTCAATGACATGGGCCAGCCGACCAAAGACTCGCTCGAGAAGCCCATCGGGCAATACTTTCAGGACAACTTCTGGGTCACGACCAGCGCATTCCCCCAGACCGAACTGCTCGATCTCCTACTGAAGTACATAAGCGTGGATCGAGTGATGTTCGCAACCGACTACCCGTTCGCGGACATAAAGGAGCAGACCGACTGGTTCCGCGGAGTCGATTTGCCACGCGAAGACAAGGAAAAGATTGCGTTCCGAAATGCGGAGAAACTGTTCAGAATGAAAGTGCCTGTGAAGTGATACGACAGCGGCGGCCGGAGCACGAATGAGCCTTTTCCATCTTGATCAAGTGGTGAGTTCGAGGGCGACGACGGCGGTGATGTGACGCCGGCGCCAGCCGCGCAGATTCTTGCCTCGGAACGGGACGCGGACAGCAGGGGCCGCGTCCTGGTGTGCCTTGTCCGCCCAGCACTTGATCTCGTCGGCGGCGAGAGCTGCGGGAATGCCATGGATCCGGGCCGCGGTCAGATTGTGAACGGCTCCGGGTAGCGCGTCCGAGGCCCAGATCAGACGGTCGGCTGGATCGGCGAGGACCTGCACGTTCATCCGGTGGTGCTTCTTCTTCCCCGAGTAGTACGGGCGGTGGGCGGTGATGCGTTCGGTCGGCAGCACGGTGCCGTCGAGGATCACGACCGCTCCGTGACGTTCACTGGCTGGGTGTTGTCAGAGGCTCTGATGTGGGGATCCAGTTGACGGCTGGGGTGGGGGTCGGCATCGACAGCCGATGCCGCGGGCCAGGAGCAGGCTCCCGACGGTTTCCACCTCATGGCCTACGACGTGCAGAACTCCTTCGACTGCGCCCCTGGCACGATTCCCTTCTACGACTCGCTGAGCGGCACCGGCGCTGACGGGGTCCCCACGTGCTCAAACGAGCCGACCGAGGGGCGACCGTGCTGCAGGACCCCGGCCCGTCGGTGTTCGCCCCGCTGTACGGGAAGGTGACCGACCGTTTCGGGGTCACCTGGATCATCGGCGTCGCCGTCCCTCACAGCGGCTGGCATCGAAGACGCGGCCGCAGGCCGACTGCGCCCAGCGGCCCCCCTGGCGGGGGCCTTTGCGCGTGATCCGGCGGGTCATGGATGCCCTAAAGGTCGCCTGTGAGGAACTGCAGGCCGATGCCGCGCGCGCAGGGGCCGGGGGATGCGTCAGCCGACGAGGTTCTCCTCGACCCACTGACGGAGGCCAGTCACCGGGAGAGCGTGGCGTGCGTTGTAGGTGTCGCCCTTCGCCCACGCGACGCCGCGGCCCTGTGCGAAGACCGCCCGGTACTTCCGCGTCATGTTGTCCGGGTCGGCGGCCAGCTCGTCCAGCAGCGACGGAACCGTCCACACCACACGGCGGAACGGATGCTCCAGCACGATCTCGAGCGTCTCGGCCAGCTCGCCGTAGGTGATGGTGTCACCGGCGAGGTAGACGATCTCGTCGCGGATGCGAGGTTCGGCGAAGAGGATGTCCGCGGTGAGGACGCCGATGTCTTCGGGCGTCGTCACGGTGACCGCCGTCTCGAGACTGCCCAGCGCGTTGACGGTGTTGTTGGGCAGGTCCACCATGCCCGAGCCGGGCTCGAAGAGGTAGTTCATGAACATGCCGGTGGAGATGATGACCCACTCGGTCTGGTCCTGGGACCGGAGCAGGTCACGGACGTCCAGCTGGGAGTCGAAGATGTCCTGCGGGCTTCCCCGCCCGATGACGTCGAAGTCGACGCCGAACTGCCACGGGAAGTACCGCGGGACCCTCGCCTGGAGGGCGGCTTGGGCGACCTTCATGGGGGTCTCGAGGCCGGCGGTGATGCCCGTGCACCCGATGACCGTGTCGTAGTCGGCGAAGAGGGAGGCGAGCTCGTCGACGGCGTTCTTCACGAGGTCCCCTTCGACGATCTTCACGCCCAGGTTCTTGATCTCAGCGACGTCGCGCTGCTTGTCGGGTGCCGTGGACGCGATGGCGCCGGCCCGCAGGAGCACGCTGACGGACGAGCCCTCCACGTCCTTCGCTCGTCGGACGACGTTGCGGATGACGGGCATGCCGAGCTCCCCGGCTCCGATGATGAGGATGTCCCGGGAGGTGGGGATCGAGCTGTCGTTGGTCATCTGAAGGTCACTCTCGTGTTCGCATTTCCCCAGTGTGTTCTGGTCGCTGGGGTCTCAAGAAGCACCGTAAACTTTGACATCAGTGTCAAGGTCAAGTCGTCGGCTGACGAGGAGGAGCGAGAGATGAAGATCAGTGAGGCCGCCCAAAAGGTAGGAGCCCCGGCTCGGATGCTCCGCTACTACGAGCAGCAGGGGCTCATCGAGTCGTCGCGGTCGACCAACGGTTACCGCGACTACTCCGAGGACCAGGTCGAGCATGCACGTCACGTCCGGGCGCTCATCGAAGCTGGCCTGTCGACGAGAATGATCAAGATCGTGCTGGACATCGAGGCTCCCTCGGCCCAGGACGCAGCAGGCGCCTGCACCCAGCCCCTGGCAGAGGAGCTCGCTCGCGAACTGCGCGTCGTCGAGAACAGGATCGTGTGCCTGGAGAAGAGCCGAGACGCGGTGATCGACTACCTCCGGCGAACGGGCCACGCAGACCTGCTGACCCCAGCATGATTCGCAACCCCCGGGACCCGAGGGCGGAGGGGCATGGCCCCCGACCTGTGGGCGACATCGTCCAGGCCGTTCACACCTCACTCACCGGGCGCGGCGGCAAGAAGATACTCGTACTCGGCGGCGGCATAGCCGGCATGGCAACGGCGTACGAGCTGGGCAAGGCCGGATACGACTGCCGGATCGCTGGAAGCGAACGACCGCCCCGGGGGACGTAACCCGCCGCCGTCCTCCGTTGCGGACTCCGTCTGACCGTTGCGCTCAGCAGTGACCCGTACACACGATTCGCTCGATTCGATCGTGCTCGCACTTGAATCAAGCGCATGGACCGGGCATGGTGCTTGAAGCAAGCAAGACGTCTGCCGTTCACGCAGGAGAGAGGGGAGCCGCATGGACGACATCGACCGGGCCATCCTGCGGGAGCTGCAAGTCGACGGCCGGATCCCATACGCCGATCTGGGGCCGAAGGTGGGGTTGTCACCCTCGGCCGCGAGGCTGCGGCTGCAGCGGCTGCTCGACACCCAGGCGGTCCAGGTCGTCGGAGTGACGGACCCGATGACGATGGGCCAGCAGACGATGGCACTCCTGGGCGTGCGCGTCGACGGCGATTCCCGGGCGGTCGCCGATGAACTGTCCCGGCACGAGGAAGTCGTGTACACGGTCCTGACGGCCGGCGGCTTCGACCTGTTCGCGGAGGTGGTGTGCCCTCAGCCCCGGGATCTTCTGAACTTCATCAACGACGTCGTGCGGCCCGTCGAGGGTGTCGCATCCGTGGAGAACTTCCCCTACTTCGCGATCCACACGCACCGCTTCCTGTGGCACGTCGACTGAGGCGTACGAGTGTCCGAGCCCTGTTCGCCCACACCAGCCGAGGAACCCCGCATGCTGCCCGACGAGCACCGCACGATCGACTTCTTCACCAAGGACGCCCTTCCCGTGCCCCGCATCGCGCCGGCCGAGGCCGAACTCATCGCTGCCGAACGCCTCGGCCTCACCGCTCGCGCGCAGGCGCTGGGCAGTCAGCAGGACGCCAACTTCCTGCTGCACGCCGAAGACGGGACGCCCGAGGCGATTCTGAAGATCGCCAACCCCGCCTTCGGCCCGGTGGAGATCGAAGCCCAGGACACGGCAGCCGATCTGATCGCCTCGGCCTGTCCGGAACTGCGCATCGCCACGGTCCTGCGCCGTCCTGACGGCTCCCCGCGGCGCACGACGGTGGACACCGAGAACGGTCCGGCCCTCGCTCGCCTGCTGCGCCACCTGCCCGGCGGCACGCTCTCGGGACCACGGCACCTGTCCCCGGGCGCCGTGGCGGGCATGGGCACGATCGTCGGCAAGGTCAGCACCGCCCTGCGCGACTTCCGGCACCCGGGCCTGGACCGCGTGCTCCAGTGGGACCCGCAGCACGCCGATCGCGTCGTCGCCAAGCTCGCCGGGCACATCGGAGAACCCGACCGGCGCACCGCCGTCCTGACCGCGACCGCCGAGGCCTGGGCACATGTGCAGAAACTCGCCGCCGCGCTGCCGTCGCAGGCCGTGCACCTGGACCTCACCGACGACAATCTGGTCCGCCGTCCCGACAGCCGTCCGCCCATGCCGGACGGGGTCATCGACTTCGGTGACGTGACCACGAGCTGGGCGGTCGACGAACTCGCCGTGTCCCTGTCCTCGATCCTCCACCACGACGGTATCGAGCCTCACCACGTGCTGCCGGCCGTCCGCGCCTTCCACGCCGTTCGGCCGCTCTCCGCCGAGGAGGCCGAGGCGGTGTGGCCGATCGTGGTCCTGCGTGGCGCCGTCCTGGTGGCCAGCGGCCAGCACCAGGACGCCGTCGACGAGGACAACGCCTACGCCAAGGCCGGGCTCGACCGCGAATGGCGCATATTCGAGCAGGCCACCTCTCTGCCCCTGCCGGTGATGACCCGCCTCATCAGGGCCGCGACCGGCACGGCCGACGTGCCTGCCCGGACCGCGCAGGCCGGTGCGCCGGCACGCCCTCTCCTGCGGGACATCGCCACCGACGACATCACCCTCCTCGACCTGTCCACCGACGCCGATTCCATGGACCACGGAGCCTGGACGGACGCCGCTACCGAGGCCCGGCTGGCGACCTCCGCGCTCGCAGACGGAGCGGCCGCCGTCGCCACCCGGTACGCCCATGCTCGACTCACCCGGACATCGGCGCTGTCAGCGGTGTCCACCGCCACGGTGCCCACCGGAATCGACCTCTGGCTGGGCCGGGACGCCGTGGTGCAGGCGCCCGCCACGGGGAAGGTCCTCGCGGCGGCACCGGGCCACGTGGAACTCACCTACGGCACGCGGACGCTGTCGCTGTCCTTCCCCCACGAGGCCGAGCCCGTGGTCACCACCGGAGCGACGGTACGGGCGGGCGAGGACATCATCCACCTCGGATCCGGCGCCTCGGTCCACGTCGCGCTGCGCGACGCCGACGGCCCCGCTGTCCCGCGCCTGGTCCCTCCCGAGTACGCCGCCGGCTGGCTCGCGCTCACCACCGACCCCGCCCCGCTGCTCGGCCTCCCCGCCGACTCCGCCCGTACGGGCGACAGGGACCTGCTCGACCGGCGTGCCGCCGCGTTCGCCACCGTGCAGGAGCACTACTACGCCAACCCTCCACGTATCGAACGTGGTTGGCGCCACCATCTGCTGTCCACCGACGGACGCTCCTACCTCGATATCGTCAACAACGTCACCCCACTCGGCCACGCCCACCCCCGCGTCGAGCAGGCGGTCTCCCGGCAGTTGCGGCGGCTCAACACCAACTCGCGCTTCCACTACGCCTCCGTGGTGGAGTTCACCGAGCGCCTCGCCGCCCTCCTTCCCGACCCGCTGGACACGGTGTTCCTCGTCAACTCCGGTTCGGAGGCGGTGGATCTGGGCCTTCGCCTGGCCGTCGGGGCCTCCGGCCGGCCCGACGTCGTCGCGCTGCGCGAGGCGTACCACGGCTGGACCTACGCGTCCGACGCGGTCTCCACCTCCCTCCAGGACAACCCGAACGCCCTGGCCACCCGCCCGAGCTGGGTGCACACCGTGGACTCGCCGAACTCCTACCGCGGCCGCCACCGCGGGCCGGACGCCGTGCGCTACGCACCCGAGGCAGTCGCGGTGATCGACGAACTGGCCGCCGCCGGCCGCCCGGCGGGAGCGTTCATCGGCGAGACCTTCTACGGCAACGCCGGAGGAGTCGCCCTTCCCGACGGCTATCTCGCCCAGGTGTACGCCGCGGTACGGCGGCACGGCGGCCTGACCGTCGCCGACGAGGTCCAGGTCGGATACGGCCGCCTGGGCCACTGGTTCTGGGGCTTCGAGCAGCAGCGGGTCGTCCCCGACATCGTCTGCGTCGCCAAGGCCATGGGCAACGGACACCCCCTCGGCGCCGTCATCACGTCCAAGGCGGTCGCGGACCGCTACCGCGACCAGGGCTACTTCTTCTCCTCCACCGGCGGCAGCCCCGTCTCCAGCATCGTGGGCCTCACCGTCCTGGACACCCTGCGCGACGAAGACCTCCAGGGCAACGCGGCGCGCGTCGGCGGCCATCTGAAAAGCCGGCTCGAGGCCCTGGCCGACCGCTACGACATCATCGGCGCCGTCCACGGCTCGGGCCTCTACCTCGGCCTCGAACTCGTCCGGGACCGCACCGACCTGAAACCCGCCACAGAAGAGACCGCCGAACTCTGCGAGCGCATGCTCGACCTCGGCGTGATCGTCCAGCCCACCGGGGACCACCTCAACATCCTCAAGATCAAGCCACCGCTGTGCATCGACACCACCGCCGCGGACTTCTTCGCCGACATGCTCGACCTGGCCCTCACCCAACTCGGCCACTCCCACTGACACCGCACATCCTGCGGCCGAGGCACGGGCATCCAACGGCTCGGCCGGACGCCCGGGCCCCCGGCCACTTCCCACTCCTGCCTCAAGGCCTCGTGCACACAGACACGGCACCCTCGTGCCGGTACCAGACGCTGTCCAGCTCACGGCCGTCCCGCAGGACGTGGCGGGCCGGACCGGGGGCCGACACGAAACCAGCGCGTTCCAGGGAGCGGCGGCACGCGAGGTTCGCCGTCACCGTACCCGCCCGTACCGTCGGCAGACCGGCACGGCCGTGGGCGAACTCCGCGGCCGCCAGGAACAGTTCAGCGTTTCGAGGCCCTGGCCTCGATGGTCGGGGGCGAGAATCCCGGCGATCTCTCCCTTGTCGTGGTCGAGTTTCAGGTACCCGGCGTACCGCCTGATGTCGCGGCGTACACAGACCATGAACTCGGGCGTCTCAGGGCCGGGTTCGAAGAGCTCGGCCAGCTCGGGGTTGGAGCAGATGAACCAACGGGGGGTGGCGTCGACGGGGCCCATCCGCAGCAGGGCCTGTCTGGTGACGGCGACCGCCCGCGCGAATCCGGTACGACCTGGTCGGCCTGATTCCCCTGGTGTTCGTCCTGATGCGTCCGGCCGCACGTACCGGCTGTGCGCGGCGGCGGCGCAACGTACCGGCAAGGGGGAGAGTGCCGTACCTCCGGACTCGACCGACAGCGGGGTACAGCAGGGCCGGGTTCGAGCCCGTGACCGACGCCGGGCACACGATCCGCGAGCGGCGGAGAGTGCCTGTCCGAGGCTCGGATTGACAGCACATTGATTGCATTACTGACCCGTCAGATACTGCTACATCAGGTAACTTCCTCACCGGAGATCACCCTGCCCCCACACAGAGAGCGAAATCCCATGACCAGCTGGCCCAGCCGACGACGCCTTCTCACCACCGGAGCGGGGGCCGCGCTCAGCCTCGGCGCACTCGGCGCCACCGCATCCCCCGCCTCGGCCACCCCCGCAAAGTCCGCGACCGGCAGCGGCTCCGAGGAGACCAGAACCCTTGACGAGCTGTACCAGGACGCCCTCGCCGAGGGCGGCAAGCTCGTCGTCTACGCGGGCGGCGACCTCGCCAACTCGGGCAGCGGTGCGAACGCGCGCACCGCCTTCCGCGCACGGTTCCCGGAGATAGACCTCCAACTGATCGTGGACTACAGCAAGTACCACGACGTCCGGATCGACAACCAGTTCGCGACCGACACCCTCGTCCCCGACGTTGCCCAGCTGCAGACGCTGCAGGACTTCACCCGCTGGAAGCGTGAGGGCCGGCTGCTGCACTACAAGCCCGCCGGCTTCAGCAAGCTGTACAAGAAGTTCCGGGACGCTGACGGCGCCTGGATCTCTGCGGCGGTCATCGCCTTCAGCTACGTCTACGACATCGCGGCAGCCGGTGCGAACGCGCCTCAGTCTCCGCTGGACCTGATCGACCCACGCTGGAAAGGCAAGGTCGCCTCCTCCTACCCGCACGACGACGATGCGGTCCTCTACCTCTACGCCCTCTACGCGGAGAAGTACGGCTGGGACTGGATGGCGGCCCTCGCCGCCCAGCAGCCGCAGTTCGCTCGTGGTTCGTTCTCGCCCAGCACCGCGATCAACAACAAGACAGCAGTCGTCGGTCTCGGTACCGGAGCCAGTGCGACGGCCACCACCGGGATCCGTATGGGCATGCCCGACGAGCACCCCTTCATGGCCTGGGGCCAACGCCTGGCCATCTTCAAGCAGGCCGCCAACCCGACCGCGGCCAAGCTCTTCCTGAACTGGCAGATCTCCACCGAGCGCCAGACTTCCAACAGCTGGTCGGTGCGTACGGACATCGCCGCACCCACCGGCCTCCGGCCCGTCTGGGAGTACCCCAACGCCAACCTGGACGGCTTCCCCCGCTTCATGGAGGACCGCGCCAAGGTCGAGCGGCTCAAGCAGACCTTCGCCCTGTACTTCGGCGAGGTCAAGGGTGACCCGACACCCGGTTGGCTCGGCCTGCACCCCGGGGCCTGACCTGCCAGGCCTTGTGCCGCACCCGGGGCCCCGCGGTCTCGGGGTGCGGCATCTCCTTCACCGCCGCGGTGACCCTGCGATCGCTTGCCACGAAAGGCTGTTGTGGTCAACCGTCCCCCACAGCTTCACGTTCGAGCCGCTGGTGAAGTCGCCGCCCGTCCAGCGCCAAGTCGTTGGTGACGTCAAGCTGGTGCTCGGCATCTGGCTCGCGGTCCTTACCGCGCTCATCACGTGCGCCGCCATCTTCGGCGGCAAGCTCGACGACCGCTTCACCGTGCCGGGCACCGAGTCACAGCGCGCGCTGGACACGCTCGGCAAGACGCTGCCCGAAGCCTCCGGAGCCGACGCCCAGATCGTCGTCACCGCGCCCGCGGGCCACCGCATCACCGAGGCCCCCTACACCGCGGCCATCTCCGGGTCCGAGGCGGCGGTCACGAAGGCACCCCAGGTCAGCGCCGTGATGGGCCCGGCCGCATCATCAGGCAGAGGCCTGTCTTCCCGCCCTGCATCTGCGCCGCCTCGGCGTCGTGAGCGCCCCTGGGCAACGCTCCTGCCCCTCTGTGACCCACGCCACATGCAGTTCCTGTCAGCAATCGGGGCGCTATTCCGCTCAAGTCACGAAGGGCAAGCGAACAGACAGGAGCGACACATGAAGCACCGCATCGTCGTCCTCGGTGCCGGCTACGCCGGGGCCTACGTAGCCGGGACCCTAGCCCGCCGGCTGTCCCCGGAGGACACCGAGATCACCGTGGTCAACGCCGCGTCGGACTTCGTCCAGCGGCTGCGGCTGCACCACCTCGCGGCCGGTCGGGAGATCGAGGCTCCACAGCTGGCCGACGTCTTCGCGGGCACGGGGATACGGCTGCGCCCGGCCCGTGTCACCGCCATCCACCCCGAGCGCCAGGTCGTCACCGTGGCCGACGCCGACGGCGGCGACGAACTCGGCTACGGCACGCTTGTCTACGCCCTCGGCAGCCGCGTCACCACCCATGGCGTCCCGGGGGTGGCGGAGCACGCCTTCGATGTCGCCAGCCGGCCCTCCGCGCTGCGCCTGCGCGAGCGTCTGGACAACCTGAACAGGCGAGGCGAAGGCGGGAGTGTGCTGGTCGTCGGCGACGGATTGACCGGCATCGAGACCGCCACCGAGATCGCCGAATCCCGGCCCGGCCTGTCGGTGACGCTGGTCGCCCGCGGAGAGCTGGGCGCCCGGCTCTCCGCCGGGGCACGCAGGCACCTGCGCCAGGCTTGCGACCGGCTGGGCATCACAGTCCTGGAGCACACCGAGGTCGAAGCCGTCGAAGCGGCACAGGTGCTGTGCGCCGACGGCACAGCCCTGGCGTCCGAGGCAACCGTGTGGACGGCCGGGTTCGCCGTCAGCCCCATCGCCGCAGCTGGCGGCCTGGAGGTTACCGAGAACGGTCGGATCGTCGTCGATCGCACCATGCAGTCGGTCTCACACCCGAACGTCTACGCCGCCGGCGACAGCGCCTACGCCATCGGCGACAACGGCCGGCCGCTGCCGATGTCCTGCGCTTCGGCCGGCTACACCGGCATGCAGGCCACGGCCGCGATCGTGGGACGCCTGACCGGCCGCAAGATCGCAACCACGAAGCTGGAGTACCTGGGCAACCACATCAGCCTCGGACGGCGGGACGCGATCCTGCAGATGGTCGATGACGATGGACAGGCAAAGCCGAAATATGTGGGCGGCCGGAAGGCCGCGCGAATCAAGGCGGGCATCCTCAAGATGTCGCTGTGGACCACCTCGCACCCGACGTTCGGCCTGCCCAAGCGCAAGCACCACCTGGCCGCCGTACCGGATGCGTCAGCCGAGAAGGCGATCGTGTACCCCGAAAACACGGTCGCGTAGCCGCCTAGGGTGGCTCGCGTGGACAGCACCGCCACTGATCGCTTCGACACCAGCCGGTTCGAGGCCAGCCGCAACCGGCTGGCCTCCCTGGCGTACCGTCTGCTGGGTTCGGCCACCGACGCCGAAGACGCCGTACAGGACGCGTTCCTGCGCTGGCAGGCCACCGACCGGCAGCGGATCAAGGGTCCGGAAGCATGGCTGACCAAGGTCGTCACCAACCTGTGCCTCGACCGGCTCCGCTCGGCACAGGCCCGCCGCGAACGCACCGCCGGCGCATGGCTGCCCGAACCACTCCTCGACGGCGACCCGATGCTCGGCCCGGCCGACACGTTCGAGCAGCGCGAATCAGTCTCCCTGGCCATGCTGACCCTGATGGAGCGCCTGTCACCCCTCCAGCGGGCCGTCTACATCCTGCGCGAAGCGTTCTCCTACAACCACGCCGAGATCGCCGAGATCCTCGGCATCACCGAATCCGCAAGCCAGCAGCACCTCCACCGGGCCCAGCGCCGCATCACCACCGCACGCCGCCGCGGCGGCGGAGGCGAAGTCGACCCGACATCCGCCCGCCGCATCGTCGAGGAATTCCTCGCCGCTGCCTCCTCGGGCTGTGTCGAACGACTGGTGGCGCTGCTCACAGACGACGCGATCGCGATCGCCGACTCCAACGGTGCCGGCCTGGCCAAGACGCTGCTGCAGTACGACACACCGGAGCGCATCGCCGCCATCGCACGGGCCGGTCTCAAGCCCACACCCGTGAAACGACGGCTCGCCGGCGGCACGCCCGCCGTCCACTACGCGCTCGTCAACGGCGCCCCCGCCCTCCTCTTCGTTCTCGGCGACCAGGTCGTAGGCGCCGTGACGTTCGACGTCACCGGCGGCAAGATCGCAACCGTGCGCGGCATCGCCGCCCCCGCCCGCCTCGTCCGTCTCACCGAAGCCTGGCGACAGCACGGAACGGACACCCCGCTCATGACCCAGTGGTGACCGACGCCGACTGCGGCCAGGCGCAGTACTCGCGTTTCCTGGTCGCCACTGACCGCCTATATGGCCGCGGGCAATGAGAACCCGGGCCCCGAGACCGTCGACACGCCCGGCGCCGCCTCCGCAGCGCTCTCCGTGGCCGCCGTGGACTCACAGGACCGACTCGCCGACTTCTCCAGCCGCGGCCCGGACGCAAGCCAGGAGCTGAAGCCCGACATCTCCGCCCCCGGCGTGGACATCGTCGGAGCGAAGGCGGCACACGGCGACCAGGGCGACCCAGTCTCCCCCGGCTATGTGCGCATGAGCAGTACGTCGATGGCGACCCCGCACGTCTCCGGTGCCGCCGCGATCCTCGCGTAGGAGCACCCCGACTGGCCGGGACAGCGCATCAAGGCCGCGCTGATGGGCTCGACGGTTCGGCTGGACGGCTCGTACTCCCCGTACGAGCAGGGCACGGGCCGGGTCGACCTGGCCCGCGCCATCCGCCAGACGGTGATCGCGGACACCCCGTCCCTCTCCTTCGGCCAGAAGCGGTGGCCGCACACCGACGACAAGCCGGTCGCCAAGGCCCTCACGCCACCACCGTGGGCGGCCCCGGTGCCGTCCGCGCGGGCACCTCCTACGCGGTGTGCATCCCCCTGCTCTCCGACGGAGCGGGCCACGCCAACTTCTCCGACGCGAAGACGCGCTTCCGTCTCACCTCCGGCTCCACCACCGTCATCGACATACCGCGGGATACCTGCGGAATCCCGCTCGCCGGCCTACTGCCGCACAAAGCCACGTATCACCTCAGCATCGACAGTTCCCATCCGGCCGGTTCCGTGAGCGTCGGCGGCCGGGTCTCGGCGGAGTGGACCTTCACCTCGTCCCCCACGGCCGACAGCCAGGTCGAACGCCTCCCCCTCTCCGTGGTCCGCTTCACCCCGAAGCTGTCCCTGACCAGCACGGCGAAGGCGGGAACGCGATTCACCGTCCCGGTCGGCATCCAGGGGCCGGCGGCGAAGAAGGGCACGGTCAGGTCCCTGACCGTGAAGGTGTCGTACGACAGCGGCCGCACCTGGAAACCCGCCACCGTGCACACCGCGGCGAACGGCAAGCGGTACCTGACCCTCACCCACCCGACCCGGCCCACCACAGTCGGCCTCAAGGCAACTCTCGTCGACCGCGGGGGCAACACGGTGACCGAGACCCTGCCGAGTGCGTACCGGACGGTCAGGTGACGTGACCGCAGGCCACCGGGGCACCCGTAGGCAGTCTCACAGCTCGGGCAGGATTGCGGGGGGATGAGCGGATCCATAGCTTGTACGCCTGTTGTTCGAGTTGATGCAGGTGAAAGGTGTCCCGGTGGGACGACGTGAGAAGCCGGTCGACCCCAACGCCGGCCCCGTCCAGCGGTTCGCGCACGATCTGCGGGTCCTTCGGGAGAAGGCCGGGAAGCCGCCGTACCGGGAGATGGCCCAGCGGGCGGGCTACTCCGTCACCGCGATGTCCCAGGCCGCCGCCGGCGATCAGCTGCCGTCCCTGGCGGTGGTGCGGGCGTACGCCGAGGCGCTGGACGCCGACCCGGAGGTGTGGGAACGGCGTTGGCGGGAGGCGGACACCGAGGTCCGGGTGCCCGCGCCGGACGAGAGACCGCCGTACCGGGGGCTGGCCCGTTTCGAGCCGGGCGACAGCGATCTGTTCTTCGGCCGGGACACGCTCGTCGCCGACCTGGTGGAGCTTGTGCGTGAGCACCGGTTCGCGGCGGTTTTCGGGCCGTCGGGCAGCGGCAAGTCGTCGCTGCTGCGCGCGGGACTGATCCCGGGGTTGCGGCAGGCGGCGGGTGCGCGGCGGCCAGCGGTGATCCGCGTGCTGACCCCAGGGGATCGGCCCGCGCGCACACACGAGAAGGCGCTCGTCCCACGCGACGACAACGGGGAGACCTGGGTGATCGTCGATCAGTTCGAGGAGCTGTTCACCCTCTGCACGGACCGCGCGGAACGCGACCGGTTCCTGGACCTGCTGCTTTCGGCCCGACGGCCGGAGAGCCGGCTGCGCGTGGTGATCGCGGTCCGCGGTGACTTCTACGGCCACTGCGCCGACCACCGTGAGCTGGCCGGGGCCGTCAGCCGGGCCGGCCTCCTGGTCGGGCCGCTGAGCCGGGACGAGCTGCGCGAGGCGATCACCGGCCCGGCCGCCGCCGCCGGCCTGAACGTGGAACGCGCCCTCACCGCCCGGATCATCGACGAGGTCGTCGACCAGCCCGGTGCGCTGCCCATGCTCTCCCACGCCCTGCTGGAGACCTGGCACCGCCGCCGGGGACGGCTGCTGACCCTCGCGGCATACGAGGAGACGGGCGGCGTTCGAGGTGCGATCGCCGCCACCGCCGAGGGCGTGTACGGAGGGCTGCCCGCGGAGCAGAGCCGTGCCGCCCGGCGCATCCTGCTGCGGCTGATCGCACCCGGCGACGGCACGGCCGACACGCGCCGTCCGGCGTCCCGCACCGAACTCGGCAGCGGTGCGCGGGATGTGCTGGAACGCCTCGCCGCCGCCCGTCTGGTCACCCTGGACGGCGACACGGTGGAGCTCGCACACGAGGCGCTGATCACCGGCTGGCCGCGCCTCGCCGGGTGGATCGAGGAGGGCCGGGACCGACTGCGCGCGCAGCGCCGGCTCGGCGAGGCGGCTCATGGCTGGGAGGAGCTGGGACGCGACCCCGGCGCGCTGTACCGGGGCACACGGCTGGACCGGGCCGAGGAACTGTTCGCCCGGCCGGAGAACGAGGACCGGCTGGAGCCGTCGGACGACGATCCTGAGCCATCGGACGACGACCTCACAGGCCTGGAGCGGTCCTTCCTCACCGCTTCCCTCACGGCCCGGAAGACGGAGCGGGAGGCCGAGACCCGCACCGCACGACGGACGCGGTCCCTGACTGTCGGTCTGTCCGTGTTCCTCGTCCTCGCGCTGGCCGCCGGCCTGGTGGCCTGGCAGCGCGACCGGGTGAGCGAGACGGAGGCCGCCAAGGCCGCCGCCCGGCGCCTGGCCACCGTGGCCGACAGTCTGCGCTCGACCGATCCGCGAACCGCCGCCCTGCTCGGAGTCGAAGCGTGGCGGATCGCCCCGCTCACCGAGTCCCGCTCGGCGCTGCTGGGCGCCTTGGCACAGCCGGAACGCGATGCCTTCACCGACCCCCGGACCGGAAAGGACGTCCGGCGTTTCCTCACCGACGGCGGCCGGACCCTGCTCAGTATCGACGGCAGCACGGTGACCGCCTGGAACGTGGCCACCCACAGGCTCACCGCCACCTATCACCTGCCGGGCGGGACAGAGGTGGGCGACGTCGGTCCTGGCTCCCGGTTCCTCGACGTCATCGGGCCGGACGGAGGCGAAAAGCTGTGGAACCTCCCGCTGAGCAGATCCGCCGCCGAACTGGGCGAAGCGTCGCTGAAGGGTCGCGCACCCGATGGCAGCGCGTATCTCACCGGACCGCCGGACGGCCCGGGCGCGGTCCGACTGCACCGGACGGATGACGGCAAGGTCCTCTTCAGCACCGACCTCTCGCGCACCCTCTCTTCGGCGGCCGTCGGCCCGGGCGGCCGTCTGCTCGC
Organism: Streptomyces sp. RG80; assembly: GCF_040446465.1. Taxonomy (NCBI): domain Bacteria; kingdom Bacillati; phylum Actinomycetota; class Actinomycetes; order Kitasatosporales; family Streptomycetaceae; genus Streptomyces; species Streptomyces sp. RG80. The sequence continues at coordinate 83,586 of NZ_JBEAAJ010000016.1, read as the reverse complement.
TCTCTGTCCCGCCGAAGGGCCGCTCCAGTTGTGGGACACCACCGCCGGCAAGCGGCTGCCGGGAGCCTGGGAGAAGGCGGACAAGACCCTGTGCGGCACCGGCTCCGGCGCGGACGGTGGCTCGCGTCTGCTGGGATTCAGCGCGGACGGCAGGCGGCTGGCCGCCGCCTACGGCACGCGTGCCATGATCTGGGACGTGCCCGGCGGACGCGCGCTCGCCGACTTCGGCAGTGGCGGGGCCACCGGCTTCACACAGGCCGCGCTCTCCCCCGACGGCGAGTTCCTGGCCACGGCGGACGACCACGAACTCGCCGTGTGGCGACTGGCCACCGGTGGCACCCAGGTCTTCCGCCGACCGCTCTCCAAGGACGAGGCCGCCGGCCTGACCTGGGACCCGCGCGAACCTCGTCTCCTGCGCTACCTCGACGGCGCCACGGTCCACACCTTCGACCTGGCCGACCGCCTCACCCCGCGGTGGCAGAGCACTCCGGCCGACGCGAGCGTGCTCAGCCCGGACGGCGCCGCCCTGGCCACCGTCACCCGGTCCGGCAGCGGCTACCGTCTCGAGCTGCGTTCCACGCGCACGGGTGGCGTCCGGGCCCGCGCGATGCTCGGCGCGCTGCCGAGCATGTCCGACGACGACGTCCCCCGGCTCGCCTTCAGCCCGGACGGCGGCTCGCTGGCCGTCGCCGACACCGTGTCCTCGCACGGTTCGCTGCGGCTGCGCTCCACCGTGTGGGATGTACGGACGCACCGGGTGCGTACGGTCCTCGAGACCTCCGGCGCGGCCGACCGCCCGGCCATCGCCCTCGCCCTGGGTCCCGACGGCCTCACGCTGCTGGTCGTCCGCGCCACCGCCGGCAACAACACGACGGAGGTCTGGGACACCCGCGACCACCGGCGGTCCGGTGTCGTGCGTGGTCTCTCCGGGGAGGAACTGGCCGTACGGCCGGACGGGGGTCTGCTCGTGAGCTCGGACGATCAGTACGCCGATCCGGGAACCGGAGACGTCACCGGGCGCGCGCTCGCCGACGGCCGGGAGGTCACCGCGCTGGCGTTCAGCCACGACGGAACCCGGCTCGCCGTCGGTGACTCCACCGGGCACGTCACGCTGTGGGACGGCGAGGTCCGGCACCGTACAGGTGCGCTGACCGGTACCTCCGACACGGCATCCCAGGGCGAGCCGGAGGCGGTGGGTGCGCTCGCCTTCTCCTCCGACGGCGGCACACTGGCCGTGGGCGGCACGAACGGGACCCTGCGGCTGTGGGACACCGCGGGACAGCAGCTCCTCGGGACGGACCTGCCCACGTCCGGCGACGAGATCCGCTCCCTCGCCTTCGCCGAGGACGGCGGCACGGTCTACGTCAGCAGCCCGTACGTACCGCTCCAACGTCTCCCCATCGCACCGGACCAGGCCGTCCGCACCATCTGCGCCCGTACCGGCGGAGGGCTGACCGAGGCGCAGTGGCGGACCTATGTCCCTGACGCCCCGTACGAGAACCCGTGCGCCAAAAGCGGATGAAGTGACTGAAACAGGAAGAAATTCTTGGTGGTCGAATTGTTCAGAGTGGCTCTGTACGTCGCTGAAAAACTCCTCTGACCTGCACGATCAGTGACCAGAACGACCGCGGCGCCCCGCCGGCGGCGTCCGGACATCTCCTCCTCCCTCTGGTCAGTCAGGTTCTGGTCTCATGCGCACTCGCACCCTCGCCACCTCGCTCGTTCTGCTCAGCGCCCTCTCCCTCACGGCGGCCTGCTCGTCCGGATCGGACGCCTCCTCGGGTACGTCATCCGCCGACGCCCGGCCCGGGGCCGCCCCCACCGCCTCGCCGGTCCGCAGCGTCGACCCGTCGAAGATCAAGGGCCTGGAGATCGTCAGCGACAGCAGCGAGCAGAGCTCCTGCCCCTTCGCGGCGAGCTATCCGGACGTGCCCGGGGCGGAGGCGATGACGGCCGCGATGAAGAAGGACGTGGAGGAGCGCCTGGCCGGGTTCCGCTCGGGGGTCTGCAACGGAGGCTCGGGCGGCGCGGAGGGCCGCGAGCTCAACGTCAGCCATCAGTTCCTGGTCGCCTCCGGCGACGTCCTGGGCGTCCGGCTCAGCACCCAGGACCACAGTGGCGCCGGGTCCGGGCTGTCGACCAGCACCTACTGGTACGACGGCAAGGCCGGCGCCTCCCGCAAGGCTCTCGGCCTCGTCGCCGACGGCTCCCAGGACGACTTCATCGCAGCGTTGAAGGATCAGCTCAAGGGGCGCGAAGGCATCGACGCCGCCGCCCTCGACACCACGTTCTCCGACCCGGCCTCCCGCACCGCCGCCCTGGACGACATGGCCTTCACCACCAGCGGCGGACTGCGAGTGACTCTCGACCGCGGCGAGGTAGGTGCCCCGGCCGCCGGGACCTACATGGTGACCTTCCCCAAGAAGATGATCACCCCCTGGCTCTCCGGGTTCGGCCAGCGTGTCCAGCGGCAGACCATGACGCCCGACCGTTCGCTCGACCTGGGCGCGGAGCACATCCCCACACCGGCCGTCCCCACCCACACCGCCTCCGGCGACGACGACACCGACTGCAAAAAGGTCACGTGCATCGCGCTGACCTTCGACGACGGACCGGCGGCGCCGGAGACCGCGACCTTGCTGACCTCCCTGGCGCAGTACAAGGCGCGCGTCACCTTCTTCACCGTCGGCCAGAACGTCGCCGCCCACCCCGAGCTGGTCCGCGCCGAGGCCCGCGCCGGACACGAGGTCGGCAACCACTCCTGGAACCACCCCGATCTCACCAAGCTCACCCCCGAGCAGGTCGCCTCCCAGCTCAACCGCACCAGCGCCGCCATCAAAGCCGCCACCGGCAAGGCCCCCACCCTCTTCCGGCCGCCCTACGGTGCGGTCAACGCCCAGGTGAAGGCCACGACCACGCTCTCGCCCGTGCTGTGGGACGTGGACACCGAGGACTGGAAGTACCGCGACGCCGACAAGGTCGCCCGGACCGTCATCGACAAGGCGCAGCGCAACAGTGTCGTCCTCATGCACGACATCCATCCCACCTCGGTCGCGGCGGTCCCCGAGATCCTGCGCACCCTGACCGCCCGCGGCTACCACTTCGTCACCGTCAGCCACTTGCGCGCCACCCTCTGAGCGCACTCAGCCAGGCGGGCTCTGCCCGAAAAGAGGGGCTACGCACAGCATGACCCCAGGTCAAGCCTCTAATGGCAGACGGGTCGGGCTGTACGCCGGGTATTCCTGGAGCACCTTCCTGACCTGCACTTTCGTGGGCGCATCGGTTGTGACCTGCCAGGTCGGGTAGCAGAGGCGACCGGAGGCAGTCAGAGGAAACCCCTCTGATTCGACCCCGATTCGAACCGAGCTGCTCGGAGTCAGTCTGAGGCATTCGTCTTCTGTTTTGGTCCGAGTCGGCCCAGGTCAGACGGCGTTGATCAGGCTGTGAACCAGCTGACAGCACCCGGAATCGACCTCGGTCGAGCCGCGATGGGGACGCCTGCCTCCAGCGTCGGCGCCGGACACCACCCGTAGTTCTACTGGCTCTACCAAAAACGGAACGGCAGCGGTCTACCTCGTCCGACTGGCTCCGCCCTTCGGCCAGCCTCAACGAGAACTGACATACCGTCATTCCCGAGGTCCGAAAGCCTCATTCGGTCAGGAATCGCTGGCCGGCAACAGCGATCGCGAACCCGCTCGAGTGGAGCCGGTGCAGAGCTCTTAGCTGGACGGCTGGGACGACATCCGCTGAAGACGTTCGTGGGAACGGTCAGTCAGTCGGCGAAGGTGCCGACCAGTCGCTGCGGGGTGATCCTGATGACCACCCGCACCACCGCCGTCGGCAGTTCCAGGTACTCCTCCCCCGCACCGGCCCCCTCATACTGCTCGGCCAGAGCGACGGCCAGCTCCCGGCCCAGGTCCTCGACCACCGTCGCGGTGCCGCGCACCTCCAGGTATCGCAGCGGGTCGGCCCGGTCGTAGACCGTCAGACTGACACGTCCGTCGCGCTCCACGTTGGTGACCTTGCGGCGACCGGCAGCCGAAGAGAGCAGCAGCTCATCGCCGTCCCGGGCGACCCAGACCACCGAACTCTGCGGACTGCCATCGGGGTTGACGGTGGCCAATACCGCGGGGTTCACATCGTCAAGAAGCCTGCGGGCGGCATCGTTCAACTGAATCGTCACGCCCGTGACCCTAGTCAGGCCTCCAGACAGTGTCGACCGAGATATCCCGTGCCCATACGCACGCTCAACGCTCCCTACCGACCAAGGTCGCGGACCGCGAGACGACGGCTCGCATCGCCGCTTCGTCGATGCGAGCCGTCGTGTCGATCAGGTGGGGTCCGCGTGGCAACCGGCGGCGCTAGAGCTCGCGCCCGTACTCAGGCCGTCACCAGTTCCGCCGAAAGGAACCCTTCCAGGGCCTTCCGCGCGCGGCTGTCGAACTCGGCGTACTGCGCCTCGCGTTCGGTTCCCGCAACCGCGTCGCCGATCAGCAGATTGCCCTCGGCGTCAATGCGCTGCGGGCGCTCCTCGGCGTCGGGGAGCAGGGCGACGGAGGAGTAGGAGAATCCGCAGTAATAGGCGATGCCCTCGCTCAGGTTGGTCTCCAGCACGGTCTGCATTCCCTCGGTGATGGGGTCGTCAGAGGTGGCGCCGGCCAGGCCCAGCCACAGCATGCGTTTGCCCGCCAGGCGGGGCTTGCTGCGGCCGTAGGCGAATCCGTAGTTCCACACACGATCGATCCAGCCCTTGAGGAGGGCGGGCACGCTCTGCCAGTACACGGGGAACACGGCGACGACGACATCGGCGTCGAGAACACGCTGCATATGGGCCTGTACTTCGTCCGAGTACGGCTTCTCCCGGTTGCCCCAGTCCGGCTGGTCCGCCACGTTCATTCGCGGGTCGAACCCTTCGGCGTGCAGGTCGAGCAGGTCGACGCGGTATCCGCCGGTCTCGAGTCGCGCGGCCGTACGGCGGGCGGTGTGCGCGGTGAGGGAATCGGTCCGATGATGTGCGATGACCACAAGGGCGGTCCTGGCAGCGCTGCTGCGGTGCGACACGGGTCTCTCCTGGCTGGTCTCGGTCAGTTCGACCAGTCCAGTACACCCGTGATCAATTAGATGATCCATGGGAGAAACGCTCCGCTGCATAGGAGTTCGTCTACGATCTCAGCCGTGGATCCTTTGAGTACGCTTCTCAGCGGCATCCGGGCCGAGGGCTCGGTCGTCAGTCACGCCGTGCTGGAAGCACCCTGGAGCATCCGCTTCGCCGACGGCGCCCCGCTCACGATGGTCACCGTATTGCGGGGCGGCGGCGTCCTGTTGCTGCCCGACGGTGCCGAACAAGCAGTCGGCGTCGGCGACACGGTCATCGTGCGAGGCCCCGACACCTTTCACCTCGTGGACCAGCCGGCCACCCTCGACCGCCCACACATCGAGTACGAAATCGCATGCTTCGCAGCGGATGCCGAATGCACTGCCCAAGACCTCGGCGGCATCCGTTGGGGCAACGAACCGGACGGAGCAACCGCGCTGATCGTGGGCGCCTACCGTGCCTCAGGCCATCGCCATGAACGGCTTCTCCGTGCGTTGCCGCCCGTACTCGTGATCAACGAGGACACAGAAGTCTGCGCCTGGCTGGAGACGGCCGCCGCCGATGCCGCCCTGCGCTCGGCCGGCTCCCAGGCGCTGATGGACCGACTGCTGGACTGGGCCCTGGTGTGCACGCTGCGTACCTGGTTCGACCGGGCGGGCCCAGAAGCCCCCCACTGGTATCGCGGACTGTCCGACCCGGTCCTCGCCCCGGCCCTGGAAGCGTTCCACGCCCGGCCCTCCAAGGGGTGGACGGTAGAGACGCTCGCCACCGAATCCGGTGTCTCCCGGGCGCTGTTCGCCAAACGCTTCACCGAGGTGATGGGTCGCCCACCGTTGGCCTACCTCACGGAATGCCGTATGGACGAGGCTGCGGCCCTCCTGTCCGACACCGACTCCTCCATCGCTCTGATCGCCAAGTCGGTCGGCTACGCGGATGCCTTCGGCTTCAGTGCCGCCTTCAAACGCCATCGGGGCGTGAGCCCCAGCGCCTTCCGCGCCGCAACAACCCCTGAAAGGGCGCGACGTCCCTCCCGGCTCGGTTCATGATCGCTCGTTCGCGGTACTGGTCGTCCCGCGGCCAAGGGCTCGGGCAGTGCACAGCAGTCGATATCGAGGATCTTGGCTGCGAGATCACGATCCGTGCCGAACGCCGGCCGACACCATCACCCCCGCGTAGACACCGCTGACACGGCACCACAAAGGGCTGCACGGCAACTGCCGATTGTCGGACCGGTGTGGCATGATCCGCTGTCATGCCATCGACTCGTGCACGTGCGTGGTGGTCAAAGGCCGTACGGAGTCTGCTCGTTGTCCCCCTCACCGTGCTGGTGACGACAGGCGCCACCAGTGCCTCGCCGGCACCGGCAGACAGCGCAGATGCCGCGACACCCGACCGGCTTCGCTACGACGTGGCCCTGCGCAGCGACGTCGACGGCTCCCACTGGACAGGCCGCCAGCGGGTGTCGTTCAGCAATGTCTCCGACCGGCCCTTGCGCGAGGTGTACGTACGCCTGTGGGGCAATGGCGAGGACACGTGTGGCGCACCCGGCAGTCCGCAACCGGTCGACGTGTCCAACCTCCACGGCGGCACAGCCGACCAGCTCACCCAGAACTGCACCGAACTGCGCATCACTTTGCCGAAGCCCCTCGCACGCGGCCAGCGGACGTCCCTCTCCTTCGACGTGTCCATATCCGTGCCCCAACGCAACGCCCGCTTCGGCCGCGAGGGCGCATTCCGCTTCCTGGGCAACGCGCTGCCGGTACTCGCCGTGCACGACACGAACGGATGGCACCTCGACCCATACGTGTCGACCGGCGAGAGCTTCTATGCCCTGGCCGGCGACTTCCATGTGCGCCTCGATCACCCCTCAGCCCTCAAGGTTCCGGCTACGGGCCGCACTCGTACCAGTCCCGGCGGGCCAGGTCGTACCGTCACACACAGCACCGCGCACCGGGTCCGGGACTTCGCATGGGCAGCGGGCCCGTTCCGCACGGCAACGGAAACCTCGCCACATGGTGTGCGCGTGAAGATGTACTGGGCGCCGAACACGCCCGCGGCCGGTGTACGCCTCAGCCGCAAGGACGGCGTCGCGGCCGTCGACCGGTTCGGCGAGGAGTTCGGCCGCTACCCCTACGGCGAGCTCGACCTGGTGATGACCAAGGACTTCGGCGGCGGTATGGAGTACCCCGGCCTGGTCCTCCTGGGCACCACCGAGGAGGGCAGCGCCGTCGTCCACGAAGTGGCGCACCAGTGGTGGTACGGCATCGTGGGCAACGACGAGTACGGCTCACCCTGGCTGGACGAGAGTTTCGCCCAGTATGCCAACGCACGTTTTTACGGCTGGGACACACGCGACTGCTGGCCGGAGGTGTACTGGCCGAGCGAGGAGGCCGCGATCACCAACTCGATGGCCTACTGGAGTACGCATCCAGGCGAGTACCACCTCGTCTACACGGCCGGCCCCTGCGCCCTGGCCGACCTGGAGCGCACCATCGGACCGGACACGATGCTGCGACTCCTTCGTCTCTACGCCCACGACCACTGGTACGGCATCTCCACCACCGCCGACTTCAAGCAGGCCGCGCAGTCCGTGACCGACCTCGACCTGGCCCCCTTCTGGGCGCAGCATCGCATTCGGTGAGTCGACGGGTCGTCGCGATACCGACGCATCACTCAGGGACGCGGTGTGTGCCGGCCGCAGCCGTCTTCATACTCGCCAGTGTTGAACTGCCCGATTCCGCGAGCGTTCCCTGAGGCACATCGGCTGGACCGTTCGGACGCCGACGCGACCGGCAGGTATCACCGGTCAGACTCACAGGGCCCGCTCGCGCCCGCCCACGACGCTCTGAGACGGGGCGCCCCTGACAGCTGCGCAGCTATGGCCGGTGAGGAGCGAGGCCCCGGCGGCGCCGAACAAGCCTCGCCCACTCCTGCGTCGTGCCGACGGGCCATGCCGGTGCACCCAGCGCACCTGCACCAGTTACCACGGTGCTTGTCCAGGCCCGGCCCTCTGCGGTGAACTCGCGTCACCAGCACTGAGGACGAGGCGCTCGCCGTCTACCGCCGTGGCGTCGACCGTGGCGAGCACGCCGAACCCGCCCAAGCAGGTTGACGATTGGCCCACAACTCAAGCCTGACAAGGCCCTGCCGACTTTCCATCCCGCCAGCATCACCCGATGACATCCATCCTCTCGATCTTCGTCCCGAAGACGATCCTCGACTCGGACTTCCTCCGCCACTCGCCGGCGGCCGCCCCTGTGCATCTGCGGCCAGGCTCTGAGCGCATCGGGCGGGCATGCGGCTCCCGGCCCTCACCGGTTCCAGCCGCGCCCCTACGGCAGGCCGCCGGTACGGACCACCTCGGCGTACCATCGCGCGCTGGACTTGGGGATGCGCTTGCCGGTCGGGTAGTCGACGTAGACCGCACCGAAGCGCTTGCTGTAGCCGTAACCCCACTCGAAGTTGTCCAGCAGGGACCACAGGAAGTAGCCCCGGACATCGACACCGGCCTTGATCGCCTGGTGGACGGCCGACAGGTGGCCGTGGAGGTAGGCGATGCGCTCGGGGTCGACCACCTCGCCCTCCGGGTTGACGTAGTCGTCGAAGGCGGCCCCGTTCTCCGTGATCATGAGGGGCATCGCGGGGAAATCCGCTTTGAGACGGGTCAGCAGGTCGTACAGGCCGCTGGGGTCGACCGCCCAGCCCATCGCCGTGGTGCTGCCCGGCGGACGGTGGAAGGCGACGTTGTCGGCTCCGGGCCACGGGCTGTGCTCGCTCACGCCGTGGCCGTCGGAACCGTGACTGGCCTCGCCGGTGGCCGTGGAGACGAGCGTCGGCGTGTAGTAGTTGACGCCCAGGAAGTCCAGCGGCTGGTGGATGGTGGCGGTGTCGCCGTCCCGTACGAAGGACCAGTCGGTCAGGCTCGCCGTGTCCTGGAAGAGGTCTTGGGGGTATTGGCCTTGCAGGAGTGGGCCGGTGAAGACACGGTTGGCCAGGGCGTCGATCCGCCGGGCCGCGTCGACGTCCTCGGCCGCATCGGTCAACGCGCGGACGTGGTGGATGTTGAGGGTGATGGATGCCTGCGCGCGTGCGGGCAGTTCGGCGCGCAGCGCCTGTACGGCTTTGCCGTGGGCGAGGTTGAGGTGGTGCGCCGCGCGCAGGGCCGCGACCGGGTCCGTGCGGCCGGGCGCGTGGACGCCGGAGCCGTATCCGAGGAAGGCGCTGCACCAGGGCTCGTTAAGGGTGATCCAGGTCTTCACCCGGTCTCCCAGCGCCCGAGCCGCCAGGGCCGCGTAGTCGGCGAACCGGTCACTGGTGGCACGCTCGGGCCAACCGCCGGCGTCCTCCAGCTCCTGCGGCAGGTCCCAGTGATACAGCGTGACTACCGGTTCGATGCCCTTTTCCAGCAGTGCGTCGGTGAGGGCGCGATAGAAGTCGAGTCCCTTTTCGACGGCCGGGCCGCGGCCGGTCGGCTGTACGCGCGACCAGGACAGTGAGAAGCGGTACGCGCTCACTCCGAGGTCGGCCATGATCTCGACGTCCTCGCGCCAGCGGTGGTAGTGGTCGGTGGCGACGTCGCCGGTGTCACCGTTGCGCACCCTGCCGGGGGTGTGCGAGTAGGTGTCCCAGATCGAAGGAGTGCGTCCGTCCGCGGAGGCGGCACCCTCGATCTGGTAGGCGGCGGTCGCCGTGCCCCAGGTGAATCCCGGTGGGAAGGTGCGGACGGTGCTGGTCTCCGGGGCGGGCGCGAGGCGTCGGGTTGCGGTGCTCACGTGGGTCCTTCCAGATGATGTGCGGGCAGGGAGGGGCGAAGTGGGGAAAGGGGCGTCGATGAACCGCGGCAGCAAAGGGACGGTGCGGACTTCACCCCTTGACCGCGCCTTGCATGATTCCGCCGACGATCTGGCGGCCGAAGACGATGAACAGGGCGAGCAGAGGCAGCGTGCCGAGCAGTGCGCCCGCCATGATCAGCGACTGATCGCGCACATAGCCCGCGCTGAGCTGGGTGAGGGCGACGGGCACCGTGGGGTTGGTCATGTCGAGCACGATGAAGGGCCAGAAGAAGTCGTTCCACGCGTGCACGAACGTGATCATGAACAGTACGGCCATGGGAGCCCGGGCGATCGGCAGCACGATGCTCCAGAAGATGCGCAGGGAGTGCGCGCCGTCCACTCGTCCGGCCTCGACGAGTTCGTCGGGCAGCGCTTCTGACAGGTACTGCCGCATGAAGAACACGCCGACGGCGCTGACGAGGGTGGGGAAGATGACGGCGGGCAGTTTCTGGCCCCAGCCCAGTTCCGTCATCATCATGAACAGCGGTACGACGCCCAGTTGCGGCGGCACCATCATCGTGCCGATCACGAGCATCAGCAGGACGTTGCGGCCCTTGAAGCGGAGTTTGGCGAACGCGAAGCCGGCGAGGGTGGCGAACAGGACCGTGGACAGGGCGATCACACCGGCCACGATCAGGCTGTTGAGCATGGCCTTGCCCAGCGCGGCGTCCTGCCAGGCCTTGCCGAGGTTCTCCAGCAGATGGGGTCCCGGCAGGAAGGGCGGAGGTGTCTGGGTGACGCGCGTGTTGTCGGTCGAGGCCGCCACCATCGTCCAGTACAGCGGGAACAGTGAGACGAGCGCCGCGAGCCCCAGCAGGATGTAGGCGACGGGTCCCGCGTGGTGCTGGCGTCCGGCACCAGGGTGCCGGAACAGTCGCAGTGGCCGTCCACCGGGCGGGGTGGACTTGCGGGTCTTGCGCACGGCCCCCGCAGGTGCGTCCGTCGCCCGGGCCGGGATGCTGTCTGTGGTCATGAAGATCTCCCGGTCAGGTCCTGCGCGTGGTGAAGCGCTTGACGATGCGTTGGACGACGAACACGACGATGAGCAGCAAGAACATCGCCCAGGCGACCGTGGCGGCCCGCCCCATCTGGTAGTTCTTCCAGCCCTCCTCGTACAGCAGCAGACCCAGCGTCTGGTACTGGTTGTCGGCTCCCCCCGTGATGCCGTTCGGGCCCTGGCCGAAGATCAGGGGTTCACCGAAGAGCTGCGTGGCGCCGATCGTGGACAGCACGATGGTGAACACGATGGTGGAACGGATACCGGGAACGGTGACCTTCAGGAACTGCTGCCACCGCGAGGCGCCGTCGATGGCCGCGGCCTCGTAGCGGTCGCGCGGGATCGCCTGCATCGCGGCGAGGTAGAGCAGCGCGTTGTAGCCGGTCCAGCGCCAGATCACGATGGAGGAAATCGCCGTCTGCGCGGCCCACTTGTTGTTCTCCCAGTCGAGGTTGTCCACGCCGACGAGGCTCAACATCCAGTTGATCATGCCGAAGTCGCGTTCGAAGAGCATCGTGAACACGAGGGCGGCTGCACCGACCGAGGTGGCGTACGGCGTCAGGGCGGCGACGCGGAAGAACGTCGACCCGCGCATCCGGTAGTTGAGAAGGTGCGCCAGTCCGAGCGCCATCAGCAGCTGCGGCACGGTCGACAGAACGCCGATGGTGAAGGTGTTGAGCAGCGCGTTCCAGAAGCGGTCGTCCTCCCACAGCGCCGTGTAGTTGTCGAAACCGACCCACTCCATGAGGTTCAGGGTCGACAGTTCGACGCGGTGAAGCGAGATCCACGAGGTGTAGATGAGCGGGTAGAAGCTGAAGGCGGCGAAGACGATGAAGAACGGGGCGACGAAGGCGTACGGGGCGCCGCGGACGTCGAGGCGGTGCAGCAGCGTACGGCGGCGCTGACGCTCCGCTGCGATACCGGGCGCACCTTTGGGGGGTGTCGAGGTGGAGATGGCCACCGGAAGGCGTCCTTCCTGGGGGGTTGGAGAGGCGGGCAGGGGCCCGGCGCCCCCATGCGGGTCACGCGCGGGAGCGCCGGGCGGCGGAAAGGGGCCCCAGGTCAGCCGGCGGCCTTCTCGATGCGCTCGTCAGTGGTCTCCCACGCCTCGTTCGGGCTCTTGTTCTGCGCCTCGATCAAGGTCAGACCCTGCGAGAAGATGTCCTTGATGGTGCCGTCCTTGCGACCGAGCACCTGCTCGTCGGGGATCTCCTGGGCCGCAGCGCCGAAGATCTTTCCGATGGGCGCGCCGCTGAAGTAGTCCGATGTGGCATCGACGACTTCGGGCATCTCCAACGCAGTCTGCGATGAGGGGAAGTTGCCGATCTTCTCGAAGAGGTAGGCCTGCTGCTCGGGGGCGGTGAGCCAGGCGACGAGGTCCTGCGCCTCCTTCTTGACGGGGCTCTTTTCCATCACCCCGAGGAACGATCCGCCCCAGTTGGCGCCCTTGGGCGCCTTGGCGACATCCCACTTGCCCTTGTTCTTCGGTCCCGCCTTCTCACTGATGTGCGCGAGCATCCACGCCGGGCAAACAGTGCTGGCGAACGTGCTGTTGGCCAGGCCGGGGTCCCAACCGGGCTGGAACTGGCGGAGTTTGGCCGTCAGGTCGGACGTGGCCGCTTCGGAGGCCAGCTTCCACGCGTCCTTCACGACCGGGTTGGTGGCGTAGATCAGCTTGCCCTGCTTGTCGTAGAACTGCTGGGAGTTGCCGTAGATCATGGCGTTGAACAGTCCGCTGGAGCTGTCCATGAAGGCGACCTTGTCGTCCTTGGAGCCCTGCTTGAACCGCTTGCCGGCGGTGACGTACTTCGACCAGTCGCCCTCCCACAGCTTGGCGACCTCGTCGCGGTCGGTGGGCAGGCCGGCCTGCTCGAAGAGGTCCTTGCGGTAGCAGACGGCCATGGGGCCGATGTCGGTGCCGAGGCCGATGACCTTGTTGTCGGTGGTGGTGACCTGGCTCTGCTTCCACGGAAGGAAGTGGTCCGTCCCGGCCACTCCGGCGAGGTCGACGAACTTGTCCTTCTGGGTGTCGGACAGTTCCTTGGCCCTACCAATTTCTATGCCCTGAATGTCCTTCAGTCCGCTGCCGGCGGCCAGGTGGGTCTGCAGGGCGGTGTAGTAGGTCTGTTCGTCGCCCGCGACGTCCGCCTTGATGATGACGTTCGGGTGTTCCTTCATGTACTTGTCGAGCAGGCCGGTCTCCTTGAAGCCCATGACGCCGAAGAGCCCCATGGTGATGGTGACCTTGCCGTCCTTCTTGCCCCCACCGGTGCCTCCGTCGCTGCCCCCGCAGCCCACGACCAGACCGAGAGCCGAGGCGACCGACACGGCGGCCACGACTTTCGTACGCAAGACGCTTCGGAACTTGTTCATTTCATCCTCCTAGCGGCGGCGCTGACGCACCGGAGATCGCGCCCTGCGGTCCGCTCCGAAGGCACGATTTGTTCGGTGGGTACGTTCCCATTTGGTGGTGGGAACGTGCCCACTCAGGAGCCCGCAGCCTCGCCGCCCCGGAAGGGGTCTGTCAAGAAGTTGAATCCACTTCGTTGCGGAGAGATGTCGCGAGCCCTCACCCACGCCCTGCGGACGCCCTCCTCAGATCTGGCACAATGCGCAGGTGAAAGCCGTCCAGGCAGAGCCGAGCGAGGGAGGCGCCATGGGGGAACGGCAACGCCCGACCATCATCACCGTGGCAGCCCGCGCCGGCGTCGGACGCACCACGGTTTCACGAGTCATCAACGGCTCCGAACTCGTCAGCGAGAAAGCGCGAGCCGCCGTCCTCGCCGCCATCGCCGAGCTGAACTACGTCCCGAACTCCGTTGCCCGGGGCCTGGTGACGAGCCGGACGAACTCCGTGGCTCTCGTGATCCCCGAGTCGGAGAGCAAGCTGGGCTCGGAACCTTACTTCTCGGCCGTCATCCGCGGTGTCAGCACCGCCCTCGCGGAGACCCGCACGCAGCTCCAACTGGTGCTCATCCGCGACCAGGCAGAGCGCGACCAGCTCACCCAGTCGGTCGCGGAACGGCGTGTCGACGGAGTCCTCCTCGTCTCCGTGCACGAGCACGACCCGCTGCCGGGGCTGCTGGAGGACATGGGACTGCCCACAGTGCTCGCCGGACGCCGCTCCCCCGACGAGTCGCTCAGCCACGTGCACTCCGACAACACCGGCGGGGCCACGACGGCCGTCAACCACCTCCTCGCGCGGGGGCGGCGCACCGTCGCCACGATCAGCGGACCGCTCGACATGGAGGTAGGCCGCAGCAGGCTCCAGGGATGGCGCGAGGCCCTCGAGAAGGCCGGCCACCAAGGCACGGACCGGCTCGTGGCCTCGGCCGACTTCACCGAGGAGGGCGGCGGGGCGGCGATGCGTTCACTCCTTGAACGAGTCCCCGAGCTCGACGCCGTCTTCGTCGCCTCGGACGTCATGGCGGCGGGGGCTCTGGCGGAGCTGCGCAGGCAGGGCAGGAGCGTCCCCGACGACGTGGCCGTGGTCGGGTTCGACGACTCCATCATCGCCCGGCACACCAATCCGCCCCTCAGCACCGTGCGCCAGCCCGTCGAGGAGATCGGCGCCATGATCGGACGCATCCTCCTGGAGGAGATCAGCGATCCCGAAATGCCGCGCAGGCGCGTCACACTTCCCACGGAACTCGTCGTACGCGAATCGTCTTGAGTCCATGACGTGTGCTGCAGAAACACCTGCCCACACCCCGAACCTCGGCCTGCCCCTTCCGGCTTGACGCGTAGGTGCCCGGCCCGCCTCTGTCTGTACCGCGGCTCTGGTGCCGGTGGGCCGGGTGTGCCGCTACCGGACCCCGGGCACGGCGCACTCGGGGCCCCGCCGATGGGTCAGGACCACACTCATGGGGCTCAGCCGGACGCGGTGCTGTCGGGGTCGCCCGCCGGGGTGCCGACGCGAAGCCATCGGTAGCCGTACGGGGGCAGGTCGCCGCAGCCAATTCTTGTCGAGGCGTCAGTTCCCCAGGCTTGGCTGATCGCGAGGCGGGGCCCAAGCGCAGGCTGGAACTCGAGGCGGAGTACTGGGCTGCTCGCGGCCGGGATGGACTCGGTCGAAGCATGCAGGCAGCTCGGGATCGGAAGGAAGACCGGATACCGGTGGCGGTCCGAGAACGTCGGCCTGCCACCGGAGTACCTGCCGGAGTCTTCCCAATCAGGCAGGTACCTTCCCTGTTCGAGCGGCAACGGATCGCGTCGCTGCGCGAACGCGGCCTGGCGACCGGGGAGATGGCCAGGCGGCTGGGCCACACGCCCTCGACGGTCGGTCGGGAACCACGGCGCAACAAGGCTGCGCACTGATGATCTTGTCCGGCACGACGGCGAGGTAGTGCGGTGACCGCAGCCGCTCCCACGGCTCCGCTGGCCTAGAAAGAGCGGGCCGGTACGCCGACGGCGGCACCGGGCGAGGTGTCAGCGGGTGTGCGGCGCGGGCAGGGTGATGGGCCGGCCCGGGGTGGGCCAGTGCAGCGGGGGCCGCATCGAGAACGTCGATGCGGCCGCCGCTGCCGTGAGGAGGTTCCGTCGCCCGACGGGGATGCCGGGGTGACGGGAATCAGACGGCGTAGGGGTTTTCGATGATGTAGACCCAGTCCCCCTCGCTCGTCCTCTTCATCACCTCGACCGACTTTCCTTCCAGAGTGCCGTCCTCGCCTGTGATCTGCCAGGGCACCTGGACCATCGCCAGGTCGCCGTTCTGATGGACCGACGCGGCCCCCATCTCAAAGGTGCCGGGCGAGGCGAGGTAGGGCTTCAGCGCTTCCTTGATGTTTTCCCTGCCGTAGACGGGCTCCTGTCCCGGTCCCGGTACGAACATGGCGTCTTCGTCGAACAGGGAACCCAGTCCGTCGAGGTCCCGGTCCTTGAGGTACTGGGCGAAGCGCTCGTGCACGTCTTCCGGCTTCATGTTCTTTCCTTTTTCTTTTCGTTTCTTCGTTGCGGACGGGCGGGTCGGCTACAGGCCGATCTGCGTGAGCCTTTGACCGGTGGTGGGTGCGCGGTGTCAGCCCCAGAAACTGCTGGGCGCTGTCGTCGTACGCGCTGATGGTGTGGTCCGGCACGGTGGCGAGGCCCTCGTACAGTGCGGTGACCCGGCGGCCGCATCGAGAACGTCGATGCGGTCGCCGCTGCCGTGAGGAGGTTCTGTCGCCCGACGGGGATGCCGGGATGGCGGGAATTCAGACGCCGTAGGGGTTGTCGATGATGTAGACCCAGTCCCCTTCGCTCGTCCTCTTCATCACCTCGATCGCCTTTCCTTCGACGATGCCGCTCTCGCTCGTGATCCGCCAGGACGGCTGGACCATCGCCAGGTCGCCGTTCTGGTGGACCGATGTGGCCAGCACCTTCATGGTGCTGGGCGAGGCGAGGTAGGGCTTCAGCGCTTCCTTGATGTTTTCCCTGCCGTAGACGGGCTCCTGTCCCGGTCCCGGTACGAACATGGCGTCTTGGGCGAACAGGGAACCCAGTCCGTCGAGGTCCCGGTCCTTGAGGTACTGGGCGAAACGCTCGTGCACGACTTCCGGCTTCATGGTCTTTCCTCTTTCTCTTCGTTTCTTCGTTGCGGACGGACCGGCTGCAGGCCGATCTGCGTGCGCGATTAGTGGGTGCGCGGTGTCAGCCCCAGAAACTGCTGGGCGCTGTCGTGCGCGCTGATGATCCTGTCCGGCACGGTGGCGGGGCCCTCGTGCAGTGCGGTGGCGCCTGCTGCTCCCGCGTCGACTGCGGTGGTGTGGAAGGAGCCGGCCGGTGCGCCGGCGGCGGCACCGGGTGAGGTGTCAGCGGGTGTGCGGGGCGGGCAGGGTGAGGGGCTCGCCGGGGGTGGGCCAGTGCAGCGGGACGCCGGCGGCGTCGAAGACCTGCTGGACGTGGCCGCGGTCTTCGGTGTAGTGCGCCCAGCCCTCGGCGTGCACGGCCACCACGAGGGGGTCGCCGAGCAGGCGGCGGGCCTCGACGGCCTGGACCGCGCTCAGCGACAGCCGTACGTCACCGAATGCCTCGAAGCCGGCCGCGCCCAGGTGCAGCAGCGCCACGTCGACGCGGTACCGGCCGGCCAGGTCGCTCATCGCGTCCAGGTCCACGGTGTCACCGGAGACATACACGCTGGGTGTGGAGCCGTCGTCGGTGTGCAGGAGGAAGCCGGTGACCGGACCGGTGAGGTCCTCGGTGCCGACGGGACCGTGACGGGCGGGGACGGCGGTGATGTTCAGCGGCGTGCGGCCCGGCGTCGACAGGGTCCGGGTCTGCCAGGGCTCCAGGCCAACAGCTGCGCCCCCGAGATCGGTGGCGCCGGCGACCGTGGTGAACACCTCCGGGGCAGTGGAGGCCACCGTACGCCCGGCGGTGTCGAGGTTGTCCAGATGCCCGGTGTGGCTGACCAGGGCGGCGTCGAGAGCGGGCAGTTGGGAGGGCGTCAGCGCCGGGTCGGCGGTCTTGCGCACCGGGACCGGGCCGTCCTGGTATTCGGTGCCGGCGGCGTCGAAGGTCGGGTCGGTCAGCAGCGTCCAGCCGGCCAGGCGGATCAGCGCGGTGGGGCCGCCGAGCACCGTCACGGTGGGCGCGGCGCGGTTCACGGCAACATCGGTTACCACAGGTACTCCTTGACGATCAGGGGGTGGCTCCCTCACTCTGACCGAGTTACTTTCTCAAGGGAAGTACATACCTTTAGGTGAGGTGAGCACGTGCAGGAAAGCACCCGAGGCAACGTCCGCAATCCCGCCTGCCCCAGCAGGCAGCTGTTCGACCTGGTCACCGCCCGGTGGGCCACCCTGGTCCTGGTCGATCTCATGGACGGCCCGCAACGCTGGTCCGAGCTGCGCCGACGGGCCGGCGGCGTCAGCGACAAGATGCTCGCCCAGACCCTGCGCGACCTCGAAGCCGGCGGACTGATCACCCGCACCGTGCACACCAGCCGCCCACCGACGGTGCAGTACGCCCTGACCGACCTCGCCCGCGGCGTCACCGCCGCACTACAACACCTGCAGAACTGGGCCGAAGAACACACCAGCGACTACGCCCACCACCTACACACCCACACCACCGACCCAACACCCTGACAAGACAGGCTCGGCGTGCACAGCACACGCCACCGTGCTTCTGCCGTACGAGCGAGCGCCCTGACCACGAACTGCAGGCAAAGCACAGGGCTAGTTCGGTGCACTCCCGGTGACAGCGCAGGCGGTGCCGTTGAGGCTGTAGGACGTCGGCGGGGCGGGATTGCCCGTGTGGGTTGCCTGGAAGCCGATGTCGACCGAAGCGCCCGGAGCAATGGTGGCGTTGTGGGAGACGTTCCTGGCCGTCACCCGGCCGGCGGCGGCCGTGTAGTCCGCGTTCCAGCCGGAGGTGATGGTCTGGCCGTCGGGCAGGGTGAAGGCGAGGGACCAGCCGTCGATCGCGGTGGTGCCGGTGTTGGCGATCGTGATGTTCGACGTCAGGCCGGTGTTCCACGCGTTGACCGTGCCGGTGACCCGGCAGGTCGTCGTGTTCGGAGGTGGGTCGGAGGTCTGGAACTGCGTGAAGAACTTCCACACCTCTTGCGGCACCCAGGTCCTGCCGCTGTCACCGGGGGCCCCGTCCTGCGGTGCGGCAATGTGCCCTTCGTCGAACGCCGCCCAGGCGACCGGATGCCCGGCCGAGCACCCCGCGTAGGTGGTGACCCGGTGCGTCAGGCTGCCCTGCGCCGGTTCCGGCGGGTTCTGGGGCGTGCAGCCGTTGTTCCTGACGAACCTGTCCCGCAGTGCCCGTCCACCCGAGATACCGAGGACGTTGTCCCTGAGACCGTGCACTCCGAGGTAGGCGATCGGCTGGGTGCCGCCGCTGCATCCACTGAGCTGCCCGCCGCTCTGCACCGCGACCGCGCGGAAGACCGTCGCGCGGGAACATGCGAGGGCGTACGACATGGCGGCGCCGTAGCTGAATCCCAGGGCGAAGCGCTGTGTCGTGTCGACGCACAGGTCGGACTCGATGCGCCTGAGCATGTCGTCGACGAAGGTGACGTCCTCACCGCCGTTGTTGGCCCAGCCGTTGTTGAGGCCTTGGGGGGCGACGAAGACGGCGCTGCTGTTCGCCAGTCGCTGGAGCCCGTAGTAGGCCCAGGTGCCCGTCTCCACGGTGCGGCCGGTGGCGACGTCGGTGGAGGTGCCGCCCAGCCAGTGGAACCCGAAGACCAGCCGGTAGGCGCGGTTGCGGTCGTAGCCGTCCGGGATCCGCAGGATGAAGGTCCGGCTCTTGCCGCCGCTCTGGATCGTGTACGTGCCGCTCGTCAGGGTGGGTGTCTTGCCGCATCCGGGGCTCGCGGCGGCGGTGCCGAGGGGCGCGGCAGCCGTGCCGGAGGCGGCGAGCGCTGTGTTCTCGCCCTGGCCGCGGCCCAGTGCCGTGCCGGCCATGCTCGGGACGAGCAGGACCGCGACCACGGCGGGCCATAAGAGGGATCTTGTCCTTGTCCGCATGCAACTGCCCTTCTTTGATTACCTCGTTGTCGTCACGGTGGTGGCGGGGGTGAACTGCCACCAGTTGATGTTGAGCAGGTAGCCGCTGCCGCCGCTGAACCGCAGGTAGAGGTCCTGGGTCCCGGTCCCGCCGGTGACCGGGCAGGTCACCGTCGTCCAGCTCTGCCAGCCCCCGGTGTTCGGCACACCGCACCGGCCGACGACCGTCCCGCTGGGCGAGCCCAGGCGCAGTTCGACGGTGCCGCCCCGCTGCCCGAGGCCACACGCGCGGTGAAGGAGGACGCCCCCGCCCCGAAGGCCACTCCCTTGACCTTGAGGTAGTCGCCGTTGTCGATCCAGCCGACGTTCATTCCGCCTTCGCCGGCCGGTTCGGTCTCGACCCCGGACCCCCAGGCGACCGTCTCGGCCTCCTGGCGTATGTACGGGTTGAGCGTGCCGATCTGGGGCGCCCCGCCGCTCGTCATGTTGATCACCGGGATCGTGCCGTCGGCGTTGTAGGTGAACCGCTCCACCGCGACCGAGCGCGTGAAGCCGCCTCCGCCCGCAAGGGCGCCGTTGTGGTAGAAGAAGTACGAACTGCCCTTGAAATCCACGATCCCGGGGTGGTTGGTGAAGCTGCGGCCCTGGGTGGGCATGACCGTCCCGCGGTAGGTCCAGGGCCCGGTCGGGCCCGGCGCGGTGGAGTAGGCGATGAACTCCGAGCAGCACTTGGCCGCGAACACCATGTAGTACAGGCCGTTCCGCTTGTAGACCCAGGGTCCTCCTCGTACAGCGTGGGACGGTTGGGGTCACCGGTGCGGGTGCCGAACCCTGCGGTGGTGAGCGGGATTCTGTTGACGCCGCCCGAGTAGGAGGTCATGTCGGCGTTCAGCCTGACGTACGACAGGTTCGGGTTGCCCCAGTACAGGTAGACCTGGCCGTCGTCGTCGATGAACACGCTCGGGTCGATCTCGCCGTTCTCCACCAGCGGACGGCCGATGGCGTCCCGGAACGGGCCGGTGGGGCTGTCCGAGACCGCCACGCCGATGGCCATGCGGCCGGTCGCCCGGTTCTTCACGGGCACGTACCAGTAGAACCGGCCGCCTCGCTCCACGGCCTGTCCCGCCCACGCGTCGGCGGACGCCCAGCTGAAGGTGGCCAGGCTGAGCGGGGAGCCGTGATCGGTCCAGTTGACCATGTCGGCGGAGGACCACACCCGCCAGTCCTTCATGGTGAAGTAGGTGGAGCCGTCCTCGTCGTGCCCGGTGTAGAGGTAGACCCGTCCGTTGTGGACGAGCGGGGCCGGGTCGGCGGTGTAGACGTGCTGGACGATGGGGTTGTCGGCCCTCGCCTGCGTGGGCTGCACCGCGGCGGGGACGACGGCGAACGCCAGCAGGAGGCCCACGGTCCAGGCGACCGCCCGGGTGAGCCCCGTGCCGGTGGTGGGCCATGGCCGAGCCGGGACCATCATGGCCTCCCCCGGCAGTCGGCGGGCGGGTGAGCCGGCGGCGGGTGTGCGACGTCCCTCATGCGCGGCTCCACTTCTGACCGGCCTGGCCGTTGCAGGTCCACAGGACCAGCGGGGTGCCGTTGGTGGTGGCGCCGTTGGCGTCGAGGCACAGTCCTGCGCGGACGTTGCGGATCGATCCGTCGGCCTGCGTAGTCCACTTCTGGTTGTCCTGGCCGTTGCAGGGCCAGATGATGACCGGCGTGCCGTTGGTGGTGCCCTGGTCAAAGGCGTCCAGGCACTTGTCGCCGTAGACGCGGATCTCGCCTCCGGCCCAGGTGGTCCAGAGCTGGTTGGCGGCGGTGTGGCAGTCCCAGATCAGTGTCTTGGTCCCGGCTGCGGTGGAGGCGGTGTCGACGTCCAGGCAGCGGCCGGAGGCGGCGCCGCGCAGGCGGGCGGTGGTGGAGGCCAAGGGGCTGCCACCGGTCACCTTGAACACGGCGACACCGTGGGCGGGGACGGCGGCGGAGATCTGGCCGGAGGTGCTCGACGTGCCGCCGGTCCACAGGTCCGTGAGGGTGAACGAGGCACCGGACAGGCCCACTTGCGCGGCTGTGGTGGTGACCGTCGCGGTGCCGCTCCCACGGTTGAACAGGCCGACTGCGACCGAGCCGTCGGACAAGGGCTTGCCGAACACCTCGGTGGTGCCGTCGTCGCGGACCCGGCGTCCGCCCGCGCCGAGCAAGTCCTGGTTGACGGCCAGCAGGCGCGGGTTGCGCAGGATGGCGCCCACGTCGGCGGACATGGTGCGGATGTCGTTGCCGGCCATGAGGGGGGCACTCATCAGCGACCACAGGGCGAAGTGGGAGCGGGACTCGGTCAGCGTCAGACCGGGGCGGCCGACAACCAGCATGTCGGGGTCGTTCCAATGTCCCGGCCCCGACTGCGCGGCCAGCGGCGCGGTGACGTCCAGGACGTTGCCCACACCCATCGGGTAGCTGTTGGTGTTGCCGTTCTGCCAGATGTCGAGCAGGTCCTCGGTCGTCCGCCACAGGTCGGCGACCTCACCCCAGTTGTAGGTGGCGCCGGTGATCGCGTGGAAGCTGTTCGGGTTGATGCTGTAGACGATCGGCCGGCCGGTGGCCCGCAGGGCATCGCGCATCAGCGAGAACCGGGCGACCTGCTCGTCACGGGTTCCGCTGGAGGAACACCAGTCGTACTTGAGGTAGTCCACGCCCCACGAGGCGAACGTCCTGGCGTCCTGGACCTCGTGCCCTCGGCTGCCCGTGGACCCCGGGTAGGCGCCGGTGGTCTGCGCGCAGGTGCGGTCGCCCGGCACTTGGTAGATGCCGAACTTCAGGCCCTTGCCGTGGATGTAGTCGCCTAGCGCCTTCATTCCGCTGGGGAACTTGGTCGGGTTGGCCCGCAGGTTGCCCGCGCTGTCACGCTGCGGGTCGAACCAACAGTCGTCCACCACGACATAGCGGTAGCCGGCCTCCCGCATGCCCGAGGACACCATCGCGTCCGCGGCCTGACGGACCTGCGCCTCGGTGATCCCGCACCCGAAACTGTTCCAGCTGTTCCAGCCCAGCGGAGGGGTCAGCGCCGGGCTGCCCGGTGCCGCCTCGGCGGTCGTGCCGACGGAGGCTGTCACGGAAGCGGTGACCGTCAGCGCGGCGGCCGCGAGGAGATGGAACAGTCGTCTGCCCGATCGTCTGAGCATTTGGGGCCCCTGTAAGTCAGGTCCATGACATGGACGCGGGAGGCTTCTGGGAGCGACAAAATTTCGAATGCCATTCGGAAAACTTGTGGCCCCAGGGATCCTAGAGAGCCGCCCGAACATGTCAACACCATAGGGTCATCAAAGTTCGACCCCTGTCCTCAATGGCGAAAACCGCCCACGATCTGGGCTATTCGGCCAGCCGGCGCACAGCAACCCGGCACGGGGGCCTTCGAATCTTTCGACGACCCTTGCGAATCATGCGAGAGGGATTGACGCATTCAACCAGCCTCCTATCATCCAGAATGCTCGACGACCCGATCTATGTTCGACACCACGAACACCATCGGAGAGCGCCACACATGAATCTGTCATGCTCTGATCAACATTGGCCTCGTCGCCGCGCGCTGGCGGCCGCCACCGGCCTCGCCGCCGGCTCCATCCTTCCGCTGACCGGAACCTCCCGCGCCGCCGCCACGTCCTACGCGAACCCGGTGATCTGGCAGGACTTCGCGGACATCGACGTCATCCGCGTCGGCGACACCTTCTACGCCTCGGCCTCGACGATGCACTACTCGCCAGGGGCACCCGTCCTGCGCTCGTACGACCTGGTGCACTGGGAGATCGCCGGTCACTCGGTGCCGGTCCTCGACTTCGGCGCCAAGTACGACCTCAACGGCGCCCGCGGCTACGTCAGAGGGATCTGGGCGTCGTCACTGGCCTACCGTCCGAGCAACAGGACGTTCTACTGGCTGGGCCAGATCGACTTCGCCCGCACGTACGTCTACACCGCGACCGCCGCCGAGGGGCCGTGGAACAGGCTGACGACGATCAGCACCCCGTACTACGACGCCGGGCTGCTCGTCGACACCGACGACACCCTGTACGTGGCCTACGGGAACACCACCATCAGCGTGGCCCAGCTCTCGCCCGACGGCCGCAGCCAGGTCCGCACCCAGCAGGTGTTCACGACACCGTCGAATGTCGGCACCCTCGAGGGATCCCGCTTCTACAAGATCAACGGGCAGTACTACATCTTCCTGACCCGCCCCGCGAACGGCCAGTACATCCTGAAGTCGTCGAGCGGCCCCTTCGGTCCGTACACGATGCGGCAGGTCCTCCTCGACCTGCGCGGGCCGATCCCCGGCGGCGGCGTCCCGCACCAGGGCGGGCTGGTGCAGACGCAGAGCGGTGCCTGGTACTACATGGCCTTCGTCGACGCTTACCCCGGCGGCCGGATGCCCGCCCTGGCACCCGTCACCTGGACCTCGGACGGCTGGCCCGTCGTGCAACTCGTAGACGGCGCATGGGGCACCTCGTACCCCAGCCCGGTCGTGCCCACGCCACCCCGCGAGGTCACCGCCATGACCGGCGTGGACACCTTCGACGGCACGACCCTCAAACCGAGATGGGAGTGGAACCACAACCCGGACAACACCAAATGGTCGGTCGCCGGCGGCCTGACCCTGCGGACCGCGACCGTCACCAACGACCTCTACTGGGCCCGCAACACCCTCACGCACCGCATCCAGGGCCCCACCTCCACCGCCACGGTCCAGCTCGACCACTCCGCGATGCGGGACGGCGACCGTGCCGGACTCGCGCTGCTGCGTGACTCCTCCGCCTGGATCGGCCTCAAGCGCGACAGCGGCGAGACGCGAGTGGTCATGGTCAACGGGCTGACCATGGACGGCAACTGGAACACCACCGGCACGGGCAACGAGGTGGCGAGCGCGCCCGTTTCGGGCAGCCGCATCTGGCTGCGCGCGGCCGCGGACATCCGCCCCGGCACGGCACGCCCCGGCACCTTCTCCTACAGCATCGACGGCACCACCTTCACCCGCCTCGGACCGGCCTTCTCCCTGGGCAACGACTGGCGGTTCTTCATGGGCTACCGGTTCGCCCTCTTCAACCACGCCACACAGGCGCTCGGCGGCACGGTCCGCGTCACGCGGTTCGAGCTGTCCACCCCCTGAACGATCGGAGGTTCGCACACCCACCCCCCACCCGACCGTACGAGGAGAACCATGAACCCGCTGAAGCGACTCGGCCGTCGACGAGCCACGGTGCTGTCCCTCCTGACCGCGGCCACCCTGCTGACGCCAGGAACCGCGACCGGCGCACCAGATGCCGTCAAGGCCTCCACGCTGGGCGCCCAAGCCGCCCAGTCCGGGCGGTACTTCGGAGCCGCCGTGGCCGCCGGCAGGCTCGGCGACGGCACGTACAGCACGATCCTGAACCGCGAGTTCAACTCGGTCACACCCGAGAACGAGATGAAGTGGGACACCACCGAGCCGTCCCGCGGCGCGTTCAACTTCGGCCCCGGCGACCAGATCGCGAACCGCGCACAGGCCCGCGGGCAGCGGCTGCGCGGACACACCCTCGTCTGGCACTCCCAACTGCCCGGCTGGGTCAACTCCATCAGGGATGCGAACACCCTGCGCGGCGTGATGAACAACCACATCACCACCGTGATGAACCACTACAAGGGAAAGGTGTTCGCCTGGGACGTGGTCAACGAGGCCTTCGCGGACGGCGGCAGCGGCCAGCACCGCCCCTCGGTGTTCCAGAACCTGCTGGGCGACGGCTTCATCGAGCAGGCCTTCCGCACCGCGCGGTCGGCCGACCCGGCGGCCAAGCTCTGCTACAACGACTACAGCATCGAAAACTGGAGCGACGCCAAGACCCAGGGCGTCTACCGCATGGTGCGCGACTTCAAGGCGCGCGGCGTGCCCATCGACTGCGTCGGCTTCCAGGCCCACTTCGGCACCGGCGGCCCGCCCGCCAGTTTCCAGAGCACACTGTCCAACTTCGCCGCCCTCGGCGTGGACGTCCAGATCACCGAACTGGACATCGCGCAGGCATCGCCGACCGCGTACACGAACACCGTCAGGGCCTGCATGAACGTCGCGCGCTGCAACGGCATCACGGTCTGGGGCATCCGCGACAGCGACTCCTGGCGGGCCTCGGAGAACCCGCTGCTCTTCGACCGGGGCGGCAACAAGAAGCCCGCGTACAACGCGGTGCTGACGACGCTGGGCGGTACGCCCGCTGCCACTGGCGGTACGCCCTCATCCGCCCGCTGAGTTCCGCGCACACGAGAACGCCGGCTCCCGGCGGTGCGGGAGTCGGCGTCTCGGCAGGACTTCTTACGGGGTCACGCAGCCGATCGAGCCGACCGGATGGTCGTTGCCGGTGGAGGTGGCGGTGAATCCGAAGGTCACGCTGCCGTCCGGCGCGATGGTCCGGTTGTGGTCGACGTTTCTGACCGTGACCGTGCCGTCCGTCCCGGTACTGAGCGTGCCGTTCCAGACCTGGCTGAGCCGGGTGCCGGTGCCCGGCTGCCAGCGCACGGCCCAGCCGTTCATCGGTGCCGTGTTGTGGTTCATCACCTGGACGGAGCCCTGGAAGCCGCCGTTCCATGCGTTCGTCACCGAGTAGACGGCCATGCAGCCGGTGTGCGGGTCGGTCGGGGTGGGGGTCGGCGTGGGCGTCGGGGTGCCGCCCGAGCCGCGGATGCCGGTCACCTCGCCGTTGCCGCCGTCGAAGACGATGTCGGAACAGGAGAAGAAGTTCTCCTGGCTGTCCGAGCGCACCCACTGGATGAACAGCACCGCGTCGCCCGAACGGCCCGCAGGCAGGTTCAGGTTCCAGTAGTAGTGGCCGGACTCGCTGCCGGGCGAGCCGGACTGGGCGGGGTTGGTGACGGTCTGGATGAGCTCCAGGTCGCCCCAGCCCAGCGGGGAGCCGGGTGAGTAGCCGGGCTTGGACAGGTACACCCGGAAGTCGCCCGGGTGCGCCGCCCAGTTGCTGTACCGGACCTGCATGCTCTTCCCGGAGGTCAGATGTGTGCGGGGCCAGTCGGCGCGGGCGGCGTTGTAGCCGGTGAAGTTGTACGGGGAGCGGTCACCGGCGCTGCACAGCTTGCCGTCGGGGACGTAACCGGCGCCGCGCCCGCCCGCGTTGGAGTCGAGCACGGCGAACCAGTTGTAGAGCGCCGTCGATCCGCTCTCGGCCAGCGCGGCCTTGCACGCCGGGTTCGTCGGGTCCAGGGCGCCGGTTCCGGTCTTGGCGTCCAGATAGCAGAGATACGTCCGCGACCCGGGCATCATCGCCACCCCGTGGGCCTGCGCGTTGCCCTGGCCGAGCAGGGCCAGACCGAGACCGCTCAGCAGGGTGGCGAGCACCGCCGCCCAGGAGAGGAGCCGGTTTCTGCGTCGAACCATGGTGCCTCCTGTTCGTTGCGTGGCTGTCCGCTGTGGAGCCCCCGCCCGCCCGGGGAAGAGGTCGCTCCGGGCGGGCGAGGGAGTGTGGGGAGAAGGGCGGATCAGGCGGGCGGTGCACCCCAGGCCAGGGTGGTGCCGAGGTAGCCGGGGATCTCCGGGGCGTCGGTGTAGGAGGTGGCGGTGGTGCGGCTGTAGTCGCCGACCTCGTTGAACGCGGACCAGTCGGACTTGGCCATACGCAGCTGGACGTCACCGGTGTCCCGGCCCGCGGCCAGCGAGCCGGCCGAGAAGCCGACCTCCAGGTAGGCGTCCGCGCCCGCGACCGGGGTGCTCAGCGGGACGACCCTGAGCTTGACGTTGGAGCAGCCGACCGCGGCGTAGTCGCAGTAGGCGTTCACGGTCGGCGAGCCGTCGTCCCGGGTGAAGTAGTAGCGGGCGGTCACCCCGGTCAGGTCGAGGGCGGCGCTGCCGGTGTTGATGATCCGCAGGCCGGGGCGGATGGCGTTGTCGGTGGCCGAGGAGTCGTTGTTCTTGTAGGCGACCTTGAGACCGCCCGCCGGGTCGGGGCCGCCGCCGCCCGTCTCGGTGGTGACGCTCAGCGCGGCGGAGGCGGCGGAGACGTTCCCGGCCGCGTCACGGGCCCGCACGGTGTAGCTGTAGGCCGTGGCGGCGCTCAGTCCGGTGTCCGTGTACGTGGTGCCGGCGGCCGGCGAGCCGACCCGGGTGTCGTTGCGGTACACGTCGTACCCGGTCACGCCTACGTCGTCGGTGGCCGCGGTCCAGGCCAGCGAGACGCTGCTCGCGGTCTTCGCGGTGGCCCGCAGTCCGGTCGGGGCGGTGGTGTCGCCCGGGTCGGTGCCGCCGGTCGGCACGGCGGGGTAGGCGTTGCGCACCAGCATCTGGAACTGGTTGTGGAACCAGTGCCCGGCCAGCGGCGCGTCGGGGAGCGCCCCGGTCTTGTTGTTGCCCGCGTTGGGCGCGGTGTAGTCCGGGTCGCACATCGGGTCCGCCTTCTTGCCCTCCTCGTTGGGGATGTCCTTGCTGGCCCCGTCGGACTCCCCCGGCGGCTTCACCCACAGGAAGGCGTCGAGGTGCGAGTCCGGGTATCCGGAGGGTGTGGCCTGCGGCGGCTGTCCGAGTCCGGCTCCGCTCACGTTGCACCACAGTCCGCGGTGGGCGCGCCGGTCGACCTTGGACTCCGTGACATAGGTGTCGAGGGTGGTGCTGGTGCTCTCGGCGGTGGGCCGGGCCGAGCCGCCCCAGCCATTGCGGGAGGTGTCGACCACCATGCCGGTGGAGGCGGGCCAGCCCGCCGAGACCAGCGCCCGGTGCACGTTCTTCGTGAAGTCGGACTCGTCGAAGTTCGGGTTCCACTCGTAGTACTTGCCGGACTTGACCGGGTTGCCGCCGACGCTCTTGTCCGGGTTGGTAAGGAAAGGCTCCTCCAGTGGCGTGGCGTTGGCGACGTTGGTGATCAGCCCGTCGACGCTGCTCAGCCCGGCCGCGGTCCCCCTGGCCACCTCGGTGTACTGCTGCACGGTCTGGGTGAGGTTGTTGTCCCAGCCGAGCCAGCCGGAGTGCGCGTAGTCCAGGTAGGTGTACACGTTCGGGATGGCGTGCAGCTTGTCCAGGGCGTACCGGATGCCCTCGACGTATATGCCGCTGCTCTTGGCCTGGGCGCATTCGGGGTCGGAGGTGTTGGTGACCAGGTTGGGCAGGCTGTCGGGCTCGACGACCGTGGTGATACGGATGTCCTGGTACTTGGGGTTCTTCAGGACGTTCGCGATGACGTCGATGTACTCGCTCTTGTAGCGAGTCAACCCGGCCTGGGTGAGAGGGAGTTCGCCGCTGGAGGCGAGGGCGGCGCAGTCCCGTCCCGGCAGGTCGTACACCACGAAGGTGGCGGTGATGGGCTGTCCGGGCTTCTTCTGGGCGAGCGCCAGGTCGAGGTGGTCGGCCAGGCTCTTGCGTCCTGCGTTGGCCGCACCGCCGTGTACGGCCGCGATCCGGTCCAGCCAGACGGCGGTCGGATAGCTCTTGACCTTCTCCATCTTCGCCTTGAGCGTGGCGTCGGAGGTCTGCGCGATGGACGTGTTCACGAGCTCGGCGTAGTCGGGGTTGACGTAGAAGGTCGCCCCCGCGAAGGGGTTGTCGACATGTGCTTCTGCCGCTGCCGCGGGCTGTTCCGCGATCTGGCCGGCCACCCCGAGCATCAGGGTGGCCAGGGCGGTGGCCAGGGCTGCCGACCGTCGTCGGCGCGTGCGCGGCAGCGAGGCGCCGTCTGCTCTGGTCGGGTGGGTCATCGTGCCCTCCTCGGTAGTACGTGCGGGTGTGCCGGTCGTACGTCAGGAGCCGGTGCACTGCGGGGCGGGCGTGCCCGCGCCGCCGTTGGCGGTGAAGCCGAACGAGGTGATGGCGCCGGGTGACAGGGCGCCGTTGTGGGCGGCGTTGCGGACGGTCGCGCGGCCCTGGGACACGGTCAGGGAGCCGTTCCACAGGCTGGTGACGGTGGAGCCGTTCAGGTCCCATGCGACGGTCCAGCCGGTGAGCTGGGCGCTGCCGGAGTTCTTGACGGTCATCTCCGCCTGGTAGCCGCCGGACCAAGCCGAGACGACCTTGAACTGGGCGGTGCAGGAAGTGGGTTGGGGCTCCGGGTCCGGGTCCGGGTCGGGGTCTGGGTCGGGACCGGTGCCGTAGGTCAGGCCGTGCCCGTACGCGAAGAGCGGGCTCTTGCCGTCGCCGTCGTTGATGGGCTGCTGGGAGGCGCTGCGCATCCACGTCATGGGGAGCTTGCCGGTCGGGGCGTGGTCGCCGAAGAGCACGTCGGCGACTCCGCCGCCCTCGGTGCCGGGCAGCCAGGCCGCCAACAGGGCGCGCCAGTCGGGCAGTTGGGCGGCGATGTCGAGCGGGCGCCCGGAGACCAGGACCACCACGACGGGCACCCCGCTGGCCTTGAGCCGGCTGAGGGTCTGCAGGTCCTCCTGGTCCAGGCCCATACCGCCGGGCCGGTCGCCGTGCATCTCGGCATAGGGCGTCTCCCCGACCACCGCGACGGCGGCGGTGTAGCTGGCGTCGATGCCGTTGCCGTAGCGGTCGTAGGTGATCCGGTACGGGTCGACCGCGGCGGCGCGGATGCCCTTGAGTACGGTCGTGCCCTCGGTGACGGGCCCGCTGCGGCCCTGCCAGCCCAGGGTCCAGCCGCCGCTCTGGTTGCCGATGTCGTCGGCGGACTTGCCGGCCACGAACAGCTTGGCGTTCTTCGCCAGCGGCAGGATCGCGCCGTCGTTCTTCAGCAGCACCTGCGACTGCCGCACCGCCTGCCGGGCCAGGGCCCGGTGCTCGGTGGAGCCCACGGTCGGGGTCAACGCCCGGTCGGTGAGGGGCTTTTCGAACAGGCCGAGCTGGAACTTCTTGGTGAGGATGCGGCGGTTGGCGTCGTCGACGCGCGCTTGGGTGATCCGCCCGGCGTTCACCTCTCCGCGCAGCAGGGTGAGGAACTTCTTGTAGTCGTGCGGGACCATCACCATGTCGACGCCGGCGTTGACGGCCGTGGTGATCTCGGCGCCGGTGAAGCCGCTCTGCCCGTCCAGCTGGTCGACCGCGGCCCAGTCCGAGACGACGAAGCCGGTGAAGCCCAGCTCGCCCTTGAGCACGTCGGTGACCAGGTATTTGTGCCCGTGCGAGCGCACACCGTTCCAGCTGCTGTAGGACAGCATCACCGAGCCCACGCCCCGCCGTACCGCCTCCTGGAAGGGCGGCAGGTGGATCGCGCGCAGCTCGGCCTCGGACAGCTCGGTGTTGCCCTGGTCGACGCCTCCGGTGGTGCCACCGTCGCCGATGTAGTGCTTGGCGGTGGCCAGTACCGACGCCGTCTCGCCACCTAGGGCTGTGCCCTGCATGCCGGTGACGAACGTGGCCATGGAGGTGGGCAGTTCGGGCTTCTCGCCGAACGACTCGTAGGTGCGGCCCCACCGGTCGTTGCGGGCCACGCACAGACACGGCGCGAAGGACCAGTCGATGCCGGTACCGGCCACCTCCTCGGCCACCGCCCGTCCGACGCGCTGCACCAGCGCCGGGTCACGGGTGGCACCGAGGCCGATGTTGTGCGGGAAGAGGGTGGCGCCGCGCACCGCGTTGTGGCCGTGCACCGCGTCGATGCCGTAGATCATCGGGATGCCGAGCGGGGTGGCGAGGGCGGTGCGCTGGAGGGAGTCGTAGGTGTCGGCCCAGGTCTGGGCGTTGTTGGGGCTGACCGTCGAGTCGCCGCCGGAGAGCACCGCGCCGATGCGGTAGGTGGCGAGGTCGGACTGCGGGACGAGCGCGTCCTTCTCGATCTGGGTCATCTGCCCGAGCTTGTCGTCGAGCGTCATCCGGGAGAGCAGATCGGTGACCCGCTGGGGCACCGGGAGGGAGGGGTCCTGGTACGGCAGGGCGACGGCGGCCGTGGGGACCTGGGCGGGCGGGGCGGCGGCGAGACCGGTCAGCGCGAGGGTCACGGCGCACAGCGCGGCGACGAGGGCGGGGCGGCGGGTTCGTAAACGTAAGGGCACGCTCGGGGGTGAGGACGGCGTGCGGTGTGCGGGCACGGTGCGGCTCGGGCTCATGGGGTGCGGCCTTTCCGGGTGCGGGCCGGAGGGGCGGGATGTGGGGCCGGGGCCCGCCCCCGTCGGTGCGGAAGGCGGGGCGGGCCCCGGAGAAGGCCGGTGCGGTGCAGCCGGCTTCGGTCAGGCGCTGGTGCAGGCCGTGCCGTTCAGGGTGAAGGTGCCGGGCTTGGCGAAGGTGCCGCTGTAGGTGCCCTGGAAGCCGAAGGTCTGGCTGCCGCCGGCGGCGATCTGCGCGTTGTGCGCCACGGGGCTCGCCGTCACCGCGCCGGAGGAGCCGGACAGGGTGGCGTTCCAGGAGCTGGTGACACGCTGTCCGGAGGGCAGAGTGAAGCCGAGCTGCCAGCTGTTCAGGGCGGTGGCACCGGTGTTCTTGACCGTCACGTCGGCGGTGTAGCCGCCCTGCCAGACGTTGGTCGCGTAGGTCACCTGGCAGGCCGTGGCCGGCCCCCCGGGGCCGCCCGGGCCTCCGCCACCACCGAGGTTGACGGCGGAGGAGAAGGAGTTCACCGCGAGTCCGGCGCCGTTCTGCCACGGCTCGAACCCGGCCTGGACGCTCGTCAGGTACCAGTTGTTCTGTGCCAGGCCCCGGGCCACGGTCTGGTCGACGAAGTCCATGACGTCGAAGCTCCAGCTGCTGATCGCCGAGGGAGCGACGAAGGAGATCACGTCGTTGGAGCCGTTGCTGCCGGTCCACACCTCGAAGGTGCGGCCCCCGACGGTGGTGTTGCCCACCGGCGAGCCGATCGGCTGGATCGGGCCCACCCGGTTCAACCAGATCATGATCTCGGTGCGGTTGACGCCGTCGGTGCGGGGCGTCGGGTCCAGCCAGATGTCGTACGAGGCGTTGTACACGGCGCCCGAGACATAGCCGTAGGAGATGCTGCTGGGCGCGCTGGAGATGGTGCTGAGCTGCGCCGGAAGGTTGGTGCCCGGTGAACAGTTCGTGTAGTGGCAGCCGTTGAACACGGACGGGTACGACTTCGGGGCGCCGCTGGTGGGCACCGAGCCGTCGGCCTGGGTGAGGCGGAAGCCGGTGTCGGTGGCGGTGACGCACTGGGTGGCGCTGATGCCCCAGCGGTTGTTCTGCACGACGTAGCGGCTCTGGATGACGGTCGTGCCGTACTGCTCGCAGATCGTGGTGTCGGCCTGGGCCGGCGGTGTGGCGACGAGGAGAGCCGCGAGCGCGGCGAAGGCGGAGAGCAGCGCGGCGAACAGGCCGCGCACGGGGCGGGGACGGTGCGGTAACGGTCGCATGCGGGTGCCTCTCTCGAACGTGGCTCGGCTGGGTCGGGGCCGGTACGGGAGCGCTCCCATCTCCCCACTGATGGGAGCGCTCCCAAACCACCGGTTCGGGTGGGACTGTAGATATCCGCCCATGTCCCTGACAACCCTGTGCACGCGAATGCGTCGAATGGATTTCGACGTCGCAGGTCAGGCGGACACGTCGCAATCTTTCGACGTGCGCCGGGAGTTGGGAGCGCTCCCGAAAGGTTGCGCCCGGCCCCGTCCTCGGCGGCCCTCAGGCCGAGCCGCGCACCACCAAGCGGGTGCGCAGGATGACATGGCGCCAGGCGACCTCCGGCTGCTCCATCTCCTCCATCAGCAGCCGCACCATGGTCCGCCCGATCTCCTCCAGCGGCTGGCGGACCGTCGTCAGCGACGGCTCGGTGTGCTGGGCGAGCGGGAAGTCGTCGAACCCGATCACCGCGACGTCCTCGGGCACCCGGCGGCCTGCCGCCCGCAGCACCCCGAGTGCTCCGGCCGCCATGGTGTCCGAGGCGGCGAAGACGGCGTCCACGTCCGGGTGCCGGGCGAGGAGCTCGGCCGTCGCCCGGCGCCCGCTGTCCTCGGTGAAGTCACCCTCGACGACCAGTGACGGAAGGGCCTCCACACCGGCGGCGGCCAGCGCCTCCCGGTACCCGCGCAGCCTGCACTGGGTGACGTACATGTCGAGCGGTCCAGTGACGGCGGCGATCCGCCGACGCCCCCCGCGCAGCAGGTGCTCGACCGCGCCGCGGGCCCCACCGACGTTGTCCGCGTCCACATAGGTGACGCGCTCGTCGCCCGAGCGACGGCCGAGCAGCACCGTGGGCAGCTCCGCGTCGGCGAGCATGTCCGGCAGCCGGTCGTCTGCCCGTACGGACAGCAGCAGCACCCCGTCCACGCGCCCGCCGCGCGCGTACTCGACGAAACGCTGCCGCTCGATGTCCGTGCGGACCAGGGTGAGCAGCAGTTGCGCCGAGGTGTCGGCGAGGGCGTCGCCGACCGAGCGGATGATCTCGGAGAAGAAGGGTTCCCCGAACTGCCGCCAGTCCTGTTCGGTCAGCGCGAGCGCCACCGCGTCCGCGCGCCGCGCGGCCAATGAACGGGCCGCCAGATTGGGCACGTAGCCCAGTTCGTCGATGGCCCGCTCGACGGCCCGACGCGTGGACTCCTTCACGCCCGCCGCGTTGTTGACGACCCGTGAGACGGTGCCTCGCCCGACACCGGCGAGAGCCGCCACTTCCTCCAACGTCGGCGAGCCAGGGCGCTGCCTGCCCATAACCACCCCCAGGGCACCCGATCTTACGGGCCGCGTCCCCCCTGTGATCGAACACCCCGGCGGATCAGCCGGAGTACCGCTCCCGCAGCTCGATTTCGCGCACCTTTCCGGACACCGTCGCCTTGTAGTGGCTTGTAGTTGGCCAACTGCCCCGCGCAGCAAGGCCGTACGTCCGCCGACTTGGGAGGGCCGGCCGGATCGCGGGGGATGACGCAGGCCGGCACCTCCTCGCCGCACCGCTCGTGCGCTGCTCCTGACGGTCGTGGAGGGGCCGAAGCCGCTGTCGACGCACGGCACGACAGTTGCAGCTCCAGTCGGGCCTGGAGAGCATCCGAGTGCCCCGCCACATCGGTCGGGGCCGACCGCGAACCCAGCTGGCCAAGGCCCGCGCCAATCAGGCGTACGCTCCCTCGCAAACCGCGTCTACCTGAGCAGACACGGCATTCCGACAGCGGCCGGCCAACCCCTGCCCGGCGCGATCGCGAGCGCCCTATCCACCAGGGTCTTGCGCGGACCATGTACCGCACACGGGCCGCTCGCAACGGCGCAACACCGTCGATATCGCCTGATTCAGAACGGACTTGAGGACGGTCTCGACCACCAGCACGCACCTCGTCGTCCGAGGTCAGAGGTACTCCTTGCTTTTGATCAAGCATAGGGACAGCCCACCTCGTGAAAACGCGAGGCCAGACATGGGCTCTGAAACGAACGTGCGCGGTGCGCAGCCGGCATCGAGGGCCTGGTTGTCGGCGTACAGGTGGACGTGGCCCTGGCTAGACACTCGCGTGGCGTGTCGATCGGCACGCCGCGGCGCGATGGCGCGCTGAGCGAGCGACCGGTGCGGATCGCCGCCCGGACCGTCGCGGACGAGTACTTCGCGGTCTCTGAGAAGGTAGAGGCCCTCTACGACGCCCCACGCCAGTTGCCGGCGGACGCCGAGGGGTCGGAGATGGCCAAGCTCCGCCGGGAGGTGCACCGCCGGATGCTCGGCAACGGTTACTGCGCTCGCCCCGTCGAGATGGACTGCCACTTCGAGTCGATCTGCGAGTCCTGCATGTTCTTCGTCATCACGATTGAGTTCCGGCCCACGCTCGAGCGCCAGCGGGACGTGCGGCTACCAAGGCACAGGTAGCACGCGAGCAGATCTCGACGCTCTCCTGGCCCGACTCGACGAACACGCCGGGGGTGCGGCATCAGCCAGTGGCGGGACGCCAGAACCCCGTGTCCCGATATCGCCACCAGTACAGGACAGTGCGATCGTCGGGCCACGCGGCCAGCGGAATGCCTTTGGGCTCGAAGTGGTCACGCTCGGGATCGATGAGGCGCCAGCTCGAATCCATCGGCTCGTCGTCCTCGGGCAGGCGGACGTGCTCCAGGGACCGTTCCTCGCAAGCTCCGAAAGCCCGGTAGTTCTCCTGGGCCTCGACCAGCGAAGGCCGGTTTGCTCCGCCTGAATAGTCCGGCCAGCGAAGCTGGACAGCGTCGTCCTCCCAGAAGCAGACCGGACAGATCTGGTACGAGCCCGGCGGCTCGTCCATGGTCAGACGGCCGCAGCACACGCAGGGGTACTTCAGGATCACGCGGGTCATCCTGTCCGACTCCACCGCGAGGACCAACTGGTTTCCAGCGAGGTGTGGTGGTGTCGGGGTGCGTGACCGCCGCCGATGGCGATCGCGGGTACTGGACCCTGGCGCCTTGCGGTGTCTGCCAGGAGAGGCTCTTCGCCTACGGTCCTGAGGTGGAGGTCGCGGTTCCGGAACCCGCTGACCCGCGCCACTGGCGCACGCTGCGGCTGCAGGACGTCCAGCCTCATTGTTCGCACGAGTCTTCGCAGACGATGTCCCGCCTTTCGGATCCGACAGTTTCGAGCCCCGAATTGACCCCCTTCTGCCAGCAGCCACCCTCGAACGACAGCCCGGCAGGGGGGACAGCAGGGCCGAGTGGCGGGGATCTTGTTCACCCGTGCCGTGCCGTTGGAAGCGCCGATGACGAAGGCGAGGGGCCGCCGGTTCGCAGGCACGGCGGGCATGATCATTCCTTGTCTGTGCGCTGAGGACCGGAGGAAACGAGGAGGGGCCGCCGTGGCAGGGCGGGGCGCTACGGCAGGCCTACGCGCGGCGGGGATCCTGCTCGCCCGTGCCGTGCCGTTGGGTCTGGGCAGTGTGCTTGCCGGCGATGGCAAGGTGGGGGGCGGAGTGGGCGTACCAGCTGGCGAGGATGCGCAGTTTTTCGAGGTCGTCGTCGGTCTTGCCGGCGTAGACGAAGAGGATCTGGTCTGGGTCACCGGGCAGGGAGAGGGCTTCGTAGGTGATGTCGAGGCGGCCGACGACGGGGTGGTTGAACCGTTTGCTGCCCCAGGTGCGTTCGACGACGGTCCGCTCGGCCCACCAGATGCGGAACTCCGGGGATGCGGAGCGTAGTTCGGCGACGAATTCGGCGATCTGCCGGTCGTGGGGGTTGCGGCCGGCCTCGGCCCGCAGCACGCCGACGACCTCGGAGGTGATCTGCGCCCAGTCAAGGTAGAGGGAGCGGGCCGCGGGCTCGAGGAGCATCCAACGCAGCAGGTTGCGCTCGCCGGGCGGGCGGTGGTTGAACGGGGTGAGGAGGGCATCGAGGAGGTCGTTGGAGGCCAGGACCTCGTTGCGGCGGCCCAGGACGAAGGCGGGCTGGTCGTGCAGCCCGTTCAGCATGCGCAGCAAATCGGGCCGCACCTGCTGGGGCGGCGCCTCCTCCGTGCCGCGTCGGGGTTGGGGGCGCAGCAGGTCGCGCAGGTATTGGGTCTCGGCCTGGGTGAGTTGCAGGGCCTCGGCGATGGAGAGGATGACGCCTTCGGAGGCGCTGGTGAGCCGTCCCTGTTCCAGGCGGGTGTAGTAGTCCACGCTGGCCCCGGCGAGCTGTGCGACCTCTTCACGACGCAGGCCAGGTACCCGCCGGCCCGGGTAGTTGGCCAGGCCGACCTGGGAGGGGCGGACCGCGTCACGGCGGGCGCGCAGGAACTTCTTGATCTCCTCGGCATTGTTCGCCATGCCTGCCAGTGTTCCCCGGCTCGTGGCGGGGATCCACCGGCGAAGGGGGGAAGGTCTTTCCCCGGCAGCACTGGCCCCCGTTCATGGCTTGGTCTGCCGCTTTGTGGCATGCATGAATGGTGAGGAGGCCATCGCAGGGACCTTCGAAGGGTTCGCGGGCCCGCCTGCCGTGTGTATCGCACCGGCCCGGAGCGGGCGCCGCTTCACCCCGTACACAGCGCCCCTGCCGGCGTCACCTTTTGTGATCGCCGTAGGAGGGGTGCGCCCGTTCTGAGGGAGATCCGCATCGTGACTGCTTCGCAGAAGGTCTGGTTCATCACCGGCTGCTCGACCGGCTTCGGCCGTGCCCTGGCCCAGGAGGTCCTCGGCGCCGGCCACCAGGCGGTCGTCACCGCCCGCAACGTCGCTCAGGTCGAGGATCTCGTCGAGGGCAACGACCAGGCGCTCGCCCTGCCCCTCGACGTCACCGACGCGGGCAGGTCAAGGAAGCCGTCGAGACCGCGGAAGCACACTTCGGCGGCATCGATGTGCTGGTCAACAACGCCGGCATCGGCTACTTCGCCGCCGTGGAGGAAAGCACCGAGGCAGAGATCCGCCGGATCTTCGACATCAACGTCTTCGGCCTGTCCGACGTCATCCGCGCGGTCCTGCCCGGCATGCGCGCACGCCGCTCGGGGACGATCGTGAACTTCTCCTCCATCGGTGGCCTGCGTGCCTTCCCGGCCGTCGGCTATTACGCCGCCACCAAGTTCGCCGTCGAGGGACTGACCGACGCCCTGCGCCAGGAGGTCGCCCCGCTGGGCATCACCACGCTGCTCGTGGAGCCCGGCCCCTTCCGCACCGACTGGGCCGGCCGGTCCGCAGACGAGACGCTGCCCGAGCGGGAGATCGCCGACTACGCCGACACCGTCGGCGCTCAGCGTGCCGCGTTCCGCGCGGACACCGGCAAAGAGCCCGGCGACCCCCACGCCGCCGCCCGCGCGATCATCACCGCCCTCGCCGCCGACACCCACCCCCAGCGACTGCTGCTGGGTGCTCCGGCGTACGGCATGGCAATCGAGCAGCTGGAGTCCATGCTCGCCGAGATCCGCGCGAACGAGGCCCTGACGAAGTCGGCCGACTTCGACGCCTGACCCAGCACCGGCATCCGCGGGCCTGTGACAACGCCGGACCCCCGGTCCTGTCACAGGCCGGCGGGCCCACCGACGTCACCGTCAACGACATCGTCATCCACCCCACGCGCCAGAACTGGTAACCCCACCCCCAGCACACGTCCAAGGAGCACCTCGCATGAGCAGCACCGCCTCCCACCGCCCGCTCGCCCTGGTGACCGGGGCCTCCGCGGGCATCGGCTACGAACTCGCGAAGCTGTTCGCCCTCAACGGCTTCGACCTGATTGCCACCGGCCGCAGCGCGCACACCGACCAGGCAGCCGCCGTCCTCGCGCGGCTCGGCGTCCACGTCACACCCGTGCGCGCCGACCTCTCCCAGAGCGAGGGCGTCGAGACGGTGTGGCGGGCGGTGCAGGAGACCGGCCGGCCGCTGGACGCCGCGGTCCTCAACGCCGGACGCAGCATCGGCGGCGCCTTTCTCGACACCGACCTCGACGACGAACTCTCCCTGATCCAGCTGAACGTGGCCTCCGTCGTCCACCTGGCCAAGCACGTCGCCCGGCACATGGCCGCCGGCCGCCGCGGCCGCATCCTGATCACCTCGTCGCTGTCGGCGACCCTGCCCACCCCCTACGAGACCGTGTACGGGCCCTCCCGCGCCTTCACCCGGATGTTCGCCCTCGGACTGCGCGAGGAACTCAAGGAACACGGCGTCGGCGTCACCTGCCTCATGCCCGGAGCCACCGACAGCGACTTCCACACCCGCGCCGGCATGAACAACACCGCCTTCGGCCCCGGCATGAAGAAGAACAACCGCAAGGAAGTCGCCCGCCAGGGCTTCCTCGCCCTGATGAACGGACGCGCCGAGGTCGTCGGCGGCGACGCCGCCACAAAGCGCACCGCCATCGAACACCGCTTCCTGCCCGAGACCTACAAGGCCGCCCGCCACGCCACCAAGGCCAAGCCTCGCCCTGAGCATTGACTTGCTCCTCGACCGCCTGCGGCGCCGCGCCGGTGCCCACGGACGACGCGCAGGACTACCACTTCTTGAAGGTGACCGTGGACGGGACCTCGGTGACAGTGGCGCCGCCGAACTCGCTCGGTCAGGCCTTCGGCGTACAGACGTACACGGTCACTCCGTGACGCCCGCCGCGAGTATCGCAGGCAAACGTTCCCCGACCGGCCCGCTGGCTCCTTGACCACGGCCCTCACTTGCCGGGTCAGACGAGTGGTGCGCCGCTGGCATCGGTCCAAGATTCCGGGCACCTGCTCGCGGAAGGTATGCCGGCAGCCGCGCGTGGGGCACACCAGACGCCGCACCCGCACACGGACCACCACTCGCCGCCCATCGACCGGCACATCAGCCACGGTCCGCCAGTGGTAACCGTGCCAAGCCCCTTGGGCCCACCTCGCCGAGCCCGGGCCGGCCTCGGCCGCCCGAAACGGAGGATCACTTCCCTCTTCCGTTGTGTACGCGGGAAGCGAACTCCCGTACCCAGCTACGACCATCTTTGGCCATAGCCAGTGGGTTATCGTTCCGCCGGTGGGCGGTGGGGCGCCCCGGAGGGGGAGTTGTGGTAGCGAATGGCGAAGGGTCGCGGCTGGTCGCGACCGAGGGCGGCCACCGAGTGACACCGGCCGAGCTCTTCTTCGACTTGGTGTTCGTGTATGCGATCACTCAGGTCACAGCACTGATGGCGGCCGACCCGAGCG
Source organism: Streptomyces sp. RG80 (assembly GCF_040446465.1). Classification (NCBI taxonomy): domain Bacteria; kingdom Bacillati; phylum Actinomycetota; class Actinomycetes; order Kitasatosporales; family Streptomycetaceae; genus Streptomyces; species Streptomyces sp. RG80. The sequence goes on along the minus strand of NZ_JBEAAJ010000016.1, from coordinate 43,834 downwards.
GGTTGCGGCTGCTCGGCGGGATGGTCGCGCTGGCGCTGCTTTGGTGGTGCTGGTGCTGTTTCGCCTGGCTGGGGAACGTCGTACGGGCGGACTCCGGCGCGATGTTCACCGTGCTGGTGTCCGTCATGGCCGTCGTCCTGATCGTGGCGCTGGCCGTGCCCGAGATCTACAACGACGCGCCCGGCGGACTGCCCGCCCCTCTGGTCTTCGTCCTGTGCTACGGCGCCGTCCGCGTCCTTCACCTGGTCACGTACTGGCTGTCCGACCCCACCGATCAGGCACTGCACCGCGTCTTGCGCCGCACCGCCCTGCTCTCGGTGGCCCCGCCGTTCGTCCTGCTCCTCATCGGGCGGCGTTCACCGGCACCACTCAGGTCCTGATCTGGCTCGCCGCTGTGATCATCGACTACCTGAGTATCTTCCTCACCGGAAAATCGGGCTGGCGGGTCGCCTCACCCGGCCATTTCGCCGAACGCCACGGCCTGATCGTCATCATCGCCCTCGGCGAGTCGATCGTCGCCATCGGCGTCGGCGTCTCCGGCTTCGCGCTGAGCACCCCGGTCGTGGCCGGTGCCGCCCTGGGGCTGCTCGTTTCCGCAGGACTGTGGCGCCTGTACTTCCGTCAACTCGCCGAGACGGTCGAGCATCGGCTGACCACCGTGACCGGCGACGACCGCACCCGGATGGCCCGTGACGCGTACACCTTCCTCCACCTTCCACTCGTGGCCGGAATCGTCCTCACCGCCCTCGGCATGAAGAAGGCCCTCACGCAGATCGCCGACACCGGCCACTACGACCTGACCGAACCCCTCCACGGTGTCGTTGCCTGGGCCCTGCCCGGCGGCGTCGGTGTGTTCCTCCTCGCCTCGGCCGCCCTGCTCTTCCGCACCACGAGTCACCGCTCCCCGCACCTCCTCGCCGGCGGAGCCGTCTGCCTCGTCGCAGGACCCGCCGTCACCTTCGTCCCCTCTCTCGTCGCGCTGGCCCTCCTGGCCGCGCTTGTGACCGCCCTGCTCCTCGTCCGGGACACCGCCGTCCGACCCCATGTGACCGCCGCCGACTGAGCCCCGGGCAGGCCGGCCCTGCGCAGGTCAGCGAGGAGCGCCAAGCGGCGCCCCGCAGCCGCGGGGAGCTCACGAGGGCTTGGAAGAGGGCTAGGTCGTGGCTGATTCTGCTCCTCCTTGGTCGCATCCGGCGCCCCTTCACACTCCGACAGCAGCGGCCCAGGTTGCACAGCAACTGTGTCCTTCTGCAGCACCCCAGCGGTCGAACACCTGGCCGTGGGGATCGCCGGGCAGACGGCGGCGGGAGACAAACTGCCCCCGGCACGGCGCCACCCCTGGAGACGATCGGCGTCGACCCTGACACCGCGGGGCAGAGGGTGCGGCCGACGCGGCGGTCCCAGGACGTGCCATGGGAGCGGAACATGGCCGCGGCGCGCCGGTTCCACGCGCGTGAGGGCCAACTGCGCGTTCCCGCCAATGCCGCGAAGACATCGACGGAGAGCTGCTGAGGCCGGGGGCGCCGATGTTCCTCGTGGCGCCGCCCGGGTCCCCAGGACCCGGGCGGCGTCGCATGGTCTGTCTGGGTGTCAGGGAGTCAGCTGCCAGCGGGCGATGTACCCGACGTCGATGGATGCCCGGTCCTGCACGCGTAGGGTCCAGGTTCCGTTGAGCGGTTGTGCGGAGGCGTCGACGGTGAAGGTCTGGTCGACGTTGTCGGCGGAGCTGCCGCTGCGGTTGAGGAGTGAGTAGACGGTGCCGTTGGGGCCGACGAGGTCGACGGTGAGGTCGCCGCGGTAGGTGTGGACGATGTTGACGTAGACCGAGGTGGTCGCGGATGCGTTGCCGTCGCGGCCGGTGACGGTCAGCGGTGACTCCACGGCGGCCCCGTTGTCGGGGATGTCGACGCGGGTCGTGTTGGCGTAGACGTAGCCGATCTTCCAGGTGAAGGTGTCCGAGGCGGTCGCACCGGTGCTGTCGGTCACGGTGATCGTGACGTCGCTGGTGCCGAGGGTCGTCGGGGTGCCGCTGATCAGACCGCTCGGGCTGATGCCGAGGCCGTCGGGCAGTCCGGTGGCCTCGTAGTTCAGTGCGGCGCCGGTGTTGGTGGTGTAGGCGTCGAGTTGGAGGCTGACGTTCTGGTTGATGCCGCTGATCTGGTCGGCGGTCGGGGCGAGGTTGACGCCGAGGGCGATGCGGTTGCCGACGTTGATCGCGGCCCAGGCGTCGGCGACGGCGAGGTAGGTCGGGCTGTAGGCGCCGAACAGGTCGGTGGCGGCCGACAGGGTGGCGGTGCGGGCGCCGGCGTAGTTGGTCGTGGAGGTCATGTACGTCGTCAGCGCGCGGTACCAGATCGCGGCGGCGTTCTGGATGCCGATGCCGGTGACGGGCTGCCCGTCGTAGGTCGGGCTGTCGTAGTCCACGCCGTTGACGGTCCTGGCGCCGCTGCCCTCGGAGAGCAGGTAGAAGAAGTGGTTCGCGGGGCCCGAGGAGTAGTGGACGTCGATGCCGCCGAGGGTGGAGCTCCAACTGTCGCGGGATGCGCCGTCCTTGGAAGGCTTGTCCATGTAACGCAGCGGTGTGCCGTCACCGTTGATGTCGATCTTCTCGCCGACGAGGTAGTCGCCGGGGTCGGCCGGAAGGTTCTCGTTGAACTCGACGGCGGCGGCGAAGATGTCGGAGGTCGCCTCGTTGAGCCCGCCGGACTCTCCCGAGTAGACCAGGCCCGCGGTGGCGGCCGTGACCCCGTGGCTCATCTCGTGGGCGGCCACGTCGAGCGCGGTCAGCGGATGGGTGTTGCCCGAGCCGTCGCCGTACGTCATGCAGAAGCAGGAGTCCTGCCAGAAGGCGTTGACGTAGTTGTTGCCGTAGTGGGCGCGGCTGTAGGCGGCGACACCGTCGTTGCGGATGCCGTTGCGGCCGTACGTCTCCTTGTAGTAGTCCCAGGTGGCCGCCGCGCCGAACGCCACGTCGACCCCTGCGGTCTGACGGTTGGTCGGAAGGCCGTTGCCCCAGACATCGTTGTCGTCCGTGAACAGGGTGCCGGTGCCCGAGGTGCCCTGGTTGAGGTCGTACGTCCGCTGCCCGGCACGGTCGGGGTCGACGAGCTGGTACGTCGATCCGGACAGGGTGGTGCCGAGTGGGACCTCGCCGGCGTACTGGCCCGTGCCGGAGCCGGTGTGGACGTGCTCGGCCGCCAGGAGCTCCTTGGCGGTGGCAGCGTCGGTGACGACCTGGAGTTCGCTGGGGGTGCCGTCGTCCTGTACGCCCTTGACGAGGGTCTCCCAGGCCAGCACGGGTTTGCCGGTCCCGGCCCAGACCACCAGGCGGGGCGCCTGCTCCGTCACGGCTCCCTTTACCTTGGTCTTCTTCGAGATGCGGAGGGCCTTGGTGGCGGCACCAGCGGCGGTGATCTTCGGACGGAGCGAGGGGATCTGGAGACGGGCGGGGCTCGCCTTGGTGACGGTCGTACGACTGCTCTTGTCGTGGACGACCAGGTCACCGCCGAGGACGGGCAACCCCGCGTAGGTGCGTTCGTAACGGGTGTGCGTGGTGCCGTCGGCGTCCTTGATGAGGTCCTTGACGACGAGCTTCTCCTGGGCGCCGAGACCGATCCGCTGGGCCGTGCGGGGCGCTGCGGAACGGGCGCTTTCGATCAGGGCGGCGCGGCGGGCGGGCGTCAGGGACGGCTGGGCGGCGCCGGCCCGGGGGGTGGCGGTGATCTTCGTGAGGCCCGGGTCCGCCGGGACCGCGGTGGCGAGACCCGGGGCGGCGAGGGCGAGCAGGGAGCCTATGGCCGTGAGGGCGAGGACGGTGGTGCGTCTGCGCCCGGTAAGAGCGCGGCGTCGCAGGGGCAACGAATTCTCCTTCGTACAACGGACGGCCCGTGGTGGGGGGTCGTGGAGGTGACGGAGCGGCGGGATACGCCGGTCCGGAGCGCTGCACGGCATGCGGGTTGAAGGAGGCGGGGGGTGGGGGCTGAGCGGTTGCTCCACGTGGGGATTCCGTCAAGGAATCGTGAACTTCCGCAGAAGAGTGGCACCGCGCAGCCTGTTTTGTCATGGCAACGCCAAGGCAACGGCCGGAATTCGGCTTGCCGAGCGGGCATATCGGCACAGACAGCGCCGATTTTCGGCCTCACCTCAAGGGGAGGGCTTCACGGGTGATCTCCGTCGAGTGGGAACCGAGAGGAGTCCGCGTCGTGGCGTGCGGGGCGATGTCCTGGAAGCGGGACATGCCGAGGAGGGCGGTTCGGCGTGCCGACTCCTCGAGTTGGGTGATCTTGTTGTTGGGGCCGGGCTACCAGTAGTGGCCGAACCTCTCGGATCGAGCCGGAGACGGTGGAGCGGTCCGCTCCGAACAGCTCCGCGAGTGCCGCATGCGGCAGTCCCAATCGCAGGTGAACCAGCGTCACCAGCAGCCGGTCCACGAAGACCAGCCGCCGCTTGGGTCCGGCGCCCGCGGTCCGCCGACGATCGCCGCCGCGCCGCGCTCGCAGCGCCGACTCATGGGCTGCCGCCCACTTCGGGACGAGATCGTCGAGCAACTCGCCGAAGTATGCGCGGGAGACCCCGGCCAGGGCAGGATGGGAGCAGGCTGCACGGGCCCAGACCTGATTCGCAACTTCCCCGATCCGTGCGGCCCCTCTCATGTCACTGGGCACGCACCTCAGCGTTCTGGCAGGCGACCAGGCACCATTGCCCGTCCTCTTTCGCCATCACGTAGAGCGGGGTGCCCGCGTTCCCGATCGGCTCCCCTTCCAGGGTCCAGTACTGCGCGTGCGCCTTGACCGCGGCGACGTCGGGGCGGATGAACAGCACGTCCACCACCTCGTACGTGGCCGTCGAGTTCTCCATGGCCCGTGGCAGCACTTGGTAGGTGAAGGACGAGATCTCATCGCGACCGGTGAGGCGCTTGCCATGGCCCGTCGTCCAGATCGCATCGGCCCGGAACAGACCGACGAACGCCTCGGGCAACTCGTTCTGCTGGGCACGCTCAAGCCTGGCGATCACCTGCTTGATCTCTGCGATCTCGGCTTCCTGGGTCTGCTGATCAGTGACCGTCGTCTCCATGCCGATCATCATGGAACCTCAACGGCACTTGAGGTCATGCTCCGACCAAGGCCTATCGATCCCCAGCTCGCTACCGGTGCGTGCGGAGTCCGTCGAGGATGAGCGCGAGCATGTGGGGCGCCCGGTCCTCGGGGCTGGACGCGGCGCGCCAGAGTGCGCCGGTGAGTTGGAGGAAGTCGCCTGGGTCGGCGTCCGGGCGGATGCTTCCGTCCTTCTTGCCGGCGTCGAGTAGTTCTGTGATCGCGGCGATGACCGGCCCGTAGCTCTGCTCGCTGATCGCCTGGTGCGCGCCCGGGCCGAGAGCGTCGCCGAGGCCATGCTTTCTGCGCATGGCCTCGACGAGGTCGGTCGTCCAGTGGCGGAGCGCTTCCAGGGGAGGCATCCGGGCCAGCAGGTCGGGCACGGTGCCGGTGATGCGTGCCACCTCGTCCTGGTAGACGGCCAGAACCAGCGACTCACGCGTGGGGAAGTTGCGGTACAGGGTGCCCGCCCCGACTCCCGCGCGCTGAGCGATCTGGTTCATCGACGTGCTGCCGTCCGCCGCGAGGGCTTCGCGTGCGGCGGCGAGGATGCGCGCCCTGTTCTCGCGGGCGTCTGAGCGGACCACAGGACCTCACCTTGCTAAGTGGAGAGTTCTCCACTACGTTAAATGGAGAGCTCTCCACATCCTAAGGAGCGTCATGCATTACATCAAGCTCGGCATGACCGGCCTCGACGTATCCCCGATCGCGATCGGTGCGATGACCTACGGCGAACCCGACCGCGGGCACCCCGTCTGGTCGAAGGGCGAACAGGACGCGCGCCCGCTCATCAAGCACGCGCTGGAAGCGGGAATCAACTTCTTCGACACCGCGAACATGTACTCCAACGGTTCCAGCGAGGAGATCCTCGGCCGGGCGCTCAAGGACTTCGCCGACCGCGACGAAGTGGTGATCGCCACGAAGCTGCGCCACCCCATGCGGCTGGGACCCAACGGACGGGGGCTGTCACGTAAGGCGATCATGACCGAGGTCGACCATTCGCTGCGCCGCCTGGGCACCGACTACATCGACCTCTACCAGATCCACCGCAACGACCACGCCACCCCCTGGGAGGAGACCCTCGAAGCACTCAACGACCTCGTGAAGGCCGGCAAGGTCCGCTATCTCGGCGCGTCGTCCATGCACGCGTGGGAGTTCGCGAAGGCGCTGCGCCTGCAGAAGGAGAACGGCTGGGCGCGCTTCGTGTCGATGCAGGACCACTACAACCTCCTCGCCCGTGAAGAGGAGCGCGAGATGATCCCGCTGTGCCTGGACGAGGGCGTCGGCACGATCGTCTGGTCGCCGCTGGCCCGCGGCCGCCTCACCCGCGCGTGGGACGACGCCCGCTCGACGGTGCGCTCCGAGACGGACGGCGCCTATGCGGACCTGCTCTACTCGCCGGCCGAGGAGGCATCCAACCACGCGATCATCGACGCCGTCGGGCAGGTCGCGGATACTCACGGCGTCGGCCGCGCTCAGGTCGCGCTTGCCTGGCTGCGACGCCAGCCGGTCGTCACCGCGCCGCTGGTCGGCGCCGGCTCGGTCCGGCAGATCGACGAGGCCGTGGCCTCCCTCGACACCGAGCTCACCGACGACGACGTGCGCGCCCTGGAGGCCCCGTACACCCCCCGCTACGACTGGCAGGGCGTCTCGGACGAAGCCGAGATGGAGGCCATCCGCCGACGAGTCCCCGGCATGGCTCTCGCATGAACCCCATCGTCCGCTCCGGCGCCGCTGCCCGCGCCGGAGCCCTCCTCATCCTTCTCGGCCCGCTCGTGTCCTGGGCCGCCGAGTTCATCACCGCCGCCGCATGGCAGGACCCGCCGTACTCGCCCCTGTACAACTGGGTCAGCCACCTCGGCCTGACCGGCCCGCCGCAGACCGCGTTCGGACAAGTCGCCAACTCCCCCCTCGGCGCCGTCATGGACACCGGCTGGGTCATCTACGGCACCCTCCTGATCGTCGGTGCGTTCCTCGTGTTCGACCCACGCAAGGGCACCCGCCCGATCATCATCCTCAGCCTCGCCGTCCTCGCCGGCACAGGGGTCTCGCTCGTCGGCCTCTTCCAGGGCTCCAACGCCAACGTCGACAACGGCCTGATCGCGTTCCACACCTTCGGCGCACAGGGCGTCATGCTCGCCGGCAACATCATGGCGATCGCCGTCGGAACCAGCGGCGCACGCATCGGTCTCACCCGGGGCCGGTCGCTCGCGAGCATCACTCTCGGCACCGCCGGACTGATCGCGTTCCCCCTCTTCATGACCGACGTGTTCAGCGGCTGGATGTGGAACATCGGCCTGCTCGAACGCGCCGTGATCTACCCGATCATGATCGGCCACGCCCTCCTCGGAAGCAGCGTGGCCGCCGCCCAGCACCACCGTGCAGCGCACCCACTGGCACCCCTTACCGCACGAGCCGAGAGCTGAGGAGAGACAGATGACACGAGTACTGGTCACCGGAGGAACCGGCTTCGTGGGGAGCTGGTGCATCCAGGCCCTACTGGATGCCGGACACACCGTCCGCACCACGGTCCGCGACCTGCAACGCGAGCCGGCGCTGCGGTCCTGGCTGCACGCGGCCACACCGTTCGACGACGACCGTCTCGCGGTCGTACGCGCCGACCTCGAACAGCCCAAGGGCTGGGACGCTGCCGTCGCCGACTGCGACTTCGTCCTGCACGTCGCCTCACCGACCCTGCGCCATACGCCGGCGAACGACGACGACCTGGTGGTCCCGGCACGCCAGGGCGTCCTGCGAGTACTGCGCGCAGCCCGCGACGCCGGTGTACGCCGGACCGTCCTGACCAGCGCCTTCGGCGCCATCGGAATCGGGCACCCCCCGCGCTCGACCCCGTTCACCGAGGAGGACTGGACAGACGTCGACAGCGACATCCCGCCCTACCAGCGGTCCAAGACACTCGCCGAACGCGCCGCCTGGCAGTTCGTCCAGGACGAAGGCGGTGGCCTGGAACTGGCGGCGGTTCATCCCGTGGGGGTCCTTGGACCCCTGCTCGGCCCGGACGACCCGCCATCCCTGCGTCTGGTCCGCCGAATGCTCGAAGGACAGGTTCCTGCGTGCCCTCCCTTCGGGATGGGCTTCGTCGACGTGCGCGACGTCGCGGATCTGCATCTGCGCGCGATGACCGATCCGGCAGCCGCCGGCGAACGCTTCCTGGCAATCGCCGGGCACAGCCTGCGCGTCATCGACATCGCACGCATCCTGCATGACCGCCTCGGTGAGCGCGCCGCGAAGGCCCCGACCCGCGAACTGCCCGTCTGGGCCGCACGCACACTGAGCATCGTCAACCCGGAACTGCGACTGCTCAAACACCAGCTCGGCCGGGACCTCGACGCCACAAGCACAAAGGCCGAGCAGCTCCTCGGATGGCGAGCGCGCCCCATCGAAGACACCATCGAGGACACCGCCGAGAGCCTCCTCGCCCACGGCATCGGGACAAAGGCCGCCTCGTAGCCGACCGACGCGGCGACCCCGCGCACCGAGGCATCGAGCCGCTGACGCGGCGCGACAGGTGCCACCGGCCCCGGACCCGCACGGACGTGCGGTCCGGGGGCGCCCGTTTACCCGCTGAGTGAGCCGGGACGAGAGGCTCCGAGCCGTCATGGCAGTCGACACGTTCCGGAGCCCGCCCGTCCGTCGCCCAGGTGACGGCGTCGTCGCGGCCAAGGGGAGGCGGCCCTGCCCGTCGGCAGGACCATGATGATCAGTTCCGTTCGTGCCCTCGGAAAGTCTGCGGGCCGGCACCACGGCAGGTCCAGCGAGTGAGGCGCCCGGTCACCAGAGTGATGGCAGCCCATGTAACCAGCGACTCACGCTCTGAGCTGCCTGTGGCGCACCCTCGACCTCCCGCCGGCGCCACCCAGGCAGACCGGCTTGCGACCGCAGCGCGACCCCGCACCGCATGCCGAACGGCTTGACAGACCCTCATTCCACAGAAGGCGGATCTGGCACGCCCTGTGGGTGCGGCGCATCGACGCGAAGATCGAAGCCGTCCAGCAGAGGCAGCGCGAGCAAGACCATGGCCGCCACAACCGGCCAGCGCCACCGGAGTAGTTCGTCGAACTCGGCATCAGCGCCGGACGTCCGCCCCTCCAGGTCCACGCCGGCGACTGCCCCAGGCCAGCAGACGGCGCCGACCCGTCAGCCGCGATGAGGCCCACCGCGTGCTCGCGACGGGCCTGCCCGGGTGCAGCCACTGCCAGCCGGACGTCCAGCTGAACATCCTCGACCTATTCGCCCGCACACCTTGCATCCGTCGGCGCGGCGCACGGACCGAACACCTGCCCCCAGGAGCCTCAACACATCGAGACACTTAAGGAACGCAGTTCAACGGCCCTCGACGAGACGGCCACGCGCCGGCACCAGCAGCGACATCTCGACCTCCTTCCGAGAAGCACCTGCCCTCGGCGTGGTACCGGCGATACCATCGGTACCATGCCTCAGCCGAAAGCGATGAATCTCCGTTTCCCCGACCCAGACCAGCGTGCCGCGATCGAGGCCGCAGCACGGCAGGAGGGCGTCAGTCTGCAGGAATACATCCTGTCCGCGGCCTACGCCCGCGCCACCGCCGTACAGACGCACTTCCTCGACGCCTTCCAGGCATCGATGGCCCGCAGCGGCGACGCCTTCGCCGAAGCAGCCGACGCGGCCGACCCCGTCACAGAGCGCCGTGCCGCGGAACTCACCGCGCGCCATGATCTCGAAACAGATCAGGAGCGGGGTCACGCCGCGTGACACAGCGCGAACCGCTCCACCCGCTCGATGTGACGTTCCTGCTGCACGCTGCCGAGTTGCTGCCCGGTGATCCGCAGGTCGACGATCTCGGTCCCCTGTACGCGGCTACCGCCCGGGTCAATGCCCGAGCACTGGAACGGGACGTCTACGGATCCCTGTACCTCAAAGCAGCCGCGCTGCTGCAGACGCTGGCGCGGCTGCCCTGCCTGGAACACTCCAACGAGGCATTCGCCTGGCACTGCACAGAGGCCTATCTGCTACTTAACGGGTGCCCTCTGGAGTATCCGCCGAAGGAAGCGGTCGCCCTGGTACGAAACGTGGCCTCCGGCACCCTGGGCGTCGGCCTGGCCGGCAGACAGCTACGCGCCTGGAGCACCGCCTGATCTCCTACCGTAACGGGCTCCTCCCCCACCGCGGAGGACCCCGTTTCGCCATCACCCATCCCCAACACCTCACCAACAGCAGACCACTCCCACGGTCATTGACGCTCTGAGAGGGCGTTGACGGGGCGTTGCAGAGAACTGCCGCGGGCCGCTCGACAGGGATCAGGCAGTCGAAGACGTCGATGAACTGGACGCGATGCATCGCTTCGGACCCATCTCGTCAGTCGCCGTTCAGCACCGTGTGCTGATCAGGTGACGGATGCTCAGCAATGGCTCGGCCCGCGCCAATCAGTCGATGCCTTCGACGATGCGGAAATCTCGCTCGAAGCCGTCGGGGAGGGCCACCAGTGCCTTCTGGTATGCCTCGCTCTCGTATGCCGCGACGGCCTGTTCAAAGCTGTCGAACTCGATCAGAACAACGCGTTGGGTGATGCCGGCCTCGTGGGCGACGACGCGACCGCCACGGGACGGGATCCGGGACAGGACGCGCCCGCCCCCAGCCTGGACAGCCAGACCGGCCAGCCTGTCGTAGGCACCGAGCCCCTCAGGGTCGGATATCGCGGGGTAGACACTGACCCAGTAACCCTTAGCCATACAAACCTCCTGCGCTCGCCCGGACACGCCCGACTTCGCATGGACACTCAGATCAATCGATCCCGGCGACGCGAACTGCGGTCAGCGGAATCGTCATATCCGCAGGCTAGGACTTGATACGCGGCCGAGGGAAAGACCGGTTCGGGATAGCCTCAGAACGGATCGTTATCAGTTGGCAAGGAGGACACGTGGCGCCGGACACGGTGAGCCTGCGGTACTTCCTGGTGCTGGCCCAGGAGTTGAACTTCACCCGCGCAGCCGCCCGGATCGGTATCGCACAGCCCGCGCTCAGCGCCCGGATGCGCCGATTGGAGGCGCAATTGGGTACGGCCCTGCTGGTCCGCAACACGCGAAGCGTCCAACTGACCACCGCCGGTGCGGTTTTGGCGGAGGCCGCGCCGCCCGCGCTGGCGGCGCTGGACCGGGCATGGGACGCCGCCCGAAGTGCGGCGGCCGGTGAACTGGGCACGCTGCGCATCGGATACAGCCTCAGCACCGGCGCCGAGACAGTACCGGCTCTGGTGGACAGACTGATGCGCGGCCACAGCGGACTCGAGGTCAGCGCGGCCCCGATGGCGACACCGGAGATCTCCCCCGCCGTCGCCGACGGCCGCATCGATGCCGGCATCACCCGCGGTGAACAGCCTGGCCGTGGTGTGCGCCGGTATCTGCTGCGGCGTCTGCGGGTCGGTGTCCAGCTGGCGCAGCACCATCCGCTGGCCGAACAAACGGAGATCGAGATCGCCGACGCCGCCGCATATCCGCTGCGGCTCCCGGACCGTGCGGCCAACCCTGTGATCCACGATCAGCTGTCCGCACTGTTCCAAGACACCCGACCACACCCCCGATTCCACACATCCGCCGTGTCTTTCGACATGTCCCAGCGCGACCTGTACGACGGCGTCACCCTCGCCCCGGCCGGGGAAGCCGCGCTTGCAGCACAACCGGCCGGTCTCACCTGGCGACCACTGCGAGGCGCACCCAGCCTCACGATCCACCTCGTCCTCCCCCGCGAGCAGTCACCGCTGCACCACCGCATCCGCGTCGTCGCCAAAGCCCTGGCCCACGAGCTGGACTGGCTGCCGAACTGACACGCAGAAAAGGGTCAAGCCCGTCAGACGCCTGCGGTGACGAAGCCGAAAGCCCTGCGCCCGCACGCCTTGCCGGTGATGACCACGACGGCGGTCCTGCTGCATGTCCGACGCGACCCTGCTTCGCCGGAGCATCAGCCTCCGATGACGGCCCCGGGCCCGGTCCGAGTCGTCCATCGGGGCCGTGTCCTCGCGCAACCCGCGATCTCGGCGAACAGTGCGCCTTCGCCGGCGCCCAACCGGACACGCACGGGCAACCGGCGGGAACGCCCGCCGTCGACGGCGGCCATGACATCGGTCAAGAGAGTCCATTTGACGGGCCGAAATCCAGGACGGTGCCGGGCGGAACCGGTCCCTCGCCCGCGTAGTCATGGCCCAGCGATGGCGCTGGTGCGCCGTCCTGGGCGAGCGTCAGGCTGGGCCAGGGCCCGGCGAGCGCTGCGTCGTCCAGGGGGATACCGAGGTGCTCGAGCACCAGGCGCCCGCTGAGTTCCGGGTTGCTGGCAGTTACTTGTACGCGGAGTGGGTTGAACGGCAGGTCGGGCACTGCCCGCACGTCAGGAGATGGCCCGCAGTGTGCTGTGCGGGCGCCTGCGGCGGAGTTGCTCGACGGCCGCGGCGGTCTCGTCGTCCGAGGGAAGGAAGACGGTCAATTGCTGTGCATCGTCAGTGAGTTCGAGTGTTTCCCGCAGCAGCCGGAGTTCGCATCCGGCTGGATGGCTGAGCCGGAGGATTCCGCGTTGCGGTACGACGTGTCGGTTCAGGCGCCGGGTTAGCTCAGGGCCGGCGAGGCGTGCGAGTTCCGTGGTGAACCATTGGGAGTTCTCCGCGGAGGGGGCGAGCCACAGGTCGAAGGCCTGTTCGTCGGCGACGTCGTCCCAGTCGGCGAAGAAGGTACGGGCCCGCGGGTCGGTGAAGACGTAGCGGGTGAGGTTGGGGGTTTCGGTGTCGAGCAGTCCACTGCCGTCCGTCACCGACCGGTACGCGCAGGTGTGGGCGAGGATGTCACCCAGCCGGTTGGTCAGCACGGCGATGCCTGGCTCCAGGAGGCGCAGTGTCTGCTGAACGGCGTCTCGCACATGCCGGGGCGGGGGCGCGGGCCGGGTGTGCGCGGTGCATTCCCCGCCGGTGATCTTCGTCAGGTAGCGCAGGTGGCTGCGCTCGGTGGGAGAGAGGCTGAGGGCGTCGGCGAGAGCGTTCACCACCGCCACCGAGGGATTGCGGTCACGGCCCTGCTCGATACGGGTCAGGTATTCGACACTGATGCCGGCGCGCGCCGCGAGATCCGTGCGGCGTAGTCCTGGTGAGCGTCGGCGGCCTCGATCCGGCAGGCCGAGTGTCTCCGGCTGGACACTGTCGCGCTTGCTCCGGATGAAGTCCCCCAGCGGCGTACCCATTTCTTGAGGATAGGGCGGGCCGGGCCGGTCGCGGGGAGCTCAGGGTGGCCCTGCGGGGGCCAGCCTGGGCTCGGCCTGGCTGCGGCCGAGGGCCGACCCGAGGGTGGTGGGCATGGAGAAGAACACACACACGTTGGTGGTCATCGTGGCGAGCGTCCGCGAGGGGCGGTTCGGTCCGGTGGTTGCGTCCTGGCTGGCCGAACAGGCCGACTCGCACGGCGGTTTTGACGTCGAGGTCGTCGATCTGGCCGACGTCGAGATCCCGCTGTCCCTGCCCGCCACATCGCCGAAGTACGCCGGCGACGACTACCCTCGCCCGGCCGGGATGCGGCACCTGACCGCCGCCCTGGAGAGCGCGGACGCGTTCGTCGTGATCACACCCGAGTACAACCACAGCTATCCCGCCTCCTTGAAAGCGGCCATCGACTGGCACTTCACCCAGTGGACCGCCAAGCCTGTCGCCTTCGTCAGCTACGGGGGCGCAGCCGGCGGCCGCCACGCGGTCCTGCACCTGGAGAACGTGCTGACCGAGCTCCATGCCGTGACGATCCGCGACGGTCTCTCTTTCCCCAACTACTTCACGGCCTGGCAGGACGGCAGCCCGCTCGACCCCCAGGCCCCCGGATACGCCAAGTCACTGCTCGACCAGCTGGCCTGGTGGGCGGGCGCGCTCAAGTCGGCACGCGAGACTGCGCCGTACCCGGCCTGAATACGGCGACTCGGCATGCCGCGTGGGCCGCCACCTCCTGGGCACCGGGCAGGGCGGCACGCACGTAAAGGTGGACTCGTCGGCGCCCGGCTCGAAGGCGTCTCTACCCCAGACCTGTAGTTCTGGCCAGCAGAACTACAGCCTCACCGTCTGATCCCGACCATCACTTCAGGGGATCCGCACGCTTTTGAGAGCGATCGAAATGCTTGTCCACTCATAGGGGTGTGCGTGAGCATCGCTGCGCGGGCAGTGGTCCTGATCATCGAGCGGGTGGCGCGACAGCGGGACACGACCCTGCGCCGCCTGCTGCGTTGTGCCGCCAGGCCAGGCGTAACGGGGGCGTGCTGTCGGGTCGATCGGTTCAACTTCGCATAGAGGAGGAGACGGTGCGCAAGGCCATTCTTGGTGTGTTGGTAGCGGTGCTCGCGGTCCTCGCGGCGGCGCCCCTGGTCGGCGCCGATCAGCCCCAGACCGTGGCCTGCTGCGGCCCCAACCCGAAATTTTGAGGAGTTGGGATACGCCGGGCTGCACTTGGCGTGTTGGTGACGGTGGCGGCGGTCCTCACCGTGGCGCCGCTGGCTGGGGCCGATCAGCCCCAGACCATGGCCTGCTGCGGAGGCACGTCCGGCTTCCCCTACAGGGCCAGCGCCACAAGCTCGACGTTGCACTGACCCGGGGTAGCCGTCACGACGCACCGGATGCTCGACAACGACACTGACGTGTCACCGCGCGACGGTAGCGTTGCGTGTTTCAACCAACGGGAGGCAGGCATGACCAAAATCGTGCGGGTCGTCGCCATCGCGGCGGGGATCGTCATCGCGATCGCAGGCGCCGGGACCGCGATCGCTGCGGACGACGGCGACACCGTGACGGTGGCCATTGTGGCCGGCGCCTACAAGTAGTCGGCCAACGCCGCGGTCCGCTCTCCATGGGCGGGCCGCGGCGGGTTTGACCCGCTACGAGGCTGTCACGCGCCGCCAGATCCCTCATTTCCTGGCCCTTGCCCCGTAGCGGATGCCGCCCCTGCAACCGTCCATATCGCCATGGCCCACAGGGAAAGCGCAGAAATGAGGCCCACCACGAGGCGAACGCTCTCGTCCGGTCCGTTCGCGAACCAGACGGTCATGCCCGCCGCCCCGGAAGCGATCAACAAGACTGCCGGTACCCGCAGCCGGGGCTGCTCGAACACCGCCGCCAACGGCAGGAAGTGGAGCCCAACGACAACCGCGATCAGCGGGGGAACAAGCACCGGCACCCCGACGCGACTGCAGACTACGGCGATGGCGATGATCAGCAGCCACTGGAGCCCGTTGATCTGATTGAACCGCCGACGTCGGTCAACGGGGAATGGTCCCCCTGCCGACACGGGAAGGAAACGACGCGCGGCGAGCATCAGCCCCACCATGACGACACAGCCAATCACCACCAGGACCTGCCGCGTCAACCCGTCGAATGCGCTCGAGCCCAGCAGCCACCAGCCGAGCCCGAACAACGCGAGGAACCCCACCCCTGACTTGAACATGATCGAAACCCTAGGCGCAAGAGCAGCCCGCCGGTCCAGGGATTCTCAACTTGGCGCGGACCTCGTTGGCCGACGCCCTCATCCGCCTGGCGGCGGCTGAACTCGAGCAACGCCGACCCCGAGGCCGGTGCCGCGTTCGTGCCCCTTCGCACCAGAGCCGCAGCCGAACAGGGCAAACGTTGTCGGATGCGGCATTACCTCAACTTCTGTGGTGTGCGCGCTGAGTAATAGAGGAGCTGCTGCTACCGGCGGTCGAGGACGTTGTGGTGCTGTCGGTGGACGCGAACATCGAGACGCCCGGGACAGGACGGCCTTCCCGGCCGGGCCAAGGCAATCGCCCCGCGACCGCGACGCCGTCACCGCCGGCCTCACACTGCCCGGGAGCTCAGACGTCGCCGAAGGCCATGTGAACCGGATCAAGATACGCAAGCGCCAGATGTTCGGCCGAGTCGGCTTCGGCCTGCTGCGCAAGCGAGTACTGCTGGCGGGCTGAACCCCACCTCGTTACATGCTGATCCAGCAGTACATCCGGTGGCCGCGAGCAGCCGCCCTCTGTGCCAGAGCAGCAAGATCTTCCAGGAAACCCGTGGGCCCACTCAGGTCCGACTGAGCGTTGAAGACACCCGACGCGGACCAACCACGTGCCACTTCGCCCAACTGCTCTTGATCGAAGTGGGCCAGCGAATCACAAAACGAATCAGTGAGGGACAAGCTGACCACCTCGCCAGAACCCACCATTCCCACCAAATGCCCATGCCTCGGATCAGCCTCGATAACACCGGGGTCCCGCCCCGTGATTAGCACCTCGGCAGGCAGCAGTTCGACCACCGGATCGACACCCTTAACGACAAACGAGTCGTACCCCGTGCCCATCGGTTGTCCGTCCTCACGAACCACAGCCCGAACGGCGTCTTCATCGTCAGCAGCGGCGTAGTACCCGAAGAGAGCTCCCATACAACCGATCATGGCACTCACCAACGACAACGAGCCCGGCAGGCAGCCGAACCCAATCACCAATCACCACGCAGCCCCACCGACCGCCAAAGCTGAGCCAGTCCCCGAGAACGGGCTCTGGCTCAACTTTGTGAAACAGGCAGGCCATTACCCCGCGCCGAATTCCCCGGCCGAAACCGACCCAGCCGCCCCCGTCCCTGGGTGCCGACGGACCCTGGAGCGCAGTGGCGGCGTCCGCTCCTGGAGCCCGCTACGGACCGCTTCCCGTCCGTCAGGACCGGCGCGGACGAGACCGGCCACGGTCACCCGCCAGCCAGCCCGATGCGTACTGACATACTCGAAGATCCCTTTCGCCTTGAAACTCACCCGACGGTCACGGAACACACTGATCGCGATCTGCGTGAACAGATCCCTCGTCATCACCCCGCACCGGATCCGACCCCCGCTCATCGCGCATCCGCACGGGCACGATGACCGCAGCTGCCAGGGCGGATGCCACCGCGCACCGACACCCGCCGGCCGCTGTCTGACGTTGAGGAGACAGGGGGCGTGAAATCCATCCAGGCAGCTCACCTGCCAGCCCCGACTACAACCCCCGACCACCCATCACAATCCCGCCACACGCATACCCAACGGCCATGGTCTGGGCCGTAGTCGGGCCACCCTCAGGCCACAGCACACCTCCACACACCGAGCACGGCTCCAGAGCCACAGAGCAGCGGCCGCGCTGCCGCTACTGTCGGTGGCGCAGCACGCGCGCTCCCGCCTTCGCCGCCGGTGACGGAGCACTCAGCACGCTCATGCCCCGCCGACTCACTCGCCCCGCTGTCCAGGCCGATGCTTCTTCCCCACGACCCACTGCAACTGTCCAAGCAGCTTGGGCCGTTACCGGGCCGACGAACAACGGCATCGCTGAGGACATCTTCACGCGGCCCTTGTCACCGATGACGTGGGCTGGCCTGCTCTGGGGGCCAACACGGGCCGGTGCAAAGACTTCGGATCGTCTCCACGACGGTGGTGACCTGAGCGCTCGAGAATCTCCCCGCGCCGACTAAAGCGCGTTGCAGAAGGCTGTGAGTTTGCAGGTCAGGGCCCGTCACGGCTGTGCTGATCACACGGACAGGGCGAGGTTGTGCATGTGCGCGACCGCTTGGACGGCGTGATGGAGGCCATCGCCGTGCTGTCGGCAGTCACGAAGGATCTTGTAGTTCTTCAGGCGGCCGATCGCATGCTCGACCCGCGCACGGACCCGGCGATGTTCCGCGTTGTCGGCTTCCTCACCGGCCAGCAGCGCCCGGCCGGGTCGTTTGCGGTGCGGGACGACCAGGCCGGTGTTGATGCAGGCGCCGTCGACGAGCACTGTGACTCCCCGACGGAAAACCGGTAGTTGCGGCTCGAGGCGCCGACCTTGCGGTCGCGGACCGGGACCAGGGTGCCGTCGACGATCCACAACCGGTCCGCGGCATCGGCCGGACGCGAGGTCGGCGCGATCGCGAGGAGGGGCCCGAGCCGCAGGATGACCCTGCACACCGTCGCCGGCGAGATGCCGAACAGCGGCGCGAGCTGTCGCATGGTGAGGTTCGTCCGGTAGTAGACCGCTACCACCAGCACCCGCTCGGCCAACGGCAGACGCCACGGCCGGCCGATCCGCGGCCCATCGCCACCTCGCTGCCGCACCGCCTTCAGTAACCGCTCGAAATGCATCATCCGCAGCCCCGTGAACGTCTCCACCCACAACGGATCAGCCCTCAACACCCCACGCATACAAGGGAAATGCCCAGATCGCGGCCTTCCGGAACGCGCTTTGAGGGCTGCCCGCAATTGAGTCGGTGGTGCACGGCGGCGACGGCCTTCGTCTCGACGAGCCGTTTTAGGTGCCGAGCGTGGCGGGCAAGGATGATGTCTATCGGGATACGTGCTGCCCACTGAGGCTGTCCGGGCGCTGACGTCGGCCCATACGGGGGCTGGTCTGGGTAGCTGGGTGATTGGCCTGCTTCGCACCAGCTGTGTGCCGTCCCGAGCTATCCGGTCTGCCCAGGGTTCTTGAGGATCTCTGTCAGGGCAGAGATGCTGTGGTCGCCGTGGCCGGCTTCGACCGCTCGCTTGAGCAGGTCATGGAAGGGCTTGTGCCAGTCCATGTCGAGGTGCGCTTCCTTGCCGAATTCCTCGTCGTGGGCGGCTCCGGCAAGGAACAGGTTTACGGAGGAGGCGGGCTTACTGTAGTCGCCGCTGTCAATCTCCTCAGCGAAGACCGGCAGTACCGAGTTGATCATCTCGAACCACTTGATGCTGAATCGAACCATTGAGACCGCCGTGAGTCCACGGGCCTGCATTGCTGCCGCGCCTTGGAAGAAGCCGACGAGCGCGGGCAGCAGTGTGCCGCCCACCGCCATCTCGTACAGAGCGGCGAGGTCGGCGTCGGTACCGAGGTAGACGGTGTCGCCACCCAGCACCCGCAGCGTCGATGCGAACTCGTCGAAGACGCTGTTGTCGCCGCCGTAGTACAGGAGTGTGTCCTCGGCGCCCACGGCGGACGGCACGTTCTTGATCGCTCCGTCGAGGTAGCGTGCGCCGTGCCCATGCGCCCATTCGGCCATCTGCCGGGCCCCAGCCGGTGAACCGCTGTTCAGCGTCACAAGGGCCCGCCCCTTGAGCGCGGCAGCGGTCGACTCCAAGGCTTCGATGGTGCTGTCATAAGTGGTCAGGCAGGCGATGACCAGCGGACTCGCAGCGATCGCCTCGTCCATCGTGTGCGCGTGAACGGCACCCTTGGACACGAGCGGCGTGGCCTTCGATGGGGTCCTGTTCCAGACGGTAGTCGGGTGTTCGGCGTCGATGAGTGCCTCAGCCAGTGCACTGCCCATCGAGCCCAGCCCGACGACGGTCACGGGAGTGCGGTGATGCCCTGTCATTCGTTGCTCCTGCCTGAGATGACGGCAAATAATGTGCAGCCGCACGGAGTTGTCGCGATCTTGGTGCGATGCCTGCTCCATGCTGTAGGCGCACCAACTGTTGTGCAAGTACCTACAATTTTGTCTGGTACCCACATTTTTGTTAGGGAGATGGGGCTGATGCAGAGGCGGAGCTATACGTGCGGGCTGGATGCTGCTATCGACGTCATGGGAGGGAAATGGAAGGGGCTGATCCTGTTCTGGCTCGGCGAAGGACCGCTGCGCTTCGGCGAGTTGCGCCGGACAGTGTCCGGTATCAGTGAGCGGATGCTGATCCTGCAGCTGCGGGAACTGGAGGCCAGCGGCCTGGTGTACCGCGAGGTCCATCACCAGGTCCCACCGAAGGTGGAGTACTCACTGACCGACTTCGGTCACTCGCTCATCGCCGCTCTCGCCCCACTCGGCCAGTGGGGCGAGGAACACATGGAGCGTCTTGAAGCCCTCCCGTGAGCCGGGCGCAAAGGAGGCAGTCGAGATCGTTGCCGCTCCAACGGGCCCTCGTAAGTGATCTTGAAGTGAGATCATCCTGGTCGTGACAGGAGTGATCACGGCATCAGAGTCGTTCTGGATAGCCCCGTTCACAGGGCTGAGCCGCACCGAAATAATCGTCCACCCTGGACTGCCAACCAGAATTCCCGATATGGGCGATCATCAGCAGATCGCGCCAATCTGTCTCCATCTCACGGATAGCCCCAAATAGGCGGTCCACGTCCCCATCAGCGTAAATGATGACGGCAGCCGCTATCCTCTCGTGGGCGGGCTTATGAAAGACCTTCGGCTCAGACTCCTCCAATAGCGAGATGACCGCATCCGCGTCACTCCCGTACTGTCGTGCAATCACGGCAGCGATACGGCTTGTAACCGCCATCGATCCCTCCCCTCTTCAACTTTCGACCACCACCCTCCTGATCCAGTTGGTTGGGTGGCGCTTGATAATCGCCAACTCTGGGTCACCAGATCTTCAGGCCGTAGTGGATGGCATGGAAGACGGCGCGCACGATCCGCGCCACGCTTGCGGGACCCGACGAAGAACCATAGCCTGCACCGGGTTCACGCGCCCTTCATGGGGCCCTTGCTGGTGATCTCTACTTTTCACCACCTCTCGCCGTGTGCTTCGACGTTCTTCGGATCGCGCACAGCAGATCCCTCGTTCCACAGGGCCCGCAAACCATGACTCGTGATCCGGCCCCTTGGCCTTTCCTCGAACTGCTTCGCAGGTCCTCCGCAACGCAGGTAGGTACTCATGTACCGTCCGCTCCGTCGGAAGCGTGTAGCAAATTTTCGACGACTCTACTGACTCGCCAGTCGCGGATAGAGGGTTCAAAGACCAGTTATCAGAGAAGCTGAAGGTTGATCACCGCGAATCTGCGGGTGGATCTCCTGATTCTGGCGGTTGGGCCCACGGGTACCTGGTCAACCCTCAGGACCTGACTCGGGATGTTGACCGAGACACGCGCCCAAGACGCAACGGATGATCTTGAAGCTCTGGGCGTCGGGCCGTCCCGTATTTCGGATGGACAGCCGTGCTGTTCTGCCAGCGGCAGAACACCGGCCGGACCGGGCTCGACGATCACTACAGTCCAGTCTCATGACGACGATTACGACGCGTACGGTGGAGTACCCGGCCGATGGTTTGACGATGGTCGGGTATCTCGCGCTCCCGGCCGGTGTCGACCGCGGGGCCGCGGTACTGGTCGGGCCCGAGGGCATGGGGCTCAGCGACGTCGAGCGCCGCCGGGCCGATGCTCTCGCCGAGTTGGGATATGTAGCGCTGGCCTTCGACCTTCATGGCGGGCGCTATTTGGGTGACCCCGAGGAGATGCTGGCCCGTTGCCTGCCTCTGCTCGCTGATCCCGACCGGATGCGGGCAATCGGCCATGCGGCGCTCGACGTGTTGCACACCGAGCCCCGGACCGACCCCGACCGGATCGCCGCCATCGGCTACGGCACCGGGGGCGCCATCGCGCTGGAACTCGGTCGCGATGGTGTTGAGCTGCGGGCGATCGGGACGGTCAACGCAACGATCACGGGCCGACCGGGCGAGGCGGCGCGCATCCGCTGCCCGGTGTGGGCCGGGGTCGGGTCGGAAGACCCGATCATGCCGCCCGCGCAACGAGACGCGTTCACCGCTGAGATGCAGGCCGCGGGCGTCGACTGGCGCCTCGCCATCTACGGCGGCGCCCTGCACGCCTTTCACCACCCGCCGGTCGACCACCCCACGGTCCCCGGCGTCGGTTACCACCCACAACACGCCCTACGAGCCTGGCGCGACGTCATCGACCTACTCGCCGAGTGCCTGCCCTTGGCGGAGGACCCGGGAGCATGACCCCGCCCGCCGGCGAGCCGTGAACGCACCCCACCTCGTCGCACTCGTCCGAGCCTGTGGGTGCTGCCTCGAACTCCAGCCGCCCTGGCAGGACGCTCGAATGGGCAACGCCAGCTGATCGTCTGCACGAGTTGACGGCATCCCCATCGAACTACCTGGGGTCCTCGCTCTCCCAGGGATAGACGAAGAGGCCAGGCCGGACCCCCCATACGTCGAGCACAGTGATCAGCTCGGACTCGACCGCGGCGTCAGCGGACCCGACGAGAGCTGCTCCGATGTCGTAGTCGAAACCGTCAATGCGCTCGCGGTCGTACTCCCAATGTTCAAGGCGGAAGCTGCGTTCAGCGTCGCTGCGCGCCCATCCCTCCCCCTGCGCTTGGGCATCGGGATCGCTCTTCATCGGGCGGACGTCCACAAATGCCCGGCGGGTCGGCTTCGACGCTGGGACTTCCGCAACCAGCCTCCTGCCGAGACGCAGCGCGGTCAGTTTGTCAGCCGGCCGCCGCCGAAGAGCAACACCACCCCACTGGCTGGGAACTCACAGCCGCGCCGCCACTTACCCCGCTCGCGGCTTGATCAACTCACCGCGTGTTGCAACGACCTCCGAATCCACCTTGGTGGTCTGTGGTTCGGTCGGGGGCGGCGGGTTGTCTCGGGTCAGAAGCAACGACTGGCTCTGACCGGGGAGTTGGGAATGTCTCGTGGTCTCGTGCCAAGCAGAGGGTGGGGGAACTGGCTGTTCCTGTGACCGCTGCGGGGGCTCGGCTATACCAAATGCGGCGCAGGGTCCCTGTGAGCCACGTGGGGCCTAAATCCGCAGGCGCCACCCCCGCCCGCCAGGCAGAATCGCCCTCATGTCCCAGCGCGCCGAACACCTGCTCACAGCCGTCGACCGGCTCTCCTATCCCCACCGCATGCGTGAGTTGGCCTCCGCTGCCCGACGCGCCGCGGCGATGGGGGCGGTCGACGAGCTTGTGACCGGGCTCGCCGCTCACGGCGTCCACGGGCGGCGGCTCGCCGCCACGGTGGCGGACATGGGGCGCCACGACGCGTATCTGGAGGGCTGCGTCGCGGACCCCGACCGCCTCGTCCGCGCCCCCGCGATCAGGGCGCTGCGGCAGGGGCGGCTCACGGACGCCACCGTGATCGGGGCCTTCGAGGACGCACCCGCCGCCGTGCGGCAGCAGCTCGTGCACGCCATCGCCGTGGCGGGGCGTACGGGCCTCGCCGAGGCGCTGGTCGAGCCGACGTACCGGCGATGGGGCGCCGAGGCCGCCGGGGAACTGCTCGCCGCCTGCACTGCGGAGACCGCCGCCCGGCTGCTGCCCCGCCTGTTCCGCGGACTGAGCTCCTACCGGCTGCTCGCCGCCCGCCATCCCGCTCTGCTGCTCGCCGAGATGGAGCGGCAGCTCGACGCCCTCCCCGTCGTCGTACGGGACGGCTGGCTGGCGTCCCGCGCGGACGCGCTCGCGCTCCTTGCCGAACGCGAGCCGCTCGGTGTGCTGGCTGTGCTCGAGCGTTACGAGACGCTGCCGATGCCCGTGCAGCGCAAGCTGCACCTCCTGGTCGAGGCGGATCCCGGCCGCACGGTGCGACTGCTGCTACGCCCGAAACTGAGGTCCCGGCTGAACAGCGGCCACCTCGAACCCGCCGTGCTGCGCCGCCTCGTCCGCCACGCCCCGGCGGAACTCACCGACCTCGCCCGCGCCTGGAACGACAACGCACCCGCTCTCGCCCGGCTGCTGGCGTGCCTGCCGCCCTCCCGCCGCGGCGCCCTGTTCGACGCGGCGATGGAGGGCAAGGACCTCGCTCACGCGGACCTCAGCCCCGCCCTGCTCGACGTACTGCCGTACGAGCGGCGCACTGCCGAGGCTCAGCGGATGGCGACGCTGGCGCGCGGCAAGGGCGCGCACTGGGCGCAGATACTGACGGCAGCCGCCTATCTGCCGCCGGACGAGGTCCGTGACGACCTTCTCACCGCCGTCCGCCGCTCCGCCGCGGACGACCGCGCCACGGCCTACCCCCTGCTCGTCCGCAACGCGGCACGCTCCCGCGACCCACAGGAAGTGAGCCGGTTGCTGCGTGCGCTGCTGCGGCTGCGCAATGAACAGGACCCGGTCCGCAGCGCCGCCCTCAGCGCACTGGCGGAGGTGCCCCCTTCGCTGTTCGCGGAGGACGCCGCCGAGGACCTCGGACGAATCGCAGTCGACGCCGTCGAAGCCCGCGACTCCTCCTGGAGCACCCGTCACGCGCTCAGCACGCTCGCCCTGTCCATGCTGCGCGAGCACGCCGTCACGGGCGGCACGCGGCTCATCGGCTGGGCCCTCGACACCCTCACCCGGCTGTCCGGCCACACCGGCGGCGCGAACGTCGGCCGCCTCGACACCGTGCTGCGTCGCGGCCAGGAGTACGAAGTGCTGGCGGCGCTACGGCCCTGGCTGGAGGCCGCCACCGACAAGGCCGACTACTCGCTCGTCTTCGCACTCGTACGGGCACTCGGGCGGCGCGCGTGGGGGATGGTCGAACTCCAGGAATACCTGTGGCAGGCAGTCCAGTTCGGAAACGACGTGTCCGTCCGCACCGCCGTCGACCTCTGGTTGGAGCAGCCGAAGGGGCGCGACGAGCGGGTGGAGCGGATCGTGCGGCTGGAGCCGTCCGCCGCCGTCCTGCCGTCCGTTCTGAAAGTCCTGACGGGGCGGCGTACGGACCTGCTCGACCCGGTGCTGGCCGACACCCCGCCGTACGGCCGCTTCCTGACCGCCCGCAGCCACTGGACGCCACCCACCTACCGGGCCCACCGCTGGGTGCCGCGCCAGCAGCGGGCGGCGGCGGAGCTGCTCGCGCGCACAGCGGGCGACGCGGGGCAGCCGGCGCATGTGCGCGTCCAGGCCCTCTCGGCGGCGGCAGCGATCCCGGAGGCGGGCCTGGAAGTCGTCCGCCGCTACACGGGATCGTCGAACGTCCCGCTGGCGGAGGCGGCCCTCGGCGCACTGCCATGGACCGACCGCCCCGACGAGGTGCTGCCGCTGCTGCTGGAGCACGCGGGCGGCGACCGCGCCCGGGTCGCGATCTACGCGGCGACGCGGGCCGCGCAGTACGTCGCGCCGTCGCGGCTCTCCGCGGAGCTCCGCAGGCTGCTCACGCCGAAGGACCCGCGGACGGTGAAGGTCACCAGCCGCAAGGAGGCGGTGCGCCTCGCGGCGACGATGCTGCCCCCGGCGCAGGCGGCGCCGCTGCTGCGGGAAGCGTTCGAGCTGCCCGGGCAGCACCACGACGTGCAGTCGGTGTGCGTCGCGTTTACCCAGGGCATGCTGGCGGAGCCGGCCAGCTGGCCCATGCTGGAGTCAGCCGCGCAGGGACGCAGGGAGCTCCGCCAGGAGCTGGCACGGGCGGCCGTGGCCGAGGTGGACGAGGAGCATCGGGCCAGGTACGCAGGGCTGCTGCAGCACGCCTGCGAGCCGCTCGAACCGGAAACGGCTGCGGCCCTGTTCCCCGTACTGGCGGAGTGGGCACCGTGGCAGCCGGAGATCGCCGAGATGCTGGTGGCCGCCACCACGGACCTTGCCGATCGGGCAGTGTGGGCGATGGCCGGGCAGGAACTGGTGGAGCTCGCGGCGCACGACGACGGTCCGTACCTTCGGGCCCTGCGGGCGATGCTGGAAGCCACAGGAGACCCGGACCAGGCCGACGCCGAGCCCGAACGCGACCAGCCGGCCCGGCAGCGGGCCGCCGGCCTGCTGCACCACCTCCTGCTCCACCATCGCTACCGCGGCGGGGGCCGGCCGACGGCGGACGTGCTGCTCCGCGCCGCCGACACCGCCGCCGGGCACGAGGAATTCGCGCGGTCCATCGCCGAACTCCGGCTGTACGCCCTCGAACTGACCAGGGACGCCACCGCGCTGTCGTCGGCCCTGCGTCGACTGGCCGCCGACTGCGAAGAACGTCCACTGCTCGCCCGGGACATCGCCGAAGGGCTCAGCTCGCGGCTCAGCGCGATCAGCGGCCCCGCGCCAGACGCGTGGTTGGAGACCGCCCGCACGCTGAGTGCCGAATCTGGCCTGGCCCAGGGCCTGTTCGCCGTCAGGCTCACCGTCTCCGGCGGCAGCCGCTCTCGGTGGACGGAGCCGTGGCGCGGCCAGCTCCGCACCCTGCGCCGGCACGCACACCCCGACGTCCGCGCGTCGGCACGCGAGACGGTCACGGCCCGGGAGGCACCGCCGTCGGTCCCAGGGACGATCCAGTGGTGACCGGGGCCTGCGCGGTGGCGCCAGGCCGGTGGCCGCCAGGCCCTGATCACCCCTGCTGCAGTCGTTCGAGCCCCGTCAGCTCAGCCGTGCCGCTCAGCCGTGCCGCACCCGCGTGCATCCCGCATGCACGTGAAGAACATCCGTCGCTACTTTCTGGCCCGCTGCCGCCGGAAGACCGCGAACCGTTCGCCGAGGACCTGCGCATCCTCAGCCACTCAGCCCGGGACGTACCGCCACACACCACCGACCCCCTACGCAGTTACGGTGGATTCGGCGGCGATCGCGGCGCCAATCCAGGCCGCGCGGGCGGGAGGCGGTCGGCGTCTCGACTCATCAACGGTCACCCGTCCTGCGTGAGGCGACGCGGGCCATGGCCCGGCACGACAACCGCGTCGCCCCCTCCGGCTGCCACCGCCGTAATTGCCGCGCCTGCCATCTGCTTCGCTTGTTTCCGAGGCGGGCCGCCCCTACTACGGCCGGCCGGCGATGGTCGCCATCAACGCGGCCCCGCCGTACAGGCTGCGGGTCGGCTTTGAACTGACCCGCGGGCGGTGGGAGAACGAGCTGAAAACACCTACGCTCCCCCACAGCCACCTCTACGACGGGCTCATGCTCAGCACGGTCGTCGTACGGCAGCCGGACTCCGATCGGCTCCAGGTGGACGGGCTTCGCCGGGTGTCTGGTCGTATCGGTCGCGGAAGACCCGGGTGAAGTGGGCCTGACTGGCGAAGCCCCAGCGGTGGGCGATCTCGGCGATCGTGAGGTGCCGGGAGTCTTGGGCGGTCAGCTGCTCGCGCGCCTTCGCCAGCCGTCGGTCGAGGATGTCGCGTGCGGGTGTGACGCCGCTGTGCCGGAAGACACGGCCGAGATGCCGCGTGGAGACTCCGAGTGCCTGCGCGACCCGTTCCACGCTGAGGGCCGGGTCGGTCAGGTGCCGGTCGATGTAGTCCCGGGCCATGGCAAGCCGGGAGGAGTCGGTGGGCGGAGCGGATGCGTCGCCCAGGCGCGGGACGGCCAGTGTGCGGACCAGGTCCAGCACCGTGGCCTCGGTCCTGGCCGGGTCATCGTTGCCGCGGCCTGTGGCCCAGCATGTCAGCACGGACTCCAGGGTGGACACCGCCGCACCCCGCTCGAACAGCAGGGGCGCGGACAGGTCGCCGGTGGCGCACTGCTCGGCGAAGGTCTCGCGGGGGATGTCCACCAGCAGCTTGCGCATAGCCGAGGGGAAACCGAACAGGTACGGGCTCCGGGTGTCGTAGAGGACCGCGTCGCCCGCCCGGACCGTGAGGCAGCCGGCCTCGTGGAAGAAGACCGCCTGGCCGGCCGTCAGCAGGCTGACGAAGACCGAGTCCTTCGGCAGGGCCTGGCAGGTGCGCCGGGTGCGTTCGATGACGTGCTCGTTTCCGGTGATCCCGGCCAGCCTGAGGCCGCCCAGCCCGAAGTTGGCCTGGGTCGCCAGCAGACCGTCCTGTGAGTAGGACGAGCAGGTCAGACCCACCAGCGCCTGTCGGTTGTACTCCTCCCAGAAACCGATCCGGTCGGCGGGAACGACGGACCGCGTGGACACACGGGAGACGAGAGCCGCGCTCACCAGGGCCTCCAATCGCTCCCGCCGGAGTCGCCGAGCGGCGCGGGAACCCTTCCGAAGTTACCGGAAGAGCGAGTTGACGTAGTCGGCGCCGATGCCCATCTTCTCGTAGTGCGTGCGGCACATCTCGATGTAGTCGTGGACGTCGAAGAAGCCGTCGGGCTCTCCATTCTCGTCCAACCAGATCAGCGGGCCCTTGACGATGAAGAACGCCTTCATCGGCTCGTCGCTCTCGTACGCCACCAGCGTGTGCCCCTCCCCCGGCGCCTCGTACACGAAGTCACCCGCGTGCGCGGTCCACGGGCGCTCCAGGTAGCCCCACTTCCCGGAGATCGTGTACGCGAACACCTCGTGCGGGTGGTAGTGCCGGTTGACCAGTCCCGCTTCCTTGGCGCGCAGGATGTCGGCCCAGCTGTTGTCCTTGACGTTGATCCACAGCGGGCGCGAGCCGACGGTCTCGGTGAACGGCACGTAGTACCGGTCGTCGTCGGTGGCGACCTGGGAGAGGTAGACCTCGGGCAGGGCATCCGGCTTGAGGGAATTCGTGATCGGCTTGAGGTTCTTCCAGAACTCGTTGCCGGCGGCGTCGGGCATGAGCGGCTCCCTGCGTCTCGTGGGTGGGTGGCCGCCAGTGAACATCGGTGATCGACAGCGGGTCTTTCCTGTGGCGGACAGGCCGTCTTGCCTATTCGGGACATGCCGGTTCATGACAGGACGGTCGCCGTCAGGTACCGCGAGGAGAAACCGTCGACAGACGTTGCCCACCGCCACCCACGACGCCACACGCAAGGCGATCGGCTGGTGGCAGGGCCAGGCTGGAATCAAACATCTGCTGGATGACCTGCCTGAAGACCACGGCTGCAGACCCAGCGAACTCGCTGCCGGTCGAGGGCGGGGCGTGCTGGCCTGGCGGGTCGGCTCGTGGGTAATCAGCAGGTGGCGGACGAGCACCAGTTGGCGGTGAAGACCAGTTGGTGGTCAGGCCCGGCGCCGGCGGCCCGCTTACACTCCCCGCCGCGCCTCGCTCACAGCACGGACTCGCGCTGGGCCGTCCGTGGAGCGGCCCACTCCTCCTGGCGGACAGGCCAGAACGGCACCTCCCCCGCCGTAGGCGTGGAAGAAGTGGACGAGCGCCTGGCAGTGCTCGGAATAGTGCATCCTCGACCAGTTCCCCGAGATGGGCGAACTCCCAGGCGACCACCGCGGTGGCCTGGAAGGTTACGGGATCGAGCAGCACATTGTCGGGGCCGAAGTTCGAACGCGCCCGCGCCCAGCACCGACTATGGGACTCCATCGCCGCACAAAGCCCAGACGACTGGGCGAGACCGATACAACGAGCCGCTCACACCTCGCACAAACACCGCCAAGAACAGCCCTACCGGCAGTTCGTCAAATCCGGAGTAACGCCCTCTCAGGGAATAGGCCGTTGCGGCTCATGGCTGCGGGCCGGGTCTTGTTTCGGCCGGCCGACTGCGATTGCTGTGCCAGTCCAGTATCAGAACCGTGGCGTCGTCCTTGAGGCTGCCATGGCAGGCGTCGAGCACCGCAGCGGTCAGGCTCCGGACAGCTTCTCGCGGGTGCAGCCCGCGGGTGTCGTGAATGACCGAGGCCAGGTCGACGGCCGCGGCACCGCGCTCCTGCATGCCGTCGGTGAGCAGGACCAGGCGGTCCCGGGGACGCAACTGCAGTTCCTGTAGGCGGTAGGGGGTGGGTGCCGCCACGCCGAACGGCAGGTTGACGGCGAGTTCCACCTCTTCGACGGCGTTGTCACGCATCAGCAGCGGCCAGGGGTGGCCGGCGTTGACCAGTTCACACCGTCCCGTTTCGAGGTCGACGCACAGCAGCTGTCCGGTGGCCAGGCCGCGGCTGTGGCTCAGCAGGGCCTG
This sequence comes from Streptomyces sp. RG80, assembly GCF_040446465.1. Lineage (NCBI taxonomy): Bacteria > Bacillati > Actinomycetota > Actinomycetes > Kitasatosporales > Streptomycetaceae > Streptomyces > Streptomyces sp. RG80. The sequence goes on along the minus strand of NZ_JBEAAJ010000016.1, from coordinate 14,341 downwards.
GTGGGCGTGGTGGGCCTGCTTGAGGGCGTCGCAACCGCTGCGGCGGGCACGCCGCAGCGCGCCGACCAACAGGGTGGCCAGCAGCGCGGAGTTCGTGTCGTGGCCCATCGCATCGGTGATCGACAGGTGCAGGGTGTCGCGGTCGAGGGTGTAGTCGTAGGTGTCGCCACCGATGTCGTCCGCCGGGACCAGCCCGGCGGCCAGAGTGAACTGGGCGGCCTCGCAGCAGGGGGCCGAGGGCAGGAGTTGGTGCTGGATCTCCGCGGCCAGGCTGGTCTCGGTGGTGCGCCGGCCCAGGTGATAAAGGTCGGTGAAGCGCCGGTCCGTGACGATGATGTAGGCCAGTGCGTGGGCCGCGTCGCGGACCTGTCGCAGCACCGTGTCGTCCGCGGACTGCAGGGTCAACTCCAGGACGCCGATGCAGTCGCCGCGGTTGGTGACCGGCGTGATGACGCGCTCTCCGCCCTGGCCGTCCGGACCCACATGCTGGCGCTGGCTCTGCAGAACGCTGTCGTAGACGCTGCCCTGCAGGTCAATCGGCTCGCCAGGGTCGGCGGGCTCATCGCCGGCCGCGGCGAGGCGTACCAGCCGCTGGCCGATGAGGTCGACAAACAAGAACGACACGCTCTCGGCACCGAACCGCTTCTGCAGGTCGTGTGCCACGACATCGACGGACTCACCGGGCGGGGCCGCTTCCGCAGCGGCCAGCAACTCGCCCAGTTCCAGGTCTCCACCGTTCACAACAACCTCCTGTCGGTTGCCGCACCTTCTTCCCCGAGTCTGCGCAACCTCACCTGATCCATCTATTTCGCCTGGTCAGGACAACGGGCCACGTTGGTACGAGCAGGTCCCGTCGCTCGGATACGGTCTTCGGTCCATGCCCGCATCTGAACCGACCACGGGCGATGGGCCGTTCCGGCTGTGCGGGACCGGTCCTGGACTGACGTCGATACGATCCTCACCAGCAGGACTGGCCGTAGAGGGAGAGGAACATCGTCGTGCGGGAGTGCTGGTTCTGCGGGAAAGCCACACCGGCGTCGTGGCACGACCGTGTCCTGGGGCTGCACCAGGACGCCGACACGACCATGACCCCGTGGATCGTTGTCCTGCGCACCACGTGGCGCCGGGAAGTCGTACTTGTGCCACGCTGCGCCCGCTGCCACACCGGACATCAGATCGAGCAGACCGCGGCGGTGCTCTCCATAGCCGCGCTGATCGCCTACGCAGCCAGCGGCCAACTGGACCGACTCCTCGGCATTCTGCCGGCTTCAGCCGGAGAGCGGACGGTCGCAGGGATCTGGGCAGCCGTGGCTTGCCTGCCGGGACTCACCTGGCTCGCCATCAGGCGTAGTGGGCTGCCCTGGCGGCGCCTGGCACCCCACCGTCTGGGCTACGCCCGCCACCACCCGGAGTTCGTGCGACTCCTGGACGAGGGCTGGAAACCCAGGCCGGGACCCTTTCCCTACTGGGGAAGCCCGCCGAACGCCCAATACCCTCCGCAGCCGGGCAGACTCCGGCGACTCATCGGACGCGTCATCGTCCTGGTCGGAACAGCCTGCGCCATCGCCATCCCCATCGCCTACTTCCAGGGATACGAAGAACTGGCCGGAGGTCTCATCGTGTCGGCGGCAGCGCTGTTCGCTCTGTCCTCGAAGATCAACCCCGAGAACTGAACGCACCGGTCAGTGGATCCGGGCGACGCGAGTCTCAACAGGGCCAGGAATCGGGGATGTTGGCTTGGAGTCTGGTGATGTTGGTGGTGCAGGGTGGAGCCGGGGTTTCATCGCCGGCGGGGGTTCCGCAGCCGACGCGAGGACGCCGACGCTCCGTCCCGTGTCGGATGGTGTCGGCGTACACTGAACGTGGCCCTATCACGAAAGACGCAAGCGACTGTGCCGGTCAGGACGCTGCGCGCAGCGGCTGACCGGCGGTCCGACAGGCCGTCCACGAACTGCAGCACCGACACCATCGCCAACTGATCTGGCGCCCAAGCGGGTTGACCACGCCGCCCCGATGCTTGCGGTGGCGCCGCGACCGGTAGATCAGCCGGGAAGTCTCGCCCGGCTTGTAACGGCGCATCGCCGCGATCGACCAGCGGCCACAGGGGCGGCCCCGCACCCGCACCACCGGCGTGCGCCCACGCCGGCCCGAGGTACGAGCGCGCGGCGGTGTCATCGAGAACCCGGCCTCGTCCTCGAAGAGGATGTATGCCCCCCAGCGCCACCGCGGTTATTCCGCCTGCGACCGCACGTCCTTCTTCCACAGGCCCTCCGCCTGCTCGTCACACTCAAGTGCCCGGAGGGCCGACGACTGCCAGGACCAACCGTGCCGGTGCATCAGCCGCCACACCGCCGCCGACAAGCAGTCCGGATCGGAACTTCCTGGCGATCAGCTCTCTGATCCGGGCCAGGGTCCAGCGCTGGACCTCCCAGCCATGCGTGGCCGGCCCCGGCGCCAATTCCTGTTCCAGTACAGCGACCTGGCCATCGGACAGCTTGGGCAGTTTCGGCGGCCCCGAGGAGGCGAGGGCTGCCATTCCGCCCTCCCGCCAGGCACGCCGCCAGCGTTCCACCGACCGCTCGCTCACCCGCAGATCCTGGAGCGATCTCGTAGCACCGCCCGTCGCGTAGGAGTGCCCAGCGGACGTCGACGCGGCGGCGGGCAAGGGCGAAAACGGCGTGGGTGTGACGCTTGCCCTCGGCGCGTTTGCGGTCGTAGAACCGGCGTGAGTCCTCGGAGTGTCAGATGCTGAACAACGCCGAGGTACAGGAGACGCGCTGAAGGCGGTGGTTGTAGCGCTGCGGGCGCCGCAGGTTGCCGCTGGTCTTCCAAACCGGGCCTCGATGGCCTTGACGAGTTCGGCGACCTGCTGGTTGAGGCCCATCACTCCGCGAGAATGCTGCCGCCGGCGGCCGGGGCGACCAGCCGCGCCTCGGTCACATCATGATCGGTGTGCCGAGCCCGAGTGGTGGCTCACAGCCGTCACGCCGCACCACATTCACACACGATCCCGGTGGAGCCACACAGAGCTCGGCCCGTTCCATCACCTCGCGCTCGGAGCGATGGCTGTGCGATCTGCGTCCGCATGGCGGTGCGCGGCGAGAGAGGTGAAAATGGCACTAGCCGGATAAGAGTCACCCGACCAGCGGCTACGACGTTGCTTTCAGAGCGGGGAAGCGTCAGGCCGGCGTCAGCGCGCTCGAAGACTCCGGAAGCCGCGGGCGGGACATCAAGGTGATTCCCGCTAGTGCAGGTGGACACAGGTGATCGCTCATGTGCCGATGGCTCGCCTACTCGGGTACACCGCTGCTGCTCGACACCATCCTCTACAAACCGGCCCATTCGTTGATCGACCAGAGCCTCCACTCCAGGCTGGGTGTCGAGACGACCAACGGTGACGGTTTCGGCGTCGGATGGTATTCGCAGGAGAGCCTCGACACGCCGGCCCTGCTCAAGGAGATCGGGCCCGCCTGGAACAACCGCAACCTGAGGGAGATCGCGGATCATGTCCGCTCCCCGTTGTTCTTCGCCCATATACGGGCGTCGACCGGCACGGCGGTGCAGCAGACGAATTGCCACCCGTTCCGGCACGGCCGCTGGATGTGGATGCACAACGGTGCCATCACGGGTTTCCACCTCATGCGCCGCGATCTGGCCCTGCTCGTCGACCCTGGGCTGTACGACGACATCGAAGGAACAACGGACTCAGAGATGATGTTCTACCTGGCCGTCACCTTCGGCCTGGACCAGGACCCGCCAGGCGCCGTGGCCCGGATGGTGGGAGTGGTGGAGCGCAACGGCCGTGACCACGGTGTGGAGTTCCCGCTCCAGATGACGATCGCCGTGACCGACGGCGAACGCCTGTGGGCCTTCCGTTACTCGACCCAGGGCGCTTCCCGGTCGTTGTTCTACAGCACGCGCGTGGACACACTGCGCAAGCTGCACCCGGATTTGACGTTCCTGCAGGAAGTGTCCGACGCAACCCGCCTCGTTGTCTCCGAGCCCCTTGGCGATCTGCCGGGTGCCTGGAACGAGGTGCCCGAGAGCAGCTACGGCGTCGTGTACGCCGGAGCCGACGAGCTACATTCCTTCACCCCGGAACCGGCATGACGGCTTGGGCATCAGCATGAGTTCCCCGGAATGACACAAGGAACTTTTGTAGCCGGTAGGACGGTGACGTACGGCAGGCAGGCAGTTCGGTGGCCGGTCCGTGCGGGGCCATGATGATACTGCGCTTGCTGCCCACGATCCTTTTGCCTGCGCCGATGCCCTGTGTCCTGGCGGGGACGGAGGTGGAGGTCTTGTCGCTCTGGGCGTCGATCACGCAGGCCGAAATGTGGCGGTTCTTGCCCTTCCTGCTGGCGTACCAACTCCCGTAACAGGATGTTGAGCTGAGTTCTCCGGGGCCATGAAGCCGGCGGCCATGCCCTGGGCCGTCGGGCCGCCACCAGCAGCGCGATGTCAGGGCCGCGCCGCACGCGGCGCTACAGAGGGCGAACGCGCTCAGGGCTGTCGCCCCTGACGGTGCAGTTCCGTCATGCGGGCCGGGCCGGGCGGGATGCGGCGAGCGCGTCGTAGGTCCGGCACGAAGGACATAAGGGCACCCCGGCACCGCATTCCACGACCGACCCTGCCTATCCGGAAGATAAAGGCCAAGCTTCCCTGCCGAATGGCAGGTCGGCTCCCAACTGCCGTGTGTGCGCCGCGCGATGGAGGGTCCCTGTGCAACGCGAAGTCCTACGCCCCCTTGCAGCGGGGCCCCCGCTGTCTAGTACGTTGCCGAACATGAACATCGGACCTCTCGAACCAAAGGTGCCCGACCTCATCGTCGCAGTTCTCTGCTTCGCCTTAGTTTTTGTCCTCTTCGCGAAGGTTCTTCTTCCGCGTCTCGTGAGAGTCCTTGCAGAGCGCACGGACGCCATTGAGGGAACGATCGAACGAGCTGAAGAGACTCGGCTCAAAGCTCAGCGCCTTCATAACGAGTACCAGAGCGAACTCGCCGAAGCCCGCCGAGAGCTGGCTCACCTCCGGCAGGAGGCCCTGGAACAGGGCGCAGCGATCATTGCAACAGCCCGTGAAGAAGGCGCGCGGCAGCGCGATGCCTTGATCGCGGATGCGCAGGCTCAGCTCGAGGTAGACCGAACTCTTGCGGCTGCCGAGTTGACCGAGGGTCTACGACACATTGCCATCGAGCTCGCTGGTCGCATCGTCGGTGAGCCCCTCGATGAATTGGCCAGCAGTGAGGTCGTCGACCGCTATCTCGAAGAACTGAACACCAAGTTCTCGTCCAGAGGGGCAACAGGTTGACCAGGCCGACGGCCTGGCATGCCGCCTTCAGTAGCAGGTTCTGACCGAGGTCCGGGCTCATACAACGGTTCTCCAAGAGCCGACCGGGTCGACGCTCTTCGCATCTCCCGTCACCCGCCTAAAGGACTCCCTTGGGTCTTTCTCGATCTTGGTCTTGAGTAACCGCTGGGCAGGGGCTACTGGCAGATGGTGCCGGTCCAACACTTCAGGAGGTCCTGGAGGGCGTCGAGGACTTGGTGGCGGGTAAGGCCGGTTCCGGGTGTCATGGGTGTCTCGGCAGTCGCCTATACCGCACTTGCGCCACTCTGCCCGACGCAACCTGAACAGTTGCAGGTACCCCAGCACCTTCGTCCAGGAGACAGTCAGGCTTGCCCAACCGGCACATACCCACTGGGACAGAAACGGGGAGCTGATTCGTTGTGCGCGTTGGAGTGAAGATGACCAAGCGGATGGCGGTCATGGCGACAGCGGCCGCCGCGCTCGCCACCGCCGGGCTGGCCACGGCCCCCACCGCCTCGGCCGGCGACTACAACGGTTGCGGCTGGCCCCGCGTCTGCTTCTACCTGACCGACAGTGACTGGAACAACAGCAAGCCCACGGCCGCGTACCAGGACGTCACCAGCTCCTACCAGGACCTCGGATCCAAGAGCTACGGCGCCAACTACGTCAGGAACACCCGCAACGACGACCGGGTCTACCTGCGCGTCCACGACAAGTACAGCGTGACCTACTACCGGTGCCTGCCCCCGAACAGCACCTACCACTTCAACGACGACTTCAGGGTGAGCGGCATCCGCATCGACACCCAGTCCGCCTGCCCCTCAAGCTGACAGCCGTGCGTTTCAGCGCAGGGCGACGATTGGCACATCGAACGCCATTACTCCCAAAAGCGGGCACGGACCCCTCCCCGCCGGACTTGCGCGTGGCGCGAGTTCCCGGTCGGTGACGTGCGGCCGGCTCCTGCCCGCAGGCGCTCTTTCGTCGCCGTGCAGGGCCGTCCGGCCCCGGCCCGGATGCCTCAGGCCGGCTCCTCGACCGTGTGCGAGTCGGTGAGGGTAAGTGCGCCGCCTGCCGCGATCAGACCGACGAGCACGGCCAGGACGCCGTAGATGATCCGCTCACCGTGGAAGAAGGACTGCACGAGGCCGCTGCTCCAGGCGCCCGCAGGCAGCTGGGTGGTGACCAGTGCCGCGATCAAGGTGCCGACGACGGCGGTGCCGACGCTGGTGCCGACTTCCTGGGCGGTGTCGTTGAGCGCCGCGCCGATCGAGGTGCGGTTCTCGGGCATCGCGTCGACCAGGGCGATGGCGCAGATCGTCATGACGGTGCGCAGCCCGATGGTCATCACGACCATGGAGACGGCGATGGCGGCGTACCCGCGGTCGATGCCCCAGGCGAGCCCGGCGAGCGCACCGGCCAGGCAGACCGCGCCGACCAGACAGGCGATGCGGTGGCCGAACTTCTTGGCGAGCCCTTCCGACAGGGGGGTCGCGACGATCATCGTCACGATGATCGGCAGGTTCGCCAGGCCGGCCCGCACGGGGCTCCATCCGTAGGCGTACTGGAAATGGAGGATGAGCCCGAACATCACGCCGGCCATCGCGATGGACGTACCGATCTGGGCGATGGCGGCGCCGCGGACGGTCCCGCTGGAGAAGATGGTGAGGTCCAGCATGGGCGCCGCGCTGTGGCGCTCGTGCCGTACGAACCCGATGCCCGCGGCCACGGCTCCGCCGATCGACGCGAGCGTGATCGTGGAGAGCCAGCCGTGCTCGACGCCGCTGGTCAGCGCGTAGCAGGCCAGGCCGATGGCGAGGACGCTCAGGGCGGCGCCCGGCAGGTCGAGCTTGTCGTTCGTCAGGTCCTGAGGACGGTCGCCGGCGACTCCGAGCCGCACTCCGATGCCGGCGATCAGGGCGATCGGCGCGTTGATCAGCAGGAGCCACTGCCAGCTCACGTGGGCGAGCGCCGTACCGCCCAGCAGCGGGCCGAGCACGAACCCGGACATGCCGACGACGATCATCAGGGTCATCGCGCGCATCCGCAGCGCCTGTTCGTCGAACAGTCTGAAGACGAGCGAGTTGGTGATGGGTGCCATGGCTGCGGCGGCGATGCCGAGTCCGGCGCGCAGGGCTATGAGCTGCCCGGCGGAGTCGACGGCGATGACGCACAGGCTCAGCAGGCCGAACACGGCGAGGCCGATCAGCAGCACGCGTCGGCGTCCGACTCGGTCGGCCAGGGAGCCGGCCGTCAGCAGGAGACCGCCGAACGTGAGCGAGTAGGCGCCGGTGACCCACTGGAGGGCGGTGGTGCCGCTGCCGAGGTCACGGCCGATGGTCGGCAGCGCGATGGAGAGCAGGGTGTTGTCGACCATCTCGACGAAGAAGGCCAGGCAGAGCGCGGTCAGCGGAATCCAGGCCGTGCGCAGGGATGAGTAGGTACGGGTCGAATCTGACTCGGTGGTGGTGGTCGCGGTCATGGCCGGCCTCCTGTCGGAACGTTGCCGGTCGTCGCAAGGACGCGCGGCGTGGGAACGGGATGCGTGAGAGCGGAAGCGTGAGAGCGGAAGCGTGAGAACGGGATTCGATTAACGAACGACGTTCGATACTGGAACGACGTTCGACAGTAGAACGCCGTTCGATGAAAGCGCAAGTCTGTGATTGGATGGCTGCATGCCACGCCCGCGACCACGTACCGCCACCGAGACCTCGCCCCGAGGCCGCCAACGTGCCTCGCACTCCATGGAGGCCGTCCTCACCGCAGCCGTGGCCCTGCTCGACGAGGCGGGCGCGTCGGCCCTGACCTTCCGCGCCCTCGCCACCCGGCTCGGCACGGGCGTCGGGACCATCTACTGGTACGTCTCCAACAAGGACGAACTGTTCGACCGCGCCACCGACCACGCGGTCGGCGCCATCCTGACCGCCGTCGAAGAACAGCCGCACAGCGACGACCCGATCGCCGATCTGCGCGAGATGGCCATCACCCTCTTCGACGCGATGATCGACCGGCCATGGCTGTCGGCCTACTTCATGCGCAACACCGATGTCCAAGGCCACTCACTGCGGCTGTACGAGAGGCTCGGCCAGCAGACCCAGCGCCTCGACCTCACACCGCGGCAGCGCTTCCACGCCGTCTCAGCGATCGTGGGCGTCGTGGTCGGCACAGCCGCCGACCTCGGCGCGGAACTCCCGCAGGAACTGCTCGACGGCGAGGTGAACCGCGTGGAGTACCTCAGCCGCTACGCCGAGTCCTGGCGCAGGCTGGATGCCGCGCAATTCCCCTTCGTGCACGAGATCGCCGACGAGTTCGCCGAGCACGATGACAGGGACCAGTTCCTCGCCGCACTGGAACTGACCCTGGCAGGCCTGCGCCTCCAGGCGGAAACTCCTTGATCCTCGCACTCACCGCGCCTGACGGCCGACAAGCCCCCTGACCGACACCGTTCACACCGCCCCCAGATCAGCACGGAACGGCTCGGCAGGGGCTGGCACAGGACGTCAACCGCACCTCGTACGCCCGCGTCGGCAAGGGCCGGGCTGCCTGCTGCAGTCGGTGACGTCACGTGCATGCGGCAAGAGGCCGCCTCCTTCCCGAACCTGCTTCATGCTGCTCCCCCGGCCGCAGCGCGAGTTTGCCGTTGCCTGTCGCCGCTCCCGTTCAGACAGCGAGCCGCAGCGGGCCGACACGCGGCACGGGCCGAGATTTCCCTCCTGTGAGCGCCATGGCTCCCTCCGCGTGCGTGTCGGATTGCCCCATTCCGGTAAAGCGAACAACGTCAGGAGGAACAAACAGCAACAGGACGCACCCGACCAGGAAGCAGGTTGCGCGCATGCCAGGCAGCGAGAGCGAGAACCCGGCGATCCCCTCCCCCACCCCCACCGCGCATCGCCCCCGGACCAACCGCGACTGGTGGCCCGATCAGCTGGACCTTCAGGTCCTCCATCAGCATTCCGCGCGTTCGAACCCGATGGACGAGGACTTCGACTACGCCAAGGAGTTCGCGACCCTCGACGTGGAAGCGCTCAAGCGCGACGTCTTCGAAGTGATGACCACATCGCAGGACTGGTGGCCCGCCGACTACGGTCACTACGGTCCGCTCTTCATCCGTATGAGCTGGCACTCCGCGGGAACGTACCGCATCGCGGACGGCCGCGGCGGTGGCGGTGCCGGCGCCCAGCGGTTCGCTCCGCTGAACAGCTGGCCGGACAACGCGAGCCTGGACAAGGCGCGCCGTCTGCTGTGGCCGGTCAAGCAGAAGTACGGGCAGCAGATCTCCTGGGCGGACCTGCTCGTCTTCGCCGGCGACTGCGCCATGGAGTCCATGGGGTTCAAGACGTTCGGATTCGGCTTCGGGCGCGAGGACCAGTGGGAACCGGAGGAGATCTTCTGGGGGCCCGAGGACACCTGGCTCGGGGACGAACGCTACAGCGGGGACCGGGAACTCACCGGCCCCTTCGGCGCCGTACAGATGGGGCTGATCTACGTCAACCCCGAAGGCCCCAACAGCACCCCGGACCCGCTCGCCGCCGCCCGGGACATCCGTGAGACGTTCGCGCGGATGGCGATGAACGACGAGGAGACCGTGGCGCTCATCGCCGGCGGCCACACCTTCGGCAAGTGTCATGGGGCGGTCGACCCCAGCCACGTCGGACCCGAGCCCGAGGCCGCCCCCGTCGAGCAGCAGGGCCTGGGCTGGCACAACACCCACGGCAGCGGAGTCGGCGGCGACGCCCTGACGAGCGGACTCGAAGGGGCATGGACGTACGAGCCCACGAAGTGGGACAACGGCTACCTGGACAATCTGTTCGGCTACGACTGGGAACTCACCACGAGCCCGGCCGGTGCCCACCAGTGGACTCCCACCGACCCCTCCGCCCGGGACAAGGTCCCCGACGCCCATGATCCGTCCAAGCGGCACGCCCCGATCATGCTGACGACGGACCTCTCACTGAAGATGGATCCGGTCTACGGACCGATCGCCCAGCGCTTCCACGAGAACCCGGACCAGTTCGCGCTGGCCTTCGCCAAGGCGTGGTTCAAACTCCTGCACCGCGACATGGGCCCCCGTTCGCGCTACCTCGGACCCTGGATTCCCGAGCCGCAGCTGTGGCAGGACCCCGTTCCCCCCATCGACCACGACCTGATCAACGACACGGACATCGCCGCCCTCAAGACAACCATCCTCGCCTCCGGCCGGTCCGTCTCCCAGCTCGTCACCACCGCCTGGGCCTCGGCCGCCAGCTTCCGCGGCACCGACAAGCGCGGCGGCGCCAACGGGGCACGCATCCGGCTCGCACCGCAGAAGGACTGGGAGGCCAACGACCTCCCCGAAGTGACCGACACGGTACGCGCACTCGAGCAGATCCAGCAGGACTTCAACAACTCACAGACCGGCGGCACGCAGGTCTCCCTCGCCGACCTGATCGTCCTGGGCGGCTGCGCGGCCGTCGAGAAGGCCGCGTCCGACGCCGGGCATCAGGTGACCGTCCCCTTCACACCGGGGCGCACGGACGCCACGCAGGAACAGACCGACGTGGAGTCCTTCGCCGTACTCGAACCCAAGGCGGACGCGTTCCGCAACTACCTCAGGGCGGGCGAGAAGCTCTCCCCCGAGACGCTCATGCTCGACCGCGCGAACATGCTCAACCTCACCGCACCCGAAATGACCGTCCTGATCGGCGGCATGCGGGCGCTCGACACCGGTTACAAGGGCTCCGCACACGGCGCTCTCACCGACCGGCTCCAGACCCTGACCAACGACTTCTTCATCAACCTCCTCGACATGCGCACGCAGTGGTCCACCTCGGTCACGGACGAGAACGTGTACGAAGGCCGGGACCGAGACACCGGCGAGGTGAAATGGACGGCGACCGCCGTCGACCTCGTCTTCGGCTCGCACTCCCAACTCCGCGCCCTCAGCGAGGTCTACGCCTCCCATGACGCCAAGGCGAAGTTCGTACGGGACTTCGTCGCCGCCTGGGACAAGGTGATGAACCTCGACCGGTACGACGTCCGCCCCTAGCAGGTTCCAGGGCCCCGCAGGTCGGGAACTCCCCGAGCTCCCGACCTGCGAAACCCGGGGCCCTCGAATCTGTCGGACCAACGGGGCGCATGGTCTCGTCGCACATCATCGACGGCTCGCTTCCAGGGCGCTGCCTTGGCGGTCCAATCGCCGGTGTCCAGTCACTTCACTGTGCGCAACGCCTGAGCACTGCTGATCTCCGGTCTGGCCCTCGGCAGGCTGCTCGCCCGCCTGGCTCTGCCCAAACCCCGTCGCGCACACCGCGGACAGCGCCGGATCAGACACGTGGCGCCTACGCCTGCCCTCTCTTCCACCGCTCTGCTCGCCACCGTCTGGATGCTCACCCACCGTCGCGGCGGGACCGACGAGGAGCAGGCCGATGCCACCCTGCGGTCACCGCCGAAACGGTGGAGGTCCCACGCCGTTGAGCAGCCCCCGGCCGCCGCCGATTCCCTTGGGGACGAGCCATCACGCTGCCACGCTGCACACGCCAAAGGCAGCGCTTCGGCCGACCCGGGTGGGTGTGACGTCGTTCATCGGGCTCTGGCACAGATCTTGTGGAGTAGTTGCTGAGCGTTACGGGGCAGGCCGATGCGCGGCTGTGATCACACATGTTCCTGGTAGACCCTGATTTCCGTGAGGTGGAAGTTGCGGACGATCGTCCAGAATTCGTGAAGCCCAAGGCCGTCGGCCCAGCCGTCGAGTTCCTCGTCCATGTCATGGAAGAACCAGGACTCGAAGTGCCCCAATGCCCGTAGTTGAAGGACGGGTTCGTACCGAAGTTCGCAGTGGAGCTGGATGTAGTGATCATGCTCGCCGGAAGCGTCGTTGACCTCGAGCTGCCGGGCAAAGTCCAGCGTGAAGGCAGGCGGGCCATCGAAGGTGTGGGTCCCGTACTGGCAGAGCAGGCCATCTGCGTCGGGTGTGTTCGCGGTGTCGAAGCGTTGTGAGCCGAAGCGCACGAACCGCAGCCACACCTCGTCCAAGTCCAGTTCGGCGAGGGGCTGCTGTCCACGGCTCAGCTCATGTCGAAGTCGCTCCTGGGCCCGATCTATGGGCAGTCTCCCCGACATCCCTGTCCCTTCGCGGTCTCGACGGAATCTGTTGCCTCGCGGTGATCTTCTCAGCCCGTCACAGTCGCTGGCGTGACCAGGGTTGGCTGCAGAGTCTGTGGTGAGACGCTATTGCAATAGGATCATATTGCGGAGGAGTTCGAATCCGGCACGGCCGTAGAGCTGCCTCTTGATCTTCTTGATGCGGTTCACGGCACCCTCCGTGCCGCCGGAGCTCCAGTGGACGGTGAGTCCGGCGATCACGGCTTCGAGGTCAGTGGTGAGTCCGTGAGAAGCCGGTCATCCCCGGCAGCTGCGCGCGGCGGGCGGTGCTGATCCAGGTCGGCAGGTCGGGACCGGTGCGCCGGGCGAGCATCTGAGCGAAGTCCCGTACGAAGGTGTGGGTTTGATCCAGCCGACGCTGCCGCTTCTTGACCTCGGTCAACACCGCCTTCGAGCGGGCGCCGTTGCGGGTGTTGCCCGGGGTCGTCTTCTCGTGCTTCTCCTGTCCGAGGTGATCGGTGATCTCGCCCTCAAGGTCCGACTCAAGGATCCGCTTGGTCGGCCGCTGCAACAGCCCGCCCTCGCCGGTCAGCTTGATCCCGTCGGCCTCGCCTGGTCGACCAGCTGGCTGATCAACTGGTCTCCCAGAGCATCCGGCTTCAATCCCGCCGGCTTGGCTTCCTCCACGGCCTCAGCCGACACAGTCACGTCTGTCACCAGGTGTCACTCCACTTTCAAGATCCACCGTTGACCGCACAAACCCAGCCTCGCGAAAGCCATTGGTGCCCGGCTTGCTCCGCTGATGGACTGGTGTTTTACCGCGAGTCTGCCGCGTGACGGAGGTAGTGCTGGTGACAGGTTATGACGTGCTTGCCGAGGTGTACGAATGGCTCATCTCGGATGCAAAGTTGCCTCCATCCGAGTTCGCTGCGTCGTTCGACGACGTCCTAAACCTCCTGCCGCCGAACGCTCACGTCCTCGACTGTTCGTGCGGAACCGGACAGTTGGCGGTTGGCATCGCCGGTCGTGGCATGCAGGTTGTCGCAACTGACGCCAGCGAGGCGATGGTTCGTCGGACTGCGGAGTTGTCCAAGGAGTTCGGGGTATCCGTCCGGGCCGTACGGGCGAACTGGGAAGAGTTGCCCGACCATTTCCAGGACAACACGTTCGACATGGTGTTCTGCGTCGGCAACTCGCTTCACCATGCCACGGGCGCGACAGGCAGAGGTGCTGCCCTGGAGTCGATGGCACGGCTTCTGCGCCCCGGCGGGCGCCTGGTACTCACATCCCGCACTTGGGAACTTGTGCGGGCCAGAGGTTCCCGGCTCGAGATCAGTGACCGACTCGTCCGGCGGAACGGTCGCGATGCCGTCGTGGTCTACCGCTGGGAGATTGCGCCGCATTGGGAGGAGGAGCACCATATCGAGATTGCGATCGCGCAAGTTGAAGCGACCGGGTTGGTTCTTGTCCGCTCGGAAGTACTGTCCTGCTGGCCCTACCGGTACGAGGAACTCGAAGTCGAGCTGGGCCGGGTCGGACTCCAGACGGAACTGAGCACGTTCGATCTTGGGGCCGAGAACTACATGGTGGTCGCGAGCAAGGCATGAGCACCGGACTCTCAGCCCCTGGTCGGACCACGCAGTTGCTCGCAGGACGCTTGTGCCCTCTCATCGGTGCGGGTTCAAGTGGTCAACGCAACGCCTCGGACGAGGAGTGTTCGCCGATAAGACCGTGGTAGATCCGGGGTGACGGCGTGACGCTGCTCCCTGGTCGCATCGAGATCAATGAGCAGGATCTCGTCGATGAACGGCGTGAACGGATCCAGCTTCGACGGCGGGCCTTCCCCCGTGATGGTGGACACGCTTCGTTGATCACGCGGCGAGCGTGAGCTTAGCCGTGTGGTGTCGGTGTTCGTATTCGTTGGGGCTGAGGTGGCCGTTGGCGGAGTGTCGACGGC